>CAWDCR010000001.1:2500-288076 GCA_963800915.1 uncultured Gammaproteobacteria bacterium
GCCGGCCGACCAGCAGGTTGAATTTCTGGTCGGTACCGCCGAGTTCGACATCCGCCTTAAGCGCTACCGAGTCATACCCCTGTACCAGGGGGTAGAGAAACTCATGAATTGCGATGGGCTGACCACCCGTATACCGCTTGTTGAAGTCATCGCGCTCCAGCATGCGCGCTACCGTGTGCTGGGCGGCCAGCTTGATGAGTCCGGCCGCGCCCATCGCCGACATCCAGGTGGAATTGAATTCCACGCGGGTCCGCCCGGCATCAAGGATCTTGAAGATCTGCGCCTCGTAGGTGCGGGCATTTTCTTCGATCTCCTCGCGCGACAGCGGCGGGCGGGTGGCGTTCTTGCCGCTCGGGTCGCCGATCATCCCGGTAAAATCGCCGATCAGGAATACAACGTCGTGGCCGTATTCCTGAAACTGCCGCATCTTGTTGATCAGCACGGTATGGCCGATATGCAGATCGGGCGCGGTCGGGTCGAAACCGGCTTTCACGACCAACGGTCGGTTTAACGCCAGTTTTTCCTTGAGCCCGCCCTCCGGCAAGATCTCATCGCAGCCGCGTGCAAGCTCCTGCAGCTGCTCGTGATTGCTTGTGTGATTACGGTCGTTGCTCATTTTTGCCGCTGCAGATTCTTTGGATACCGGGGCGGGACTTTAGCATCACCGGCTGGCAAAAGTAGACAGCGCCGCTTGCTCGACCGGCCCCGACGGGGCCATTGTTGCGGCGTACGCCGACAGCAGCCCGCGCGAACCAGAAGCGGCATCACAAAAGGATATTAAGGTAATGATTTTGAGAGTCTTTTCTTTGACGAGGCCGAAACGCCGCTGTAGAGTACCGGCAACGCCAACACGGGGGGAGAAGACACCGTGCAAAGACCGGTGAGCCCGTTGCTTCACGATTACAAATCATCATCCCATGCCCGGCCGAAAAAGCTCAGACCATGGCAATGGTTCGCTTGCGGGCTGGGCCTGCCGCTACTCATTGTCATTGGCGCACTGGCAATGGGCGGCGCTGAAAGCAGCGACGCAACGCTGGTGACCGAAGCGCCGCCAGTGCCGGACGTTACCGCAGGGGATAGCACGGCCCTTCTGGCACTCGCTGACATCGAAACACCCGAGGCCGCGACCGAAGCGGCAGCGGAATCCTTTCCTGCGGGGCCTGCTGCCACCGCCGCGGAAGAGCCTGCCTCTTCGCAACTGGGCGCTGCAGCGGAAACGTCTGCCGCGAGCGTCGACACTGAATTTCATCCGCCCCTGGTGCCGCCGCCTGCACCGAGCTATGACCTTGTAACGCACACCATTCGTTCCGGCGACACACTCGAAAAACTGTTCCGCAAGGAAAAGATCAGTTTGCAGGACCTGGCACGGATCGTTCAATTACCGGAAGCGAGTGATTACCTGGCCAAGCTGCGGCCCGGTGATACCTTTGAGATCAAGCACGACAACGGCAAGCTGATCAGCCTGTACCGCGAACTCAACCTGGTACGAGCACTGGAAATTTCGCGGCATGACGACCGCTTCGCCGCCACCCTGATCGACCGGCCCATTGACGTTCGGCGCAATCATGCCTACGGCCGTATCGAAACTTCACTGTTCGAAAGCGCCGCTGCTGCCGGCTTGCCCGACAAGCTCATCATGAACCTGGCTGGAATTTTTGCCTGGGATGTCGATTTCGTGCTCGACATCAGGAGTGGCGACGATTACTACATTCTTTATGAAGAAATCTGGCAAGACGGCAAGTTTGTCACGACGGGCGAGATCATAGCGGCTGAATTCAACAATGCCGGTCGCACCAATCACGCGATTCGCTTCGTTGATCGTGACGGACGGTCAGATTACTTCACGCCGGAAGGCCGCAGCGTCCGCAAGGCTTTTGTGCGCGCGCCGGTCGACTTCACGCGTATCAGTTCCAATTTTAATCCGCGCCGCAAACATCCGGTGTTGAATACCATCCGTGCGCACAAGGGCGTCGATTACGCCGCGCCGAAGGGTACGCCAATCAAGGCAGCCGGTGATGGCAAGGTCATCTTCAGAGGTCGCAAGGGTGGCTACGGCAACGCGATTATTCTGCAGCACGGCGGCAACATCACGACGCTGTACGCGCACATGACCTCGTTCGCAAAAAATGCGCAGAACGGAAGGCGCGTCAAGCAGGGCCAAACAATCGGATACGTCGGCAGCACCGGCCTCGCCACCGCGGCTCACCTGCACTACGAGTATCGCGTCAACGGCGTGCATCGCAACCCGCGAACCGTCGCGTTACCGCAAGCGGATCCGATACGGGCTGAGTACCGCGATGAGTTCATCGCCTCTGCGCAACCCATTCTCGACGAACTGAATCGCTACAAGCGCACCCAGATCGCATCGTATTCGAGCGAGTAAGTCGCTTGTCGGATTCGCCACGCGAGCCGGTTCTGTACGTAGGACTGATGTCCGGCACCAGCATGGACGGCATCGACGCGGCACTGGTTGCGCTGGCGGAACGTAGCTGCAAGGTCGTTGCCGCCTACACCACCCCCTACCCGGAAGAGCTGCGGGAAGCGCTGCAATTCGCCAGCCGTAGCCCCGACACCTGCGGGCTCGACGAGTACGGGCGGCTGGATCAGTGGGTCGGCGAATCGTTTCGCGACGCGACGCTGCAATTGCTCCGCGATGCCGGCGTGCGGCCCGCATCCGTCGCGGCGATTGGCAGCCATGGCCAGACGCTTCGCCACCAGCCGCGCGCCGCTAGGCCGTTCACCCTGCAAATTGGCGACCCGAATATCATTACTGCAGGGACCGGCATTACGACGGTCGCGGATTTTCGGCGCCTCGATGTTGCGCTGGGGGGAGAAGGCGCGCCGCTGACGCCCGCATTCCATCACTGGCTGTTTGCGACAGAGGACCGACACCGGGTGATTCTCAATCTGGGCGGCTTCGGCAATATCACGGTGCTGCGTGCCGACCAGTCCGACGTCTTTGGATTCGACACCGGCCCCGGCAATACCCTGATGGACGGTTGGTGCAGGCGCCAGCTCGGCCAGTCGTACGATGCCGACGGACACTGGGCAGCGAGCGGCAAGGTTGATGCCGAATTGCTCCAGTCCCTGCTGTCCGACCCCTATTTTTCGGCGGCGCCACCCAAAAGTACCGGCTTCGAATATTTCAACGATGCCTGGCTCGACCAGCGGCTCGGCAATATCGGGCGCGATGCCGCCGCCGTGCAGGCGACCCTGTGTGAGTTGACGGTGCGGTCCGTCGCCAATGCGATTGCGGCGCATGCGCCGCGTACGGATGAGGTCCTGGTCTGTGGCGGCGGCTCGCACAATGCCTTCCTCGTCTCGAAGCTGCGTGAAGCCTGTGCGCCGGCAAAAGTCGAAAGCACGACACGCTACGGCATCGCGCCGGACTGGATCGAAGCAGCGGCGTTCGCCTGGCTGGCCGCGTGCCGGCTCGCTGGTCAGGCCGGCAACCTGCCGTCTGTTACCGGCGCGCAATCTGCGGGCGTGCTGGGTGGGATTTATGCGGGGCGCGTCAGCGATCGTGCCGGCTAGCGCTAGCCGGCTGTATCAACGTTCAGCATATAGCCGATGGCCTCAAGATAGCCGCGTTCGCGCTGCAGATCGGCGAGCGTCAACGGGTTGTCGTCCAGCCAGTCACGCTGAAACACGAGGCGCAGGGAATCGTCGCTGGCGTCCAGCGCGAGCTCGGTCGCGGCCTCCGAGCTGCGGTTACGATTCAACAGCACCGCCAGACGCAGCAGTATTGCCAGCCGCTGGCCCTTGATTTGCCAGGAAGCCGGCACGCGATCGAGCTCGCGTTTGTCGAAATGGCGTCGCTGGCTCGCGATGAGGTAGGCGAGCATCGCCTGCTCCGTCCACGGAAATCCCGGCATATCCGCATTGGCGGCAACATAGGCGCCGTGCCGCTGAAAGCCGTCGTGCGAAATGTCGAGCCCGATCTCATGCAGTCGCGCCGCCCAGTCCAGCATCTTTGCAGCAAGCTCTGAGCCCAGGTCCCAGTCCGCCCGGCATTGTGCAAGCAGGCGCTTGGCGCTTTGCGCAACCCGTTCTGCTTGCTGTTCATCGACGTGGTACCGGGCTGCCATCGCCCGGACCGAGCGCTCGCGCGCATCTTCATGCTGCAAACGACCGATCAATTCGTAAAGTAAGCCTTCACGTAGCGCACCATCGGAAATATGCAGGCGCGGGATGCGCAGCGAATGCAGCAACTCGACCAGGATCGCAAGACCGCCGGGCCACACCTGGGCGCGGCGGTCCGACAGGCCAGGCAAAGACAATTCGCTGATGTGACCGAGCTCCACTACCTTGCTGATCAGTGCCTCGACCGCCTGCGGCGTCAGCCCCGCGGTTTCGACAATTCCAGACAGGCGGCCGACCGCTTCGGTGGAGGTAATCGTACCGGAGGTACCGATCACCTGGGCGTCGACATAGTTGCGGAAGAAGGCTTTTACAGGACGCAGCTCGAGGCGGGCGGCGATCCGCGCCTTGTCGAACGCTGCGTGAGTAATGCGCCCGTCCGGGAAGAACCTTTCGGTCATCGAGACGCAGCCGAGATGCAAACTTTCGAGCCGTTTGGTAACCGCACCCTCGCCGAGAATCAGCTCGGTACTGCCGCCGCCAATATCGAGGACCAGCCGGTAACCAGTGTGGGGCGGCAGACTGTGCAAGACGCCCGTATAAATCAGGCGCGCCTCTTCGATACCGGAGATGACTTCGATCGGATGCCCCAGCGCGCGCTCCGCACGATCACGAAATTCGCGGTTGCTGCTTGCCCGCCGCAGCGTACTGGTGCCGGCTGCGCGTACGCTTGATGCGCGCATGTCGCGTAAACGCTCGCCAAATCGGGACAGGCATTCCAGCGCCCGCTCGCAGGCTGCCTCGCTCAGTTCGCCGGTCTTTTCAAGGCCTTCGGACAGTCGCACCGTTTCGCGTAGGCGATCGATGATAACGAGCTGGCCGTGACGCAACTCGCCAACAATCATGTGGAAACTGTTTGAGCCCAGATCTACGGCCGCAATGACTTCGGGGGCCGCGGCCGCGGTGGTGTCGATAGCGAGGTTTTTATCGACAGCGCTTATTTACATCGTCCCTGGAAAAACGACTAGCGCGAGTCAAACATTGAATGACGAACCGCAACCGCAGGTTGTTTCGGCGTTCGGGTTGCGGATGACAAACTGCGCGCCCTGCAGATCTTCCTTGTAGTCGATCTCCGCACCCATCAGGTACTGCACGCTCATCGGGTCGACCAGCAAGGTCACACCGCGATTTTCTACCGCGCTGTCGCCATCTTCCATGTTCTCGTCGAAGGTGAAGCCGTACTGGAAGCCGGAGCAGCCGCCTCCCGACACGAAAACCCGCAGCTTCAGCGACGGGTTGTCTTCATCACGAATCAGTTCGCTAACCTTGTCCGCAGCCGCATCGGTAAACACGATGGGCGGTGGTGGCATTGCAATACTTACTGCATTCTCGTTATTCATAAGCTCTTTTTACCTTGCTGGCGATTTGCGCGGTTCAGGAACCGGCCGCAGCCTCTGCCGTGGCCGCCTGCATCCGGCTTGTGCGCTCCAGCAGCGGCACCTGTCCATCCGGCTGATGCACCAGTTTACCGTTTATTTCGGCGCCTATCGCCATTTCGATCAAATTGTAATAGACATTGCCAATGACCCGGGCCGTGGGGCCGAGTTCCACGCGCTGCCCGGCCGCGACGTCGCCGCGCACGATGCCATTAAGCACCACGTAGGGCACGTTGACGTTACCCTCGACGCTGCCATCTTCAGTGACGATCAGCTCCGAATTGCTTTCCGGGTCAGCCGCGACGTTACCTTTCACGGTGCCATCTACGTGACAACCACCGATAAACTGCAGGTCGCCGTTAACCCGCGAATTGCTGCCTACCAGCGTATCGACAACAAAATTGTGTCTTTTCTTGCGCCCAAACATTGACTCTCCTTAGCTCTTGCTTGATTCCCAGAGAAAACTCTGTTTCACGCTGGCCACTGACTTCGTGCGCGATTTTACCTCAACGTTAATCCGTTCAGGCAGAAAGCCGACCGGTATCTGCAGCTCACGGTCGAAATTCTGAAAATAGCGGAATGAGAACGGCCAGCTGTTTTGTTCATCATCCGACAATAATTCCGAAAGCTTGTAGGTCTTCGCGACGCCGTCCTGCGCCCCATCGAGGGTGACATCCACTTCGCCTTTGACGCTGCGGTCATGCTGTTTGACCTGAACTAGCACCAGCTTCAGGCTGTAGTGGCCCTCATCTGCGCCCTTTTCAAGTTTGAGATCCTGCACCCGCAGGCCCTGGACGCCGTCGGCCGGGGAAATTATGCCGCGATAAAACTCGATGGCATCGCGCTGCTCCTGGATCTTGTTTTGCAGATCAGCAAGGCTGGCCTCCACGTCGCGGTAGGCAGCCCGGTCGATATCGCGGTGAGTCTGCAGCAGGGCGATCTGCTCCTTGTGTGCGACCACGGCCGCCTCGAGACTCTCGACCTGCTGATGCAGCAATTGACGCTCGCTCATGGCATCGGTGATGCTGTAGCCTGCCTGAATGCGTCCCAGCTCAAAGGTAAGATAGGCGGCGAACAGGATCGCCACGACGATCCCGGATCGCACGAGCCAATCCGGAATGCCACTGATGCTTGCTGGAGAACGTCTGCCCACGGTTACTGCTGCTGCGCTGTAAAGACGTTATGTTACGCGGTGCCCCCGCTAAACAGAAGTGCGGTACTTCACGGAATGGCGTTAAAGTTGTATCCGCCCAAGCTCTTGTGAAATCAGGAAATTAAGATGTTTTTGCCCTACCTGGAGGTCGCCAAGAGATGACCCAGCTGTTGCAATGGTACCCCTGGTTCAAAGCGATTCACGTCGCTTTCATGGTGACCTGGTTCGCCGGCATTTTTTACCTGCCACGGCTGTTCATCTATCACAGCGAGGCAAGCGACGCGCCCGGTATCGAGCGCTTCCAGCTGATGGAGCGGCGCCTGTACGCCATCATGAGCATTGGCGCCAGCGTTACCATCCTGTTCGGGCTGATCATGCTGTGGCTGAATGCCAACCTGCTGCTGGTGCTGTGGTTTCGACTGAAGCTTGTGCTGCTGGTCGGTCTGATCGTGTATCACCTGCGCTGCCGGCGATGGATATCTCGATTGGCGCGCGGCGAGAAGCCGGCATCGACACGCTGGTTGCGCTGGTTCAACGAGATCCCGGTGATATTCCTGCTCTTGATCGTCGGCCTGGCGATCATTAAACCGATGTAGCAGGACCTGCTACTTCTGTTCGCGATTCTCTTCGCGTTCGACGTGTGCAAGGTCTTTGTCGAACATCGCACGCCAGCGCTTTGGCCACCAGCGAGGCCGCGGTGGAACGCCATCAGGATGCAGGTGCGGCCCCAGTTCGTGAAGCGCCTGCGCGTAGACCCGCCGCTTGAAATAAATAACCTCGTTAACCGGGCGCCAGAAATCCACCCAGCGCCAGCGATCGAATTCCGGCGTTTCGCTGCGATCAAACCGCAAGCGCTCTTCAGAACTGTTGAGGCGCAACAGGAACCAGCGTTGCTTCTGCCCAATGCACAGCGGCTTGCTGCCGTGTCGCAAATACTTTTTGGGCAGACGATAGCGCAGCCAGTCATCGGTGGCGGCCACTATGCTGACGTCGTCAGGTTCAAGGCCGACTTCTTCATGCAGCTCGCGAAACATTGCCTGTTCGGCGCTTTCGTTTGCCAGCATGCCGCCCTGCGGAAACTGCCAGCCCTTGCTGCCGACCCGCCCCGCCAGTAACAGCTGCGCGGCATCGTTGGCCAGAATAATGCCAACGTTTGCGCGATACCCTTCACTGTCGATCGAGTCGTTGCTCATGGTCGAATGATTATTTCCCGGCACAGCGCACACTGTAAAGCATGCAGGTGGCGCTCGCTCATTTGGCTTGTGCCATCTTACGCCATTGATTAGCCTTTGGATTCAGGTCGCGCAGTGACGTCTGCCCATGACCCCTCAAAGCAGGTTATCGCACCGTGCCGCTGAATCGCGCCGCCGGACTCTTTCTCGGTCTGATGCTTCTCGCATTGCTTGCGTTATGTATCGCGCTGGCGTCCGGCAGCGCCGAGATCAGTATTGCCGATGTCGTAGCGACTCTGCGCGGCGATGGCTCTGCAGCCAACTCCAGCGTCGTCCTCGAGCTGCGCTTGCCGCGGGCACTGACCGCCTTTGCCGTGGGCGGATTGCTGGCGGTTGCCGGCGTCCTGATGCAGGTACTGCTGCGCAATCCGCTGGCCGAGCCTTACATACTGGGCACTTCCGGAGGCGCCGCGGTCGCCGCGTTGCTTGCGATTGCGTTTGGCGCCGGCACCTTGCTCGTCGACACCGCCGCATTCGGCGGCGCGATGGCTGCAAACCTGCTGGTTTTTGCGATTGCTCAGGGCAGCGGCAACTGGACACCGGCGCGGCTGCTGCTGACCGGCGTGGTGCTGGCTGCAGGCTTTAGCGCGGCAACCACTCTGCTGCTGGCGCTGAGTCCTGATCAACACCTGCGCGGCATGTTGTTCTGGCTGATGGGCGACCTGAGTTTCGCGCACGAACCGGCGCGCCTGCTTACGCTGCTCGCGGTCATCGTTACCGGCACCACACTGGCTGCTCGCCACCTCAATGTGCTGTCGCGCGGCGAACTTGAAGCCGCGATTCTCGGCGTGCGCGTTGCGTCTTTTCGATTGGTGATTTTCGCGGTCACCGCGCTTGCAACGGCGATCTCTGTAACCGCGGTCGGCGTCATCGGCTTCGTCGGGCTGGTCGTGCCGCACCTGGTGCGGCTGGTCGCCGGCAGCGATCACCGCCTGCTGGTGCCATTGTCGGCCCTCAGCGGCGGCATATTGTTATTGATCGCGGATACCGTGGCGCGCAGCGTCTTGCCACCGCGACAGCTCCCGGTCGGCGCCCTGACTGCCGCGATTGGGGTGCCGGTGTTTCTGTACCTGATGAGCCGCAACGCGCGCAGCACCTGAACTGCGCGGACCGGCAGCGCCGCTCGGCAATACCGCAAGCGGTCGCGTCTCGGAGAAGCAGCGCTGGTCGGTATTTCGGCTGGCGAAGCGGCACCAGCCCCGGGGTGATTTTTGCCGGAGGTCGTCAGTCCCGTTCGAAAACGACGATGTGATCCGTTTCGAGGCAAATGCCGATCGACTCGCCGATCGGGTGATCGTGGTGACTCGGGACCGAAGACAAAAGCCTGACGCCGCCTGCGGTCCGCAGCTCGTAAAGGAACTCGGAACCCTTGAACTGCTTGCTAAGCACTTCGGCCTGCAGCGCACTGTTGTCGTCGTGCACGACATCGTCCGGCCGGAACAAAACGTCCACGAGTGTGCCGGGCGCCAGAATTTTTTTCATGCGCCCCGAGATCATGCCAACGTCAGTCACGACAGAATTATCGTCCTGAACGCGTCCCTCCAGCCATACGCCCTTACCGACGAAGTCCGCAACGAATCGGTCCGCCGGGCGATGATAAAGCTGGTAAGCAGTGTCCCACTGCAGCAAGCGGCCGTGCCGCAATACGCCGATATCGTCGGCCAGTGCGAATGCATCGTGATGATCGTGCATCGCAACAAGCGTCGTCGTATTCAACTCATGCAGCAGCTCCCGCATGTCGGCGCCCAGCGTCGCGCGCAGCGAGATATCGAGGTTTGAAAACGGCTCGTCCATCAGCAGCAATCGCGGCTGCGGGGCAAGTGCGCGCGCGATCGCGACGCGCTGTTGCTGACCTCCGGAAAGCTCGTGCGGGAAGCGTTCGCCATAGGCGCCGAGGCCGACGCGCGACAGCAACTCCTGCGCCCTGCTGCCCGCTTCCTTCGGTTTCAGTCGGTGCAACGCAAACGCCACGTTCTGCAAAGCATTCAGGTGCGGCAGCAAGGCGTAGTCCTGGAACACCATACCGACACGCCGCTGCTCGGGTGGCAGGTGTACTTCCGCCGTGCTCAGAATCTCGCCATCCGCGTGAATTTCGCCGCTTGTCAGGCGCTCGAATCCCGCGATACAACGCAGCAAGGTCGTTTTACCGCAGCCGCTGGGGCCGAGGATGCAACCGATGCGGCCATCCTGCAGTTCCAGCGTCACATCCTGCAATACAGGCGCGTCGGTATAGCGATGATTGATGTCAACGAGTGACAGCATCAGCGCTGACGCCGGCTCAGCAGCGCGACCGGCAGCAGCCCTGCAATGACAATCGCCAGGGCCGGCAGCGCGGCACGCTGCCACTCGCCCTCTGTTGTTAACTGGAAGACACGCACGGCAAGTGTGTCCCAGCCGAACGGGCGCGTCATCAGTGTAATTGGCAATTCCTTCATGACATCGACGAAAACCAGCAGCATTGCGGTAACGATAGCAGGCTTGAGTATTGGCACGTGCACGCGCCTGAGCAATGCGAGTCCGCCAACGCCCATGCCCCGCGCGGCATCTTCGACGTTCGGGCTGACGCGCAGCAATGCGCTCTCTATCGGTCCGTGCGCAACCGCGAGATAACGAGCAAGGTAGGCAAGTAACACGACTGCCAGCCCGCTTTGCAATGCGATGACCGTGCCAGGGCCGAATAAGGAAAGCGAATTGATAAACCGGCTTAACGCCGCGACCGGCACGAAGAAGCCGACGGCGAGCACGGTGCCGGGAATCGCGTAGCCGAGCGTCGCAATGCGGGATAGCGCACGATTGATCGGGCCCGGAGAGCTGCGCACAGCGAACGCCAGCAGCAATGCGACGGAACAAATCAGCACAGCCGCGAACGATGCCAGCATCAGGGTATTGGCGGCGAGCTGCCAGTAGCGCGCATCAAATTCGACGGCAAACGTTTTGATGCTCCAGCTGAGGATCATTGCTGCAGGCAGCACGAACGCACACAACAGCACGGCACCGCAGAAGGCGGCAACCAGCCAGCGTCGTCGCGGCCCGAGCACGAGACGCGGCGCAGCGTTTGGCGATATGGCGGTGAACCGCGATGCACCTCGCGCACGTTTTTCGAGAACCAGCGCGAGAACCACCAGGACAACCAGCACCAGCGACAGTTGCAGCGCAGACTGCAGCGAAAACAAGCCGTACCAGGAGCGATAGATAGCGGTTGTAAAGGTCGTGTAATTGAATAACTGCACGGTGCCGAAGTCCGCGAGACATTCCATGATCGCGAGACTGACACCGGCGACGATCCACGGCCGCGCCATCGGCAATGACACCGCGAAAAAGCCGCGCAATGGCGGCAAGCCGCAGCTTTGCGCTACCTCGATGCTTCTGACGCCCTGCGTCGCGAAAGCCTGGCGCGTAATCAGGAAGACATACGGGTACAGCACCAGTGCTAGTGTCAGGATGGAGGCCCCGGCCGCGCCGACATCGGGAAACGGCTGATCGGCGCCGAACAGCTCGCGCCAGGTCGACTGTACCGGCCCCGTGTATTCAAAGATGGCCGCCAGCGCAAAGCCCAGCACGTAGCCCGGCATCGCCATCGGCAACAGCAGCGCGACGCTGAAAAATCGGCGACCGGGAAATTCGCAGGTCGCGACGAACCAGGCAAGAGGAACGCCTAGCAGCAACGTCAGGCTGGCAACACCGACGACCAGCACCAGCGTATTGAGCAGCGCTTGCGGGAGGACGTACTGCAGCATGTGCTGCCAGATATCCCCCGTATCACTGAACAGCGACAGCAAGGCAACCAGCAAGGGTGCCGCGGCGATCAGCGCGATGGCAGCGATCGTGATGCCAAGCCCGCGACGCTGCAGGCGCCTCGCGACGGGTCGAACGCCACCGTTCAGGCGCGCCGACAATACGCCGGTATCAGCCATCGGATGTGCCAGGCGCCCTGCCGTTGCCGCTAGCGGTAGCCGGCCCGATCCATCAGTTTGACCGCGGCAGCCTGGTTTTCACCGGCCTGCGCGACGTTCATCGGGCTTGCCTCGAAACTGCCCCAGGCGATGACCATAGGATCAGCGGCAACCGACGGGTTCGCTGGGTATTCCATGTTTTCGCCGCCCAGTATTTCCTGCGCCTCTGGCTGGGACATCCACTCGAGCAGGGCGCGCGCGCCATCCGGATTACCGGCATGGCGAGTAACGCCGGCGCCGGAAACGTTGACGTGTACGCCACCGGTGCTGGCCGCTGGCCAGAACAGTGCGACAGGAATAGCCGGATTATCTTTTTGCAGGCGACCGAAATAGTAGGTGTTGACGATCCCCACAGCGCACTGACCTGCTTCGATAGCTTCGATCAGCTTGGTGTCATTCGGGAACACGTCGGTCGCGAGATTCGCCACCCAGCCACGCACGATCTGTTCGGTGCGGGCCTCGCCAAACTGGGCAATCAACATGGCGACGAGTGACTGGTTGTAAACTTTCGCCGAGGTTCGCAGGCACAATTTACCGCGCCATTTTGCGTCGGCCAATCCCGCATAGTCGCTGAGCTCGGCGGTATCGACCGTTCGCTTGTCATAAACGATCGTGCGTGCACGTACGGACATTGCGAACCATTGGTTCTCAGGATCGCGCAGATGCGCCGGGATGTTTTGCGTGAGGGTCTGTGACTGGATCGGTCGCAGCACGCCCTGCTCGGCGGCGTACCAGAGGTTGCCGGCATCGACGGTCAGCAGCATGTCGGCTGGCGTCGTCTGGCCCTCTGCCAGCAATTTCTGAATGAGCGGCTGTTCGCTGTCGGTGGTGTAACGTACCGGCACGCCGGTCTGCGCTGTGTACGCGTCGAACAGCGGCTTGATCAGCTGCTCCGCGCGGGCCGAATAAACAATGACCTCTTCCGGCGGTGTCGCTGCGCTGCCGGCCAGCGGTGGTGTTTCTTGCGAACAGGCCGCCAGCAACACGGATGCCGCCAGCATCGCGGCTGTTTTATTCAGGATCGAGGCAAGGGTATTCATGACGTTGGCCTTCACGAGTTAATGATAATGGTTCTCATTATCACATACGCCCGGGGGCCAGCGCCACCGTGTCTTTGCGGGACAGGGCTTTAGCCCAATTGCACCCGATCGCGCCCTGCCGCCTTGGCTTGATACAGCGCCACGTCAGCACGCGCCAGCAAAGACTCGCCAAGCGTCTTCAGGTCGTCGCCCGGCGTCGGCGCAGTGCAGGTGGCGATGCCGATCGATGCGGTGATTGTTGCCTCGACGCTGTCGTTCAGGCGCACCGGGCTCGCCGAGATTGCTGTGCGGATGCGCTCGGCAAGCGCCTCGGCCGAATCCGCGTTGGTCGCCGGCAATAGCACGACAAACTCCTCACCGCCGTAACGCGCTGCCACATCGCTCGCCCGCACCTGCGACTCAACCCGGTGCGCGATCTCGCGCAGCACTTCGTCGCCGGCGGCGTGGCCGTAGGTGTCATTGACCCGTTTGAAATGATCGATGTCCAGCATCAGGCATACCAGCGTTGAACGCTCGCGACAGGCGCGCGCCAGTTCTTCCTTAAGCCGGAACTGCAGGTAGCGCCGATTGTGCCAGCCGGTGAGAAAGTCGGTATGGCCGCTGCGCAACAGCCGCGCCCGGTTGACGACGTTTTCCAGCGCGAACGAGGCGATGACGCAAAAGTGCGCGAATATGTCGGTCGCGTGCAGCGACGAAAAGCGATCCGCATCGACGCTGCCGAAATTCATGCTGCCCAGTAAGCCATCCTTATAGCGTAACGGCAGCATTGCGATAGAGCCGATGCCCGTTACATCCGGCAGGATAAGCGAGTGATCAGCCGCCTTGAAGCGACCGAGCCACGGCTTGCGTAACGCGACGTACTGCGGCGCCATCCCGACCAGCGACTCAACGAAACGCAGACCGGGAAAATCGGCGGCGGTGTGACCGCTGGCAAGCAGCAGGTGGCGCAGGTCGTGATCCGGATCGCAGATCACGACGCTGACCGCATCGAGCCGGTAGCTGGCCTTGAGGTCGATCAGCATGATGCGCAGCAGCGCCGCCAGGTCGGCCGCCTTGAGCAGCTTCAGCTCGCGCTCCTGGGAAACCTGCAGCTTGCGGGTATTGCGCTCAGCTTCGCGGGTCAGGCGCTGTAGCTGGCTACGCGCCTGGCGCAACTCTTTTTCCAGGTCCTTCTGCGGTGGCTTGTCGGCCGTCACCATCGGGCACTCCTTGTAACCGCCTCGCTTGATAGTCTATGCACGCGCGGTGTTAGCGGCGCGTGGCAAGGTATTCCCTTCCAGCGCTCATCAGTTTGACGAATCCCTCCTGATCGCCATCGGCCACCAGGCGCCGCAGCCGGGTCACCGACTCACACAGGGCGTCGAGCGGACCGAGGCCGAATTCATTCAGGTTCTGGATCTCGAAATACAGGTACGGGTTTTCGTTCGCTACCGCAGAAGCAAGCAGCAGCTGTGAATCGAATGTCGTCGATGAGAGTTTCGCGAGCCGTGGTGCTGCCTCACCGCTTTCGGTCAAGGCTGTGAAAAATGCGATATTTAACGCATGCGACAGGCCAAGCACGTAGGCAATCAGGCGATCATGATCCTCAAGATTCATTTCGAGCTGTTCGACCATCGTCGAAGCAAACATTTCGCGCGCCATAACCGTCGCTTCCGGGGAGCCCACGTCAACGAAAATCAGATGGCGACCGGATAGCAGGTCAGTGTCCGGACCAAACATCGGATGCAGTGAAGTGATTTTACAGCCAGCATCGCGCAGCGCATGCAGGCCGTCGCGCAGCGGTGACTTCAACGAACCGATATCGAATATCAGGCCGCGCGGTGCGCGCTCGGCAAGTTCGAGCAGGACCTCACCAGAGGTTGCCAGCGGCGCAGCCACGACAATCACATCGAAATTGGTGCCTGCGTCGCGCCAGTCATTGAAACGACCGTCCGCATCCGTCACCGCCGGATCGGCAACCACCGTCACGAAACCCTGCGATGCAAAAAAATCGACGAACCAGCCACCCATCTTGCCGGCGCCACCGATGACGAGCACACGGCGCCCGTCGCCCTTGCCCTCCGCCGCAACGCGATCGCGCTCCTGGCTGGCAAGCGACGAGCGAATCAGCGAGCGCATGATGGATTCGGCCAGGTCCGGGTTTATTGACAGCGCGCTGGCATGCTCGCGCGCAAGACTCAGCACTTCTTTTTCGCGCTCAAAATCTCGCGTCGCGCGGCCTGTCGTCAGCTTGTCCTTACCGATCCTGCCGACAAGTTGCTGACGCTTGGCGACCAGCTCAATAAGTTGCTGGTCGAGTGCCGTTAGTTCGGCGCGTAACTGGTCGAGACTCATGCAGGAGAATTCCGGAGCTGCGGGGTACCGGAGTTGTACCGTAGTCAGGTCCGGAACAAAAGATTGAACGCCAGCTGTGTTGCAAAAAAGCCCGGGCCTGAGCGGCCCGGGCTGGAAGGTAGCAAATGAAACGACCTTACTCGGTCGCGTTAGCGGCGCGATTTGCGACGATCACGCTGGTGACGATCGCGCTCGTAATGCCTTTTCTCAGGCTTCGCTTTGTAGCGCGCCTTGTAGTGCCGGTCTTTGTAGTGACGGTCCTTGTAGTGACGGTCCTGGTAGTGCCGGTCCTGGTAGTGACGAGCTTTGTAGTGACGATGATAGTAATCATCATGCTGGTAGCTGCGGTACAGGCGATTCCAGCTCAGGTCGACGGCGAAATAGCCATAGTTCAACGAGTACCAGATTGAAAAATCGCGGTCATGGCGCAGCCACGGTGGCAATATTGCGCGTCGATGGACGACATGAACCGCAGGGCGACCCCGGTAATCGGTGTAGACGACTTCGTGCGCTGCGGCATCTGGCGCCGGGATCAGCATGAGCCCGGTCACCAGGAGGGCCGGCAGACTTAGTGCGTGCAGATTTCGCATGACGCGTACTCCTTTTCGATTAACGCAGGACCAAGGTTAGTACCGGCTGCATGAACTCAGACTTAACGAGAGCGATCAAAATCGGCTGTTTTGTGAACGCAAACTGAATGCCTGATCGCATCGCCGGCCGCTATCGAAGTGCGCGCAATCGTGCGAATATTCCCTGCCGCCAGCAATGACAATGAGATAATGGGAGAGAACGATCATGAAGACACGCGCCGCAGTCGCCTGGAAAGCCGGTAAACCACTGGAAATCGAAATGCTTGATTTGCAGGGGCCGCAGCCCGGCGAAGTGCTGATTCGCAATATCGCCAGCGGCGTTTGTCATACCGATGCATTCACTCTGTCAGGCGAAGATCCCGAGGGTATCTTCCCCGCAGTGCTCGGCCACGAAGGCGGCGCCGTGGTCGAAGAAGTTGGCGCCGGCGTAACGAGCGTCAAGCCCGGCGATCACGTTATTCCGCTGTACACACCGGAATGCGGCAGCTGCAATTTTTGCACGTCGGGTAAGACGAATCTTTGTCAGGCGATTCGCGCGACGCAGGGCAAAGGCCTGATGCCCGATGGCACGACGCGGTTTTCACTGAAAGGCAAACCCGTTTATCACTACATGGGCACATCTACCTTCAGCGAGTACACCGTGTTGCCGGAAATTGCGGTGGCGAAAGTCAGCGCGAGCGCACCGCTGGAAAAAATCTGCCTGCTGGGCTGTGGCATAACGACCGGGATTGGCGCGGTTCTGCACACGGCCAAAGTGGAAGCCGGCGCAACGGTGGCTGTATTCGGTCTCGGCGGTGTGGGATTAAGCGTAATCCAGGGCGCGCAGATGGCGAAGGCCAGTCGCATCATCGCGATCGACGTAAACCCCGCCAAGTTTGAGCTGGCGCGCCAGATGGGCGCAACCGATACGGTAAATCCAAAAGACCACAGCCTGCCGATCCAGGAGGTCATTGTTGAAATGACCGACGGCGGTGTCGACTACAGTTTCGAGTGCGTTGGCAATGTGCAGCTGATGCGCGCCGCGCTCGAGTGCTGTCACAAGGGCTGGGGTGAGTCGGTCATCGTCGGCGTTGCCGGCGCTGGCCAGGAGATCTCGACGCGACCCTTTCAACTGGTAACCGGTCGCGTATGGCGCGGCTCGGCATTCGGCGGCACCCGCGGACGCAGCCAGCTGCCAGGTATGGTGGAGCAGTATCTTAATGGCGAGATCAAGGTCGACGAATTCATTACGCACACGATGCCCCTGGAAGATATCAACAAGGCCTTCGACCTGATGCATGCAGGCAAGAGCATACGCACCGTCATTCATTTCTGAATGCGGCGTAGCGGATAGAAATGACGCGCGTCGCCACAGCAACCAGCTCGACCATCGCTGCCGAGGCGGCGCTCGAAATCGGCGAAGCCGGCGGTAATGCCGTCGACTGCGCCATCGCGGCCGCGCTCGTCACGATGAACATGGAGCCGGGCGTTTGCGCGCTTGCGGGCGGCACCTACATTACCGTCTGGCCGGCGGACGGAGACCCGGTGGTTATTGACGGCAACGTCGCAATTCCGGGCATCGGCAGCACAGCAGCAGTGGCGGATCCTGTTTACATCCATATGGCCTACGGCGGCGGCATACAAACGCTCGTTGGCGCCAGCTCGGTTGCTGTGCCCGGTACCGTGGCTGCGTTGGAACTGGCGTCCAGGCAGTACGGGGTAGCGCCCTGGTCACAGCTGTTTGCCCCCTGCATCCGGCATGCGCGAGATGGTTTTCCGTTAACGCGTTCGGGCCATTACTACCTCGAATACGCTGGCTACTGCGTTTATGGACGCAGCGACGACGGCTTCACTGCCCTGCACGACGACCAAGGCCGGTTGCGCGAGCGCGGCGCCACCATTCATGTACCGCACCTGGCCGATAGCCTCGACTACATTGCGCGCGAAGGTGGCCGCGCTTTCTACGAAGGCACGCTGGCTGAAAAAATCGTCTCGCACATCACTGCAGGCGGCGGGCGCATGACGCTCGCCGACCTGCAACAGTACGAGGCCAAGCCGCGCACACCGCTGCTGACCGAACTCGGCGGCTGGACGATCGCGAGTAACCCGCCGCCCGCGGTTGGCGGTACCGTACTTGCTGCGATGCTTGCGTTGTCACGCGCGGCACCCCGGCACGGCAGCGAAGCCGACGCCGTAAAATTCCTGGTCGACGTGCAGCACCGGGTGCTGCGCTACCGTCGTGATCGCCTCGATCTTGCCGAAGACCTTGCACAGGAAAGTGCCGCACTGCTTGCCGCAATTAGGGATGGCCGGTTTCCAGGCAAGTACCAGTCCGCATCCACTGTGCATACGTCGGCCGTTGACAATGAAGGCAACGCCTGCGCCATCACCTCGTCCTCCGGCTATGGCGCCGGCGATATGCCGGCTGACACCGGCCTGTGGCTGAACAACTGCCTCGGCGAAATAGAGCTGAACCCGCTCGGGCTCGATGCCGGGCCGGCAGGTCGCAGACTGCCCTCCAACATGACGCCGGGCGCCGCCCGCAACGGCGACAAGGTGCTCGCGTTCGGCTCGCCGGGTGCTGACCGGATCACCACTGCCATATTGCAGTTCCTGCTCAACTTCCTGCAGCACGGCATGAGCATCGAGGAAGCCGTCAGCGCGCCAAGAGTACACGTCGAACTGCGCGACGAAGGCGATCGCATTGCTATAGAGCCCGGCGTCGCCCGCTCTGCGCTGCAACTGCCGTTGCACGAATTCCTGGAACCGAGCATGTTTTTCGGTGGCGTGAGCGGCGCGCTGCACGAGCCTGGCACAGGATTCCAGGTCGCAACTGACCCGCGCCGGGCCGGCGGCATCAGCCTTAGCGGCAGCTAAACGCTGTCCCGACACGGATAGAAAGGCTGGCGTTGCGTCTGCTACCCTGCGCGCTGGGATCCACCTGTGCAGAGAAGTATCACAGCAACATGACCAGCGAAAACGACATGAGCGGGCGCTTGCCCGAACAGTTACCCGGTAACCCGCTGCCGCTGGCGCGCGCGTGGTTTGACTATGCGCAACAAGCCGCCGGACTGCCGAATCCCAATGCGATGGCGCTTGCGACACTCGGCAACGACGGCATGCCGTCGACCAGAATCGTGTTGTGCAAGGACTTCGTTGTCGACCCCGGCTATCTTGTTTTCTACACGAATTACCAGTCCGCGAAAGGCCGCGCGATCCTGTCGAACGCGCAGGTCGCCGCGGTGCTGCACTGGGATGCATTGGGCATGCAGCTGCGGCTGGAAGGCCATGCTGTGAAGTCTCCGGCCAGCGAAAGCGATGCGTATTTCGCGTCGCGCGGCTGGGGCAGCCAGCTCGGCGCCTGGGGCTCGGACCAGAGCCGACCGGTAACGAACCGGGCACAACTCATCGCGCAGATTCGCGAGCGCGCGACGCAACTCGGCATCGAACTCGGCGATGACATAGGCAGCCTGTCCGCCACGCCGGCACCGGCGATTCCGCGCCCTCCGCACTGGGGCGGCTTTCGCATCTGGCCAACGGCGCTTGAACTGTGGCGTGACGGCGCGGACCGGATTCATGACCGCGCCCGCTGGGAGCGCCGCGTCACGCAGCAGGATGAGCACAGGTTTGACTGCGGGGCCTGGACAGCATCTCGCCTGCAGCCCTGAGCGACTTCCCGTGAAGGACCCGCTGCACGAAAAGCGCATTCGCTGCCCCTACTGCGGCGAACGGCTGCACGTGGTGATCGATACGTCGGCCGGCGACCAGACGTACATCGAAGACTGCCAGGTTTGCTGTCGGCCGATGCGCATCGATTTCGCCGTTGACCAGAACGAGATTCTTTATCTGAATGTCAGCAGTGATAACTGAGCTGCGCCGATACTCTGTGAGCATCGCCGCATTGTTGCTTGCAGCAGCTTTGCCGGCAGCGGAACTGCGCCTGACGGAAGGCACCAATATTTCCGCCGACATTGCGGCGGGCGATGGCCGTATCCTGATGGACCTGCTTGGCAGCGTCTGGCTCGTGCCGGCGCGCGGCGGCGACGCAGAGCGGCTGGTCGACGCGCAGTGGCAGGCAAGCCGCCCGCGCTGGTCGCCCGACGGCAGCGCGGTGCTTTTCGAAAGCGGTGTCAGTGGCCGCTCGCTGTGGCGCATGACGCTGGCCGATCCAGCTCCCCAGCGCATTACGCCGGCCGGGGACAGCGAACAGCACGGCATCTGGCATCCCTCGGGCGAGCGCATCACCTTTGTTGCTGCACGCCACGGCAGCGGCCTCGATATCTGGGAGCGTGACATCGCCAGCGGGCTTGGCTGGCGGCTGACCGATCACGCCGGCGATGAATCGGAACCCGCGTGGTCGCACGACGGCCGCCACCTCGTCTACGTCCTGCACGAGCAGGATCGCTGGTACCTGATGTTGCGCCGCTTCGGGCACCCGCCCGCGGTGCTGCAGGAATCGGCAACCCCGCTGCGCGCTCCTGCCTGGCGCCCCGACAACACGCTGATCACGTTTCTGGCGCGTAACGACTACGGCGAATTCGAACTCAACATGCTGATTCCATCTACGCCGCCACTGACGCGCACTTTGATCAGCCGCGAGGATTTTTTCCTGGCGCCGGTGGCATGGCTCGATCGCGAACGGTTTATTTACACCGCCGATGGCCAGATCAGGACCCGTTACTTCGGCGAACGTCGCTCGCGCACGCTGCCGTTCTCAGCGTCGGTCGGCCAGCAGCGTGAATGGCAAGGTCGAAGCGAAGCGGCGCGGCCCTTGCCGGAACCAGGCAGTAGCGACGGCAGCGGCGGCGACCTGATCATACGGGCGAGCCGACTGTTCGATGGCGACAGCACCCAGTACCGGGTAGCGGTCGATGTGGTCATCGAGAAAGGCATCATTACGGCCATCGAACCGCAGCGTGATCGTGGCGACGCGCAGGTAATCGATATTGCCGGCAGCACGCTGATGCCGGGTTTGATCGATGCCTACGGCGCAGTGCCGGGCGACGCCGAAACGGTCGGGCCCTTGCTGCTGGCGTTCGGCGTCACGTCGATCGTTACGCCGGATTTGAGCGTCGAGCAGGCCAGTGAACTGGCAGGCAGCAACGCGACGGCCGCGCCGCGCTTCCTGATTGCGGCGGTCGCGGGGCAGCGAGCTGTGCGCGACGACCCGCGCATACGTATCGTTACCGCGGGCGCGGCGACGGAGCAGCCGGACGCAGCCATTGCCGGCTGGCGCAAGGTCGGCGTGCCGCTGCTGGTTTCTAACTGGAACGCCGGCCTGATTCATGGTGCGGACATGCTGCTGGGCACCGCCACGCTGCCGGTTTCTCCAGCCGGCCGGCGCTACCGGGACGTGCAGGGGCTGACCGACGGCGGCACCCTGCTGCTGGTATCGGGACTCGCCGACAACAACACGCCCGGGCTCGCGAGCTTGCAGGCAGCGCCGCAGGCGCAGGGCGTCGCGCTCGCCGATCTCGCCGCGCGACGACCCGGGTCCGGTGCACAGTGGCTGAACGGCGGCTCCAGGGTAATTGTCGGCAGCCGCCCCTCCGGTTTTCCGCCCGGCTTCGCTACCCAGGCTGAACTGCTGGCACTGCACGCTGCAGGTCTCGGCGCGCAGGAAACGCTCGCCGCGGCAACCAGTGCCGCGGCCGATGCGCTCGGTCTCGCCGCGGAAATCGGGCGGGTGCGGGTTGGCCTGCGCGCAGACCTGATCCTGGTCGCCGGTGATCCGCTGCGGAATCCCGCCGATATCGCCAAGCTGATCGCCGTCGTACGGAACGGTCGGTTCTACAGCACGGGCAGTCTGCTCGACGACTACGCGCGGCGCAGCGTCGAATAAATTGACAGTTCCCGCGCCGATTCAGCAATGTCGGTGATTGACGACGGTTTTTCACATAAGCCAGTACCGCGAACTGCCAGAATTGCTCCGATCTGGAAAAGTTCTTTTTGTGCTTTCAATGACTTACGCGGGGCTTGCCGCCTCGTTCCTGCCAGGCAGCAGGCCATGGTGTCGGTTTTTTTTACAAGTCGTACCGCCAAGTACCTACTTCACTGCAGGCTTGTCGGGTAATCACCTGAAATATAATAATTTTCTGCAGTCTGGCACAGCTCTTGCTTTATATAACTTGCCCAAGCGAAGTGTAGCTGGACCGATCAAGCGAAACGGATACAAAAAGGGTTTAAACGCCAGAAGAAAAATAACAACAACAAAAATACAAGGTCGAGATCCCATTCCAATAATAATTTGTATCTGCTTACCGGCTTTCCAGTTACCTCTCTAAAAATAAGAAGAGAGATTGACCCCGCGGTTTACCGCGGGGTTTTTTATTGGGCGCTGTAAACCGCAATGCACGAGCGCAGGCCGTCGCTCTCGCCGGCTTGCGCCCCCCCGGCGCCGCGATTACGCTCAGGCTCTTTCGCGAATGGCCGCCCGGAGCGCTGCGATGAGATTACATTCAGCCGTTGCGCTGCTTGGCGCGGTCTGGTGCGTTGCCTGTACAGAACAGCCGGATGCGCAGCCAGCGCCGGCCGACCCGCCGGCGTTCGACGTGACGGAAGCAACCATCGGCGAGCTGCAGCAGCTGATGCAGGGTGGCAAACTCACGTCGCGCGCGCTCGCCGAGGCCTATCTCGACCGCATTGAAACGCTGGATCGAAACGGTCCCAAACTGAATTCGATCATCGAGATCAATCCCGCCGCGCTGGCGCTGGCTGATGAACTCGATCGCGAGCGCGCCGCCGGCGAGCTGCGCGGCCCGCTGCACGGCATACCGGTCATCCTGAAGGCGAACATCGACACCGGTGACACGCTGGCGACCAGCGCCGGCTCGCTGGCCCTGCAGAATCATCATGCAAAAGACGACGCGTTTTTGGTGAGCCGCCTGCGCGCAGCCGGCGCCCTGATCCTGGCGAAATCCAATCTCAGCGAATGGGCCAATTTTCGTTCCAGCCAGTCGTCCAGCGGCTGGAGCAGCGTGGGTGGTCAAACACGCAATGCTTACGACCCGCAGCGCAATCCCTGCGGCTCTTCGTCGGGCTCGGCGGTAGCTGTATCAGCCAACCTGACGGTGCTGGCGGTCGGTACGGAAACGGATGGCTCGATTATTTGCCCGTCCTCGATCAACGGCATTGTGGGCATCAAGCCTACGCTCGGCCTCGTCAGCCGCGACGGCATCATCCCGATTGCACACAGCCAGGACACAGCCGGGCCCATGGCGCGCACGGTTCACGACGCGGCGCTGATGCTGAACGTACTTGCCGCGCGCGACGCCGCGGACCCGGCAAGCGCAGGGCGCCCTGCCACACTGCCTGACTATGCGCAGAACCTCAGTGTCGATAGCCTGCACGGCAAACGCATCGGCGTATTGCGAAGCTACGGCGGCGCCGGGCGCAATCCGCTGGTGGAAGCGGTGTTTGCTGACAGCATTCGCCGCCTGCGCGCCGGCGGTGCGGAGATTGTCGATCCAGTCGATATCGATACGACCGGCATGGGCGATGCCGAGTACGGCGTATTGCTTTACGAGTTCAAGGCCGACCTGAACGCCTACCTAGCGACGGCCGGCGCAAAGGTTGCGACACTGGCCGATGTCATCGAGTTCAACGAGGACAACGCGGCGGCAACGATGCCGTTTTTCGGCCAGGACATCCTGCTCGCCGCGCAGGAAAAAGGCCCGCTCACCGATGCAGCATATTTAGCGGCGCTGGAAAAATCGCGGCGCAGTGCGCGCGACGGGATCGACAACGCACTGCTCAAACACCAACTCGATGCCCTGGTCGCACCGTCCAACGGTCCTGCGTGGCTAACCGATCACATTCTCGGCGACCACTTCTCCGTTGGCAGCTCGGCGCTTGCAGCAATATCCGGTTATGCGAACGTGACGGTACCAGCAGGCACGGCGCAGGGCCTGCCGATCGGTTTGTCCTTTATCGGCGGCGCGTTCAGCGAGCGGCAGCTTATTGAAATGGCCTACGCTTTCGAGCAGGCGAGCAAAGCGCGCCGCGTGCCAATGCCGGAAAATCCTGTGCGTCCCTGAAACCGGCGCAACGGGCGGTAAAACTGCGAACTGCTCGCTGGCACAAGATGACCGCTACTGGCGTAATTTACGCTCTTCCAAAGAGGCCCAAGAATGTTCAAGGCTCTGCGTATTTCAGTGCTGCTGGTTGTGCTCATATTCGTTGCCGGCACGACCTGGCTTGCGCAGGCGCGCAGCACGGACTGGAACAACAGCCTGTGGGTCAAGATCTACCCGATCAACGGCGACGGCAGCAACGCGAGCCTGCGTCACATCGAGCAGCTAAAGCTAGAGCATTTCGCCGGCATCGAAGATTTTCTGCAACGCGAGGTCACGCGCTACGGCCACGATCTGAAGCGACCCGTGCGCATCGAACTGGGCAGCCTCGTTAGCGAACAGCCGCCAGGCCTGCCCGACAAGTACAGCCGGCTGGCGGTCATGTACTGGAGCCTGAAAATGCGCTGGTGGGCCCACAGCGTGGCATCACCGCAGGATTCTCCGACCCCGGACGTGCGAATTTTCGTGCGTTACTTCGAGGCGCGCGATGGCACGCGGCTCGAAAATTCGGTCGGCCTGCAAAAGGGCATGGTTGGCCTCGTCAACGCCTATACCGGGCGCCGGCAGCGCGGCAGCAACAACGTGATCATCGCCCACGAGCTGCTGCACACGCTGGGCGCAACCGACAAATACGACCCGGCGACCGGCCTGCCAAGCTTTCCGGAGGGCTTCGCCGAACCACAGAAGTCGCCGCGCGTTCCGCAGCGCTTCGCCGAGATAATGGGCGGGCGTATACCGGTCGCTGATGACGATGCGGTCATTCCCGCCAGCCTCAGGTACGTCCTCATCGGGCCTGCGACCGCTGCCGAAATCCGCCTGATGCGCTGATGCCTGTCTGGCATTAGCGCAGCGTTGCCGCTAGCCTGCGCTGCATGTCCGCCGATTCAATGCCCATGCTGGAGTGCCGCAAGCTCGTCGTCGAGGTGCCGGGACGACGGCTCGTCAGCGAACTCGAGCTGCAGCTGTCCGGCGGCAGGTTCGTCGCCGTTCTCGGCCAGAACGGCGCCGGCAAATCGCTGACCTTGCACACCCTCGCCGGGCTGCGCGCGCCTGCCGCCGGGCAGCTGATGCTGCGGGGCGCGGATTTGCACACTTTGCCCCGCAAGGAAATCGCGCGGCAGCTCGCGCTGCTGCCGCAGCATTCCGACGATGCGTTTCCGGCGACCGTTTTCGATACCGCGCTGGCAGGACGGCACCCGCACGTGCCGCCGCTGCAGTGGGAGAACAGCGAGGATCGCGAGATCACCGCTGAATGCCTGCGGCGCATGGATCTCATTGAGCTGCGGGCACGAAACGTCGCGACCCTGTCTGGTGGCGAACGCCGGCGCCTCGCAATCGCACAAACGCTGGCGCAGCGGCCGCAGCTTTATCTGCTGGATGAGCCCACCAACCACCTCGACCCGCAGCACCAGCTCGACGTGCTGAAAGCATTTCGGCAGGAGGCGCGTAACGGCAGCACCGTCGTCGCGAGCCTGCACGACGTCAATCTTGCCGTGCGCTTCGCGAGCGATTGCCTGCTGCTGTTTGGCGACGGCCGCTGGCAGTTTGGCCCGACTCAGGCGGTACTGACCGCGGCCAGGCTAAGCGAACTGTATGCGACGGAGATGGCGCCGATTGCATGGCGCGACACGACGCTGTTTTTCGCGGCCGGCGCATAGCGGGCGCGACCTCGGCACCCATCATCCTGTTGGCCGTTCGATTCGAGGTGCGTTGCAGCGGGCCGCTCGAAGTGCTGATAGCTGGCCGCAAACGGGAGCGCTAGGCGACGAATCCCCGCAGTCGCGGCAACAACACCGCATGCAGCGCAGGGTTTGCAGCAAGCACCGAGCGCGTTGCAAGGCCGGGCGACTGGCCGTTCAGATCGGTGAATATTCCGCCCGCCTCGCCGACGATCACCGCCAGCGCGGCGATGTCGAGGATGTTCACGTCGGATTCGATGACCGCGTCGATCTTGCCGCTCGCCAGCAGGTGATAGTGATAAAAATCACCGTAGCCGCGGATACGATCGGCCGCTGCGACGATCTTGCCGTATTCATTCCAGCCTGCGCTGCCGGCGAGCGAGGCGAGGTTGCCAGAAGACACAGCGGCGCGTTCGGGCATTGCGATGTTGCTTACCGCGAGTCGTTTGCCGTTCAGCCACGCGCCCTTGCCGCGCTCTGCCCAGGCCAGTTCGTCGAACATCGTGCCGCTGGAAACCCCGAGAACGAGCTCGCCGTCGCGCATCAGTGCAATCTGCGTTGAGAAAAACGGGTACTGCCGGACGAAGCCTTTCGTACCGTCGATGGGATCGACCAGCCACAGGCTGTTGCTCGACTCCTGCGACTTGCCGGTTTCTTCGCCGTAGAAACCGTGCTCGGGAAACGCGCCCAGAATGGTGTCGCGGATCAGCTCCTCGCATTCGACGTCGGCCTGCGTGACCGGCGTCTGATCGGCCTTCGTCCGGACGGTAAAGTTACCGTTGAAATACCGCCGGCTGAGATCCGCGGCAGCGCGTGCCGCCTGCAGGGCGATCGTCAGTTCGCGCGATTGCCGGTCTGTCGAGTCCATACTCACTGCTGCTCCCCTGTGTGCAGGCGACACTATGGCTGCAGGCGCGGCGCGACTCAAGATGCGACCTTGACAGTCTCCGCGCCGCTACCTACTGTTGCGCCCTCATCAGGTGAACCCGGATTGGCATTGATTCGGGTGAACGGGAAGCCGGTGCGGAGTTAACCCTCCTGAAATCCGGCGCTGCCCCCGCAACGGTGATCGAGTTAAGTCGCAGCCCCCGCTACGAACCTGGTAGCGGAGCCACTGCGAAACCAGGCGTCCATGCCGGACACAGGGTTTCGTGGGAAGGCGCTGCGAGGAGGCGTACTGCCGCTCGTAAGCCCGGAGACCGGCCCGATGAACCCACGAACGGCGCGGCGGGCGACTGTTCGGACGTGCCCTGTGGCTATACGTCCCTCCCCTCGCTGCCGTTCGAAACTTTGCACTGCTTGGAGCATGCGGGCGGCATGCGGGAGACGAACAAAATGTCAGTAGGCCGGGGATTAATCTTGTTGATGGCAACGCTGCCAGCCGTTGCCGCGGCAGCAGACGATGTCATCGTGGTTACCGCAACGCGCAGCGAACGCGCATTGCAGGACGTGATCGTGCCGGTCACGGTGATCAATCGTGAACAGATCGAGCAGGCCGCAGCCAGCGACGTTGCCGAACTGCTGCGTTTCGAGGCCGGACTCGACATCGGCCGCAACGGCGGGCCCGGTCAGGCCAGTTCGATTTTCCTGCGCGGCACCGAAAGTAACCACACCCTGGTGCTGGTTGATGGCGTGCGCATCAATCCGGGCACTATCGGCGGCGCGGCGCTGCAGAACATCGCCCCCGAGGTCATCGAACGAATCGAGATCGTCAAAGGTGCGCGCTCGTCGCTGTACGGCACGGACGCGATCGGCGGTGTCATCAATATCATTACGCGACGGGCTGGTGCAGGCTACGCGGAGGCCGGTGCCGGTACCGGCAGTTTCGCCACGCAATCCGCCTACACGAGCGTCGGCGCCAGCGGCCTCGCAGGCGAGTTTGGCGTCACTCTGAATGCGCAGCAAACCGACGGCTATGCCATTCGCACCGACAGCGACGTGCAGCGCGGATACGACAACCTCAGCGCCAATGTCTATGGCAGTCGCGAGTTCGGTGCGGCAACCGTCAATCTGCGCCACTGGCGCGCCTCAGGCCGCAGCGAATACCTGGATTTCTTCCTGGCGCCGATCGATCAGGACTACCGCAATGAAAGCAGTGCGCTGGAAATCGCCACACCGCTGGGCGAGCGCGCCGCCAGTCGCCTGTTGTTGAGCTACATGATCGACGAAATTGAGCAGAACCAGTCACCGGACTTTGTGCTGTCACGACGCATGGCACTGGACTGGCAGTACTCGATCAACCTGCCGGGCCACAGCCTCGCGGCAGGCGTTTACGCGACCGACGAAAACGCCCGCGCGGAATCCTTTGGCAGCGGCTTTGATGAAGACACCGCGACGAGGGCCGTTTTCCTGCAGGACAGCATCACGCACGGCCGTCATCGCGCCTTTGTAGCAGGTCGCTACACTGATCATGAAACCTTTGGCGATGAGTTCACCTGGAACGCCGAGTACGCAATCGACGTGACGGAAGCGTTGTCGCTAAGCGTCGGCACAGGCCACGCGTTTCGCGCCCCCGACGCCTCTGATCGCTTCGGTTTCGGTGGCAACAGCGGCCTGCAGCCCGAGGTGGCCGATGAAATCCAGCTCGGCGCTCAGCTTGAGCTAAATCCACGCAACGCGCTGCGACTTGAACTCTATCGCAATGACATCGACGAGCTTATCGACTTCGACTTCGCCACCTTCACACTGCGAAACCTGGCCAGCGCCGAGATTCGCGGCGCCCAGCTGGGCTGGAATTACAGCGGCGAGTTATATCGACTGCGCGCCGCTATCGTTGCGCAGCAGGCCGAGAATGCAACGGACGGCAGCCGCCTGTTGCGGCGCGCGGATCGTAGCCTGACCCTGAACCTGACGCGCGCACTCGGTGAGCACGCGATCGGCGTTTCCGTGCTCGCCAGCGGCCGGCGCGAGGATTTCGCGGAAAGCCTGCCGGGCTACCTGCTGATCAATCTCACCGGCCAGTTCAGAATGGGCCGCAACTGGCAGTTAAACTCGCGACTTGAGAACCTGCTCGACACGAAGTACCAGACTGCAGCGCCTTACCGGATGGCAGAGCGCAGCGCTTTTATTGAACTCAAATACCGCTGGCAATAATCATGGGTCACCGTCTCAGCAAAATTTATACACGGACCGGGGATGATGGCAGCACGGGGCTGGGCGACGGCAGCCGTGTTGCGAAGGACGATCCGCGCGTTGAGGCCTACGGCACGGTCGACGAGGCAAACAGCGCTATCGGCATCGTGCTCGCAGAGGACACTGTGCCGAATGGCATTCGCGAATGCCTCCTCGAAGTACAGCACGACCTGTTCGATCTGGGCGGCGAACTGTGCATTCCCGGACATGCGGCAATCGAAGACAGCTTCGTTACCCGCCTGGAGCAACAGCTCGACGCGTTCAACAAGGATCTGCCACGCTTGAAAGACTTTATCCTGCCGGGCGGCGGGCGCGCCGCCGCAGCCTGCCACCTTGCGCGCACCATCGTAAGGCGGGCGGAGCGGCGCGTACTGACGCTGCAAAACACTGCGACGGTGCGCAATGAGGTCCTGCGCTACCTGAACCGGTTGTCGGATCTGCTTTTCGTTATCGCGCGGCGTCTCGCGCGCGCGGAATCCGGCAAGGAAGTTATCTGGGATCGTAAGCGCGGCAGCTAGCCCGCCGGCAAGCTCGCACGGTGCTGTCGTGCCAGCTGCAGGGCGTTGCATATCGCATTGCCGGCAATGATCACTCGCGGCGTCGGGCGCGCCACGGCATCCGCCGGAACCGTGAAATGGTTGGCATAGCGATTCGCAGCGATATTGCCCCAGTAGCCCCAGGCAACTGCCGTAGTCTCGTTGCCCGTGTCAGCCGACAGTATCACTTCCGGATCGCGATCGAGCACCGCCTCTTCGCTGATCATCGGCGCAAGCTCGTTCAATTCCGCGAACACATTGCGGCCGCCGCAAAGCGAAATCAGCTCGCTGATGTAGTGGCGACCATTGACCGTGTAAAGCGGACGCAGTGACACCTGGTAAAACACCCGGATCGATTCCGCATCCCGCCAGTCCTGCGCGAGCGTTGCAAGATCCTGCTCAAAGGCCGTGGCGACCGCAGCGGCGGTGTCGACCCTGCCGCTCAACTCACCGATTCGACGTATTGCGGCAGCGATGTCCGCGAGGCTTTCGGTTTGAATCAGCTCGACGCGATAGCCGCGGCCGCGCAGCGCGTCGACGATGTGGACCGGCGTGCCGCTAGCCCAGGCCAGCAACAGGTCCGGACGCAGCAGTGCCAGTTGTTCGTGGTCAATGCGAAACGCGTCGCCGACGACGGGCAACAACCTGACGTCTTCGGGAAAGTCGCTGTAGGAACTAACGCCGACGAGCTGCGCGCCGGCGCCGGCGGCAAAGCTTAGCTCAGCGAGGTGCGGCGCGAGCGCGACGATACGCAGTTCCTGCAAAGGGCCTGCGGGTGCCGTCGCAAGTCTTTCGGACTCGCCGCAGGCGGTTAGCAGCCACAGCGCAGCGAGCGGAATGAGCCGCACCCGTCTGCTCAGACGGACCAGCCGTACAGCGTCATGCTTGCGATCACGACGGCCCACAACAGCAGCAGGCGGAACACCAGCCGATTCGCAGCGGTTGCACCGCGGATTGCGCGTGACGCTTCGTTCTCATCGTCAAGCGGCAGCAGCGCCAGCGACGCGACACCGACGCGCGCCAGCAGCTGGTCGCTGCGCTCACCGGTACTGGCCGCCTGTTGCTCAGGCGCGCCGCGCCAGACGGCGAATGCGTCGTCAAAACTGCCGGCCAGCGCGTAGCCACAGGCGGTCAGCCGCGCGGGCACCCAGGCAAGCCAGCTGTGCAGCGCATTGGCGGCGCCGGCAATGCCATCGTCATTGTCATTGCCGTCGTCATCGTCATCGTCATTGCGATGGTCCGCATCGCGCGCCGCCTGGAATACCGCGCGACGCCGGATCAGGTCCGTTACGCGGTACGACCAGGCACCCAGCGGGCCCAGCAGAATAAACCAGAAAACCACTGCAAACAGGCGGTTGTTCGCTTGTACAAACACCGCTTCCTCTACCTCGCTGATGCGCCGCCATGCGTCTTCCGGAACGTCTCTTTCCAGCAAGGCCTTGGCAGTGATCCGGATGCGTTCCGCATCGTCAGATTCGACGGCAGAACAGTAATCGTCGACTTCCTCCGCGATGTCCTTCGGGCCCAGCGAGAAGAACAGGACACCGACAGCAAGCAGCAGGTACGGAAAGCCGAACAGCGTATCGCCCAGCAGCAGCGTGACCAGGAATACCGGCAGCACGAGCAGGATGGCGAGCAACAGGACCGGAATCAGCGGCGGCCAGCGGGTCAGTTTCGCAATCCTGTAGCAGCCTGCATCGATGACGCGATCCAGCCAGCGCAGTTCGCGCAGGTGAAATAGCTGGGTAGCCAGGCGTTCTATCAGCAGGCCGATGAGCAGGGCAATCAGTTTCATGATGGCACGGTCGTTCCGGTTGGATCGCTAAGGGCATCATACAGTCGCAGCCAGTCGAAAGCAGGGCCGGGATCGACTTTTCTGCCAGGCGCAATGTCGCAGTGGCCGACGATGCGGCGCGCGCCAAGCGCGGGATAACAGCGTTGCAGAGCCTGCAGGATCAACGGTAATTGGGCGTATTGCGCGTCACTGTAAGGGCTGTGGTCTTCGCCCTCCAGCTCGATACCGATCGAATAGTCATTACAACAGTCACGACCTCGAAACGACGACGCGCCGGCATGCCAGGCGCGGCGGTTGAATGGTACGAACTGCAGCAGTGAGCCGTCGCGCCGTATCAGCAAATGCGCGGAAACGCGCATCCCTTCGATCTCGGCGAAGTACGGATGTTCAGCCGGATCCAGCGTGTTGTTGAACAGCCGTTCGATATACGGGCCGCCGAATTCGCCGGGCGGCAGGCTGATACCGTGCAGCACCAGCAGCTCCGGCGCTGCGCCGGGCGGTCGCTCGTCCTGATTCGGTGACGGGCACTGGCGTGCTGCCGCCAGCAAACCGCTCGCCGGATCGATCAGGTATTGCGCGCTTTCGGAACTCATTATCCTCGTCTGCTTCTGTTGTGGACCGATCAATGGACATGATAGCGATCAGACGCAGCTTTGACATCGAATACGCCTGACGGCTTAATGCAGCCGACCTCCAGTGGAGCCCCCGATGCCCGCGCCCCGCCTCTTTGTAAACGAAAAAATCAGCGCGCAGTCCGAGATCACGCTGCGTGATGAAGCCGCACGATATATCGGCCGGGTACTGCGCAGCAGGCCCGGCGATACGCTGCAGCTGTTCGATGGCAGCGGCGCTGAATTCCTGGCAAGCATCGTGCGAATCAGCAGGCAGGACGTGTTGCTGCATGTTACGGATGCAACGGATCGCAACGTCGAATCGCCGCTGGATGTGCGCCTCGTGCAGGGGATTTCACGTGGCGAGCGCATGGATACCGTCGTGCAGAAAGCGGTCGAGCTCGGCGTGCGTCGTATCACGCCTCTGCAGACCGAGTTTTCGGTCGTGCGCCTCGCAGCGGAGCGCGCCACCCGGCGCCGGCAACACTGGCAGCGCATTGCCGAGAGCGCCTGCGAACAATGTGGCCGCAACCTGCCGCCTATAATCGATCCGGCGTTGTCGTTTCAGGAGTTTCTGGGCAACACGGCTGCGGCGGACTGCACCCGTCTGGTACTGCTGCCGGGCGCCGCGCTAAGCATCGACAAGATTGACGAGCCGCGCGCGGGTGTCGAGCTATTGATAGGACCCGAGGGCGGGCTAAGCGACAGTGAGTCAGCGCAGGCGCTCGCGCAGGGTTTCGTGCCGGTTGCAATGGGACCGCGCATTCTGCGCACCGAGACAGCGGCTATCGCAGCATTGACACTGGTGCAGGCCCTGTGGGGCGATCTCGCGAATCGATCAGCGACGTAGCGCTCAGCCATCCACCGCTTCGTTACCTACCATTGCCTCAAGTTTTTCGAGATGCGGAATCAGCGGGTATTCGTTGATCATTTTTACGCGGCAAAGCACCGGCGCTTCATTCGGCCAGCCGTCGCGGGCATCGAGTTTCAGCACGTCGCGATTCACCCGTACGAGCTGCGGAAAGCCCTGCGTCAGCAGCCCGAAGTGACCGGCGCGAACCAGTCCGCTGGTCGCATAAAAAACTACGATGCGGGTGCGGCCGGTGACCGCCGGCAGCTCCCGGCCAAGCGTGCCCTCAAACGATACGATCGGCAACGCGCGACCGCTCCAGTTGATCGTGCCGAGCAGCCACGGCTCGCTGCCCGCAACGGCGTCAGGTTGCACGTAGCGCACGACTTCAGCAACGCAGGCGCGCGGCACGATGAGCCGGTCGCCGGACAGCGGCACCAGCAAACTGTAGAGCTCTTCGACGCCTGCGTTCATCCGAGCGCCACGCCGCGGTCTTCAAGCAAACGGGCGATAGCATCCAGCAACTGCGAATCCTGGTAAGGCTTGCCAAGGTAATCATTCACGCCGATCTCGATGGCGCGCGCCCGGTGTTTATCGCCAACGCGTGACGTAATCATGATGATCGGCACGTCCGAAACGCGCTCGTCATTACGCACGTGCGTCGCAAACTCGTAGCCATCCATGCGCGGCATCTCGATGTCGAGCAGGATAATGTCGGGCATCGCGTCGCGCAGCACGCTGATCGCGTCCATACCGTCTTTTGCCGTGACGACCCGCAGGCCGTTACGTGTCAGGAAGCGCTCCATGACGCGACGCACGGTGATCGAGTCGTCGACCACCAGGGCCAGCGGCCTTTGGTCAGCCGCCGCGGGCGCCGCATTGCGCACCTCGACGATCGGCATGCCGGCGCGGACCAGCGAGGTGATGTCGAGGATCAGCACGATGCGGCCGTCGCCGAGAATTGTCGCGCCGGAAATACCGCGCACGCTCGATAGCTGCGGGCCCAGCGACTTCACGACGATTTCCTGGCTCGTGATCATCTCGTCGGTCAGCAGTGCAATAGCCTGGTCACCCGCCCGCACGAGAATAACCGGGATGTGGCTGTCGTCATCAGGCAGCTGCGCGGCCTGGCCGCCGAGGTACATACCGAGATGACGGAAGTGATATGACTGTTCGCCGTATTCGTAAACCGGATCGGCTTGCTGCAAAAGTGCTTTTAGCTGTGCGTTGGCGACGCGCGCGACACCTTCAACCGTCGGCAGCGGCAACGCGTACACCTCGTCGCCGGCGCGCACGATCAGCGCCTGCGTGATGGCCAGCGTGAACGGCAGGCGTATCGTGAAATTCGTGCCCTGCCCGATGACAGACGATATCTGCAGCGAACCACCGAGCTGCTTGACCTCGGTGGCCACAACATCCATACCGACACCGCGGCCTGCCGACTGCGTCACTTCACGCGCAGTGCTGAAGCCCGGGGTCAGGATCAACTGCATTATCTCGGCATCGGAAACTTTGCTGTCGGGCCGCAGCAGCTCACGCTCGAAAGCCTTGCGACGGATCGCATTGACGTCGAGGCCGGCGCCATCGTCCGACACGTCGATGACCATCTCGGCACCTTCGCGATGCAGGCGCACGGTAATTCTGCCCGTCGCCGGCTTGCCGGCAGCCTGCCGCACCTCCTGCGACTCGATGCCGTGGATGACGGCGTTGCGCACCATGTGCTCAAACGGCGGCAGCATTTTATCCAGCACCTGCCTGTCCAGTTCGCCCGACGCGCCTTCTACCGCAAGCTCGGCGCGCTTGCCGGTTTCTGTCGCCACCTGGCGCACCAGCCGCGTCAGGCGCGGCACGTGCCGTTCAAACGGCACCATGCGGGTGCGCATCAGGCCATCCTGCAGCTCGGCTGTAACCCGCGACTGCTGGGCCAGCAGGGTTTCTGCCTCCGACGTCGTGTTGCGCAGCAGGTCCTTTAGGCTTGTCATGTCGCTGGCCGATTCGGCGAGCGCGCGCGACAGTTGCTGGATATTCGAGTAGCGGTCCATTTCAAGCGGATCGAAATCTTTTGCCACCAGCGTTTCCTGGTGGCGATTCATGATCTGCGCTTCAGTTTCGATCTCGAGTTTGCGCAGCTGTTCGCGCAGCCGCGCGACGGTCTGCTCCAGCTCTTCAACGTGGAAGTCGATCGTGTTGATCTGCTGACTCAATCGCGAATGATAGATGCTGATTTCACCCGCCGCGTTCAACAGGTCTTCGAGAAGTTCAGCGTCGATGCGCGCCGTCTCCTGGCGCTGGTCGCCGCCGCCGCGCCGGCCGCGATTTTGCTCGGCGGCCTCCTGCTCAAGCCGCATCATGCGCCGCGCGCCGACTTCATCGGTTACCGGCGTTGGCTCGAGGTGGCCTTCTTGTTCACCGGCTTCCGCAGCGGCGACCTCCTGCGGCCTATGGTCCTCGCTGACTTCGTAGCCTGGCACCTGGTCTTCCGCCGGCCCCGCTGCTTCAGCTGCTTCAGCTGCTTCAGCCGATCCAGCCAGGTCATCGGCTGCCGGCATTTCAGCATCGCTGTAGATCTCTGCTCCGGACAGCGTGTCGTCGTGCGCGCTCGGCGCATCCGCTGCCGCCGATTCTTCGTCAGCGGCCGCGGTGTCCTCCATGAACTGCAATCCTTCGGCACCGCTGATCGTAGCGATGTTGGCTGTATCCGACTCTGACGGCAGACTGCCGGGGTCTTCATCGAGCGTCGGCGGCTGCGCATCTCGCGCCTTATCGACGATGATCATGCTGACCGGCTCTGCCGGATCCGCAGTGAACTCGGTCGATTCAGCCAGCGGCGATTCGTCACGGCTGCCGGGCATTGGCGCATCGCCGCTGTCCTCGATCGCCGCGTGTCCGCCGGAACTGACGGCCCTGATCCTGTCCTCAAGATTGGCCGCCGGCGACACGGACTTGCCTGCCGTAACACTGTCGCGCATGCGGTGCAGTTCATCGATACTCTGTTGCAGCAGTTCGTCGACGCTCTGGCTCGCCGCAATGCGTTCGTCATCGATGCCGGTCAGCAGCGTTTCGACTTCGTGGCTCAGGTTGCCCATCGCGGAAATTCCGGCCATGCGCGCGCCACCTTTCAAGGTGTGCAGGTGACGCCGCAGTTCCTCGAGATGGGCGCGTGAGTTGCGATCCTTGCTCCAGGTCGCCAGCGCGCGATCCGCCGCTTCCAGCAGCTCGCCGGCTTCCTCCGAGAAAATGGCCGCAATCTCCGCGTCGTAGGCAGCGAGCTCAGGCTCTTCCTGCTCCGCGCCGCGCGGCAACTCGGCAATGACAACGGACGCGTCATCGTCGCTGTCGCCTTTGTCTGCCTCCGGCGGCTCGATGGCACTGGCAAGCTCCGACAGTCGCTCGATCAGGTCGCGGTAGTCCGCGCGTTCGCGCTCATTGTTATTGATGTCGGCGACGATAGTTCCGATCGCGACCGTCGAACGCTGCAGTGCGTCTATACCCTCTTCGCCGAAACCCACCTGGTAGTCGTAAACGCGGCGGATGTAGCGATTCAGGGCGCCGGCCACAGCCACGCCGCGATCGACGTTCGCCATGTTCGCGCTACCGTGCAGCGTGTGGCATGAGCGATGCAGCTTGTCAGTGACATAGAACGGCGGGCGGTGCCCGGCACACCCTTCAATGAACTCGCGTATCGCCTGCAGATGCCCGGCTGTTTCCTTGGAAAAGATATCCAGCAGCACCGGATCCATTTCGAGGCCGTCTGCTTCATCCTCTTCGGGTGCCGGTCCGCTGATCGTCAGGCGCGCGGCGTTCGGATCACCTTCGGCGAACGCACTAGCGCGCGCCAGGAACAGGTTCACGTCGGAGCTCGGCTCTGCGCCCACCTCGAGCTGTTCTACGAGTTCCGGCACCACCTCCGCCGCCGCCGCGATGAACTCCACCATCGGCGGCGTGCGCGTCATCGTGCGATTAATCAGCCGGTTCAACAGGTTTTCAACGGCCCAGCAGTACTCACCGATGCGCTCGGCACCGACCATGCGGCCGCTGCCTTTCAGCGTGTGGAACGAGCGCCTTACGGTGATCAGCGACTCCATGTCATCCGGTGCACTGATCCACTTCGGCAGGTAGCGGCCGATTGTCGCGATTTCTTCTTTCGCTTCTTCAATAAAAAGTTCGAGCAGTTCCGGATCAATGTGATCGGATTGCGGCCGCACCACCGGCGTCGAGCGCATAACGGCGGTCTTGTAGAAATTTGCGGCATCGGGCACCGGCGCAGGTTCCGGCATCGTCCTCGGGTGGCTCGCATCGCCTTCAAAGTCTGCGCTCAGTCGGCTTTCCATCGACTTCAGTACATCAAGGCAGGTTTCGGCATTGTCCAGCATGTAGAACGGATCTTTGCGACCTGCCTTGACCGTTTCCATGTAGTACTCGATGCTGACGATCGCATCGGCCAGCCGATCCATCTCGCGTTGTTCAAGGCGCGACGGGCCATCACCTGCTAACGCGAGCCGAATCATTTCGCCAAGGCGGTCGAACACGTCCAGCGCGCGATTCTTCTGCAGCATCAACAGGCCGGCCTTGATGCCCCGAACCAGCGCCGGAACGTTGTCGACGCCGTGGGAATCACTGTTCGACGTCATGCTGTGCGCGAATGTTTCCTTGATACGGGCCAGGTTGATGATGCATTCGCGCATCACCGCTTCGGCCACGTGCTGGAATTCGGTGTTTTCCTCGCTCGGCTCGACGTCACCCTCATCCGCAGTTTGCGGCGCGATCTGCCGCAGCAGCTGTGCGTCAAGGCGATCCTCGACCCGCAACAACGTCGAGGCAATTTCCAGCACGGTTTGCTCGCGCGCGTCGCCGCCTTCGCGAACCACGGTTTTAAGCCGATCGATTTCCGCGTCTACGTTGCCACGCAGTTCGCCGAGCCCGAGCACGCCCAGCGTATCGCTGATTTTTTTCAGCAGGTCCAGTTGCGGCACGAGCTCGGACGGTTTGCTCATACCGGTGCGTACATAGATATCGAGCACGTCCTTGACGCGCCCGAGGTCTTCCTTGATTGCGGCGCCTACGGTTTTCATCAGCTTGACGCTGGGGGCGGACAAACCTTCGCGGGCAAGCGCAACCTGCTCGTCGCCCGGCAGCATTTCGGAAAGATTGAACGCTGCGCGTATCTCACTGATGCGCGGGCCGGCATGCCGCGACCGCGCTACGTAGTACAGCAGGTTGTTCTGCAGGTCGGTCACGCTCTGGTCGTGGAAACCGTCCGGGCCATTATCGATCAGCCGCTTGATCTGCCGATCGGTCTGGCCCAGCAAACGTTTGAGCGCCACGGCGACATCCAACCCACCGCTCTGCAATGACTCGAGCACGCCGCCGAGAACCCACCAAAGCTGATACAGATCGTCGCGCACCGCGGACCGTTCGAGTTTCTCGGTCACTTCGGCCAGCGTCCTGACGTGTTTTTGCGCGTTACCGCCCTTGATCAGCCCAAGCAGCGCGAGCTGGAAGCGTGGCCGCAGCCTTGCGGCCAGCTTGACGATATCTTCGCCGCTCGCTGTTCGCTGTTCCTGCCCAACCGGACGCTGCGACGGCGACAGGTTCAACAGCAGCAAGGTGCCTTCCGACAACAGCGGTTTGCCGCGCACGGCGCGCAGGTCGTTGAGCAATGGCAGCAGCACCAGCGCAATGTCGCGACCGCCACCCATCAGGCGCTCGATGTACGCAGGCAGTTGCACCATGGCACGGGTCAACGCATCGAGGCCTTCATCGCGTCCGGGGCTCTCCTTGACCTTGACGAGATGAGCGCAGACGGCTTCCATCTCCTCGGCAAGCAGTGCAGCGCCGTAGGTTTCCGTTATGCGCAGCGCACCTCGAGCCGTGTGCAACAGCTCGCCAGTGCGCGCCAGCGCGCTATTGCCACCTCGGCCATCGACGCATTCCTCAAGAGCAAGGTGCGCGCCGCGAATCGTCTCCAGCAACTCCTGGCTGACGATATTCAGGCCGCGCGACACGGTCATGTCGCCGTGCTGCGTTTGCGGGGTTTGGTTATCTGCGCTCATCGGACGGTGATCGGCAATTATCAGCCGGTTGCCTGATCCTTGTGGGTTTGCGAAGTGTTAGTGACTGCCGCGGGTCCGCCAGCCAGGTTGCGGGAGCGCAGCGCCGAGGTCGGCAAGGTAAAGCCGGCGACGGTGTTGCGCAATTGCGACGCGAGTTCCGACAGCTTCGATATGGCGGCCGCGGTGGCGGTCGTTGCCTTGCCGGTCTGTTCGCTGATTTCTTTCAGTTTCTTGGTGCGCCGCGTGACATCGGCGGCACTGCCGGCCTGCTCGCGTGCAGAACCGGAAATATTCTGGACGAGGCTCGCAATCTGGTTCGACACCTGCTCGATCTCGTCGAGCGCGGCGCCGGCATTTTCCGCCAGCAACGCGCCACCGACCACGTCCGTTGTGCTGCGCTCCATTGAGACGACAGCTTCATTGGTATCGGCCTGAATAGTGCGGACCAGAACTTCGATTTGCTTCGTGGCATTTGTTGAACGTTCGGCGAGTCGCTGCACCTCGTCGGCAACAACTGCGAAACCACGCCCCGCCTCACCGGCCATTGAAGCCTGGATCGATGCGTTTAGTGCCAGGATATTGGTCTGCTCGGCGATGTCGTTGATCAGCTCCACGATATTGCCGATCTCCTGCGAGCTCTCACCGAGCCGCTTGATGCGCTTCGACGTATCCTGAATAGTTTCGCGAATCGTGTTCATGCCATCGATCGTGCGCCGTACCGCTTCGCCGCCTTTGTGCGCGACGTCAACAGAATGCCTTGCGACATCCGACGAGCGCTCGGCATTGCCGGACACTTCCTCAATTGAGCTTGCCATCGACAACATCGAGCCGGTCGCAGCGGTAATCTCGCGATTCTGATTGTCCGCTGCGCGCGCCATGTGCACAGCAGTGCTTTCCGTCTGTTTCGCGGCCGAATCCACCATGATCGCCGTTTCGTTAATTGTTGCGACGAGTTCGCGAAGTTTTTCGATGGCATAGTTAATGGAGTCTGCGATAGCGCCGGTGATGTCCTCGGTGACCGTAGCTTCAACCGTCAGGTCGCCATCGGCGAGACTGCCCAGCTCGTCGAGCAGGCGCAGAATTGCCTGCTGATTGCGCTCGTTCTGTTCCGCCTGCACTTTCGCTGCACGTTCGAACACGCGGCTCTTGCGATTCAGCGCAACCAGCAGCAGGAGCCCGAGCAATGCCGCCGCCAGCAGGCCGGGCACCAGCAGGCGGTTGGCCAGCAGCCCGCCGCGTGGCACGGCGCTGCCGCTTGTCAGTGACCCACGCAGCTGTTCGCTGGCGGAAAGTACCCTGCCTGCCGCGTCGCGCGCATCCGCCACGGACTGCGCGTTACTGATCAGCGTGCCGGCATTGTTTTCTACGGCTGCAAATGCCGCATCGAATGCCGGCATCCCCGCCTCGCGTGCTGCTGCGCCAAGCGCCGCGATATCGAGCGTGCTGGTTTCGCCAGCCAGCGCGCCACGCAGGTCGCGCAAATAAGCGAGGTCGTTGCCGATTGCTGCGGCAAGCCCCTGCGGGTCGCTGCTAGCGGGCATTGCCGCTGCTGCACTGTTGATATTCTGCGCGCGCTCCGTAAGCGCCTGCAGCGCAGCGGCGCCGCCAGCGCTGGTCAGCAGGGCTTCCGCCGCCGCCAACAGTTCCGGTGTCGCCGTGGCAATCGCTGCCGTCGCCGTATTGATTGCACGCAGCGATTCGCCATGACCATCGATTGCGGCCGCGTTGTTGGCAAGCGCATCCCATTGCGCCGTGCTGCCGGGCACGTCGGCCGCGCCGCTGCGCAGTTCCTGCAGGCTCGCAAGATCTGCCGAGAGCCGCGGCAGCGCGGCCGCATCACCGGCGCGAACCCGACTCGCGTGCAATCCGAGCGACTGCGATACCGCCGCCATAGCCACGGTCGCGGAACCGCCGGAGGCCGCGCTGCCGCCTTGCTGCCAGGCAATGCCGGCAGCAGCCAGCAACAGCAGCCCGGTCAACAGTGCCAGCGGCATGAAGATAGAAGTCTTGTCGCGTTTCTCAGCCATGATTGTGCTTAAACTCGTTCAATAATGATGCAGGCGCGTCAGTCCGCAGCGGCCTGCAGGAACGAACTGCTCGCAAGCAGTTCGTAGAGCCCGAAAATCGGCCATACATCCTGGCCGCGTTTATAGGCGCCGCGAATGAAGCGGTCGCAGCGTACGACGGTTTCCGGCCACTCGCCGGCGAACTCGTTATCGTTAAAGCGCCGGAAACCAAGCACCTCGTCGACGACGAGTCCGGCGGGCACGTCGCGATGATTAACCGAAATCACGCGACTGACGCGCCGCAGCGAGGTTCTGCCGCTACCAAGAAAAAGCTTGAGGTCAACAAGCGGCAACAGGTGCCCGCGCAAATTGGCTACACCGAGGACCCAGCGCTTGGCGCCCGGCACGCGGGTGATGCTGTCCGGCAACATCAGGATCTCGCGAACTTCCTCGCGACTGGCGACGAACTGTTCATCGCCGATGCGAAAGCCCACACCCACCCACTCGGATGTCAGTTCGCCGCCGCTCTTGCCGGCGAGCGCGACGCGACTGCGCCTTTCGAGTTCCTGAAGTAACTCGAAAGGCGTGTCGATCAGTGCCTGCAGGTCAGGACCGGCGCTCATTCAGCCGGCCATGACGGAATTTATTTTCGCCACCAGCTCCGCTTCCTTGACCGGCTTCACGAGGTACTCGACAGCGCCCTGGCGCATGCCCCAGATTTTGTCGGTTTCCTGGTCCTTGGTCGTTACCATGATCACCGGGATACCGGCAGTCGCCGGATCCTGGGTCAGCTTGCGAGTGGCCTGGAAGCCGTTCATGCCGGGCATCACGACGTCCATCAGGATGCAATCGGGGCGCGCCGACTGAGCCTGTTTAAGGCCGTCCTCGCCGCTGTCGGCAACCAGTGTGACGAAGCCGTTCTTGTCCAGCATTTTCTGGAACAGGTGCAGCTCGGTCGGAGAATCGTCAACGATCAGTACAGTAGCCATGGTCAGGTTCTGATTAACAGCCTCGTTACTAGTTGATCTGGTTCGAAATCGCGCCGAGCAATTCGTCGCGGGTAAACGGTTTGGTCAGGTACTGCTCGGAACCGACGATGCGGCCACGCGCACGGTCGAACAGACCGTCCTTGCTGGACAGCATGATGACCGGCGTTTCCTTGAAAACCTTGTTGTGTTTGATCAGCGAGCAGGTTTGGTAGCCGTCGAGACGCGGCATCATGATGTCGACAAATATCAGATCCGGCTGGTGATCAGCAATTTTCGACAAGGCATCGAAGCCGTCGATTGCCGTGAACACTTCGCAGCCTTCTTTCGATAACAGGGTTTCCGCTGTGCGGCGGATCGTCTTGCTGTCGTCGATAACCAGAATCTTGAGCCCGTTAAGACTTCGGGTTGCACTGTTTGACACCGGATTTCCTCGCCCAATCGCCGGTCGGGACACGACCGCCTAGCTGTTTTCCTGCTGACAAGAGCGCCTCCGCACAACCATCGACCTTGCTGCCCAGGCAAAGCCGACCGCTGGATTTCCATTGCAGCGGGCGCTGATCGGACGACTGCCGCGTGACGCTCAGGCGTCCCGCGCAGCGGCGAAAACGCCGCTCAGCCGCTATTTGTCATCAGCCAGTGCGACTTGTACCACATTGCCCCAAGGGTCGCCATGACAGGCCGCCCAGCCGCAACTTTTCTTTGACAATCAGGTGCATCGGGTGATTTTTGCGACCATCGCGACAAGCCTGCAACGCCGCTCCGACTGCCGCGCCGCTTAGCGGTATTGGGCGCCACCGCCGACCTGTATAGTTAGGCCCGCCCGCCGCGGGCAGAAAACGATCGATCAGCTACAGGAGAGTGACAGCCAATGCCCGCCAAGCCACTGCGACTCGGTGTCGTTATGGACCCGATTAGCGCCATCACGCCGAAAAAAGACAGCTCGTTTGCCATGCTGCTCGAGGCAGCGCGCCGCGATGCGACCATTTATTACTTCGAATTGCGTGACCTGCGCCTCGCTGCCGGCGTCGCTCTTGGTAAAGCCCGCGCGCTCGGCGTGCGGGAAGATCCTGATCACTGGTTCACGCTGGGCGACGTCGAACAAATCCGGCTTGGCGATCTCGACGTTATCCTGATGCGCAAGGACCCGCCGTTCAACATGGAGTACATTTACGCGACGTATATCCTGCAGCGCGCGGCCGACGCCGGCGCACTCGTCGTGAATCGTGCCGACAGCCTGCGCGACATGAACGAAAAGGCCTACACCGCCTGGTTCGCCGACTGCGCGCCGACCACTCTTATCACGCGCTCGATGGCGGACCTGAAGCAATTTCTGAAGGAGCATCAGCACGTCGTGGTAAAGCCGCTGGACGGTATGGGTGGCCGCTCGATTTTTGTCATCCGCAAGGGTGACAACAACGCCAACGTCATATTTGAAACGCTCACCGATAACGGCCAGCGTTTTGCAATGGCGCAAACCTTTATTCCCGAGATCGCGCGCGGCGACAAGCGTATCCTGCTGATCGACGGTGAGCCGGTGCCGTACGCGCTGGCGCGGATCCCGCCGGCCGATGACAACCGCGGCAACCTGGTGATGGGCGCGACTGCCGAAGGTCGCGAGCTGACGGAACGCGATCGCTATATCTGCTCGCAGGTCGGTCCGCGCCTGAAAGCGGGCGGCGTGGTATTTGCCGGCATCGACGTCATCGGCGATTACCTGACCGAGATCAATGTCACGAGCCCGACCGGCATCCGCGAGCTGGATCGCATGTTTGATCTCAACATCGCCGGTCAGCTGTTCGATGCAATAGACAGACGGCTTGCGTAAGGCCCGATTGCCGGCTGCGGCCAGAGCTGCAGGCCGATTGCGGTGCATGTTTCGCGCTGCCGGCCGCAACAAGGGGTGACCTGGGTCTCAACCCAGCCAAGGCGCGCCGCGTAAACTGGCAGGATCGCCCCCCCCCGGGAAAGCCGTTGATCTGTGTCACAATTGCCACGGCAGAGATCGCCAGCCGGACTACAGATGAGAGCACAAGCCAAGCAAGCCGCTGCCGCGTCGCCCGAACTGGACGAGGTGGAACTCGACCACGGTGCAAAACCGGACCGCTTGCCGCCGATGTTATTCCTTGCGGCGCTGGTGCACGGCATTCTTATTATAGGAATCACCTTCAACGCCGTATTCGAGCCGCCGACCAGTGAATCGGTGTCACTCGAGGTAACGATAGTTGCCGACCCGGATCGCAGCGTGCGGCGTGATGACAATGCCGAGTACCTCGCGCAGGCCAGCCAGCTCGGTGGCGGCAATACGGACGAGGCGGCACGACCCGGAGCCCCTGCCAAGAGCAACGTGCCGGTCGACAATCTCGGCGATCTGAATGCCAATGCGCTGCGCGATTCGATGCTGCAGGAAGCAACGTCGGACCAGGTGCTGACCACCCGCGCCTCCGCGGCACAGCGCATCAGCGCAGAGGCCCGCGAGCTGCCGCAGGACGTGGAAGCACGCGCCGCTTACCTGGAAGCCGGCATCGAGACCACGCTGCCATTGCCGCAGGATGAGCAGGCCAGTTTCCTGGTGCGCGATCAGAACAAGCAGCGCGTCATCCTGAGCGCCGACACGCGCGAGTCGAGCATTGCAGGGTATGTCGATCGCTGGAAGCGCAAGATCGAGAGCGTCGGCAGCAAGTTCATTCCGGAACAGGCAAGCCTGCGCGGACTGACCGGCAGTCCGACGCTGGAAGTGACAATCGATGCGTCCGGCGCGCTCGCCGAAGTCGTGATCGTGCAATCTTCGGGGTCACGGGTTATCGATCAGGCGGCGTTGAGTATTCTGCGCCGCGCTGCGCCGTTCGATCCGTTCCCGGAAGCGGTGCGACTCGACTATCCACAGCTCAATTTCCTGTACAAGTGGCGCTTTGCGGAGCAGCCGGCAACGGCGGCACGCAGCAACTAACGTGCTGCCGGCGACGCCTGCCGGTTGTCCTGTGCCGGCAACCCGTCGATACTGGTGTGATGGAAACGCCGGCTACTTTCAGCAATCAATTGCTTATCGCGATGCCGGGTCTCAACGACCCGCATTTCCACGCGACGGTCACGCTGATCTGCGAACACAATGCGGACGGTGCTCTCGGCATCGTCATTAATCGCCCGTTGCCGATGGCGTTGAGCGGCCTGCTGGCACAGCTGTCACTGACTGCCGGTGACCAGAAGACCGCCGATGCGCTCGTGTACGGGGGTGGGCCGGTCGCAGCGGACCGCGGCTTCGTCCTGCACACGGCGGGCTACCGGTTCGAAAGCTCGCTGGACGTTTCGGACGAGATCCAGCTGACCTTCTCGCGCGACGTGCTTGACGCCATTGCGGCCGGCGACGGGCCTGACCGGACGCTGGTTGCCGTTGGCTACGCCGGCTGGGCCGCTGGTCAGCTCGAGGCCGAAATGCTCGCCAACAGCTGGCTCAGCGTGCCGGCAACGCCCGAGATCGTGTTCGACCTGCCGTTTCAGGATCGCTGGCATTCTGCAGCGCGCTCCCTGGGCATCGAAATCAGCCAGCTGACCGCGGACGCCGGGCATGCCTGAACGACCCGCGCCGTTGACGGTCTTCGCATTCGACTTCGGCTTACGCCGCATCGGCGTGGCGGTCGGCCAGCAGGTCACCGGATCCGCGAGCGCCATCGCGACGATTGCCAATGGCGCCAACGGCCCGGACTGGGCAAGCATCGACAGGTTGCTGGACGAATGGCGGCCGCAATGCCTGATCGTCGGTGTGCCGATGATGCGAGACGGCAGGCCGGGCAGCCTGCTGCCGGCTATCGAGGAATTTTGCGCTGCACTCGAACGCTATGAATTGCCGATAGAAACGATCGATGAGCGGCTGTCATCGAGCGATGCCAGCGCGCGACTCAAGGCCAGCCGCCAGGCCGGCGGGCGCCGGCGCATCGGCAAGGCGGCAATCGATGCGGCAGCTGCCGCCGTGATTGCCGAGCGCTGGCTGGCCCAATCGGCTTAAATCAGGACAATATTTCAGAGTAGAATGCCGCCGCCATGAGTGTCACCGAACTGTTCAATGAATCGCGCACGCAGGACGACAGCGATCTGCAGTGCGCTGCCGATGGCCGCCTGCGGCATTTGCTGACGCTGCGCGGCATCGGTCGTGATCGCATGACGGCGCTGCTGGACGCCGCCGAGCGCTGGCTGACCCCGCTGGGCACGCCGGCTGCGCGCTCCGATATCCTGCGCGGCTACACCGTCGCAAACCTGTTCTTTGAGCCGAGTACGCGCACACGCGCGTCCTTCGACCTGGCCGCCAAGCGGCTGGGCGCCGACGTCCTCAACCTGGACGTCAACACGTCGTCACGCAAGAAGGGCGAAAGCATTCTCGACACGATATATACGCTGCAGGCAATGCAGGTCGACGTATTTGTCGTACGAGATGCCAGTGACGGCGTACCCGCCTACATCGCGCGCCACGTTGATGATCACGTCAGCATCCTGAACGCCGGAGAATCCGAAGCCTCGCACCCCACCCAGGGGCTGCTCGATCTGCTGACGATCCGTCGCCACAAGCAGAAGTTTGACGAGCTGACGGTAGCCATCGTTGGCGACATTGCGCACTCACGGGTTGCGCGGTCTGCAGCGCAGGGTTTGACAACGATGGGTGTGCGCGAATTAAGGCTCGTGTCACCGCCGGCGCTGGCACCCGCCCAGCAAGATTTTCCGGGCGCCCGGATCCTCGCAAACCTGGACGATGGCCTGCGCGGTGCGGACGTGGTCATGGCGCTGCGTATCCAGCGCGAGCGTATCGGCAACCTCGATGGCATTCCGGGTATCGATGAATACTTTGCTAACTACGGGGTCAGCACGGAGCGCCTGAAGATCGCCGCACCCGACGTTATCGTCATGCACCCGGGCCCGATGAATCGCGGTATCGAAATAGAATCGGCGCTTGCCGACAGCGCGCGCTCCGTGATCACTGAGCAGGTCACCTCGGGTGTCGCGGTACGCATGGCCATACTTTGCGCCGTGACCGGCAAGGACACAACTTGAGTACTGCCGACGTTTCCCGTGCCCATCGCGGCACGATTTTTGTCGAAGATGCGGTTGTCCTGACGGTCACACACTTTCCCGGTGCGCAATTCGTTTTGCGCCTGCAGGCGCCGGAATGTGCCGCTCGCGCCACGGCCGGCAGTTTCGTGCACGTGCGCTGCGCGGAGGGCATCCCGATGCGCCGTCCGCTGTCAATCATGCGCGTCGACGCCGACGCGGGCTGGATCGAAGTTCTGTTCAAGGTAGTGGGTGCAGGACTCGACGCGCTGGGTCAGCGCAAGGCAGGCGACAAAGTCAGCGTGATGGGACCGATTGGCCGCGGCTTTGCGCCAACACCTGCGCGCACCCGGCCGCTGCTGATCGGCGGCGGTGTCGGCATCCCGCCGATGATCTTCCTGGCCGAGACGCTGCATGCCGCGGCGGCGCGCTGGCAACCGCTGGTTCTGATGGGCTCGGAGCTGCCCTTCCCGTTTGCGCTGCAGCCATCAACCTTGCCGACGCCGTGGTTAGCCGCCGACATCGTAAGTGCCAACCCGCTCATCGAGTCGTGGGGCATTCCGTCACGGCTGACGAGCCTGAATGATTTTGACGGCTGCTTTCGCGGTTACGTTACCGAACTTGCCGACCAGTGGCTGCGGACGCTGTCGGCTGCCGACCTCGGCCTGGTTGAAGTCTTCGCCTGCGGCCCGACGCCGATGCTCGAAGCAACGGCAGCGCTTGCACGGCGTTACGGCCTGCCCTGCCAGGTGTCGCTCGAGGAGTTCATGGCCTGTGCCGTTGGCGGTTGCGCCGGCTGTACGGTGCTCGTGCAGGAGGACGACGGCCCGGCGATGAAACGGGTGTGCGTTGACGGGCCGGTGTTTGACGCCGCCCGCGTGTTTCACGCCGGCAGCTGACCGCACCCTTTCAAGGTGCCCGTTGGTGCCCTGCCGGCGGACCGGTGCCGGGACCTTCTGGGCGCGCCCAGAAGTCGCCAGGCAAGACTTGCTTTGGCTTCGAGATTGGAGCGTGAGCCGGGGGGGCTAGCCGAAATTGGCTTCGAGCCTGGAGCGCGAGTCGGGTTGTTACTGGCCGAAATTTACTTTGGCTTCGAGCCTGGAGCGCGAGTCGGGTTGTTACTAGCCGAAATTTACTCTGGTTTCGAGCCTGGAGCGTGAGTCGGGGCGGGCTTAGCCGAACTTGACTCTGGCTTCAAGATTGGAGCGCGAATCCGGGTATTCTTAGCCGAAATTGACTCTGGCTTCGAGATTGGAGCGCGAATCGGCGTGGGTCATTGCTTCTTCGAGGGTGATGGTGCCGGCCTTGTAAAGCTCAAGCAGCGCCTCGTCAAAGTTGCGCACGCCCTTCTCGGTGCTGTTCTTCAATGCTTCCTTGACCTCGGTGATCTCGCCGCGCTGGATCAGGTCACGAATGTGCGGCGTGTTCAGCATCAGCTCGACGGCAGCAACCCGCTTGCCGGAACGCGTGCGCACGAGCCGCTGCGAAATAATGGCGCGCAGGTAATGCGACAGGTCAAGAAAGATCTGCGAGTGCTGATCCTGCGGAAACATGTTGATAATCCGGTCAAGCGTTTCCGGTGAATTATTCGAGTGCAGGGTAGCGAGCACCAGGTGGCCCGTGCCGGCCATGTCGATGGCTGACTGCATCGCCAGCCGGTCGCGTATCTCGCCAACCAGGATAACGTCCGGCGCAGCGCGCATCGCACTTTTGAGTGCGGCGGCATAGGACTTCGTATCCAGACCGACTTCGCGCTGGTTCACGATCGAGCGCTTGTTGGGATGCAGGAATTCGATCGGATCCTCGATGGTCAGGATATGCGAGGACGTCTTTTCATTGCGGTGATTGATCATCGCCGCAAGGGTGGTTGATTTTCCGCTTCCGGTTGCGCCGACCATCAACACCAGGCCACGCCGCAACATCACGAGATCCTTGAGCTGATCGGGCATGCCGAGGTCGTCGAGTATCGGCATTTCCGTGGTGATGTAGCGCAATACCATCGCCACATTGCCGCGTTGATGAAACACGTTGACGCGGAACCGCCCGAGGCCCGGCTCGGAGATCGCGAAGTCAACTTCAAGATTGCGGGTGAAGATCTCCAGCATGTTCTCGTCCATGAGTTCCATGGCCGCCTGCTTGACCATCTTCGGCGTCATTTCGAGCTTGTTGACGGGCATTATCTTGCCGTCGATTTTTATCTTCGCGGGCGCGAAAGGCGCAAAAAACAGGTCGGAAGCGTGCTTCTCGACCATCAGCTTGAATAGTGGCTTTACATTCATAATGTCTTGCGCCAGGCGCCTGTGCTAATCCTTTATATGCCGCCTAGAAAGTCCTGGCGGTGTCCTCGTCCATGATGCGCAAACTTTCTGACTGTTGATCGGCCAGCGACGATTCGCGCTTGCTTTCCAGCTTGATGCGCAGCCGCAGTTCGTTCTTCGAATCCGCGTTACGCATGGCTTCCTCGTAGGAAATTGCCCGGTCTTCATAAAGCGTGAACAGGGCCTGGTCGAAAGTCTGCATGCCGAGCCGCGTGGACTTCGCCATGATTTCCTTGATGTGCGCGACCTCGCCTTTGAAGATCAGGTCCGCGATCAGCGGCGAATTAAGCATGATTTCCATCGCGGCAATACGGCCGATGCCGCTCTCGCGCGGAATCAGCCGCTGCGAGATGAACGCTTTGACGTTAAGCGACAAGTCCATCAACAGCTGGGCACGACGCTCTTCGGGGAAAAAGTTGATAATGCGATCCAGCGCCTGGTTCGCGCTGTTAGCGTGCAGGGTTGCAAGACACAGGTGCCCGGTCTCCGCGAACTGGATACCGTATTCCATCGTTTCCTTGTCACGAATTTCGCCGATCAGGATAACGTCGGGCGCCTGGCGCAGCGTGTTCTTCAAAGCAGCGTGCCAGGTCTCGGTATCGACGCCCACTTCGCGCTGCGTAATGACACAGCCCCTGTGCGGGTGGACGTATTCGACCGGGTCCTCAATCGAGATGATATGGCCCTGCGTGTTTTCGTTGCGATGCCCGATCATGGCGGCCATCGATGTCGACTTACCGGAACCCGTACCGCCGACCACGATCACGAGGCCGCGCTTGTTCATGACGACGTCTTTGAGTATCGGTGGCAAATCGAGCTCCGTCAGTGACGGAATCTCGGTGGTAATCGTGCGCAGTACGGCGCCCGGCATGCCCTGCTGAATGAACGCGCTGACGCGGAACCGCCCGATGCCCTGCGGACTGATCGCGAAGTTGCACTCTTTGGTGGAGTCGAACTCCTTAATCTGCTTGTCGTTCATGATCGACCGCACCATCATGGCGGATTGCTCATGCGTCAGTGCCGTATCCGTCGCTTTGTGGATAGTGCCGTCGACCTTGATAGCAGGGGGGAAGCCGGTGGTCAGGAACAGGTCGGAACCGCCCTTCTCGACCATCTTCTTCAACAAATTCTGCGTAAGCCTTACGGCCTGCTCTCGTTCCATTACTTAAACTCCTTGCTACGCGCAGTCCCTGCGCCTTTCAACGATCAGAAATTTTCTTTGCTGACCGCCCGGAATCGCGCTTCTTCCTTGGTGATCAGGCCCTTCTTCATTAACTCGGAGAGGTTCTGATCCAGCGTCTGCATACCCGTCGCCTGGCCGGTCTGGATCGCCGAATACATCTGCGCGATCTTGCCCTCACGGATCAGGTTTCGGATGGCCGGCGTGCCGACCATGATTTCGTGTGCCGCGATACGGCCACCGCCGATCTTCTTCAACAGTGTTTGCGAAATTACCGCGCGCAACGATTCGGACAACATCGAACGCACCATTTCCTTCTCGGCCGCGGGGAACACGTCGACGATACGGTCGATGGTCTTGGCGGCCGAACTGGTGTGCAGCGTGCCGAAAACAAGGTGACCCGTCTCAGCGGCGGTCAGTGCCAGCCGGATGGTTTCGAGGTCACGCAGCTCGCCGACCAGGATCACGTCCGGATCTTCACGCAGCGCCGAACGCAGGGCCTCGTTGAAGCCGAGCGTGTCGCGATGCACCTCGCGCTGGTTGATGAGCGAACGCTTGCTTTCGTGCACAAACTCGATCGGATCCTCGATGGTCAGGATGTGATCGGGCTTGTTGTCATTGATGTAGTCGACCATCGCAGCCAGCGTCGTCGACTTACCGGAACCGGTCGGGCCGGTTACGAGCACGATGCCGCGCGGATGCATCGAAACATCCTTGAATATCTGCGGAGCGCCGAGATCTTCGAGCGACAGGATTTCCGAGGGAATCGTGCGGAACACCGCGGCCGAACCGCGATTCTGGTTGAAGGCATTGACGCGAAAACGCGCAAGCTTCGGAATCTCGAAGGAAAAATCGGTCTCAAGAAACTCTTCGTAATCCTTGCGCTGCTTGTCATTCATGATGTCGTACACCATGCTATTGACGTCTTTATGGGTAAGCGCTGGCATGTTGACCCGCTTGATATCGCCGTCAACGCGGATCATCGGCGGGACGCCACCCGAAAGGTGCAGGTCCGAAGCATTATTCTTGACTGTGAAGGACAGTAGCTGGGCGACATCTACGGCCATGTTTCTCCCTCTAATGACTGGCAGCCATACTTACCATAACCCGGCCGCGTGAGTTGCCTAGTATAACGAAGCAGTCGGAGTAAAACGTGATAAAAGTCACGGAAAACTTTGGGAAAATCCATGATTTGCTGAATGCTGCGACGCAGGCCGCCGGGCGGCCGGCAGGCGCCGTCCAGCTGCTCGCGGTCAGCAAGCGGCAGCCCCTTGCGGCCATCCTGGCGCTGGCCGGGGCGGGCCAGCGGCACTTCGGCGAGAACTTCGTGCAGGAGGGGGTCGACAAGATCGGGGCCGCCGCGCGCGACGATCTTGTCTGGCATTTCATTGGCCACCTGCAAAGCAACAAGACGCGTCAGGTTGCTGAACATTTCCACTGGGTGCACACGATCGACCGGCTGAAAATTGCTCGCCGCCTGAGCGAGCATCGCGCTACTGACGCCGTTCCGCTGAACGTTTGCCTGCAGGTCAATGTCGACGATGAAGACAGCAAGTCAGGCGTCGCGCCGGCGGACGTCGCCGAGCTCGCGGCGGGCGTCGCCGCGCTGCCGCGATTGCGGCTGCGCGGCCTGATGTGCATTCCGCGTGAACGTGCAGACCCGGAAGCACAGCGCGAGCCGTTCCGGCACTTGCGCGAGATATTCGAAAAGCTGAACGCATCCGGGCTGGCACTCGATACACTGTCGATGGGTATGACAGCCGACTACGCGGCTGCAATTCAGGAAGGGGCGACGATCGTGCGCATCGGTACGGCGCTGTTCGGTCCCCGCAACTAGGCATCAGGCAAACTTCATGATTCAGCAAAAAATTGCGTTTATTGGCGGCGGCAATATGGCGCGCGCCATTGCCGGCGGGCTGCTGCGCGGCGGCATGCATGCGACCGACGTCATGATCGCCGAACCGTCCGCCGACCAGGCTGCACGACTGCGCGCGGAGTTTTACGGGGTACTGGTCACGGACGACAACGCGCGGGTCGCTGCTCTTGCCGACATCGTCCTGTTCGCGGTCAAACCGCAAATCCTCAAACCCGTGTGTCAGCAGCTGGCGGGCGTGGTGCAGGCCAGCAAGCCGCTGATCATTTCCATCGCGGCCGGCCCGCGCAGCCTCGACATCGAAAGCTGGCTGGGCGGCGAACTGGACGTGGTCCGGGTGATGCCCAATCAGCCCGCCCTCGTCGATCAGGGTATCTCGGCGCTGTTCGCGAATGAACGCATCGGCAAAAAGCAGCGCAAGCTGGCGGGCCAGATCATGTCCGCCGTCGGTCAGACCGTGTGGGTTGAAGAAGAAAACCTTATCGACGCCGTCACTGCCGTCTCCGGTACCGGACCTGCGTATTTCTATCTGCTGATCGACATCATGATCGAGGCCGCAGTGAGTTACGGCATTGCGGCCGATACAGCGCGCACGCTTGCGGTCGAAACGGCACGAGGCGCCGCCTCACTCGCACTTGCCGAACCTGAATCCATGAAGACTCTGATTGATCGCGTACGCTCTCCTGGCGGCACCACGACAGCGGCGTTCGAGCGGCTCGAGGCCGACGGGGTTCGTGATATCTTTAGCGCCGCCATCGACGCGGCGCGCCTGCGCGCGACCGAGCTCGCGGATCTTGCTAACAAGGATGGGTAAGCGCTGAAATGACCCAGGCACTTTATTTTATTGTCAGTACGCTGGCACAGCTCGTGTTGTTTCTGTTCCTGTTGCGCTTCTGGTTGCCGATGCTGCGCATCGATTTTCGCAATCCGCTGGCACAAGGTGTGCTGCGGCTTACTTCGCCAGTGATTGTCCCCGTCCGCCGCCTGTTGCCGCCCGTCGGCCGGGTCGACACCGCAACCGTGCTGGTATTACTGGCTCTGCAAGTGCTGATTATTTTGCTGCTGCTGCTGATCAGCGGCCGCATGGCGGATCCGCTGTCGATTGCTCTGGTCGCCCTGCTGCAACTCATTATTCACAGCCTGTACCTGTTTTTCTTTGTTGTCCTTGTCAGCGTCGTTTTGAGCTGGATCGCGCCGCAAACCTACAACCCGGTTGTCAGCATGATCAGCGCGATGGCAGAACCCGTGCTGCGACCGTTTCGGCGGCTTATTCCGTCGCTGGGCGGCCTCGATATTTCGCCGATTTTCGCGATCATCCTGCTGCAGGCCGGGGTCATCCTCGTACGTTCGTTGCAACCGTTCCATGTCTGAGACAAACCGCCGCGACGCGCCTGGACCGGCGGCGGCTGGCGCGCCCTGAAGTCAGTCCTGACGCCGCAGGCTTCAACGATTCGCCGCGCGCTAAGCCCCGCCGCGCACATGCGTAGCTGCGGCGGAGCGCGCCGCCAGCGCGGACAACTTTCGACACCTCGCCAAGGTTTTTTGGCGCTGCCAAACCGAACGTGCGGCCGGTGCGCGGCGCGACGTGGGGGCAGAAGCACGCGGGCGTCATCAGACTGCGCCGACCGCCCGCGTAGTCGAACTCGCGTAGAGAATCCGACGCGCCAACTAATTGCGTCGAGGCATAGGCCAAGGCGGGAAAACAGGCTATAGTAAAGCCGAACAACGAGTAATCCGTGGGGGAATAAAGAACATGAATTCAGCAAAGATTATCGCTGCTGCGTCCCTGATCGCATTGTTGAGTGGCTGCGGTGGCCCTGGCGAGTCGGCAACGGTTCCACAAGCGGAACCCGCTGAAGCATCGTCGGTAAGTGCTGACGGATTCACCGTTCACTTCAGTGCATTGTCCACGGATCAATTACCGCCCGAAGTTGCGCGTCAGTACAACATCGTGCGCAGCAAGAATCGCGCGATGCTGAACGTTTCCGTGGTAAAGCAGGACGACGGTGGTTCGGTAACGGCGAACGTTGCGGTTAAAACGGTGAACCTCACCGGCCAGTTAAAGAACGTCAATATGCGCAAGATTCAGGAACAGGAAGCGATCTACTACATCGGTGAAATACCGGTCGCCAACAGTGAAACCCTGATCTTTGATATTTCAGTGATTCCGGAAGGTCAGGAGCGACCGATCGAAGTACGCTTCAAGCGCCAGTTCTTCACCAACTGATAGGTCGTCGCCGACTGGCGACAATGCCTTTTTTTCGGTTTTTTACCGGAAAAAACCCTTTTTTTGTTTAACGGCAGCGCGTTCTTGTGATATCGTCGCGCTGCTTTTTAGTCGCGGGCCGCGCCCGCATTGTTTTCTTTTTAGGAGTCACTTTTTCATGGCAGCAAAGAAAAAGGCCGGCGATAGCACCAAGAAGCCGCCGACGAAGTCTGAGATTTTCGCCCACATCGCGGAAGACACTGGTCTGACGAAGAAAGACGTCGGCGCCGTATTCGATTCACTGTCGGCACAGATCAAGAAGAATCTTGGCGGACGCAATGGTCCTGGCATGTTCACTGTCCCGGGGCTCCTGAAGATGCGCGTCGTCAAGAAGCCAGCTACGAAAGCTCGCAAGGGTGTCAACCCGTTCACGGGCGAAGAGATGATGTTCAAAGCCAAGCCTGCGTCGAAAACCGTTAAGGTTGCAGCGCTTAAGGGCCTGAAAGACATGGTCTGATTCGGTTTCAACCGATCGAAAAGAACCGGGCAACAAGCCCGGTTTTTTTTGGCCTGCCTCTCGCGCCAGCCGCCGCTACCGCGGCCGCTCAGGCCTTGTTCGCGGCCACGAAATTCATCACTGTTTCGCGTAACTCGTTGAGTTTGCCGTGAAAGAAGTGACCCGTCTGCGCAAATACCTCAAGCTCCGGACCGGGCTCCAGGGCATTGACCCATTCAATCGTTTCCGCCAGCGCCACAACCTCGTCCGCTTCGCCATGCACGATCAGCCAAGGGCAGTCGGGCTGCAGTTCGAGGTTGTTGGCAAAACGATAGACGGCGGGCGCAATACTGACGAGGCCAGCCGGGCGCCGCTCGACGGAAGCCATGATGGCGATTGCCGCACCGAAGGAAAAACCGCTGATCCAGAGGGGTCGCTGCGGCCAGCGTTTGACCAGGTAATCGATACAGGCGAGCGCATCAGCCAGTTCGCCACGCGCTTCGTCGAAGTGTCCCTCGCTCTTGCCGACGCCGCGGAAATTAAAGCGCAGCGCAGCCATTCCGCTGCGGTAGAACGCTCTTGCCAGCGTGTGCGCCACCTTGTTATGCAGCGTGCCGCCCTGCTGCGGGTGCGGGTGGCAAACGAGCGCCATACCGGCTGAGCCGGCTGAAGAATCGTCTTCCGGTGATTCCAGCAATGCCTCAAGACGACCGGCCGGGCCGTCGATGAACAGGTGCTCAGGCCGGGGCGGGCTCGGCATTGGCGACCTCCAGTGATTCCTGTGGCCGCTCCGGGCCAAACCAGACGATGGTCATGCCACTGTCGCGCTCGCTTTCCTGGCCTGCCGCAACGAACGCCATGTCATCCTCGGCATTCTGGACCAGGACCTCGATCGCGTCCTTGCCACGACTCGCCCGGAAGTCTTTATAGGTGTAGCTGTCAGACAGGCGCGTCCTCGAGAACTTCCAGCCGCGCACAAGATTACGCCACAGCGCTTCGAAATCGGCCTCGGTACTGAAAGCAACGCCACCACGTCGCGGTCGCGCCAGTGCTTTCGGGTCCTCCTCGACTTCGCCGGTGCCCATGGCCAGCTGCAGAACATTGTGCTGCCCGATTTCAGGCGCCATTGCGGTGCATACGAGCGCGTTGTAGGCATCGTTGCGGGTCGCGGCCAGCACCGTGCGAATATGCGCCAGCTCGACCGACTCTTCGGCGAACTCTGACAGGATCTCGCCGTAGAAGACCGGGATACCGGCGAGCCGCGCCTCGCGCAGATTGTGCCAGGAGGTATCGGCGAGCAGCACATTGACCTTCATATCCGACAAAACGCGAGCGAGGGCTATAGTCCACGGCGACGCGCCAACAATCAGCACGCCGTCGCGATGGCGCGACGACAGCCCAAGGCGCCGCGACAACCAGTTAATGCTCAGGCCGTGACTGAACACGGTGGCGAAGATGATCGCGAATACGAGTGGCAGCAACACCTCGGCCGGGTAACCGGCATCGACCAGGCGCGGTCCCATCAGGCCGGCCGTCGCCGCAGCGACGATGCCGCGCGGTGCAATCCAGCTCAGCAGGACGCGTTCATTGAACTGCATGCCGGCGCCGACCGTTGCCAGCATGATTGCCGCCGGACGCGCGAGCAGCATGATCGCGACAACGAGGGCGACACCGCGCCAGCCGATATCGGTAAGGGAGCGGGCGTCAAGATCGGCGGTCAACGATACGAAGACCACCGACACCAGCATGATGGTGATGTATTCCTTGAAGCGCTTCATGTCGCCGATGCCGGGCAGGTTCATGTTGCCGACGACGATGCCCATGATGGTGACCGCAAGCAGGCCGGCCTCCTTCTGAATGATGTCGGACAGCGCGAACACGACCAGCACGAGCCCCAGCAGGACCGGGCTCTTCAGGTACTCCGGCACCCAGCCCGCACGAAATGCGCGGGCGATTGCCCAGCCGCCGATACCGCCCAGAACGAGGCCGCAGACGATCGCAAGGCCGATGCCCAGCGCGACTTCCTGCCAGCCGCTGCCGGCACCCTGAAAAATGAAAAACTGGAAGGCGAGCACGGCAAGCAGCGCCCCGATCGGATCGTTGACGATGCCCTCCCATTTCAAATACGACGCGGTGCGGCGATTCAGCGCGGCCTGGCGCAGCATCGGCATGATGACGGTCGGGCCGGTTACGACCATGATGGCGCCGAACACGATCGAGACCGGCCAGTCGAGGCCACCGATGAAATGCGCGCACAGCGATGAAAACGTCCACGCGAGCGGCGCACCGAGGTATACGAGCCGGCGCACGCCCGTCGCCGCTTCCTTCAGCTCACTGACATGCAGGCTGAGGCCGCCTTCGAACAGAATGATGGCGACCGCCAGGCTGACCACCGGCCGCAGGTAATCGCCGAAATCAGCACTCGGGTCAATGAGGCCCAGCCCGGGACCCATGATGAGGCCGAAGGCCGCAAGCAGAACAATCGCCGGCAACTTGAAACGCCAGGCCACCCACTGTGCGGCAATTCCCAGCCCGGTCACAGTGACGATAGCCAGCACTATGTGGTGTTCATCCATACCTGAATACGTATCCTGTTTGCCTTGCGGCGCAAGACTGACGCACGATAATACATGACCGGACTGTTCGGTCGGCGATTCGCTCGCAGTGTGCCCTTGCTGGCCTGACGGCGGTCGCGTGACTTAGAATCGACGACGACAGCGCCAGTGCTCGCACCGGCCGAACCCTTCGAAATCGTTTCCACCAAAGTGCAGGAGAGCACGCAATGGACGAAAACACCGATCGTGCGATATGAGCCGACGATGTGTTGCGCCCGCAGGGCCATGGGGTAAGTCGTGGAGCTGACGTTGCCTGCGGCCATCGGCGTCGCTCTGTGCAGCGCGCTGCTGGCCGCCGCTGTCACCTGGCTGCTGCGCGGCCGCCGCTACCAGCGCGAAAAAGCAGCGCTCAATTCAGGCTGGCAGCGGCAGATCGACGCGCAGCGGACGGAACAGCAACGCAGCGCCGAACGCAATGACAAGCTCAAAGTCAAACTGAACGAAGTGCAGGCCGCTGCCAGAATGCAAAAACAGCGCCTTCAGTCGCTGGACGATGAACTGCGCGCAGCAAAGGGCCGGCGCGACGAACTGCAGCGTGATATTCAGCAAATCCGCAACAACCTTGAAGACGCGCTGCGGCAACGCGCTACCGAAGTCACTGCCAATATTGCCGCCGTTGCAGACCCGGAAGCGGATGCTGTTCTCGCAGAAAAGGACCGCAAGATTCGTCGCCTGAAACGGGAATTGCAGCGCTGGCAGGAGCGGGTGCCGCCGCTGGTACAGCGCTATCGTGAACGCGACGCCGCGGCGAACGAGCTGGCGGCGCTGCACGCCGCGGCTGTCGCGAGGCTGGCGGAACTGGAGACGCACGCAAGTATTGACGGCACACGCCTCGAGCCGCTCGAGGAGGATTCGATCCGCCATCTTGCGGCGTCGAACGATCAGTACGACGACACCCTGGCCGTGTGCGGCAGCGCCGTGCGCGAACGAGCGGCGGACCGCCACGGGATTGACGACCTGAAGCGCATCAAGGGCATCGGACCGGCGATCGAGAAAACGCTCAATCGGCTCGGCATCTACCGCTTCGACCAGCTGGCAGCGCTGAGTCCCGCCGAGGTAAACAGGGTTGCCGGCGAACTGCGCGGCTTTCACTCCCGCATCGAACGCGAGGACTGGGTCGGCCAGGCCGGTTTGTTGATGGAGGCGCACGACAACGCGTGACAGCGCCGCTGTACCGCCCGGCACGCTGGCTGCGTTACGCGGCCGTAGCCGCGCTGTTATTGCTGACAAGCGCGTATGGAGCGCCTTTCGAAATCCAGTGGCAGTCTGACACGCTGCTGATTGCCGGCGAGACCAGTTCAGAAGGTCACGAGCAAAGCCTGCGCCGCGTCGCCGCGGAAGCCTTCCCCGGTGCCAGCATCGAAATGCGCGTAACTCGCGGCAACAATCTGCCACCTGGCTGGTCGCTTGTGACCGAGCTCGCGCTAAGGGTATTGGCGCTGGCGCCAGCCGGCAGCGCAGGGATCGATGCCGGCTCGGTCGTGCTGCGCGGCAACTACACGGACGCTGCCGCCTGGACGCGCGCAGTAACACGACTCGCAGCAGCGCTGCCGCAGGGCCTGCAAATTCGCGATGAAGCCCTGTTCGATCCACCGGTCGTGCAGCCAGCCAGTGCGCCGCGCAGCGACTTCGCGGCAATGTGCCGACAACAGTTCCGGCGTGTGCTGCGCGAGCGGCAGGTCGAGTTTAGAATCAACAGCAGCGAGCTGCGCTCGTCGACTTACCCGTTGCTGGATGCCCTGGTGGAGATCGCGGCCGATTGCCCCGCCGTTCGTATCCACATCACCGGGCACACGGATGCGAGTGGCGAAAGCACGCTTAATCTGCAGCTCAGCCAGCTGCGCGCAACCGCCGTATTGAACTACCTGGTCGAACGCGGCATCAGTCCGGAGCGCCTCAGCGCAGCAGGCGCCGGGGCGACGCGACTCATCAGCGAGAGCCCCACGGCGGCGGCCCGTGCCCGCAACCGGCGTATCGAGTTCGACTTCGAAACCGGCGCGGGCGAGTAGCGTCAGTTCGCTGCCGGGCTGCGTTGTATATCGGCGAGCTCAACTTCGAATACAAGCGTCGCTCCGGGCGGTATGACGGCGCCTGCACCACGCTCTCCGTAGCCCATTTCCGGCGCGATGGTCAGCTCGCGAACCTCGCCAACGCGCATGCCCGCGACCCCCTGGTCCCAGCCCTTGATCACGCGGCCGGCGCCCAGCGGAAACGAAAAGTGCTGGCCACGATCGACCGAACTGTCGAATTTCTGGCCGCGCTTGTCGGCGGCAGTTTCATCAAACAGCCAGCCCGTGTAGTGAACCTTGGCAATATCACCGGCGGCAGCGGTAGCGCCATCGCCTGCGCGCAGGATACGCATCGTCAGCCCCGCTGCTATTTCACTGCTGGCGCCAGGAGCTGGCGCCGATTGCGGCGGTGCTGCTGCCTGCTTCGTGACGGTCGGTTGTTCTGACTGGCCACAAGCCGAAATTACAAGCACAGCGCCAATCGCAAGGCCGGGTATCAGGTTTTTCATTTTCTCTTGTTTCCCTTAAACAGAAATTACTCGTCGTCGGATTTCGCAAAATCCAGCGACGCTGAATTGATGCAGTAACGCATGCCGGATGGCTGCGGCCCATCTTCGAACAGGTGACCCAGATGCGCATCGCAGTTTGCGCAAACGACTTCGCTGCGAATCATGCCATGACTCAGGTCGCGTTTGATGCGCACGTTTTCACCCGCCAGTGGCAGCCAGAAACTGGGCCAGCCTGATCCTGAATCGTACTTGTGTTGCGAGCTGAATAACGGCGTTTCGCAGACTATGCAGCGATAAGTGCCATCTTCCTTGTAATCCACGTACTTGCCCGTGAAGGGCCGTTCCGTACTCTTATTCTGTGTGACCTGATATTGTTCCGCATCGAGTCGCGCACGCAGCGCGTCCTTGTCCGGTTTTTCAGCGCTCATGGTTCTCTCTCTCCAGCCGGGGCCGCAAGATACGGGACTCTGCCGAAGTTGGACGGCACACGCAAATAGCAGGAACCGCCAGCCAGCGCGGCAGCGCACGAGGAGCGCCATGAACCCATCAAACAGCCAGGACAGCGCCGCCGAGTTCAGGAACGTGCGCCTGATGCGCGGCAAAGTGCTGGCGCTGGCCGACGTCACGCTGCGGTTGCCGGCGCGCGAGATCACGGCAGTGCTCGGCGCCAGCGGCAGCGGCAAATCCACCCTCATTCAGCTGATTATCGGCCTGCTGCGGCCGGATTCCGGCACCGTGACCGCGCTGGGCCAGGAGATCGACTACCGGCACCCGGCGGCGTTGCGCAAACGGATCGGTTACGCCATTCAGGACGTCGCGCTGTTCCCGCATCTCACCATCCGCGACAACATCTTGCTGCCGGCGGTACTGGACAGGCGTAACGCGCAGCAAAGCGCCGCGCGCCTTGATGAACTGATGACGCTGATGCAGTTACCGGCGAGCGTGCTGGCGCGCTGGCCGCATGAGTTGTCAGGCGGGCAGCAGCAGCGTGCCGGCCTGTGCCGCGCGATGATGCTGCAGCCTGAATTGCTGCTGCTGGACGAGCCGTTTTCCGGCCTCGACACGCTGACCCGCCGCAGCATTCACACGCAATTCCTCGAGCTGCAAGCGGCCGAGCCGATCGCATCAGTGCTGGTTACGCACGATCCGCAGGAAGCAATCAACCTTGCGCAGTCGATCGTCGTAATGAGGGACGGCCGGGTCCAGCAGCACGGCACCGTGCAGGACGTGATCGACAATCCGGCAAATGACTACGTTGCCGAGCTGTGTACCGCGTTGCCAGGAACGGCCTCATGAGGCGACGCAGCTGGCTCATTGCCGTGTTACTACTGACGAGTGCTGCCGCGCCCGCCAGCGATGTCATCGTGGGCGGCAAGAACTTCACCGAAAACTACATTCTTTCCGAGATTGCCGCGCAGCTCCTGGAAGCGCGTGGCTTCGACGTGCAGCGGCGGATGGGACTGAATGGCACCAAGATTGTCTACGAAGCGCTGGCCAACGATGCGGTCCAGGTTTACCCGGAATACACCGGGACGATAACCGAAGTCATCCTGCGTCAACCCGAATTGCGCGATCTCGGCGAAATTCGCGCCGCCCTTGCGGATATTGATCTGACGCTGCTCGATCCGCTCGGTTTCAATAACAGCTATGCCATCGCCGTCAGCGAGTCGTTCGCCAGGCGCGAGAACATTTCGCGAATCTCGGATCTGCGCGGGCGCGCCGAACTGCGGGTCGCGTTGCCGCACGAGTTCTTGCAACGTCCCGACGGCTGGCCGGGACTCATGCAGCGTTACGGGCTCAGGCTGGCGGCGCGCGGTATCGAGCACAGCCTCGCGTACAGCGCCATGGATGAAGGCAAGATTGACGTGACCGCGGTGTACACCACCGACGGCGAAATCGAGCGATCGCAACTTCGCGTACTTGAGGATGACCTGAATTATTTTCCGCGTTACCTGGCTGCATTCCTTGCCAATGCGTCATTAAGTGCGGCAGCGACAGACGTGCTGAAACAATTGAGCGGCCGCATTGATGAGCCCCGCATGCGAGCCCTGAACCTGCAGGCGCTGGATCCTGCTGTCAGCATTGCAGAAGTCGCAACCGGGTTCTTGCTGGATGAGGGCCTCGTAACGGCGGCCGCGGCCAAGTCATCGATACTGCCGCAGCTGCTGCGCAATACGCAGCGGCACCTGAAATTGACCGGCCTTGCGCTGTTGTTCGCGATTATTGCCGGCGTTGGCATCGCCGTCAGTGTGCACCGTCACCGCGGTTTATCGAATGCATTCCTGTACATCACCGGTTTGCTGCAGACCATTCCTTCTATCGCATTACTTGCCCTGATGATCCCGCTGGTCGGCGTGGGTCAGAAGCCGGCCATCATCGCCCTTTTTCTGTACTCACTACTGCCGATTGCGCGCAGCACGATAACGGCAATGCACGCGATTCCGCCCGCCTACCGGCAGGTCGCGGCGGCGATGGCGATGACGCGCACGCAGGAGCTGCGCTATGTGCTGTTGCCGCTGTCAATGCCGCACGTTCTCGCCGGCATCCGCACGGCGGCAGTTATATGCATCGGCACAGCAACGCTGGCTGCATTTATCGGCGCAGGCGGCCTCGGCGATCCCATTGTTACCGGCCTGGCGCTGAATGACGGCTCACTGATATTGCAGGGAGCGATCCCGGCGGCCGGTCTCGCTATTCTGACGGAGCTGTTTTTCGGAGGCATCGAGCGCTGGCTGGTCGTGCCGCACATGCGCAACAACAGCCAGCCACGCTAGCTAATGCTCTGCGTCGGCGGCTAAGCCGCGTCGGCGCTGCCTTGCGATTCAAGCAACAATTCATTGATTCGCTGCACGTAGCTCGCAGGATCGTCGAGCTGCGTGCCTTCCGCCAGCAGCGCGTGGTCCAGTACGACATGCGCTAGCTGCGTAAACCGCTTGTCATCGGCCTCCGCCGCGAGCCGTTTCAGCAACGGATGCTCGACGTTAATTTCGAGCAGCGGCTTCGACTCCGGCATTGCCTGGCCGCTGGCCTCCAGCATGCGTCGTAACTGCGGCGGCAAGTCCTGCTCCGAGGCGACAACGCAGGCCGGTGAATCGACCAGTCGCCGGCTGATATTCACGGTCTCGACCCGGTCCTGCAGCGTCTTGCGTAATTTCTTCAGGAATTTCTTGTGTTCTTCGTTCGCCGCATCCTGCGTGATCTCGCCGTCGCTTTGCGGCAGCTTCAGGTCACCGCGGCCGACATCGTGAAACGACTTGCCATCAAACTGCGGCAAGTGATCGACCATCCAGGGATCGATACGATCGTGTAACAGGAGCACCTCGATACCCTGCTTGCGCAATGCTTCGAGGTGGGGGCTTGACTTTGCCGTCGCGTAGTTTTCGGCGAGCAGGTAGTAGATCTTGTCCTGGTCCTGTGCCGCGCGCTGGACATACTCTTCAAGTGACTGGTCCTGTTTCGAGCTCTCGCTTTTGGTCGTCGTGAAGCGCAGCATCTTCAGAAGCTTGTCGGCGTGCTGTCGATCCTCGACGAAGCCTTCCTTGATGACGGCCCCGAACTGATCCCAGAACGACTGATATTTGTCGGGCTCGTCGCTCGCGAGCTTCGCCAGCATGTCGAGCACGCGACGCGTCAGCGCCGACTTCATCGCATCAACACCCGGCGTCTTTTGCAGCAGCTCGCGCGATACGTTGAGCGGCAGGTCGGAGGCGTCGACGACACCCTTGACGAAGCGCAGGTACAGGGGCAGGAACTGCTCGGCATCATCCATAATAAAGACGCGCTGTACATAAAGCTTCAGGCCACGCGGAGCTTCGCGATTCCACAGATCGAACGGCGCCACGGACGGCAGGTACAGCAGACTCGTGTATTCGCGTTTGCCTTCTACCCGGTTGTGGCTAAAGGTCAGCGGGTCCGCGAAATCGTGCGACAGGTGTTTATAGAATTCCCGGTATTCCTCGTCCGAGATTTCGCTGCGCGAACGCGTCCACAGCGCTGTCGCAGAATTCACTGCCTTCGGCTGTTCCTCGCCAGCCCCTGCAAGCAGGACCGGGAAGGCGATATGGTCGGAGTATTTGCGGATCAGGTTTTCAAGGCGCAGTGCGTCAGCAAACTCCTTTTCCTCGTCCTTGAGATGCAGGGTCACCGTTGTGCCACGCTCCTGCCGCTCGATACCCTCGACCGAAAACTCGCCGGCACCATCGGATTCCCAGCGCACCGCCTCGCCGGCGGCAAGCCCTGCGCGGCGCGACTCGACCGTAACGCCTGAGGCCACGATAAACGCGGAATAAAAGCCAACGCCGAACTGGCCGATCAGGCGCGCGTCTTTTTTCGCGTCGCCTGTCATCGCCTGCAAAAACTCCGAGGTGCCGGAGCGCGCGATGGTGCCCAGGTTCGACACCAGCTCGTCGCGTGACATGCCGATGCCGTTATCGATAACGGATAAGGTCTTCTTGTCGCTGTCGTACTCGATGCGAATCTGCAGCTCGGTGTCTTCCTCCAGTAGCTCCGGCCGTGCCAGCGCCTCGAAACGCAGTTTGTCGGCGGCGTCGGAGGCGTTCGAGATCAGTTCGCGGAGAAATATTTCCTTGTTGCTGTACAGCGAGTGGATCATCAGCTGCAACAACTGCTTTACTTCGGTCTGAAAGGCCTGCGTCTGGCGGCCAGCGGCTTCGCTCACTGTGTCTTACTCCCGGGTTCGAAAATGCAGAACGCCAGCGGGGACCCACGACAGAGGGCCCGGCCGACATGGCCGCAGCGTGCGGCGTCAGCGGGGGATGGTGGCAATTCAGTTTATTTCAAGGCCATGCGCTGGAAAACGCGGCGCGAAACGGTCGATTCCAGGGAACAGAAAGTTCGGTATCCTGGCTTTCACCGCATGTGCAGCGTCCGATTGCTGCACCGTTCTTGTGAAAAAACACGGCACGTCCCTGTGCCGCTGGTCGTAGGCGGCCCGCTTTAGGCTGGCACTCTGTCCTGCGCCCGTTTGTAGAGAAATGCGATGCCAAGCAGGCTGGCCGTGGCTGCTGCCACAACCGGCTGGAACAGGGTCGTCGCCGCACCGAGCGCCAGGGTCGTGCCGGCGGCAAGTGCAACGCCGAGAATCCGCAACAAGGGGCGCAGGTTTTCTGCTTTGGCGGCAAGCATTGCTACGAGGTCATCGAGCTCGTCGAGCCATTGCATTACAACTTCCATGTGCGGTGCTCCCTTGCTGGTAATTTTTACGTTGCTGCGGGGTCGGCGCAGGGCCCGGGGGCCTGCGACGCAAGCCACTCGAACGAAACCGGCCGCGGCAAGGCATCATTGCTGCCAGCCCGCAGCGCTGATTCATTCGCCTGTTTCGCGTGCGCAATAGCGCGGTGAAAAAGATCCCAGCGCTGCCGGGTTGCTGCATTTTTTAAGACGTCGGTACGCGGCTGATCTTTGCTGTATGAGTTGGTCATGTGCTGATAAATGGTCGGTGCTGTGCGTTGAGTCGAACTATAAATAGGCGCAGTTCGTAGCGCCGTGCGTTGCATCACAGCTTTTGCGAGCTGCGTGGAGAAACCACGCAAAATGTCGAAACAGAGACTTGCGTCTGGCGTTTTGTAAACCGGGATTTTGCGTAGCCAGAATGCTTTGATTCGGCACCTGACAGAGCTGTCAGGCTGATCGTTCGTCAGTTGCCGTCCGTCAAAAAAAACAGCGCTTCATTGCGCTGTGTTTTTGATCTTTTTGGCGATGCGAAACCTGGTTTGCGTCGGCTACAGTGTTGTGGCTACTCGTCGGGCTTGTCCTTCCAGTTGCGCTTCACTTCCTCGCTCCAGTTGCGATAGCCCTTCCAGCTGTACAACGCAGGATCGATACTGCTGCGGCGAGTGCGGGTAATCGGTGCCTTGGAAATCCAGCGGCGGTACTGCTGCCAGCCATCGCCAACGCTGTCGTCATTGGATGCCGCAGCAACTTCCTCTTCGGAAACCTTCGCGTCCGCAGCGCTATCGGCGTCGCGATAGTCCTTGGGCCAAACGAAATCCTTGCTCTTCTGCATAGCTTTGCTCTCGACATCCTGTGTACAAATACTATGTCGCATGAGCGCCAAATCACAGGAACTGCATCACAAAGCACAAGTCAAGTTTTATTATTTAAATCAATACGTTACATTGCCTTTTTACTTAATAGACGGGGCGCTTTCCGGATTCGGGAGACGGGTCACACGAGCCCGCGGACCCGTTTCACAGGCGCACCCGGTAGCACGGCCGGTAGTGTGCGCTCTCGAGTTTCATGCGGCCGTCGGCGACAAATCCGGCCAGCAGCCGATCGAGCAGACTCATGATTTCCTCAGAACCGCTGATCTCGAACGGCCCGTCATTTTCGATTGACGCCATCGTGTCTTCGCGTACGTTGCCGGAAACGAGACCGGAGAAAGCGCGGCGCAGGTTTGCTGCCAGTTCATGCGCAGGCAGGTCCCGGCTGATTGCGAGCTTGCTCATCGACGCGTGCGTGGCCGTGAACGGTTTCTGGAACTCATGGTCGATGCGCAATCGCCAGTTGAAATAGTATGCATCGCCATGCTGCTTGCGGAATTCACGAACCGCTACCAGCCCGTCAAGCATTACTCGCGCAACTTCCTCGGGATCGTCAACGATGATCTGGTAGCGCTGCTGCGCCTTTGCGCCAAGCGTGGCAGCGATGAATTCGTCAATTTGCTGAAAGTACGCGGCACTGCCGGCCGGACCGGTCAGGATCACCGGCATCGGTGCGGCGAGGTTTTCCGGGTGCAGCAGGATGCCCAGCAGGTACAGGATCTCTTCGGCAGTGCCCACTCCGCCGGGGAACACAACGATACCGTGACCGACGCGGACAAAGGCTTCCAGGCGCTTTTCCATGTCCGGCATGATGACCAGGGAGTTGACGATCGGATTCGGCGACTCTGCTGCAATGATGCCCGGCTCCGTGATACCGATGTAGCGACCATCGCGGATGCGTTGCTTCGCATGGCCGATCGTTGCGCCTTTCATCGGGCCCTTCATCGCGCCCGGCCCGCAGCCCGTACACACGTGCAGGCGGCGCAGGCCCAGCTCGTAGCCTACCTTCTTTGTATAGTCGTATTCGTCGCGGCTGATCGCATGACCACCCCAGCATACGACCAGGTTCGGCGTTGCCGGCAGGTTGAAAAGTCGCGCATTGCGCAGTATGTGGAAGACGGCGTTGGTAATGTTCTCCGACGACTTGAGATCGAAACGACCACTTGCCTGAATTTCATTGCTGGTAAAAACCACATCGCGCAATACGGCGAACAGCTGCTCACGAATGCCGCGGATCATTTCGCCATCAACGAACGCCGATGACGGCGCGCCTTTCAGCACAAGCTTCAGGCCGCGGTCCTGCTGTTCGAATCCGACGCTGAAATCGGAGTAGCGCTTCAGGACGGCGCGCGCATCGTCGGAATGGCTGCCGGAGTTGAGCACCGCCAGCAGGCATCGTCGCAGCAGGTTGTAAAGCCCGCCCTGGCCGGCGTTGCGCAGCTGATCGGCTTCGTACTGTGACAGGACCTCGAGACTGCCTTCGGGCCAGACTTCAGCATCGATGGCGATGTCGTTGTCGGCGCGGATACTGCTGGATACGGCTATTGGGGTTTGCAAAACGGGATTCCTGGAGCGCGCTGGGCGCCTGTTGTTGAGAGGCCGCCTGCCTGCGGCGGCCCGGATTCAGTCCGACCCTGGTGGTTTGAGCAGGCAGCGGCAATGCCGAACGGGGCGATGTACTCAGTTTGCACGGCTGGCGCAGCGCAAACACAGGCGACCGTCACGGTCGAATTTCGATCGGCGTACCGTCCGGTGTCATCAGCCAGATATCGATCATGTCGGAGTTTGAAACGGCGATGCAGCCATTGGTCCAGTCAGAGCTCCGGTAGAAACCTTCCGAATAGGTCGGCATGTTCGGCTGGCCATGGATCATGATCTGGCCGCCGGGATCGACGCCCAGCTGCCGCGCCTGGTACAGATCCTGTTCATTCGGGTAGGAAATATGAATGGACAGGAAAAAATCGCTGTTCGGATTGCGCAAATCAAGTATGTAGCGACCTTCCGGTGTGCGCGCGTCGCCCTCCTGCTCCTTGTCACCGACCGGCGCAACGCCGAGCGCGATGTCAAAAGTGCGGAATGGCCGGCCGTTGTTAATAAGGTGCAGCTTGCGGGCACCCTTCTCGACGAGCACGAGTTCGGCCTCGGGGAATTCGGCTGACATATTGCCATCTGCCGGCGCAAAGGCGGGCAACAGCAGCAAGACTGTCAGGCAGATGCGCCCGGTCGATCCAAAAGTCATAGGTCGATTCCTGAGTCTACTGGCTGCAGAAGTTACCAGAGGACCGGCCCCAGTTGAATATGCAGGCAAGTTCCGGGGGCTAAACATTGCGTCCTGCCAGCCAGCCGATCGCAAAGCCGATCGCGCCGGCGAACAGCGTGTACAGGGGCAGGAAGCGAAACAGCTCGGCGGGGTAGATCGCCTCACTGTACATGCCGTTCAGGTCGTTTGCGTAGCCGTAGTGCAGGTAAAGGGACAGCCCGAGCGCCGGGATCGCAAAGCCGAGCGTGCCCAGCAACCAGCACCAGCCGGCGCCCGTCCAGCGGCCGCGGCCGCGGTAGAGAGTAATGGCGGCCAGCAGCAGGAACAGTGCCATGGGCAACAGGTTGCGCAGCAGGTAGCTGCCACCGTCTTCCACGTGCAGCGCATAGGCCATAGCGGCCGCCGTTACCAATAGCGCCGGCAGCAGTCGCAGTGCATACGTCAACCACGCCACGCTCAGTTCTCAACGGCAGCGAGTAGCGGCAGACTGACGCGCGTACCGGGTCGCACATTGTGGAGATCAAGTTCCGGGTTGTACTGGCGGAACAGCCACAGCGGCACATCGTAGCGACGCAGGGCAAGCACCCAGATGGATTCGCCGCGACGCACTACGTGCTCGGTAATACCGCGAATCGTATGGTCGCGGAAAAAAGCGTCCTGCTGCGCCTGCTGGTAAGCAGTGCGGCGCGCCTCAAACTCACCGGCCGACACGCGGCCAAGATCGAGCTTCAGCCGCTGCCCAAGCTCCAGCGGCGTGCGAAACGCCATGCCGTTGATATCGCGCAGTCGCTGGGTGCGAATATCCAGCCAGTCCGCGTAGTGGCCGAGCGTCTCCAATGGCTGCACTTCGATCGTCGCATCCGCCGCAACCGTGTAGTCGCTGGGATCGGACAACAGCGTGCCCTGTTCTTCTGCGACAGTTTCCGTCGTGTCGCCGGCCGTTGCTTCAACTGCCTCGGGCTCGGCCAGCATGCCGGTATCGGCCAGTACCGCATCGGCAGTGACCGCGGGCTCTGCTTCGGCCGCAACCGCGATGTCATCCGCGACGACGGCAGGCTGCTCCGGATCAGGTGTTGCCGCCGGCGGTGCCGGCGGTGTCGAGGTCGCTGCGGCGACCGTGATCGGTGCCGGCCCGGCCGCAGGCAGCCGAATGCGTTGACCGATGCGAATCGAGTTGCCGCTGCGCAGGGTGTTCAGGGCAACCAGCGTCGAGACACGGGTGCGATAGGTTTGTGCAATTTGCGACAGTGTGTCGCCACGCGCGACCGTGTGATAAAGGTCCGGCAGCTGCTCTACGCGCCAGGCGCGGCTGTCGACAGCCGCCAGCAGTTCGGCCAGCGGCGCGTCAAGCTGGCCCGCCGGCATCCGCAGCTCGAAGTCCTTGGGCAAGTGTTTGCTGCCCTGCCAGATCGTTGCCTGTGCTGCGGGGTTGTGAAGTGCGAGCTCTTTCTCGCTGACGCCCAGCGCTTTTGCCAGGTCGCTGGCAGCAACATAGGCGGGCAAACCGGCTCTGTCGTAGTCGAGCGGCGCATCCGGGATGACGCCCGGAAAATAGCGCTCAGGATCCTGATCGACTCGCAACGCGGCGAGAAACGCGACGTAAAAATTTCGCGATGCAAAGCCAAACGTGCGGCCGTTGTAATTGCGCAGAATATCGACGTAGCTTTCATCACCGTGCCTGGCCATCGCGCGGCGCACACCGGCCAGGCCATGATTGTAGGCGGTGATCGCCATTGGCCAGTTGCCTACGATCGAATAGTTGTATGCCAGCAGTTCGCCGGCCGCGACGGTTGCCGCATAAGGATCGTTACGTTCATCCAGTACGTGATCCACCCGCATGAAACGCCGACCGGTGCCGCGCGTAAACTGCCAGATGCCGGACGCACCGACGTGCGAGCGTGCCGCCGGGTTATAGGATGACTCCACGTGCGGCAGCGCCGCGATCTCTGTCGGCACGTTCAGGCGGGTGAACGTCGCCTGCACGTGGTCGCGCCAGCGGCCGGCGCGCTGCAGCCCTTCGCGAAAACGATCCGACAGGCCCTGCTGAAAGCGAATGCGGCCGACGGCCGCTGACAGTTCTGCGTTCGTGACATCGGCCGGCCACAGGTCGAGCACACGCTGCTCTTCGTCACTCAGGCCATCGCGCTTGCCGCTGGCCAGCTTGCGCAATACAGCCTCGTAGAAGGTTCGTCTGTTCTTGACGCGCCGCAGGCGCTCGCGGCGCGACAGGTCTGTCGGCATCGCGAGGCGTTCGTAGACGACGCCGAGCTTGCGGTTATCGTGCAGCAGCCCTTCGCTGGTCGAATATTCGGTGAAGATGGATACCCAGAAATCCACGTCCACCGCGAGCTCCGCCGGCAGCGGGAAGCGCGTATCGTCCGCCCGGGCAGTACCGCCAATGCCCAGAACCACGGCGAGCGCCAGAATGAGAACTGGTTTGCAAAAAAACTGCGTCATGAAGTCGAATTATCGCATCGTGTTATTGTCGGAGCGCCAGACGGTCACTTGGTTCACGGAACCAGCAGCTGTTATAAGGCATTTTCCCGATACCCGGAAGGCACGGGTCGACAGTCTGTGTAACAGATGCATTCACCAACCCGATCCTGGCAAAGAAAGCCAACGCACCATGCACACTAGCAACTACAGCCGAGCAATCCTTGCTGCATTCGCCTGCCTGGCGATGACCTCGGCGACGGCTTTGATGGCGGCGGACTATTCCGCGGCCAGCCTGCGCGTCGCGCTGCTTGATGAAACAGCAAGCGCCGCACAAACGCTGGCGGCCGGCAAAGCAGCAGTGAGTGAGGCCACTGCCGCAGGACAGGACGACGAGGCCGCGCAGCTCGCGAACGCGACTGGGAATGAGCCGCAAGCAGCCGCACCGGAAGCCCGGGCGGATGCGGGTGATTTGGCCGTCAAACGCATCGAGCCTGCCGCCAATACTGCAGACGCATTGCCTGCGGTTGACGATTCATTACGGGCCGTCGGGATACCGGTGGCGCGACTCGACGAAACGGGACGCGGCGATGAGACCGCCGAGGCGCTGATCGACGAAGGCAATGAACCCGGCGAATCCGAACCGGAAGGCGTCGCTGAGGACGATCCGACACTGGATGCACCGGTCGTCGATGCGAGCGACCGGCTGCTGCCGGTTGTACCGCTGGCGGATGCGGTAACCACTGCGGATCAGGCCCATTCGACCCTGCAGCTGCTGGGCCAAACGATTCCACCTGGCACGACACGCCGACTCGCCTGGTCAGCGACTGAACTGTTCGAAGGTGTGACGGTATCAACGCCGGTGCTGGTCGTGAACGGCGTCGACCCGGGGCCGACGCTGTGCCTGAGCGCTGCGGTGCACGGCGATGAGCTGAATGGCATCGAAATCGTGCGGCGCGTGATGCACGACCTGAACCCGGAGAAACTCGCGGGCCGGGTCATCGGCATTCCGATCGTGAACCTGCAGGGTTTCCGGCGCGGCTCCCGCTACCTGCCGGACCGCCGCGATCTGAACCGTTTCTTCCCGGGCAACACCCGCGGCAGCGCGGCGGCGCGCATTGCGTACTCTTTCTTTAACGAGATCGTGCTGCACTGTGACGCGCTGATCGATATGCACACGGGCTCGTTCGAACGGCGTAACCTGCCGCAGCTGCGCGCCAATCTGCGCAACCCGGACGTCGTGACCCTGACGCAGGGTTTCGGTGCGACGGTTATCCTGCACAGCACTCCCGGCAAGGGCACCCTGCGCTACGCGGCGACGCAGGCCGGCGTGCCGACCGTGACGCTGGAAGCCGGCGGCCCGCTGGAGCTTGAACTCAACGAGGTCCGGCACGGCGTCAAGGGTATTGAAACGCTGCTGCACACGCTCGGCATGGTCAAACGGGTGCGCCTGTGGGGCGATCCGGAGCCGGTTTATTACCGGTCTTCGTGGGTGCGAGCCAATCGCGGCGGCATACTGCTGGCCGACGTCAGCCTTGGCAGCACGGTGCGTCGCGGCGATCTGCTCGGCTCGATTACCGACCCGATGAACAACGCAACGACGAATCTCTATTCGCCGTTTGCAGGACGAGTAATCGGCATGGCGCGCAACCAGGTCGTCATGCCGGGCTTTGCGGCGTTTCATATCGGCATCGCGAGCGAACCGGTGGCACTCCCCGAGCCGGAATCGGCAGACCCGGATTCGGAAGAAGACGATTCTGCTTATCCGGACGGCATCTCCGAAGACTGATCCGGCAGGTCAGCCGAACTCTCGCGAGGCGTTGCCGTTCACGGCAGGCTCTCGTTACACTCCCGGCGCACTGATGAACAGGCAGGCACGATGACTAATGCCGGGCGCACGGCGCTATACCGATACTGGGCACCGCAGTACTGGCTGATCTGGCTGGGCATGCTGCTGCTGCGCGCTACTTGCCTGCTGCCGCACAGGGCGCGGCTGGCGGTTGGCGCTGCGCTGGGTCGGTTCCTGCATCGTATCGCGGCCGAGCGTCGTGCGATCACCCGCCGCAATCTCGCACTCGCGTTTCCCGAACTCGATGCCGCTGCGCGCAATGGCCTTGCGCGAAAACATTTCGAAGCATTGGGCATGTCGCTCATTGAACTTGGCCTTGGGCGCTGGGCGTCCGATCGGGAGCTGCTGGCGCTGACCGACATCTCCGGTACCGAGCACATTGCCGCCGCCTCCGCCGCAGGCGTTGGCGTAATCCTGCTGAGCGCGCATTTCAGCTCGCTGGAAATTTCCGGCCGCGTGCTGAGCCTGAATTGCCCGCCGTTTGACGCCGTCTATCGCCGGCACCGCAACCCGCTCATCACCGAAATCCTGCGTACCGGCCGCGAGCGTTCCGCGCACGACACCATTGAGAAAAACGACATCAAGGCGATGGTGCGCAGCCTGCGTGAGGGGCGGCCGGTCTGGTACGCACCGGACCAGAGCTACAACCTGAAGCAAAGCGCACTGCTGACGTTTTTCGGTACACCGGCGATGACCAACACCGCGACCAGCACACTCGCGCGCCTCGGCCGGGCGAAAGTCATGCCGTACTTTCCGCGACGACTGGCGAACGGCCGCTACGAACTGACGGTGCTGCCACCGCTGGATAATTTCCCGAGCGACGATGCGGAGGAAGATACGCGGCGTTTCGTGCGCTTACTGGAGGAGCGCATCCGGCTGTGCCCCGAGCAGTACTACTGGGTGCACCGCAAATACAAGAATCTGCCGGATGGCATGCCGGATTACTACGCGGACCTCGAGGCCTGGAAGTAGCCGTCCAGCAGCAGCTGCCAGTCACTCTCGCGCCACTTGAGCGCCTTGTCCAGGTGACGAATCTTTCTCAGGCTGCGATGCAGCCTGCGAAGGTTCTGCTGCTGCCACGGGCCCGGTCTCAATAGGGCGCCGCGATCGAAGTCGAGCAGCCACAGCGCGTCGCGGCGCCCGATCTGCACGTTATAGGCGTTGAGGTCCGCGTGGCACACGCCGGCAGCGTGGAAGCGTTGCAAGCCGGCGCCGAGCCGCAGCCAGAAAGCATCGTCAACGGCGCTACGCAGGCGCTCTGACAACGGCACGATACCCGGGATACGCGTCGTCAGCAGGTCGGCCGTGTAAAACATGCCATCGCGTCGATAGCGCGCCGCAACCGGTCGCGGCACCGGCAAACCCATCTGAAACATTTTGTGCAGTAAACGCCATTCGGCGAACGAACGGGTCTGCTCCTCGCTCTGCCACAGGTAGACGTCTTTAACGAAGTGACGGACGAATCCGCCGCGCATGTAGTGCCGCAGCACAAACTCGATTTTGTTATCGCTGACGATCAGCGTTTCGCCGCGCCCGCTGGAATTGAGTTTGCCGCTGACCGTTTTGACGTCCTGCCAGCCGCGCGCGGTGAAGCGCCGCTCTGACATTTGGTTGACGATGGCCGTATCGTATAGGATGGCGCCGTTGCTGGTCTTCTCGACGGTATCGCTCAATCTGCTCCGTCCTTCACTGGTGCTCCCGGCATGTTCAAGCAATCGCCGCCTGACAGGATCTGCGTCGTGCGCTTATCGGCGATCGGTGATACCTGCCAGGCGCTGCCTGTAATTCGCGCCATTCAGGACACCTGGCCCGAGACTCACGTCACCTGGATTATCGGCAAAACAGAAGCCGCGTTACTGGCGGACATCCCCGGCGTTGAGTTTATCATCTTCGATAAATCGAAAGGCATCGCTGCGTATCAGCAGGTGCGGCGCCAGTTGGCCGGCCAGAAATTCGATGCCGCGTTGTGCATGCACGCGTCGCTGCGCGCGAACTTCCTGTACCCGCTGATTCACACCTCGATTCGGGTCGGTTACGATCCGGCGCGCGCGCGCGATTACCAGCGCTTGTTCACGAATCGCGCGATACCCGCCACGAAGGGCCTGCATGTGCAGGAGGCGATGTTGTCGTTTGCGCGCTTCATAGGCGTGCCGGAGCGACCGTTGCGCTGGGACATTCCGCTGACCGAAGCTCACCGCGACTTCGCTGCGCAGTACCGCGAGGCCGGCAGGCCGCTGCTGGTCTTAAGCCCCTGCAGCAGCCAGCGTGCGCGCAACTTCCGCAACTGGAGCGCCGAGAATTACGCCGCGGCGGCACGCCATGCGGTGCACAAGTTCGGCTGCCGCGTCGTGTTGACGGGCGGCCGCTCGGAAACCGAGCAGGCCTACGCACAGACGATTCTGCAGCGGGTCGGCGATGCTGCGACCAACCTGATGGGCCAGACATCGCTGAAGCAATTGCTCGCCCTGATCGAGTCAGCCGACTGCCTGCTGTGCCCCGATTCCGGGCCGGCGCACATGGCCACGACCGTGGCGACGCCGGTCATCGGCCTGTACGCCACCTCGAACCCGGCGCGCACTGGCCCCTATCGCTCCCTGGACCTGACCGTGAACGCCTACCCGGCAGCGGCTCGAAAATTCCTCGGCAAAGCCGTCGATGAACTGGGCTGGGGGCAACGAATCAGGGATGCCGACGCGATGGGCCTTATTAGGCTGGCCGACGTGAATCAGCGTATCGATCAGGTTTTTGGGGAAAAGTAGCTTTTAGCCAGATTTTAAAGACATTTAAGCGCATGATTGCCGAATTTAGCCAGAACAGTGTTGGTTTTTTCAGGCCTTGCCAGCGGATTTTCAAGTAACATTCTAAAAAGTGATTTTTGTAGATTTTCGCCACCAATCCGCCAGTTTAGGCGCCGTTAGCGCCGTAGAACGCGTCAGATCGGCTTTCGGCGGGATCCGCAGCCGGCCGACAGATAAAATTCTCGAATTCCGACTATTTTCGAGACTTTAGTCACTTTTAGCCGTTTTTCTTTTACTTTAGCGCCATTCTTGCCCGGTTTCGGCGAATCGACGCTGCCGAGCTGCACTTTCGATGGCGGGGCATACCTTGATCTGCACCAGATCAGGAACGTTGGCAGCAATTTCCCGGAGATCGACGCTAGTTAGCGAATGCTCGCCAGGACCTGCGCTGGCCTGATATCGCGCAGGCAGCGCAGGTGCCCCAGCGGGCATTCGCGCTGGAAACAGGGGCTGCAGTCGAGATCGAGGTAGTGCAGGGTCTGCCGGTCGGTCAGCGGCGGGGTGAAGCCGGGAGAGGTTGAGCCGTAGATACCGATGACGTGGCAACCTGCCGCCGCGGCCATGTGCATCAGGCCGGAGTCGTTGCTGACCGCGTGCTGCGCCATTGCCAGCAGATCGATCACGTCCGCCAGCTGGGTCTTGCCGCAGAGATTGCGTGCATGGCCGCCGGCGGCGATTTCGTCGCCGAGCGCGGCCTCTTTTGCCGAACCCAGCACCCAGACCTCGCCGCCTGCCGCATGCAGCGCTGCCGCCAGCTCGGCAAAGTAACCGACGGGCCAGCATTTCGCCGGGCCGAACTCCGCACCGGGCATCATCGCGACAACGGCTGCACCGGTGGCCAGCTGCAGCTCGGCGACCAGCCGCTGCTGGTTTTTTTTATCGACCGTTAGCGCCGGCACCGGCAGCTCGGGCAGCGCCTCGCCGGGCTCAAGGCCCAGTGCGACAAATCGCTTTACGGTCTGGTCCAGTACGGCTTTATCAAACGGCCGCCGATCGTTGATGACGCCGTAGCGCATCTCGCCGCGAAAACCGGTCCGGCGAGGAATGCCGGCAAAAAAAGGCAGCAGCGCCGCTTTCATCGAGCGCGGCAGCACAATCGCCTGTCCGTACTGCGCTGTCTTCAATTCCCGGGCGAGCGCCCGGCGCTTGCCGATGCCGAGCTCGCCGTGCGCCAGCGGCAGTACGATGCCGCGGCGCACCTCCGGCATGCGTTCAATAACGGGCAGCGACCAGGCCGGCGCGACCAGATCGAGCGGTCGGTCGGGCTGCCGCGACTTGAGCAGGCGAAACAGGGATTGCGCCATGATCATGTCGCCAACCCAGGACGGACCGACGATCAATAGCGGCGCAGAATTCAAGTTGGGCTCAGGACGCCAAAGCGTCCAGGTAGGCGCTGACGCCGTCGGCGACGGACCTGAAACGGGTGTCGCAGCCGGCGGCACGCAGCCGGGTCAGATCGGCCTCGGTATAGCTCTGATAAGCGCCCTGCAGGTGTTCCGGGAACGGGATGTAACGAATGCGGCCATGGTCGTGCCAGCGAATGACCGCTTTCGCTACGTCATTAAAGCTTTGCGCCTTGCCGGTGCCGGCATTGAAGACGCCCGATACGTCGCGATGCTCGAGAAACCACAGGTTCACGTCGCATATATCATCGACGTAGACGAAATCGCGGCGCTGCTCACCGTCGCCATAGCCATGACAACCTTCGAACAGGCGCACTTCGCCGTTGTCCTTGAGCTGCCGATTGAAATGCCAGGCAACGCTCGCCATTGATCCCTTGTGCTGCTCGCGCGGACCGTAAACATTGAAATAGCGCAAACCAACGACCTGCTGTCCGCCGGACAGCGGCAGGCGCCTGACGTACTGGTCGAACAACAGCTTGGAATAACCATAGACGTTCAGCGGCCGCTCGTTGGCCGGCTGCTCGCTGAATTTCGCCGCACCACCGTAGACCGCAGCTGACGAGGCGTAAATGAGCGGAACATCCGCCTCGAGACAGCGATGCAGCAACGCTTTCGAATAGCTGAAATTGTTTTGCATCATGTAGCGGCCGTCCCATTCGGTGGTCGCGGAACAGGCGCCCTGGTGCAGCACCGCCTCAATGCCGCGCAGGAACTTCGGATCGGATTCAATGCGGCGCAGGAATTCGCTCTTGTCGAGGTAGTCCGCTATCGCGAGGTCGGCGAGATTGGAAAATTTGTGGCCGTCCTGCAGGTCGTCGACGACGACGATCTGTTGCGCGCCTTTGTCAAGCAGGCGACGCACCAGGTTGCTGCCAACGAAGCCGGCGCCGCCGGTTACGATGTGCACGTTACGGGCGCCCGGGCAGGCGCATGGCGCAGCAGACTGGGGTGGTTCGCAACATCAGTCTTCGGCGATCAGGAAATAGGCAGCGCCGCAGTACGGGCATTTCGCCTCGCCCGTCTCCGCAACCGGCAGATAGACCTTCGGGTGTGAATTCCACAGGTACATGCCCGGCATCGGGCAGGACAGTGGCAGATCTCTCGCTCGCACCTCGTAGCGGTGCTCCGCGTTGGCCGGCATCAGTTGCTGATCGACCGTACCTGCTATTGCTGTCACTTCGTCACCCTTTGCCTGTGTAAAGAGGCGGGATTATAGCAACGCCTGAATGCGCGCCGCTAACCTCGCTGGTCCGGGCCCTGCCCCACAGGCACCTCGAGCAGGCGGCGCCAGAGTTCAATCACGGTTTTGCGCTCGGCGCCAAACTCGCTCAATGGCGAAAACGGTCCACCCTCATTCAACAGCAGCTTGTGCAGTCGGCGCCGGTAACTGCGGTAGATCTCCTGCAGGCTGCTGACGTCGTCACGGCCCAGGCAGCCAGCGGCTCCCAGCGTCCCGAGCTGGCGAATATTGTCCGGATAGTGAATGACCGCCGGAAATTTGCCGGCATTCTGCAATACGAGGTACTGCACCAGGAACTCGATGTCGCCAATGCCGCCCGCGCCCTGCTTGAGATCAAACTGCTCGGCATTGCTCTTGTCGAGCTGCGCCCGCATTTTTTCGCGCATTTCCAGCACTTCTTCGCGCAGGCTAGCCCGATTGACCCGCTCCGTCAGTGTGCCAGCACGAATGCGCTCGAATTCCCGGGCAACACCGGGATGACCGGCCACCGGCCGCGCACGCAGCAACGCCTGATGCTCCCAGGTCCACGCGTTTTCGTGCTGATAACGCTCGAAGGCATCGACGCTGCTGACGAGCAGGCCGGATTTGCCGCTGGGCCGCAGCCGCGTGTCGACCTCGTAGAGCGCGCCGGAGGCAGTTTGCGTCGTCAGGAAATGGGTCAGGCGTCGTGCCAGGCGCACGAAGAACATGCCGTTATCGAGCTCACTCGCACCGTTTGTGCGCTGGCTTTCGCCGCGCGAGTCATGCAGGAACACGAGGTCCAGATCGGAACCGTAGGACAGCTCGATGCCGCCAAGCTTGCCGTAAGCAATGACGCCCATTCCTGCCTGCCGATTCTGGCCATGCTCTGCGAATCTCGGCTCGCCAAAGCGCGCGGCAAGATCGCGCCAGGCGATCTCCAGCGCCTGCTCCAGCACTACCTCTGCGAGTTCCGTCAGGCGATCGCTGACTTTCATAACGTTCATGTCACCGAGAAAATCGGCAGCCGCAATCCGGAACAGCATGGCGCGCTGAAAACGGGCCAGCACTTCGATGCGGCGCTCGCTGTCAGTATCGCCAAGATGCACCAGTCGCTCGGTAAGGTCGTCCCGAAACACCGTGGCGTTCAGCTTCGGCGCGTACTGCCCTGGAGCCAGCATTTCGTCGAGCAGCAGCGGGTAACGCGCGACCTCGTCGGCGAGATAGCCGCTCTTGGCGCACAGCTCGACCAGCCGGCCGAGCACGAAGCGGTTTTCATTGAGCAGCGACAAATACGCGCTACGTCGCAAGACCTGGGTAACTATCTTCGACAGCCGCTCGAAGGTCCGCAGCGGCTGCTCGAGTTCCCGCAGTTCGCTCAGCATCGCCGGCAACAGGCGGTGCAGACGCTGCAACGCGGTGGCACCGGCTTCACGTGTAGAACGCGCATCGAGAAAACGGGTCAGGGCTCCGGACAGGTCGCCCGGGTTATTGAAGCCGAACTCGGCGAACAGCTGCTGCCAGCTTGCCGCGTCGGCCTGTCCCTCTGACAGCGCGCTGATTTTCAGGTTTAGTGAATCAACCGCCGGTTCGGTATCCGTGCGAAATGCGACAGCATTGAACTGTTCGCTGACGAATTCCCGTTGTCGCGCGGTTTCCGTCGCCAGCGACTGCCAGTCCGGATATCCCATCGCCAGCGCAACGCGGGCCCGGTCCGGCTCATTGTCCGGCAAATCGTGTACCTGCTGATCGCGCATCGCCTGGATAAAATTCTCCAGTCGTCGCAGAAAATCGTAGGCGGCGAGCAATCCTTTTGCCGCTGCCGGCTCAAGGCCGCGCAGCTCCTGCAGCTGCAGCAATGCAACGCGCAGCTGGCGGGTGCGCAGGCCGCGGACGTTACCGCCACGTACCAGCTGCAGTGACTGCACGATGAACTCGATCTCACGTATTCCGCCCGGCCCGAGCTTGACGTTGTCCGCCATCTCGCGACGCCGCACTTCCGCACTCACCATTTCTTTCATTTCGCGCAGCGCTTCGAACACGCTGTAGTCAAGGTAGCGACGATAAACAAACGGATCGATCAATTCATTGCGCATTTTGACGACCGCAGCGTGGCGCACCGCTGGCACGACTGTGCGGGCCTTGATCCAGGCGTAACGTTCCCAGCTGCGACCGTGATTCAGCAGGTAGGCTTCCAGCGCGGCAAAGCTGACGACCGGCGGGCCGCTGTCGCCAAACGGTCGCAGGCGAGTATCGACGCGATACACGAAGCCATCGGCCGTCGCTTCTTCCAGCAGGGCAACAATGCGGCGCGCGAGGCGCGCGAAATATTCCTGTGCTGTCAGACTGCGCGAACCGTCGCTGTCGCCGTCTTCTGCATAAAGGAAAATGAGATCAACATCTGAAGAGAAATTGAGTTCACGGCCGCCCAGTTTGCCCATGGCGAGAATGACGAGCGGCACGATCTGACCGTCTGCGTCACGCACGTCACCAAAGCGCGCGGTCAGCTCGCGACGCGCGTAACCCTCGGCGGCGGCGATCAGGTTGTCAGCGAGTCGCGATAACGCGCCCAGCGTGTCGGCAAGTTCGGCGCCGTGCAGGTCGCGCCACAGGATATGCAGGAGACCGCGATTGCGCAGGCGCCGCAGCTGTTGCTTGAATTCGGCCTCCGTCGCGTCCTGCGACAGACTGCCCCAGGCCGGCTGTGGTGCCTGGCCCAGGTCGCCGTCGCGGGCGGCCGCGACAAACCAGTCCCAGTCACGCAGCAGATGCTGCGCCGCGAAATCACTGACCGCGACGAACCGCAGCAGGCCTTCGAGGGAAATTGTGCTGTCGATAATTTCTGCGAGCGGATCGGCACGCAGCTCAGCGAGGCGCGCGAGCCATAAGCTGACATTCTCCCGCAGCAACTCCGGGAGCCGGTCTATGACTTCGAAAACATCGGGTGACTTCGCTGCTGGCATTGCTGCAAGTCTAACCATATCGCGGCGACGGCGCTGCAGCGTCGCAAACTGCCCGCAGCGGGTTACCATGCCGGTTACAGGTGACGCTCCTGCCTGGCGGCACCGTCACCTCATATGACAAGGGTTACCCGCTGTGTCCGACAAAGAGTTACTGATCATTTATCACTCGCAATCAGGTTCAACCAGCCGTATGGCTGAGGCGGTACTCGAGGGCGCCCGCGACCCCGCCATCTCGAACGTGCGCACCCGGCTGCTGGGCGCGCTTGACGCAACTGCGGACGACGTGCTCGCCGCCGATGGACTGGTATTCGGCACGCCGGAGAACTTCGGCTACATGAGCGGTGCACTTAAATATTTCTTCGATCGCACTTACAACGACTGCCTCGATCGCGTTGCGGGAAAACCCTATGGTTTGTTTGTGCGTGCCGGCAACGATGGCCGCGGAGCCATCGATAGTGTGACCCGAATTGTTACCGGCCTGAAACTGAGGGCGATAGCCGAGCCGCTGCTGATGTCAGGGGAATTTGATCCTGCACGTCTCGAGGAGTGTCGCGAACTGGGCCAGCTGTTCGCCGCCGGACTCGAAGCCGGAATCTTCTAAAAGCACGCGAACTCAGGATGCTTTGGTCTTGCCAAGCAAACCGTCAAGTATCGAATTGAGTGGCGCCGGACGGCCAACCCCGTATCCCTGCACGTAATCGACGCCAAGTTTGCGCAAGAGCACCTTCGTCTTGTTCTTTTCGACAAACTCGGCAACGGTGCTTAATTCCATCACTTTCGCGACCTGCGTAATCGCCGCGACCATCGATTCTGATATCCGGTTTTCGGTGATGTCGTGTATAAAACTGCCGTCAATTTTTAGCGTGTCTACCTTGAAGGTCTTCAGGTACGCGAACGAACTGAGGCCCGCGCCGAAGTCGTCCAGCGAGAACTTGCAGCCGTATTTGCGCAGCGAATCAATGAACTCCTGCGCTTTCTTGTAGTTCGCAACCGCGGCCGATTCGGTGATTTCGAAACAGATCGAGCCCGGCGGGATGCCGGATGAGCTGATCTCGTCTTCAATAAAGCAGCGAATGTCGTCATCGCCCAGCGACTGACCGGACAGATTGACAGCGAACATCGCGCCGGACTTCGCCAGGTAGTCAGCGTGCTCGCGCAATGTCGACAGGGTTGTGGAGACCACCCAGCGATCCACCTGGGGCATCAGCTGATAGCGTTCCGCTGCCGAGAACAGCGCGCTTGACGAGATAACAACGCCTTTGCTGTCACGCATCCGCAGCAACACTTCATAGCGCGGCGAATCAACCTCTTTCAAAAGGCTGACGATGGGCTGCGCATACAGCTCCAGTCCGTCCGAATCCAGCGCTTTCTGAATATCCGCTACCAGCTGCATGTCGTCGTAGCGACGAATGAGGCTCTGATTCTGCTGATCGTAGATTTCGATTCGATCGCGCCCGTGATCCTTGGCCGCTTCGCAGGCGATGCGCGCATCGCGCAGCGCCGCTGCCTTGTCTGCGGAATGCGCGTCAAATGCGGCGATACCGACGCTAACGGTTACCTGCAACGAACGGTCGCCTTGCAGGTAGCGCAGCTGGTCGGTTTGCTTGCGAATCAGGTTCGCGAATTCTTCGGCCTCCTGTTCGCTGTTTTGCGTCAGCAGCACCGCAAACTCATCCGCATTCAAACGCGCGGCAACACCATTTTTCGGCAGTACATTCTCAATCAGTTGCGCAAAGCGCTTGATAACTTCGTCGCCCGCCGCATGCCCGAAGTTGTCGTTGACGAGCTGCAGGTTGTCGAGATCGAAATACAGCATCTGGTGCGTGCCGCCCGCCTGCTTGAAGGCCTTTACAGCCTCGTCGAGCTGACCCTCGAAGCCGGCCCGGTTCATCAGGCCGGTCATCGCGTCAAACGACTGGGTAATAACGTGTTCGGCTTTGCGCACGATGTGCGCCATGAAACGCGTGTGACGGGACGTGAACGGCTGTCCGGAAACGCGGCCGACCTGCGCCAGCGCGCCTTCCAGGTTGCCGCGACTGTCGAGCATTGGGCACAACATGACCTGGTAGTCTTTGGTCGTCTGGTGCTGGCCCTCACGGCGCGCCTGTACTTCGTATATCACCGGCTCCTGCTGTCCCTTCAACCGGGGAAACAGCGATTCCAGCAGCGATTTGTCCAGCGCCTTGCGGTCCACATCTTTCCAGCTTGAGTGCGTGGCGCTGATCCGAATGCGTTTAGCGGGCAGCAACAGTACGCTGTAGGCAACCCCGAGGTAGCGGCCGCTTTGACTGACAAGCTGGGCGAGGCCGGAGTGGCTGCGCGCAACGCTGTGAATTTTTTGATCGAGTTTGTAGAGAAACTGCAGTTCATTTTCGGCCGCATCGGCAAGCCCGACGATACTGCTGAGCTGCTGTCGCAGCTGCACGCTGTCGGCAATGACGTCAGCTACGGGACGCAGACTTTTCTGCAGGGTCTCCGGATCGAACCATGAGGCCTGGCCGGCATTGCGCGAAAATATTGCAACCAGCAGGCCGAGCGGTTTGCCCGCCGACGACTGCACTGACAGCAGCAGCAGCGTGCGACCGGAGGCCAGTGTGCGGCGCATGGCGGTGCCGTCCTGCTCGGCGTCATTGAAGTCTGCGGCAGGCAACTCGGCGACGAAGTTGTCGAGTTCGTAGTCGTCGCCTGCGTCGCTGCTCCAGGCTACGGTGCGGGCAACATCGTAGAAGCAAAACGCGCTTGCGCGCGGCACCAGGGCACTCAACAGTCCCTGGAAATACGCCATGTGGCTTCGAGTTGTGATGTTTTGCAGATCGGCCGTCATGCCTAATTGCAGCCCTGAGTGACTCCGGCCGTGTCATTTCAGGCCATGGGATCTACGCGGATGTTGCCATGGCTCAAGCCTCAAAAGCTGTGATCGAGTTCCCATATATCAGCGATTGCTTAAGGAAATCTCCTTTCGAAAGAGTACTTTAGCGCGCTCTGAAAGCGGCGGACGCGGGGCCCTACTGGGCGGCAAGCCAATCATCGTCGGAGCCCTCGTTCACCCCCTCAAACAACGGCGTGCTGAGGTAGCGCTCGCCGGTATCGGGCAGCATCGCCAGCAGGACCGAACCTTGTTCAGCCTTCCTGGCCATGTGGAGCGCCGCGGCGAGGGTGGCGCCGGAAGAAATGCCGACGAATATGCCCTCCTCGCAGGCCAGCCTGCGGGCCGCCGCGATACTCTCGTCGTCGGTCACCGGAATCAGCTCGTCGTAGACCTGCCGGTTCAGCACCCCCGGAATAAAATCGGGGGTCCAGCCCTGGATCTTGTGCGGGTGCCACTCGCCGCCCGCGAGCAGTGCAGCGGCCGCCGGCTCCGTCGCGACGATCCGGACCTCGGGCCGCGCTGCCTTGATGATTTCTCCGGCACCCGTCATCGTGCCGCCCGTGCCGTAGCCGGTCACCCAGTAGTCCAGCCGCCTGCCGGCAAAATCGCGCAGGATCTCCGGTCCGGTCGTGTTGCGGTGGTAGGCCGGATTCGCGGGATTCTCGAATTGCTCGGTCAGGAACCAACCGTGTTTGGCGGCCAGTTCCTCGGCTTTGCGAACCATCCCGCTGCCGCGCTCGGCGGCCGGCGTCAGGATTACTTTCGCGCCGAGGCCGCGCATGATCTTGCGGCGTTCCACGGAAAAAGACTCGGCCATGACGGCGACAAACGGATAACCGCGGGCGGCGCAGACCATCGCAAGGGCGATGCCGGTATTGCCCGAGGTCGCCTCGATGACGGTCTGGCCCGGCTTGAGTACACCACGCTGCTCGGCGTCGATGATGATCCCGTAGGCCAGCCGATCCTTGACCGATGCCATCGGGTTAAACGATTCAACCTTAACGTAAAGCTCGACGTGCGCCGGCGCGAGTCGTTGCAGGCGAATGACCGGGGTGTTGCCGATCGTGTCCAGAATGCTGTCGTAGATCATTGCGCTGCCTCACCAGAGAAATATGCCGCGGGCCCAAGCATAGACCACGAATGGCTGGCAGGCGGCGATTAAGTGAAACAAGTTGCCGGGTGTGAGGTCTATCGCTCCTCGAGGCACGGATTTCAGTGGGTCATTTGCTATGAAACTGCAGCAGCTGAAGTACCTTCTCGCCATTGTCGACAATGGCCTCAATATCACGGCCGCCGCCAATCGCCTGTACACGTCACAGCCCGGTGTCAGCAAACAGCTGAAACTGCTGGAGGAAGAGCTCGGCACACCGCTGTTCGACCGCAAAGGCAAATGCCTGACGGCACCCACCGCAACCGGCGAAAAGATCATCGATCGTGCGCGGCGCGTGATGCGCGAGGTCGATCATATCCGGTCGCTCGCCAAAGACCGGCACGAGACGACCGCAGAGGATCGCCGCTCATCGTATGCGGCGACGCCGCTGGGCTGGGAATAGCCGCGAATCGCGGCCTGGCCGTCAGTAAATGCGGAAGCCACCGTGCCGCTTGCGGCTGCGATAATCGGTCCACCACAGGCCGGCGATAAATCCGGCGAGCAGGCAGACAGCAATAGCACCGCCAACCCAGGTCAGTGGCAGGCTGCTCTTGTACTGTTCGAAGCGGCCGGCAAACTCTTCGTTCTCTTTGCTGAGCTCGGCAATTTGCTGCTCACTGGATTGCAGCGCAGCGTCGTTGGCGGCCAGCTTTTCCTCCAGCGCGGCAATGGTCGCGGCGGGCTGTGCGAAAGAGGCCTGCAGTTCTGACAATTGCTGCCGCAAGCGCCCGGCTTCAGCCTGGGCCTCGGTCACGATCAGCTTGGCCGGTTTGTCATCGACGAGATAAGCCGCCTTGACGTAGCCCTCCGTGCCATCCGGCAGGCGGACTCGCGCGTAATTGCGATTGCGCTCCAGTATTTCCATTTGCTGCCCGCTTTCGAGCATCTGGAAGGCGCGGTCGCTCGTATCTGCCGCCTGGTGTATCCCAAGCCGCAGCGTATCGGTCACGTAGGCCGTCTGTGCGTAGGCTGCCGGCGCCGCCGCTATCAGCAGAAGTATCAGGAAAAACTGTCGCATGGTCATTTGCTCCGTGACGTGCTTGGCGAGACTTCAGTGCGCGGTCCCGGTCGGATTGCGCCGCAGTGTACTAGAACCGGGCAGCGATGCCCGCTACTCAGGACACAGTTCTTACTGTTCACGAACCCAGTTCAGCAGCGCTTCCTGCACCTCATCGCCCGTGCCACGATGCGCATCGTCGTGATTCACGAATACGGCGACAGAGTATTGATCGGTGGAGCTGCCCAGCACGTAGCCGGCAATGCCGCTGACATGATCGAGCGAGCCGGTTTTCAGGTGTGCAGCACCGCGCAGCCGCGCGCTGCCCAGCCGCCGCCGCAAAGTACCGTCCATGCCCGACAATGCCATCGACGAGAGAAACTCAGGCATGTAGGGGCTCGTGTATGCGTAGCGCAGCAGCTCTGTCATGTGGGCTGCGGTGATGCGCGCATCGCGCGACAGCCCCGCGCCGTTTTCCAGTTTGAGCTCGGCGAAACTCATGCCGCGGCGGGCCAGCCAGTCGGCAACCACCTCCCGGCCCTTTGCTTCGGTACCGGGCGGTCCCATCACTTCCGCTGCCAGCGTGTACAGCAGCTGCCGTGCCATGACGTTGTTGCTGTGCTTGTTGACCTTGGTGATGACCTCGGCCAGCGGCAGCGAATCGAACACGAGATCGGGCTTGGCGCCCTCCGGCACGGTGGCTCTGCGATAGCCGCCTTTGAGCGTCCCACCGACTTCTTGCCACAGCGATTTGAACAGGCCGTAAGTGTAAGCATTGTGATTCAGTACGGCGCGATCCATTGCGTAATGGTGGCAGCCGGCCGGGAACGTCCCGGAGAATTCGAAGCGATCATAGTCGTCGTTGGCATCGATGCGGATTCCGCGCTGGTAGCCGCGACAGGAACCCGGCCGTACCTTCAGCCGATTGACGATCGCTATGTTGTCGAGCGGCGGCTCAAGCTGTATGTCGACCGCATCGCCCGCCGGCGAGAACTGGTAACGCAACACCTTGTAGTTCGTCATCAGGGCATTCGGCGCAACGTTGTAGGCGCGCAGCGGCTCGCGATCGAAAGCAGCCGGGTCGTAGCTGCCAGCGTCGAAATAGCTGTCGTCGAGCAACAGGTCGCCGGTCACGTGCCGCAGGCCGAGCGAGCGCAGCTGGCGCTGCAGCTGCCAGAACCTCTCGGTGACCAGGTACGGATCACCGTAGCCTTTAAGCAGCAGGTCACCGTGCAGCGTGCCGTCGCGCAGTTCACCCAGCAGGTAGATCTCGGTCTTCCAGGTGTAGGTGGGACCGAGGACGTCGAGCGCTACCTGCGTTGTCAGCAGCTTCATCACGGACGCCGGATTGCGTGCTACGTCAGCATGCCACGCAAGGAAGGTCTGGCCACGCGTCAGGTTATCGACCTGGATGCTGACGCTTTCGGGAGGAATGTTGCGGTGGGCCAGCACCGCTTGTACCGCCGGTGGCAACTCATCGTCTGCGCGTAACAGAGCGGGCTGGACAATCGGCAACAGGGTGACGCAGACAATGAGAAACCCGCGAATCCTGGCTAACAATCGTGCTGGCAACATCGGCTATCGATCCCTCAAGTGGTTTTATTGTCGTCGCTCAATATCTTGTACGCAGTGCGTTCAATCCGGCCTCTTCAGCCCAAACGACTTTATCCGATCAGCGAGCGTTGTTGGCCGTACGCCGAGCAACTCTGCCGCACCGCCCTTGCCCGAGACGCGCCAGTCTGCCTGCTGCAGGGCCTTGCGCAGGTTGTTGCGCTGCAGCTCCCGCATGTCGCTATCGGTTAATATCACGTCGTTGCCCACCGGCTCGCTGGCAGGCAGCGCATCGTCAGTGGGCTCCGCATCCGGCAATGACAGGTCAAGCCTTAGCACCTCGCCCTGCGACAGGATAACGGCACGCTCAATCACATTCTTCAATTCGCGCACATTGCCGGGCCAGTCGTAGGCACGGATAGCCGCGACCTGCCGGTTTGTCAGCTTGATCGGCTTGCGGCCAAAATCCTTGCAGGTTTTCTCAAGAAAATGCTGCGCGAGCTGCGGCAGGTCTTCCCGGCGCCGCCGCAGCGGCGGCACGCTGATAGGGAAAACGCTGAGACGGTAGTAAAGGTCCTCGCGGAATTCACCGTCCAGCACCAGCTGATCGAGGTCACGATTGGTTGCGGCGATAACGCGGACATCGACGGATCGGGTCTTGTCATCACCGACACGTTCGAACTCGCTTTCCTGTAACACGCGCAGCAGTTTGCCCTGCAGCTCGAGCGGGATCTCGCCGACTTCATCAAGAAATATCGTACCGCCATCCGCGAGCTGGAAACGGCCGACGCGATCACGATGCGCGCCGGTGAAAGCGCCTTTGACGTGGCCAAAAAATTCGCTTTCGAACAGGTCTTTCGGGATGGATGCACAGTTTACTTTGACCAGGGGCGCCTCAGTGCGCGGGCTGCGTGCATGAATTGCCCGGGCCACCAGCTCCTTGCCCACTCCCGACTCGCCCAGAATCAGCACGCTGGCAGGCGTCTGTGCGACCGCCTCCACCTGCGACAACATGTGCTTGAGCGCCGGACTGCGGCCGACAATGCGCCCGAAATTCATCGCCACGTTGACCTCTTCGCGCAGATAATCGCGCTCGCGCTCGAGCTCCTCTCGCAGCCGCGCGTTTTCGGCAAGCGAATCGCGCAGCGCCCGCTCTGCGCGATTGCGCTCCGTCACGTCCTTCGAGGCAACCAGCATGCGCACGACCTTGCCCGCCGCATCGCGTTCTGAAATTGCCGACATCAGCAGTTCAAGGACCTGACCGTCGCGGGTCACCATCTGCCGCGCTTCGTTTTCGAATTCGCCGGCGCTGATCAGCTCCTGCAGACGGCCACTCGTGACCCGCTCGCGATCTGCATCGCTGAAAAAATCGGAGATCGGCCGTCCGACCACCGCTTCGCGCTCGTAACCCATCTTCTGCAGCCAGCGATCCGTCACCGTCACGATGCAGGCCTTGGCATCGACGGTGTGCAGCATCGCCGGCGTGGTGCGATACAGCTGCCGGTACTTGAGGTTGGCGCGCGCCAGCGTGTCGAGTTCGCTGTAGGTTGCGACGGTGCGCACGGCGGTCCCTTTGCCGTCCTGCTCGACAATCGAGTTCGTCATGCAGGAGATGACCTCACCGTTTTTCGCAACGAAGGAAATCGGTTTGTTCTTGAGTCGCCCGGTGCGCCGCAAGGTCGGCAGGAATTCTTTTTCAATACGCTGCGCGCTTTCTTCGGTAACGAAATGCGTCGGGCGCTCGCCAACCATTTCGTCGCGCGTGTAGCCGAGTCGCTCGAGGAACGCGTCGTTGACATCACGGTAGCGGCCGTCTTCGCCAATGGAGGTGGCCATGACCGGCGCGCGCCGAAACAGCCATTGGTAGTCACTGAGTTGCATGGCCGCATGGTATACGAAATCCCGTAAAAGTCGATCACGATATTTCGTAATTTACGAAAACCCGTAGCTACGGATTTTTACTAAGTCATTGTTTTTATTATTTTTATGAAGTTGGCACGGCTTCTGCATTAGGGATGCTACCAAGTCGGTATTTACCCCTGACGACGGAATGTACGCAGGGATGTAGCAGAGGATGCAGTAATGAACACGAAGTTTCGCAAGACCTTGTACGCAGTAACGCTGGCCCCGCTTTTGCTGGGCCCAGTCGGCGCATTGGCCGACACGGCGGACAACAACAAGGCAGCCAGGATCGCCCAGGCAGAAACCCGCGACCAGGCTCACATGGCCAATCGCGAAGCCGTAACGGATGCGCTTGCAAGAATCAGCGCGGCGACCCGCCTCGACCTGGACGTCGAACTGCCCGCCCGCGCCTCGACAGTGGCCTCTGGCGACTGACGAGTTCGACAGAACTTTCGGAGGCACTTAGCCGCCCGGCACTCTCCCCCCCCTGAATGCCTGGCGTGCGCCCCGACAGCGCACCGCGTCCGCGCGGTGCAACGGGCGACTCGTCCGGCGGCATGTCCCCCATGCTGCGAACACTGGGGAGTCGGGCCTGCGCTTTCAGCGCAAGGTTCGGCTCCCCTTCTTTTTTTGCTGGCGTATTGACGCCGACAGTCTATGGGTCCAGCGGCTCGCCACGCCGCATCGCGGCGTTCCGGCTGCGGCGCTTGCGCGCCTCCTCGCTGATACGCTCGCGCACTTTGGTCAGCCAGCGACGCGCCCAGGCGAATTCGAGACCGAGAATCGCAAGGCCTATCGGTATGACGACGAATGCCGGGCCTGGCGTAACAATCATGATGACGCCGGCCAGCAGGACTGTCGCACCGACGAGGCCGATGACGATGCGCCGGGCGAACCGGTAGGTAATATCAAATGCTGCTCTCAATGCCGATCCTCTATCAGCGAATACGGATTATTGCATCGCTCCCGCCGGGCGCGCTGCAAAACCTGGCTTGTATTTTCCCGGCCGTGTCGTAGCCTTGGACCGATGAAACATCGATTGTGCTCGATATTGGCGTTCGCAGCCGCACCGCTGGCGGCCGCGGAACCCCTGCAGCAACAGCTGACCATAACGGCGGCGACACCAAAAGTCGCTATTGCCCCGCAGATTCCTGGCCGGCAACTGGTGCCATTGCCGGATCTCGAATACCACTTTTTGCTGGAGCCCCGCTGCGCGCCAGGCTGGACGCCACGGTCAATTACGCTGAGCATCGCGGACAGTCGTAGCGTGCTGCAAGCCGAGGTTCTGGACGAACACGGTTTCACTGAGACCCGGCTCGCGATTCCTGCCGCGCAGCTCGCGCCTGTCCCGGTGTCAGGCTTTTGCGAAGCTGCTGAGGAAACCGCTGCCACGGGCGCGCAACCGGCCGGCAATGCGGAAATACGCTTTTCGGCAGCGATGTCGCTGCATGCGGCATTGATCTGCAGCAATGCGGAAGCCGAACGAATCAGCTACGTAACGCGTCCGCTGGGTTTGACTTTCCAGTGTGCGCCGCCGCTTGCCGCTGCAGCGGAAGCAGCGGAGTCAGAAGCACCAGAGTAGCAATCGGCCGCCGGCCCATTACGGCGCGGCCGGCGCGCCAGCCAGCAAATGCGCCTGCAGGAACTCGAGGGTCATATTCCAGGCCTCCGCAGCCGCGGCCGCGTCATAGTTATTGCCACTGGGATTGGCAAACGCATGCCCGACGCCGGGGAAAACGTGAATCGAATAATTCTTGCGCAAGCGCTCCAGCGCTCCTTCGAAATCACGCACTGAAGCGACCGGTATGCCGCGATCCTGGGCCGCAAAGATTCCCAGCACCGGCACGTTCAATGGTCTGAGCTTGTCCTCGTCGCCGGTCACCTGGCCGTAGTAGATGACCGCCGCGGCGAGCTCATCGGGAAACAGCAGCGCGGTATTGAGCGACCAGCCTCCGCCGAAACACCAGCCCAGCGACGCGACCGCGGGAGCGCGCGCCGTATTCAGCAGAAAATCGCGGGCTTGTCGCAGGTTCTCCTCGGCGAATCCGGGGTTCTCGACGACCTTTAACATCAGATCACGCGCACCTTCCGGCGTCGTTGCGACCTGGCTTTGGAACAGATCCACGGCAAGCACGATATAGCCTTCGCCGGCCAGCCGGTCGGCCATGGCGCGCAGGCCGTCGTTAAGACCCCACCACTCGTGGATCATGATGACGGCCGGCAGCGGTTCAACCATGTCCGCCGGGAACACGAAATACCCGTACACCAGGTGTTCGTCGACCTCCGCGTAAGGCAGCCGCTCGCCGATAACCTCCTGGCGCGGCGCAAGGTCGGCAGCCGCGCTCGGCGTGCCGGTGTCATTCGCATGCTCGCGCGACATGGCGTCGACGTTTTCGCGCGCGGCATCTTCTGTACCGCCGCATGCGCCGAGGACGCACAGCAGCAGGCCACTGCAGCCGATCAGAAAACGACGGTTAAAGGATTCCAGCATCGATATCTCCGTACCTGGCGCCAGTGCGCCGACCATGTCACGTAACAGCGCCGACAGTGTAATGGAAAAGACCGCGGACCGAAAAAAGCCAGCATCGAGCCCCGTCCTGACCCCGCTCACCAGTCGTCATCGTCCTTCCATTCACGCAATTTGCTGCGATCGACGTCCTGCCATTGCTGGCGACTCAGACGCGCGTAGTAAATGACCTTCGCAAGGACGTAGACAAGCACCGCCACTACGATGATCAGCGCAACCCAGATACCCTTATGCACCATGCTCCACCGACTACCTAGCTGCCAGCGCGCATTGTAGAGTGAGTTGCCGTGCGCGCGAAAGCCGATGATCAACCGGGCCAGCCTGGCTGGACCGCGCAGGCAGACCGGGTTAGCGTGCGCGAACCGGCACAGCCCGCCCTGCGGCGAACGGCCGGCGAACCCTGCAGCAGTGAGTGCCATGGCAATTCAATGACCAGCGACCGCAACGAAGCCCCGCTCATCGATATTCACCGCGCGACAATCTGGCGTGGCCGAACCTGCGTGTTCAAGGATTTCAGCCTGTCGATCGCGCAGCATGAGCAGGTGGCGATCCTCGGACCGAACGGCGCTGGCAAGACCACGTTACTGAAACTCGTTAATCGCGAAATCTACCCGGTAGTCAGCGACGATTCCTGGGTTCGTATTCTCGGCCGCAGTGACTGGAACGTGTGGGACCTCCGCTCGCATATCGGCCTCGTGTCGCAGGATTTGCAGAATCGTTACCGCGGCACCGCGCGCGGCTTGCAGGTCGTCGTGTCCGGATTCCTGTCCAGTGTCGGTGTGCATGGCCTGCTGGCGCGCCGGGTCACGGCGGCACAGATCAGCAAGGCGAGGAGCGCGATGGCGGAGCTGGGTGTCGGCGACCTGGCTGACACGCCGCTTGCGAACATGTCGACGGGGCAGCAGCGGCGCTGCCTGCTGGCGCGCGCGCTGGTGCACGAGCCGCACACGCTGATCCTGGACGAGCCGACTGCCGGCCTCGATCTCGAAGCCAGTTTCGACTACCTGGCGCGCATGCGGGAGCTGGTGCGCTCCGGCAAAAACGTCGTGCTGGTCACGCACGCCGTTCATGAGATCCCGCCTGCGATCAGCCGTGTCATCCTGCTGCGCGACGGCCAGATCGTTGCCGACGGCGCCCGCGATGCCGTCCTGAACCGCGCCAACCTGGAGGCGGCCTTCGGTGTTGCCGTGCGGGTGCGCGAAATCGATGGCTACTATTTCGTCTACCCACTCGGCGACTAGAGTCCGCAAGCCTGCAAAAACGTGATCTGGTTGGAGGACCGCAGGGCGGCGCCTCCCTAGTATCAGGACATGCCGCGCCCTTTCAGTTTCGTTGTCAGCCTGCCAGTTGCAGCACTGTGCCTGTCCCACAAGGCAGCGTGGGCTGCAGCGGGCTCGGTCACGGGCGTGGGCGACAGCCGCATTGCGCTGGTTCTGGGCGCTGTTGCAGCCGTCATCGTGATGGCGCTGCTCACGCGGCATCACTCGCTGCGATTTCTCAATCGCTTTACCGAGAGATCCGGCCGGCGCAGGCTGCAACGTATTCTGCGCGGCGCGCAGCTGGAGAGTCTTGATCGATTCGTACTGCCGGCAACGGGCGGCGACCTGACGCGCATTGATCACGCCGTGCTGACCTCGGCAGGCATAGTTTGCATACGTCGCAAGCAGTATGACGGGACGGTGTTCGCAAATGCACGCGATCCGCAGTGGCTCGTGGTCGACGGTGTCAAGCAGCAACAGTTTCTCAATCCACTGATGCAGAACGAAGGACGCGTTACGGCGATACGCCGCGTCGTACCCGACATGCCGGTGTTCAACCTGGTGGTGTTTACCGGCGACACCGAGTTCTCAGTCGCACCGGCGCCGAACGTAATTTCCGTCGCACGACTCGCAGGCTGGCTGCGCCGGCTGGAAGAACAGCAGCAATCGGCGCAAAACCATGACGACGCGTGGCTGACTCTGCGGGCTGCTGCGTTGACGGATGAAGCATCCCTGCGTGATTTCGAGGCACAGCTGAGTTTCGGTTGAGCGTAGCGGCCGAGGTCGGCGCGATTTCGCTATACTCAGGCATCCTTCGTAACGCGGTGCCGGATCAATGGATGCACAGGTCTTGATCAGCTCTCCACTCGGCACCCTTGCCGTTCTTTGTGCTGTCGCTGCATTCTGGTTCGCCGTCGAACAACGTACCCAGCTGCGCTTTTTCCAATACGTTCCGCCATTGCTGTTCATTTACGCCACACCGGTTCTCCTTAACAACCTCGACGTTATCCCGCACGACTCGCCGGTTTACAGCGGCTTGAGCAGTTTTGCGCTGCCCGCCTTCATCGTGCTGATGCTGATCAAGGTTAATGTGCCGGCGGCGATACGTATCATGGGCAAGGGCGTGCTCGTCATGTTGATGGGTACCGTAGGCGTCATGGTTGGCGGCGTGGTTGCCTACGTTGCCGTGCACCAGTGGCTTGCTCCCGACGCCTGGAAAGGTTTCGGTGCGCTTGCCGGCAGCTGGATCGGTGGCACCGGCAACATGGCCGCTACCGCAGAGATGCTGGGCACTCCTCCGGAGCAGTTCGGCCTGGCCGTGCTGGCGGATAACGTTGTCTATATCGTCTGGCTGCCGATTCTGCTGGCATCAAAGAACTTCGCTGATCGCTTTAACCGCTGGGCGAAAGTATCGGATGATCGACTTCGCATGATGGACAGCATGTCGGAACAAACGATTGAGAACGAGCGCGTTGCCGAGATGCGCGACTACATCTACCTCGCCGCCATCGCAATGGTCGTTACCTGGGTATCCAGCAGCCTCGCGGAACAGGCCTTTGCCTGGATGCAAGATGCGTATCCCGCACTGCAGGGCATGCTGACGGTCTCTACCTGGCGCATATTGCTGATCACAAGCATTGCGCTGGCGCTGTCCGTCACACCGGTGTCAAAGCTGCCCGGCTCGACGGCGATGGGAACCGCGCTGATTTATATATTTGTCGCCGGCATGGGCGCACGCGCCTCGGTCGAGGGCTTTGCCCAGGCCCCGGCCTTCCTGCTGGGTGCTTTTATCTGGATTTTCATTCATGGCGCGTTCTGCCTGGCCGGCGCCCGGATCTTTCGCGTCGACGTGCACAGCGCAGCGATTGCCTCTGCGGCGAACATCGGTGCCGCAGCCTCTGCCCCGATCGTCGCGGCGTTTCATCGCTCCAGCCTGGTGCCTGTTTCAATCCTGATGGCGCTGATCGGCTATGCGCTGGGTAACTATCTCGCGCCATTGACAGCGCACCTGGCACGGCTCGCCGTCGGCCAGCCCGCCTGACATGTCGCGCCTTGTGTAACGTCGTTAAACCGGGCACCTGCGCATGATCACCCTGCTGCGGACCCTGCGGAATATTTTACTGCTGTTAGTGCTGCTGTCCGTAGCAGGCGTCGCTACGCTGAGCTGGCTCTGGCAAACGCGACCACAGCTCGCGGACCTGCCGCTCAAACTTGCCGACCGTGATTTCGTCGCCGACGGCAGGGTTACCGTTACCTGGCTTGGCATCAGCACGCTGCTGTTTGATGACGGTGAAACACAAATCATCACGGATGCGACATTCTCGCGACCGACGCTGCAGGAAATCCTGCTGTTCCAGCCGCTCGAATCCGACTTCGCGGCTATCAATCGCGCGCTGGATGAGTTTCATATTGAGCGGCTTGCCGCCATCATCCCGCTGCACTCGCATTTCGATCACGCGATGGACGCAGGCCACGTCGCGAACCGCACCGGTGCGATGGTGATTGGCTCCGAATCAACGGCGAACATTGCGCGCGGCAGCAAAGTGCCCGTCGACCAGTACCAGGCCCTGAAATCCGGCGAACCGCGATTTTTCGGCGAGTTTACGGTGACATTGATTGAATCGCGCCACGTGGGGCAATTGCCGAATGACACGCCGATTTTCTCGGGCACCATCACAGATCCCTTAGTGCAGCCGGCACCCGTGCACGCCTGGCGCAGCGGCACAGCGTATGCGGTGCTGATCGAGCATCCCGCCGGCACTTCACTGGTTCTCGGCAGTGCCGGCTTTATCGAAGGACAGCTGGCGGATGTCCGCGCCGATGTCGTCCTGTTTAGCATTGCCGGCGTCTCCGGACACGGCCGCGAATACGCGGAGCAATACTGGCAGGAAGCGATTGCGCCCACCGGCGCCGCGCACGCGCTCGCTGTTCATTTCGACGATTTTACGTTTCCACTGGGCAAACTTGCGCTGTTTCCAACGGTGGTCGATGACATCGTGCTAACGGCAAACTGGATGAACGAGTTCGCGGCTGCGGCTGAGCCATCCGTTGAGGTATTGCGACCGCCGCTGGGCCAGCCGTTGATGCTGTACTAAATACCTACAGCCCGGCGAGCAAGGCGTCCAGTTGCTGTGGCTCGCTGATCAGGGCTTCCTTGCCTAAGCGAGTCAGGCGCTTGATGCGATGCTCTGCGCGGCTGGCGAGACTGCGATCACCCACCTCACGGCTCAGCTCAATACGTAACGGGCCGCGGCCACGCAGGTATTTCGCGCCGCGCTCGCCGCCGCTGTGCTCCGCAAGCCGCCGCTGCACGTCGGTAGCTATGCCGGTGTACAAGCTGCCGTCTGCACAACGCAGCAGGTAAATACTCCAGCAGCTGCTGACGGGTTCAGCCAGCGCCACGATGCACCCGTTTGGTGGACGCCGGGTGTTTAGCCAGCAGCTGTTCGGGTCGCAACGGGCGCGCTGCAAAGCCACCGCCGCAGTTCGGGCAAATTCCTTTGAGAGCCTGCTCGACGCACACGCGACAGAAGGTGCATTCGAAGCTGCAAATCATCGCCTCGGTCGACGCGGGTGGCAGGTCGCAGTCGCACAGCTCGCAGTTAGGTCGAAGTTCCAGCATCTGTGCTCAGGCGTGACCGCCAGTCAGGCAGTCGCCAAGCACGCGCAGCGCGCCCTCCTCCACGACGGCGCGGTTTTCAGCCGTTGCCTCGTAACTTACGACGATTTCCAGCGCACCGCCCAGCCGCGCGGCCGGCTCGCGCAGATGCAGGGTCAGGATATTGTCGTTCATCTGCACTTCGCGAATCAGGTCGTGGCCGGCATATTGCTGCTCATTGATCTCGAGGTAGATCTTCGGACCAAAATCTTCGCTTTGACCGCGCATCAACAGCAGGTAGTCGTCGATTTCACCGCGCGTCGAGGTGCGCGCGAAAAACAGCATCATCGCGTTGTCACGCACGTCGAAGGCAACGGTGTCGTATTTGCGATGACAGGACATGGGGTACCCCGATTCAGTCGTTGGGAACAGTGTACGCGAAGCGGCGGTTGAAGCCGAATTCACCCATCGCTCAGCTGAATTCTTTCGTCAATGCGGCGATGTTGGCGTCTTTCTCTGTCCAGACATCACCCAGCCATTGGTGAAAGACGCGCCGATGGTCACGATCATTGACGTAGTCGCCACTCAACATCCAGTCAGAAATTTCGCGTTGCCGTACTTCGACGACAACCTGCTCCAGCTCACCGCACATCATGTCCCAAAACATCGGCACGCCGCGCGGGTAGACGATCGTGAGATCCAGTATCGAGGTAAACGCCGAACCCATGGATGACAGCGCAAGCGCAAGCCCGCCAGCGCGCGGCTGCAATAAGTGCTGGTAAGGCGAATTCTTACGTACTCGCTTCGCTTCGCTGAAGCGTGTGCCTTCAATAAAATTGATAACAGAGGTCGGCGTATAACGGAACTTGCGGCAGGCGCGCCGTGTCGCTTCGAGATCGCTGCCTTTCTTTTCCGGATGCTTGGCCAGGTAAGATTTCGAGTGCCGCTGCATGAAGGGCATATCGAGCGCCCAAAAAGCGAGCCCGAGGAATGGAAACCACACGAGCTGCTTCTTTATGAAAAACTTCAGTAGCGGAATTCGCCGGTTCATCAGCGTCTGCAGGATGACGATATCGACCCAGCTCTGGTGATTCACAATCACCAGGTACCATTCATCCGGGCTCAAGCCCTCAAGTCCGCGCGTATGCCATTGAATATTGTTCATGAAGCCGAAGATCGCGGCATTGCCACTGATCCAGTTTTCGGCACAACCCATCAGGAGGCGAGTCAGGGCGCGCCGGGCGGCGGCAAACGGCAGGACGAGCTTTATGAGCGCCAGCAGCATTATCGGCACGAACCAGAAAATCGTGTTCAGTGTAACGACGCTGAATGCGGCGACGCCCCTGAAATTGCGCAGGAATTTCTTCAGTGCTGCTCTCCGAATCCGCTTTGCTGTAACGCAGGCAGGGGATTCTAGCCCGAAAACAGCTGCACGGCGCCACAGCGTCTGATCTGTGCCCGCGCGGTTGCTGGCGAGTCGGGCTTGGCGTAATGTTTCCTGCTGCCCTTCCTTAAGACGCAATTGCAGACCTGGTGTCGCCTCAGGCAAGCGGGTTTGCGCGGAGATCCTTAAGACATGCTTACTTTGAACGTTAACGGCGTCACTCACGAGATCGACGTCGATCCGGCAACACCCCTGCTGTGGGTCATTCGCGAACAGCTCGGGCTTGTCGGCACCAAGTTCGGTTGCGGTATCGCCCAGTGTGGCGCCTGCACCGTGCAGTTGAATGGCGCAGCAATTCGCTCCTGCGTGACGCCGGTACGCGCCGCCGCAGGCCAGGCTGTCACGACCATCGAAGGTCTGGCAAGAGACGGCCAGCCGCATGCGTTACAGCTTGCCTGGATTGACGAGCAGGTTCCGCAGTGCGGCTATTGCCAGTCGGGCCAGCTGATGTCGGCAGCAGCGCTACTCGCGAATAACCCCGATCCCGACGACGCCGCGATAGACACGGCCATGAGTGGCAATGTCTGCCGTTGCGGCACCTACCCGCGCATTCGCAAAGGCATCAAGCGCGCTGCGGCTGCCCTCGCCGTGGGTGCGCGGGCGACTGACCAGGCGACTGACCAGGAGACCGACAATGGGTAAGTGGACACGACGCGCGTTTATAACGAGTGGCGCTCTCGCCGGCGGTGTCCTGGTCGTCGGCGTCGCGATACGGCGGGGCGATCGCAGCGACAAGGTTGCAGCGCTGATCGCGAATGAGGGCGACGCCGTGTTCGATATCTGGCTGAAACTCGCCCCGGACAACAGCGTTACCGCGATCGTGCCGCATGCCGAGATGGGCCAGGGCGTGCACACGTCGCTCGCCATGATGCTCGCCGACGAAATGGATGCCGACTGGAGCAACATAAAGGTGCTTGAGGCGCCGGCGCATGCTGAGTACGCGAACTATGCTCTCGCGAGGGGCTTTGCGCTGGGCGAACGGCAGTTCCCGACGTTCCTGCTCGACACCGTCGATGGCGTATTCCTTACCGCGACAAAAATGATAGGCCTGCAGATTACCGGCGGCAGCATGTCCGTTCGCACAACCGGCCAGTACGCGATGCGGGTTGCCGGCGCTGCGGCGCGCACGATGCTGCTGCAGGCCGCCGCCCGCGAGTGGCAGCTGCCGCTCAACGAGCTGCTGGCCGAGCGCGGCCGGATCCTGCATCAGGCGAGTGGCAAGTCCGCACCGTTTGCTGATTTTGCGCAGGCCGCTGCCGCACTCGATGAACCGACCGCGCCGCGCCTCAAGGATGCGAGCGAGTTTCGCATCATGGGCACCTCCCCTGCGCGACTCGACGTACCGGCCAAAGTCGATGGCAGCGCCCGCTTCGGCATCGATGTGCGCTTGCCAGGCATGAAATACGCGGCAGTTCGTGCGGCTCCGGTATTTGGTGCCAGTGTAGTGACTTTGCAGCCGGCCTCGGTGCAAAACCTGCCCGGCGTACTGCGTGTCGTAAACCTGGGCGACGCGGTCGCCGTCGTGGCCGATGGCTACTGGCAGGCGGAGCAGGCACTCAGGAAGCTTGACGTGACGTTTTCGACGGGCAGCAATGACAACGTCGCGCAGAGTGACATTTTCAAACAGTTCAGCGCCGCTATCGATCGCGCGGCTGCCGATGACGCGTTCGAAATCGATGTGCAGCGTGGCGATACGCAGGCCGCATTCAGCGCTGCAGCCAGCGTCGTCACGGCCGAGTACCGCGTGCCCTACCTCGCTCATGCGACGATGGAGCCGATGAACTGCACCGCGCGGGTAGCGGACGGCCGCTGCGAGCTGTGGCTTGGCACCCAGAACCCGCTGGGGTTTGCGAAAGAGGTCGCCAAGGCGCTGGATATCGACGCCGGGAACGTGACCCTGCATAACCAGTTCCTGGGCGGTGGCTTCGGTCGCCGCGCCTTCCCCGATTACGCGATTCAGGCAGCCCGTATCGCTGCCGAGGCGGGCCACCCGGTCCAGCTGATCTGGTCGCGGGAGGAAGACATGCGCCACGATCACTACCGGCAGGCGAGCGTAAGCCGGTTTCGCGCCGCGCTCGATGCCGGTGGCAAGCCGCTTGCCTGGGAGAATAACTACGTCGACAAGCATGACCCGGCAGAGGCTACCCACATTCCGTACGCGATCGGCGACCAGCTGATCCGCTACACGGCAAGCGCTACCCATGTGCCCTGGGGCTACTGGCGCAGCGTCGATCATTCACTGCACGCCTACTTTACCGAGTCGTTTATCGATGAGGTCGCCGTCGCAGCCGGCCAGGATCCGTACCGTTACCGGCGTGAGCTGCTGGCCGACAACACGCGGTTCCGCGATGTGCTCGATCTTGCCGCGAGCAAGTCAGACTGGGACAAGCCGCTGGCTGCCAACTTCGGTCGCGGCATCGCGATCCATCAGTCGTTCGGCACGATTGTCGCGCAGGTCGTGGAAGTCGAGATTGCGAATGGCAAGCCACGTGTGCATCGCGTCGTGTGCGCGGTCGATGCCGGCTTTGCCGTGCATCCCGACGGTATGCGCGCGCAAATGGAGAGCGGCATAGTGTACGGCCTGACCGCCGCGCTGTACGGCGAAATTTCGATCCGCGGCGGCGCGGTGCAGCAAGGCAATTTTCACGATTACCCGATGCTGCGCATCGACGAATCACCGGCGATAGAAACCTATATCATTAACAGCGGCGCAAGCCTGGGCGGTGCGGGTGAGCCCGGGACGCCGGCAATCGCGCCAGCGCTGGCCAACGCAATTTTTGCTGCCAGTGGCCAGCGGATTCGCGAACTCCCTGTCAGGCACCACGACCTGACGCGAACCGAACTGAAGAACGAGGACGTCGCTTAAACCCGGCGCCGCAGAAAATCCCGGCAGCAGAGCATCGGGATTTCGGCTGGCGCCGGCTTGAGCGGGAAATCAGTCGTTGCGTGAGGTGACTTCGAGCAGGTGATAGCCGAACTGGGTTTTGACCGGCCCCTGCACCGTATTGAGGTCGGCACTGAAGACGACTTCGTCGAACTCTTTGACCATCATGCCAGGGCCAAACTCACCCAGGTCGCCGCCTTGCCGGCCCGACGGGCAGGACGAATGCTGCTTCGCGATTTCGGCAAAATCCGCGCCACCTTCGATCTCGATTTTCAGTTTCTGGCACTGGTCCTCCGAATCAACCAGGATGTGACGTGCCGTTGCGACTGCCATAGCGTGCTCCCTGTGGTTTGCAAGAACGGCGCATTATCAGTCAAAAGCGACCTACTTGCATGTGCAGTACGCCTTTGCCTGTCATGTCGGCGGTGTCGATAGTAATATCAGCGGCCAAGCGGCTACGGCCTGTCACTACAGAATCATCCGATGAACAAGCCCGTCAAGAAGTCCATGGCGTTTCGCGCCGGCATAGCGATTGGCATTGCGCTGGGGCTGGCTACCGGCTATGCCATGGATAATATGTTGATCGGCATTGGCGTCGGCACCTCGCTGGCGCTGGTCTTTGGCATGCTGCTGCGCGTCATGCGCATCGTTGGCGTTAATGACGAAACCTCAACGGACTGAGGCCATCCCCGCCGCACGCCAGCAGGAGAACTGAATGGTAGCCGCAGCGATCGCACTGCAACGCCTGAAGGACGGCAATGCCCGTTTCGTCGAGCGCGCCGCCGGCAGAGCCGACGGCGAGCAGGAAACCGGCGAACTGCAGCTGCCGCAGGAGCAAGCTCCAATGGCGATTATTCTTGGCTGCTCCGATGCGCGGGTGCCGGCCGAAATCGTCTTCGACCTCGGCCCCGGCGACCTGTTCGTTATCCGGGTCGCCGGTAACATCGTAGCGCCGTCACAGCTCGGCAGCATCGAATTTGCCGCTTCGAAGTTTGGTACACGGCTTGTCGTCGTTCTTGGCCACTCGCGCTGCGGCGCGGTCGAGGCAACGATCGACGCGCTGCGCGCCCCGCAACAGGCAACGTCGCGTAGCGTCAAAACCATCGTCAGTTTTATCAAGCCGGCGATCGAGCCACTGCTGGCAGAGCATGGCGAGAATAACCACGACGCGCTGGTCGCCGCAGCGGTCCGGGCAAACGTACACACGTCCGTCGCCAGCGTTCGCCATCAATCCGAAATCCTCGTGCCGCTCATCCAGCACGACGGACTGCAGATCGTTGGCGCCGAATATTCGCTCAAAACCGGTAAGGTCGAATTTTTCGACACCGACAGCTGAACCGGTCCGGCGCCGGCAATGCTGCACTCGTGCTCAGCCACAACGGGAGACCAAGCGTGAACCTGCGAACCCTTTACCTGCTGCTGGCGATTGCCGGAGCTATCGTGCCGTTCATTTTTTTCACTCAGCATTTTCTTTCGGTCGGCGTCGGCCTTGTCGATTTCGTCAAAGCGCTGTTCGTCAACGGCGCCGCGGGCGGCTTTACAGCTGACCTGCTGATTTCATCTTTCGTATTCTGGATCGCCATGTTTCATGAGCAGCACCAGCGGCAAGGCCCTGCGCCGACGCTGTTCATCGCGCTGAACCTGTTTATCGGCCTGTCCTGTGCATTACCCGCGTGGCTGTATGCGCGCGAAACCCGCGCCGCAATTCGTTAAGAGGAAATAACCGTGGATGTACTGTATCCGGCGTTCGTGATGTTCGCCCTGACCATTTTCGTGCAGCTGAAACTCGCCATGATGCGGCTGTCTGCCGTGCGCGAGGGCCGCGTTAATCCGAAGTTCTACAAGACTTACCAGGGCGGCGAAGAGCCGGCGGAGCTTGCCGTCCATACGCGGCACCTGATCAATCTCTACGAAGCGCCGCTGCTGTTCTACGTCATCGTCATCATCGCCTCGATCACCGGTCAGGCCGGCATTGTACCGATCGTGCTTGCCTGGGCCTACGCACTGTTGCGCCTCGCTCACAGTTACGTTCACCTGGGGTCCAACAACGTACTGCTGCGGTTTCGGCTGTTTGGCGCCAGCCTGCTGGCGCTGGCGGCGCTGTGGCTTGTCGTGCTGACCGGCATGCTGATTCGCTGATTGGCCAAATGGCCGGACGGCCGGTACCGGCAACGGTTACACTGGTGGGCAGGTAAACACGGGAATAGCACCTTGGGCTCAGAATCTGCCAGCCGCCTCGCGGTATTAATTGACGCCGATAACGCGCAACCCACCATCGTCGAAGGACTGATGACGGAGATTGCCAAATACGGTACGGCCAGCGCAAAGCGCATTTACGGCGACTGGACGCAGCCGAGCCTCAAACGCTGGAAAGAATCATTGCTGGACTATTCGATCCTGCCGATACAGCAGTTCGGTTACACCAAAGGCAAGAACGCCACGGACAGCGCGATGATCATCGACGCCATGGACCTGCTGTACAGCGGCAACTTCGATGGCTTCTGCATTGTGTCGAGCGACAGCGACTTCACGCGGCTCGCATCCCGTATTCGGGAGACCGGCCTGACCGTTTATGGCTTCGGCGAGCAAAAAACACCATCCGCATTTGTCTCGGCCTGTGACAAGTTCATTTACACCGAAGTCCTGCGCGCACGTGAAGACGAGCCGCAGGCCATCAAGCGCAAGAGCGCCAGCGAATTGAAGCAGGATGCGCGCCTCGTCGACCTGATTCGCAACGCCATTGACGCCTCCTCTGACGATGATGGCTGGGCCGCTCTCGGACCGGTGGGCAGCAACATCGCGAAGCAATCGCCGCAGTTCGATCCGCGCAACTACGGCTACCGCAAGCTGGGCGAGTTGATCACGGCAACCAAGCTGTTCGAGCTGCAGCAGAAACGCACGGCGGATGGCCAGTCCAAGCTGATTCTCGTCAGGGATCTGCGACGCAAGGAATAAGCGCGGACCGCGCATCACCGCCAGCTCACTGCAGCACAGTGGTGAGGTTTACCTGCCCGTAAGCTGGCAGTACCATGTGCGCCTTTTCGCGGGGGCAACCAGTTCCTGCACGCTGACAGGAACCGTTCAATGCCGACCGCCACGCTGATCGACGGCAAAGCCAAAGCCGCCGCGTTAACCGAAACCATCCAGACTGCCGCTGCGGAACTGAAGGCCGGGCGCGGGCTGGTGCCAGGCCTTGCGGTCGTGCTCGTCGGCGAGGATCCGGCGAGCCAGGTTTACGTCCGCAACAAGCAGCGCACGGCGGAGAAATGCGGCTTCTATTCAGTGCAGCATGCGCTTGACGGCGACACGCCGCAGGCCACCGTGCTGGCACTGATCGATAAATTGAACCGGGACTCGAGGGTGCACGGCATCCTGGTGCAGTTACCGTTACCGAAGCATCTTGACGAACAGCTGATCACGCAGGCCATCCTGCCGCGCAAAGATGTCGACGGCTTTCATTTCGAGAACATCGGCAAACTGACGGCCGGCGAAACGGCGGACGCGTTCGTACCCTGCACACCCGCCGGCTGCATGCTGATGATCGAGGATCAACTGGGCAAGGACCTGTCCGGGCTCAATGCCGTTGTCGTTGGCCGTTCGAATATTGTCGGCAAACCGATGGCTTCCTTATTGCTGGCTGCGAACGCCACGGTGACCATTTGCCACAGCCGCACGGCCGACCTTGCGGAAGTTACGCGCCGTGCCGATATCCTGGTTGCCGCCGTGGGCCGCGCCAACATGATCAGGGGTGACTGGGTCAAGCCAGGTGCAGTCGTTATCGACGTTGGCATCAACCGCATCACGGTCGACGAGGGCGGCGAACAGCGCAGCAAACTTACCGGCGATGTAGCGTTCGCAGAGGCGGCTGAAATTGCCGCAGCAATAACACCCGTACCCGGCGGCGTCGGGCCGATGACGATTGCGATGCTGATGGCCAATACGCTGAAAGCAGCGCGCGCCTGATTCAGAAGCTGCGCTTCGACTCGAGCAGAATCTGCACGCTGTCGATCGACGGATCGCCATCGAGCGGAAATGCGAGATCCAGGTGAACGATCTCGCGGCCGCTGGCCCGGGTTGGCATGAAGCGCAGACCCACACCCACATTCTTCAGCCAGCCGAGATTCGATCCGCCCGCCGGATTGGCCCCGTAAGTGCGGCCGATATCGGCAAACACGGCACCGCCCACGCGTGCGAGGCGAAACGGATACCAATCGGTAAAGTAGCGGTACTCGGCGCTGGCAAGCACGCGCGTGTCACCAACCTGGTAGCGCAAGGGGTAGCCACGCAGGCCGCTGTCACCGCCCAGCTCGAGCGGCTGATCAAGATCCAGGTCATCGCCCAGTGCCACCGACAGAGTCGTAAAGAACAGCGACTTGTCGGATAGCTGGCGATAGTAGCGGCTGTCTGTTTGCCACAGGGCGTTAACGACATCGCCGCCCTCGATGCGTCCGTGCACCGTGCTGCGGACCAGCAGGGCTGACGAGTTGATCGAACCGAAGCCGCGACTCACGCTCGCGTTGAAAGGCAGTGCGCTGCGATCCGCGCCGAACGCGCGATTGGCAATACCGAGCTGCGCCAGCATGCGCAGGCCCATGAAGAAGTCCTCGGTTCTTTCAATCTGGTCGCGGTTGTTGCTTGTCTGGTAGCGATCTTCGAGCACCTCGATGCCCACCCAGGGATACACCAGCTTGCGGTCGGCCGGCAGCAGCTGCGGCAGCAACTGCTGCTCACTTGTCGAGAAGCGATATTCTTCGAAACTCAGGCCGGCTCGCAGTCGTTTTACCCAATGACCCTGCAGCCCGGAGGACCAGCCGTAGAACGCATTGGCGATCCGGCGTTCCGCGCGGTACTCGGCAACCTCGTTGCCGAGGTCGTAAAAACGCGTTTCTGCATCACCGGAGAACAGGCTGATTCCGGACGACCAGGGCGTGTCGAGTGAATAAAACGGCCGCTGCAGCGCGAGCGATTGCGAATCACCGTCCGAATTTTTCGCAACGTTTGCGTACAGTGACCACCAGCTGTTGCCGAGATTGCGGTCTGCGTACTCAAGGCTCGTTGATTCCCGGTCGACGTCATCGACGTAGGCGAGCTTGATCCGGGCGCCGGTACCGAACAGGTTTTCTTCCGATACCGACACGCGCAGACGGTTCTCGCCGCCCTTCCGGGATAGCGAGAAACCAGGCAACAGTGTCCAGACATCCCGTGTCGTTACGACAAGATTCACCGTGCCGTTCTGAATAGACTCGGTGCGAATCCGGGCGTCGTAGAAAAAACCGTTCGCACGCAGCAGACGCTCCGACTCCTCGATCAGCCGCGCCGAGTACGGATCGCCGGGGCGAAACAGCAATTGCTGACGAATGACGTCTTCGCGAGTCAATACGTGCAGGCGATTCGCAAGCCGATACAGGGCGTTGTTTTCGGCAGGGATGGACAGGTCAAACACGTTCATCCGCTCAAGACGAATAGCGCCGATCACAGCACCATTCGCCTCGAGTTCGCGCGCCGCTGGCAGGGCCGCGTCGTCAGCCATGGCCGACACACATGACAGCAGCAACACGCTGATCGCAGCGGCCAGCGGCCAGGACCAGCACATCGCTATGGCATTCCTGCCGAAATATCGCATTCGCGCGATTCCCTATCGAGAATCAGCCGCGTGGCACCACCACCGGCTGAAACAAGCATTGTCGCGCACCGGGGCGCTTTACGGCGCGCACCATCGCACAACGGCAGCGCCGCATGCAATGCCCGCAATGACAAGCCCAAGGCGCTAGAATAGCGGACCTTGGCAGCAGGCATTAAACAGGAGGCGCGACAGTGCAAAAACCGGGCAAGGATTTCCGCACGATCTGGCTGGCGCCGGACGACCCTGCTGTCGTGCAGATCATCGATCAGCGGCGACTGCCGCATGAATACGTTGTTGCCAAGCTGCGGAATCATCGCGACGGTGTGCGCGCAATCGCCGACATGCTGGTACGCGGAGCACCGCTGATCGGCGGCACCGCGGCCTGGAGCCTGTATCTCGCGGCGGTGGAGGGTAACGGCGACGAGGCGTTCATTCGCGGTGCGGCCGATGAGCTCGCCGCCTCGCGCCCAACCGCCGTCAACCTGCAATGGGCGATTTCGCGAGTGCTGGATGTTCTGCGCGAGCACAAGACCAAACGAGGGGCTGATCTCGTTGCCCTGTTGCGGCGCGAAGCCGAGAATATCTGTGACGAAGACGTCGAGATTTCGCTTGGCATCGGCAGGCACGGCCTCAGGCTGCTTCAGGACATTGCGCGTCGCAAGAATGGCGCGACGATCAATGTACTGACACACTGCAATGCCGGGGCGCTCGCGACGATCAACTGGGGTACGGCAACGGCGCCGATATACCTGGCGCACGAGGCGGGAATTGACATCCATGTCTGGGTCGATGAAACCCGGCCGCGCAACCAGGGGTCGCAGCTGACCGCCTGGGAGCTGCAGCAAAGCGGCGTACCGCACACGCTGATCGTCGACAACGCCGGTGGCCACCTGATGCAGCATGGCATGGTCGACATCTGTATTACCGGTACCGATCGCACGACCCGCAATGGCGACGTCGCGAACAAGATCGGCACGTACCTGAAAGCGCTGGCCGCGCACGACAACGGCATTCCGTTTTACGTTGCGCTGCCCTCGACAACCATCGACTGGCACAGCAGCGACGGTCTGCGCGACATCCCGATCGAGCAGCGCGATCCGCATGAAGTGACCCACATCTGGGGCCGCAATGGCGATCGCCTGGAAGAAGTACTGACCGTCGCCCCCGGCACGCCGGTCAGCAACTACGCATTCGACGTTACGCCGGCGCGGCTCGTCACCGGTCTCATTACGGAGGCGGGAATCTGCGACGCCAGCGCGGCGGGACTTGCCGGAATGTTCCCGGACAGAGCACGCAGGGCGTCATGATCGACGAAGGCTATATCAAGTTTGAACTCGAATGGCAGCGCGCCGCAGCGCCGGACTCGAGCGAGATTGAAATACTCAATGCATGGCGCAAGCCGCTGTACGCGGCAGGCCTGATCGGGCACTACGCAGATATCGGCATTGGCTTCGGCAACATCAGCGTGCGCGGCCGCGACGGCAATTTCGTGATCAGCGGCACGCAGACAGGTCACTTGCCCGTGCTCGGTGCCGAGCACTATACGACAGTGACGGATTACGACATTGCCGCCAACCGGGTGCGCTGCGTGGGACCGATCAAGGCCTCATCCGAATCCATGACACACGCGGCGCTGTACGAACTGGGCGACGCTATTAACGCGGTAGTGCACGTGCACAGCGCGGCTTTGTGGCGGAAATATTTAAACATATTGCCAACCAGCGGCGCAGACATCAGCTACGGCACGCCGGCAATGGCGGAGGAATTTCGCCGCCTGTTTCGCGACACGCCTTTCGCCGGCGACGGCGTCGCCGTCATGGCCGGCCATGACGAAGGGATCATCGCAACCGGTCAGGACATGCGCGAAGCTGCGCAGCGTATACTCAACCTGCACCAGCAGCTGCAAGATCAGGATGGGAGCGCATCATGAACTGTCGATATGTCGTCTGCATTTGCCTGCTGTTGTTTGCGAGCGGCGCGCTTGCTGAAACGAACACCGTGGAAATCGAGGAATGGCTGGTGCCCTGGGAAAACACCCGGCCGCGCGATCCTTTCGTCGATCAGGCCGGACGGGTCTGGTTTGTCGGTCAGACGGGTGACTACGTGGCGAAACTCGTGCCTGAGCAGGGTGACTTCGCGCGTTACGATCTCGACCGCGGCACGGGACCGCACAATCTGATCGTCAGCGCCGACGGTACGGTCTGGTACGCCGGCAACATGGCGCGACATATTGGCAAGCTGAACCCGAAAACCGGCCTGATCAGCAAGATCATGATGCCGGAGCGGCGGGCGCGCGATCCGCACACGCTGGTTTTTGGCAACGATGGCACTATCTGGTTTACCGCACAGCACGACAATGCGATCGGCAAGCTTGATATGGGCAGCGGCACGGTCGCCCTGATCGATGTGCCCACGCGTAAATCGCGACCCTATGGCATCGTCATCAACTCTCAGGGTGAACCCTGGGCGGTGGCGTTCGGCAGCAACCACCTGCTGCGGGTTGATCCTGACGCGATGACGGTGGAAGAGATCAGCCTGCCGGACAAGAAGTCGCGGCCGCGACGACTGGTAACGACTTCCAATGACGACGTCTGGTGGGTAGACCATGAACTCGGGCGCCTCGGCAGACTCAAGCCGGCGACCGGTGATTTTTCCGAGTGGGATATGCCGGGCGGCAGTGACAGCAGGCCCTACGGCATGGCGGTCGATCGATTCGACCGTATCTGGATCGTCGAGAGCGGCTTGTCGCCCAATCGGCTGGTCGGCTTTGACACCGCTAGCGGCGAGTTTTTTTCAATAACCGACGTTCCCAGCGGCGGCGGCTCCGTGCGTCATATGGTGTATTACGAAGCCGCGGGCGAAGTATGGTTCGGCACCGATACCAATTACATCGGCCGGGCCGCCGTTCACTAACTGCCAGCCGCGCGCGATGCTTCCATCGCGCTGGCCCCTGGCCGAGCGGCATTGCGCCGGATCAGGTCTTCAGCGCGGTCAGGCGAAAGCGGTACGTTCTGCAGGTAGGCGCCGTCGTCAGCAATTGATTGGGCGCGAGCGGCGCAAAGCTGGATGCTCGGATTGCCCTTAAGGCCGCGCGCTTAAAAATCGGATGACTGACTTCCTTGATGCGCGGCCGACGGATGCGACCGTTGGTGTCGATCGTAAAACACACGGTCGCGTCACCCTGGATACGATCGCGCCGCGCGATCCGCGGGTATTCGGGGAACGCGGTTACCGCCGGGGTGCGGTCAGTCGAGGTATCGAATATGAAGGGGCCGCGCGCAATGGTGTCGTCTGCTGCGAGCAGCGCTGGTGCCATTAACAACAGCACCGTTGTGGTCAGGACCAGTAAATAGACCTGCTGCTTACTTGTCCTCATTATCGTCAGAGCGCCCGCGGTCATCTACCGTCACCTCTGCGGCAACCGGAAACACGGCGTCCATGTACATGGCGCGCGCAACTTTCAGCGTATGCGCATCGGGCCGCAGTTCTTCGCCGCGCAACAGGTCCTGTTCTGCCTTCGCGAACTGGCCGGTCTTAATGAAGATGACTGCCCGATTGTTGTAAGCACGCCAGTTTTCACTGTTGCGCTCCAGCAGCATGTCGCAGTACCGCAGGGCTTCGTCAAATTTTTCGAGCAGGATGTAGCCGGCACACAGGTTCGACAGCGCGGCTTCTTCCTCACGTGAGCCGGCGGCAACCTTGTAACCGGCCAGCGTCAGCCTGACGCCGCGCTCGGCATCGCCGGCAATCAGCGCATTGGCGCCATCCTGCAGATCCGGATTGCGCGGACCAACAATCGTCTTCGGTCCGGTTTCGCTTTTCATCCGTTCCGCGCCCTGCGCCCAGCAATGAGGCGCGACACAGATGGCGAGCAGCAGAATGATCAGGCGGCGCATGTGTTTCGTCCTTTGGTTCCCTGCGGCCGGTACCCGGCTGGCTGGCTCGCTGGCGGTGCACGCCACGCTGGCGGCCATTGCTACTTAGGACTGGGGAGACTGGAAAAAATTCACTTCCGTTACGGGAAACCTAGCCACTGATATATTGGCCGAGCTGTTCAATTTCGGCCTGCTGGTCAGCGATGATCGCCTTGACCAGATCACCAATCGAGATGATGCCCACCACTTTGCCGTCGTCAACGACCGGCAGGTGCCGGACCCGTCCTTCGGTGACCATGCTCATACATTCCTTGACAGTACTGCTGCTGCTGGCCACCGCGGGCTCAGTGCGCATGATCGCGCTGACCGGCGTGTCGTCGGAGGCCCGGCCCATCAGGATTACCTTGCGTGCATAGTCCCGCTCGCTGACCATACCGGCCAGTTTCTCGCCGTTAAGCACCACAAGCGCACCGATCGATTTCTCGGCCATTATTTTGACTGCGTCGAGAACGGTGGCGTCCGGCGAGATTGTCAGCACGTCGCGCCCCTTCTCGTCGAGCAGGTGTTGGACTAGCTTCATCGATTACCCCCTATGCTTCACGGTCTGCAAGCGTGCCTCGCAAGACGCGGCCACGTTCGATCGAGAGACAGGCTCCCGCACCCATGCCTTCAGTATACGTCCGCCGGCGACTTGAAAGCACCCGCGAAGTCACGCCGGCGCGGGCCCGAAGCGCCAGGGCGCCGGCAGGCCGGCTGGTGGCCAAATGCCGGACCAACAGCGCCTTAAATGATCTTGCGCAAGGTCTCGCGGCTGACATTCGCTCCGCAAATAATGACGACGACGTTCTTGCCGCGCAGTTCCGTGGCTTTCTTGCGCAATCCCGCCAGCGCGACGCCGGCGGCGCCTTCCAGCAGCATGTGCTGGGCGTCGATGAAATCGCGCATCGCGGCGGCAATCTGCTCCTCGGAAACGAGTACGAACTGCTTCACCAGCTTGCGGCAAAGCTCGAAGGTGATCGCGCCAGGTTCAATGCCGCCGGCGGTACCATCGGACAGGGTCGGTGCGCTCGGCAAGTCAAGAATAGCGCCTTTCTGGACCGATTCGGCCATGACCGCCGAGGCCACCGGCTGGCAGCCGATAATGTCGAGATGCGGGTAGGCGGAGCGCAGAAAGCCGCCGGCGCCGCTGATCAGGCCACCGCCACCAACGGCGACGACCAGGGCATCGACCTTGTTAAGCTGATGTGCGATTTCAACGCCGCAGGAACCCTGTCCGGCGATAACGGCCGCATCGTTGTAAGGCGACAGGTAGTGCATGCCTTTGGCGCGTGCGAACTCGCGCGCATGCAGTTCGGTATCAAGGCCGTCGTGACCAAAGAACTCGACTTTGATGCCGGCGCGCTTGATTGCCTGGACTTTGACGCTCGACGTCTGCTCGGGTACGAAAATCATGCCATCAACGCGCAGCTGTGCCATCGCGAAAGCGACGGCCGCGCCATGATTGCCACTCGATGCGGCCACGGCTCCCTGTGCGCGTTGTTCTGCGGTCAGCGACAACAGCTTGTTAAATGCCCCGCGCAACTTGAAGGAACCCGTAATCTGCAGGTTCTCCAGCTTTAGCCAGACATTGGCACCGGTCTGTTCGCTGAAATAAGGCGAATGCTCCAGCGGCGTCTGGCGAATGTAGGGTGAAATTCGGTTTGCGGCGAGTACCGCGTCGGCGGGCAGGCGTTCCAGATTCATCGCAATACTTTACCCCAGCGCCGCTGTCCGCGCAGCGACACTTTTGCGCCGGCCGGCTGTTGCCCGTGATTTCATTTCGCGGTCAGCGCTCGATCGTGTAGCTGATATCAATTCCGGCCGCCTGCTTGCCTGAAGTCGCTTTAATACCGAAGCCACTGGCGAGGTCATAGCGCACGCTTATCACGTTGTCGCGATCGAATAGTCCGATGCCATAGCTGGCATATAGACGCGGCGCGATATAGGTGCCCACATCCACCGCACCAACGCCCTGTTCGTAGTTAAAGTCGCTGCCCGTAACCAGCAGGGTCAGCGCACGATCGGGCGAAGTTGCCGGGTTGGTATAAACCTCGAGTTTCGGTCTTTGCGCGGTGCCACTGACGAACACGCCGGCGCGCCGCACCTGCGAGTTGCCAAAAATCTCGCGCTCGGCGCGGATGCGCAGCAGCGGATTGCCCGCCGGCATATTAGCGTAGCGAATCGTACCCTCGGTAATCTCGAGCAGCTGGCCATAAGCTTCAAATTTGCCGCTGACGTTGAACGAGCCATCTGCCATCGGCATGGCATCACCGTTCCAGCGATAGCTGGTCTTACCGCGCAGGCGTGCCTCGGCAACGTCAAGGTCAATTACAACGTTGTCACCCAATTCGAGCGCGACACTGCCGCTGTAATTCAGCCTTGAGGCAGTTTCTTCCGTCTCGAGATTGGCAGGTTGTTGTGGCCCAACGTAGACCACATCGTCGCTTTCACTGACGCCAGTATTAACGAACGCGACGGACGCAACGCGTGCCGCCGGTACCACCACCTTGCCATTGATACGGATATCGTCGCCACGAATGCCGAGCTGCACATCGGGATCGAGTACGACAGTCAGGTCGGGCAAATCGATAAGTTTCAGGTTCTTGCCAAGCAGCGAAACCTCGAAGCCGCCGCTACGCCCTTGCAGGTAGTCAGCACTGCTGGTGATACGGCCGCTGCCCTCGCCCGCGCTGAACGTTGTCGTCAGCTCGACCCGGTTGTCGGCCAGCACTTTGCTGTCGAGCTGGATCTCCCGCAAACTGAGGCCCAGCGGGTCGTAATTTATGAAGCCGTCGTGGATGGCAAGCCCGCCGGTAAATGCCGGCTTACCCAGCGTACCGTCGATGCCGATATCCGCGTCGAGACTGCCGCCAGCATCGTCAATCTGCGGCAGAATACGTGCGCCGACGCCGAGATCGCGAACCACCACTTTAAGCTTTCCGGCAATTTCGCTGTTTTCTCCCTGCCTGATATCGGCAACGCGAAAGCTGCCGGCAATTTCAGCGGCGTCCGAGAACGGCAGGTTTATTTCACCTGCGAGCAACTGACCGTCCCTCAATTCGAAAGAGGCGAAGCCGGCCCTCGTGCGCAGCGTCAGCCGCTCATCAATGTTGTTCTTGATTTGCCCGGGCGTCATGTCGATCCGGCCACTGCCCGACGGCCGACCGCGCGGGCCCGTTGCAAGTGTCAGCGAGCCGCTGAGCTGCTGATTGAAACTCAGCGTGGTAGCAGAGAAAGAGCGCAACAGGTTCAGCGGCAATTCGCTCATGTCGATGCTCGCATTGTATTGGCCGGCGGGGCGCAGTTCGCCCGCCGTGCAGAGTTCACCGCCTGCGTTGATGTCGAAACAGGCCCGCGCAATATTCGCCGAGTCGCGCCCGATCGCTAGCGACACCGCCTCGCGAAGCGTCAAAACCAGCTCTTCGCGACCGTCGAACCGCAGGCTTGCCAGGCTACCCTGCCAACGCGCGTCAGGCTGCCGCGGGTTGTTGATGCCACCCCGCAACGCAACTTGCAGCGCCTCGTTGGCGCGCTGCAGTTGTGCTGCGATTTCGTGCGCTTCCGGCGCGCCTGCGAGCGTTAGATCGATAGTGTCAATGGCGAAGTCTGCCGCACTAGCCCCTGCAGCCCTGAGCGTCAGCTCGAAGGGACGCGAGGCATCGACCGGCTGGTTGCGCACTGTCAGTTCGTCTGCCGACCACTGTTGCCATGCGAGATCGCTGGCTTGCAGGTCCAGCGTAAGCAAAGGCCAGGCCTTGCCGGGCTGCAAACGCCCCGATGCCGTGACGCTGCCGGCTGCAGCCGGCAGCAAATCGGCCAACTCGGAACTCTCCAACGCAAAGCTAACGCCCGCCACAGACTGCCAGTCGCCATCGAGCTGCAACCGTGAATTACCGGACCGCAAGCGCAGCTTGTCGAATCGCAGCTGTTCGCCTGCCAGTCGCATCGCGCCGGCTGCCGTGATTTCGCGGCCGCGGACCTCACCGGTCAGCGCACGAATGTCGAGTTGCAGCGCGAACGGCCTGATCGCTCCGCTCGCGTCAAAATCGGCGCTCACCTGACCAGGCCAGGCTGGCAGGAATGGCGTGATCTGGGTGTCAGTCGTTTTCAGGCGCGCTGACCATTGCCCGCCATCCTGCTGCCGGTATTGCATCTCGCCGACGACACGGCCGCCGAGCACCTCGCTGTCTTCGATCCGGACCATGGCGCTATCGCGGCTGCCCGTGCCCTGCAATACGAAGCTACCGGGCGGCAAGTCCTTCGCGCCAAGTGCGATTTCACCCTGCAGCGCCCAGTCATCCAAAGTGCCCTGCACGCGCAGGTCAGCTGCGCGGCTGTCGATCGCAGGCACCGCGGGTGCCAGCGGCCATTGCACGTTCTGCCACGCGACTTCGACATCCAGTGCGCCACTCTGCGTGTCGACCAGCCCCTTGCCACTGACGCTGGCGTCGCTGCCGGCTTGGCTGGCCTGCAGTCTGGCGATCTCCAGCCGACCGTCGCGGTAACTCAAGTCTGCCTGCCCCTGCACCGCTTGTGCTTCCGGCCAGTCAGCAATCCAGCGGGTCGGATTCAGTGTTGCTACATCAACTGTTGCACTAGCTTCAAACACGTCTTGCCAGGAGAGCTGCCCACTTGCGGTTGCAGTGATGTCAGTGGACGCGAGTTCGAGTTTCCTGACCCGCAGTGACTGAAGGTCCCCCTGCAGCGTGGCGGTTGCCGCCAGTGGCGCCGCGAACTCACTGCGCAGCTGTGTCGTCAGTTCGGCGTTGTAGTCATTAATGCTGCCGGTAATCCGCAGTCGCAGGTCGTTGAGGCGCAGGCTCGCGTCTTGCTGCCCCGGCGGCACGGACAGGCCACTGGTGGTCACAAGCAGATTAACGTCGGATTCTGCCGTTACGTCAGACACAGCGCCGTCGATACGCAGCGTTGGTTTGCGGCTGTCCAGCGTGAGCTGCAGTTCCTGCAGGTCGCCGCCCAGCTGGACATTGACAGATTCCGGCAACCAGCCGCGGTCTGCAGCGCTGGTGCGAAATTCAACGGCAAGCGTGACCGTGTGCGGGGCAGCGAGTCCGACACTCGCCGCACCAATAACCGACACATTACCAGACGCAAAATTCAATCGATCGATAGCGAGCCGGTCGTCCCAGTTCGCATCGAAGCCCAGCTTGTCTATAGCGAAAACCAGGTTGCCATCGGCGCCGAGCAAACTCGCGTTTGCGATTAGCAGGTCGGTCAGTCGAATTCGTACGGGTAATTGCAGGGAAGGCAACAGGTCGCTGACCGGACGGCTGCTCGCCTGCTCGCCGTGCGGCGCCGGCCGCGACTCCGTCACGGTCGGCTGCACGGTGACGTTATTGAGGTGCAGGCTGCGCAAAGTGACGCCAAGGCCGAAAAAAGCAGGTTCTGCCGCAAACGAAACCTGACCCGCTCTGATACGGGTGCCCGCATCGCTGTATTGCACGTCCCGCAACAGCACACCATTGTGCAGGTCACCGGTAACGGAGCCCGCCACGAGAGTCGCCGGCACGGCGTTTACGGCGCGCGTCCACAGAAAGCGCGCACCCGATTCCGTGCGCAACAGCCACAACGACAGCGCGGCAAGGCCACAAACAAGTAGCGCCAGCGTGATCAAGAAATAGCGCAGTGCCGGCTTGATCACAGTAGTGGCGATCCCATAGTGAAGTGGATACGCCATGGCTTGCCTTCGATATCGAGGCCACGGGCGAAATCAACGCGGATTGCGCCGGCCACCGAATACCAGCGCACCCCGAAACCAAGGCCCTTGCGCAGCTCGGCGGTACCCCAGTCATTGAACGCATTGCCGATATCGGCGAAACCGGCAATCGACCATTTGTCGGCAATCTTCATCTCGATCTCTGCGCTGCCGGCGACAATGTGATTGGAGCCAATATCGTTGTCACTAAGCGATTGAAAGTCGTAGCCGCGTACGCTGGAACTGCCACCCGCCTTGAAACGGTAAGTGTCCGGAAGTTCAGTGACAGACAGGCTGAACGGCTCGCCGCCAACGCTGCCGGAAAGCTCCCGCACGTCAGCCGCGCTGTAACCCAGCTCTGCGCGCAACAGCAGCTTGAAACGATCACCGTAGAGATAACTGCGCCGGCTGGACGCGTAGATTTGCGAGAAATCCCGCTCGGAGCCCCAGGCCCTGTTTGCAGTAAATATCCAGGCCTGCTCACGATGGCCTTCGGTCGCGAATCCCTGGCCACGCACGGTCGGCCAGTCCCACTCAAGACCCAGTGCAATCGTGTTGATCGTATTCTTGAAAATTCCGCCAAAGCGCGGGTCTTCCGATAGCGCGAGTATGCCAGGGTCAGCAGTGGCCCCGGGCCGATAGTCGAAGGTTTCACGGACGAGTTGCACGTAGGCCGTTTCGAAAATTTGTTGAAAGCCCTGCTTGCGATCACGCACGTACAGGCGCCCAATGCGCCCGTTGATGTCGTCTACCTGGCCGTTCGCGAGCTGGACGAAACCTTCATCGAACGCATTGCGCTTGAATTCAAGATCCTGGTTTTCGGAGCGCAGGCTGCCTGATACGACCCAGAACTGGCGGCGCCCGCTGCGCCGTGGCACACGGTATTCGGCGCGTACCGAAATCTCATCGTCGATTTCGCGATAACCGGTACCGAGATCGATGCGATCGCCACGTGGCGAAAGTCGGTGACGACCCCACAGGCCCTGCAGGCGAATACCGGTATCGGTGCCAAAGCCGAGCGTGCCCTGGTAAATGTCACGCGTATCGCTTTCGAGAAACGCGCGCAGATCAACGACCGGCGGCAACTCGGCAAGCTGCCGTTCTTCGCGCACTTCGATATCGGTGAAATAACCGGTTCGCCACAAGTCGAGACGAAACTGCTCAAGCAGCTCTGCACTGTAGGCCTTGCCTGGATAAAAGCGCGGAATTTTCTCGAGTACCCAGGGGTGCAACTTCTCCTGCTCGTAAAAAATGTCACCGAATACTGCCTGTTCACCGCTGTCCAGCGTCAATGCAAGCGTCGCCGTATTGGCCGCGAGATCGACTGCGATGCGCTGCTCCGAAAACCTGGCGGATAAAAAACCCTGCGCTTCCGCTAGAGCCAGTATCGCTTTTTTTTCTGCTTCCCAGCGCGGTTGATTGAGAACGTCGCCCTTGCGCAACGGCCAGTCCTGCAGCCATTCCCGGAGTTCGCCTGTTTCTGCTCCGGGACCCTCGATCCGGATATTCGCCTCAGCAATGCGCATTGCGGGGCCCTGCTGAATCTGGATGCGCATCTCCCAGTCATCGCCATCGAGCTCACGAAAGCTGCTGACGATTTCCGGCTGGTAATAACCGTATGGCTTCAAAGCCGCTCTTACACGTTCCTCGGTATCGACGCGTAAATCGTCAAAGCGCCGCGCCGCAATGCGACTCGTCTCAGCGAAACCGAAACGTTCGAGGTGCTGGCGGACATTCGTTAGCAACGGCTCATTGACGCCACTGATGACGTAACGCAATTCATCTGCGGCGGCGAATGCCGGCAGCAGCAGAACCAGTGACAACAAAGTCGAAAGTCGCATCGACCTGCAAAAACGCATTGATTTACCAGGGAACGTAGTGGACAGGCATTGTAAAGGGCCGGCGGCAACTCGTACGAGTCGTTGTTCGCATCTTTCGCGGTGCAGCTAAGGGACAGCGAATAGCCGGACGGGTTCGGCCGGGTCCGGGCAGCCTGGATCGCGGTCCGATTGCATCCAATTGCGTCGCTCAGGCATCAAACCAGTGACCACCGTGGTGGCAGAACGATGCGCGGCAAGGCCTGGCTCGCTTTCCGGCAGTCCCGCAGGCCCGTCGCTGTGCAAAAGACGGTCAGCGGCAAAAAGCCGATTGCACTGCGTTTATTTACTGTTATACTCAACTACAACACTAAATTACCTCGGAGCCCGCCATGCCCGTCCGAATCAAGATACCCGCTTCGCTCATTTTGCTGCCAATAGCCTTTGGCCTTGCCGCCTGCAGCGCCGGTGAGTCGGCGCAGCAGCCACCGGCCCCGGAACCGCTGGCCGTTGACAGCGTGCTGCCTGGCCGCTCGGACCTCGTGGCCAGCCAGGCCACAACCGCAACTCTTGAGGCGTTTGCGGCGGCCGGCGCGCACGCCAAGGTTGCCGGCCAGGTCGTGGAGCTGTTCGTGGAAGAAGGCGATACGGTGACAAAAGGTCAGGCCCTCGCCCGGCTTGACGGCGACCGGCTGCGGCTGACGGTGCAAAAGGCCCAGGCCGAATTGTCACAGTTGCAGAATGAGCTCAATCGCGCCAAAACGCTGGCAGCGCGCGGCCTGGTCAGCCAGTCGGCGCTCGAGGGGCTCGAGTACTCGGTTGCGCAACGACAAGCCGCCTGGGAGCTGCAGCGCCTGGAGCTGGACTACTCCGTTATACGTGCACCGATCGCCGGCACGGTCGCGGCGCGCGCCATCCGGCTCGGCCAGCAGCTGACGGAGGGCGCGCGAGCCTTCGAGATCAGCGATACGTCGCAACTGGTAGCCGAACTCAAGATCCCGCAGGTTGATCTGCACCGTTTTGCACCCGGGCAGCCGGTGCTGGTGCGGCCAGACGCGCTGCCGGAACTTGGCGTCGCGGCGCAGGTCGACAGAATAAGCCCTACTATCAATGCGAACAGCGGCACCTTTCGCCTGACCGTTTACGTGGATAACGCGGATCAGCAGCTCGCTCCCGGCATGTTTGCGCGCATCTCGATTGGCTATCAAAAGCATGAAGATGCCATGATCCTGCCGGCCAGCGCGATCAGGAGCGAAGACGGTGTGCAGGTGGTTTACGTTATTCGTGAGGGAGCCGCAGAACGGCGGGTCGTCGATACGGGCATTCAGCAAGACCAGCAGGTCGAGATACTAAGCGGCTTGTCGTCCGACGAGCGGGTCTTCCGGCGCGCAGCAGAGGGACTGCTGTATGGCAATCGGGTCCTGGCAACAACCGAAGTGACGGTGGCCAGCGGCGGTTAGCCGGCCGTTCTGCATAAAAAGAAATCAAGGGAGCAGCGTGAAAATGAATACCTGGAAGACGGTAACTGCAGTTGCCGTCGCGCTTTTACTCAGTGCCTGTAACAAGCCTGCGGCAGATGTCGAGGCGAAAACAGACGCCGAGAAGGAGCCAACGCCTGCGATTCCGGTTGAAGTTGCGCGCGCTCAGCGCGGCGATATCGCGGCCAGTTACTCGGGCACCGCGGCGATCGAGGCCTATGCGGAAGCAACAGTAATAGCGAAAGTCGGCGGCGAGATCCTGAAAATCTTCGCCGAAGAAGGCGACGAGGTAAAAGCGGGCCAGCTGCTGGCGCGGCTCGATGGCGATCGCCTGAGACTGTCGTTGCAGCAATCTGAAGCCAACCTGCAAAAATTAAGACGGGACTTTCAGCGCAATCGCGATCTGAAGGAAAAAAGCCTGATCAGCCAGGGCGACTTCGAAAAAATCCAGTACGAGATGGAAGCGCTGGAAGCGTCGCACGACCTCGCCAAGCTGGAGCTCAGCTATACCGAAATACGCGCGCCGATCGATGGCGTTATTTCCAATCGCTTCGTCAAGGCTGGCAATACGATTGAACCAAACGCGGCAATGTTTCATGTCACCAGCCTGGTACCGCTGGTCGCGTATCTGCACGTACCGGAGCGCGAATATCGGCGCATCGCCCGCGGCATGCCTGCCGCCATCGCAGTTGACGCGTTGGCCGGTCAGCGCTTCGACGCAACGATCGCGCGCATTAGCCCGGTGGTGGACCCGCAGACGGGAACCTTCAAGATAACGGTGGAAGTCAGCGATGAAAGTCGTCGCCTGAAACCTGGCATGTTTGCGCGCATTAATATTATTTCCGATGTACGCAACGATGCACTGCAAATTACGCGCTCCGCGATTATTGACAATGATGGCGGGCAAACCGTATTCATCGTCAAGGATGGCGTTGCCAGGCAACAGGACATCACGACCGGCCTGAGCGCTAACGGCATGGTCGAAGTTACCGATGGCCTGACGGGCGAGGAGCTGATCGTTGTGGTCGGTCAGGCAGGCCTGCGTGATGGGGCCAAAGTTGAAGTCATCAATGACGATGACGTTGCGGGCGCGGCTGCCGCTGCCGCCGGATTGAACAGCGATGCCAGCTAAGCGAGTCTCGGCATGAGGCGCCTGATCCAGATCGCAACCGAACGCCGTATCACGGTAATGATGTTTACCGTGGCGATTGCATTGTTCGGCATGGTGTCGTTATCGCGGCTGAACGTGAATCTGCTGCCGGATATCTCCTACCCCACGATTACCGTGCGCAGCGAGCTGACCGGCGCGGCACCGGCTGAGATTGAGAACCTGCTTACCAAGCCTATCGAAGAAGCGGTTGGCGTTATTCGCAACATGCGGCGCATACGCTCCGTGTCGCGGACCGGACAGGCGGATGTCACCCTGGAATTCCTGTGGGGCACCGATATGGACATCGCGGGTGTCGACGTTCGCGAAAAAATCGACATCCTGGAGTTGCCGCTGGAAGCCAGTCGACCGTTGTTATTGAGATTCGATCCGTCGAGCGAACCGATCATGCGCCTGGGGCTGTTGCAGAAAGCAGCAGCGGCGGACGACGCGACTGACAACACCGGCAATCTGAAGGCGCTGCGCCGGCTCGCAGAAGACCGCATCAAAAACGAAATCGAAGCGGTTGAGGGCACGGCTGCCGTCAAGGTCAGTGGCGGTCTCGAAGATGAAATCCAGATCCAGGTGGACCAGCGAAAACTGTCCCAGCTCGGCATCAGTATCAATGACATCGCGATGCGTCTGCGTGCTGAAAATGTCAATTTATCCGGTGGCCGCCTTGAAGAAGGCAGCCAGCGATTCCTGGTGCGCACGATCAACGAGTTCAAGGACGTCGACGCGTTTCGCAATGCGATTATTGCGAATATCGATGGCACGCCAGTTTACTTGCAGGACGTTGCTACGGTGACGCGCGGCTTCAAGGAACGCGAGGCTATTACCCGCGTCGATGGCCGCGAGTCAGTGGAGCTGGCCGTTTACAAAGAGGGTGATGCGAATACGGTACAGGTTGCCCGCCGTATTGCGAGTCGGCTGGAGAATTTGCAGGAAACGCTGCCGGACGATATCGAACTGAAGCCCGTCTACGACCAATCATCGTTTATAGCCGCAGCCATTCAGCAGGTAACATCGGCGGCCTTCATGGGTGGACTGCTGGCGATTATCGTCCTGTACGGTTTTTTACGGGACGCGCGTGCCACGGCAATTATCGCGGTCGCAATTCCGGTTTCCGTCATTGGAACGTTCCTGTTGATGTACGCGAACGGCGTTTCCCTCAACATCATGTCACTCGGCGGCATCGCGCTCGCCGTCGGCATGCTCGTCGACAATGCTATCGTCGTGCTGGAAAACATCGTGCGAAAACGCGAAGAAGGCTTCGCGCTGCAGGAGGCCGCCAAGGCCGGCACTGCGGAAGTGGCAACTGCGGTAACGGCCTCGACGCTAACAACTGTCGCGGTATTTTTTCCGATGGTGTTTGTCAGCGGTATTGCCGGCCAGTTGTTTCGCGACCAGGCTCTGACCGTTACCTTTGCCCTGCTGTTCTCGCTGCTGGTCGCACTGACCCTGATTCCGATGCTCGCGGCGCTCACGCCGCAAGCGCGTTACGCCGATCCTGAAGCCGACGCCGCGCCCGGCCGGTTTACCCGCGCAGTCGCGGCGATCATCTATGGTCTCGGCTTCGTGATTCGCATTATTGGGCACGGCCTGCGGCTGTTGCTATGGATTCCAAGCACGATCCTGGAGAAGTCCTACCTCGCCATCGCGAAGCTTTATCGCTCGCTGCTCGACTGGTCGCTGGCGCATCGCGCAGCGATCCTTATCGGTGCGCTGCTGATCTTCGCCGGCACCATGGCCTTGATTCCACGCCTCGGCAGCGAACTGATACCCCAGCTCTCGCAAGGCGAGTTCTCACTGAATCTGCGCCTGCCGCCGGGCTCGCCGCTCAATGAAACGGACCGTGCCATTCGCATAGCCCAGCGCGCGGCAGCTGGCATCGACGACGTCGAACTGACCTACTCCGTTGCAGGCACTGGCAACCGGCTCGACGCGAATCCTGTGGACGCTGGCGAGCACAGCGGATCGCTGAACGTGACGATGCAAAAAGGCGCAGGCGCACAGGCGGAGCAACGTGCGATGGATGCTATGCGCAATGCGGTCGCAAGAATTCCAGGTACGCAGTACGAGTTCAGCCGCCCGTCACTGATCAGCTTCGAAAGCCCATTGCAGATTGAGATCGCCGGATTCGATCTCGACGCGCTGGAACGTGTCAGCGAGCGGCTCGTCAGCGACCTCGGCAGCTCGGGTCGCTTTACCGATGTCCGAACCACGTTTGAACAGGGCAACCCGGAAATCCAGATCGAATTTGACCAGGAACGCGCAGCGCGCCTCGGGCTTGCGGTACGCGACGTTGCCGACATCGTCGTTACCAACGTGCGCGGCGAAGTTGCGACCCGCTACACCTGGCGCGACAAGAAAATTGATGTGCTAGTGAAGAGTGTGGACAACCAGGATAGCAGCATTGACGAAATTCGCGGACTCATCATCAACCCGACAGCGGCGCGCCCGGTAACGCTCGACGCGGTCGCGTCGATCACGGTGTCGCGTGGCCCGGCGGAGATCAGGCGCGTTGCGCAGGAGCGCGTAGCTATTGTCAGCGCCAACCTTGCCTATGGCGATCTTGGCGCGGCGGCAGCCGAGGCACGTGCAATCATGAACCGCATCGCGACCCCGCCCGGACTCGTTACCAGCGTATCCGGCCAGAACGAGGAGATGGAGGAGTCATTCACGTCCATGAAATTCGCACTGGCGCTGGCGGTATTCCTCGTATACCTCGTGATGGCCTCGCAGTTTGAATCGCTGGTACATCCGCTGGTCATCATGTTCACGATACCGCTGGCGCTGGTTGGCGCGGTGCTCGCACTGCTGGCTACGGGCACGACATTGAACGTTGTCGCCTTTATCGGCGTGATCATGCTGGCCGGCATCGTCGTCAACAATGCAATTGTGCTTGTGGACCTTATTAATCAGCTTCGTCAGCAGGGCATGGAGCGGCTTGAAGCAATCCGCGAAGCAGGACGTACACGCCTGCGGCCGATCCTGATGACGACACTGACGACGGCGCTCGGCCTGTTCCCGATGGCGCTCGGCTTCGGCGAAGGCGCAGAGATTCGTGCGCCGATGGCGATCACCGTCATCGGCGGCCTGTTGACCTCTACCGTGCTGACGCTGGTTGTCATCCCGGTGGTCTATTCGCTGCTCGATCGCAAGCAGGTCGTGGTCGCCAATGACGCCTTGCTGGCGAGTCGGACCTGAACCTGTGAAACATACGGAAATCGCACTGCGCAGGCCGATTACTACCGTGATGGTGTTCGTCGCGCTGGCGCTGACCGGTATTATTGCGTCGCGGCTGCTGCCGCTGGAAAAATTTCCGGACATCGCGTTTCCCGGCATCTTTGTACAGATACCGTATGAGTCGTCGACGCCTGAAGAGATCGAACGGCTGATCACGCGGCCGGTCGAAGAAGCGCTGGCGACATTGTCCGGTGTCGAAAGCATGCAATCGACATCCAACGAAGACTCTGCGCAGATTTTCCTGCGCTTTGGCTGGGACGTGCCGATGGGTGCAAAAGGCATCGAGGCTCGCGCCAAGGTTGACGGCGTGCGGCACCTGTTGCCTGCCGACGTCCGGCGAATATTTATCTTTACCGGTTCACTGGGTGACCAGCCGGTACTGGAACTGCGCATTTCCAGCGATCGCGACCTCTCCAACAGCTATGACATGCTTGATCGCATCCTGAAACGCCGTATCGAACGCGTTGAAGGTGTCTCCAAAGTCGAGCTGGTTGGCGTCGATCCGCGAGAAGTCAGGATCCTGCTGCAGTCGGATCGACTTGCGGCGCACAACGTCAATATCGAGGAACTGCAGCGACGCCTGCAGCAAAGTAACTTTGCGGTTAGCGCCGGACACATCACTGACTCCGGACTGCGCTTTGCGGTGCGGCCCAGCGGCGAGTTTAAGTCAGTGGAAGCGATCGCTGATCTGGCGATAGATGATGCAGGCCTGCGTCTCAGGGACGTCGCAGACATTGCGCTGCGCAGCCCGGAGCGTGATTACGGCAGGCACCTGGATGGCACCTACGCGATCGGCCTGTCGGTGAGCAAGGCGACCGGCGCCAATATGGTCGAGGTAACCGACCGCGTCATGGAAGAGGTTCGCAAAATCGGCGAATTGCCGCAAATGCAGGGCATCAAGATTTTCGATCTCGACAACCAGGGCGATAGCGTCCGCAAGTCACTCGCAGACTTGCTGAATGCCGGTCTTATCGGTGCGCTGCTCGCAGTCCTCGTGCTGTATATGTTCCTGCGCCAGCTCTCAACAACGCTGATCGTAACGGCGTCGGTGCCGTTTTCGCTGACGATTACTTTGGGCGTGATGTATTTTGCCGGCCTCACGCTGAACATCCTGTCAATGATGGGCCTGATGCTCGCGGTCGGCATGCTGGTCGACAACGCCGTTGTCGTGACCGAAAGTATTTTTCGATATCGCAGCCAGTATCCGGATGAGCCGTACAAGGCGACTCTCGCGGGAGTGCGCGAAGTCGGCCTTGCAGTTATTGCCGGAACTGCGACGACGATCATTGTGTTCCTGCCGATCATGTTCGGCGTGAAAACCAATATCACCGTGTTCCTGACCCATGTCGCGCTCACCATTATTGTCGCGCTGGTCGCCTCGTTATTGATCGCGCAAACCCTGGTACCAATGCTGGCGGCACGCATCAAGGTGCCACGATCCACAGAGGGTGGCGCGCTGATGCAGGGACTGACAGCGCGCTACGAACGCAGTCTTCGCTGGGTGCTTGGTCATCCAAAGTCGACTTTTGGCGGCATTGCCCTGATTTGCGTGATCGGCATACTGCCGCTTATCCCGGCGCTCAACCTTGTCAAGTTCGACACTTTTCCGCAGGACGTGGGGCGCCGTCTGTTCATGCCCTACCATATCGAGGGACAACACCCGCTGGCGCAGACGGAAGCCGCAGTGAACAAGATCGAGGCCTACCTGTTCGCGAACAAGGAAGAGTTCAATATTCGTTCGGTGTACAGCTACTTCAATAAAGGAGAGGCGACGTCGACACTTTTGTTGACGGAGGAGGATGACGCGACGCTGTCGACCAAGGAAGTCATTGCCAAGATCGAAGAGAATATGCCGCAGCTTGCGATCGGCAAACCGAGCTTCCAGTTCGACCAGCAGGGCGGCGGAGAAGGCTTCACGCTCCAGATCAGCGGCGACTCGACCACGCGACTGAACGAACTCGGCGTCGATGTCGCGCGCCTGCTGTCGCAGGTGCCTGACCTCTCAGACATCAGGTCCGATGCGCAAAACGGTGAGCGCGAAGTACAGGTGACGGTCGACCGCGTGCGCGCCGCGACCCTGGGACTGACGTCGCAATCGGTTGCCAACACGATTGCCGGCGCGATGCGCGGCCAGAATCTGCGTGAGTTTCGTGACGAGAACGGCGAAATTCGGGTACGACTCGCGTTTCGCGACAGCGACAAGCAAACGGTCGAGCAACTTGGCCAGATTCCGGTGTACGCGCCGGATGGCCAGCGCATCACCCTGGATACGGTTGCCAACTTCAGCCTGAGTCGTTCTCCGGAAACCATCCGGCGCACCGATCGGAAAACCTCGGTAATACTGTCAGCCAATCTCGAGGATGACTCTTCGCTCGACAAAGTGCGCCCGGTCGTCGAGAAACTGATGGAAGAGTTTACTTTGCCGCCCGGCTATTCCTGGAAATTCGGCCGCGGGTTCGATACGGCGGATGAGACCCAGGCCATGATGGCGACGAATACCCTGCTCGGTATTGCCTGCATTTTCCTCGTCATGGCCGCGCTGTTCGAATCGCTGTTATTTCCTTTTGCAATTATTCTTGGCTCCATCGTATTTTCGGTGTTCGGCGTGTTCCTGTTTTTCGCCGCAACAGATACGACGTTTTCGTTCATGGCGTCGATCGGCATTCTGATTCTTATCGGTGTCGTCGTGAACAATGGCATTGTGCTTGTCGATCACATCAACAACCTGCGCCAGGGAGGCATGCCGCGCAACGAGGCGATTGTCATCGGCGGCCGCGACCGGCTACGCCCCATCGTGATGACCGTTGCGACCACTATCCTCGGGCTTGCGCCGCTTGCGGTCGGCACTACCCAGATTGGCGGTGACGGTCCACCGTACTACCCGATGGCGCGGGCGATTATCGGCGGCCTTGCGTTCTCGACCGTAGTCTCGCTGCTGGTTGTGCCTGCCTTTTATGCCTCTTTCGATACGCTGGCCAACTGGGGTCGCCGGGTTATGCGCCAGGCGCGTGCGAAGCGCGGGCGCCGACTGGCAAAAGTCTGAGCAGCGGTACCGCCAGCAGCCACAGCAAGCCGAAGCCACTACCGCCGCCGCCATGACCAACCACGATGATGTTGTCGACAAACGGTTCGTCGCGGCGGAAATCTTCAAGCGGTAGGTAGGACAGTTCGGAACTGTCCAGCGGGCCAAAGCTGGCCAGGAAGCTGCCATCAATCGCATCGTAGAGCTCCACCAGCAAGTCGTAGCTGCCGGCCGGGTAGCCGCTTTCCAGCTCGGTCACTATCACGTACTCGTCATCACTGGTTGCGCCGTCGATAAAGAAGTCGTCGGTGACCGCGTACTCGTTCCACGGCCCGCCATCAAGACTCAGGAAAGCGACCGCATACACGGCGACACCGTCGTACACGCTGTCAGCATCGAATAGCAAATCGATACCGTAGAAGTATCCATCCTGATCATCATCACCGAACAACACGACATCCGCATCGTAGAACCAGAAATCCGTGTTGCCAGGTTTGCTGCTCGACGCCGTCCCCTTGCTGCGGGCGCTGGCGCGCTGGCCACTCGCTACGAGTGCGCTGTATTCATGTCGGGCGGCAGGACTCCTGGCGCCATCCCGGCCACCACGCGAAATTTGCTTCACCACAGATACGCGCGCTTCAGCGCCTGTCGCCACGTCTTCAGCAAATGCCGCTCGCGCGCCAAGAGCGCCGGCAAATAAACTGAATATCACCACCGCCAGTCCTTTCCGAATTCTCGTCTCGTTTGCCGCGTTCATATTGTTAGCTCCTGTCGCACAATGCGTTTAGCCTGTGGCCATTGAAGCGCACTCGTTATGAACCGATGCTGAATCAGCGGCTGGTCGCATGGGCTGAAACTGAACGAAAGCTGAATCGCTGGCTGCGGCTTCGCCTGCGCGCTTGGTCAGGACACAGCTATCGGTCTTAATCGGCAGCTGCCAGACGCAACAGGCACCGACCGAACGAAGTCGGCCAGTGCCTGCAGGGGTGTTACGACAGTAAGCTGTGCGGTGCCGGCGCTTACTGGCCTCCGCCCATAGTTGCCAGGCTGTCGATGCGCATTGCAATGTCGTTCAGCACTTTCGCAACGGTCTCAACCTCGCGATTGACGTCTGCGTATTCGCGCTGTTCGATCGCCTCCCGCACACCGGGCAGGGTCTTGACGCCGTAGCCCGTGTAAAAGCCGGGCGCGTAGATATGATGCCGGTACCAGGGACGGCCACTAAGCCCGGCGTCGCGGGTCAGCAGGCGCTCAGTGGTATACAACAGCTCATTGATTGTCTGCGACGGTTTTGCGCCGGTACTTAGGGCTACACCATATGCTTTGGCGGCATCCTGCAAATTCTTCAGCGCATTTTGCAGAGGCGCAAAGTTGAAATACGGCACTTCTTCCTGCGCAGGCGGCGGGCCCAGCGATTTCTTCGGATCGAGTGCGAGCTTGTAGAGGCCGTCGGCCAGGTCCTGGTTGCGCGTTGCGGTTTGTTCGCGCATGTCATTCGCGAGTTTTTCGATCTCCTCTACGTACCTGGCGATATTGTCAGCGAAACCTTCGAACTCGAACGGCAGGCGCGGTGCGTTCGCCAGCCGCAAGGTTGCGCGGCCTGCAACCTCCGACAGTGCAACGCCGTATTGCAGGCCGGGATCGCGCCACGTGGTGAAATGCTTCTCCGTGTCGTACAGCGTGTGGTAACTGCCATCGGAGCCCTCGCCGCCGAATCCTATGTTCGCCGAGGCGATACCGAGATGCTGCAGGAACGGCGTGTAGTCCGATCCCGAGCCGAGCGGATAAATACGCAGGGTGTCGCGTTTGGCTTCCGCGCGCTCCGTGTCGCTGTTTGCATTGACGGCGAGCGCCGCCTGACGGCGCGCCTTGACGGTAGCGCCGGTCTGCGGATCAATAACGTCCTGTGCGACGCCGTCAAAAAAGCGCTCAAGCGTATGGCTACCCCCGATACCAACGAAGCCGCGGCTGTTGCCGTCCGTATTCAGGTAGGCAACAGCATGCTGCTTGAGCTCGGCCGCGTGATGCTCGGCCCACTCGGTAGAGCCAATCAGGCCCGGTTCCTCGGCGTCCCAGGCTGCGTAGATGACCGTACGTGCCGGGCGGGCGCCGCTCTTTGCCAGCGTGCCAACTGCTTTGGCCTCCGATAGCAGTGCGACCATGCCGGAAATCGGATCGGCAGCGCCGTGATTCCAGCCATCGTGATGATTACCGCGAATAACCCACTGATCCGGTATCGCCGCACCTTCCAGTCGCGCGATAACGTTGTAGGCAGTTACCGTGTCCCAGCTGAATTTGAGCTTCATGCGCACGCGTGCCGGACCGGGACCGAAGTGATAGGTAATCGGCAACGCGCCGCGCCATTCGACCGGCACCGACTCACCGCCCATCGCTGCGAGCAGTGGCAGTGCGTCGCGCTGCGAAATCGGCAGAACGGGAATCCGTGTCAGCGTCGTCGCCTCTTCGATCGGCAAACGATCCGCACGCGCAGTTGCGCCCTGCCCCGGAGTCAATACGTCACCCGGGTAGGTCGGCATATCCATGACGGAACCGCGCTGCACGCCGCTCTCGTGCTTGTACGGCCCATCGGGGTAAACGTCGCCCTGTGCGTAGCCGTCATCCGCCGGATCGGAGTAGATGATGGTCGCTATCGCGCCCTTCTCCGCCGCCAGCTTCGGCTTGATGCCGCGCCACGAGCGACCGTACTTGGCGATCGCTATCTTGCCCTTGACGTCGATGCCTTGCCGTTCCAGCAATTCGTAGTCTTCAGGAATGCCGTAGTTGACGAACACCAGTTCGCCTTCGACGTCGCCGTCAATTGAAAACGCGTTGTATGGCGGCAGCAGTTCGTCACGCACCGAGGTGCTGGGATCCTCTGGCAGCGAATCCTCGGTAAGGCTCGCCGTAAAGCGCCCAGGCGCCACCAGCTCGAGCTCGCGCGTAACCGGAGTTGGCAACAGGATCCGGTATTCCGCGATCTCTACCTTGTAGCCCCAGGACCTGAACAAGCCGGCAATATAGTCGGCATTCTCTTTACCTGCCTTCGAACCGACGTGATGCGGCCTGGCGGATAAACGCTTCATCCATTCCTGCTGGTCGGCGGCGCTTAGCTGTGCGACGAAGCGCGATTCCAGTTGCCGCTGCGCGTCGCTGCCCGCTGCATCAAAACCCAACAGAGTATCGGCCAGCGCCGGACCGGCAACCATAATCGCGCTAAGCGCTAGAAGTACAAGACGCATATCTCCCCCTTGATGATTGCGCCTGCAAGGCGCTTGATTTGTGCTGTCGCCTTGCCGGCGCCGCAGGTACCTCGCATCGGCCTGGCGGCGGTGAGCGTCGCCGCAGCCAGCGCGATGCAGTAAGCAAACTGCTAGTTGGTGAATGCTACCTTATCGCGGAAGACGCGAATGACCTGCAGCACCGCCTCGCGGTGTGCCGGCCCCATGCGTATCAGCAACTTTTGTCCGCTCGACAACCGCGCCAGCTTTTCGTCAGCATACTCGTAGAGTACGTTGGGCCGGACCAGCACGATGTCGCCAGGGATGTCCGGCGTTGCCAGCAGGTGATCAAGTACCTCGACCAGCCGGTCATTGAAATAGCCGTTTGGGTAGCCAAGACCCTCATAGGCCGTCTGAAACAGCGGGTAGTAGCGTCTGTAAAGCTCCACCATCTGGTCGATGTCAACGCTTTGCAGGCGCGCAACCAGTGCATCGTAGCGGGCGAAGTTGTCCCGGCCGAGCTGGTACTCGCCGCTGTCGTCCTGCCCCAGCGCCACGAAGCTGCTGGCCAACGGCTCGACCGGGCGAATTTTGCCGGCGATCTGCGGGCGCGGCAGGTTGTCCACCGTTGCGACGATACGCTCGATAAGCGCCTGCCGTACCAGCAGGGCCGCGAGGTCCTGGCCGAAAACGCGGGAAATGTCGAGACGCAGATAGTCGTCGCTGGCGCTGAGGTCCGGCAGGGGCTGCACGTTCGGCTTGTCGGCCAGGGGCGCTACCGGCAATGGATAGCGAGGCCCGGTGTCTTCCGGCTGCACGACCGCCGACGGCGCGGGCAATGACACGGGCGCAGGCGGCGCCGGGGCTCGGCTTTGCAGGAACCAGTAGAACACCCCGGCAGCAATCGCCAGCAACACCATGATCCAGATTGCGCTCTTGCCGTGCATACATTCGATTCCCGCGATTCCCGGTAATATGGTAACTCGACCGTGGTGGCCACGGTGCGGTTTTTCGGGCAGCGAACGACGCCTGGCAGGCGGCATTGCCCAAGCCGCAAGCACCGCCGGCGTTTTGCTGACGCAGCCATGGCCGGAAAAAGGCGGGTGCAAAAAGCAACTAAGGCGGCGCCAGCTGCTCCTTTGCTACAATAGCGAGCTAACCCAGTGAGCGGACTACAACCCGTATCAGGAGCACGTATGGCCCAGCCAGCAAAATTTGTTGACGCCAACATTCACTTGTCACACCTCGCCACGATGCGCAGCACAGGCGGCGCAGCGCAGACCAGCGGACTCAGCGATGACGCCATTCGCCAGTTCCTGGGCAGTGACCCGGCGCTCGGCCGCGCCATCGAGCGCGCGTTCGTTTTTTTTGAGGAACTGCAGGTCAGCGAGCCGGCATTCGTTGCCGCCGACGAAGTCACGCAAATGCAGATGGCGCAGGCCGGCATCATAAATTTTTATGCGACTGATGCAATTAACCCCTACGTTGCCGCTGCAGCGCAGGGGCCGTGGATCATCTCACTGAAAGGCGCGGTCATTTATGACTGCGGTGGCTACGGCATGCTCGGTTTCGGTCACGTTCCCGATGCGATTCTCGATGCAATGAACGGCCCGCACGTGATGGCAAACATCATGACGCCAAGCGTCAGCCAGATGCGCTTCATTCGCAGGCTCAGGGCCGAACTCGGCCACACCCGCAAAGGCGGCAATCCGTTTGATCGCTACCTGTGCATGAACAGCGGCTCTGAATCCGTAACCGTCGCGTCACGAATTGCCGATATCAACGCAAAATCCCTGACCGATCCCGGCGCCCGTTACGAGGGCCGGCAAATTAAGGGCCTGACCTTGAAAGGCAGTTTCCACGGTCGTACCGATCGCCCGGCACGCTTTTCCGACTCATCCATTCGCAACTATCGCAAGCACCTTGCGTCGTTCCAGGATGAGGATTACCTGCTGACGGTACAGCCCAACAATATCGCAGAGCTCGAAGCCGTGTTTGCGGCCGCGGAAAATGACAACGTGTTTATTGAGGCGTTTTTCATGGAACCGGTCATGGGCGAAGGCAATCCTGGCCAGCCGATTTCGCCCGAGTTCTACGTGCGGGCGCGGCAGCTTACCGAAGCGCACGGCACCATGTTCATGATCGACTCCATCCAGGCGGGGCTGCGCGCGCACGGGGTACTGTCTATTGTCGACTACCCGGGTTTTCGCGATCTGCCGCCGCCGGATATGGAAACCTACTCGAAAGCGCTGAATGCCGGCCAGTATCCTTTGTCCGTGCTGGCGCTGGCAGGCCGCGCCGCAACGCTTTACAAGCAGGGCGTCTACGGCAATACGATGACCAGCAACCCGCGCGCGCTGGATGTCGCGGTCGCGGTTCTTGAGAAAATTACACCAGCGGTTCGCGAGAACATTCGTGCACGCGGCAAGCAGCTGGTTGCAGGGCTGACAAGCCTCAAGCAGGAGCTGGGCGATGCAATTACCAAGGTGCAGGGAACCGGCCTGTTGCTCAGCTGCGAACTGCATTCCCGCTACAAGTGCTACGGCGCCAACAGCACCGAGGAATACCTGCGCAAGCAGGGTCTGGGCGTGATTCACGGCGGCGTGAATTCACTACGCTACACGCCGTCATTCCTGATCAGCGAAGCCGAAACTCGACTGATCATCGACCTGACTCGCGACGCGCTGATCAATGGCCCGGTTAGCAGCTGATCGGGATACAGGCAACTTGCAGAAAAGAGAACGCCGGTCACTGCCGGCGTTTTTTGTCAGGCGAACGGCAACGGTTAAACACGCGGGCAACTACGCTGCCTGCCGTCGGTCTGCTGCAGGGATTCTGCAACCACTTTCAAATGAATTGGTTTTCAGTGAAAAGGCCCTGCGGTATGCTGCGGCCTCGTTTTTGGCGAACTTAACGGCGGAAGTTAAGACCGCCGCAGGCAGCGCCACGCTGCAATAATTCAAACTCGCTACTTCCCGGGGGGGATCTCATATGAAGTCGCAATTCAACGTCGTGCATTCCGCAAAATGGCTGGCGGGCATGGTCGCCATCGCATTGGCAGCTTTCGCCAGCGCGGACGAGGCAGCGGGCACAGCGAACGGCCAGTGGCACTACCTGGGCGGCGATTCGGCGCATACCCGGTATTCGCCGGCTCACCAGATCAACGCCGACAATTTTGACGAGCTGGAAACTGCCTGGGTGTGGGATGGTGCGAGCTTCAATGCCGCGAGTGGCCGCTCCACGCCGAGTTACATCAACGGCGTGCTGTATACCGTTGCAGGCCCGCGTCGTCATGTTGTCGCTATCGATCCGGCCAGCGGCGAGACACTGTGGTCGTATCGCGAGCCGAACACGACGCGTTACGAATACTCGATGCGCAAGGACTATGGCAAGGGCGTCGCCTACGCCAACATCGACGGTCGCGATGTAATCTACATAAGCTCACCCGGGTTTTTCCTGACTGCCCTGGATGCCAAGACCGGCGTGCCGCTGGAGAACTGGGGCAAGAAAGTGCCGATCGCGGGCTTCCCCGAATCCGGCGTTGTCGACATGCTGGCCGACCTCGGACATGACTACGATCCTTATGAAGGCATCCCGCTGGAAGTCGGCTACATTACGACCTCCGCACCGCCGATCGTCGTCAACGGCGTGATCGTCGTCGGCAACTCACACGAGCAGGGCTACAACCAGTCACGGATCGAGAATATTCCGGGCGACATCCTGGGCTACGACGCCAAGACCGGCGAGTTCCTGTGGAAGTTTAACGTCCTGCCGAAGCCCGGCGAATTCGGCCACGACACCTGGGAAAACGACGCCTGGAAATGGACCGGGGATATCTCCTCCTGGGCACCGCTGGCGGCTGACCAGGAACGCGGCATCGTCTATGTTCCGACCAACGGCGCAACCATCGATTTCTACGGCGGCTTCCGTCCCGGTGACAACCTGTTCTCGACCAGCCTGATCGCGCTCGATGTGAAAACCGGCAAGCGCCTGTGGCATTTCCAGATGGTGCATCACGATATCTGGAACTACGACACGCCGACGGCTCCCGTGTTGCTTGATGTGAACATCAAAGGCAAGAAAGTCCCGATTGTCGCGCAGGTGACCAAGCAGTCGTTCACCTACGTTTTCAATCGCGTTACGGGCAAACCAATCTGGCCGATCGTCGAAAAGCCGGTTCCCGCCTCGAAGATTCCGGGCGAGAAGCTGTCTGAAACGCAGCCTTTTCCAAGCAAGCCGCTGCCGTTCGACAACCAGGGTCTCAGCGAAGACGACCTGATCGACTTCACGCCCGAATTGCGGGCTCGCATGATCGAAATTCTTAAGGATTTCGATACCGGACCACTGTTCCAGCCGCCATTGCATCGTGACAATGACGAAGGATTCAAGGCGGCACTCTGGTGCCCGGGCGACATCGGCGGTGTCAACATTGACGGGCCGGCGGCGGCGGATCCGCACTCCGGAATTTTGTACGTGACGTCCCGCAAGCATTGCACGACGCGAATCATTGCGCCGGGTGCTGAGCGCGACAAAATCCTTGATGCCCCGACCGGCACGACCATTGCTGACTACGCGGTGCTCAGCGGTTTCGGTGTGCGCGGGCCGGATGGCCTGAACATGTTCAAGCCGCCTTACAGTCGCATCACCGCTATCGACATGAATACCGGCGAGCACCTGTGGTATATCCCGGTTGGCGAGACGCCGCCGGCCGTGCTGGATCATCCGGATCTTAAGGGTATGAAGATTCCGAATACCGGTACTGGCCGCGCAGCACCGATGACGGTAACGGAATCCCTGCTGCTGTACGCGGGCGACGGCAGCGACGATAAGCCCTACCTGTATGCCGTTGATAAGAAGACCGGCAAGCAGCTGGGCAAAGTCGAAGTGCCGGAGCGCAGTTCTTACGGCATGATGACCTATATGCACAATGGCGTGCAGTACGTGATCCTGCAGACAGGCCCGCGCCTCACCGCGATGGCGCTTGCCGACTTCGCCATGGGCATGTCCGACGGACATTGATTGATTGACTGACCGCAGCGGCGATCATTGCCGCCAGCGTTCCGGATGGAACGCTGGCGGCAACAGCCGGTCGAATGCTGATATCTGACCACCGACACGACGGATTCGTTAATGCCAGCAGTAGCACGTTTCACCCTGATCCCGCTTGCCGTCCTGCTCACCTTTGCGGCGCTGGCCGACGGCAACGGCCGCTCGATTGCCGAGGGTGTTTACACCGAGGCACAGGCCGCCTCCGGGGAAGCGCTGTACGGCGAGCATTGCCTGATTTGTCACGACAAACGCTACTTCCGGCCGGTACTGCAGCGCTGGAATGGCCAACCGCTAAGCATGATGTACCTGATCATGAGCTCGTCGATGCCGGAGAGTAACCCCGCATCGCTAAGCCGCGACGAATACACCGATATCCTGGCTTACATACTCTCGTTAAGCCGCTACCCGTCCGGTGATACGCCCTTGTCGACCGAGGACGACGCACTGGAGCACGTAATGGTCGCTCCACGCCAACGCTAGAACCGCGCTCTCCCCCTCCTGACGGTGCCTGGTGCTCGGCGCCTTGCGCCTGTCGCATTGTCTTTGCTACCGGAGCCGCTACCTTTTATGCTGTAGCTGCGCAGCTGTCCTGGGGGGGATCAACGCATGGCACATTCCAACGAAATCAATCGCAGAGCGTTTCTGAAAGGTGCGAGCCTGACCGCCCTGGCGAGCGTCAGTAGCGGCGCAGCTTTGGCTCAGAGCGGGGCACCCGCGGCAAGGAAGATGAACGGCCGCTACGACTTCGACGAGGTTTATGACCGCGTCGGCAGCGATTGTTACAAGTGGGACAAACAGATCGAGCTGTTTGGCGCAGAAAATATCGTCGTGCCGATGGGCATCGCGGACATGGATTTTCGCACCGCGCCGGTAATAACCGCTGCGCTGATCGATCGCCTGCAGCATGAGAACTGGGGCTACATGCACGTGCCGCCGTCTTTTCGGCAGTCGATGATCAGCTGGAATCAGCGCCGCTACGATGAGGAAATCGACCCCAAGGGCCTGCTGACGGCCACCGGCGTTAATCCAGGAATTCTGAGCGCACTGCGCGCTTTTGCGCCGGCCGGCAGCAAGGTCATCCTGCAATCGCCGACCTATAGCGCGTTTTATTCTACCGTCGCCCAGGCCCACTGCCGCGTCGAGGAAAATCCGATGAAGCTGGTCAAGGGCCGTTATCAGATGGATTTCGACGACCTGGAACGGCGTATCGATCATGACACCAACGTTTTGATCCTGTGCAATCCGCAAAATCCGACTGGCAATTGCTGGACACGCGATGAGTTGATGACGCTGGGTGAAATTTGCCAGCGGCGGCGCGTCATTGTCTTCGCCGACGAGATTCACTGCGATTTCGTCAACAAGGGCCAGCGTTATACGCCGTTTGCAACGCTCGCCAATGAAGCCGTGGTGCGCAACAGTATTACCTTCAAGTCGACCAGCAAGTCGTTCAACCTTGCGGCGACCAAGTGTGCGTATCTGTATTCACGAAACCTCGACCTGATCGCACGTATCAAAGACACCGGCCACAACCAGACCGTCAACACGCTGGGCGTTATCGCTTCTGAAGTCGCCTATAACGATGCCGAGGACTGGCTCGACCAGGTGGTTGAGTACATTGACGGCAACATGGATTACGCAGCCAGTTTTATCCGCGAGAACGTGCCGCACGTAAAATGGGAAAAACCCGAAGGCACCTACCTCGCGTGGCTCGACGTGTCCGCGCTGGAAGAGCGTATCGACGCGCAGGCGCAGGCTGATACGGCGAACCGGGATCGCGACCCGGCACTGCCTCCACTGCAGGCGGAGCACATGGTTGAGCGCTTCCTCGTCGAGAAAGCGGGCGTGCAGCTGAACGACGGCTATCGCTACGGTGACGGCGGTTCCGGTCGTATGCGCATGAACCTGGCGACGTCGCGCAAACTGGTCGAGAAAGCGCTCGGCAACATCGCTGCGGCAACCAGCAAGGTTTAGTTGCCCGCTGCCGTGATCGCTGCGGCAGCCTGCTGCGCGCTTGCCGCAGCGAGCGTCCAGCCGAGCATGCCGTGACCGGTATTCAGGTACAGGCCCGGTACCTTCGTCGCACCCACGAGCGGCCGGCCATCGGGCGTCATTGGCCGATCTCCTGCCCACGCGGCACAGTCCTCGTTGTCGTAAATCGCGTAATCGGGCGCGATGCGCCGCCCTGTGGTGAGCAAGTGCAGGACGCGCGCCGCATCGCGTGAATGATCATCGCCGACGAAATCGGCCAGGCCCGCGATGCGCACACGTCCGCCCAAGGTGCTGAAAACGATGCGGCGCCGCATATCCGTCACACTCACTTTGGGCGCCGCGCTGCCGACCGGCAAGGTCACACTGTAGCCTCGTAATGGATAGATCGGTGCGTTCACACCCAACGGCGAAAGCATTCCGCGACTTTGCACACCCAGGCACACAAGCACGGCGTCGGCCGCAATCGTCTCGCCTCCGCAGCGCACACCGACGACACGCTCGCGACGCAGCTCCAGGCTGTCGGCCGTCACGCCGTACCGACACTCGAGGGCATGATGTCGTTGCAGCCAGCCTGCCAGCGCCTGTGAAAAAACCCGGGCATCGCCAACCTCGTCGTCGGGCGCGTACAACGCAGCTTCATAGGCCAGCGGAAAATGACCGAGCTCCGGAAAGCGTCGCACAACTTCTGCCAGTGGCAGCAGCGATGACTCGCAGCCCTCGGCCTTTTTGCTGGTAATCGATCGGTGGGCGGCTTTGAGGTCAGCACCGGGTGGCAACAACATGACTTTGCCGGCCTTGGCGAAACCAAATTCGATGCCGGTAGCCTCGCGCAGTTCGGCCAGGTGGATTGCAGACTGCTGGGCGAGCCGCAATACCGCGAGCGTATTTTCTCGCGCGCGCGCTGCGGTGCACTGACTCAGGAACGACAGCCCCCAGCGGATCATCGACGGGCTGGCGAACGGCCTGACGCACATGGCCGGATCGCGACCCGCAATCATGCCCGGGATGGATGGCAACAATGAGGGTTGCGCCATCGCGTCGACGAAGCTGTACGCAAGCTGACCACCATTGGCGTGAGACGTACCTGCCGCCGGTTCCGCCGCGCGGTCTATGAGCGTGACTTCACATCCCTGCCTGGCAAGGTAATAAGCGCTGCTGACACCGACGACTCCGGCGCCAAGTACGACGACATGCATGGCTCTGGGGTGATCCCGCGTTATGGCACTTTCCGGACGCGCCGGATGACTGCCTTGTGTTTCGATTGTGTAGTCGGTTTATACAAAGGTTTCAGGCAATTGCCCAGCACTTCGTGTAGCTGCGCCACGCCGATACTATTGGCAATGCCTTTCAGGCCTGTACGGCGTCCGCCTCGAGTACACGCAAACACTCGTCAACCATGGTGATACCGGCAGCGTGGCTGGCATCACCGGTCAGGTTTTCGCCGCTGGCAACCTGCAGCTGCACGAGGTCATAACGCCATTGCCGCAGAACGCGCGCTTTCTCATCCCGCGAAAGGCTGTGCTGGGCCAGTACATCGGCAGGCTCGGCAAATGCCGCGGCAGGGTCGCTTAGAATCTTCTCCAGATTATTCATAGCCTATCCCTGTCGATAGTTACACTGCCTTCAAAACCGGTTTGTCTTTCGCCAGTTTCTCGAAATTAGCAGCTGCAAAGTCCCAGTTAATCAATTTCGCAAGGACCCGGTCGACATACTCACCCCGATCATTCTGCACATCGAGATAGTACGCGTGTTCCCAGACGTCAATCGTCAGCAGTGGCGTTTGTCCCTGCTGCAGCGGGTTCTGCGCATCGCTCGTGCTCGTTACCTGTAGCTTGCCCTGCTGATCGACAACGAGCCATCCCCAGCCGGAGCCGAACTGCCCGGTGGCGGCATCCTTCATTCGCTTCAGGAAAGAATTGACGTCGCCAAAATGTTTCTCGATTGCACCTTTCAATGCGGGGCCTGGCGATCCGCCGCCGTTTGGCATCATGCTGCGCCAGTAAAAATCGTGGTTCCACACCTGGGCCGCGCTATTGAAAATGGCGCCGTCGGATTTCAGAACGATCTCATCGAGGGTCAGATCGGCCTGCGGCGTATCGCCGATCGCGCTCTGCAATTTCTTCATGTAGCCGCGGTGATGCTTTTCATAGTGAAACTCGAGGGTTCGCGCGCTGATGTGTGGCTCAAGCGCGTTGTAGTCATAGGGCAATGGTTTCACTTCAAACTTCATATTGGACTCCTGTATTAGTGGTTTATGTGACGGCAATATTTCAGGACCGATCGCAATCAGGCCGCCCCTGATTGTGACTCATCTGATTATTCGTGCCTTTTGGGTGGGTCGGCTGGCGTAGTTGCCTGCAGGCGCTGCCAGGACAGGGACCGATTCCCTCTGCGTAAACGCGCAGGTTAACGACAGCTTTTTCAGGCGTATCCGGAAAGTCGTCGCGGTCAAAATCATCGCCCTGAGTAACAGGATAACGCTCCCTTGATTTTTTCCTGCAAAGTGCGACCGAGCCCCGTTTGCGGAGCACAGGCAGGTCGCATGCGCCCTCGCCGGTATCGCGACGCGCCGTTCGAAAACCAGCAGCGCCTGACGACCGCATTACGCCGAAGATCGTTATCGGCTCGTGCAACTGCATCCATCAACCCGGTTTAGTTTATCATCCGTCTAATCTGGCAGGTCTAAAGCATCGCCTGTCCCAAGGGCAACACCCGATCGTAAGCAAACGGGATACTTCAAACGGGATACTCATTGATGACCGATCCATTGGAAGAAAGTTCCTTACGTTACCACCGGCTGCCGCCCGCCGGGAAACTCACGATATCCCCAACCAAGCCGCTGGCCAATCAGCTGGATCTCGCGCAGGCCTATTCACCGGGCGTTGCTTTCCCCTGTCTGCGAATCAAGGAAAACCCCGCCGCGGCCGCCGAGTTCACGGTACGCGGCAACCTCGTTGGGGTAATCACGAACGGCAGCGCGGTACTCGGCCTCGGCAATATCGGGCCGTTGGCTGCGAAGCCTGTTATGGAAGGCAAAGCTGTCCTGTTCAAGAAATTTGCAGGCATTGATGCGTTCGATATCGAGATCGATGAAGCCGATCCGGAAAAACTGGTCGAGATAATTTCGCGACTGGAGCCCACGTTTGGCGCCATAAACCTCGAAGACATAAAAGCCCCTGAATGTTTTGTTGTTGAGCAAAAACTCAGCGAAATGATGAATATTCCGGTGTTTCACGACGACCAGCACGGCACGGCGATTGTCGCCAGCGCTGCAATCAAGAACGGTCTCAAGGTTGTCGGCAAAAAAATGGCCGACGTTAAACTCGTATCGACGGGCGGCGGCGCGGCGAGTCTTTCCTGCCTCAACCTGCTGGTCGAACTCGGGCTGAAAAAGAAGAATATTACCTTGTGCGATCTGCAGGGCGTCGTTTACAAGGGCCGCAAGAAAGACATGAACCCTTACAAGGATGTGTTCGCGCGCAAAACGGATATGCGTAATCTTGATGACGCAATAGCAGGAGCCGATATCTTTCTCGGCCTGTCAGCACCGGAAGTACTGACTCCGGCTATGGTCAAGAAGATGGCTGATCGGCCGTTGATTCTTGCGCTAGCGAACCCGGTGCCTGAGATCCTGCCTGAGCTCGCGCTTGAAGCGCGCCCCGATGCAATCATCGCGACGGGACGCTCTGACTACCCGAACCAGGTTAATAACGTATTGTGCTTTCCGTTTATTTTTCGCGGCGCACTCGACGTTGGCGCGACACAGATTAACGCGGCGATGAAGACAGCCTGTGTCGACGCAATAGCCAATATCGCGCGTCGCGAATCGACTGACGAAGTCGCCAATGCCTACCAGAACGAGAATCTGACGTTTGGCCCGCAGTACCTGATCCCGAAGCCCTTCGATCCGCGACTGATGGAAGATGTCTCATTGGCGGTGGCCAAGGCCGCGATGGATTCCGGTGTTGCGACCCGTGAGATAAAGGATCTCGACAGCTACCGCGACAGGCTACGCAGCTTTTCGCACCGTTCCATCATGTTCATGCAGCCGATCATCGAGGTTGCTAAGCGTGATTTGGAGCGACTTGTATACGCGGAGGGCGAGAACATGACGGTCCTGCGCACGGTGCAGGCGGTTCTCGACGAGAACATCGCCAAGCCCATCGTGATTGGCCGCGCTCCGGTCGTAAAGGACCGCATAAAAAAACTTGGCCTGCGCATGCGGATCGGCCGCGACTTTGAACTGGTTGATCCGCAGGATGATCCGCGCTATCGCGACTACTGGCGTTTTTATCACTCACGCGTTTGCCGCAAAGGTGTGTCGGTGCAGGCAGCCAAGACCACCATGCGGACAAACTCGACCGTCATTGCCGCCTGCATGGTGGCAATGAACCAGGCTGACGCGCTGCTGTGCGGCACGATCGGTCGCTTCGACCATCACCTGCAGGAAATTATCGAGATCATTGGGCCCGCATCACCCGGCCAGAAGATCTCGTCAATGTCCGTGCTGTTTCTCGCTGACGGGCCGCTGTTCCTGTCGGATTGTTTTATCGAAGTAAATCCCAGCGTCGAGCAGATAGTCGCAACGACACTGGCAAGCGCCGAGCGCGTGCGCAGCTTCGGCATTCGACCATCCGTTGCGCTGCTGTCGCATTCCAACTTCGGATCTTCACGCGCAGTCTCGGCCCGCAAGATGCGCGATGCCACGCGCATACTCAAGGAATGCGCGCCTGACCTGGAAGTCGATGGCGAGATGCACGCATTGACCGCCATGAATGAAAACATCAGGAAAACACTGGATCCGGACTCACCGCTGAGCGGGCGCGCGAACCTGCTGATCATGCCAAACCTGGATACAGCGAATATTGCAATGGAACTGATTCGCTCGATTACCGACGCCCTGTTCATCGGCCCGATCCTGTCGGGTACCGCAAGGCCGGCACACATTGTCACTCCGTCATTGAGCATGAAAGGCATTTTCAACATGAGCGCGATCGCCGTTTCAGACGTCTGGCGCAAGACAAATAGGGACTAGCGCCTTACTGGCCAATGCCCATTGCCAGGTAGGCCGTCGCGATTTTTTCTATCGCGAGGACGAAGGCTGCGGTGCGCGTGTCTTTGATATTCTGGCGGGTGTTGCGCAGCTCCCGGATGTGCTGGTAGGCAATACGCATGGTGTCTTCCAGCCCCGAACGCACCAGGTCGATCTCGCGCGGGCCCTCCATCAAGGGCATGGCCAGTTCCCTGGGAACCTGCTTGCCGGTCATTTCTTCGACCAGTTTCACGATGCGAGCGCCGCGGTTTTCCTCGAAACGCCGATCCAGCCGTCCAAAGCGGATGTGCGACACGTTTTTGACCCATTCGAAATAGGACACGGTAACGCCACCGGCGTTGACGTAGGCGTCGGGCAATACGACCTTGCCGGATTTGCAGAGCTGCTGGTCGGCCTCGTAGCTGATCGGGCCGTTCGCCGCCTCCGCAATCAGGGGCGCTTTGATACGGTCAACATTGTCCATCGTGATCTGGTTTTCGAGTGCCGCCGGAATCAGGATGTCGCAGTCAAGCTCCAGCCCTTTACGACTGTCCTTGATGAAGTCCGCGCCGGGGAAATTGCTGACGCCCCCCGATTTTTTCAGGAATTCGTAGACCTCTTCCACGTTCAGGCCGTCTTCACAGTAGATCGCCCCGTCGCGTTCGCAGATACCGACGATCTGCGCGTCGTCCTCTTCACTAAGGAATTTCGCCGCGTGGTAGCCAACATTGCCGAGCCCCTGCACGACGATCCGCTTACCGCCAAGGCCGCCCTGCAGGCCGGTTTCAGCGACGTCCTCCGGGTGGCGGAAAAATTCCTGCAACGCATATTGCACGCCGCGACCGGTAGCCTCGGTACGACCGGCGATACCGCCCTGCGACACCGGTTTGCCGGTCACGCAGGCGATGGCGTTAATATCGTTCGGGTAAGCCATGCGAAATGAGTCAGCTATCCATGCCATCTCCCGTTCCCCGGTGCCCATGTCCGGTGCCGGCACGTTCTCGCTGGGACTGATATAGCCCTTCTTCGCCAGTTCATAGGCAAATCGCTGCGTGATTTCGCGCAGCTCACTGACCTCATAGTCTTTCGGATTGATGCACAAGCCGCCTTTGGAGCCACCGAACGGCACATCCACAATCGCACACTTGTACGACATCAGCGCTGCCAGCGCCTCAACCTCATCCTGATCGACTTCCGGGGCGTAGCGTATGCCACCCTTGGTTGGCAATCGGTGCTCGCTGTGCACGGCGCGCCAGCCGGTGAAGACCTTGATGTGCCCGCGTATCTCGACGGGAAACTGAACCCGGTAGATGGAATTCGTCAGCTTGATCTGCTCGGCCAGGCCGGGCGGCAGATCGAGCGCCCCGACCGCACGATCGACCATGTGATTGACGCTTTCAAGAAAGCTGCTGCTCGTGGCCATCGCTGTTCCTCCGCAAATTCATGAATCCGTGCTGACAATTATTCTGCGCTTTGTGTCGGTGGCATACAAACCGGAGAATCGATTACTTCATCCCCTGCTCTTGCTTTATGCTTGCCGCTGCAACGGCAGATGAAGTGAGCGAGCGGAAACCCGGCAACGCTGCAGCATGAATAATGATAACGAAGCCAATTTTGTAACCCGCTTTCTGGGCGTATTCCAATACAGTCATCGGGCAATCGCTCTCGTCTGGACCACGAGTCGCGGCCTGACCTGTGCGCTTGCGACACTGACGCTCGTTGCGGGCGTGCTGCCGGCCGGCATTGCCTATGTGGGCCAGCTGATTGTTGACGGTGTCGTGGGCGCCATGGCCAGCGACGCGCCGGATGTGCGGCACGTGCTCGCCCTGGTCGGGCTCGAGGCCGTTCTGGTTGTCCTCGTTGCCGGCAGCCAGCGCGGAATTTCCGCCAGCCAATCGCTGTTGCGGGCGCTGCTCGGGCAACGGGTCAACGTGATGATCCTCGAGAAAGCGCTGACGTTGCAGCTCACCCAGTTCGAGGACTCCGAGTTCTACGACAAGCTCACCCAGGCCCGCCGTGAAGCGTCGAGTCGCCCCTTGAGTCTCGTTACCCGCACCTTCGGCCTGACACAGAATGCCATCACCCTGACAAGCTACGCCGTATTGCTCTGGAATTTCTCGCCATGGGCGGTCGCGATCCTGATCGGCGCCGGGTTGCCGTCGTTTTTTGCGGAGGCCAAGTTTTCCGGCGACGCGTTTCGCCTGTTCCGCTGGCGCTCGCCCGAAACGCGGATGCAGCTGTACCTGGAAACCGTCATTGCACGCGAAGACGGCGTTAAGGAGGTCAAACTGTTCCAGCTCGGCCCGCGCCTGCTGCAACGCTACCGCGACATTTTCGACAGGCTGTTCGTAGAGGATCGCCGGCTCACCTTGCGCCGTGACACCTGGGGATTCTTGCTGGGCCTGCTGTCCACCGGCGCTTTCTATGGCGCTTACGTGTGGATTGTACTCGCGACGATCAGCCGCGAAATCACGCTGGGCGCGATGACGATGTACCTGATGCTGTTTCGCCAGGGGCAGGCCGCGGTTGCGGCCAGCCTGTCAGCGATCAGCGGCATGTATGAAGACAATCTGTACCTGTCCAATCTGTACGAATACCTGGCGCAGGAGGTACCTGGCAGGGAAGGTGACGCACTGCGCGGCCCTGACCCCTCGCGCGGAATCGAGTTTCGCGACGTCTCGTTTCGCTACCCGGGCAGCGACGAGGACGCGTTGCACGAAATAAGCCTGCAAATCCGCCCAGGCGAGAGTCTTGCGCTGGTTGGTGAAAACGGCTCCGGCAAGACGACGCTCGTGAAATTGCTGACGCGCCTGTACGAACCAAGCAGTGGCACGATACTGCTCGACGGGCTCGATCTGTCCGAGTGGAACGTTGCTGCCCTGCGACAACGAATTGGCGTGATCTTCCAGGACTTCGGCCGCTACCAGTTTTCCGTGGGCGAAAACATCGGCGCCGGCGACGTACGCTATCTTGATGACGAGCAGCGCTGGGCGGCCGCGGCAAAAACCGGCATGGCGGCACCGTTTATCGAAAGCATGCCGGAAGCCTACCAAACGCAGCTCGGCCGCTGGTTCAAGGGCGGTCGCGAATTGTCAGGTGGCCAGTGGCAAAAGATTGCCTTGTCGCGCGCATTCATGCGCTCCGACGCTGACATCCTGGTGCTCGATGAGCCGACGGCGTCGATGGATGCGGCCTCGGAGGCAGAAGTATTCGAGCACTTCCGCAAATCCAGCCATGCCAAGATGAGCATCCTGATTTCGCATCGGTTTTCGACGGTGCGCGCCGCAGACCAGATTGTCGTAATGGAGAACGGCCGCATCGTCGAGCGTGGCAATCACGAAAGCCTGCTTGCGCTCGATGGGCGCTACGCACATCTCTTTAAACTGCAGGCACGCGGCTACCAGTAAGCGCACAAGGCGCACGGCGATCACAACGCTGCTCGCGGCGAGTTGCTAGTAGATGCTGTTCGCCAGCATCCCGCCATCGACAACGAGATTGTGCCCACTGATCCAGCGCGATGCGTCCGAGGCCATGAACAGGCAGGCGTCGGCAACGTCCTCCGGTTCACCCATCCGCCCGAGTGGCGCGCGCGCTTCCCAGCGATTGACACCGTCGGGCCACTGCTCACGGATCCCCCGGCGATTGATTACGCCGGGCGACACCGCGTTCACCCGGATACCGAAGCTGCCGAGCTCCTGCGCCGCCGAGCGCGTCAACATCACCATCGCGGCTTTGGCACTGTTGTAATGACTGTGGTCCGGGCCGGGGCTGAGCGCGGCGATCGACGCGATATTGATGATGGAGCCGGCACCTTTGCGTTTCATGTAGCGCGCTGCTTCCTGCATGCAGAGAAACGCGCTGTCGACGTTGGAACGCTGCATCTCGCGCCAGTCTGCGAGGCTCAGCTCCAGGAACGGGCGCACCGGGAACGAGCCGGCATTGTTAACCAGGATATCGATGTCGCCGCAGGCTTCGCTCGACGCTGCAAGCAACTTGCTGACCTGTGCCGGATCGCTGAGCTCGGCAGCAAGCGCCACCGCCGTGCCGCCGTGTTGGGTAATTGCCGCGACGACTGCGGCAGCCTCCGCCTGCTTGCTGCGATAGTGCACGATCACGCGGGCGCCCGCCTCGGCCAGGCGCAATGCGATGGCAGCGCCGATGTGCTGGCTCGCGCCCGTCACCAGCGCTGATTTTCCGTGCAGATCCAGCAAAGCCTTGTGTGTCGGTACCTGCATTTTTTTCACCTGTTGGGCAAAGCGGAGGCCGGCCCGGCAACCGCCGGTCGGCCACGGCATTGTAAGCGGCTGGCGGGCGCCGTCCTATTGCCGGCGCCGCGCCGGACAGGCATACCCCTGTTACAGAATGTGAACATTCATCAAAGCACGCAGGCTGCGGGGCAGAATGCGCGCAATCAAGCTGTAGAGAACGTCATGCGATCCGTAGTCTGCCTCATCACACTGTTCGTCATCCCCGGCTGGTCGACGGCGAGCCCCGCGCCGGCGGACACGCCCGCCATCGAGTCCTCGGCAGATGCCAGGCTCGCTGCTGAGCAGCTGGCCGCGGCTGCCGCCCGCGAGGCGCAAAAACTGCGGGCTGCGGACAAGGTGACGATGCCGGCCAAGGCGGCCAGATCGGCATCTGCAAAAGCGGCAGACAATGGCGGCCGCGAGGCCGCCGACAGGCAGCTCAGGCGCCGGGAAGCAGAGCGCCTGCGGGTGCGCGACAAGTATCGCGAGTTGCAGAGTTTGCGTATCGCTGCGGCACGCAGGGAACAGGCTGACAACGCGACGGCAGATTCGGCTGACGCCAGCCACTCGGACTGACAGCCACCCTCAGCGACTCAGCAGGCGTTCACTAAGCGACGCCGTCAGCCGGAATCGATAAGGCAGCGCCGCATCGGCGCCGGCGTAGTCGACACCAACACGCGGCCCGGTGATGATCGAACCCGCCGGTACTGCGACGCCGGCATCTTCCAGCCAGAGCGTGCGACCCTGCAGCGATTTACCGCTTAGATGGGTGGTGATTCCCAGCCCCTGGGAGACTTTGCCGGGCCCGGACAGCAGATCCCGCTGCCTGTCGCGGGCGCCACGACCTCGCCGCCTCAATATCGTGTCAATGCCCGTTGTTGGCAGGACGGCTCTCACCAGAATCGCGTGCGGCACGCCCGCCCGGTTCGTCACCACGTTGAACAGGTGATGGATGCCATAGCACAGGTACACGTAGGCACAGCCACCTGCCGCATACATCGTTTCGGTACGTGCCGTGCGGCGACCGCCAAAGGCATGACTGGCGCGGTCGGTTTCACCGGCGTAAGCCTCGGTCTCGCTGATGATTCCCTTGCACAGCTGACCGCCAATACGGCTGCACAGGACTTTGCCGAGAAGCTCGCGGCTAAGCGCGACGACATCGTCGCCCAGAAAGAACCCCGGCGGTAAGCACTTTCCTGCCAGCTGCGGGCGCTGTGCCAGACCGGACACCGCGCTTCAGGCAGCGTCAGCCTGCAGCAGAATCTCATCGAGGCATTCGAGCAAGGTATCGATTTCGGCGGCGCTGTTGTAGTGCACCGGGCCTACGCGAACCGCACCACCGGTATTCAGAATGCCAAGCGCGTCTGCCGCCTCAACCGCGTAGTTGTGGCCGCTCCAGACAAAAATATTGCGTGCGGCGAGGCCGCGCGCAATCGCGGCTGAGCCTTTGCCATCGGCAACAAACGATACGGTGGGAACCCGTCGATCCATCGCGCCCTTGTCAGTCACACCCAGTACTCGCACGCCGCGGATAAGCTGCAGGCCTTCGATCAGGTGCAGAGCCAGCTCTTGCTCGTACTCGAACAGGCAATCCAGAGCCGCGTGCACCAGGCGGCTTCGACCGGAGTACTGAGCATTGCCCTGCAGGTAATCCTGCGCCATCGTCTGGCCGACCCAGGCGAAATAGTCGATGGCGGCGGCACTGCCCGCCATGCCTTCGTGGCTTTGCGTGCCGGTCTCGAAACAACCAGGAATCGCTTTAGGTGCTGGCCGCACTTTGTAAGCCGTCAACGATTCCAGCACTTCGCGACGCCCCCACAGGATGCCCTGATGTGGACCAAAAAATTTGTAGGCGGAGCAAGCCAGGAAATCGCAGCCGATATCCTGCACGTCAACGGCCACGTGCGGTGCCAGTTGCACGGCATCAATATACGACCAGGCGCCGGCCGCGCGTGCTTTCGCACTGATTGTCTTCACATCGTTGATCGTGCCAAGCAGGTTGCTGGCACCGCCAATACAGACAAGCCGGGTCTTCGCATTCAGCAACTTGTCCAGCTCCGCGAGATCAAACTCGAATGTGTCAAGATTGAAAGGCAACCAGCGGACCGTAAGCCCTAGGTCAGCAGCAAGCAGCGTCCAGGGCGAAACGTTGGCGTCGTGGTCCATGCGCGACAGAATTATCTCGTCGCCACGGTTTAATGTGCGGCCAATGGAACGCGACAGGTATAACGTTAGTGTGGTCATGTTCTGACCGAAGATGATTTCATCGGCAGACGGCGCGTTCAGGAAATCCGCCATCGCCTGGTGCGCCTCGTCAACGATGACATCAGCACGTCGCGATGTCTCGAAGTAGCCACCGAGGTTGGCGTTTGCCTGGATCAGGCATTCGGACATGCGATCGACGACAATCTGCGGCACCTGGGTGCCAGCCGGGTTGTCAAAATAAATTCGCGGCGTGCCATTATCCTGAAGTGCGAGCGCAGGAAATTCGGCGCGCACTGCTGCTAGTTCAAAGGCCATTTTTTTTCCCGGGTTCGATTGTGACTACTGAGTTGACGGCACCAGTGCCGGCTCTCGTTTATTCCTGGATATTACCGCCCCACTTTTCACGGTGCGCATCTTCGGCTTTTTGCCGCACGCCCGAGTGCCGGTTACTCAGCAACAGCGAATTGGGATCGCAGACCTGGGCTTTGATCACGCCGAGATCACTGGCTGCATCGAACAGGCTGGGATACCAGCGTTCCCAGTTCGGCAGCAATTTTTCGACCTCTTTGCGGAGACTCATCGGGCCAATGTATACGACGGTCGCCGCGGAAACAACGATTGAGTCGCGGTTTCAAAAGGCCATTCACCCGAGCTGTAAAGCAGTCCGGCACGCGGCCCCGGGGCGCACCGGCACGAGGCCGCGATTTGTAAAACAACTCAGTCCTCAAGCATCCGCATGCCAACCAGCACCGCACTGACCAGCGCGATGACTGCGGGTGCGGTCACGCTATTTTGCAGCGCAGCAAGCGGCAGGTCGGATACCGCAATTCCGCCCGCCTGTGCCGCGACGAAGTTGCCCAGCCGATTCATTAGCTGCCATGCAGGGCCAGCCGCAATGAGGCCGCCGGGCACAATCGCCAGCGCCATCAGCAGCCGCCTTCGCCAGGCATCACGATTTATCCTGTGTATCACCCGCTCGCTGAAGCCATCGTCGGCCACGTGCGCCTGCCCAAAGAGCTCGCGCAACTTGCGATCCGCCTCGTCTTCCTGGAATTTATCCATATTGATGATCTTCAATGTCAAAGCCCTGCCTCAGTTTTTCCTTGCCCCGGAAAATAATCGATTTGACGGTACCTATCGGCAGCTCAGCAGCCGCACTGATTTCGCGATGCGACAATCCGCAGGCGTACGCGAGAATCATGATCGCCCGCTCCTGCTCGTCGAGTGCCGCAAGCAGGCGATCGAGGTCGCTTATTTCGTCGCAGGCCGGCACGCTTTTCGGCACCAGCCCCTCGACGGAAACCTGGTCGACAATCTCGCGGTACCTGTCGCGCTTTCGTTTTGCCTGCAGAAAGGTCGTCCATGCGATCTTCATGAGCCAGCCCGCAAAACTCCCGGCGCCGCGAAAGCTCGACAGCTTTTGCCAGGCGGTAACGAAGCAATCCTGTGCCAGATCGTCAGCCTGGCTGCTGTCGCGGCACAGTCGTAGCAAAAACACGCGGACCTGCGACTGGTAGCGGCGCACCAGTTCGCCGAACGCCGCTGCATCGTCGCTGGCAAGCGCGGCGGCGATCAGGTCAGCATCGTCGCCGCTCAGCCCGGTTGTCGGGGCGTTGTTCAGTCGGCTTGCCTGCTCGAATTAAAACGCCACAGGATTAAGTAGGCAAAACCGATAAACAGCGGCAGCATCGAACTGGCCAGCAGCGGCCGCAAGGCGTCTTCTTCGCCAAGCGCAAAACCAAACCCACTAAGACCTGCAGCGATGCCGATCGCGATGAAGCCGCGACGTAAATCGCTGTACGCAGATTTGCGCGGTTCTCCGAGCCGGTCGAGCAATTCAGGACTCAGGTCCTGGCCACGCTCCAGCGCAATGCGCACCGTACGCTGCAACTCCCTGCGCGCCAGATACTTGTAGTAGTAAAACAGTATCAAGACCAGGGCAATCGCAATGAACATCACGATCGGTATCATTTCCTCAAGCATCTCGCACTCCTGTTAGTGACGCCGACAGCGCCGTTTCAGTGTATAGATGCGCGCCAACCCGGGCTTGGATGCAGCCGATTGCGGGCATTCAGTCCTCCAATATAAATCAATAACTTACATACTTTCTGGCTGGAAATGCGGCAATCCGGGCGACTGCAAAACCCGTTTCGCCCTGGGGTGCGTTTAAAACCCCATGGACACAACAACCTCGAACCCCACCCCGCGACTGGTCTCCTGGACGCCCCTGGCCGCGAGACTGAAACCCGACCCGCGGCATTATCAGCTCGCCGTGCTCACCACGCTGCTCGCCTGTGGCATTGGCTGGCTGGGCTTTCCCATTCGTCTCACGGACGCCCTGCTGATTCTGCTGGCTACCCAGGCAACCCAGCTGCTTGGCTGCAAACTGTACGGGCAAGAGTTCGACCCGAAGAGCGCGCTGATCACAGCGTTGTCACTGACCCTGCTACTGCGCTGTAACGATCCGGCGCTTTATTTGATTGCAGGTGTGGTAGCGATAGGCAGCAAGTTCCTGCTGCGTGTCAGAGACAAACATGTTTTCAATCCAGCGAACAGCGCCATCGTTTCGCTGGTGCTGCTCAGTGACAATGCCTGGGTATCGACGGGCCAATGGGGCAATACGGCGATCGCCGCTTTTGCGCTGGCCTGCTGCGGATTCCTGGTGCTAACGCGGGCGAAACGCGCCGAAACGACGCTGGCGTTTCTCGCCGGCTACGCTGCGCTGTTATTTGGCCGGGCACTGTGGCTCGGCGACCCGCTGGCGATACCCGGCCACCAGCTGCAGAACGGCGCGCTGCTGTTGTTCGCCTTCTTCATGATTTCCGACCCCAAGACCGCGCCCGACGCCGCGATGGGTCGCATCCTGTATGGCGGCGTCGTGGCGTTCGTCGGCTTCGCAATCCAGTTCACGCTCTACATACCGTACGGCCCGCTGCTTGCGCTGTTCTTCTGCGCGCCACTCGTACCGCTGATCGATGTTTTTCTGCGCGGTGCGCCGCTATCGCTGGAGCGCGCCTGCCATTTCTTCTCTCACTACTGCTACACCTACCTCTCAATCGAAGGAGCTCTACCATGCGAATACTGATACTGCTGTTAACAGCGGTCGCCACGTTTAGTGTTAGCGCAACCGCGCAGGCCTTTTGCGGCTTCTATGTCGCGCGCGCGGACACCGCGTTGTACAACAAGGCATCACAGGTTGTGCTGGTGCGCGACGGCGAGCGCACCGTGATAACGATGGCGAACGACTTCCAGGGCGACACCCGCGACTTCGCGATGGTCATTCCGGTACCCACATTTATCGAACGTGAGCAGATAAACGTTGGCGATGCCTCATTGCTCGATCACCTCGACGCCTACACCGCGCCGCGCCTCGTCGAGTATCACGATCCGGATCCCTGCATGCGCCTCGAATACAGCATGGATTCAGCGGCAATGCCGCGAGCCGCCGCGGCCCAGGAACGGCGCAATGTCGCTGCAAAAAAGGGCGTGGTCATCGAGGCGAGCTACACGGTGGGCGAGTACGACATCCTGATCCTGTCGGCGACCGAGAGCAGCGGCCTGATCGACTGGCTGCAGGACAATGGCTACAAGTTGCCGAAGGGTGCGAAACCGGTCGTTAACAGCTACCTGAAACAGGACATGCGATTTTTTGTCGCCAGGGTGAACCTGGAGGAGCAGGCCAAGCTCGGCTTTGCCAAGCTGCGACCGCTGCAAATCGCCTTTGAAAGCAAGCGCTTTATGCTGCCGATCCGGCTTGGAACCCTGAATGCCAACGGCACCCAGGAGCTGTTCGTCTACACACTGACCCGCACGGGCCGCGTTGAGACTGCCAACTACCGGACCGTGCGACTGCCCAGCAACTCCGAAATTCCGGAGTACATAGAGGATGAGTTCGGCGAGTTCTACCAGGCAATGTTCGCGCGGCAGGTCAAGAAAGAGAACGAGCGGGCAGTCTTTCTTGAATACGCCTGGGACATGGCGTGGTGCGATCCCTGCGCTGCAGATCCGCTGTCAGCCGCGCAGCTGCGGAAACTGGGCGTCTTTTGGCTGGACCAGCCGCAGCCGCAGGCGCGCAAAGTTGCGCCGCAGGCGCAGAACGTATTCGTAACACGCCTGCACCTGCGCTATGACAACGCGCATTTCCCGGAAGACCTGATGTTTCATGAAACGGGCGACCGGGAGAACTTCCAGGGTCGTTACGTTATTCGCCACCCTTTCAAGGGCACGGTGAGTTGCAACGCAGAGGCGTACCAGGCCGAGGTGCAGAAGCGCCAGGAACGCGAGGCGGAGACGCTTGCCAGCCTTACCGGCTGGAGCCTCGACGACATTCGCAGGCGCATTCCGACGCTGGCAAGCATTGAAGCCACGGAGCAGACATCGTGGTGGAAGAAGCTCTGGAACTGATGCCGGGGATGACGTGGGCTGCCACCCGGCAGCTCACGTCAGCTGCGCTGCGCTTTCCAGCTGGCCAGCAGCTCGGCTTCACGCTCCGGTTTTAATCCCGCTCGCAATGTCGCTGTTCGCTCCGCGGGCAGCGTTTTCCACCAGCGGACCGTATCGCGCGCCGTTTCCCGGGTTGGTCGCGTAATCAATCCCCGTTCATGCGCCCGGACGCCACTGACGGTCGCGATGTGCGCTTCAGCGGAACCCGGCGCTACCCAGATCGGCAGCTCGCCGCTATCCAGCAAGCCCTGGGCCTGCAGGAACGCGTGATCAACCCAGACCGGCTGCATGTCCGCCGCGGTAACGGCGAGACAGTCCTGCAGCAGGGCTCCCATCGTAAAGCTGCCAGCGGGCGTCACGGTGTTGTAAATGCCCGTGATGCGTTGCTCGAGGGCATCAATGACGAAATTAGCAAGGTCGCGGACGTCAATGATTTGAATGTTGTCGCTTGCAGAGCCCGGCCACAGCATTTCGCCACCGCCCAGTGTGCGCACCGGCCAGTAGGTGTAACGATCGGTGCGATCTCCGGGCCCGCAAATGTAGGTGGGTCGCAGCACCGCAAGGCGGCTCTCGCCGAACTCCTCGGCCGCGCGTTTCTCGCACAGCGCCTTCAACGGGCCGTAGGTCTCGTTGGTCACTTCCTCTATCGATTCGTCTTCGATTGTCGCCAGTGGAGAAGCCTCGTCGAGCGGCGCCGAAAAATCCGCGTACGCGGAGATACTGGAAACAAAAACGTAGTGGGCTGCGCGCGAAGCCAGCAGTCGCGCTGAATCGGCGACGTGACGTGGCACATAGCCTGAGTTATCGATCACAGCATCCCAGCGACCGTCAGCGAGCGGCGCCAGGCCGTTGTTGCGGTCGCCTACGTATGTTTTGAGGTCGGGGAAGAGGTTGTCGTTGGTGCGGCCACGATTGAACAATTCGACCGTGTGGCCACGACGCAAAGCTTCACGCACCATGTGCGGGCCGATGAAGCCGGTGCCGCCCAGCACCAGGATGCGCATTGCGCGCGGCCGCGCCTTCGCGGACGTGCCGGAGGGCGCATCCTCCCTGGCGGAGGCCGCTGGCAGCAGTCCACCCGCCGCAACTGCGCTACCCAGCAGACTGGCCTGCATCAGACGACGTCGTTGTTTGTTCACTGATTTCCCCTGTGATCTGACGGGCTGTCGGCTGGCCGACGCTTAGCGATACTGGCTCATCAGTTTCGCCAGGGATTCCTTGCCCGGATTCAGGTCGCTGTACGGAATCTTGGCCAGCGGACGATCAACGCTGCCGGAGAGGTCGTGCATGTCACCAGCTTCCGCATCGATATACAGCAGGCCAGTGATAATCTCGCCGGCACGCACGCTGTTGCGCAGGTAGGAAAACGCGGCTTCGCGACTGGTTGGGTCGTAGTTCTTGTCAACCTTGCGGAATACGATCTTGCTGCCGTCGTGCATCTGCACGGGCATGGCTTCACCGTCTTCATAGGCCGCAACGATCTCTTTGGCCGGCGGCACGAAATCCGCGTCGATCACGTGATGATAAAACTGCCGGGTGTGTGCGTAGCTCTTGGTCGAGCCGACATGATCATTGAACGTCACGCAGGGGCTGATGATGTCGAGCAGCGCGAAGCCCTTGTGCGTCATCGCGCCCTTGATCAGGGGCACCAGTTGTTTCTTGTCGCCCGAAAAACCGCGCGCGATGTAGGTAGCACCCAGCCCGATTGCGGTGCTGACCGGATCGATTGGCATCTGCCGGTTGGCGGGGCCCTTCTTGGCGGTACTGCCAACGTCCGCAGACGCCGAATACTGGCCCTTGGTGAGTCCGTACACACCGTTATTTTCTATGATGTAGCACATGTTCAGGTTGCGACGAATGACGTGCGCAAACTGGCCCATGCCGATCGACAGCGAGTCACCGTCGCCCGATACGCCGATGTAGATCAGGTCGCGATTGGCGGCATTGGCACCGGTCGTCACCGACGGCATGCGCCCGTGCACGGAATTGAAGCCGTGTGACTGACTGACGAAGTATGCGGGGGTCTTTGACGAGCAGCCGATGCCGCTCATCTTGCCCAGCATATGTGGCTCGATATTCAGCTCGAATACTGCCTGGATCAACGCCGCCGTGATCGAGTCATGCCCGCAACCGGCACACAGCGTCGACACAGCACCCTCGTAGTCACGGACCGTCAGCCCCAAGTTGTTACGGGGCATTTTCGGGTGCGTTATCTTTGGTTTACCGATGTAACTCATATTAACCTCAGTGGCTCAGGCGGCCTGCCCCTGTTTGCGCTTCTCGATTACCTTGTCTTTGATAAAACTCGCAGACAGCGGCATGCCATCGTAGTGCAGCAACGGCACGAGTCTCGCCGGGTCAAGATCCAGGTCCAGAATCAATAGTGAGCGCAGCTGCGCATCACGATTCTGTTCGACCACGTAAACACGTTCGTGTTTCGCGATGAACTCACGCACCGACTCGCTGAACGGAAAAGCCTTGACGCGACAGTAGTTAAGCGCGGTGCCGTTTTCCTGCAGCAGGTCCAGCGCTTCGCGGGCGGCGCCGTCGCAACTGCCGAGGGTAAGAATCGCTTCCTTGTTGAAACTGGAGTAGGCAACTTCCGGGCCCGGCACGATGCGCCGGGCGGTTTCCCACTTGACGAGCAGGCGATCGACAACGTCCTTGTACTCGGCCGAGTCTTCGGTATAGCCGCCGAATTTGTTATGGCCGGAACCGCGCGTAAAGAACGAACCCTTCGGGTGCTCTCCCGGCAAAGTACGGTAGGTAATGCCGTCGCCGTCGCTGTCGAGGTAACGGTAGAACTTTTCCATGCCGTCGAGCTGCTCGGCTGTCAGCACCTTGCCGCGGTCGGGCTGGTAGCTCTCGTCCCACTGCAGGTCCGGGCACATCCAGTCATTCATGCCGATATCGAGATCGGACAACACCATAACCGGGGTTTGCAGGCGGTCTGCGAGATCAAACGCCTGCACTGCAGAGTAAAAACATTCCTCCGGATTTGCCGGAAACAGTAGTACGTGTCGCGTGTCGCCATGCGATGCATAGGCGCAGGAAATCAGGTCGCACTGCTGCGTGCGGGTCGGCATGCCGGTTGACGGGCCCGTGCGCTGCACGTCAAAAATGACCGCCGGTACTTCCGCGTAATAGGCGAAACCAATGAACTCACTCATCAGCGATATGCCGGGTCCACTGGTGGGCGTGAACGCACGCGCGCCGTTCCAGCTCGCGCCCAGCACAACACCGATCGCTGCCATCTCATCTTCGGCCTGCACGATGCAGAATTTTTTGCCGCCGCTCGCCTCGTCGATGCGATATTTTTTGCAAAATTTCTTGAACGCGTCCATCAGCGAGGTTGACGGCGTAATCGGGTACCAGGCCCCGACCGTCGCACCGGCGTACACACAACCGAGTCCGGCTGCCGTGTTGCCGTCGATAATGATGTGATTCTTGGTGCGGTCCATGCGCTCAACGGTTCGTGACAACGGGCATGCGAAATGCTCGACGGCGTAGTCGTAACCCAGCTTGATGGCCTGGTAGTTGGAGTCGATCAGTTTCTTCTTGGCCGCAAAGGTTTCGCCAAGCAATTCGCTGATTACGTCAAGATCGATATTCAGCAATGCGGCGAGTGCACCGACATAGGCAATGTTCTTCAAGAGGATACGTGCGCGTGCACCTTCGAAGGTCTCGTTGCACATCTTGGAAAGCGGTATACCCAGCACGTTAATGTCATCGCGGTTCAGCTGCTTGCCGCGCGGCCAGGTTGAGTCGTAAATCAACCAGCCGCCGCTTGCGACTTCAGCCATGTCGCGCGCGTAGGTCTGCGCATTCATCGCGACCATGATGTCAACGCGATCGGCGCGTGCCTGGTAGCCCTTGGCCGTCACACGGACTTCGTACCAGGTTGGCAGGCCCTGAATATTGGATGGGAAATAATTCTTGCCGACAACCGGGATACCCATGCGGAAAATCGACTTCATGAGCAAGCCGTTGGCGCTGGCGGATCCGGTACCGTTGACCGTGGCGATTTTTATGACGACGTCGTTAATTTTGGACACGGGTATTCTTTACGGCCTCTTGCGGTTGGTGGTACTGCTCGGAAATTCGTATCTGGCGCTCCGGGTCAGCCGGCTTTGGCGCACTGCCGGCCAGGCGCCGCTTCGTCGGCGGCGTAGGGAATCAATATGGTGGACTTTTGCATGTCCCAGGCACCGGTCGGGCAGCGTTCGGCACACAGGCTGCAATGCACGCAGAGATCTTCGTCCTTGACCATCACGCGCTGGGTCTGCGGCAGGGCCTCTGATACGTAGAGCTCCTGCTCGAGATTCTCTGCCGGCGCTGCCAGCCGGGTACGCAGGTCGGCCTCATCACCGTTCTCGGTAATGGTCAGGCAGTTAACCGGGCAAATATCGATACAGGCGTCGCATTCAATGCAAAGCTTCGCGGTGAACACGGTCTGCACATCGCAATTCAGGCAGCGTTCGACTTCCTTGATCGTCTGTTCGACGTTGAAACCCAGCTCGACTTCGATATCGATCTTCTTGAAGCGCTCGCGCAGGTCGACGTGCGGCATTATGCGACGCTCGGAAGCATCGTAGTTGTTCGAGTAGCTCCACTCGTGCACGCCCATCTTGGTACTGCTGAGATTCATGCCAGTCGGCAGGCGGTCGTGCAGGTCCTCGCCCTGGCAGAACTTGTGCATCGAGATTGCCGCCTGGTGGCCGTGCGCGACCGCCCAGATGATGTTCTTCGGGCCGAAGGCTGAGTCGCCGCCGAAAAACACGCCATCGCGGGTGCACATCATGGTGGCTTCGTCGACGACCGGGCAGTCCCATTTATCAAACTCGATACCGATATCGCGCTCGATCCACGGGAACGCGTTCTCCTGACCGATGGCCAGGATTACATCGTCGCAGGGGAATACTTTTTCGCCGACGACAGTGCCGCGGTCGATCCGGCCCTTGTCGTCGACCTGGTATTCCATCACTTCGAACAGCATGCCGGTCAGCTTGCCGTTTTCAACGACAAACTCCTTCGGTGAATGATTAATAACGATCTCGACGTTTTCTTCTTCGGCGTCTTCCAGCTCCCAGTCAGAAGCCTTGAAGAATCCGCGCGGCTTGCGAGCCATTACCTTGACGTCTTTCGCGCCCAGCCGCAGCGATGTGCGGCAGCAGTCCATCGCGGTGTTGCCGACGCCGATGATCAGTACTTTCTCGCCGATCGACTCGATGTGTTCGAAGGCTACCGATTCAAGCCAGGCAATGCCGATATGAATATTATCGGTGTCGTGCCGGCCGGGCAGTTCGAGCTCCTTGCCGCGCGGCGCGCCGGTACCAACGAACACGGCGTCGAAGCCGTCTTTCTCCACCATCGACTTCAGACTGTCGATGCGGTGATTGAGCTTCAGCGTCGCGCCCATATTGAGAATGTTGTCGATCTCTTCATTCAGCACTTTGGGCGGCAGGCGGAAGCGCGGGATATTGGTGCGCATCAGGCCGCCGGTATCCTGCAGCGCCTCGAAAATCGTGACGTCATAGCCGAGCGGCAGCAGATCGTTGGCCACGGTCAGCGATGCGCAGCCGGCACCGATTAGTGCGACTTTTTTGCCGTTTTTCTGGCGCGGAGCTTTCGGCAGCAATTCGCTGATGTCATCGCGATGATCGGCAGCAACGCGCTTGAGGCGACAGATGGCGACCGGTTTCTCTTCAACGCGTCCACGCCGGCAGGCAGGCTCACAGGGGCGGTCGCAGACGCGTCCCAGGATGCCGGGAAACACGTTCGATTCACGGTTGAGCATGTAGGCGTCGGTAAAACGCCCCTGCGCAATCATCCGGATATATTCGGGAACGTCGGTATGGGCCGGACAGGCCCATTGGCAATCGACAACTTTGTGAAAATAGTCGGGCTTGGATACGTCAGTGGGTTTCATCAACATCTGGTCCGGCACTGACGGTATCGCGGTGTGCGAAAAACGCCGGTTTTGCCGCTTTGTTTCAGCGTAAGCATAACGGTATCAAGCTGAAAGTAAACAGGCATTTGCCGATTGCCAGCGCCGCAGCCGCCGCGGCTATCGATTTCAGCGTGCGCGCCCGAATTGCAGTCGCTGGCCGGCCACGGCGCCCGTAAGCTTGCCCTCCTGCCAGACCACGGTGCCGTTGACGATGGTCGTGTCGATCGTCGAGCCAAAGGTGTGGCCGGCAAACGGCGACCAGCCAACTTTGCACAGCACATTCGCCGCAGTGACGGTATACGGCTTGCGCGGGTTGACCAGGGTGAGATCGGCAAAATAGCCCTCTCGCAGGTAGCCACGCTCCGCGACGCCGTAAATATCGGCGACCGCATGCGTGGTCTTGTCGACCAGTTTTTCGACGCTGAAATGACCCGCCGCCGCGAGATCGAACAGGCACTGCAAGGCATGCTGCACGAGCGGCAGACCGGCCGGCGCCTTGAAGTAGGTGTTGTCTTTTTCCGCCGCCGTATGGGGCGCGTGATCGGTCGCGATTATGTCCAGCCGATCTTCAGCCAGGGCCTGCAGCAGCGCCTCGCGGTCGGCGGCCGTCTTGATCGCCGGATTGCACTTGATACGGGTGCCGAGCTCCGCGTAGCGGCTCTCGTCGAACCACAAATGGTGCACGCAGACCTCGGCCGTGATGCGCTTTTTGCTGCGATGTCCGCGCTTGAACAAGGCCATTTCAACCCCGGTTGTCAGATGCAGCACGTGCAGCAGCGCGTCATGCCTGCTGGCAAGATTCGTGGCAAGGCTCGATGACTGCAGGCAGGCGGCAGCAGAACGGATTGACGGGTGCTCGGACATTGGCACGTCGTCGCCGAACTTCTCGCGCGCGACCGCTTCGTTTTCCCAGATCGTCGGCGAGTGCTCGCAATGCGTAACAACGAGCACCGGCGCATGCTGGAACAGCAGTTCCAGTGCAGCGGGATCGTCGACCAGCATGTCGCCGGTCGAGGCCCCCATGAAGGCCTTGATGCCGCAGGCTTCGTTCAGCTGCAGCGCCTTGATCTCTTCGATGTTGCGATTCGTCGCACCGAGGTAAAATCCGTAGTTGGACGTGCAGCGCCCGGCGGCAAGCTCATATTTATCCGCCAGCACACTGCGTGCGGTCGTTTGCGGACTGACGTTCGGCATGTCCATGAAGCTCGTGATGCCGCCCGCCGCTGCGGCCGCAGACTCCGTCGCGAGATCGCCTTTGGCGGTCAGGCCCGGCTCGCGAAAATGCACCTGGTCATCAATCATGCCAGGAATCAGGTAGCAGCCTTTCGCGTCCAGTACCTGCATGCCGTTGTCTGCGCTAATGCCGGCCGCGATTTTTTCTATACGCTCACCTTTGACCAGCAAATCGCTCTCGATCGATTTACCCTCGTTGACGAGCAGCGCGTTCTTGATCAGCAGTGGTTTCATTCAATCATCCAGTTTCAGGCGAAGGTATCGGTTGCGGTAATGAGCTCGTGGACATTGCCCGGTTCGAAGGCGGAATGGCCGGCATCCGGAACAATCCGCAGCTTCGCCTCCGGCCAGGCGCGCGACAGCTCCCAGGCATTCACGACGGGGCACAAGGCATCGTAACGGCCCTGCACAATCACCGCCGGAATACTGCGAACCCTGGCAATGTTGCTGAGCAGCTGATTGTCCTCCAGAAAACAACTGTTAATAAAGTAGTGGCATTCGATGCGCGCGACGGCCAGCGCGGTCTTGTCTGCCGAAAACGCCTCGATATGGGCGTCCTGCGGTATCAGCTGGCTGGTCGCGCCTTCCCACACCGCCCAGGCTTTGGCAGCCTGCGCCTGCAGCGCGCTGTCAGAACCGATCAGCCGTCGGTGGTATGCGCCAAGCAGGTCGCGTCGCTCACTTCTCGGTATGGGCGCGATGAAATGCTGCCATTGGTCCGGGAACAGCTGATTCGTCCCCTGCTGGTATAACCACGCCAGCTCGCTTTCGCGGCCGAGAAAAATTCCGCGCAGGATGAGCTCGCTGACGTGTTCCGGGTGCGCCTGCGCGTACGCAAGCGCGAGCGTGCTGCCCCAGGAACCCCCGAATACCTGCCAGCGTCGAATCTGTAATGCAGCGCGCAACACCTCGATGTCCGCAACGAGATCCCAGGTCGTGTTGCTTTCAAGACTCGCGTGCGGTGCGCTGCGACCACAACCGCGCTGATCGAATAACACGACTCGATAGACATCCGGATTGAAAAACCGGCGGGCGTCCGCGCCGCAACCCGCGCCCGGGCCGCCGTGCAGGAATACCGCGGGCTTTCCCCTCGGATTTCCGCATTCCTCGTAGTACAGTTCGTGCCCGTCGCCGACTTGCAGGCGACCTTTGTGGTAAGGCTCGATGGCGGGATACAGTGTGCGCCGTTGCGGGTTTGCGGTCATCGTTGTACCTGTATTGTGATCAGTGTGCCCGCAGCGCCGCCGGCTTGCGCGGCGGCACTGTCCAGCGGGAACCTTAAAGGGCACGCCCAGTCTGTAGCAAACCAGGCATGTCGCGCCTCACAACAAAATCAATCGCTTAAAGGCCAAGAAATGACTAACTCCGCCCCAAGACGATCCTTGTTCCTGTTCATTGCGCTGAGCCTGCCTGGCTCCGCCGGTTTCGCCGCCGGCAATGTCGATATTCCGTTCACGGAGTATACGCTGGACAACGGCCTGCGGTTGATCGTCCACGAAGACCACAAGGCGCCGATTGTCGCCATCAATATCTGGTACCACGTCGGCTCGAAGAACGAGCAGCCGGGCAAGACCGGCTTCGCCCACCTGTTCGAACACCTGATGTTCAACGGCTCTGAAAACTACGACGATGAGTACTTCAAGCCGTTCGAGCGCGTTGGCGCGACCAGCATGAACGGCACGACCTACTTTGATCGCACCAACTATTTCGAGAACGTGCCGAAAACCGCACTCGACATGGCACTGTGGATGGAGTCGGATCGCATGGGCCACATGCTGGGTGCTGTCACCCAGGAGAAACTGGACGAGCAGCGTGGCGTTGTGCAGAACGAGAAACGCCAGGGCGACAACCAGCCGTACGGCCTGACCGAGTATTACATTCTTGACGGCCTGTTCCCGGAAGGCCATCCCTATTCCTGGAGCACGATCGGGTCGATGGAGGACCTGAACGCGGCCAGCCTGGAAGACGTACACGAGTGGTTCAAGACGTATTACGGCCCGAACAACGCCGTGCTGGTCATTGCCGGTGACGTGGATCCGGAAGAGGTGCGCAACAAGGTAGAAAAATATTTCGGCGACATCCCGGCGGGACCGCCGCTGGCCAAGATGGAAAGCTGGACCGTCATGCTCAAGGAAAACAAGCGTGAAATCCTTGAGGACCGCGTGCCGCAGGCGCGTGTTTATAAAGTGTGGGGTGCGCCGGAGTTTCGCTCGGAGGATGCGGATCTGCTGCAGCTTGCTGACAGCGTACTGACATCAGGCAAGAATTCACGCCTGTACCAGCGCCTCGTGTACGAAGACCAAATCGCAACGGATGTCGGGGCCTATCAGTTCGCCGGTGATATCGGCGGCTTTTATCAACTTCGCGCAACGGCCCAACCCGGTGGCGACATTGCCGCCATTGAGACGGCTATCGCCGAGGAACTGACTCGCTTCCTGCGCGACGGACCCGACAAGGCGGAGCTTGAACGCGTAAAGACTGAGTTGAAAGCGGGCTTGCTGCGCGGCCTTGAGCAGGTTGGCGGCTTCGGCGGCAAATCGGACGTGCTGGCACAGAATGCGGTGTTCGCCGGCGATCCGGGATTCTATAAAGTGTCTCTGGCGCGTATTGACAGCGCGACGCCTGAGAGCGTTGCCGCCGCCGCGCGACGCTGGCTCAGCGCTGGCAACTACACGCTGGAAGTACGACCCTTCGGCGAATTCACAGCGAAGGCTGAAGGCGCCGACCGTTCCGCGGTACCGGAAACAACCTCGTTTCCGGAGGTAAAGTTCACGGATTTCGAGCGCAGCTCCCTGAAAAACGGCATGGAGCTGATTGTCGCAACGCGCAGTGCCGTGCCGATCGTCAACATCAATCTGCAGCTCGATGCCGGCTATGCCTCAGACCACGGCGGTGAGCCTGGCACGGCATCGCTGGCGATGGCGATGCTGGACGAAGGCACGAAACGGCGGAACGCCCTGGAGATCAGCGACGAGGCAGCAAGACTCGGGGCGCGCATCAGCGCTGGCTCGGGGATCGACAGCTCCAGCGTGAGCATGAGCGCCCTGAAGGAAAATCTCGATGCCTCGCTGAATCTGTATGCCGATATCGTCCTCAACCCGGAATTTCCGGCAACGGAACTGGAACGCCTGCGCAAGCAGCGGCTCGCCCAGATTCAGCAGGAAAAAAACCAGCCGATTGGCCTGGCATTGCGGGTTTTTCCGGCGCTGTTGTACGGCAATGATCACGCGTACTCGACACCACTGACCGGCAGCGGCACGACCGACTCAGTCGCGCGCATTTCACGCGATACGCTGGTGAACTGGCACCAGACCTGGTTCAAGCCCAACAACGCGACCGTTATCGTGGTTGGCGACACCACGATGGCCGAGATCAAACCGAAACTCGAAAAGCTGTTCGCCGGCTGGCGCACGGGCGATGTGCCGCAAAAGAATATCAGCGAGGTGCCGCTTCGCGATGCACAACATGTGTACATCATCGACCGTCCGGGTGCCGCGCAATCCATTATTTTTGCCGGCAACGTGGCGCCGGCGCCGGGCAACAACGAAATCGCGATCGACTCGATGAACGAGATCATCGGTGGCTCGTTTACGTCGCGCGTGAACATGAATTTGCGTGAAGACAAGGGCTGGGCGTACGGCGCATTTACGTTCATCTGGAACGCGCGTGGCCAGCGTCCTTATATTGCCTACGCACCGGTGCAAACGGACCGAACGATGGAATCCATGGCCGAAATTCGCAAGGAGCTCGTTAATTATCTCGGCGAGGAACCGGCGACCGAAGAGGAGCTCGCCAAGATCAAGGACAACAATACGCTGAGCCTGCCGGGACGCTGGGAGACTGCCGCGGCCGTGTTGCGCGACATCGGCGAGATCGTCAACCTCGAGCTGCCCGATGACCACTGGGATACCTACGCCAATGAGGTTCGCAGCGTCTCCCTGCAGGATGTCAGCACAGCGGCCGACCAGGTCATCAAGCCAGACAACCTGATCTGGGTCGTGGTTGGTGATCGCGCGAAGATTGAAGAGCAGATTCGTTCACTCGAATTCGGCCCGATTACCGCACTGGACAGCGACGGCAATCCGCTCTGATACCGGCCTGGTCGCTATCGCGGGAAAGGTACCAGCGAAACCATCGTCGCAAGCCCCCGTCGCGTAAACACGCGGCGGGGGTTTTCTTGTGGCGCGCATGTCCGGCGAGCTGTATCGCTTCAGCATGATCAGTTACCCTGCGGCAAACCCTCCCGGTACTGGCAGACATCAATGAGTTCGCCCGACTATCACAAGCTGATCAACGCGGCCGATCTCTATGACGTTGTGCGGCGCACGCCGCTGGAACAAGCGACGCTGCTATCAGCAAGACTGGGCAACGATGTCTGGCTCAAACGCGAAGACCTGCAGCCGATTTTCTCTTTTAAGCTGCGTGGTGCGCTGAACAAGCTAAACCACCTGTCGCCGGCACAGCTCGCCAGCGGCGTGATTTGCAGCTCAGCCGGCAATCATGCGCAGGGCGTCGCGCTCGCCGCGAGTCGCAAGAATGTCAAAGCAGTGATCGTGATGCCGGTGACGACGCCGAGTATCAAGGTCGAAGCGGTGCGACGCCTTGGGGGCGAAATCATTTTGCACGGCGACAATTACGACGCCGCCTTTGAGCGCGCCAGCCGCATTGCCGGCGAGCGCGGGCTCACTTTTATTCATCCGTTCGATGATGCAGAAGTAATCGCCGGTCAGGGCACGATCGCGAGAGAGCTGTGCGAGCAGTGGGCGACCCCGCCGGCAGCGGTGTTCGTGCCGATAGGTGGCGGCGGCCTGATCAGCGGTATCGCCAGTTACCTGAAAGTGCAGCAGCCAGGCGTGCGGATTATCGGCGTCGAAGCGGCGGATTCAGCGAGCATGTCCGCCGCCCTGCAGGCAGGACATCCTGTCACGCTCGATCATGTCGGTATCTTTGCCGACGGTGTCGCAGTACGCCGCGTTGGCGACGAATCGTTTCGACTCTGTCGTGAATTCGTCGATGAGGTCATGACCGTCGACACCGATCAGACCTGCGCCGCGGTGCAGGATATTTTTGAAGATACGCGCTCGATCGTCGAGCCGGCTGGCGCGCTTGCGGTTGCCGGCATCAAGAAGTACCTGCAGCGCAATCCGGGCAGCGGCGCAAGCTACGTTGCCATTGCCTGTGGCGCCAACGTCAACTTCGACCGGCTGCGCCACATTGCCGAACGCGCCGCGATCGGTGAACAACGGGAAATGCTGATGGCCGTCGAGATTGCAGAAGAGCCCGGCAGTTTCCGGCGATTTTGCGATGCTCTCGGCAAGCGCAGCGTCACGGAATTTAACTACCGGTACGCAGACAGTAAGAAAGCTCGGGTATTCGTCGGTGTCGAGCTGCGCCGCGGCGACACGGAGCGCCACGAGGTGCTGGCCAGCATCAAAGCACTGGGGTACCCCGTTTCGGATCTGAGCGACAATGAACTCGCAAAACTGCACGTAAGACACATGGTTGGTGGTCGCAGTCCGGGTCTTGCCGACGAGCGGGTTTTCCGTTTCGAGTTTCCGGAACGGCCCGGCGCTCTGGCCGGGTTCCTGAATGCGGTTGGCAACCAGTGGAATATCAGCCTGTTTCACTATCGCAATCACGGCTCAGATCACGGCCGCATTCTTGCCGGAATCCAGGTGGCGGACGACGAAGTGGCGGAACTCGAGGCGCACCTGCAGGAACTGGGCTACCCGCACAGCGACGAAAGCGACAATCCGGCCTATCGTTTGTTTCTCGACTAACTGCGTTAGTCGCGGAAGCTTGCGTCCCGTCGATCCAGCTTGCGCAGCAGGGCTGGCCACGCCAGCATGCCGCCCAGGCCTTTGGTTACCTGCTCTGCCTGCGCAGCGATGCCACTCAGAATCTTCGGGCTGATCTCTATCAGTTCCGCATTCGACGATTGCGCCAGCAGCTGCGTCTGGCAGGCCGTCTCGAGGAAATACATCGCAATAAAAGCATCAGCGATATTGGGACCCACTGTCAGCAAGCCGTGGTTGCGCAAGACAAGGCTGCGGCCTGATCCGAGATCAGCAACCAGCCGCGGTTTTTCGTCCTCATTCAGTGCCACACCTTCGTAGTCGTGATATCCGATCGAAATCAGCGGGAACAACGAACCCTGCGATAGCGGGCGCAAGCCGTCGACCTGCGCCGAGACAGCAACGCCCGCCTTCGTGTGCGTGTGAATGACGCAGCCGACATCGGGCCGCGCCGCATGGATAGCGCTGTGAATCGTGAAGCCTGCCGGATTAATCGGGTACGGCGAATCGAGCACGATCTTGCCTTCCAGATCGACCTTGACGAGGCTACTCGCGGTCATTTCCTCGAACAGCAGGCCGTAGGCATTGATCAGGAAATGCTCCTGCGGTCCTGGCACGCGAGCGGAGATATGGGTAAACACGAGGTCATCCCAGCCGTACATCGCAATCAGGCGGTAGCAGGCGGCCAGGTCAACCCGCATTTGCCACTCTTCGTTGCTGACCCGGGCCCTTACTGACCGGTCCTTTGTCACGGTATTCATGCCTGTTTTTCTCCTGTTCGCTGACATTCGAGTTTAGCAGCCTGGGCGGGCTGTGCGGGTCGGCTTACGCCGTCCAGAGGTTTGCTTATAAGACATTCAATGCAACCGTTGTTGCTCCTCGTGCATCCAATAAACCGACAACAGTATCAAATGGGGGCCTCTGGCCATGATGAAGAAACTGAGCACGGCGGCGCTGTGCGCCATCCTGCTGGGCAGCGCCGCGCTGGCCCAGCAACAGGAATCGAAGATAGAGCTGGCGATTAACGACGGCCAGGGAGACGACCTCGTGATTCGCATCAACGGCAAAGACCAGGATCTCGACCTGCACAAGCTGCAGCTCGGCGAAAGCCGCTCGGTCAATACCGTGGATGGGCGCCCGGTCCTGATAACCCGCGTCGCCGACGGCTATACCTTCGACGTCGATGGCCGACAGATCACCATGCCGATGGCGGACCACGAAGCCGGTGCCGGCCACCGGGAAGTTCGCGTCATGCGCCATGTCGGTGCTGGTCCCGGGCCGCACCCGGACGGCGTGACAATTCTGAGCCCGGGTCCGCTCGACGATGCTACGCGTGCCAGCATTACGTCAACGCTGGCAGCAGCCGGCATGACCGAAGTGCGCTTTATCGATACTGCAGATATGGGACCTGGCTCGCAGACGATGCATGCACCACTGCCGCCGGGCGCAACCAGGGAACTGCGAGTAATTCGCAAAGAAGTAGACGTAACAAACTAAATCCCCTTATGCGGTTTGTTTCGTAAGTTTGACGGTGGCCATGCCACCGTCTTTTTTTGCCCGCGTCTTACTCAGGCGGCCCAGGCCTGCGAATGAATATGACCGATCTTGTGCGTCTGGGTCAGGCGGTAGAAATGCCGCAGCTCTTCCAGTCCGCCGGCGTTGCCCTCCAGCAGGCGACGGCTGATTCCATGGCAAAAGCGCGCGGCGTAGTTGCTGGCGGCGCGATAACGTTCGCGCTGCTCTCGATCGAGATCCGGGTGAAAGCTGACATCATCAAACAGCCAGCCGTGCAGGCGAGCAGCCAGAGCGTAGTCTTCCTGATCGAGTGCCAATAGCCAGGCGCTGACGTACTTGTCGACCTCCGCCTGCATTTCAAGCTCCAGCAAGGTCACTGACTTGTCGCGCTGTGCGCTGAATGCCAGGTAGTTGAAATGACTGACGCCTTCAAGAACCGTCCAGAAGTCATCGAGCTGCTCCGGCTGCAGACTTGCCAGCGGATCATGCGCCCGCAGACGTTCGAGTAGCTCTGCATCAAGGAAAACACTGAGCGACATGCCCTCGCTGTCTTCAGACAGCAATACGGTTTCGGCATTGTCAGAGAGGATGCAATCAGCGCCGAGAATTCGCGCCAGCTCGGGATCCGTGATCAGGAAGTCTTCGATACGGTAGGCCGTCTCGAACTGGTAGAGGTCGCTCAGGCGGTTCTGCAGCGCGGCCAGCATGGATCAGTGACGACGGATCACTTGCGGCATCGGCGTGACTCCCTGCTGGCGCAACAATGCGGCCGCCCGTTCGCTGCCTGTTTTCAGCCACACCTCGTATGTGCGCAGAATATCGATGTCGGAGTTCTGGCGGGTACCGTCACGTACTTCGTTCAGCACGTCGACAACGATCTGGAATTTGCGGGCGAGTTCTTGATAGACGTGCGCGAGTGCACGGCCGCGCGGCGTACCGCGTATCTCGTCGGACAGGGATCCGTAGGCAGTACCGCCCATGCGAATGTAGTAGTCGAGATCGACCAGTCGATGGGCAAGACCATCGGCAAAGAATCCGGCGATAAACAAGGCGACGTCGCCGAGCCGCTGTAGAGAAGCGCTGCGTTCTACCGGGTTTGCCGCCTCGTTCGCATCGAGCATCATCATTGCCAGTGGTTTCAGCCCGTAGACTTCACCGCTGTCTTCGTAGAGCTCTTCGGAACGGGAGAACAGGGTCAGGAGATTAACGACATAGTGCGTCGCGTGCTCGTCGACCTGCACGCGTTGCTTCTCAATTGCCGCTCCAATCGATTCGCGAAAATAATCGCGAAGGTCGGCGACCGGCAATACCGTGTCTTCGGAATAGTCACTTCCCATGGCCACGCTTCCTCTCTTTTATGATCGGAATTCGCTGCGGCCACTGCGGGTTTCGTGTTTGAGCGCGTCACCGCCTTTTGCTGGCACGTTGACGCTATTCGAAACACGCAGTCAACCACTCACGAAACCTCTGCTATTGGTATCGGCAGATGTCAGCTTCAATATAATTTAATACGACGAAATATGCTGTGACAAGCTTCACGAAGGCTTCGCGAAAGGATTATGTCGCCGGACCTGAGTCACAAAAAAACTCCGGCCTGGCTTTTTCGCGGACTTCGCTTGCAGGTTTTGCTTTGGTTGCCAAACGACGTGACGGGCGAATGAAGCAGTCTTTTCTTCTTACCACATCTGTCGCAGCTTCTGCCCTACATCGATGCGCTTGTCAGACTGTGGCCCCAAAGTTGCCGTATGCGCGGCGCGGCGCCCACAAAATTTCGCCTCGACCGTAGCCATCAACCGGTCGGTCATGAACCGGCTGCGAGCACCGTAAACATGCTTGTCGCCGTCGCGGCGCTGCTGTGTAACGTGATAGCGCAGCGGTGCCATCAAATGCAGCGAGCGCTTGGCGCGAGTGACCGCAACGTATAACAGGCGGCGCTCCTCCTCGATCGCCTCGGGCTTGCCGGTCGCAAACTCGGACGGAAAATTGCCGTCCGAGAAATTCAGCAGGAACACGGACTCCCACTCCTGGCCTTTCGCGCTGTGGACGGTCGACAGGATCAGGTAGTCCTCGTCAAGGAACGGATCGCCGGACAGGTCGCCGGATGCCGACGGTGGATCCAGCGTAAGTTCTGTCAGGAAGCGCTCGCGCGTCGCGTAGCGGCTGGCCACCTGCTCGAGTTGCTCAAGGTCCGCCTGTCGCGTTTCGGCATGATCGTAGATTCGTTCGAGATGTGGCTGGTACCAGTTGCACACCGCGGTGACCTGCCCCTGCCATTCGGGATCGACGATTTCCGCGGCCCCGAGTGACGCCAGCAAGGCGCAGAATGACGGCCACTCGTCTGCCGCCGCAGCCGGCGGATGGTATTCCGTCAGCGCCTGCCAGCTATACCCGGCGACCTGCAGGGCTTCGAAGCAGCGCCTGGCATTGGCTGGTCCCATGCCGGGCAATAATTTCAGTACGCGAAACGCAGCGACCTCGTTGCGTGGGTTTTCAGCCCACTTCAATACCGACAGCAGGTCCTTCACGTGCGCCGCCTCGAGAAACTTCAGGCCGCCGTATTTAACGTAGGGAATATTGCGCCTGACGAGTTCGAGCTCCAGCTGATCGCTGTGGTGTGCGCTGCGAAACAGCACGGCCTGGTCTTTCAGCGCCATGCCCTGCTCGCGATTTGCCAGCACGGACTCGACCACGAATTCCGCTTCTGCCGCCGTATCCTCAACGCTTGCATAAACCGGTCGTGCACCCGCCGGCAGGCGGCTGAACAGGTTTTTCTTGTACTGGCGATCACTCTCTGCAATCAGGCAGTTCGCCATATCGAGAATTGCGGGGGTCGAGCGGTAATTTTCTTCCAGCGTGACGATGCGTGCGGATGGAATGTATTGATCCGCGAAGCCGAGGATATTTTCGACCTCTGCCGCGCGAAACGAGTAGATCGACTGCGCGTCGTCGCCAACCACCGTCAAGCCGGTGCCGTCAGGTTTGAGGGCCCGCAGGATTTCGGCCTGCAGCACGTTGGTATCCTGGTATTCATCGACCAGTACATGGTCGAACCAGCTGCCGATTTCCGTCGCGAACTCGGGCTCGGCGACGAGGTAACTCCAATAAAGCAGGAGATCGTCGTAATCGAGTGACTGGTTCTGCTGTTTGCGCTCGACATAGGCGCGAAACAGCAGGGCAAGCTCCTGCTCCCAGTCGCTGCACCAGGGAAACAGGTCGCGCAGCACGTCGCCAAGCGGCTCGCGCGCGTTAACACAGCGCGAGTAAATGGCCAGGCAGGTATCTTTTTTCGGGAAGCGACGAGACTTGCTGCTGCAGCCCTGCTCGTGGCGAATAACGTCGATCAGATCGGCTGCATCGCCGCGATCCAGCACGGAAAACGCGGGATCGAGTCCGATCGCGGGGGCATAGCGGCGCAACAATCGATTGGCAACTGCGTGAAAGGTGCCCGACCATGGCAAGGCACCGCGGGCCGCCTGCAGTTGCCCGCTCTCACCCAGCGCCTTCTGCACGATATTTTCGACGCGACGCGTCATTTCCTGGGCCGCCCGCCGGGTAAACGTCAGCAGCAACAAACGCTGCGGGTCGACGCCCTGCACCAGCAGGTGAGCGACACGGTGCGCCAGCGTCATCGTTTTGCCGGTACCCGCGCCGGCAATGACCAGCAGCGGGCCCGCCGCAAAGCCACCCTGTGGCGGGCGCGTGCCGTACGCGGCCGCCTGCCGCTGCGCCGCGTTGAGGCTCTCGAGATAGTCGGTTTGCAGCTCTGCCGCGTGCCCCACGGGCCTCTCCCGCAAAAGCTGTATTCTTATACAGTACTGTATGTATTTACAAGTACGCGAATCAGCCAGTCAGGAACGCCTCGATGGCCACAGCCAGCGCCTGCGGCTGCTCAAAATGCACCATGTGCCCCGCGTCGCGGATGACTTCGAGGCGGGCATCGCGGTAATCGCCGCCGGCTCCCGGCGACTGCCAGCCGGCCAGCGCGTCGTCATACTCGGTATCGGCTCCGGCGATCAACAGCACGCGGGCGGCGATCTGTAGCCAGCACGCCCGGGCCTCGGCGCGTCGGTAAGGTATCGGGTTGGGCCAGCGATGCGCGATATCCGCTTTGAGCTGCCAGTGACCGTCTGCCTGGCGCCGCGCCCAGTGAGCCGCAACGAACTTTGCGCGCGCCTCGTCCATACGCGGGCTGGTTTTGAGAATGCGCGCAATGAGCGGTGCCAGCGACGGGTAGCCCGGATGCGAGCGACGAGCGCTCACGGCGGCGAGCCATTGGCGATAGCGCTCAGGCGCGACCGCCGGATCGCTGTCCGGCAGCCCGAACCCCTCGATATTGACGAGGGCCGCAACACGATCGGGGAAAATACCGGCGAATAGCGCCGCAATGTTGCCGCCCATGCTATGCCCGATCAACGTTGCCGGCTCGGTGACATCCAGTGCGCGTAGCACAGCATCGAGGTCCGCAATGTAGTCGGGAAACCAGTAAGACGCTGCGTTGTGACCACTGTCACCGAAGCCGCGCCAGTCCGGCGCAATTACGTGCCAGTCGCGCTCCAGTGCATCGACCGTGAATTGAAACGAGGCGCCGACGTCGCCCCAGCCATGCAGCAGAACCAAAGTAGGTTGGCCTGCCGCGCCCCATTCGTGCACGCAGTGATCGACGCCGCGCAATTCAATGCTTCGCTCACGTCGCCTGACGCGCGCCAGGTAATTTGCCGTCTGCGACACCTGCATCTCCGGAATTCGTCGAAAGGAACGGGTATTTGATCACAACGACGCTGGCAAATGCCGGATGAGCACTACGTTATGAACTTGCTGTCGTGTATAAAGGCCGCAGGTTCTTCATCTTCTAAAAAAACGCACAAGACGTGGCATGACCTTCGAGATTGCTCTGGTTCTCGGCATCCTGGCAGCCGCGCTGATTTTGTTTGTCAGCGAAGTCATCCGGATGGATCTTGTCGCGTTGCTGGTTCTCGGCACGCTCGCAATCACCGGCCTCGTCCCTCCCGACCAGGCATTCCTTGGTTTCAGCAATAACGCGGTCGTCACCGTCTGGGCGATGTTCATTCTGAGCGAGGGCCTTACCCGCACCGGTATCGCAGACGTCATCGGCCGCCAGGTAATTCGCGTCGCCGGGCGCCGCGAAGTCCCCATGATTATCGTCATCATGATCACGGCGGCCGTGCTGTCGGCGTTCATGAACAATATCGGTGTTGCCGCGCTGATGCTGCCGGTCGTCGTCGACGTTGCAAGACGCACGAGAATTCCGGTGTCGCGCCTCCTGATGCCGCTCGCCAATGCGACCTTGCTCGGCGGTTTGATGACCCTGATCGGTACGCCGCCCAACCTGCTGATCAGCCAGGCACTGGTTGGCGGCGGCTTCGCGCCGTTCGCGCTGTTCGATTTTCTACCGGTCGGAGGTGGCGTGGTGCTGGCCGGTATTCTGTTCGTCGCCCTGCTGGGTCGACTGTTGTTGCCGAAGACCCGCGCAGAGCGCGGCGGCCGCAGCCAGCGCAGCCTGCGCGCACGCTACAAGCTGCAGGAACAGACCTTCATGCTGCGCGTGCCGGTGAACTCCGTTCTCGTCGGCAAGACGCTGGCCGAAAGCAGGATCGGCATTTCAACCGGACTGGTCATCCTGTCGCTCGTACGATTTGGCCGCAGCGAATCGTTGCCAAGCCGGCAGACCGTACTGCGCGCCGGTGACGGCATCCTCGTGCAGGGCCGGCAGGACCAGTTCCGCGAACTGCAGCGCTGGAGCGATCTGGTTATCGAGCGCGAAGCGCCTGTATTGAAGTCCATGGTGGCAACGGAGATCGGCTACGCCGAAGTGGTGATAGACCAGGGCTCACCGCTGGTCGGCGAACTGCTGCGGCTGGCGGGCTTCCGCTCGCGCTTCAATGTGATCGCCGTTGGCATCAAGCGCCGGCAGGGCTACCGGGTTACCAACCTGGCCTACGTGCCGCTGCGCGCCGGCGATTCGGTACTCGTCCAGGGTCGGCTCGATGCGCTGGAGGAACTGCAGAAGATCAGCGACTTCAGCAGCAGCAAGATATTGAGTGGCGACGAACTCAACGAAGTTTACAAGGCTGACGAACGCATGTTCGTGCTGCGCATGCCGAAGCACAGTGAGTTGTCCGATACGACACTGGAAAAAAGCCGGCTGGGCGATGTCTTCGATTTCCGCGTAATGGCGATCTTCCGTGACGGCAAACTGAACCTGATGCCCGGCGGCGGCGAATCACTGATGGGTGGCGACCTGCTGCTGATCGGCGGTCAGCCGGAAGACCTTGAGGTCCTGCGCGGCCTGCAGGAACTCGAGATCGAATCGCACGTCGCCCCGCACCTCGGCAAGCTCGATTCCGAACGACTGACCCTGCTCGATGCCACGCTCGATCCGCGCAGCGCGCTGGCCGGCAAGACCGTCGGTGAACTCAATTTTCGCGAACGCTATGGCATCGAACTCACCGGCATCTGGCGCGAGGGCTCGGCTGTCAACGCAGATCTTGCCGACGAGCGCCTGCGCATAGGCGATGCGCTGCTGCTGCTGGGCCCGCGCGACAAGCTGCAATTGCTCAGCAATGATTCCGACTTCCTGATTCTCACGCCGCTCGGCCAGACGCCGCCCGATACGCGTCGTGCACCGTTAGCCGCGGCAATCATGCTTGGCGTGGTGCTCGTTGTGCTGGCCGGCTACCTGCCAATCTCGATAGCGGCAGTCATGGGCGCGAGCGTGATGGTCCTGACCGGCTGCCTGTCGATGGAGCAGGCTTATCGCGCGATCGAGTGGCGGGCGATCTTCCTGATAGCAGGCATGCTGCCACTCGGCTTCGCCATGCAGGACACGGGAGCTGCCGCCTGGCTTGCGCTGCAGGTAATGAACCTGCTCGGTGAAGCCGGCCCCTGGCCGGTGATTGTCGGCCTGTACGTGCTGACCGCCGCCGGTACGATCGTCATTCCATCGGCCGCGCTGGTGGTGCTGATGTCGCCAATCGTAATGTCGGCAATGGCGGAATTCGGCCTGCAGCCGCAGACAGCGCTGATGGCGATGGCGATGGCTGCGGCCAGTTTCATGAGCCCGATCTCACATCCTGCCAATATTCTTATCATGGGTCCGGGCGGCTATCGGTTCGCCGACTACCTCAAAGTCGGTGTGCCACTGACCATCGTCGTGTTCATCGCGACGATGATCCTGGTGCCGTTGTTCTGGCCTTTGCAGCCACTGTAACTACGGCAACAGCACTGTCGACCCGGTGGTCTTGCGCGCCTCAATGTCACGGTGCGCCTGCGCCGCGTCTTTCAGCGCATAGCGCTGATTAATGTTGATGGCGACTACGCCGGCGCTGATCGCGCCAAACAAGGCCTTGCAGGCAGCGAGAAGCTCCGCCCGGCTGTCGATAAAATCGAACAACACCGGCCGGGTTACGTACAGCGAATGACGCTTGGCCAACTCTGCCGGCGCGAACGGAGCGACCGGTCCCGACGCGTTGCCAAACGACACCATCACACCGTGCGGCCGCAAGGAATCGAGCGAAGCCATGAAGGTGTCCTTGCCGACCGAGTCGTACGCCGCGGCAACGCCTTTGCCATCGGTTAATTCGCGTACCCGCGCCGGAATATCGTCGTGCGCCATGACGATGTCCGCGCAGCCGTTTTGCCGCGCGAGCAAGGCTTTCTGCTCGGTGCTGACCACGCCGATCACGCGCGCGCCGAGATGGCGCGCCCATTGCGCAGCAAGCAAGCCGACGCCGCCTGCTGCCGCGTACAGCAACACGTCGTCGCCGGACTTCACAGGATAGCTGCGATGCAGCAGGTACCAGGCCGTGAGCCCCTTTAACAGGACTGCCGCCGCGCGCTCGTCGTCGAGATTGTCAGGCAGTGGCACGAGCCGGTCTGCCGCAAACAGGCGCAGCTCGGAGTAACTGTCCGCGGGCCGGCCCGTGTAGGCGATGCGATCGCCTACGCTGACAGTGCTCACATCGGGTCCAATGGCCTCGACCACGCCGGCAGCTTCACTGCCCAGCCCGCCTGGCAAAGGCCCCGGGTACAGACCGCTACGATGATAGGTGTCGATCAGATTAAGGCCGACCGCGGTGTGGCGAATGCGCGCTTCGCCCGGACCAGGCTCTGGAACGTCGATATCGACGAGCTTCAAGACCTCTGGCCCACCGTATTCGTTTATGCGTATTGCCTTCGCTTTCATCAGTCTTTGCCTTCGCAGTGACGGCTGGCCAGCATAGCGGAGCGGCCCTGAAAAATTAAGCGGCACAGCGATGCTGACACTGGCACACGCACAACCGTAGAATGCGGGGTCAGCTTACTCAGGATTGTCATTGATGAATCGTGTTGAGAAAAAGATCGCACTGGTTACCGGCGCGGCGCAGGGCATTGGCGCTGCCGTCGCCATAATGCTGGCGGATGAAGGGGCGCAGGTCTTGTTGACGGATATCAATACTGACGGCGTCAATGAACAGGCGGATCGCATCAACGCGCGGCATCCGGGCCGCGCTGCCGCGTTCACTCATGACGTAACGTCGCCGGATGACTGGCGGCAAGCGGTTAACATCGTCGAAGAGAACTTTGGTGGTCTGCACATTCTAGTTAACAATGCCGGGATCGGTGCTCTTGGAAGTGTTGAAGAAGAAACGCTGGATAACTGGCGGCACGTGCACGCAGTCGACCTCGACAGCGTCTTCCTGGGCTGCAAGCAGGCCCTGCCTTTGATGCGTGCTAGCGGTGGCGGCTCGATCATCAACGTTTCGTCGATTTCCGGCATCATCGCCGGGCATAACCTCGCTGCCTATAATTCGGCGAAAGCGGCGGTGCGCCATCTCAGTAAATCGGTCGCGCTGCACTGCGCCCGGGAAAAAAACAACGTGCGCTGCAACTCCGTGCACCCGGTGTTTATCGATACGCCGATCCTGGACGGAATGGCACGCGGCGGCGATCGGGAGGCCGCCTTGTCGAAGCTTGCACGACAAATCCCGCTGGGCCGCGTGGGCCGGACGGCCGACGTTGCTTACGCTGTGCTGTTTCTTGCCGCGGATGAATCGGCGTTTATCACCGGCAGCGAGATTCGCATCGATGGCGGAATCAGCGCGATGTAGTGATCGCGGGCGAGCGCCTACTCGTTGGGCGTCATCGAGATCGTCAGGCGGCCCTGCATGGAAGCCGGCCCGGTTTCTGCCGAGTAGGCCTTCGCGTTGATGGCTTCGACGGCCTCGCCGTCCTGGTTGGCCAGGTAGCCGCTGCCGCCGAAAACCCGGGCGACGCCCAGGGCCTGCGGACCGCTCGTCAATATGCCATACCAGCTGCCGCGCCAGCTGTCCGCGGAGCTCAGGTAGGCCGGTAGCACAACGTCACGCAGCAGGGTCCAATGATTCTCACGCTGGTCGATCATCAGGCCACCGCGCTGCAACAGCCAGATGTGCCAGGTACTGTTTACCGGGTAGTTGCCGTCCAGCAGGCCCCTTTCTTCAGCGTTCGTTTGGAACTTGACGCCGACACCGGCCGCCGCGCCGCGACTGCTGCGCAGCAGCGTAACGATGACACGCGTATCCCTGATGGTTTCTTCAAAGAGTTCCTGCACCAGGGGCGGACGAGGACGAACGTTCGATTCGCCACTGTCGGTCCACAGGATCGATTCCATTGGAGTCGCCTCGTAAGACAACTCGAACTGGTTGTTGGTGGCTACCGAGATCGGAGAAAGATTTTTGACTTTGATCAGCGGGTTTACGTACAGCAGGATCGCGAACATCGCTGCACCTGTCACCATTCCTGCCAAAAGCGCGATCAGGTATTTCACTGGGTCGCTCCGACAGGGTCGGCCGCAGGACCCACAACGGTCACCTGTAATTCAATGTGCCCGCCAGAATCGGCTTCGTTTGCAATGAAGCGCTCCTGCATGGCACCGCTATGGCCGCCGAATTCACGACTGCCGCCGCGCAGGACGCCGCTGCGAAATCCATTCGCACCAACATCTCCCGACATCGGGAAATACAGCGAGCCGCGCGCTGGCAGGTTCAGTACCCATTCAATCGAGTTTTGCCCGCCTGAATTGGCCAGCGCCTGGCCGCCAGCCAGTCGACTGGCTACGCCGATAACAATGCCGTCCCGGTTGCGTAACTTGAACAGCTCGGCTTCGATACCGGCATCAGCCAGTTCCTGCGGCCACTTGATGTTGCCGGGTACTTTCGCAGCAGTTGCTGACGTGCCCACCATGATACGGTCGTCAGGAATTCGCACGGTAAAAAGCTCTGCAACGCCACCATTTGGCCGAACCGTCATCAGGGACGCTTCGCGATGCAGATCGGCGACGGGAACAAGGTAGGCGGCAGCGCCAGCCATCGCGAGCCCCAGAAAGATGCCAAATGAGAATACCTTGAACAATCTGCAATTCCTTAGTCTTGCTGCACCAGCGCCAGTCTGGAGCGGTAAGCCTCAGAGTCTAGTGAAGTTCTTGGGCGGCCTCATCCACTTGTGGCGCTAATTGTGATCTGCCGCACATCGTTTGCAGGAATCAGCCGGCAGAACCGGAGGCATAGTACGCGGCGAGGTATTCGTCGAAACTGAGGGTATCGCTCGCTTCTATACGCTGCTGCTGTTCATGTGACGAACGCGCGGCTTCCTCGTAGAGCCGCTGGCGCTCCGTCGGCAAGGGTGCGAGGGCGGCGAAATAGTCGCGATGACCGCGCGCGGCCTGCATCGCAAAATCAAAGAAACTCTGGCCGCTGCGCTCAAGTTCGGCCAGTACCCGCGCTGCGGGTGTCGCGTCCGGATCGGCAACAAGCAATGCCTGCGCCTCGACGGCATCCGCGTAGTCCTTGCGCCCGGTTCCTGCATCCAGCAATTCGGCGACTGCAGCAATGCCCGGCATGATTTCATTGGCCCAGTCGCGTAGCGAGCACTGCTCCCCCCTGCGCACCAAGCTGAACTGCGGGTCGCGACCCTGCTTCGCGGTTTGCGTGTGATTTGCGAGCAATTCATCCCAGTCTCTGTCGTCGAGAGGCGGGCTCTCGTCAAGCAGACAAAAAATCAGGAACGCCTCGACGAAACGCATGATGTTCTGATTGATGCCGACAGGGTCAAAGATGTTGAGATCGAGTGAGCGCACTTCTACGTACTCGATACCATCGCGCTGTAATGCTGCGGTCGGCCGCTCTCCTGAACGCGCTACCCGTTTGGGACGAATCGGGCTGTAATATTCGTTTTCAATTTGCAGGTGATTCGCGTTCAGTTGCCGGTACTTGCCATCGACTTTAACGCCAATTCGTTCGTAGGCCGGCTCTGCGGTAGCAATCGCCTGACTCAAATCGGCGATATATTCATCGAGGCGATTCAGCGAGATGTTCAGCCGCGCCTGGGTTTTGTTGCTATAACCGAGGTCACTCATGCGCAACGACGTTGCGAACGGCTGATACAAAGTCGTGGCATCGAGATCAGGCAGCCTGGTTGGCGCGGATTGGGCGAAGGACTTGCACAGTGCCGGCGAAGCTCCCGATACGTACAACAGCAGCCAGCCATAGCGTCGAAAATTCCGAATCAGGCCAAGATAGGCGGCGGAGCGAAACTCCTGGGGCGTGTCTTTGCTGCCTTCCAGCTCCTGCCACACGCCCCAGAATTTCTCGGGCAGTGAATAGTTGAAGTGCAGACCGGCGATTGTCTGCATCGCCCTGCCGTACCGGTAACCCAGCCCACGGCGATAGATTGTCTTCATCCTGGCGACATTCGACGTTCCATAGCGCGCGAGCGGAATTTCATCGTCAGCCGGGATCTTGCAGGGCATGCTCGTACACCACATCAGCTCTTCGCCCAACAGCGGGTAACTGAACTGGTGAATATCACAAAGATCACGCAACGCCTGCCAGTTGCTTGAGACAGCGGGCGTGACGAACTCCAGCAATGCCTCCGAAAAGTCTGTGGTAATAAACGGATTCGTCAGCGCGGAACCGAGTGCTGCCGGATGCCCTGACTGCGCCAGATAGCCGTCCGGCGTAACCCGCAGGGACTCCTTCTCTATACCTCGAAAGCCACCCTGCAAGCTGTCACCGGCATGTGCATTGATCAACCGGCCCAGCCGTTGCTGAAATAGCGTGCTCAATAGTTTGTTCCGAAGCGAAGAATCAGGCGACTATACAGGCGGCTACAAACGCTGCCAAACCGTGAAACAGCATAATCAGGGGCGCCTGCCAGGCCGGCAACCAATATCTGTGGTGCTCTAGAAATCAACGCGGCGCTATTTAAAGTATTGAAGTTTGCGCAGCAATTCACAGCTTTCGGCAACCAGCGTAGTATTGTCGGCCCTCCGGTCTTCTCCATAGTCAAAAAAGAGTTTAGGAATGAATGAACCCAAACGGCGTCGATTGCGTGATGGCGGTGGCGGTCCCGCAACGCTGATCAGTGAAGGCTGCAAGATTACGGGTACCCTGGAGGGCAGCGGCGACTTCATGATCAGCGGCGAGATCCATGGTGACAGCGACCTGAGTGGTACGGTGACTTTGACGCGCCAGGGGTCATGGGTAGGCACTCTAAAGGCTGCAGGGGTAATCATCGCCGGGCGGGTTGAGGGAAACGTCGTTTCTGACGGCCAGATCGAGATCGGCCGGACTGCAAATATCGACGGCACCGTGACCGGCGGCGCCATTGCCGTAGCAGCAGGCGCCGTTGTGCAGGGCACCATGAGTACGACCGCTGCGCGGGCACCCGTCGAGTTCGTCGAAAAGCGCGACGACGACTGATCATCCCGGCCGCCAATTCCCGAATACCGGCCACCGCGGACAAAAAATGACCGGATATCGGGCATTTGGCCGATATTCGAACGTCGCTGTTAACGACCTGCGGTGATAGACTCGGGCTTGGCTAAAAGTCTGGCAGGCCCCGAAAACCTCGGATGACGCCATGTGATCTGCCGGTAATCGGGACAAAAAACAAAAACTAACCGGAAAGGTACCCCGGATTCCCAGTAAACCTGGTACCCCCGTCCGAGTCTGACTATTAAATGACCGGCAAAATTCTTCCTCGCTACCTGATCCTTGCGCTGGCATTGGCCGCGGTTATCGGCTGTGTGTTACTGGGCAGCTTCTACCTGCAGTACCGGATGCTGGCTGACGAGCTGGTGGAGACCGGCCTCGGCCAGCATGAGCGTAGCCTGGCCGCCAGTTTCGAACGGCGAACCCGCGCGCGTCTGCACAGCATTGTCGACAAGCTTCGCGTCGGAACCGGCGACGACATCCGTGCCGACAATACCGAAATCCTGCGCAACGTGCAGGCGACGCAGGACGGCGTCATCGGCCTGCGGTTACTGCTCAGCGACGGTGACAAAATCGAGATCGGCGAGGTTCCGGTCGACGATTCGCAGGATGCCACGCTCTGGCAAGGCCAGCACCTCTATATGACCTACCCGGTGGAGCGGGACGGCGCTTACCACGGCATTCTGCAAGGTAACTTTGACATCGGACAACTCTGGGACGCCGCTGGCGAATTCAGGGACAACATGTTGCGGGCCGCCGTGGACTATCGCCGCGAGAGCCTGCTGTGGGCTGCGGCTTCACTTTTGCTCATGCTGTTGCTAAGCGCCGCGGTGATTTGGCGCGTCATCATGTTTCAGAATGCGCGAATCCATGAAATCAAGGTGCAAGCAGAGAAACTCAGTGCCGCTGATTTCGGTGAGCCACTGCATGGGCCGAAAGGCGACGAACTGGGCAAACTGGTCGACGTCTTCAACAACATGCGGCGGCACCTCAAAGAAACCACGATGTCGCGCAACTACGTCGACAGCATTCTTGGCGGCATGAACGAGGCAATCATCGTCACTACCGGCGATCAGCGCATCAAGAAAATCAATCACGCGACATCACGCATGCTTGGCTATGAGGAAGAGGAACTTGTTGGTCAGCCGCTGAGCATTATCATCGACACGCGACGTGGCAACGGCCTTGTTGCCGATGGCCGTACGGGAATTCCAAACGAGGCAACGCTGGTCAGCAAGTCGGGCGAAGCTATCCCGATCTCCTATACTGGCTCGACGATCGACGACGATGCGGGCAACATCGATCAAATCTTTGCTGCGCAGAATATTACTGCGCGAAGAAAAGCCGAACAGCGAATTCGTTACCTGGCACGGATAGACGCGCTGACCAAAGTACCCAATCGCATGCAGTTTCAACATTTGCTGCAGCGGGCGATTGCGCGCGCCAAACGTAGCCGAAAAACCCTGACGCTATTTTATATAGACGTGGACCGCTTCAAGGAAATTAACGACACTTTTGGGCATCTGGCAGGTGATACGACGCTGGAAACGTTGACGGAAAGGCTGGCCGAATCGCTGCCGACGAACACGGTTGTGGGCAGACTGGCCGGCGACGAGTTTGCGGTTATCGTTGATGGCTTTGAGTCGACAACCGACACTGGGCCGTTGATTGACCATCTGGCCCGCAAGGTGCTGGATCGCCTGGCTGACCCGTTTCACGTGCAGGGCCACGAAGTATTCATGACCGCCAGCATGGGAATTGCCCAATATCCGGACGATGCTGCCGATGTTATTGATCTGATCCGCAACGCCGACGCCGCGCTGTACCACGCTAAGAAGAACGGCGGCAACGTGTTTGCCCATTATCGCTCGGAGATGAATGAAGCTGCGGTCGAGAGGTTGATGACCAAGAGCAAGCTTAAGCGCGCCTTCGAACGAGACGAACTTCTCGTGCACTACCAGCCCAAGTACAACATTGAAACTGGCGAAGTCGTTGGAGCGGAAGCACTGGTGCGCTGGGAACTCCCGGAAAGGGGGATTATCCTGCCGTCGGATTTCATTCCGATCGCTGAAGAGACCAACCTTATCATCGAACTCGGCGAATGGGTTCTGGACCGGGTTTGCGAGGATTTTCGCTACTGGCAGCGTTCCGTTTCCTCACCGGGTCGGGTGTCAGTAAACCTGTCGCTGAAACAGCTGCGGCAGCCGAATTTCATCAGCCGTATTAGCGCAATCATGAAAAAGTATGAGGTCTCACCCACGTCGCTGGAACTGGAAATCACCGAAACGACGTTGATGGAAAACCCGACACGAACGATCAAGCTGCTTGACGAACTCTACGGGCTTGGCTTGCATCTTGCGATCGACGATTTTGGCACGGGTTACTCATCACTAAGCGCGTTGCAGCAATTCCCGATTAGCACCCTGAAGATTGACAAGTCATTCGTCCGGGACGTCGCCACCAATCCTGATGACGCCACCATTGTCGCAACAATCGTGCATATGGGGCGCAGCCTCAAAATGGATGTGGTTGCCGAAGGGGTGGAAACGGAGCGGCAGCTGACCTTCCTGCAATCGCTGGATTGCACTTATGTGCAAGGCCTGCTGTTTGGCGACCCGATGAGCTCCGACAATTACCTGGAGCTGCTGCTGGCGCAGCTCGAAGGAACCGACAAGTACAAGGCCTTATTTGCCTGATCTTTGTTCCGGCCGGAACATTGCCTGCAGCGAGCTGTCCCAGCTAAGTTGCTGAACTGAAAAAAGATTGTGACCTGGCTTCACTCGACCAAAACAACATGATTTAATTGGCAGCCAAGCCATACTATCGCGCCACTCGGAAACAGTGACGCAACTACAGGAATGTATTTGTCGATGAAAACCATTACATCAATCTGCATCGGAATGTCGCTGTTGTTTTCAGCCCCGGCATTGCTGGCCTGTGATTATCCGTCGCGGGTAGATATTCCCAACGGAAATTCCGCTACCCGCGATCAGATGATCGAGGGTCAGCGCAACATCAAGGATTACGTTGCAGCGATGGAAGCCTATCTCGAATGCATAGTTGCTGACGAAAAGGCAGCTCGTTCCGCAATGGAAGAGCTTTCATCAGAAGATGAACAACTGCGCGAAGACATGCTGAACAAGAAATACAATGCCGCGGTCGAAGAGATGGAAACGGTGGCCGCGCAGTTCAATGAGGAAGTTCGCGCCTTCAAAGAGCGCAAAAACTAGTTGACGGATGGTATCAAGTAGAACGGCAACCGCCGGTTGCCGCGTCGCAATGGCGCAATCACGGCATTAATGATTTATCGCCTGTTGCAGCTGTTCGCCACTGTCTGACGCGTCGTGTGCGGTCTGCCGCCAGGCGCGGTCCGGCTGCAGCCTTTACAAACTATCAATTTGTTTCTTGAGATCGACGTTGTGCTCGGTGACGATTCGCTCCAGTACCTGAATTCGCTCTTCGAGCCGATCGATTTTTTCAAGCGCGTCGACCATTTCTGCGTCCAGGCCTTCGGATTTTTTGCCGCGGTGCTTGATCCATGAGTCCATCACATGGACGATGCCACCGGTTAGCACTGCCAGGAACAAGAATGTGAAAACGTTCATCTGCTCTCCCTTGGTATTTTCGTTCTAATTGCATTTACAGCTTGCGAAACTCCTGGTCGAGATCGAATCTTGGCGAAGTTACGTACCTTTCAAGGCGCGCGAGACGGGTGTCGAGTTTCTGAAACCGCCTGCGAACGTCAGCCAGCGTACCTGCCGGATTGGCACGCATCGCCTGCCTGAACTCCGGGTCGCGCGGCGCAGGTGCCGTGGTGCTGCGGTCGGAAGGCACCAGCAGGACGCAGCCAAGGTAGGCCAGAATCATTAACGGTGTGAACATCAGGAACAGGATGACGGTCAGAAAGCGTGTCGCACACAAGTTGAAGCCGAAATAGTCGGCAACGCCCGCGCACACCCCGCCGAGCTTGGCACGCTTCGAGCGGCGATAAAACCGGCGACCCTGCCATTCACGTTGCGCGTTCATGGCGAGCTCCAGCGATCACGACCGGAGTGTCCGCGCCAGAATTCCTGCTCCGGATTGGCGCCGCGATAGATCAGCGGGCGCGTACGGATCAATACCGTTGCGGCAAGATAAGCCAGTGCGGTCGGAACCGTAAATACCAGCAGGGCCAGCGTCGCCACGATCCTGACGATGATCGGCTCGAAGCCGTAGCGGTCGGCGAGACCGGCGCATACACCAAAAATCCAGCCGTTCTCACGGTCTCGGTAGAGCCCGCGGTGCAGCTCCGCAAAGCGCTCCCATGCTCTTTCACCCGTCGTGCTCATTGTTTTTTCCTCCAGCCAGGTAGTTCGTTGTCAAGAATGGTCTCCAGCGCCTCCATGCGGTCTTCCAGCCGGATCGACAGTTGCCAGAGATCCTCCAGCATGCCCTCGTCGCCACCCGACAGCTCCCTCGACTGTTTCCATTTCGTTATGAAATGCAAAACTATGAAAAGCGGTGCTGGTATCGCGATAAAGACGATGATCGCGACGAGAACCAGTTCTTCGATCCCGCCCATCAGCTGGCCTCGTCAACCCGGGCACCGGCAACGCGCCGCTTCAGGTCATCCAGTTCCTTAGCGACGGACTCCTCAGCTTCCAGGCTCGCGAACTGATGCGAGAGGTCTTTCGGCAAGCCAAGGTCGTACGCCTCGATTCGTCCCTCTACATCATCAATGCGGCGGGTGTACTGTTCGAAGCGAACGAGGGCGTCGTCGATCTTGTAGTCATGAATCTTCTTGCGCGCCTGCAGGCGACTGTTCGCCGTCTTGTGGCGGGCTAGCAAGGATTTCTGCCGAGCCTTTGCGTCCTGGAGCTTGGCTTCGAGCCGGCCGATATCCTCGTTCAGTTTGCCAAGACCTTCGTCGACCGCGGCATAGTCGGCGCGGATTGCATCGGCCGCCTCGGTTGCCCGTGATTTTTCGATCAGCGCCGCTTTCGCGAGGTCCTCGCGATGCTTGCGCAAAGCGAGCTCGGCCTTGTTCTCCCACTCCTGCTGCTCGCGCTCGAGCATTTCAAGCTTGCGGTTCAGGTCTTTCTTGTCGGCGATCGAGCGGGCCGCGGCGGAACGTACCTCGACCAGCGTGTCCTCCATCTCCTGGATCATCAGCCGGACGATTTTCTCCGGGTCTTCTGCCTTGTCCAGAATGGCGTTGATGTTGGAGTTCACGATGTCGCTGAATCTCGTGAATATGCCCATGTTGCTGTCCTCTTTTAGTGAAGTCTCGTCCTAGATGCTGCAGCATCCGTGCCAGTTCCGGTGAAACCTCATAACAATCTGTTTTTTAAACATAAAAACAATTATGCATCGTCGTTTGCCAGGCTGGCAGGTTGGCGAAAAATACTAACTATTCGCCTTCTGCACACACGTTTAGTATATTTTACCGATCAATGCGGCTCCGCTTGAGTCAACAACAAGGTATTCCGCAACGTGTCCATCGATTCCCGCTCCCAACCAATAATTGGCGAGGCACCGGTATTTCTCGAGATGCTGGAGCACGTATCGCGGGCCGCCCCGCTCAGCAAACCGGTACTTGTCGTTGGCGAACGAGGTACCGGCAAGGAGCTTATTGCCTCGCGACTGCACTTTCTGTCACAGCGCTGGGAACAGCCGCTGGTCAAGGTGAACTGTGCGGCGCTGACAGAATCCATTCTTGAATCGGAATTGTTTGGCCATGAAGCCGGCGCTTTTACCGGCGCGGTCAAAGTCCACCGCGGCCACTTCGAAAGAGCAGATGGCGGCACCCTGGTACTGGATGAGCTCGCAACTATCAGTCTGCGTATGCAGGAAAAAATATTGCGGGTCATTGAATACGGCGAGCTGCAGCGAGTTGGCGGTTCAGAAACGATCAACGTCAACGTTCGCATCGTTGGCTCGACCAACGCGGATTTGCGGGCGCTCGTCGCAGCAGACAAGTTTCGCGACGACCTGCTTGATCGCCTCGCATTCGATGTCGTCACCGTGCCGCCATTGCGGGAGCGCAATGAAGATATCCTGCCGCTTGCCTACGCGTTCGCCGTCGCCATGGTCAGCGAGCTACGCCAATCGTATTTCCCGGGCTTTACGGCACGCGCTTCGTCACTACTGTTGCGCCACGACTGGCCGGGAAATGTGCGTGAGCTCAAGAACGCGATAGAAAGGTCAGTATATCGCGCTGAAAATTTGCAGGAAGCGATCAATGACATCGCCTTCGACCCGTTCGATTCGCCATTCAGATTGCGCAATCAAAAGGCCGCCGCGCTGCCGGCGAAGCCTGAGCGCCAGGCGGAATCGACGAACCTGTTGCCGGCCAACCTGCAGGACGCGCTGGCCGAAACCGAACGAAAACTGCTACAGGAAGCGTTGCGCAAAGCACGATTTAATCAGAAAGTTGCAGCAGATCTACTGGGATTGACGTATCACCAGCTGCGCGGCCGAATTCGCAAATATGATCTGGCCATATAGCCCGGTCGCTGCTCGGGCTAGCTATCATCCCGGTAGCGACGCACGTAAACCGCGGCGGCGATAAATAACGAACCAACCACGATACCCATCCACAGCCCGGGATTAATCAGGAAGCCACCGACATCAAGGAAGCCGAGCAGCGTGGTTTTCGCATCAGCGGCCAGGCGGATGTTATCGCCGTTACCGGTTATCAGCTCGGCGCCGTCCGTAGCATCGAAAAGCGGCAGCTTCGCAGACCGCAGGAATATAGCGTCGCGGAACAGGTTACTGCCAATCAAGATGCGCTCGAGCATGGGCACGACGACCAGCGGCAAAATCGCAACCAGAAACGGTGATCGCCGCGTCCAGGCCGACACGAACATGAACCAGCCAACGAATGGCAGGAACCACAACGGCAGCGCGAGAAACAGGATCAACATTGCGATGCCATTCTGGAAAACAGGTGCCGCGCCCCAGATCAGGCTCAAGGCATCGCCACCGCGACCATCGACCCACAGGCTCGAGATTCCCAGTACCAAAAGGACTGTCAGCATGGCCGCAAGCAGCGACACCAGCGGAATCGTCACGATCGCTGTCAGCACTTTCGATATGACGGTTTCGGCATCGCTCACCGGCAGCGAACGCCAAAACAGGATGCTCTTGTCACGTCGCTCGGTGTAAAGCGTATCCAGCACGTAGAACGTGCCCAGCACAGCCATTTCAATCAGGAACAGCGTCGAGATTGCCATCGTCAGGACCGAGATCGCCGCAGATCGTTCGCGCTCGCCAACGTTGCTGGCGCCCAAGATCGCGAGGTCTACCGCCTGATCGAAAGCGGATACGACGACCTGCCCTGTCAGGGCCAGCAACACGGCGACTACGCCGAGGGCCAGGGGCGCAACGTAGATCGCCCGGTGCTCCCACACCTCGCGCTGCAGCAGCGCCCATTGCCGGCCGATCATGTTCTTGCCCCTTTCACCATGGCGACAAAAAGGTCCGCGACGGCTGGCGTATGGACCTCGCCGAGTTCCTGCAGCTTGTCGCGCGCGACGTTTTCAAAGGTCATTATCTTTTTACCGAAGCCCTCGCGCTCATGGAACGGGCCAAGCGCCCGGGCGGAAACAGCTTTTTCCCCAGAGGTCTGCAATTCGCTGAAGCGCTGCGGCAAGTCGTCGATAGCGGCGTCGAGAATAAGCCTGCCATCGTTGATAAACATCAGGTGCGTCAGCAAATTTTCAATCTCTTCAACCTGGTGGGTCGTAACAAGAATAGTGCGCTCTTCGTCAAAGTAGTCGCTCAGCAGATTCATGTAGAACTCTTTGCGAAAAATAATATCGAGCCCGAGCGTCGGTTCGTCCAGCACCAGGAATTTGGCGTCCACCGCGCTGATGATCGACAGGTGCAGCTGCGTAATCATGCCCTTCGATAATTCACGCACCTTCGAAGTGCGCTTGATCTTGGTCTCCTTGAGGAGCTCTTCTGCACGCGCCATTGAGAATGAGGGGTGAACCTGAGCGGTGAAATCCAGTAATTGCGAAACGCAGATCCAGCGCGGCAGAACGGCGACGTCTGCGATAAAGCAGATGTTCTGCATAAGTTCCCTGCGCTGCCGGAAAGGATCAAGACCGAGCACGGACAGGGAGCCCTGGCAGTCCGTCAGTCCCAGGATTGCTTTCAGCAACGTGGTTTTGCCCGCACCGTTCGGTCCTATCAGGCCGGTAATACGGCCCTTTTCGATATCGAAACTAACGTTATCAACGGCTCGCACCGTGCCAAACGATTTGGAAACGTTCCTTGCTTCGACCAAATTAGTCATTCACCGATTCCTTGCTGTCTGCTGCCCTGGCGGCGATATCGTCGAACAGTTCCTCGCGACTCAGTCCCAGCCGTTCGATCATGGCAACGATCTGTGGCCACTCCTTTTCGAGAAATCGGCGGCGCTCATCCTTCATTAACTGCTTGCAGGCACCATCTGTCACGAACATGCCACGGCCGCGCTTCTTTTCCACCAGACTTTCGTCGACGAGTTCCTGGTAACCCTTCAGGACGGTCAGTGGATTGAGGCGATACTCCGCGGCAACATTGCGCACCGATGGCAAAGCGTCGCCATCGGCTAGTACACCTTCCAGGATCATTTTGACGATGCGATCGCGCAGCTGGCGATAGATCGGCTGATCGTCATTCCATTTTGGGTCCATGAGTTTTCCGGCGCCCTCAATATAAACCGCGACCGATCCTCAGATCGGCCATTGTCGTCGCCCGGCCACCAGCCATATTTCTGGCATTGCGGTCGCCGTTAACGGTCGCCGCAATAGCGAACGGTCGGCGGTGTGCGAAATGTAGCGCCAAATCAGTTATCAGCATATGCATTCGCGGCCTAGTGACGCCACGATTGCACGAGGCGTGCGCCGAATTTGCCGAGTCGCGAAACGATAAGGCTCTGTCGGTCGGTCGGCACCCGGAACTCCGCCGCCTGACCGGCCGTCTCATAGCGAGTGGCATCACTGGAGTGGGCCTGGCCAGCGACCACGGCGACGGTCAGCAGCGAAAAAACGATGAATACGGCCCCTTTTATTGGCTTTGGCATCACGACCCGGCTGGGTTTGTTCATTGGATCTGTTCCTCGTTTTGGCCCGCCGGCGCTCGGCCAGGGGCTTGGTGAACTAGTGTTATAGTTGACTATAACACCTTAGCTGATTTTTGCAAGCCCCGCTGCTCAAGACCTCCTGACACGGCAGTTGCGTTTGAACGGTATGAACATACGATTGCTTTACCACCCGGCGATCAGGCCCGACCGGCTCCGCAAGGCCGCGCCTTGATCGCCCAGACCAACGCCGTCAGCGTGCCGGAGCCAGCTGACCACGCGCGGCGCGGCCTGCGGGTTTCCCCATCGCCAACGCTGGCTTATGCTCGGAGCATGGCCGTACCGCTTGATGATTCCGCGTTGATGCTGCGTTACGCCGACGGCGATACGGCAGCGTTCGAAACATTGTACCGACGCCATAACGACGCCCTGTATCGCTACTTGTTGCGGCTTTCGAACAACCGCGACGCTGCAGCCGACATCTTTCAGGAAGTCTGGAGCAAGATCATAAAGTCACGCGAGCAGTACCGGCCGAGCGCCAAGTTCACGACTTACCTGTTTCGGGTCGCGCACAATGCCTTTATTGATCACCTGCGCCGCAACAAGCGCTACGGTGACGGCCCACCGGATGACCCCGACTTGCGCGCAAGCGAGATCGACGGGCCTGATGATCACGCGGAACAGGCCATCGCGAAGCGGCGTTTTTTGCAAGCGCTTGCGCTACTACCTGACGAGCAGCGCGATACTTTCCTGCTGTTCGAGGAAGCCGGCCTGACGGTCGAACAGATCGCGGCTGTTAGTGGTGTACCAAAGGAAACGGCTAAAAGCCGGCTGCGCTACGCCGTCAAGAGACTGCGGGAAACGATGAGTGTCGACAACGCGTCGGACGCCGGTCAGCTACAATTGAAATGACTCCTGTGAATAATCAAACGAACAACGACCGCGACGACAAAGTAAGCGATGCCTATCGCGCTTACAGTGACGAAGCGACGCCGGAACATCTGGATCGCGCCGTTTTGCGCGAGGCTGCAGCGGTATCCAGCAAAGGATTCTGGCATCGGTTTTATACCTGGCGCCGCCCCCTCGCGTTCGCAGCGACGCTCGTGCTTGGCGTCACACTGGTGTACGACATGCAAATCGCGATACGCGAGTCGGAGACACCTTTTTCACTGGAATCGGGATTGCTGGACAGCTATGACAGCCACCCTGAACAGGATGCGTCGATGCAGTTTGCGCCCGGCGAACAGCAGGTTGACAGTGATGTCTCGCGGGATTCACCGCGCAACAATGCCACGCCGTCGCCCAACAGCCCGCCGGCCAGAAAATTGTCGGCGCCGAAAGCCGCTGCGGCGGATGCAGTAATGCAAGAAGGCGAGCGTCTTGAGAACAGACGCCAGCGGGCTGAAGAATTGAAAGAAGAACGGCTGGACGCGGCTGCGGGTTTGGTCGCGCCGCGCGCGGCAATGCCGGCCGCCAGCGCCCTGGCATCGCCCACAGCGGAGGCTGCGGACGCTTGCGGCAGTGATCAGTACGACTCGGCAGACACCTGGTGGCGCTGCATTGAGCAGCTGCGAGCGGCGGGTGAACATACCCGTGCCGACGAGGAATGGTTGCGACTGCAGCAGCAGTTTCCGGATTTTCGCACCGCTCCCGCTCCGGACTAGGCGACTGCAAGGGACAGGAGCAGCGCGTGAACCGCAGTGCGCCGCAACGGGCCCGAACATCCAAAACCCGGCAGCTGCGGGCGCACCCCTGGCTCGTTCCGATGCCCGCCAAAACTGCCGATACCTTATCCAACCCTTTGGCAGGTGCCGCTGACCGGCCACGATGATAGAATCATGGCTCGCAGCACCCGAACAAATCACCGTATATCGTCGAGGCTGCTGGCAGCAAATTGCAGCCGGCGGCATCTGCCTGATTCGACTGCCAGGAAAACATCATGAAAAAACCCGTTCGCGTAACGATCACCGGCGCTGCCGGTCAAATCGGCTACCAGCTGTCATTTCGCATTGCCTCGGGCCAGATGCTGGGCGCTGATCAGCCGGTAATCCTGCAATTGCTGGAAATCACACCAGCACTCGACGCACTGAAGGGCGTCGTTATGGAGCTCGAAGACTGCGCTTTTAATACGCTTGCCGGGATCGTTGCCACAGACGACCCGAACGTTGCGTTTAAAGACAGTAATTATGCGCTGCTGGTCGGGGCGCGGCCGCGCGGTCCGGGCATGGAACGCAAGGACCTGTTGCAAGCGAATGCCAAGATATTCTCCGCGCAAGGCAAAGCGATGAATGATCATGCAAGTCGCGATATCAAGGTTCTGGTTGTCGGCAATCCGGCAAACACCAATGCCTTGATAGCAAGATCAAACGCCCCGAAAATCAATCCCCGCAACTTTACGGCGATGACGCGACTTGACCACAACCGTGCCGCAGCCCAGCTGGCGGCGAAAACCGCCAGCCACGTTTCGGATATTCGCGGACTGACGATCTGGGGCAACCACTCCGCAACGCAGTATCCGGATGTTCATCACGCGACGGTTGGCGGCAAGCCGGCGATCGGCAAGGTCAACCAGAAATGGCTTACGGACGATTTCATCCCGACCGTGCAGCAGCGCGGCGCAGCCATTATCAAAGCGCGCGGCGCATCATCCGCTGCCTCCGCCGCATCGGCCGCGATTGACCACATGCATGACTGGGCGCTTGGTACGGCTGCCGACAACTGGGTCAGCATGGCAGTGCCGGCAGACGGAAGTTACGGCGTCAAGGAAGGGGTCATTTATTCCTATCCGGTGCGCTGCAAAGGCGGAGATTACGAGATCGTGCAAGGTTTGGATATCAATGACTTCAGTCGCGCTCGCATGCAGGCGACGGAGCAGGAACTGCGCGAGGAACGCGCCGCCATCGAGGATCTGCTGGGTTAGTACTGGCTTGCTGGCGCGACAATCGCGCCGGTGCTAGGGTCATACTCTGAGGCCGGCGAAAGCCGGCTTCAGTTCGCGATGTGTCGCCGGGGGCACATCCTTTGCAACCAGGCTCCGGGGTGGGAGTCTGACATAGCGGCGTCGGTCGTTTGGACGAGTCGGGAAAGCGAATACCTGAAGGCGCAGGGTGCAACGCATCAGCGCCAGCAGTATGGCGACTACGCAGCTCATAAAGAGAGGAACAAATAGTGTCCAGTTTTTTAGTCAGCCTTGCCTGGTTTCTGTTGTTTGCCGGCGGCGCGATCTACCTTGCCTACAATCGCGTTAACCTGTTTGCGTCCACTGTCGCGGTTGGCGCCGCGCTACTTTTCTACACGATCTTCGGCGCAGGCCACCCGCTGTGGTTGCTGCTGTTGTGGCTGTCGTTTGCTGTGCTGGCGGCATTAAACCTCGAAGACCTGCGCCGCGAAAAACTGACGCGCCCCGCCCTCGCGGTTTACCGCACAATGTTGCCCTCCATGTCGGATACCGAACGCGAAGCGCTTGAAGCGGGCAGCGTCTGGTGGGATGGCGAATTATTTTCTGGGATGCCCGACTGGGATCGGCTCATGTCGTTTCCCGCCCCGGCGCTCAGTGCCGAAGAACAGGCGTTTCTCGACGGGCCCTGCGAAGAACTCTGCAAGATGCTCGACGAGTGGGACATAGCGCACAACCGCGCCGATATGCCTGAAGACGTCTGGGCCTTTATCAAGCGCCATAAATTCTTCGCGATGATTATTCCGAAAGAGTTTGGCGGCCTGGAATTCTCCGCCTACGCGAATGCCATGGTCATCACCAAGCTCGCGAGCCGCAGCGCAACCGCATCATCGACGGTGGGCGTACCCAACTCCCTCGGTCCGGCCGAACTGTTGCTGCATTACGGCACCGATGAACAAAAACAGCGCTGGCTGCCGGGACTTGCGTCCGGCGACGAGGTGCCGTGTTTCGCACTCACCTCACCGCAGGCCGGTTCCGACGCGGCCGCACTGATCGACAGCGGCGTGGTTTGCAAAGGCGAATGGCAAGGCGAAGAAATCGTCGGCATCCGCCTGAACTGGGACAAGCGCTATATAACGCTGGCTCCGATCGCGACAGTGCTCGGCCTTGCGTTCAAACTTTACGACCCAGATCACCTGATCGGCGATCAGGATGAGTACGGCATTACCGCCGCATTGATACCGACCAGCGTGCCAGGTGTAAACATCGGCCGGCGCCATTACCCGTTAAGCATCGCGTTCCAGAACGGACCAACGTCCGGCAAGGATGTGTTCGTGCCGCTCGACGCCATCATCGGTGGCAAGGACATGGCAGGCAAGGGCTGGAAAATGCTGGTCGAACTGCTGTCTGTAGGCCGCGCAATCACGCTGCCATCCAGCGCTGCGGGTGGCGGCCAGGCTGGCGCCTGGGCAAGCGGCGCCTACACGCAGCTGCGCAAGCAGTTCGGTCTGCCGGTCGCGAAGTTCGACGGCGTCGGTGAGGCATTGAGCCGCATCGCCGGTCATACCTACATCATGAACGCCGCCGTTTCCGTAACGGCAGGAGCCATTGGCCAGGGTGAAAAGCCGGCAGTGCCTTCAGCCATCCTGAAGTACCACTGCACCGAGCTCGGCCGCAAAGTCGCGAACGACGCGATGGACGTGCACGGTGGCAAAGCGGTGATGATGGGTCCGAAGAATTATCTTGGTCGCGGCTACATGGCCACCCCTATCGCGATTACCGTCGAAGGCGCCAACATTCTCACCCGCAGCCTGATAATTTTCGGGCAAGGCGCGGTGCGCTGTCACCCGTTCGTGTTGCGTGAATTGCAGGCAGCACAGGATGCCGACGAAGCGCGCGGCCTCGCCGAATTTGATCGCGCCTTGTTCAGCCACATCGGTTATGCGATCAGCAACCTCGCCCGATCATTCTTCCTGGCGCTGACGCATGCCAAGTTCAGTCGCGTGCCCCTGAATACACCGACACGGCGTTACTACCAGAACATCAATCGCTACAGCGCAGCGTTCGCGCTCGCATCGGACTTCGCAATGCTGACACTGGGCGGCAAGCTGAAGATCAAGGAATTGTTGTCAGCACGGCTCGGCGATGTGCTGAGTTCCATGTACCTCGCCTCAACGGTGTTGAAGCACTTCGAGAACCAGGGCCGCCGCGCTGCCGATCTGCCGCTGGTTGAGTGGTCTGTGCGAACACTGATGTACCAGGCCCAGGAGCAGCTGCACAGCTTCCTGCGTAATTTCCCGAATCGCCCGATCGCTTTCTTCCTGCGCTGCTTTATTTTTCCGCGCGGCCGCACCTACTCGGCACCGTCCGATGAGCTGGCGATGAAAGTCGTGGACCTGATTACGCAATCCGGTGAGTCCCGGGATCGACTGTGTGCGCAAGCCTACACGGCGCTGGAGCCGGGCAATCCGCTCGGGCTGCTCGAAGAAGCGCTGCGCCTGTCGGAGGAAATGGCACCGCTCGAGCGCAAGCTGAAGCAGGCGCACAAGGAAGGCCTGCTACCCTCAGCGTATCTTGGCTACCAGATTAACGAGGCTGAAACGGCCAGTATTATTACGGCCGACGAGGCAGCGGCCCTGCGCGTTTATCACGAGAAAGTGCAGCAGCTCATGAGCGTTGACGATTTTGATCCCGCCGATCTGATGCGCGCCGGTGCTCAGGTTAACGATGCGGGCGAGCCGCCGGCCCGCCAGGTCGCAGCGCGCAAGAAGAAACCCGCCCGACGCAAGACCGCCACCAAACCCAAGGCCTGAAGACGCCGGCAGCAGGATTATCGGTGCCCCGCAGGGGGCACCGGCAGTGGGCGCGTCGGCAGGCATTGAGTTTTTTTGCAGCATTCCCGCGGCGACCGACTTATCATCCTCGCCGGCTTCAGATATTTAAGGAGGGCGCCGTGGCCTTGAAAGTAAAACTTTTGCTCCCGCTATTGCTGCTGGTTGCTGCTGCCTGCGGCGGTGAACAGGACACCGGTAAGGCGGCGGAGGCGCCGCAGCCGCAGCCCCAGGCCAGCGCACCGGCTATGCCGCGAAGCAGCGCCCCGGCCGATGCGCGCCTGTACTTTGCGGAGCTTACCGACGGTGCCATCGTCAGTAACCCGATCCAGGTTGTCTTCGGGCTGGACGGCATGACGGTTGTGCCGGCCGGCACCGATGCGCCGGCCAGCGGTCACCACCACCTGATCATTGATGCGCCATTGCCGGCGCTCGACAGGCCGATTCCTGCCGATGCAAACCACGTGCATTTCGGAACCGGGAGCACCTCGACCACGCTTGAGCTCGCAGCGGGCGAACACACGCTGCAATTACTGCTGGGCGACCACCTGCACATCCCGCACGAGCCACCCGTGGTTTCAGAGAAAATCCGAATCACGGTAGAGTGAATGCTTGAGCGAAATTACGCGGCCATCTAGAATTTGCGGGCTGCGTTTAGCGCCCACCTCGCCGGGAACCCCAGTCCAGACCTTGTATGAGTAAAAAGAGCATAGGAATCAGCGGCTTGTCCGCTTACCTGCCGCCGTATCGCGTCTGGCTCGAGGACTGGTGCGCGTGGACCGGCAACCAGTGGCCGAAAACCCGCGAGGTCGTGGGGCGCAGTTTCCGGGTGCGCGGCCCCAATCAGAGCGTCTATACGATGGCCGCTACCGCGGTCATGCGCCTGATCAATCAGTACGATATCGATCCCGCCCGCGTGAAATTCCTAGGGCTGGGCACGGAATCCAGCACCGATAACTCCGCCGGCGCAATCATTGTTAAAGGCATGGTAGACCGGGCCCTGCTCGCGGCGGGCAAGCCACCGATCTCGCGCAGCTGCGAAGTGCCCGAATTCAAGCATGCCTGCCTTGGCGGCGTGTACGGCATGAAAGGCGCAATCCGTCACCTCGCGCTGGACGGAGCCGGCGGCCAGGCCATCGTCGTTTGTGCGGACATCGCAGAATATGCGCGTGGCAGCAGCGGCGAACCCACCCAGGGGGCCGGCGCTGTCGCCATGTTGCTGGAAGAAAACCCGACACTGGTTGAAGTCGACCTGGTTCGCTCGGGCTCCGCATCCGACTATCGCATCATGGATTTTCGCAAACCGATGTTGCGGTTTTGCGGCCAGGATCGCAGCGAATCTCACCAGGTCCAGGATTTCCCGGTGTTCAACGGCAAGTATTCGACCACTTGCTACATCGACGAAACCCTGCACGCCCTGAACGACATGTACGAGAAACGCGGGCTGATGGCGATCGACTACATGCGTTCGCTTGATACCGTGTTCATGCACCGGCCATACCGGCGGATGCCTGAAACCGGCTGGGCGCTGGCGTATTTGTTCGCACTCGGCAGCGGCAGGGCGGCCGATCGCGCCGAACTCGCATCGTATTGTTACGAGGCCGGCATTGAGCCCAACGCTCTGCTTACAGAAATGGCCAGCAAACCTGAAGTGGCGGAGCTTGCGTCGCCGGAGCGCCTGCATTACGAAGCCTATCCGCTGGCGATGGCCGTATTTCGTGTGTTCCGCGCCTCCCGGCACTATCGACGGGAAATTCTCGACAAGATGGCGCTCGGCAGTGACACGATGCTGGACCTCGGCAATCTCTACACCGCCGCGCTGCCCGCCTGGATGGCCGCAGGCTTCGAGCAGGCCATGGATGAGAACCTTGACATGGCGGGCAAGGAAATCCTGACGCTGGGCTATGGCAGTGGTGACGCCGCCGAAGTTATTCCTATCATCGTTGCCGACGGCTGGCGCGAAGCGACGGCGAAGATCCGCTTTGCGGCTGCCATGGAAACCAGCATCGACCTTAGCAACGAACAGTACGCCGCCTTGCATGACGGTCGCGCTGTCCGCGGCCTCGACATACTGCCGCGCCAGGAATTTATCGTAGAAAAAGTTGGCGTATCCGACGACCGCCAGTTTCAGGACCTCGGCATCGAGTATTACCGCTACGTCAGCTAGCGTCGTGCCGTGCAGCTCCTGTGTAGGCCGCAAGCTGCTCACTGAACTCATCCTGCAAGCGTCGCCACTCCAGTTTGAACCACGGTGTGAACACGTCGTTGTTTTCAACAAGCTCTGCCGTCAGGGCCGCAACGTCTACAAAGCGTTCTGCCGCAACCTCGTTGCGATTCGGCACGACCTCGTCGTCGCTGCGGGCGAGATAGACCGAGCATAATTCGTGCTCGGCCCCCAGCTCACCGTACAGGGCCTGGTAGCTGAATCTATAGACGAACTCCACCGTCGCCTGGATGCCCAGTTCCTGTTCGACGCGCCGCACGGTCGCCTCCGCCATGCTTTCGCCACGACGCGGATGACTGCAACAACTGTTCGACCAGAACAATGGCCACAGACGTTTGCCGCCGGCGCGCTGCTGCAGCAGAAGTTCACCGTTGCTGTTGAACAGAAACACCGAAAATGCCCGGTGCAAAACACCGCGGCCATCGTGACACTCTGCCTTGCTCAGGTGCCCTGTTTCATTGTCGTCCGCATCGACCAGGATCAGTTCTTCGCTGTCCGACGATACGACCTTGTCATTAGACGTCATCGCTTGTTGCCCTGTTTTTCGTTTCGGTCATCGCTGGTACGGATAATTGCGTAGCCCGCGCTTTGCAATGCCTGCGCCACCTCGTTGCCGTGCCCGGGGCACAACGCAACAATCGAACCGCCGCCACCGGATCCCGTCAGCTTGGCGCCGATTGCACCGTTGCTGCGCGCAATGTGAATCATGCGCTCAAGCTCCGGCGTCGATACCTCGATTGCATTGAGAAATCCCTGGCATACGTTCATCATTCTGCCGAGAGCGGCATAGTCACCATCTCGCAAGGCCACGGCACCGGCGATGCTCAGTTCATCGATCTCGCTGAATATCGTGTCATACATCGCCGCGCTTTCCTGGTAACGGCGGCGCACGCCGTCGACCATGTCGCGGGTCATGCCACGCTGGCCGCTCGCAGCGACCACCAGCGGCGGCGCTTCAGTCAATGGTATGGGCCGCGTGCGGGATGCGGTCGAACGCGTGTAAAGCACCGTCTCGCCATAAGTTGCCAGGTTATTGTCGATGCCGGATGGCGTGCCGTGGGCGAGTTTTTCGCATTCGAATGCCAGGGCATCGACACCGCGATTATCGAGTCCAAGATTCAACAGCGCATCGAACGCACGAATAATGGCGACGGCAAGCGCGGCGGAAGCACCAAGCCCCATGGCCGCAGGAATACGCGCCTCTACGTCAATGCTGAACAGCGCTTCCGGGAGCTGCAGCAGGCTAATGATCAACGCGGCGGTCGCAGCCGCGCCGGCCGGAGGTTTGTCAGTGCCCAGCGCCTCGTCTATACCCCATGCCGGAATCCTGATCCGCGCCCCGACGCCGGCCTTGCTTATCCTGGCCGTCACCGCGTTCGGAATCGGCACCGCCAGCACATGTTTGTCGTACACCGCGGCGTGTTCGCCCAGCAGTATCACTTTCGCGCAGGCAGTACCTGCGGGCGCATCCTGCGCGGCGACGCCAGGCGTCGGAGCCTCCGCGAGATACTCGCTGATCAGCTCGTCGGCTTTCCAGGTTTTGATTTGCCCGCTATCGATCAGCCCCTGCACAACCCGGTCGAACAGCTGCGGTGGCGCGCCCGCCGCAACGCTGCGCGCATGCAGGCTCATGTGACCTTTCTGAATACCGTGAGTGACGAGCGCGCGCAGCGCCGCGAAATTCTGCGCGAGTCCAACGGATGCCAGCAGGCTCGCCAGTTCTCGGGAACTGGTCACGCCGGCAATTTGCAGTGCCAGCGGTACAGCGGGATTGCTCATCAATGATCCGCCAACCACGCCGACCTTCAGTGGCAGCGAAATTTCCCCCAGCAGACCGCCATCTGCACCAAGCTGCCAGCTCGTCAGGGAGCCATAGTGACCGCTGCGCGCCGCGTAGGCATGCGCGCCCGCTTCGATCGCACGCCAGTCGTTGCCGGTCGCGATCGCGACGGCGTCGATGCCGTTCATGATGCCCTTGTTATGGGTCACGGCGCGGTACGGATCGGCATCGGCAAACAGGGTGGCCTGAATAATCTCATCGCGAATAAATTCGCCGCTGAAAGATCCTTGCTGAAGTAGCTGAACGGGAATATGCACCCGCGCAGTGACGAGTGAGCGGTCTGCCAGGTTCGACAGGATTTTCAGCGCAACGCGCGCGCCGCTTATCGTCGCAACCCGCGGTGCAATGCTTTCACACAGTGTATTGACGAGATTCGCGCCCATCGCATCGCAGGTATCGACCAGCACATGCAGCACGACGGTCCAGCTCCCGTCCTGCAGGCGGTATTTAAAGTACTCGAGCTCGCGAACGCCGCCGCCGCGCGCGGCCAGTTTGGGATGCACGACGTTGGCCAGGCGCTTCAGCTCGCCCTCGCAGTCACGCAATGCGCGGACCACCGCGTCTGCGTCGTCAATATCGACCAGTTGTATCTGGCCGATCAGCAGCGACTCTGCTATTCGTGTCTCGAAGCCACCGGCGCCGCGCAGCAGTTTCGCTGCGCCGCTGAGGCCGGCAACAATAGACGGCTCTTCGACGACCAGTGGCGCCAGCCGCTCATGGCCGTCGATCAGAAATCCCGGCGCAACCGCGAGCGGCAGACCGAACACGCCGATAACGTTTTCGATCATTTTGTCTGCGAGCTGCGCGTTCAACAGCATTTCACCGCGAGCAAGGCGGGTCGCTTCTTCGCGCCGCAGCACGCCATTGGCTACCAGTAATTCGAGTCGCGCTGCGATGTCGAGTCGATAGAACTTGGGATACTGCGAATCAATCGTCATGCTGCTTCCCGTCGCGCTGTAAGCCGACTGCTCCCAGGTCGACACCGGGTCGTGAGAAACCGGCCTGCGCCGCATGAGCCACGAATCCCTCCAGCACCCCGGCATCGAGGGCGATGGCAACACCGACATCGCCACCTCCTGCACCGCAGGGTTTATAGACAAGGCCCCGCTCCACGGCGGCATCCGCAAGCGCCGCGTGACCGGCTGCGAAAATTCCGAGTTTCTGATCAGCATCGAAAGCCCGCAGCGCCACGACGTACTCCGTGAACAGTCGATACACCTGCCCGGCATCTCCCGATTGCCAGCCTGCAGCAAGCGCGTCGGCCTGCTGCATCAGTGCTTGCAGCGTTGCATGACGCCCCGGTCGTCGCAAGCTTGAATCGAGCGCCTGGATCCTCGATGCCGTGCTCGCCGGCGTGCCGCTCCAAAGAATCGCCAGGTGCAGATCCTGCGGCAACGCGACGCAGTCCGGGGTTCCGCCGCCCTGCCGATAGCGGATGACTCCACCGTACACCGCACAAGCGATGTCGACTCCACTGCCGCCCTGCTGGAAATCGCGATGTGCCTTGCCGGCAAGCGCGGCCACGGCATTGGCATCAAGCTCGGGGCGCAGCGCAGCGACCAGGGCTACGCTGAGTGCCGCGCTGGAACCGAGCCCGAGTTTGCGGCGGGTCGCGGGATCGGAAAAAGCGGCGGTGTCGAGGCGTATCTCGAGCCCGCCGGTAACGGCCGGGGCGCACGCCTTCCAGAGCTGCTCGAACAGCGCGAAGTCCCTGTCGGGCGCGACGGGCGCGTCTTGCTCGAGCGCGCCTCCCGGCAGCAGCCGATAGGAAATTTCATCGTCGCGGTAACCCGGAGCACGAACACGAACGCCTGCGCGAGCGGTAGCCTCGACATCAACTCGCGCGCGACGGCTTACCGCCGCGGCGATCGCCGGTGCACCGTGCAGCACTGCGTACTCGCCGCACAGCACGATTTTTCCCGGTGCCGAAGCCGACGTCGTGCTCACGCAGTGTCCATCAGCTTCGCGCCGGCGCCGAGACTGCTTTGCAGGATGTCGACGACACCGCTGGTAGCGCGCAGCGCGGTGACGACCGCCTCGGCCGCATGCGGCTCCGAAATAACTTTTACCTGCGGTCCCGCGTCAATCGTAAAAAAGGCCGGCACCCCATCCGCCTGCAGGCGACGTACGGTGTCGAGGCAGGACAGGGTTGCCGCGTTCCAGTAAACCAGCGCCGGCCGCGACGACCACATCACAGAATGCATCTTCAGGCAGTTGTGTTCGGTAACGGCGGCAAGCGCGGCGAAATCGCGTTGCGCTACGGCGGCACGCGCCGCCTGCAGGTTCTCGTCCTGCCCAGCGACCCATGCCTGGTAGAAGGGCGAGGTCTGCCGGCTGATATTCATCGCCGGCCCGGAAGCGATTTTCTTGGCGGCACGCTCGGTGACCGCGACCGTGATGGTTAGCGGCCAGTCGCCTGGCGCCGCAATGGATTGCACGTCGATGTCGTTTTCCCCGACAGCAAGCTCCACGATACCGGGATACAAGGAGCGCGCCGCCGAGCCCGAGGCCCGTCCCGCGCTGCGCGCCAGTTGCAGCGTGGTCGCAGAACCGCCGAAGGCCCCGTTTGCGGCAACTACCAGCGCAGCAAAAGATGAAGCTGACGACGCCAGCCCGGCAGCGATCGGAAAATTGCACTCGCTGTGGATCAGCGCAGCTGGTCGCGCAGGGCCTGCAAGCTCGTCGAGGCAGCGCTGCACACGCGGCAGCATGGCGGGCGCTTCTTCGCCGTTGACGAGCAACAGGTCGCTGCTCCGTGGCCCGCCGAAATCCACCGTCATGCGGGTCCACAGTGTATCGAGCGTAAGCGACAGCGAGCCGGTGGCCGGCAGGTTGCTGGCAACGTCGCGCTTGCCCCAGTATTTCACGAGAGCAATATTTGGCTGTGCCTGGCTCGTGGCCTGCATGAATGGATCCGGTGGTAGTGGCGGTCGGGGTGGACGTCCGGCAATTATAGCCCAGTGCCGCACCGGATCGGCCGCGCGACGGCGAACGCAGGGCCGGCACTTTCCGTGTAGGCTTTACGGCCGGAACTTATCGCATGGGAGCGATTGTGACCTCGTCTTTTGCCGAGCGTATCGAGCAGTACACCGACCGTATCGGCCGGCGCCTCGACGAAATCCTGCCACCCGCCGACCAGGCACCGGAGCGGCTGCACGCCGCGATGCGATACTCGGTGCTGAACGGTGGCAAACGCATCAGGCCGCTGCTCGCCTACGCGAGCGCCGAGTGCCTGCAGATCAGGCCCGCCATGGTTGACGCGACGGCAACCGCGATCGAGTTGATGCACGCATTCTCGCTGGTGCATGACGACCTGCCGGCAATGGATGATGACGACCTGCGGCGCGGCAAACCCACGGTGCATCGGAAATTTGACGAAGCAACGGCCATCCTCGCTGCGGACGCGCTGCAGCCGCTGGCATTCGCCGCGATCGCCGATTGCCCGAAACTCACGCCGGTACAAATCGTCAGGCTGTCGCGACTTGTCGCCAGCGCCTGCGGCTCGCTGGGCATGACCGGCGGCCAGTCCATCGACCTGTCATCGGAAGGCAAGGCGCTGACCGTCGCGGAACTCGAACATATGTATCGCCTGAAAACGGGCGCGCTGATACACGCATCGATATTGAGCGCCGCCTGCGTAGCGCCGGACATTTCCGCCGATGAGCGCAATGGCCTGGAGATTTTCGCGGAGTCCATCGGCCTCGCCTTCCAGATCCGGGACGATATCCTCGACATCGATGGCGAGACCCACGTGATCGGCAAGCCGGCAGGCTCCGATGAGCGCAGTAACAAGGCAACGTTTCCCGCCCTGTTCGGCATGGAGGCCGCGCGCGCGCGCTGCAAGGAATTATTGCAGGGCGGCCTCGCAAGCCTCGATGTATTCGGCGATCATGCCGACCCGTTACGCTGGATCGCACACTACATCGTCGATCGCCAGCAATGACGCCGGCGCTACGCCACATCCTGCATGTCGACATGGACGCGTTCTACGCATCCGTAGAACAACGCGACGATGCAGCGCTGCGGGGCAAGCCGCTGGTCGTCGGCGGTGGCGGTAATCGCGGCGTCGTTGCGGCCGCAAGTTACGAGGCGCGCAAATTCGGTATTCGTTCAGCGATGCCGATGCGCGAAGCGCGCCGGCGCTGTCCCGGGTTGCTGCAGGTGCCCGTGCGCATGGCCCACTACAAGGCTGTCTCGGACCAGGTGTTCGCGGTGTTCCGCGAAATTACCCCACTGGTTGAAGGCCTGTCGCTTGACGAGGCGTTCCTCGACGTGACCGGCAGCATTACCCTGTTCGGGCCGGCCGCAGACATCGCCGCGCTCATCAAGCGACAAATTCTGGAGCGCACCGGCCTTACCGCCTCGGTCGGCGTAGCGCCCAACAAGCTGGTTGCGAAGATTGCCTCCGATCTCGACAAGCCCGATGGCCTGGTCATCGTAACCCCGGACGATGTCACTACGACTCTGGATCCGCTGCCTGTGCAGGTCATTCCGGGGATCGGCAAGCAGACTCTCGCGAAACTGCAGCAGCATCACATTGTGCGAATCGCCGACCTGCGCCGCGCGCCGGCACGCACGCTGGAGCAGCTGTTCGGGCGCTTCGCCGGGCGCATGCGCGAGCGCGCCTCGGGCAGCGATGACCGGCCGGTCGTCAGCGATCGCGGCAGCAAGTCCATCAGTGCAGAAGAAACGTTCTCGACCGATCTTGTCGATCCGCGCCAGATCCAGCGAGAACTGCTGCGCCTGACAGAGCGTACGGCGACACGGCTGCGCGCCAAGCAGCTTCACGCGGGCAGCGTGCAGCTGAAAGTGCGGCAGGCCGACTTCACAACCTTCAGTCGCCAGCGCAGCCTGCAGCCGCCGAGCGATACGACCTCCACGCTGCACCTCGCCGCAAAGGAATTGCTGCAGGTCTGGCAGCGTGAACATGTCGGCGCCGCAATCCGGCTGCTCGGCGTCGGCGCCAGCGAGCTCTGCTCGGTAACGCAGGGCGACCTGTTTGCCAGCGCCGGCGAAGAGGCCAAATCGACGCTCGATGCGACCGTCGACAGGATCCGCGAGCGCTTCGGCTCGATCCCGGTCGGGCGAGCCCGCACCTTCGACGACGACCAAATCGGGTAGAATCGGCGGTTCTGTCGACAGCCACGGCGATACCACGCAGCTCATGTACACCGGATTCTTCGGCCTGAACGAAAAACCGTTCGCGATCACTCCTGATCCGCGCTACCTGTTCATGAGCGAGCGGCATGGCGAAGGCCTCGCCCACCTGGTGTACGGCGTAACCGAGAGTGGCGGCTTTATCCAGCTAACAGGCGAGGTCGGCACCGGCAAGACGACGCTGGTGCGCACGCTGCTGGGCCGGATGCCGCACGAAGTCAATGTGGCCCTGGTGCTGAATCCGCAGCTCACTGCGCTCGAATTCCTGCAGGCGATCTGCGGCGAGCTCGGTGTCGAACTGCCGGCAGATCGCTCCAGCAGCAAGGCCACCGTTGACGCGCTGAATCGCCACCTGCTCGATACCCACGCAAACGGTCGCCGCACGATCCTGCTGGTTGACGAAGCGCAGAACCTGTCGGAAGACGTGCTCGAGCAGGTGCGCCTGCTGACCAACCTTGAAACCGCCAAACAAAAGCTGCTGCAGATCATCCTGATCGGCCAGGAAGAACTGCGTGACTTGCTGGCCCAGAACAATTTGCGCCAGCTTGCACAGCGGGTGACGGGGCGCTACCACCTGCAGCCGCTGTCGCGTGAAGAAACGGTCAATTACATCGACCATCGCCTGCGGGTTGCCGGGGCGCTCACCGAGATTTTCGAGCCCGCGGCAAAGCGCGCGGTATTCAAATTGTCGGGCGGCATTCCGCGCCTGGTCAACGTGATCTGCGACCGCGCCCTGCTTGGCGCCTACAGTGCCGGCAGCCGGGTGGTGACAGGCTCGATCGTGCGGCGGGCCGCGCAGGAAGTCTCGGGCGACGAGATCCCACGACGCGGCTGGCTGTGGCCGGCAGCGACCGGGGCAATCGTGCTCGTTGCAGTGGCTGCAACCTGGTTCCTTGCACGGCAAACCGTCACACCGGGCGCGTCGGTTGCAACGGTTGCCACTACGACCGCGACACCTGTTGCGGTCGCCGCTTCAGCAGCCGCCACAGCCAGCGAGCCGGCAGAGCCGCCGCCAGCGGCGGAAACACCCGCAAGCGACGCAGCGCTGATTGATGCGCCGCCGGCGTTAGCCGCCCAGCTGCAGGCAGCGCCGACCTCGCTTGAGATGGCGATGAGTGAGCTCTTCGACATCTGGCGCGTCGAGTACCGGCCCGCGGCAGGCACCGCGTGCCGGCAAGCCGAGGCCCAGGGGCTGAGCTGCCTGTTTCAGCGCGGTACCTGGAACGTGCTGCGCCAGCTGAATCACCCGGCGGTGCTGACCCTCGTCGACGAAGACGGGGTCAATCATTACCCGGTGGTAACCGCGATCGCTGGCGACCAGGCGCAGCTGGCGATCGGCGACTCCTTGGAATGGTTTCCGGTCGCTGCGATAAGCGAGCTGTGGTTCGGCCAGTACCTGTTGCTGTGGCAGCCTCCTGCCGGCCAGCTCGTGTCCCTGCAACCGGGATCGCGTGGCGCGACCGTTACCTGGCTGCGGTCAAGCCTCGCGGCCATCGACAGCCGCTACGCCAGCAGCAGTGACACGCCGGAGCTGTTTGACGACGGCCTCGAACAGGCGCTGCGCGAGTTCCAGCGCAACAACCGGCTGCAGGTCGACGGCCTCGCAGGTCAGCAAACGCAAATACTGATCAATTCCCTACTCGCGGACGAGAATACGCCGCTGCTGGCCGCGGCTTCGCGGTGATATGCTGCAACGCGATTCTGCACGGATAAATCATGTCCTACATTCTGGATGCCCTGAAAAAATCGGAATCGGAACGACAGCGGCAGGATGCCCCGGGCTTCGCCGACGTTCCGGCGCAGGTTCAGGCACGCGGCACGCCCAAGTGGATCTGGCTGCTCGCCGGGCTGCTGCTGGTCAACGCGCTGGTCGTCGGCGCGCTGCTGCTGCGCGGTTTCTTCGCGGTGCCGGCATCGCCGGTCGCACGCGAACAGCCGGCAACCGCGCCTGCGGCGATCGCGGCACCATCATCGACCCGCCAGCCGCCAGCCGCGCCGCCGGTCACCGCTGACATCAGCGCGAACCGGCCGCCGGCACCGCTGCGTACGCCAGTGCGCAGTGCAGCGCCACCGGCGGCTGACAGCCAGCGCCCGTCCGCCAGCCGCGCATCGCAGCAGCAGCCGCGACCATCTGCGCTTGCCGCGAACAGCGCGAATCTGCCGACGCTGCTCGACCTGCAGGCCAATGGCACGCTGCAGCTGCCCGAGCTGCACCTCGACATTCACGTGTTCAGCCAGGCGCCGCAGGATCGTTTCGTGTTCATCAATATGAGCAAGTACCGCGAAGCGGCGCGACTCGCTGACGGACCGCTGGTCAAGGAGATCGTGCCCGACGGCGTCGTGCTCGAGTACGAGGGCAACACGTTCCTGTTGCCGCGCGACTAACATGGCCAACGACGGCCAGGCAGCGACACTAAAGCAACTGGGTGGCGACAAGTTCGCACAGGCTTTGCGCTCTGGCATCCACCGCGTCATCGGCGCGCAGGAATCACTCAACGCGATAAACGTGTTCCCGGTCGCCGACGGCGATACCGGCACCAACCTCAGCCTGTCACTGGGAGCCGCGCTCGGCACCCTGCAAGGCTCGGCCGGTAAGCGACTCAGCACATTGCTCGCGGCACTTGCCGACGTATTGCTCGACAGCGCCCGCGGCAACTCCGGCGCCATCGTTGCGCAGTTTTTCCAGGGCGTCAGCGACGCCGGCGAACAGCTTAGCCGGTTCACGACCCATACCTTTGCGAAAGCGGTTGCGCAAGGCAGCGAGTACGCGCGCGATGCGCTGTCGAACCCGCGCGAGGGCACGATTCTGTCGGTCATCGGCGCGTTCGCGCATAGCGTGCAGCAGCAGACGTCGGCGGAAAACGTCGGCGACTTTGCCGTGTTGCTCACCAAGGGCGTCAGCGACTGCCGCGAGGCGCTGGTCAAAACCCAGACGCAGCTTGAAGAACTGCGCAAAGCAGGCGTCGTCGATGCCGGGGCAAAGGGCTTCCTCGCCTTGATAGAGGGCATGCGCGACCACCTAGTGGAAGGCAAGGCAACCTCGATGCCTGAGCATGTCGTCATCGATCATTTTATGCCGGAGATTCTCGCCGGCTCCGAGGGCATCCCGCAGTTCCGCTTTTGCACCGAATGCATCGTTACCGGCTCCGACATCGATCGGCGCAAGTTGCGCGAGGCGCTGGCGATACTGGGAGATTCACTGGTACTGGCCGGCACCAAGCGCAAGGCGAAAATCCATATTCACGTCAACGACCCGGAGCAGGTCTTCGAGGCAGCGCGCGGGTACGGCGCTTTGAGCGGCGAAAAGGCGGATGACATGCTGCGTCAGCAGCACAGCTCGCAGCAGTCGACTGCAAAGTTCGCCGTGATCACGGATTCGGCGGCAGATGTCGACGATGCGGATCTTGAACGCCTCGACATCCACATGGTGCCGCTGCGCGTGCAGTTCGGCGATCGTGGTTATCTCGACAAGGTCAGTATTTCTGCGGACGAATTTTTCAAGGAACTGCAGACCAATCCACTGCACCCTACAACCTCGCAGCCATCGCCAGGTGACTTCCGGCGCCAGTTCCAGTTCCTTGCCAGTCACTTCGAAGACGTGCTGTCGATATGCGTGACCGGCCGGGTGAGCGGTACCTTGCAGGCTGCGCAATCGGCCGCCGAACGTATCGACGCCGGCGGCAAGGTGCACGTCGTTAACTCGCTGAACGCATCGCTGGGACAAGGCCTGATTGCCGTATTCGCCGCCGAGTGCGCAGCGGCCGGACTCGACATCGCGACGACGCTGAAAGCGGTCGATGAAATGATCGCGAAGACCTACACGTTCGGCCTCGTCAAGGATCTTCGCTACGGAGTGCGCGGCGGGCGCGTACCCGCATCGCGGAAAGTCCTGGCCGACCTGTTACGCCTGACGCCGGTACTGCGTACGGAGCCCGACGGGCGGATTTCGGCGGGTGGCGTGCTGTTCGGCCGCAGCAACCTGCTGCCGCGTTTCACCCGCTACATCGCCTCGCGAATCGACCGGCAACGCAACTGGCGGGTTGCGATCGGCCATGCGGTCTGCGCCGATGACGCCCGCGCGCTCGAGAAAATGCTGCTGGCGAAGGTTCCTTCGATCAGTCGCTCGACCATTACCGAGCTGGGTTCGGCGCTCGGCGCACACAGCGGGCCCGGCGCGCTGGTTGTGGCACTGCAGGAGTATCGCGACCCGGCGCAGTACGGCTGACCAGAACAAACTCAGCCTTCGACCCGCGTATCGCCAGCGGGCGCCAGCAGGTCCTCACCTTCATTGCGCGCGTTGTTGACCGTTCGTGCGACTGGCCAGGCGCGCAGTTTCGGCGTTATTGCGGGGACGTCCTGCAGCAAATCCTGTTTGCCATCCAGCCAGACCGCCGCCGTATCACGCTGCAGAATGACCGGCATACGGTGATGCAGCGACTCCATGAACGAGTTCGCGGGCGTGGTAATTATCGTTGCAGTTTGCAGTGACTCGCCGGTCTGCTTGTCTTTCCAATCCTCCCACAAACCGGCGAAGGCGAATGGCTCACTGTCAGCAGCACTAATAAAGTAGGGCGTTTTAACGCCCGCCTCGGTGTGCCACTCGTAAAAGCCGTCGGCCAGGATCAGGCAACGGCGTTTCTTGAAAGCGCTGCGAAACGACGGCTTCTCAGCCACGGTTTCAGCGCGCGCATTGATCATGCGATTGCCGATCGACGGGTCTTTGGCCCAGAACGGCACGAGGCCCCAGCGCAGCATTTTCAGTTCGCGGCTGCCGCTGTCGGCATCGCGAATGGCGGCAATGTACTGTGTCGGAGCGATGTTGTAGCGCGGCTCGACGGGCGGCGCATTCTCGACACCGAACAGCGCTGCCGTCGCCTCGCTCGGTGAGTAGAAAGCGAAACGGCCGCACATGAGCTACTCGCGGATTCCGATGCCGCGATTCATCAGCAGCATGCAGGCGCTGAACAGCAGCACCACGAAAAAGCCTACGAGCAGGTAGGCATGCCCGATACTGATGTCGGAAGTGCCGAGAATGCCGTAACGGAACGCGTTCACCATGTACAGAATCGGATTCGCCAATGACAGCTTCTGCCAGAATTCAGGCAGCAGTGAAATCGAGTAAAACACCCCGCCGAGGTAGGTAAGAGGCGTCAATACGAACGTCGGAATGATCGAAATGTCGTCGAATTTGCGCGCGAACATGGCGTTTATGAAGCCCGCCAGCGCGAATACCGTCGAGGCGAGAATCACCATCGAAAAAGTGATCAGCGGATGTTCAATCCGCAAGCTGGTAAAGCCCAGCGCAATCAGCGTGACCAGCGAGCCCACCAGCAATCCGCGAATCACGCCGCCGGCGACATGCCCGATGATGATCGTCGCGTTGGACATGGGTGAAACCAGCATCTCCTCTACGTGGCGGCCGAATTTTGCACCGAAGAACGACGACACGACGTTGCCGTAGGAATTCGTGATCACCGACATCATGATCAGACCGGGAGCGATGTACTGCATGTAGTCAAAACCATCCATCGCGCCGATGCGGCGGCCAATCAAATTGCCGAAAATGATGAAGTACAAGGTCATCGTGATAGCCGGCGGCACGATAGTCTGTATCCAGATGCGCAGCACGCGGACGATTTCCTTGCGGACGATGGTCTTCATCGCCACCCAGTTCAGTCCAAGGTTCATTGCGCCACTCCGCTGCCGTGCTGGCGGTTTTCGACCAGCCCCATGAACATTTCCTCGAGCCGGTTCGCCTTGTTGCGCATGCTGACGACATGAATATTCTGATCGCTCAGCGCAGTGAACAGGCTATTGAGATCCTTGCCCATCTCGACGGCCACCTCGATTTCATTGTTACTGGTCTGTGTCACTTCGAAGCCCTCGAGCCGTGGCACGCTCGAAGTGGTGTCGCGCAGGCTCAGGACAAACACTTCGCGCTGCAGCTTGCGCAGGATGCTGCTCATCGGCGCGTTCTCGATGATCGCGCCTTCGTCGATGATCGCAACGTGCCGGCACAGGTTCTCGGCTTCCTCGAGGTAATGCGTGGTCAGGATGATCGTCGTGCCGGCTTCGTTGATGGCACTCATGAACTTCCACATCGAACGACGAATCTCGATATCGACACCGGCGGTCGGCTCATCGAGGATCAATAGCTTCGGTTCGTGGATCAGGGCCCTGGCAATCATCAGGCGGCGCTTCATGCCGCCGGACAATGAACGTGCGGCGTCATGTCGACGATCCCACAGTCGCAGGTCGCCGAGGTACTTCTCTGCCCGTTCCATGGCGAGCTTGCGACCGATACCGTAGTAGCCGGCCTGGTTAACGACGATGTTCAGCACCGTTTCGAACAGGTTGAGATTGATCTCCTGCGGCACGAGCCCGATACAGGACTTGGCAGCTTCAAGATCGCCATCGATGCTGTGGCCGAAAATTTCGACGCTGCCCGCGGTTTTCTGCACCAGCGAACAGATAATGCCGATAGCCGTAGTCTTGCCGGCGCCGTTCGGACCGAGCAGAGCATAGAAATCGCCGGCGTCTACGGTGAAGTCAATTCCCTTGAGCGCCTGCGCGCCGTTCGGATAAGTCTTGGTGAGGTTCTTGATAGAGAGAGCATGCATGGCGGGGTATTCTATACATGCTCACCGCCGCGGTCAGGGTTCGTTACTTTCGGCAACTTTTAAGGAAGGTCGGCGTATCCGGCTCGCGGCGAGCGCGGCAGGAGCCCGTGGCAACTCGACTCCCTCAGTCAGCATGCGCTGCAGCGCGCTGATCCGTGCCGCACGCCGCACCGGCCGCTCACTGGCAACCCCGACATACAACAACTTGTGCCACCACAAGGCGTCACTTTCACGCCGCAGGCGCATGACGTCTGCCCGCGCTGCAGTGCGCACTGCTTTCAGCAAGGGCTGCTCGGCGAGCTGCTCGCACCAGTGCAGGCTCGCACCGCAGACGAGGCGCGCCGCGTAGGCGTTGTCGCGCGCCAGCTGCCAGAGAAAGCCCAAAGCCGCGCCGAGTAATTCTGCTTCTGCGACAGCCTGTTGCTGCGGCGCATCGAACAGGCCGGCACTCGGTTCGTAGCGGAACAGTTGCTCCCAGTAGCGACTGTCAGATTCGCGCAGTGAAAACAGCAGGAACGGCGTTCGCGCCAGCCGCTCCCGCTGCAGGACAGTGAGTCCGCGCAGGCGGCTTCGCTGCGACTCGGGCAAGCCCGCCAGCAGCGTATCGGAGCGCTGCCCGGGACGCAGCAGCAGGCGAATGAAGGCGGCATTCAGGGCCTCGACATTCTGGTAATCCGCCGGCAGCGGACCGCGGTATTTCATTCCCCTCTCCCTTTTCGCGTGCGCCCGGTGAAATCACCGGCGGCTGCGCCGTGGCCTGGCAAACGTCTTAAATCGGCGTTTTTCGGCAGATCGGCCAGTTACTCATTTTTTTATTGTTTTCCCATAAGTGGATGTTATAGGGTTTTATAACACTGTATATGGTTAATAACTAGCATAAAGGGCAAGATAATGCGTCTGACCGACAACCGCTACGCGATGGAGCGTGGCCAGTTCAAACTGGCCATGCGCATGATTTTGCTCGAGGCCCGAACCGGCACGATCCGCGAGTGCACCGGCCTGAGTGACGACCGGATACGCAAGCTGTACGCAACCTATTTCAGGAATCGTGGCGATACCGTGATCGCCCGGCGCCGCGGCAAATCACCGCAGCAGGTCGCACTGTTCGTGAAGAATCCGGGCAATCAGCTGCAGGCCGGCACGCTGGTCGCGTTGTTCTGCGCCAACTTGTTATTGCGTATCGATGAGCACGCGGCAGTGCATGCCTGCTGGCCACGTCCCGACGTCGAGTTCGGTCACCGCCTGTGTCGCGCTTACGAAACCTACAGCCTGCTACATCCGCGCCCGCGACTGAGTTTCGAATGGGCCTGGAACCTGTTGCATAACATTTCCCGTAACGATGAACTGAAGCTGGCCGGCTGCGACGAATGCGCCGCATTCTATGTGCAGGATGCCTATGCGCTCGATGCAGGCATCTGCCCAAGCTGCACGCTCGAGCGTGGCCGCGGCAGCCGGCGCAGCGCACAATCCTGACGTTGGCAGCATCGATCCGCTGGCTGGCGTCCGGTACACTGCCGGCCGCAGGCAGCGCGCCCCGGCGCTGCAACACCCCAAAGAGTGGCAGCCGTCCCAACCATGTCAGGACACAATGTATTTGCCGGCGCGTTTGTCGACCGTTCCGCGCATCGTCGCCACGACGCTGCCTGGCTCGAGGCGGCGCTGGCGCGCGACGACACCGTATTTGTGCCGGTCTGGGGCGATCGTTGCCTCGTTAGTGACGAACCGCATCGCACGGTGTTGCTGCAGCGCGAGGATCTCGCCGCGTTCGGCGATCAGTTACCGGTTTTCCTCGGCATGTTTCGGGACCAGCCGGCGTTCGCGGTACACATCAGCCGTGCCGCCGAAGCCCCGTTCACCAATCGCGGCGCGTTTCACGACCTGCGTTATCTCGGCGGCGTGCTGCCGGCCGATGAAGCCAACCTCGTCGCCCATGCGCGCGCCCTGTTACTGTGGCACGAGGCGCAGCAGCATTGCGGGCGTTGCGGCACACACACGCTGCCATCGGCGGGCGGCAACACCCGCATCTGTCAGAAGCAGGAATGCGGCGGCCAGATTTTTCCAAGGGTAGACCCGGCCATCATCGTGCTCGTGCACGACGGCGATCGCTGCCTGCTGGGGCGACAGGCCAAGTGGCCCGAAGGCCGCTATTCGACCATCGCAGGCTTCGTCGAGCCGGGCGAAAGCCTCGAAGATGCTGTCGTCCGCGAAGTTGAAGAAGAGACCAATATTGTCGTCAGCGACGTGCGCTACCACAGTTCGCAGCCCTGGCCGTTCCCGGCGTCATTGATGCTGGGTTTTCACGCTCGCGGCGAGAGTTACGACATTCAGCTGAACGACGGCGAGCTTGAAGACGCACAGTGGTTTTCGCGCAAGGAGCTGGCGTCGGGGTTCCCGAAGCTGCCGCCGCGCCTGTCGATTGCCCGGCGCCTGGTCGATGACTGGCTCGCAAATGACTCCGCCGCGGCAGCCCGGTAGACCATGTGCCTCGTCGTCTGTGCGTGGCAGCAGCATCCGCGCTACCGCCTGATCATCGCCGCAAACCGCGATGAACAACATGCCCGCCCCGCCGCCGCGATGCAGTGGTGGGCGGACCAGCCCGAAGTGCTGGCCGGTCGTGATTTGCAGGCTGGCGGCACCTGGCTCGCGGTAAGCCGCAGCGGGCGCTTCGCAACCGTTACGAACTACCGTGAGCACCAGCATGACCGGCCGGCGCGCCAGAGTCGCGGCAAGCTGGTCAGTGCATTCGTCGCAGGCAATGACGCGCCGCTTGCGTATTCGACGGCGCTGAACGGCAGCGATTTTGCCGGCTTCAGCTTATTGACGGCTTCGCCTTCATCACTGTGTTACACAACGAATCGCGCTGACCCGCCGCGTGAGCTTGAGGCCGGTGTTTACGGTCTCAGCAACGCGACACTGGATACGCCATGGCCAAAATTGCTGCGCTGTCGCGGCGGCCTGCAGGACCTGATTGAGCGCGACGCGATCAACCCGACGGCTTTGCTGACCTTGCTTGCCGACACGACGCCCGCTGCGGTCAGGGATTTCGACGACGAATTGCCCATTGAGCTCGCGCGTGCCGTGTCTGCACCGTTTATCAGGACGGAACGTTACGGGACCCGCTGTACCAGTATCGTGCTGGTTGAAAACTCCGGCGACACGCTGATCGTGGAACGTCGCTTCGCTGCGAGCGGCAGAGTAAGCGGCGAAGACCAGTTCAAATTCAGGGCCTCGTGAGCATCGGTCGGCGCAGGCAGAATTTCGGTCAGCTTGCAGTCACGCCGTACACCCGCAGCAGCCACTCGCGAATTGCCGCGATTTCTTCCGCGCACACCGCGTGCGCCATCGGGTAGCTGTGCCACTCCGGCGCGAAGCCGGCGGTAATCAGGGCATCTCGCGTTTGTTCGCCAAGCGCATAAGGCAGCACCGGGTCGTACGCGCCGTGCGCGATGAAAACCGGCAGCTTGCGCGGCTGTGAGGCCGGGTTATCAACCACTTCTTTTCTAAATGCGCCGGTCAGCGGCAGCCAGGTGCTCAGCGCCATCAGCCCGGCCAGCGGCTCTCGCTTGCGCACCGCGGTGTGCATGGCAATCGCGCCGCCCTGCGAAAATCCGGCGAGCAGGATTTTGTTGAGGGGCACACCACGCTCCTGCTCGCGCGCAATCAGCGCCTCAATGGCGGCAGCGCTGTCACGTATGCCGGCCTCGTCCTGCGGCCCGTTCCGCTCCAGGCTGACGATGTCGTACCAGGCACGCATCGCCATGCCGTTGTTCAGGGTGACCGGGCGCACCGGTGCATGCGGAAAAACGAAGCGCAATTTGATCAGGCCCGCGAGCGCCAGCTCAGGTACGATCGGCTCGAAATCGTGGCCGTCCGCCCCCAGCCCGTGCAGCCAGATCACGCAACCGTCGGCATCCTGTGCCGGGCCTTTTTCCACTGTCTCGAGTAGTGCCACCTGTCTCTCCGCAAATTCGGCTCGCGGCATGGTAGCAGGCCCGGCGCTGCTGTCGATGACCGGCAAGAGCACCAAAAAATGGCGCCGCCCGTTATTTTCCGTGCATTGGGCCTTGACGGTCTATGCGCATGTTGTTAGTTTTATGCGCATATTTATGCAGCAGTAGTCCGATGCCAGAGACCTCCAGACACCCGCTTGAGCGGCGTAACGCCATTGTCAGCCTGCTCGCCGCGGGCCCCGCAGCGACCCAGCAATCCGTCGTCGACGCACTGCTGGCACAGGGCTTCGAGGCGACCCAGTCGAGCGTCAGTCGCGACCTGCGTGAGCTCGGCGCGCTGAAAACGCCGGCGGGCTACGTACTGCCCGACCAGCATGCCGCTGGCATCGACGAAGTCGCCGCGGTGGCGGATCTCGTCCGCGAACTGAAATCGGCCGGCCCCAACCTGCTGGTCATCCGTACGGCCATCGGCGCCGCGCAGCGCGTGGCGCTGGCTCTCGACCGCTGCGGCTGGCCGGAGATCGTCGGCAACGTGGGTGGCGACGACACCGTCTTCACCGCGACGACCAGCGCGGCCGCGCAGCGCAATGTCATCGCCCGCGTCGAACAATGCGGCATGCGCAGCCACGCTGCGAACGTAACGCCTTAATCTTTCTGGAGCACAAGTTTTGTCCGCTGATACCTCTCCGATTCTTCTCGCCTTTTCCGGCGGCCTGGATACTTCGTTTTGCGTCCCTTGGCTGAAGCAGACTTATGGCCGCGATGTCATTACCGTTACCGTCGACACCGGCGGCATCGATGCGCAGGCCGCGCAAGACCTGCATGCGCGCGCACTCAGACTCGGTGCGCTCGAACACCTGCAGCTCGACTGCAAGCAGCAGTTCTTCGACGAAGTCATTCGCTTCCTGATTTTCGGCAACGTGCTGCGCGGTAATGCGTATCCGCTGTGCGTCGGCGCGGAGCGCGGCGTGCAGGCAGCGGCGCTGGCGAGGCTGGCCAGGGAACATGGCGCAACCACGGTTGCGCACGGCTGCACCGCGGCAGGCAATGACCAGGTGCGCTTCGAAGTCGCGCTGCGCACGCTGAACCCGGGCCTCGAGGTGCTCGCCCCGGTACGCGATAACAACTGGGTGCGTGACGAACAGCTGGCCTTCCTGCAGGAAAGAGACCTGCCGCTGCCGGCGCAGGGCTCCGCCTATTCGGTGAATCGCGGCCTGTGGGGCATCACGATCGGCGGCCGCGAAACGCTGACGTCCGCGCAGTCGATTCCTGAAGAGGCCTGGGTGCTCTCAAAAGCGGCTTTCACTGCGCCGCCGGCGGAGACCCACCATCGCCTGAGCTTTCGCGCCGGTGTGCCTGTCGCGCTCGACGGCAAGGAAACGCCGCCTGTCGCGCTGATCGAAGCACTGGAGCGGATTGCCGGCGCTTACGGCATCGGCCGCGGTGTTCACCTGGGCGACACGGTACTCGGTACCAAAGGCCGCGTTGCCTTCGAAGCGCCGGCGGCGATCACGCTGATCACCGCGCATCGCGAACTTGAGAAGCTGGTGCTTAGTGCGCATCAGTCACGCATCAAGGACAGCGTCGCGGCTATTTACGGCGACATGATTCACGAAGGCCGGCAGCTCGATCTCGCGGCGCGCGACGTCGAAGCATTGCTGCAGTCTTCGCAAAAGCGCGTCACCGGTGATGTGCACTTTACCTTGCGGCCCGGCAACCTGTTCGTGTCCGGCGTTGAGTCGCCGCATTCGCTGCTGGCAGCAACCCGCGGTGTGTACGGCGAATCCGCCGGCGAATGGAGCGCAGCTGACGCGCTTGGCTATTCGCGAGTCCTGTCGCTGCCCGGCACGCTGCAAACGCGCGCCGCGGCGGGAACCTGAGCGATGCGCAGTGTAATCGTCGACAAGATTGCCTCAGTGGCACAGCACAGCAAGCTGGCGCAGGAGCTGCGGCTGGCAGATGACATTCCCTGTGAAGAAGGCGTGCTCATCGCGGTGCGCGTGCTGAACAACAAGTCACGTTACAACACGCTCGAGCTCGTTAGCGGACGCATGGCGAAAGTGAACCAGGGCGATATCGTGGTTGGCGCGCTCGGGCATCGCAAAGCGCTGCGCGGCTACTCCGGTCACCTGCCAAAATCACTCGAAGTCGGCGGCACCGTGCAGCTGCTGAACATCGGCGGCGTCCTGGGTCTGTGCGATTCGGCCAATCCCGATGTCGGCGATCCGTTCGACTGCGAAGTGCTCGGTACGGTGCTGCACTTCCCGTATCTCGGTGAGCGTATCGGCGTGCCGGCCCGCGTGGGTTCGGCAACGCTCGACCAGGCTGCAAAGCTCGACACGCTGGGGGTGCCGGTCGTCGCGCTTGCCGGTACCTGCATGGACTCGGGCAAGACCGTCGCGGCCTGCGCGATCGTGGCCGGTCTGCGGCATCACGGCATGCGGGTCGCGGCCTGCAAGGCGACCGGTGTGTCGTTGCGGCGCGATATCCACGCGATGGAAGACGCCGGCGCCAGCGAGACGATGATTTTCTCGGACCTCGGTATCGTGACGACCACGGCCGAGAACGGCCCGGCACTGACGCGCAGCCTGCTGACCAACCTCGCCGCACGCGGCCCCGATGTCATCGTCGTCGAACTGGGCGATGGCCTGATCGGCGAATACGGCGTTGAAGCAATTCTTACTGACGAAGCCATTCGCAACGCGCTGACGGCCGTAGTGCTGTGCGCCAACGACCCGGTCGGCGCCTGGGGCGGCGCCCGCATCCTGCGCGAACAGTTCGGTATCGAACCCGCGATCGTCACGGGACCGGCAACAGACAACGCGGTGGGTATCGACCAGATCGGCCGTCGCCTGTCGCTGCCAGCGATTAACGCGCTGACTGACGGCGCGGCACTCGGCGAGCACGTCGCCAACCTCATTGACGCGGCGCAGGGAGCTGGCGCATGAGCCGGCGCATTCCGGCCGCCGTGCTGGGTGCGACGGGCTACGTCGGTGGCGAAGTGCTGCGACTGTTGGCAGCGCATCCGCAGTTCGAGCTGCGCGCCGCGGTTTCAACATCGCAGGCTGGTGCGCCGCTGGCCGCGGTCTTCCCCTCGCTTGCGCCCGCTTACCCTGATACCGGTTTTTGCTCGGTGGAAGACTGTGAAGCCCTGCTCGGCGACGTCGCCGAACTGGCACTTTTTTCCTGCGCGCCGCACGGCGCGTCGGCAGCGCTGGTTGCGCGGCTGCTGCGCGTTGCGGAAGCGAAAAACGTGACAGTCCACGTCGTCGATTCGTCCGCCGATTTCCGCTATTCGCATGCGCAGGATTACGCGGCAGTGTATGGACAGCCGCACGGCGCTCCGGAAATCCTGCAGCAGTTCGCTCAAGGTGTACCGGAGCAGGTCTCGGGCCAGGCTGCCATGCACGTCGGTCATCCGGGCTGCTTTGCGACGGCAGCGCTGCTCGCAGCGGTGCCGCTTTGCCAGGCGCAGCCCGACCTGCGCAGCATTTTTATCTGCGGTATCACCGGCAGCACCGGCTCCGGCCGCGCACCGCTGCCCGGCACGCATCACCCGGAACGCCACAGCAATCTGTACGCCTACAAGCCGCTGGCGCATCGCCACGCACCGGAAATTGCGGCCGGCATCAAAGCGGGTGGTGGCGGTGATGTGCGCGTTAACTTCGTGCCACATTCCGGACCGTTCTCACGCGGCATTCACGTGACGCTGCAGGCGGAGCTTGCCGCGCCGCTATCTGCAGGCGCCTTGCGGGACATCTACGACAGCTACTATCAGCACGCACCGTTCGTGCAGCTTGTCGACGGCATGCCGAAAATCAAGAACGTTGTGACCAGCAATCACTGCCACCTCGGCGTTGCGACGCAGGGCAACACCGTGGTAATCACCAGCGCAATCGACAACCTCGTGAAAGGCGCCGCCGGCGGCGCCATGCAGTGGATGAATCGTCTCTGGTCGCTGCCGGAGACTGCCGGACTTACAGCGGTGGCGCCGGCATGGACATGAGTAGCAGCAAGCACGGTGCGAAAAGCACCGCTGCGCGTGAGGCGGCAGCGACGGTCCCGGTATACCCGCAGCTCGATATCGACCCGGTGCGTGCAGCCGGCTGCGATATCTTCACCCGCGACGGCCGCACGATTCTCGACCTGTACGGCGGGCACGCGGTGGCCGCGCTCGGGTATTCACACCCTGGCCTGTATGCCGCGATATCAACACAGGCCCAGCGCCTGCTGTTTCAGAGCAATGCGCTTGCGCTGGAAATTCGCGCAGCCGCTGCGGAAGCCCTGGTGCGCGTGTCCCCTCCATCATTGACGCGCGTGTTCTTCGTCAACAGCGGCGCGGAAGCTAACGAAAACGCGCTGCGCGTTGCCTGCCGGGCCACGGGTCGCGGCAAGATCCTGGCGCTGACGCAGAGTTTTCACGGTCGCACGGCAGCCGCCGCTGCCGTGACCTGGAACGCCGCAGAAAAATGGTACGGCTTTCCGCGACTACCGTTCGATGTCGATTTCATTCCGCGCAATGACATTGCCGCAGCAAAGCGCATGATCGATAAGAACGTAGCGGCGGTTATCTTCGAACCCGTACAGGGCGTGGCCGGCGCGTTTGATCTTGATCGCGAGTTTGTCGTCGCGCTGCGTGACGCCTGCACCAGCAGCGGCGCGCTGTTGATCGCCGATGAAGTGCAATCCGGGATGGGCCGCTCGGGCCAGTTTTTTGCATCGCAGGTATTCCAGGTCGAACCGGACATGCTGACCAGCGCAAAAAGCCTCGGCGGTGGCTTTCCCTGTGGCGCATTGCTGTGCAGTGAAACGCTGGGCGCCGGTCTGCACAGTGGCGATCTGGGTTCAACCTTTGGCGGCGGCCCGGTCGCCTGCGCGGCAATCGTTGCGGTGATCGACGCTATTGAGAAAGAAGACCTGCTGCTGAGAGTACGCCAGCGCGAGGCCGAGATTCGCGAACTGTGTGCGGTCGGCCCGGTGCGCCGCATCCAGGGCATGGGCCTGCTGCTCGGCCTGGTCTGCGATCGCCCGGCGCGCGACGTGCATGCAGCGCTGCTCGAGCAGGACATCCTGACCGGCACCAGTGCCGATCCGAACGTCGTGCGCCTGCTGCCGCCGCTGGTGCTGCAGGCCGGCCACGTTACCCGACTCGCCGCGGCGCTCGCCGACATTCAACCCGTTGCCTGATTTATCCATTTTCAAAACCGAGATTAACGATGAAAGCATTTAACGACCTTGCGGACTTTTCTGCCGAACAGATTGCGGCGCTACTCGAACTTGCCACACGGCTCGATCACAGTCCGGAACCGCAGGCGCTGCGCGGCAAGGTGCTGTCACTGCTGTTCCTGAGCCCGTCTTTGCGCACGCTCGCCTCGTTCCAGGCCGCGATGATACGACTCGGTGGCGGTTCGTTCGTAATCTCCCCGGACATGTCAATTCATGGCCTTGAAACGCGCCCCGGTATTGTCATGGACGGCACCGCTGCAGAACACATTCGCGAGGCGGTACCGGTCATCGCGTCCTATGGCGATGCCATCGGCATTCGCGCATTTGCCGAACGCCGCAGTCTGGAAGCGGACCTTGCCGAAACCGAATTTTCATCGCTGATCGGTTTGATCGACAAGCCGTACATCAATATGGAATCCGCGATGAATCATCCCTGCCAGAGTCTCGCCGACTGGAAGACGATGGATGACCTCAAGCTACCCGCCAACGGCGGCAAGTTCGTGCTGAGCTGGGCATACCACCCGAAGGCGCTGCCACTGGCGGTGCCAACCGCCGCCGTGCACATGGCCGCAATGCGCGGCATGGACGTGACGGTGCTGCGCCCGGAAGGATTCGAGTTGCCGGCAGTCACGATGAAAAAAGCGGCAGCCGCGGCGGCAGCATCCGGCGGCTCGCTGCGCGAGACCGACGATCGCAAGGAAGCCATGCAGGATGCGCACGTGATCTACGCAAAGTCATGGTCGTCGACGCGTCACTACGGCAATAACGCGGCTGATCAGGAACTGCGCCGCGGTCTCGAGGGCTGGTGCGTTGACGAGCCGTGGTTTGCTAACGCGCGCGACGACTGTCGCTTCATGCACTGCCTGCCGGTGCGCCGCGGTGTCGTTGTCAGTGAAGCGGTGCTGGACGGGCCGCGCAGCGTGGTCATTCACGAAGCACGCAATCGCATGCTGGCGCAGATGGCGGTGCTGCACCAGATGCTGGGAGCGCGGCAATGAACGTCAGCTACGATCGCGATGCGGTGGTCTCGGCACTGAAACACGCGGTGCCGTATATCAGGTTGTTCAAGCACAAGATTTTTGTATTGAAAGCCGGTGGCGAAGTATTCGCCGACAGCGATGCAACCCGCGCGTTGCTGGAACAGGTCGGCATTCTTTACCAGGTTGGCATTCGTGTCGTGCTGGTACATGGCGGCGGCCCGCAGTCGACGCGCCTCGCCAAGGCGCTCGGTCTCGATCCGCAGTTTGTCGATGGACGGCGTGTTACCGATGCGCCGTCGCTGGATGTCGCAACGATGGTGCTTAACGGCGAAGTCAACACGCGAATTCTCGCCGCGTGTCGCGACGTCGAGATCCCGGCAGTCGGCGTCAGCGGCGTCGATGCGGGCCTGATCCGCGCAATCCGCAGACCGCCGGTAAAACAGGCAAGCGGTAAGGCAGTGGACTACGGCTTTGTCGGCGACATCGAAGCGGTCGATGCCGATGTCCTGCGAAAGCAGCTCGACAACGGCCTGGTGCCGGTCGTCAGCCCTTTATCCTGTGATGCGAACGGCACCCTGCTGAACATCAATGCCGACACCGTCGCGGCAGCCATCGCTGCCGAACTGGGCGCGGAAAAGCTGATACTGGCAACCGGCGCGCCGGGCATACTCGCCGATCGCAACGACCCGCGCTCCCTGATCTCCTACGTGGATCGCGCCGGTTTGCACAAGCTGCGTGACGGCGGACAACTGGCCGACGGCATGCTGCCAAAAGCCGCCGCAATTGACGCGGCCATCGTCAACGGCGTCAAGCGCGTGCACATCATCAGTTACAAGGTACCCGACAGCCTGCTGCTTGAAGTCTTCACCAATGAAGGCACCGGCACCCTGGTGGTCGACGACATCAGCGCCCTGTCACCCGCCGAACAGACAGCAAGCGGGTCGAAGTCATGAGTCGCCTGTGGGAAAAAGGCCTGCCGCTCGACGAGCGCGTGCTGCGTTATACGGCAGGTGAAGATCACCTGCTCGATGCGCGACTGGTCGACTACGACATCCGCGGCTCGATTGCACACGCACAGATGCTGACCCAGCAGAAGCTGCTGAGCAAGGACGACTGCGCGGCGATCTGTGACGGCCTCAAAAAACTCGGCGAGCAGTTTCATGCCGGCGACTGGCACATCGAGCTGGCAGACGAAGACGTGCACACCGCGCTCGAAACAAGACTGACCAGCGCGATCGGCGACGCCGGTGGCCGCCTGCACCTCGGCCGCTCGCGCAATGACCAGGTGCTGACCGCGCTGCGCCTGTATCTGCGTGACGCAGCGGACCAGGTACAGCACAGCGTGCGCGGCCTGCTCGCCGCACTTGCAGACCTGCAGAAACGGCAGGGTGAGGTGACGCTGCCCGGCTATACGCACATGCAGCAGGCGATGCCATCATCGGTCGATTGGTGGGCCGGCGGCTTCGCGGAAGCGTTTGACGATGCGCTGGCCGGCCTCAGTGCCAGCCGCCGCCGCATGAACAAGAACCCGCTCGGCAGTGCTGCCGGCTACGGCACACCGGGCCTCGCACTCGATCGGGAATTCACGACCGCGGCGCTGGGCTTCGATGAGACCCAGAACCCGGTCACCGCGGTACAGATCTCGCGCGGCAAGGCAGAAGCCGGCCTGCTGTTTGAATTGACTTTACTGATGCAGGATCTCGCACGCCTCGCGGCCGACCTGTTGCTGTTCTACACACAGGAATTCAGCTACATCGCGCTGGCTGATGATGTCACGACCGGCTCGTCGATCATGCCGCAGAAACGCAACCCGGATGTGCTGGAACTGGTGCGCGGTGCAAGCGCGACGGTTAACAGCTGCCTGCAGGAATGCCTGCTGCTGGTTGCCAAATTGCCCAGCGGTTTCCAGCGCGATGCGCAGCGCATCAAGGCGCCGCTGTTTCGCGGCATCGACCTGACCATCGACAGTGTCGACGTCATGGCTTACCTGATCAGTCGCATGCAGTTCAACCCGGACAAAATCAAGCTGGACGATGGCCTGTACGCGGCGGAACGCGCCTACGCGCTCGTTACTAATGACGGAATACCGTTTCGCGACGCGTACCGCCTGGTCGCAAAACAGTACGGCGCCAAAGCGGGCGACTGACGGTGCCGCCAGCCAATCCGGAGCTCAACTGCGGTACCATGCGCGGAACTTCCGCAGGGCTCGCCGCAATGACACACTCGCAACGCATCATTTTTTTCCTGCTCGGCGCCGCAGTACTTGTTGGCTGCGGCCAGAAAGGCCCCCTGTTCCTGCCCGGTAGTCCGAGTGACATCCGCAGCGAGGTCCCGGCCACCGACGCAGCGACCGCAGCGGACCCGCAATCAGAATCGCCGAAGAAGCCGAAGAAGCGAAGACGAACAACCCTGAGCGAGCCAGTAATGAAAAAGCAAAAACTGGTGCTGGTTGACGGGTCGTCTTACCTGTATCGCGCGTTTCACGCGCTGCCACCGTTAACCACATCATCCGGCGAACCCACGGGCGCTTTGCACGGCGTGCTCAGCATGCTGATGAAACTGACCCGGGAAGAACCTGACGCCTACATCGCGGTGGTATTCGATGCCCCGGGCAAGACCTTCCGCGACAAGCTGTTCGAGGATTACAAATCGAACCGGCCGCCGATGCCGGACGAGCTGCGCGAGCAAATTGCCCCGCTGCTGGAAGCAGTGCCGGCGCTTGGCTTGCCGATGCTGCGCAAGGAAGGCGTTGAGGCTGACGACGTGATCGGCACGCTGTGCAGGCGCGCGCGGTCTGCCGGCATGGAGGTACTGGTATCGACCGGTGACAAGGACATGGCGCAGCTGGTCGGGGACGGTGTGACACTCGTCAACACGATGACCGACACCGTCATGGATCGCGCCGGCGTGCACCAGAAGTTCGACGTCTGGCCGGAGCAGATCATTGACTACCTCGCGCTGGTCGGCGACAAGTCCGACAACATTCCGGGCGTTCCCAAGGTTGGCCCGAAAACCGCTGCGAAGTGGCTGAAGGAATACGACAGCGTAGAAAACCTGATCGCCAATGCGGCCGACGTCGGCGGCAAGGTCGGCGAGAGCCTGCGCGACAATCTTGAGCAGCTGCGCTTATCGCAGCAGCTTGCCACCATCAAGCTGGATGTAGCACTCGACGAGCAGCCGGCAGATTTCAAACGCGGCGCGATCGATGCCGAACTGATGCGCGGTTTCTGCGAACGCTTCGAGTTGCGCAACCTGGCGCGCCAGCTTGGTGAAACGCCGGTTACTGTCACAGGCGAACCCGCCGCGGTCGCTGACGAGGCGACCGGCCGCGCGCAGGGCAGCTACGACACTGTGCTGACCCAGGCTGCGCTCGACCAGTGGCTGAAAAAAATTGCGCAGGCAAAACTCGTGGCACTCGATACCGAAACCACGAGCCTTAACTACATGGAAGCCGAGCTGGTCGGCATCTCGATCGCAGTGACAGAAGGCGAAGCGGCCTACATTCCGCTGGCGCACGACTACCCGGGCGCGCCGGACCAGCTCGACCGCGCTGCGGTGCTGAAACAAATGAAGAACTGGCTGCAGGACGCGACGGCGGCAAAGGTAGGACACCACCTGAAGTACGACGCGCACGTCTTCGCACGCTACAACATCAAGCTGGCCGGCATGCGCTTCGATTCAATGCTCGAATCCTATGTACTGAACAGCGTCGCAACGCGGCACGACATGGACTCGACCGCACGCAATTATCTCGGCGTCGAAACCATTCACTTCGAGGATGTCGCCGGTAAAGGTGCGAAGCAGCTCACGTTCAACCAGGTCGCGCTCGAGCAGGCCGCGCCGTACGCCGCCGAGGATGCCGATATCACCTTGCGACTGCACGCCAAGCTGTGGGGTGAACTCGGCAAAGTCGAAGGCCTGCAGAAGCTTTATGAAAGCGTCGAGCAGCCGCTTGTACCCGTCTTGTTTGCGATGGAAGAAACCGGCGTGCTCGTCGACCGCGCGATGCTGAAAAAGCAAAGTGGCGAACTCGCAAAGACGATGCAGCGGCTGGAGAAAGAAGCGCACGAAGCCGCCGGCGGGCCGTTCAATCTGGGCTCGCCAATGCAGCTGCAACAGATCCTGTTCGAGACCCAGGGCCTGCCCGTCATTCGCAAGACGCCGAAAGGTCAGCCGTCGACTGCGGAAGATGTGCTGCAGGAGCTGGCGGCCGATTACGACCTGCCGCGCATCATTCTTGAGTACCGCAGTGTCAGCAAGCTGAAGAGCACCTACACCGACAAACTGCCGCTGCAGATTTGCGCGGAGACCGGCCGCATTCATACCTCCTATCACCAGGCGGTTGCCGCAACCGGCCGGCTGTCCTCCACGGACCCCAACCTGCAGAACATCCCGATTCGCAGCGAGGAAGGCCGGCGCATTCGCAAGGCGTTCGTGTCGCCCGAGGGCACCCTGCTGCTGGCGGCCGACTATTCGCAGATCGAGCTGCGCATCATGGCGCACCTGTCCGGCGACGCCGGTTTGCTGGAAGCATTCAACGAAGAGCGCGATGTGCACCAGGCGACCGCCGCCGAAGTATTCGGCGTGCCAATCGGCGAGGTCAGCGCCGACCAGCGGCGCTCCGCGAAAGCCATTAACTTCGGCCTGATGTACGGTATGTCGGCGTTCGGCCTAGCGAAACAGCTCGGCACCAGCCGCGGCGAAGCGCAGGACTATGTCGACCTGTACTTTGACCGTTACCCCGGTGTGAAGGCGTACATGGACAGCACCCGCGCGCAGGCCCGTGATGACGGCTACGTAGCCACGCTGTTCGGCCGGCGCCTGTACCTGCCGCAAATCAACGACCGCAATGCGCAGCGCCGCCAGTACGCCGAGCGCAGCGCGATCAACGCACCGATGCAGGGCACCGCCGCCGATATCATCAAGAAGGCCATGATCGACGTGCACGGCTGGCTGGAATCCTCGAAGGCACCGGCGCGCCTGATCATGCAGGTGCATGACGAGCTGGTTCTCGAGGTCGATGAAAAGTCGATCGACGCGGTGCGCGACGAAGTGGTCAGGCGAATGAGTGCCGCTGCCAGCCTGAAGGTGCCACTGGTGGTCGACGCTGGCACCGGCAGGGACTGGGACGAAGCCCACTAAAAACCATAATTCCAATTAAAATCATCTAGTTAATAGAACTCCCGGAACTCTTGGCGGACGCCCGGTTCCAAGTTTTTGAGTGTGCAAACACTCGCCTGTTTACCTCCCTAATCAGGCTCGCAGGCGGTTGCCCCAAACCGGCTGCATCCCTCTAACCCCGGTCGCCGATGGCCTCCGGGGTTTTTTTATGCGCTGCGGGCCAGGAACGCCGCGAGCTGGTCCCGCGCCGCGTCCACTCCGCTGCGTTTCAGCGCCGAAAAAAGCTGCACCGAGCTGGCCTCGCCCAGTTCGCGACGCGCGGTCAGCAGCGCGGTCGCCGCCTGGCCGCGCTTCAGCTTGTCGGACTTGGTGAGCAGCACGTGCACCGGCACCGCGACCGACGCGCACAGGCTCAGCAGCTGCCGGTCGAAATCAGTAATGCCACGGCGGATATCGACGACCAGCAGCAGACCCTGCAGACTTTTGCGGTTCTCGAAATATTGCTGGATCAGCTGCCCCCAGTGCGCCCGCATGCTTTCGGCAACCTTGGCGAAGCCGTAGCCTGGCAGGTCGACGAGACGCAGCTCGTCAGCCAGCGCGAAAAAATTGATCAGCTGGGTGCGGCCGGGGGTCTTGCTGGTGCGGGCAAACTGGCGACGGTTGACGATCACGTTGATGGCGCTCGATTTGCCGGCGTTCGAGCGGCCGGCAACGGCGACCTCGCGGCCGGTATCGGGCAGGAACTGGCTCGGTGCGTTGGCACTCGTCAGGAATTGTGCATCGGGGTATTGCGACATGGGATACCGCCCCGATGTGTGTATAATTTGGGGCCTTCTGAGATCGGTTTCGGGTGGCCTATAGTGACCGCTCGGGCCGCCGGCGGCAACCACCGGCGGTGCGTCACGAAACGGATTCAGTCAGGCACACATCAACGCGCGACCACGGCAGCGACCAGTGACTGCCGCTCGCAGGGTACGGTTTAACATCCTATGAACTTAAAGTTTGCTTTTGCGCTTCTCGTCTTTCCGCTCGCGGCAATTGCCAGCGACGAAACTCTGGTTAACGGCTCTGCCGACGCCGGCAAGACCAAATCCGTCACCTGTGGCGCCTGCCATGGCGCGGACGGCAATAGCGTCAACCCGGAATGGCCGAGTCTCGCGGGCCAGCATGCCAAGTACACCGTTGAACAACTGCAGGCCTTCAAGACCGGCAAGCGCATGAACCCGCTGATGAGCGGCCAGGCGATGCTGCTGTCCGACGAAGACATGCGCGACCTGGCCGTGCATTACGCCGGTCAAAAGGCGGCCACGAAGACGGTCGCTGACGCAAAACTCGTGAATCGCGGCGAAGCACTGTACCGGGCAGGCAACAAGGAAACGGGCGTCGCTGCCTGCATGGCCTGCCACGGCCCGACCGGTCTCGGCAATCCCGCCGCCAAGTACCCAAGGCTGCGCGGTCAGTACGCGGTGTACACGGCAAAACAACTGCGCGACTACGCCAGTGAAGCGCGCAAGTCGGATGGCGTCACCCAGGTAATGCGCGACATCGCCGCACGGCTCAGCGAGGAAGAAATCGTCGCCGTAGCCTCGTACGTGCAGGGTCTGCGCGGCACGCCGGTCGCCAGCGACTGATCCTGCCGCGAGCCGGCTTTTCGTCGAATTTTTTCTGCAGCTGTGGGTCATAGGCTGCAACCCCGAACGGAGTACAACATGAAGAACCCGCTGGTTTTTGCGCTATTTGGCGCGTTTTTGCTGAGCGCCTGTGGCCCTGAGCAGTCGGCAAACGAACAGCAGCCCGAGGCTGCGGTAGACGCGCAAGACACTGCGATGGAGGCCCCGGTGGTTGCAGCGCCGAAGCCCGATCCCGATACCGCGCCTACCCTGGTCGAGGAATCCTCCGCCGGCGACGAGACCGCCGCGGACGATGCGCCGCTGCTGCTGGCGCAGGCTGCAAGCACTACCAACCCGCGCGAATGGCAGTTCAAGGAAGGCCAGCATTTCCACCGCCTCGTGCCGACCCAGCCCACCGTCGGTGGCACCGACAAGGTCGAGATCGCGGAAGTCTTCTGGTACGGCTGCGCCCACTGCAACGACTTCGAGCCGTTCATTAACGGCTGGGCCGCGAAGAAGCCGGCCAACACCCGCTTCGTGCGGATTCCGGCGATGTGGAACCCGCTGGTCAAGCTGCACGCACAGCTGTTCTACACCGAGGAAGTGCTCGCAAAAAGCGGCAAGCTGGCGAACCCGGAGGTGTTTCATGCGGCCGTGTTTAACGAATACCACCAGCGCAACAATCGCCTGACCTCGGAAGACGCCATTGCCGAGATCTTCAAGCGCTTTGGTGTCAGTGACGAGGACTTCCGCAGCACCTGGAGCTCCTTCGAAGTGGCGCAGAAGCTGCGCGTTGCCGAGGACCTGGGCCGGCGTTACGGCATCACCGGCGTGCCGGCGGTTGTCGTGAACGGCAAGTACCGCACGGGCGGCGCCGAGGCCGGCAGTTACCCGAGGTTGCTGGAAGTGATCAACGAACTGGTTGCGCGCGAGTCGGTTCGCTAGAAAGCTAGCCGTTATCTTCCGTGACGATGCGTAACTCGCCCGCATCGTCGTGGCGCCAGTACAGTCGTTTGCGGGTCTGGACGGTACCCTCGGCCGTCCTCACCCGCTGTGTAAAGCGGCTCAGGTAGAGGCCGGGCTCTTCCGGGTCCGCCAGCAGCAGCAAATCGTCAATCTCGACGCGCACCGGCTCGCGCCGGGCAAACACCCGGCCGCGCCACGCGGCCCATTCGGCGCGATCCATGCCCCGATAGCGAAAATCTTCGGCATACAGCGCGAGATAGCCGGCAGCGTCGTTGTGCTCGACGCTCTGCTCCCAGCGACCCAGCGCAGCACTCAACTCGGCACGTTGCGCCATGACTGTCGCGGCGTCCGCCCATTGAATCTCGCGAGTGACGATCACCGGGGTAATAAGCGGCGCCAGCCCGGCAGCGAGCTCGCGAATCGCGTCATTCGGCAGCGACAGGCAGCCATCCGTGTCGAGCGCCGGCCGCTCCGGCGCATTGCGATCAACCCCATGCAGCCAGATGCCGTCGCCGCTGCGATTGCGGTAGCGATCCCAGGCGTTCGGGTAATCGAGGACGAAAGCCTTGTCACCGTACTTGTCGTGCAGACGTTCGGTATCGAGCTCTTCGGTGATGAAATAAATGCCGAGCGGCGTCTTGCGATCCCAGGCGCGCTCCTTGCCAACCCCGTTGCGACCGACCGACATGTAGCGCGTATCGATTTCGGTCAGGCCGAGCTCGCTGACCGCGAAGCGGCGCAAGGTGGATGATCCGGTGTCGGCGACCAGCACGGTCTCGACGCTGCGCGGAATCAGCAGCAGCCCCGCCGGCACCTGCTCGTCGCTGGCGGACTGCGCGCTGGCACAAAGCGCGGACAGGATGACAGGAATGAATCGACGCATGCACAGACCCGGAACGGCGGACAGACGATAGTACAACCTCATGCCGCGCCGCTCCATGCGGCCGACGTCACGTTCGCCGGTCGCTGCGGGGCTGACGACCCGTGTAGCGCGCCTGTTGTGCCTTGCATTGGCTATCGCCGGGAACGTCTGTGCTTGAGCGACAGCTAACCGAATAAATGCGCGTTCGCCACGGCGATGATGAGCCCGGTCGCAATGCCAAGCAGCGTATGGCCTGACCACAGGTAGGCGAGCACGGCGACGACGACGGCCAGGATATCGATGACGGGAAGCTGCGCCAGCGACAGGGCCAGTACCCCGGCAAGTGCGGCACCGGGCAGCACTTCCAGCACCCTGCTCGCGCGCGACCCTGGCACGATGCGGCTGCCCAGGAAGTAACCGGCAATGCGCGTCAGGTACGTTGCCATCGTCATAACGACGATTGCCAGCAGCGTGGCCTGCAGGTCAGGCACTTCGATAGGCCTCGCGCAGCAAGGTGACGCCTGCCGCCGCCGCAACGCCGGCCAGCAGCGCGAGCGCGGAACCGACGAATTGCGCAGCCAGCAGCGTGCAGACAGCGGACGCCAGCGGCGCAACCAGGATGCCGGCGCTCCGGCCGCGAAAGAAAATGCAGATCAGTATCGCGATGTACAAGGCGCCACCGATCGCCAGGCCCTGCAGGCTGCGCGCATCGAGCAGCGCCGGTGCGGCAACGCCGATGACCGTACCGACGACCCAAAAGCTGTACATAGCCCAGCCGCTGCCGGCAAAAAAAGCCACGCGATTCGGCGCCCTGTGTTCCTTGACGGTCAGCACCCAGTTCGCATCCGTCAGCAGAAACAGCACGGCAAACGGCGGCCGGCGGCGGCGCGTAGAAAGCGTCTCGTGCAAGGTGACGCCCATCAGCACATGACGACTGTTGACCAGCAGGACGGCAAGAAAAATGCCGAGATAAGGCAGCGGCTCCTGCCACAACTCCAGCGCAGCGACCTGCGCCGCGCCGGCAAAAACCACGGCACTCATTAACACGGTCGATCCGGCATCGAGACCTTTCGCCAGAGCGATGATGCCGAACAGGATGCCGAACACACCACCGGCAACAGCCAGCCCCGCGGTTGCCTTGAAACCCGCGACGAACGACGGCCATGCCGGCGCGTTTTCGGTAACAGGCGGGGTCGTCACTACAAGCTTGACGGGCAGGCGATGTGTTCGAATTCGCTCACGCTATGACGTAGCCCGGGCTCGCTGCATATACTTCCAGATGCCGAACAGGCTGATCAGGAACCACGCAGCCTCGACAACGAAGGCAGACAAATTGAACTCAAAAAACAGGGTGACGAGAATAAAGAGTGCGCCAAGCCCGTTGACCACCGAGAACCCCAGGCTGGCGGGGCTGAGCCTGCCCAGTTGCAGCAGCAGGTAGCTTGCCAATACCAACAGCACGCCGATGTTGCCGACCAGGTCGTGCCAGCGATAACTCATCTTGTGCGCCTTTTTTGATTCGGTACAGAAAGCCGCAGCATAACGATCGCTACGCTTGCTGTCAGCGCTGCGGCAGGAATTTGCCAATTGCAATGAGCATATCGCCCGACCTCGCAGCGTATTGCGAGTATCATTTGCCGATGCCAACGCAACTTCCTGCATCAACCGCCGAGTGAAAAAGTCGCTGACAGCCCTGGGACGGGACGGGCTTGGCAGCCTGCGGGATCTCACGCCGATCGTGCTGGTCATTGGCGTGTTCCAGGTGCTGGTACTCGACAATCCGGTCAGCGGCCTTGCACCACTGCTGGCCGGTGGCCTGCTGGTATTGCTCGGTCTCACGCTGTTCATCTACGGTCTCAAGCTGGCACTGTTTCCGATCGGCGAACGGCTTGCCTACGCTTTGGCCAACAAGGGCAGCGCGTTCTGGCTGCTGACATTTGCGTTCCTGCTGGGCTTTGGCACCACCATTGCGGAGCCGGCGTTGCTCGCCGTGGCGGAGGAAGCATCGCGCGTCGCCGCAGCGGGCGGCGTCATTGCGGACACCGAAACCAGCCGCGCGGACTACGCGTTCCTGATGCGCTGCACGGTAGCACTCGCAGTCGGGGTCGCGATCGTACTCGGCGTGTTGCGAATAATGGCTGCCTGGTCGTTGCCCGTCATGATCATCAGCGGCTATCTGATCGTCGTGCTGTTAACGACCATAGCGCCGAAGGAGATTGTCGGTATTGCTTTCGACTCCGGTGCGGTGACGACCTCGACAGTGACAGTGCCGCTGGTCACGGCGCTTGGCGTCGGCCTGGCCAGCGCCGTGCGCGGTCGCAACCCGATGCTCGACGGCTTCGGCCTGATTGCGTTTGCCTCGCTGACGCCTATTCTGTTTGTCATGCTGTTCGGGATGCTGATCCAGTGGACCTGATCAGCGCCGCACTCGCGATCTTTGGCAATACGGCACGCGACGTGCTGCCGATTGCCGTCTTCCTGTTCGCATTTCAGCGCTTCGTCATTGGCGGACCGATGCCAAACAGGAAGGCCATCCTGACGGGCTTCGGTTTTGTCATCGTCGGGCTTGGCTGTTTCATAGTCGGCCTGGAGCAGGCGCTGTTTCCGCTTGGCCGGCTGATGGCGGAGCAACTGACCACGGCAGAGTTCCTGGGCGGAGCGATCGAAACGCTGCGCTGGCGCGACTTCTACTGGATCTATCTGTTTGCACTGGCCCTCGGCATCAGCACGACGCTGGCCGAGCCCGCCCTGCTGGCGGTGTCGATGAAAGCCAACACGGTGTCCGGTGGCGCAATCCATGTCTGGGGTCTGCGCGTCGCCGTGGCCATCGGCGTCGGCACCGGTGTCGCGCTGGGCTGCTTCCGGATCGTGTCCGGCATGCCGCTGCATTATTTTATCGCCGGCGGCTATTTGCTGGTCGTCGTGCAAACCATTTTCGCGCCGCGACTCATCGTGCCTCTCGCCTACGACTCGGGCGGCGTCGCGACCTCGACAGTAACGGTGCCGCTCATTACCGCGCTGGGGCTGGGCCTGGCCGAGGCAGTGCCGGGGCGCAGCCCCCTGCTCGACGGCTTCGGACTGGTCGCCTTCGCCTGCCTGTTTGCCGTCATCTCGGTGCTGGCATACGCGCAACTTGCGGTTATCTGGACCGGTCGGACGACCAGTCCCTCCTCTACAACGGACAGCTCACAGGACTAGGATCATGCATTTCAAACTCATTATTGCCTTCGTCGAGGACGCCAAGACCGATGCCGTGATGGACGCGGCACGCGAAGCCGGCGCCACCGGCTGCACGGTGATCAGTAACGCCCGCGGTGAAGGCATGAAACAGAACAAGACTTTTTTCGGTTTGACGCTCGCCACCCAGCGCGATGTCGTGCTGCTGCTCGTCGAGGAGCATCTCAGCCGGCATATTCTCGAGAGCATCGGCGAGGTGGGTGAGTTCGACGACAAACCGGGTACCGGGATCGCCGTGCAGATCGACGTCGAGGATGCTGTTGGCGTCTTCAGCCAGTCAGAACAGTTAAGGGAAGTTTTGGAGGATCAGCTATGAACGACAAGTCCTGGGTCCCGGTACGCGAAGTGATGCGCACCGAAGTCACCGAAGTGGATGGCAATCTCGATGTGCTGTCGGCCCTCAAGATCATGAAAAAGGTTGGCGGCACCAGCCTGATCGTGAAACGCCGTGACGAACACGACGAGGTCGGCATGCTGCTGTTCTCCGACGTGGCCAAGAAAGTGATTGCAAAAGACCGCTCGCCGGAACGCACCAACGTTTACGAAATCATGGCGAAACCGGTCATCGCGGTGCGCCCGGACATGAGCATTCGTTATTGCGCGAGGTTATTCGAGCGCTTCGGCATCAGCCATGCCCCGGTCATCGAGAACGACGAAGTGATAGGCATAGTCAGCTATTACCTGCTGGTGCTTGAAGGCTTGCCGGATCTCGACTGAGCGGGCTGCTCAGTAAGGTCCGGGCGGCGTAGCGCGGCGCCGCGGCGGATCCCAGAACGGTTTGTCTTCGACCACGGCAGGCGCCATCACCCGCGACCAGTGCATTTCGCGCTGGTAGTAGATTTCTGCCCACAGCGTGCTGCCGATTTCTCCGTACGGCATGTTCACCGTGCCGATCGCAATGTTCTTCTTGCACACCGGCGACCACACGGCCGAGGTAACAAATCCGACCTTCCGGAAGCGGCCACGCACGCGCGCGTGAATGTAGGAATGATGCGCAGGCTTGTTGCCTTCAATGTCGAGTTTGACGAGTCGCCAGGTCGAGCCGTGACGTTTTTCATCAGCCAGCGCGCGTCGACCGTTAAAATTCGGTTTCTTGAAATCGACGAGCCAGCTAAGGCCCAGCTCGAACGGTGAACGCGATCGCCCGCTCCTGACCGTGTCCAGCGCGGGCACGAAGTCGACGCCGGCGGTCAGGAAACCCGCTTCGATGCGCGCCATGTCCAGCGCATGCGTGCCGATTGCCTTGATACCGTAGTGACGCCCCGCTGCGAACAGCGCATCCCATAGCGCCAGCGCCTTGTCCGCCTCGATCCAGAGTTCATAACCGAGATCGCCGGTGAATCCTGTGCGCGACACCATCAGCTCCGTGCCCTGAAAATCGGCATGCATCAGGCCGAACGGCTTGAGTGCATCCAGCCCGTCTATGCCGAGGGTATCCAGCACGCTGAATGACGTCGGCCCCTGCACGGCGAGCGCCGCGATCTCAGCCGTCTCTTCGCTGAGGGTCACGTCCATGCCGATGGCCGCCGCAGTGAGCCACGCAAGGTGTCGCTCCTGCGAACACAGGCGGTATTCGCCTTCGCGCAGGTGGAAGATCGTGCCGTCGTCGATGACCTGACCCTGGTCGTTGCACCACGCGGCGTAGGCGACGCGGCCGGGCCGGATCTTGTTCATGTCGCGGGTAACGAGCCGATCCAGGAAGACCAGCGAATCCGGGCCGCTGATGCGGTACTTGGTCATCGGCGACAGATCGAATACACCGGTACTGTTGCGTACCGAAAAATACTCGAGTTCAGCGTCGTACAGCGCATCGGCCGTCGTGTAGCCTTTCCAGCAGTGCCAGGCACTCAGCCGGTCCAGCTCGGCGAGCCGCGGATAGAACGGCGTGCGCAGCATTCTCTGTTCGACTTCAGCAATGGCGACTCTCATGCGCTCTTCTCCTTCTGCAGGATCGCCCGCGCCGCGTTGTAGCCGGCGGCACCGGATACGTTACCGCCCGGATGCGCGCCGGCACCGCACAGGTACAGGCCGTCGAGCGGCATCGCATACTGCGCGGCGCCGGCCACCGGCCGCACGAACAGGAACTGGTCCAGCGTCAGTTCGCCGTGGTGCCAGTGCCCGCCGCCCATGCCGAAACGCGTTTCGATATCGACGGGCGTTAATAGCTCACTCGCGGTCACCTGCTCGCGGATGTCCGGCATGTAGCGTGCCAGAACGGCGAGCGTCGCATCCTGGAAGGCGGCGCGCTTCGCGTCGTTCCAGCCGCCTTGCAGTTCGTACGGCGCGTACTGCACGACCGCGGACATGACGTGGCCGCCCTCCGGCGCCAGCGACGTATCGCGCACGCTCGGGAAGCTGATTTCCAGTACCGGCTGGGTCGAAAACTCACCGTACTTCGCCGGGTTGAAGGCTTTCTCAACGTAGTTTGAATCAGGCGCTATGACGAGCCGCGCGGCGAAATCGTCAAGCTTCAATCGGGGAATCGCTGGCAGGCGCTTTAGGCCGAGGTGCAGCTTCGCCGCATTGCCCAACATGCGCAGATTGGCAATGCGCTGGGTAAAGCCCGTTTCCACATGACGACTGCCAACGAGGTCAAGTACGGTTCGTTTCGGATCCGCATTCGAAACGATCGTTAAGCTCTCGTAGCGCTCGCCCGCGGTTGTTTCCACGCCGGTTGCGCGACCGTTCTCGACGATGACGCGACGCACCGGGCTTGCGGTCCGCACCGTGACACCGAGTGCCGTCGCACGCTGCGACAGTACCTCGCTGATTGCCCCCATGCCGCCGCTCGGGCAGGCAATCTGCCCACCGCTGGCCGCGATGCGGTACAGGTAGGTCAGCATCGTGTTCGGCGACCGTGGTCCCAGGTGAGTGCCCAATACTGCGTCGAGACTTAACAGGCCCTTCAGCAAGGGACTGTCAAAACATTCCTCGAGCTCGTCGTAAATATTCATGCCGATAATGCGCAGGAATTCACGCATATCGCTGCGACCCAGCCGGCGCAGGTCGAAGCCGAGCTTCGCCAGTGAGAATAAATCGCGCTTGTTGCGGGTGCCGAGTCGCGGCGGCGTCTGCAGCAGCTGTTTGTTCAGCAGCGCTGCAAAACGCTGCATGCGGGCGTTAAATGCGCGCAGCGCCTGCTGGTCGGTTTCGCTGATTCCCTGCACATCGTTGCCGCTGAGGCGCAGGTGGTCACCGTTCCTGTCCAGCGCGATGGTGGTCATCTGCTCGCTTGCCAGCTCGAACCGCAGACCGAGTTCGCGAACCACCGCAGGCTGCAGGCCGTACAGCAGGTGAGCGCAGCTCGATACCGAAAAACCATTGCCGAACGGCTCAGTGACAGCGGCACCGCCAACCTTGTCGCGCGCTTCCAGCACCAGTACATCGCGGCCGGATTTCGCCAGCATGGCGGCACACACGAGGCCATTGTGGCCGCCGCCGATGACGATTGCGTCGAATTGCTCAGTCATCGCCGAAGTTCTCCGGCACGGTGTTTGCCCGTTTCAGGTCGGCCAGGATCTCGCGCGCGGCGTTCGCGCCGGGCGCCGCCATCACGCCACCGCCCGGGTGGTTGCTGGAGCCGCACATGTAGAGGCCGCTGACCGGTCCGCGGTATTGCGCATAGCCGGGCACGGGACGATTAAACAGGAGCTGGTCCATGGTCAGTTCGCCATGAAAAATATTGCCCTCGGTCAGCCCGGCTTCGTTTTCGATTTCCCGCGGCGTGCGTACTTCGGCATGCAGGATCAGGTCCTTGAAATCGGGACTGTAATTCGCGATCTGGTTGATCACCGTCTGGCCAAACGCGTCGCGCTCCGCATCGGTCCAGTCGCGGCCTTCAACCTTGGCCGGGCAATACTGCACGAAGCAGCTCATGAAGTGCTTGCCGGGCGGCGCCATCGTCGGATCCGTAACCGTCGGGATGACCATGTCGATATAAGGGTCTTTCGACCAGGTGCCGTCTTTCCAGTCGTCGTAGGCGCGCTCCATGCGCTCCATCGAATCGACGAAATGCATGTCACCGTCGAGCAGCGGGCTGCCTTTTGGCAGCGCCGGGAAGGTCGGCATGCCATCCAGGGCAATATTCACCTTGCCCGAGGAGCCGCGAATCTTGAAGTTGCTGACGCGCCGGTAGAATTCCTCCGGCAGGTCGCTTTTGTCCATGCATTTGAGAAACGTGCGCTTGACGTCCATGCCCGAAACCACAATGGGCGCATTGACCTCTTCGTCATTGCTCAGCACCACGCCGCGCACTTTGCCGCCGCCGACGAGAATTTTCTGCACGCCGGCATCGGTGCGCAGGGTGCCGCCGTAGGACTGGAATGCGCCGGCTATCGCGTTTGCAACGGAACCCATGCCGCCGCGTGCGTAGCCCCAGGCGCCGACGTTGCCATCGACATCACCCATGTAGTGATGCAGCAGCACGTAGGCCGTGCCTGGAGAATGAATGCCGAGCGCGGTACCGATGATGCCGCTGCCGGACAGCGCGGCCTTGATCACATCGGTTTCGAAGTACTCGTCCAGGTATTCGGCAACGCTCATTGTCCAGAAACGAATCGTGTCGTACATCCGGTCCTCGCCCATCTCGAGAAACTTGCTGCCGAGATGAATCAGTTCACGGATATCGCGCGGCTTGAACGACGTGGGATCCGGTGGCGTGCGCAACAGGGTGTCGCGGATGAATCGGCACTGTCGCATGACGTCGGCGGAATAGCGGTGATAGGCATCTGCGTCGTGTTTCGAGAAGCGCGCGTACTCACGGTGCTTTACCTCGCTATCCCAGTAGGAACCGAGATAATCGCCGTTCTGCATGAACGTCATGCCACCGCCGTACGGCGTCACCTGCAGGCCGTGGCGGTGCAATTCCAGCGAGCGAAAAATTTCCGGCCGCAGCAGGGAACAAACGTAGGAACAGTTCGAGTAGATCCAGTCCTTGTAGAGATTACGGCTGACGGTCGCGCCGCCGATGTATTCGTTTTTCTCGACGCAGAGGACGTCGAGGCCGGCTTTTGCCAGGAATGCAGCGGACGTCAGGCCATTGTGACCGGCGCCAACGACAATCGCGTCGTAGCTTTTCATTGTGCGATGTCGCTCCCGCCAGGCGGGCGCAGGGTTGCGCCCGCGGCCAATGATACGCGAGTCATTAACAGGCTTCTTTAAGTTGTTCGACAATCCAGTCGATATAGCGCGATTGCATTTGCTCGTACGCGGAAAACGGCCCGGGGCGATAGTACTGCGACTGCACGCCCGCCCAGTTATTGGCGATGATGCGCTTGTCCGCCTCTGTCGTTATGTCCCACAGCCAGGTCAGTTCCGCGACGTCATAGTCCTTGCCCGCCTCGGCGTCACCGCGCACCAGCCAGTAGATGTCACAGCGGCTGTGCCCTGCATCGACCGGCGTAAAAACGTAGGCGACCACGTGATCGCTGTAGGCCAGCAGGTACGAGAACGGGCCAACCGTAAAGTCCGAAGCGCCCCCGTCATAGTCCTTTAAATCACCCAGCAGCGGCGCTACCGGGCGGCCGTCCCGGCTGCCGGTCAGGTAGCCGTCGAACAGCGCGGTGCGGCTGTAGCCGTAACCCTGCTGCCCTCGCGTGGCCAGCGTGTCGATCGAATCGATCCGGTATTCGGTCAGGCCGCAGGCCGGCATGCGCTGGCGCATCGCGTCCTGCACGCGCGGGCGTTTCGCCGGATCGAGCATCAGCGTGTGCATCCGCGCGTACTCCGGGTGGGCAGTCGCGCAGTGATAGCACTCCTGGTAGTTCTCGATGGCCAGCTTCCAGTTCGCGGCTATGTCGTAGTTTCTGGTGGCCGCTACCTGCAGGGATTCGAAGCCAAACATGCCAAACGGCAGTTCAAGGTCGCGTCTTGCATCGGACAGCGACGGTGGCTTATCCGCAAAACAGACGAACAGCAGGCCGCCCAGCACCTCGAGCGACACCGGGTGCAGGCCGAAACTGCCTTTATCGAAATCCTCGGGCATGCTGCGCGCCGCCAGCAGCGCACCGTCGGTGTCGTACATCCAGCCGTGATAAGGGCACTCGAACTTGCGGGTATTGCCACTTTGCTGCAGGCAAACCAGCGAGCCACGATGGCGGCAAACGTTGGCATGCGCCTTTAGCTCGCCGCGCGCCGTGCGCACGATAATCGCGGACTCTTTGCCGACTTTAAACACCTTGAAATCGCCCGGCTGTGGCAGCTCCGACGAATGACCGGCCAGCACCCAGTTGCGATTGATAATGCAGGCAACTTCCCGCTCATAGATTGCGGGATCGGTATAAAAGCGCTGCTCGAGAGACCAGCCGGGTCGTCGATCGCGAAGCAGTTCCGAAAGGTTGCGTGAGTCAGCCATAAGGCGGCCAACATTACCGACAGAACCGACGGCGGACAAGCTCCCCGCCGGCTTATCCGGGGCTCAGGTATTGACGAGTGTCAGCCGCGTCATTGCGTGGTTGCTTTTTAGCAGCTGCTCGAGCTCGGCCGGGGGCAACGGCTTGCTGTAAAGGTAGCCCTGAATCTGGTTGCAACCCTGTTCCCGCAGGAACTGAAGCTGCTCGGCAATCTCTACACCCTCGGCTACCACGTTCAGGTTAAGGCGGCGGGCCATTGCGATGATGGCAGCACAAATAGCAGCGTCATCGCTGTCGATATGCAGGTCCCGCACGAAGGACTTGTCAATTTTCAGGGTGTCGATCGGAAAGCGCGTCAGGTAGCTCAGCGACGAATAACCCGTGCCAAAATCGTCGATCGAGATCTTCAGGCCAAGCTCTTTGAATTCATTCAGGCAGGCAATCGTGGATTCGATGTCACGCATTAACAGGCTCTCGGTAATCTCGAGCTCCAGCAGTCCGGCGTCGATACCGTTGCTGGCCAGCGCGCTGGTAACGGTTTCCATCAGATCGCCCGTGTAGGTCTGTTCGCTCGATACGTTGACCGAGACCGGAACCCCGTCGAGCACGGTATTTTTCCAGCGCGCAATCTGCTGACAGGCCTCACGCACGACGAAAGCGCCAATCGGTACGATCAGCCCGCTTTCTTCGGCGACCGGGATAAATTCGACCGGGGAAATCCAGCCGCGCGTCGGATGCTGCCAGCGAATCAGCGCTTCCAGGCCAACGACGTTCCAGGTCTGCACGTCGACTTTCGGCTGGTAGTGCAGCGAAAACTGGCCGGCATGAATAGCCTCGCGCAAATCGTTCTCTACGTCGAGACGGCGCACCGAGTGAATGCGCATCGTGTCGGTGTAGAAGCGGTGCGTGTTACGCCCAGAGGACTTTGCGCGGTACAGTGCGGAGTCGGCATTCATCAGCAGCTCCTCGCTGCTGCGGCCGTCCTGCGGGTACATCGTGATGCCGATACTGGGCGTGACGACCAGGCGATTGTCTTCACAGATCATCGGTCTGCTGAGCGCGGTCGCCACCGCTTTGGCCACTTCGGCGGCGTCGTCAGCGCTGCGCACGCTGCGCAACAACACGACGAACTCGTCGCCGCCCAGTCGTGCGATTTCTACTGAACCGAAGGCGTGGTAGTCAGCGGTGCATTTCTGCAGGCGCTTCGCCACCGAGCGCAGCAGCGCATCGCCCACCGAGTGTCCAAGGGTATCGTTGATACGTTTGAAGCGATCCAGGTCGACAAACAGCACCGCGAACTGCCCGCCCACCTGTTCTTCGCCGAGAATGGCATCATCGAGAACCTGCTGGAAGAGCTGCCGGTTGGGCAGGCCGGTCAGCGTGTCGTAGTAGGCAAGGTCATAAATCCTGTCTTCGTACTCTTTGCGCCCCGTGACGTTGCGCACGATGGCAATCGCGGTATTGTGATCGCGACTGACAATACGCGTTTCGAAATGGGTATTGCCATCGTCGATCGCGTGCTCGGCGATCTGCGGCTCGCCGGTTTGCAGCGCCCTCGCCACCTTGCTTTGCAGATTCGCGCGGCAGGCCAGGGGGAAGATATCGACGAAAGAACCGGTCGACAGGTAATCGCACATGGTGGCCTGCCCGGTACGCGTATCTTCCAGCGTGCTGTGCAGTTCGCCTTCGGCATTAAGAATAAAGATCTTGTCGGGCAGGGCCCGCACCAGGCCTTTGATCTCGCTCAGGGCCGCGCTGGCGCGCAATACGAAGCGGACGCGATGCGGTACGGTCGTCCAGGCTATCGGCTTGCTGACGAAGTCAGTCGCACCGGCGTCGTATGCCTGTTGAATAGACTCCGGATCGTCGCGGCCCGTAATGATAAAAATTGGCGTATCACGTAAATCATCGAGCACGCGAATACGCTGGCAAACGGTGTAGCCGTCAACGAACGGCATCTCGACATCGAGTAACACGACGTCCGGCCGGCAGGCCGCGAACTGCTCAAGGGCTTCGCGACCGTCGCAGGCTTCAGCAACGCGGAAACCGGCCTGTTCAAGGACCTGCCCCATGATCGTCCGCACGGTCGCGTCATCGTCAGCGATCAGCGCCAGCGGCTGCCTGTTCTTGATGTCCGGTATGTTCACTCGGCCACCGCCTGAATTTCCGTTTTGAGCGCCGCGATGACGCGCCCGTACTCCTGCTCCAGGCGCGCCTTGTAAACCTCGGCCTCGGCGAGATCCGCGGTGCGGGCTTTCGCTTCGAGCGTCTTGCAGATGTCAGCGAAGCGGGCTGCCCCGACGTTAATGCTGCTGGACTTCAGGGCATGCGCGGCCTCCCTGATCGTGTCGCTGTCGTTACTGTCGATCGCTTTGACCAGGCGCTGCTTGATCGCCCCGGAACTGTCGAGGTAGATGCCAATCACCTTACTCAACAGGCACGGTGCGCCGGGCTGTTGCAGTGACGACAATATCTCCAGTGCGCTGCGATCGAGCGGCTCGTCGACGCGCTCGACTGCATCACTGGCAAGGTCAGGAAGTTTGTCCGGTGAAGCCCCGCTGTCGTTGTGGCGCAGGTAAACGGACAGCACGGCGTGCAGCTGCTCCATCGTGAACGGCTTGGCCAGGTAATCGTTCATGCCCGCTTCAAGACAGCGCTCGCGGTCGCCGGTCATCGCGTTTGCCGTCAATGCCACGATGGGCACCGCTGAGGTGCCGGCGTTTTTCTCGATAGCCCTGATGCGCCGCGTCGCCGCGAGGCCATCAAGGACCGGCATCTGGCAGTCCATCAGGATGATGTCATAGCGTTGTCGCGCTGCCGCTTCAGCAGCGGCCTCGCCGTGTGCAACGATATCAACTTTCACACTGAGTGAGTCGAGCATGCCCAGCGCGACCGCCTGGTTCACCGGGTTGTCCTCTGCCAGCAGGACACTACCGGACAGCGCGCGCAGGGTCGCGGCGCCGGGCTGCATAAGGCTCTGGGTAATCGTGAAGCCGCCGAGCACCACGGACAGGGCGTCATACAGCTGGCCCTGCCGAATCGGCTTGGTAAGCTGGCCGGCAATTCGCAGCTTGGCCATTTTTTCCTCGCTGGCAGGCGTTCCAACGGAGCTCAGAATGACCATCGGCACGTCGCTGTACTGCTCGTACTCGCGAATTTGCTGTGCCAGCTGCAGGCCGTCCACGCGCGGCATGTGCATATCAAGAATGATGAGGTCGTACGGAAGATTGTCGATCAATGACAGGTCGACGCAGCGCAGGGCTTCCGGCGCATCACTGGCGCTGTTGCACTGCGCCCGCCAGCCGGCGAGCTGCTGTTCGAGAATTTCGCGATTCGTAGCGTTGTCATCGACAACAAGAATTCGCTTGCCGGCAACCGACGTGGTCTGCCGCTCGGGACGCGGCTGCGAGCTCTCGCCATGCTGCATGCGCAGCGTGAAGTAAAAGCGCGAGCCAACACCGGGTGTGCTTTCCACGTGCAGGGTGCCGCCCATCAGGTCCACCAGCTGCCGACAAATTGCAAGGCCGAGGCCCGTCCCGCCGTAGACACGGGTTGTCGAACCATCTTCCTGTGCAAACGATTCGAAAATATCGCGCTGCTTTTCGGGCTTGATGCCCACCCCGGTGTCGACAACTTCGATCTGCACGTCAACACCCGCGTCATCGCTGCTGACGGCCGTAGCGCGCACGACGACTTCGCCCTGATTCGTAAACTTGATGGCATTGGCGACCAGGTTGGTCAAAACCTGGCGAATGCGCACCGGATCGCCACGCAGCGAAGAGTAAATGTCCGGTGCGACGTCGTTGATCAGCTCGAGGTTTTTCTTGTGCGCCTGCGAGGCCATCGTGTCGACCGCTTCCTCGATCAGGCTGCCGAGATTCACATCGCGAGTTTCAAGGTCCAGCCTGCCTGCCTCGATCTTCGAGAAATCGAGGATATCGTTGATGATCGACAGCAGTCCTTCGGCCGAGGTATAGATCGTATCTGCGAAGCGCCGCTGCTCGTAGTCGAGCGCGGTATTGCGCAACAGCTCGGTCATGCCGAGTACGCCATTCATCGGCGTGCGAATTTCATGACTCATGCGTGCGAGAAAATCACTCTTGGCGCGCGATGCCTCAACCGCGACGTCGCGCGTCACTTCGAGTTCACGCTGCGTCAGATGCAGGTTGGTCGTCATCTCATCGAACTCGCGCGCGAGCTCGCCGATCTCATCGCGGCGGTCCTGCTTTATCTCGACATCAAGGTCGCCGGTTTTGCGAATGTGCTGCATGCTGCCTGCCAGTGCATTGACAGGGCGCACGATAATCTGCCGCATGACGATCAGGCCGACGATCAGGAACGCCGCCGTCACCACCGTGATCAACAGCATCGCAGCCCGGGTCGCGTTGGCACCGATGGCAGTGATAATCGGCGGCAGTCGTACTTCGGCAAGCGCCGCAGCGCGCCCGGTCACGTCCCGCAGAATCTGATGGCCGATCACCATGTCGTCGACGCGGTGAACGTGGCGCAGGACACCGGTCGTGGCCATAAAGCGCAGCTCATCAACAGTGTGGCCAAGTACCGATCCGCTGCCGATCGGTTCCACGACGACGTTGGCAGACGCGCGCTTGGCGAGATCGGCGATAAACGGGTCGCGCACATGCCGTGCAGCAATGAAGGTGCCGACGGCCGGACCTTCGGAATAGGTCGTCAGGATCGGTGCGGCTGCGATGATCATCAGGCCGTCGCGCGAGCGAATCAGCCCGGACTCTGCTTTCAGATCAGGGCGCGCGCGCAGCAGCGGATGGGACGGCGTGACGGGCGTAACCAGCAGCGTGCTGAGGTCAGGAAGCCTGCCGTCCGGCGCCTCAGTATCGGTACTCCAGACGATGTCGCCCTTTTGGTCATAGATCACCGCTACGTGCACGCCGATGGTGCGCCAGTACGCCGGATCAAGGTTTTCCCGGACGTATTCCTCGTTCTTGCCCAGCACGAAGTTGTAGGTGTCGTTCCAGTGTGCGTATTCGCCCAGCAGGGTTTCGAAGATCTGGACTTCCGAATCGAGAACGCGGTTCACCCGCTGCATGGCATCCAGCGTCGCGTCGGCTTCAAATTCTTCGAAAGCAGGAATAACGGTATGGCGGATCGCCGCGTACGAGCCCAGCGCGAGACACAGGCCCAGCAAGGCGAAATACAGGGCGATTTTTTTAGTGAGTGACATTGCGCGTCCATTAGCCTGTCGACACCGGCGCCGCCGCCAATCGCATGGCGCGCGCGCTGCCAGGCATCACGCCCGGGTCTGGGTTATCGGCCCGCCCGGCAATAACTTTAGCGGACGCTTAACAAGGTTCCTTATATGGGCTTCTGGATTCATAAGCGGGTCAGTGCAGATAACACCCTTGTCGAAAACGGCGCGAGGCGCAGGCCCGCCAGGCGGCGCGGCGGGTCCGGCGGAAGCGAGTAAGCCATTGAAACTTCGTGTAGAATTGCTTCTTTTGCGTCACGCCTATGCCCCCGGAACCAGCCAACCCCGCCACCAGCGACTCCAGCGAGCTTCGCCGTGCCATGGGCAGTTTCGCGACCGGGATAACGGTGGTCACCTGCTGCGACGCGAAGGGGCGACCCTGCGGCATTACTGCCAACAGCTTCAGCTCGGTCTCGCTGGAACCGCCGCTGGTGCTGTGGAACATCGCCCGCGCATCGAATTCGCTGGAAGCGTTTCTCAACGCCGATCAATTTGTCATCAATGTGCTGGCAGAACACCAGCGTGCCGTTGCGCAGCATTTCGCGCAGTCCGATCACCAGCTGTTCGATCAGATTGACTTCGAGCCGGGCCCGGCCGGCACGCCCTTGTTGCCGGAGACCCTGGGCCGCTTCGAGTGCAGCACGCACCATATTTACGAGGGCGGCGATCACTACATCATCGTCGGCAAGGTAAATAATTACCGCTACGCCAGCGGCGCGCCCTTATTGTTCTACGGCGGTCGTTATGCGGCGCTGGCAAAAACCTGAATAAAGCGCGGCCAACACGCCGACGGGTGGAAAGCAGAAGAAGGGAGCCTATGAATTTGGACTGGACGCTGGTATTGCCCGGCGCTGCAGGCATCGCCAGAATGGCCCGCGCGCTCCGCGGCCGCCGCGAGGCGCATGGCAAACGACAACGGCTGCCGGCAATGCAAACCCGTTTTGCGTAGAATCTGGCGTTCCCTGTGAGCTCCGGCGACCACGCCGCTGTATGAGCGTTCCGGCCGGCCCGCCGCGCCGCCACAGCAATACGCAACAAGGATCCGTCGTATGAGTACGAAATCTCGACTGCACATACCGCGCCCTACGGCGCGGCCCGGCGAAAAGCCCGACTTCCGCTACCTCGAGCTGTCGAAGGCCGGCGAAATCGACAAGCCGCCGGTTGACGTGCCGGTGCGGGACATCGATCACCTGAGCCTGGGCCTGGTACGCGTACTCGACGACGATCACAGGGCGAAGGGCGCCTGGAACCCGGGCATCGAGCCTGCCGAGCTGCAGGTTGCCTTGCGCTGGATGCTGCTGACGCGCCTGTTCGACGAACGCATGTTCCAGATCCAGCGGCAGGGCCGCATCTCGTTTTACATCCAGTCGCTCGGCGAAGAAGCCATTTCGATTGCGCAGGGCATGGCTTTGCGTCCCGGCGACATGTGCTTTCCGCATTACCGCAACCAGGGCCTGTACCTGTACCGCGGCGTCAAGCTCGTCGAACTGATGTGCCAGTGCCTGTCGAACACGCGGGACATGTGCAAGGGCCGGCAGATGCCAATCATGTACCACAGCAAGAACGCCAACATGTTCTCGATCTCCGGCAACCTCGGCACGCAGTACCCGCATGCAGTGGGCTGGGCGATGGCCGCGGCGATCAAGGGCGAAGACCATATCGCCGCAAGCTGGGTCGGTGATGGCAGTACCGCTGAAGCCGATTTTCATCACGCGATTACTTTTGCTGCCGTTTACCAGGCGCCGGTGATTCTTAACGTCGTCAATAACCAGTGGGCGATCTCTACGTTCCAGGGCTTTGCGGGCGGCGAGCGCCGCCCGTTCGCTGCGCGCGGTCTCGGCCTCGGCATTCCCGGCATTCGCGTCGACGGCAACGATCTGCTCGCGATTTACGCGGTGACTCTGTGGGCCGCTGAACGCGCCCGACGCGGTGGCGGTCCGACGCTAATCGAGCACGTCACTTATCGCGGTGGCGCCCACTCAACGAGTGACGATCCGACGAAATACCGGCCAAAAGACGAATGGTCTGCGTTTCCGCTCGGCGATCCGCTGCAACGACTGAAGCAGCACCTGATTACGGAAGGTCACTGGTCCGAAAAAGACCACAAGAAGCTCGAGGAAGAACTGCGCGCTGAGGTCATGGCAGCGTGGAAGCAGGCGCAGAAGTACGGCACGATGACGGAAGGCCCGTTCATCGATCCGGCCTCCATGTTCGACGATGTGTACGCGGAAACGCCGCCGCATCTCGAGCGGCAGCGCAAGCAGATGCTGGCACTGGAGGACTGAGATGGCGCAGATGAACATGATCCAGGCCATCCGCTCCGCGCTCGATGTGCTGATGGAAAAAGACCCGACGGTCGTCATCCTGGGCGAGGACGTCGGTTACTTCGGTGGCGTCTTCCGCTGCACGGACGGACTGCAAAGAAAGTACGGCGAGCATCGCGTCATCGACGCACCGATCGCCGAGGGCGGCATCATCGGTGCCGCGATCGGCATGGGCGTGAACGGCCTGCGGCCGGTTGCCGAAATCCAGTTTGCGGATTACATCTACCCGGGCTTCGACCAGGTCGTCAGTGAGCTTGCGCGCCTGCGTTACCGGACGGCCGGCGACCTGACCTCCCCCGTCACCATTCGCACGCCCTGCGGCGGCGGTATTCGCGGCGGCCAGACTCACTCGCAGTCGCCGGAAGGCATCTTTACCCACATCAGCGGCATCAAGACGGTTATGCCGTCGAACCCTTACGATGCGAAAGGATTGCTGATCAGTGCGATCGAATCTGACGATCCGATTATTTTCTTCGAACCCAAGCGTATTTATAACGGACCGTTCGACGGCGATCCGGACAAGGCGGCCGTGTCCTGGGCCGCGCATCCGAAAGGCGAGGTGCCGGAGGGCTACTACACGGTGCCGCTTGGCGAGGCTGAGGTGGTGACCGAGGGCGATGACCTGACGATCATTACCTACGGCACGCTGGTTCACGTCGCCCAGGCGGCCGCGAAGCTCACCGGCATCGATGCCGAGGTGATCGACGTACGCACGCTGGCACCGCTCGATGTCGACACGCTGACGAAGTCAGTGAATAAAACAGGTCGCTGCCTGATCGCGCACGAAGCGACCCGCTTCAGTGGGTACGGTGCCGAGCTGTGCGCGACGATCCAGGAAGAGTGCTTCTGGAATCTTGAAGCACCTATCGAACGCGTCGGCGGCTGGGACACGCCCTACCCGCACGCTTTTGAGTGGCAGTATTTCCCCGGCCAGAAGAGAATAGCGGCCGGGATTCGCAATGTGATGGAGGCGGGATGAGCGAGCACATCTTCAAGTTGCCGGATCTCGGTGAGGGCACCGTCGAGTCCGAAATCGGCGAGTGGCGGGTCAAAGTCGGCGACGTCGTGGCTGAAGAAGACATCGTTGGCACGATGATGACTGACAAGGCGGCCGTCGAGCTAACCTCGCCAATTGCAGGCAGGGTCATGAAGCTAGCGGGCGAACCCGGCGACATGATCGCCGTCGGCGCACCGCTGATTATTTTTGATACCGATGCGACAGCGGCGCAGAAGCCTGCCGAGAAAGCCGCACCGGTAAAGAAAGCAAAAGCGGCCGCAAAGCAGGCGGCGGCGCCGAAAACCAGAACATCGACCGCTGCGGACAGCGGCAGCCGCGTAGTCACATCGCCCGCCATTCGCCGCCGCGCGAAGGAAGCCGGCGTGGATTTGGCGCAGGTGCCCGGCAGCGGCCCGGGCGGGCGCATTGTGCGCGAGGATTTCGACAGCTACCTCGAGCAGCTGGGCAAACCGCTGGCACCGGTGGCAGCCACCCGGGCGACCAAGGAAATCAAGGTAATCGGCCTGCGCCGCATAATCGCCGAGCGCATGTCACAGTCCAAACGCGAGATTCCGCATTTCGCGTACGTTGAAGAAATCGACATCACGGAACTGGAGAGATTGCGCGGGCATTTGAATTCGCAACGCGACTCCGCAGCACGGCTGACGTTACTGCCATTCATTTCTATGGCATTGATCCGGGCCCTCGACAAGTTTCCGCAATGCAATGCCACCTACGACAAGGAACGCAATGTCATCGTGCAGCACGGCCCGGTGCATCTCGGCATCGCCACCCAGACACCGGACGGCCTGAAAGTACCCGTCGTAAAGAACGCGCAGCAGCTTTCCATCGACCAGCTGTCCGCTGAGATCCGGCGTGTGTCGGGCGCGGCGCGTGACAACACCATTCGGCGCGACGAACTGTCCGGCTCGACCATCACCATGACCAGCCTCGGCAAGCTTGGCGGCATCGTGACCACGCCGGTAATTAACATGCCGGAAGTCGGCATCATCGGCGTCAATCGCGCGATCGAAAAACCGGTCGTGGTGAACGGCCAGATCGCGGTGCGCCTGATGATGAACCTGTCATCATCATTCGATCACCGTTTTGTCGATGGCTACGACGCGGCTGACATGATCCAGAGCGTGCGCGGCATGCTGGAACACCCGGCAACGATATTCATGGCGTGAATGTTTTCGGCACCTGCCAGACTATGCCTCGTTAATCTCGCGGAGGCGCAGTTTGTGACACCTGCACGGGGGTCCTCATGATGATCTCGCGGTGCGGGAACGGAATGTTGATGCCGTTTTCCTTGAAGACATCCCACAGTGCCAGCAGCACCTGGCCACGTATGTTGGTCAGGCCTTTCTGCGGGTCGCGAATCCAGAAGCGCAGCACGAAATTGAGCGACGAATCGCCGAATTCGGTCATCCAGCAGACCGGCGGGTTCTTGCTGGAATCAACGCGACCGACTTTGCCGGTAGCCTCGATCGCGAGCCGCGTGACCTCGTGCGGATCGGAGTTGTAGGACACACCGAACGGCACGTCAAGGCGGACGTACTCATCGGAAAACGACCAGTTGATGACTTCGCGCGTGATGAAGTCCTCGTTCGGAATCAGGAACTCGCGGCCATCGCGGGTAACCACCGACACGAAGCGTGCGCGCAGTTCGCGAATCCAGCCGAAAGTGTCGCCGAGCGAAATCGTATCGCCGGGTTTGATCGACTGATCGAGCAGGATGATGATGCCCGAGATGAAATTCGAGACAACTTTCTGCAGGCCAAAACCGATACCGACACCAACAGCACCCGACAGTACTGTCAGCGCAGTCAGGTTGATGCCAAGACTCGACATCACCGTCAGGATTGCAAATACCAGCAGCGCGATGCGCAGAATCTTGCCGATCAGCACGCGCAGCGACGGCGTCAGCTCGTCGACCTGCTGAATGCGGCGATCGAGGAAGTTGCCGACCGTCAGAGCGAGCCACAGCGTGGCGCCGAAGAACAGCACACCCTTCAGCAGCCCCAGCAGCGTCAGCGGGTTTTCGCCAACACTGAGCAGTTGCGTGCCACCGAGCATCGCCGCCACATCGTCTGAGACACCAAGGACGGCCAGCGCAACGTAAACCCAGGCGATGATCGTAAACGTCTTGCCGAGCGCGCGACTACGAATGACATGCGAAATGACCGAGATGCCGAACCAGGCACCCGACAGGACCATCGCCACGTAAACGAGATTGTTCGAGCCAGGAATGCCAAGAATATCCGTCGCGACGTAGGATACCGCCAGCAGCAGCACAAAAAACAGCCACTTCAGACGCCGCAGCAACGCGACGACAAACCGCAGCACCCCGGGCATTTTCTCGATCTTGCGAGCGCGCGCTTCAAGCAGCGGCGCTACCCGCTTCGCCAGCAACAGCGCCGGCAGATACAGCGCCACGATGACGCCGAGCTGAATCAGCACGTCGGGCTGGCTCAAATAATCAATGGCGGTATTGGAGTACTCTTTGAGCAGGGTAGCGATGCGATCCAATGTTCTGTCCTGAGGTCGGCGACGAAATTACGCAGGCGACAAAGTATAGCAGCGTTGCGCCGCAAACTCGTTGCGAGTCATTCGACGGACCAGGCAGCCGCGCCTTTGACAGCATCGATGTCGCGCGAAAAATTCATCGCGAGCTCTGCTCGCTCGAGCGCGTCACGCGACATGCTGCGGGCCGCCTGCCCGAGGTTATCGTGTTTCAGCGCGGCGATGGATTTCAGTGCTTTCTGTACCCGAATCTGCACCTCAACCGTGGCGGCACCATCCCGCACCATCGGCCGGAACGCATCGTCCAGCAAGTCGCGGCTCGACAGCAGCGGCACGCTGACCCGAGCAAACGGCACCGCCGATTTTTCGCCCTCCGCCAGCGGCTCAGCCAGCGCGCTGAACAGGCGGATGAAGGAACCGGTAATTTCGATGGCTGTACCGGGATCGTTAACCGCAGGTGACAGCGCGCGGCTCGCGATCTCCGAGAGCGCGATCAGCCCAAAACGCGGGTCATCGTCATAAACTCTTTTGCGCCCGAGATCGAACGCCGCCCGGATAGGAGATACATCGATTTCGCCGTCAGCCGTGCTGTTCCGGTCGAGGTATACCAGCGGCCGCCCCGGGGAGACGAGTGTTCCCGGCACCGCGTCGATGCGGATCTGCAGATCGTTGGCTTCGGCGCACTTTTGCAAGGACTCCATGTTGATGTGCGTGACGTAGCCGATAGCATCCGCGCCGACGGCCGCGCCGGACGTGTCGCCCGAAGCTGCCGCTCTACCCCCCATCGCGGGTTTCGCCCGCCGCTGTTGCAGCGCGCCAAGCGCTGCCTTTTCGACCTTGTCGATGGTCGTGCCGATGCGGCCAAGGCGGGCGATCCAGTCGACCCAGCGCACAAACGTCAGCACCACCCAGGCCAGCACAGCAATCGTCAGTACGAACAGCGAAAAGTTTCCGCCACGCTGGAAGAACCCGTTCTTCAGGGCGACGAGCCCGACGATCGTGAAGATGAAAGCGCCCATGAATATGGACAGCGCATTCTTGGACACGTCGTCCGCCACCAGCAGCGCGAAGGCACGCGGCGTGGCGGTGCTGGCCGCGGAGGCGTAAGCCGACACCATCGAAGCGACGGCGAGCGTTGCGATCACCAGCATGCTGGATGCGGTAATCGACAGCAGCACCTCGATCGAGTCCGGCTGAATCTCCGGAAATTTGCCGGCAACCGGCAAACCGTCGGCCAGCCGCGCCAGCAACGCCGCACCCACGGAAACCAGGCAGAAAGCCAGTGGCCTGACCCACAGGCGTTCGCCAAGCCGGTTGGCCAGAAAAACAAATCGATCCCACATAAATTGATTCCCGATCGTTGATGGACGGAGAAGTGCGGCGGCCGTGCCTGTGAACACGGGCTCGCGGCCAGTATAGCGAAGGACGGTCCCTGCCGGCCGATCGGGATGCGAGCCTGCTGTGCCGCTCGAACGGGCTAGCGCATCTTTATATAAGCGCCAACATCATCGCCGCGAATCTCTGTTTCGGAGGAGTCGCGATTGCGATCCGGCCCGAATGAGTACACGAATGTATAGCGCTTGCCGGTGCGCCTGTCGCAGCGATCGCGCAGCCAGTACGGTGAGTTCCAGGGGTCGATCAGGTAGTCAGCGCGTTCGGCAGGCAGGCCCTGGTTGCGCAGCCGCGAGAACTCACCGTCCAGCAGGCCGGTTTCATCGTATTCGACGACGTAGGTATACAGGCGCTTGTGCAGATTGCAGCGGGTGCTGGCGCGGCCGCTTGCGAAATCGCGCCGGATCGCCTCGATCTCGGCCTGCGCGGCCTGCTGGATAGCCGGGTGCACATCGCGCTGCGCGCGTGATGCGGCGCCACACAGCAGGCCGAGCACAATCGTCAATGACCACGCCGCAATGCCCGTGGTGGCCAGTGATCGCAGTGCACTGTTCGCCGGCGACGCAGAGGTTCGCAACATGGGCAGCAGGCTGAACAGCATGCTGCTGCCGAACATCAGCTCGACCCACTCGCCGCTGTAGCCCCAGGGGTAAAGTTCGTAAAGCAGCCAGGTGGCGGCAAATGCCGGGATGAGCGCTGCGGACGCCGCTGTGATGCCAAAGCGCCCGAGCCAGCTGCGAGTCGTCGCGAACACCAGCCGAGCAGCGGCAGTGCAACCCCGTAGCCAAGAATCGCGAGGCTCAGGACCAGCTTGCGAATGCCGGTATCAATAACGTTGTGGATGTTCAGTTCCTGTTGAAAATTATTCTCGAGGAAATAAACGGGCGGACGATAGCCAATGACGCGCTGGCCCCAGGAAAATTCTTCCATCGCGACCAGTACGCAGAAAAGTCCGAGCCCGTAGAAATACCAGGGAAAACGCGCGGTCGCGGCGCGAAATCGTGCAGCCAGTACGAAAGCGGCGACCCCGGCCAGCAGGAAAGCCCAGACCGTGGCCCATTCGATGTACTCGTCTTCCTGGATGCTCTGGAAATAGAAATCGGGGAAACGAACCTCGAGGACGCCGGCGTAGCCCAGGGTGCCCAGGACAAGCGCATTCGCCAGCACGAAATAGAGAAGCAAGTGCCTGGCGTCTTTCTCTTGCATGGCCTGTCCGGTGTCCGCGCCGGGTGTACGCAGCGTTTATTGAAACGCGACAGGCACAAACCATGCAAGCGCCGCGCCGCGAAAAGCGGCCGGCAGACTGGCGGTGAATCGCAGGGACAGGCCGCAATCCGGCTGGGCAACAGGTCTTACGTGAAACTCAGTGCGGCGCTGCCGTCTGCCCGTCTGCCCGTCTGCAGCTGGCGCCCGGGGTTGCTACTCCAGCAACATCCCGGGTGCCGTATTGTCTGCCAGCGCGCTGCGCCGGCGGCAGGCGGAATAAAGATCGAGCTGCGCGTCGTAGACCTCGGTTTCAATTCCGAGCAATCCCAGCTCCGTATGGAACAGGTTGTCATGGGATACCGCTGCGTCAGGCAAGGCCGCCGTCCCCGGTACCGCGCAGGCTTCCTTCATGCGCTGCTGGCGCGCTTCGCGATCACTCACCCAAACCAGCATCGGCACCTGCGTTTGCTCATCGGGGGCCAGGCGATACGGCATGCCGTGCAGGTAAAGGCCGTGCTCGCCGAGCGATTCGCCGTGATCCGACACGTAGGTCAGCGACGCATCGATCCGGTCGGATTCGGACTTCAGGGCATCGATCGCGCTCGATATGACGAAGTCCGTGTACAGGATTGTATTGTCGTAAGCGTTAACGATCTCGGCCGTGGTGCAATCGCCCAGGTTGGTGGAGCGACAGTCGGGCTGGAAACTGCGGAAGCGATCGGGGTAACGGTGAAAATAGGCCGGACCGTGGCTGCCGAGCTGATGCAGAACAATCAGCGTATCCCGCTCGACCGATGACAATACCTCTTCCAGCTCACGTACCAGAACCTCGTCGGGGCAACCGTACTCGCCGCAAGGCGCTGCGAGCGCGGATTCGTGCACATCGCGATTTGCAACGCGCGCGCAGATACCTTTGCAGCCGTTGCCGTTGTCGAGCCACAGCACGTTGAAGCCAACGCGTGCGGCGATGTCGAGCAGGTTGTCCTCATAGCCGCTCGCCTTCCGATCAAAATCAGTCTGCCCCTCCGCTGCGAAAATACAGGGCAAAGACGTGGCAGTCGCAGTGCCGCAGGAGTCGATCGTCAGGAAGTCGACGCCAGCCTGTTTCTGCAGCAGCGGATTCGTCGGACGGCTATAGCCCGCCAGGCTGAAATTGGCAGCGCGCGCCGTTTCACCGACGATGAGTACGTGCACGCGCGGGCGTGACGAATGCGCCAGCACGAATGAATGTCTCGCATCCAGACCGAGCTGCCGGTATTTGGCGGGGCGCTCCAGCTCGTCGCGCATCACCCGGACGCCAGCTGAAACCACGTTGAGCGGTGCAATGAGGTGACGGATCTCGCGGTGATTGCGCGCGAGCGAATATATTTCCTTTTGATTAACAAGCAATGGGCCAACGATCATCAGGGTCGCCAGCAACAAGGCGACGCCACGCTGCAGCAGGCCCGCAGCCAGACTGCGTTGCGCCAGGGGAAAGCGCCAGACGACGAGTGCGGGGAGCACGGCAAACAGCAGGACTGTCGTGATCAGGCCCGCCGAGAACAGGTCATAGGCTTCGTCGGCGTTGGTCTGGATGACGTTGACCAGCATCTCGTCGTTGAACAACATGCCAAATTCGGCAGAGAAGAACCCGACGCTGGCAGCCACCAGCAGTGCAGCAATCAGTACTGCCCTGGCAGCACGACCAATCGCGAGAATCGACAGCACGAGGTACACGAGGCCCAGCGTCAGAATGAAGACGCTCAGCAGGTAAAGCGGCGTCGACTGACCTGCGGGCGGTCGGGCTGCGAACACCACGCTCCAGTAGGCGACATTGCAGGTCAGGACCAGCCAGGTGCTCACCAGCAGGATCAGCACCTCCGGCTTTTGCAAATACTTTTTCACAGCGCAGCGCCTTGGATAACGGGATAGTGATACTGACGGCAGAACCTTAAGAGATGCTTAAGCGGGGAGGCATTCCGCGCCCGGCAGGCCCTGTTTTTCGGCGCCGCAGGCTAATTTTTCATATTCCGACCGGATCGGGCTAAGCTCACCGTCTAATACGCTTGTGCCACGAAAAAGGACCGCTATGACGAAGCACGCCCTGCTGCCGATATCCGTACTGCTGGCATTGTCGCTGTTCCAGAGTGCCTGCGCGGCGCTGCCTGGCCCTGCTGTACAGGAACTTGCCAATAGCGCACCCAAACGCGTCCTGTTCGTCGGCAACAGCTACCTGTATTACAACGACAGCCTGCACAATCACGTGCGTCGCATCGTCGCCGAAATCGGCCCCGGCAATGTGGATGACTACGAGTACAAGTCGGCGACGATCGGCGGCGCATCGCTGTCGCATCACAACCTCGACAGCCTGCTGGAGCCCGGCCGTCTTGGCATCGACAAGCCATTCGAGCTGGTGATCCTGCAAGGGGGCAGTGGCGAACCCTTATCGGCCAGTCGCCGCGACGCGTTTGCTGCCAAGGCCCGGGAGCTGGTTGCGAAAGTTCGTGCCAGCGGCGCGGAAGCCGGCGCTGTACATGACGCACGCGTACGCGAAACCGCATGAACGCTACGATCCGCACATGATCGACACCGTTGCCGACACCTACGTCACGAACGGCAATCAGCTAGGCGCACTGGTGATCCCGGTGGGGCTCGCATTCGACAAAGCGTACCAGCGCCGACCTGGCATTGAACTGCACAAGTCCTTCGATGGCAGCCACCCCAGCATGCTGGGCACCTACCTCGCCGCCTGCGTCGTCTACGCGAGCGTTTACCAGAAGCCCGTAACCGGCATTAGCTACGATTACTTCGGTGAGGTCAGCAAGGCAGACGCAGCGTTTCTGCAGGCAATCGCGGATGAGACCGTCAGGGACTTTTTCGGCCGCAAGCCCTAGCCGCGGCGTGCCATCTCGGCCGTGCAGAGCAGCGCGCGGCGCCAGGCAGGAGTGCGGCGCAGGCTAGTCCTGCAGCGTAACGATCAAGCCCTGGTCCGCCGCGATTTTGCCGTCGCAAACGTCCGCATAGATTTCCGCCAGTCCCTGCAGGCCATCGATGCGCCGAAACTGCAGCCATTGCTGGCTCTTCGCCGCCGTCTTTTGCATGAAGCCGCCGGACCGCTGTGCGAAGCCCTCCGGACCCCAGTCCTGCAGGCGTTTCTGGATGTGCGACGGTGCGAAAAAGAACTTGCTGCGCTCCTTGATAATGCCCGCCGTCGCCTGGGTATCGTCCCAGTGGGTCAGCCCGACCTTGACACAAAAGCGCATGTTGTCACCCAGCTGCGTGTGCAGCCGCCCCATCACCTCGCCGTTGCCGGACATATCGACAATAACCGTTGGAACACTGGCATCGATTGCTGACAAATCGTCATACGTTACGCTTTGCTGGTACAGGCCGGACTTGCGAACGAACTCGAGATTGCGTTGCGAGGTAACGCCGATGACCGGCGGCGCGGTCGCATCGTCATGCAGCGCGTACGCGAGACCGATGCTGGTTTTGCTCGACGCGCTGACGATCACGACCTGTTTGGCGCCGTACCAGCCGTTGTCCTGCAGCGCATCCCACAAACAGAACGAGGTAATGTACAGCGGCCACAGCAACATTCTTGCCCGGTCGGTCGCCGGGTCGTAGCCGGGCTCGGCGGCGACGCGGGTGTAATTATTGTAAGCCGGCGGCAGCTCACTGCGGTGCGGCGCGCTGTCGGTGAAGCGCTGCTTGCTGACACGCGCAGGGAACAGGTCCAGGTGCGTTGCAGGCGGGAAATAGCCGAACAATCGCTCCCCTGCCGGGAGCTCTGCGTGGTTCGACTCGACGATCTCTGCAAACCCCCAGACCGGGATCATGCCCCAGCCGGCGGCATCCGCGCCGGCCGGCGGGAAAAACTGCCAGTAGCCGATCTGCTCGCCGGTGACGGCGTAGGTAATGTTGTTGGCCGTGAACGCGAAGCGTTCGATCCTGGCGCGCACGGCGTTGTCGGCGAGTGCCGGCTGTCCGCCAGCGGCTGCGTCAATCAGGCGATGCCTGGCGAAGTTGTCTTTACGAACCTGAAACTGCTGCATGAGCCAATCCTCTACGCCTGTGCTTTTCGTTGTGCGATTTCCGCGGCGAACTTCTGCAGTTTAGCCATTGCGGGCATGATACTTTCGCGCATCCGCAGCAATACGGCCTGTTTTTCCCTGTCGTCTGCGGGTACGTCGCGAATCATCTTGCCGAAGCCGTCAAGACGACTGTTGACGAGCCATCGAGACAGCTTTTCCTCCTGTGCCCAGCGCCGCTGGTTCATCATCAGCACCGCCATCATGCGGATCCAGTCGGTATCGTGATTGGGCAGTGGTACAACCCGGCAAATCTCGTTCTTCACCTGTTCGTCTTCATAGTTGGCCTCAACGTAGGCAATGAACGCGGCGCTGAAGGCCGGCTGAAACGAACGGACGGTTTGCGGCGTTATCGTGTTGCCGATGAATATCGGCTTGATCTGCAAGTTGCTGATTGCGCGGGCTGAGCAGTCGATATGCAGGTGCTGCGGGCTGGTCTCGATCTCGCCCTGCTGCAGCACGATCCGGTCGGTCTCAAGGCTCGTCACGCGACCCAGCCGCACGACATTCCTGATACGTTGCAACTCGGCCCGCTCCAGCTCGCTGATGGTTGCCGCATGGAACATCGACGGCGTCACCTCGGGATATATGCGCAGCAGCACGCCGGCGGCCTCCAGCCTTTCGAACAGGTTCTCGATGGAGTCGGCCTGCGCGATCGCCTCGAATTGCGCCGCCTGGCCGCCAATGCTGCTCATGAAGAACTCCGGGGTCGGCTGCACGTTCCGGCGGTTCAGCAGCCACGCGTCGCGCGGCATGATCCAGGTAATTGCATCAGGATCGACCTGCTGCTGCAGCAACCAAAGGCAGGCATCGATACCTGTCTTGCCGCCACCAATCACGACATAGCCGGCGGGCGGCTCGGCAACCTTCGGCAGATCATTCAAGGGCATGAACTGCACGCCGTCGGCAATCCTGAAGCTGGGCGTATGCGTCGCCGGCACCGAGGTATTCAGGTAGGTCGCATCGACGGTCTTGTGGCGAACGCTGACACGATGCGATTTGCCGGACACTTTCGATACAAAATTTCCATTGCCAAGGTAATCGCACATCGGAAAGTACTGCACGCGACCGGTCGGCAGGAACTGGTGCTGCATGACCTCATCGAAATAGGCGCTGACCTCGGCGCCGGAGGCCAGTTCGTTCAGGCCCTTGTTAAGGCCGACTTCATCCTTGCGCCCCTTGCTGAGTTCGCGTGAACTGACGCCGTAAAAATTCGATGGCTGATGCAGCGTGACGAAAGGATAAGCGACGTTCCAGTGGCCGCCCGGTTTCGCGTAGCGGTCTACCATGACGATGCGTGCATCCGTTTCGGTGAGCAGGGTATCCGCGAAGGCCATGCCCACCGCGCCGCTACCGACGATCAGGTAGTCCGTGTCGATCGAAATATCTGCCATCCCTGCTGCTCTCCCTGTGGGCGTTGCTGTGACCGGCGTCCATTAAAACACCGCTTGAGTGTCCGCTGCCCGCAAATTGCGCCCGGGAGTGTAACGAATTGATTCGCCGCACTGAAACGCAGCGCACAGGGTGTTTGTACCGCTGCGTGATTTTCACTATCGTGTGCGTTGCTCGCCACCGAAACGCGGCGCGACGAACAGGCACTAACGGCTGATGCGATGGCCGCCTGCCGCGAGCCGCAGCTGCAACAAGGCATCCGCCGCACTGGCGACGCGGCAGAGGTCTGCCCGGCCGGGGTTTGCATTACGACGATTCACAGGAGCGTCACTATGAAGTGGGTGGTTTCACGCAATCCGGTCCTGCCGGCAGCCGTCCTGTTTGCGGCTCTGGCGCTGAGCGCCTGCGCGGTCCGTCCGCAGTTTGCCGCCGGGGTTGCCTGCGCTACCGGCAGAGTGACGGTCAGCGATGACTTCGCCGGCGCGCGGCGCGGCAGCTGTACCGTGCGATCGGCGACCCGCGTTGAACTCGAGATCCGGCCGGAAAACTCGCCACCGATCAACGACAGCCCGTGGTACGCGTTTCGCCTGAAGTCCGACAAGCCGACCACATTGCGGGTAACCATGAAGTACGTGGATGGCCACCATCGCTACTGGCCCAAGCTCAGCTTTGATGGCAAGGAATGGTCGCCGCTTGCCGCTGACAAGGTAAGGACCAACAGGGCGGGCACGGCCGCGCATCTGACCATCAGGCTGGATGAACAGCCGGTATTCATCGCGGCGCAGGAACTGATATTGCCGACCGCCTTCGACGAATGGCGCAACGAGCAGGTGCGGCTTGGGCACGTTTCGCAGTCGATCCTCGGCCACTCCGTCAACGGCCGGCCGATTCACAGGCTGGACACCGGAAGCGCGCACAAGGACGTGCTGCTGATCGTTGGCCGGCAGCACCCGCCGGAAGTGAGCGGCAGCGTCGCCTTCCAGGCCTTCGCGGCCACGCTGTTTGACGATAGCGATCTCGCCGCTCGGTTTCGCGACAGGTTTCGCGTTATCGGCGTGCCGTTTCTGAACCCCGATGGCGTCATCGACGGCCACTGGCGGCACAATCTCGGCGGCGTCGATCTGAATCGCGACTGGGGCCCGTTCACCCAGCCGGAAACGCGGCTGATCGAGGATCTGCTGGCCGAGCTCGATGCGGCGGACGCGAGTATCCGCGTCTTTCTCGATTTTCATTCGACGCAGCGCAACGTGTTTTACACGCAGAACGACGACTTCGTCACCGACCCGCCGGGCTTCACGCCGCAGTGGCTCGCCAACGCCGCGGCACGCGTTCAGAACTATGAGTTCGTGAACCAGCCGGGGCCTGTCGGCGAGCAGGCCAACTCCAAGAACTACATGTACAAGCGCTATGGCATTCCGACGGCGACCTTCGAAATCGGTGACGAAACCGATCGCGAAGCAACGCGGGACGCTGCGCGCATCTTCGCTGAAGAGCTGATGAAGCTGATGCTGCAGCAGGATTACGGGAAATAGACACCGGTATGAAAAAACTGTCGCTGCTTACCCTGCTGATGTTGCTGGCGGCCTGCCAGGCTTCTGATCGCGAGCAATACGACATCATTATTCGCGGTGGCACGGTCTACGACGGATCGCTGCAGGATGGCATCGCCACTGACATCGGCATTCGCGGCGATCGCATTTACGCCATCGCCGGTCTGCAGAGTGCCCAGGCGCCGCAGGTAATCGACGCCAAAGGCCTGCTTGTGATGCCGGGATTCATCGATCCGCACACCCATGCGAGGGCAACGCTCGGCAATCCCGAAACCAGTGCAAACCTGAATTACCTGACGCAGGGCGTGACGACCGTGTTCATCGGCAACGACGGTGATGGCGTTGCGAATCGCGCAGCGACATTGCGCAGCTTTGCCGAGCACGGCATCGGCACGAACGTGGCAATCCTGGCGGGCCATGGGCAGATTCGCCGCCAGGTGATGGGCATGCAGGACCGCCTCGCAACGGCGGCGGAAATCGCGACGATGCAGGCGCTGCTGGCCGAGCAGATGCGCGAGGGCGCGTTCGGCCTGTCGACCGGGCTGTTTTACGCGCCCGGAAGTTACTCGGACACCAGCGAGGTGATCGAGCTGGCGCGCACCGCGGCTGAATTTGACGGCATCTACGACACCCACATGCGCAGCGAGAGCTCGCACGCGGATGGTCTGCTTGCGGCACTCGAAGAGACCATTGTCATCGGCCGCGAGGCGCAGATCCCGGTCCACATCTCGCACCTGAAGGCGCTCGGCAAAGACATGTGGGACCAGTACGACGAGCTGCTGGCACGCATTAACGACGCGCGTGCCGAGGGCGTCGATGTCACGGCCAACCAGTACCCGTGGCGCGCCTCCGGAACACGCTTCAGCAGCGCGCTGCTGCCGCGCTGGGTGCAGGCCGACTCCGCCACCAGGATGCGCGAACGACTTGAGGACCCTGCATTGCTGCCGCGCATACGCGAAGAGATGCAGGGCAACCTGGCGCTGCGCGGCGGCACGGACGCGATGCTGGTCTCCGGCGCCGAAAGTCAGTGGCGCGGACAAACGCTCAAAGCAATCGCAACGACGCTGGAAACGGACCCGATAACGGCCGCGATCTCCGTCATCCTGGACGGCGACCCGTCGATCGCCTCGTTCGTCATGCATCCGGACGTGATCAACGCCATCGCAGTACAGCCGTGGGTGATGACCGGCTCGGACGGTTCCGGCGGGCACCCGCGGCTTTACGGCACGTACCCGAAAGCGTGGCATGACCTCGTCGCAACCAGGCTGCTGACGATTCCGCAGTTCGTGCATCGCAGTTCCGGTCTCGTTGCTGCAACCTTCGGCATCTGTGATCGCGGTTTTTTGCGAAGCGGCGCGATCGCTGATATTGCGGTCATTGATCCGCGCCGCTTTCGCGCCAATGCCACTTATGAAATGCCGACCGAGTTGAGCGACGGCGTTGTTTATCTGCTGGTGAACGGCGTCATCACAATTGACAATAACGAGTACACAGGCGCACGACCGGGAATACGGCTGCAGCACGAACCCTGCCGCAGCGGCGCAGCCTGAGACCCGCGCGAGGCGTGCAGCGAGGCTTCGTTAGCGAAGAACTTGCTGGAGCTAGTGTGCGACAGTACATTGCCGGCACGCTATTAGCACTCGTGTCGCGCTCGACTCCCGGCAAATTACGGTGTTGCTGGAATGGTGGCGGTGCGCAGCGCGAACGCGCAGCAAATTATTTTGCGACCTGGACCTGGTTGCGGCCGTTGCGCTTGGCCTCGTAGAGGGCGCCATCAGCCGACTCCACCAGGGCTTCTTTGGTGAAGCTGCGGCGACTGGCCGCCACGCCGGCGCTGATCGTGATGCGAACCGGCGCAACGTTTTCGCCACGCATGAACATGTTGTCGGCAACCGTCTTGCGCAAGGTCTCCGCCAGCATCCTGCCCGTCTCGGCATCGGTCTTCGGGCAAAGAATCACGAACTCTTCACCGCCCCAGCGAGCCACGAAATCTTTCTTGCGCACGTTCTCGCGCATCAGCGCACCCAGCTCGCGCAGAATCAGGTCGCCGTGGTGGTGACCGTGCTGGTCGTTGAATTCCTTGAACTTGTCAACGTCGACGAAGATCAGCGACAAGGTTGAATCGTCGAGCAGCGCTTCGTTCATTTCCTTGTCGAGAATTTCATTGATGTAGCGGTGGTTGTAAAGATTCGTCAGGCCGTCGCGGATCGCAAGGCCGTGCAGCACCTGGTTGACGCGCGCCAGTTCCTGGTTCGTAACCTTTAGCGAGCGAATTAGCTGTGAGCGCTCTACGTCGATATTGTAAGCGTGCACCGCGCGCTTCGCTGCCGATGAGATCAGCGACAGGTCTTCGAAGGGTTTCAGCAGGTAGTCGTAGGCACCGTGCTTGATCGCATTGATGGAGGTTTCCAGCGATGCGTGACTGGTAATCATGATCACGTTGGTGCGCGGCTGTTTTTCGCGCACGTACTCGAGCACTTTGACGCCGTTGATGCCCGGCAGGCGGATGTCGGTCATGACCAGTGCGAAGGGTTCGCCGCCCAGCAGCTGCAGCGCTTCTTCACCGGTGCCGGCTGTGGTCACATCGTAGCCGTCGTCCTCGAGAACCTCGGAGACGACGCCGAGAATGCTCGCGTCGTCGTCGACGATCAGCACGCGGCTGCGTACCTTCGTGGCTTGCTCGACGTGGCTCTGTGGCTGGGCGCTCATACTTTGATTAGAGCAATTTCAGGCAGTTAGCTCTGTGATCCGGTGCACAGTAACCGTCAACAAACCGACGATCAGGCGGCCTTGGCGGCGCTGGTGGGCAGGGTAACGACGAAGCGCGTGCCTCCCGATGCAACCGGCTCGACCCGTATATCACCGCCGTGATCCTTTATAATTCCGTAGGTTACGGAGAGCCCCAGCCCGGTCCCCTGCCCGGCCGGCTTGGTCGTAAAGAACGGATCAAAGATCTTCGCCCGTATTTGTTCCGGAATGCCCGGCCCGTTGTCCTCGACCTCGATGACGATGCCGTCGCCGCCCGCAGCACGGGTGCGGACGTACAGATCCCCGCCGTCCGGGCCCATGGCCTGCTGCGCATTGATTGCGAAATTCATGATGACCTGCTGCAGCTGGTTCGCATTCGCCTCGAACATCGGCAGCGATGCGTCCAGCTCGCGATGAATACTGACATTGTTCACGCCGAGCTGGTGATCGACGATCTGCAGCGCGGCATCCACAACGGCATTGATGTCGGTCGGTTCCGCGGCGGAACTTTCCTGCCTGGCAAATTGCAGCAGGTTGGAAATGATCTCCGTGCAGCGCCGGGTTTCAGTTTCAATAATGTTCAGGTTCTTGCGGAACGGACTGTCCTCATCGAGTTTGCGGAGCGTCAGCTGTGTATAGCCGAGGATGCCGGCGAGCGGATTCTTGACCTCGTGCGCGATACCGGCGCCCAGCTGACCGAAAGCAGCCAGCTTCTCGGACTGGACCAGCGCCGCGTTCGCCTGCGACAGCTTCAGCTCGCGGGCACTGAGTTCGTGCGTCATCTGGTTGAAGGAGCGCGACAGTTCGCCGATCTCGTCTCGCGCTACGGACTTCACGGTGACCTGGAACTCGCCCTTGCCCACTTTCTTGGCGGCCTCGGTCAGATCCTCGAGCGGCCGCGACAGGCGCCGTGCGAACACGAGGCTTGCGGCTGCGGCGAACGCGAACAGCAGTAAAGCGATAATCGTCAGGTTCGAGAGCAACTCGCGCGCGGTCAGGTAAATGACACTGCTCGGAATTTCGATCGATGCCCACAGCGCTCCGCCTGCCAGCGGTGCGTAGGCCCCGATCATCGGTACGCCATTCGCGACGAACTCGATAGCGGTACCCATTGCGGTTTCCGCACTGCGACTGAGCAGGTTTGGCCAGTGCTGCGCTGCAGTGCCGTCACCGTCAGGCTCTGCAAACAATGGCCGACCCTGCCGGTCACGCAACATCGCGTTGAAGCCGCGCGACCGGCCCGTGATCGCGCGCAGGCGTTGCGGCTCGATACTGGCCGTCATCGTGTAGCCGCTGCCGCTGTCGCTTGCCGGAATATTGATGGACAGGCGGGCCAGTTCGACATCCTGACTGACACGTTCCATCACAATGCTGATCTTGTCGCCGCTGATCGCGGGAACAGGTTTGTCACGGCGGAACTGCAGGTAAGCATCGCGACTCAGATCCAGCCTCGTCAATGCGTTGACATCGAAAACCGTGACGGGATCGGCGCCATCCCGTTGCGCAACCAGTGCAACGATATCCTGGTAGTTGCGGAACAGGTTGCGGAGCACCTTTTGCTTGGTGTCGGGATCGAGATTCTCATCGTAGACAAGATCACCGAAGGTACGCATGTTGGCAACATATTGACGCAACAGGACATCCGCTTCTTCGGCAACGTGAATTGCCATAACGGAGGTCAGGTCGCGTATGTAGGTCGTCTTGTCCTGTCGAAACAGGCCCGCCATTGTGCTGGTGTTCAGGCTCATGACGAGCATGACCAGCAGAACGACGGTCAGCAGGACTTTCACGCGAATCGGAAAGCTGATCATTTTCATGGTTGTAAACCCCTCCCAGCGGTACCGGGAACATGGAGAAGCTGGGACCTGTACGTGGTGTTGCCGATGTCGTCGACAGATTCGACGACGATTGTCTGTGTGCCAGGTGCAGGCTCGAACTGGTATTCAAAACGTCCGTCCGGCGTTGTGCTGACAGGTTTGCCGAATGCAAACACGCGGGCATTGCGCGCCGTGCTGCCGCGCAGCAGGAAGCGATCATCCGCCAGGCGCTCGATTGGCAGCAGCTCCAGTGTCGGCGGCGCATTGTCCTGCACCACGCGCAGTCGGCGCGGCGCGGTAACCGGGCCGTGCACCCAGCCGTTCCGCGCGCTAACGCGCCAGTAGTAGTCGCCTTCAAGCAGGTTGCCGTGCACGAAGGAGTTTCGCTCCAGCGCCTCGTCAACCACGATGTCCTGGAATTCCGCATCGCTCGCAATCTCGAGCCGGTACAGATTGGCGTTAGCGACATCTCCCCAGCTGAATGCCACACGTGGCGGCATGCTTAGGAAACGCGCGGCGCTATTGTTCTGCGGCTCGCGCGCCACGGGTTGCAGCGGCAGCGCCGTGACACCGGCTGTGCGGCCCTCTGCCGTAAACGTGATGCCTTCGTTCGCCGAAACCTGGAAGTGTTCGCCGGCAATATTGATGTCTGCCCGACCCGAGTAAACGGCAATTGTTGACGATTTGTCCGGGTTGACGCCAACCCGGAAGTTAACAGGATCTGTTGAAGATGCGTCCGCGGTCAGTTCAACAATACCAACAGGGAACTCGATGGCGAATGCGCCGTAGTCTGCGTTGACCTCACCGCTCAGCTCGCCTTCCATGACGACCGCTGCTGCTTCGCGCCTTGCAAGGAACGGGTCCGCAGCGCCGTTGCGAAATACCACGAGTGAATTCTGGCCGATGCGCAGCCGGTTGTCGGACGTAAAATCGACGCGCGCACGGGAGTTGGAAAAGGTCTGCACGGCATCCCGATCACGCACTTCGTTGCCTTTCCTGGCCGACGTCCAGGCCACGCTGTTTGCCGGACGAATCTTCACATCGCGACGGATATCGCCAAGAAACGCCTTGAAGATATTGAAGTCGCCTGCCGCTCCTGCGATTTCAATGGAGCCGCTGCCCGCCGCAGCGCTACCCGCCGGCTCCTCGATCGTGGCCATATCGACGAGCCTTGCGCCCTGTGGAAACACCACGCGCAGCAATACCTGCAGGAAAATAAAAAAGATCAGCAGCGCAACAAGCAGCACACCGATGTCAAACATCTTCAGAAAGCGACGGCGCTGCATACCGGACTCGCCGTCGGCCGGTGGTGGCATTGCGTCGTGGTTTTGCATGACGGTATCGGCCATCAGAATTTACCCTGTACGCGCAGGAACAAGCCCGACGTCCTGAAGTTGTAGTCGGCGTATTCACTATCGGACACGTCGGAGAAGTTGTAGCCGATACCGAGTCGCAGAGGATCGAAGCCGCCCCACATCAGCTCGGTCGCAAAGCCGTCGCGCTGATCGTTCGCAATGTCCTGGCGCAGCAGGCGGTACTCGGTACCCAGCAGGAATTCCTTGGTCAGCTTCCAGTTAATGCGCTGAATGCTGAGCGAGGTCATTGATATCGGATCAAGCACATCGTCTTCCGTTTCGCTCCAGCGCATAGCCTGCTTGCCGACCCATTCGATGCGCTGGGTGAACTGGAACGACCAGTCGACGCTGAAAATATCGCTCTTCTGGCCACTGAGGTCGGTGGCCGTCTGGAACTCGGTTGGCGTGTTCGTCAGCCGCGTGTAGCGCGTCAGCAGGTTCAGTCGATCGTGCTCGACCGGGCGATAGGCGAGGCCGACGCTGGCCTCGGTGAAATCGATATTGCGATTCAGCTGGGTGCTCGACTCGCTCTTGCTGAAGCGATATTTGCCCAGCATCGCCAGATCGTTGCCGAACGCCCACTCCAGGTTCGTCGATGACAGCATCTGCTCGCTGGCGAGGTTGCGACTGTCCCTGCGGTACTCGTTGCGGGTCGACAGCTTGAGGCCGTGGTCGTTCGCGTACATTGCGCCGATCGAGAACGCGTAGCGATCGCCCGTGTTGAGGGCACTGGCGTTTTCTGCACTGTGCTCGCCGGATACTTCGATGCGCAAGCCATCGCTTGCCTGGAATCGCTGGCGCGCGCCGATCATTGCCTGGCGCTGCGGCCCGAGCGCGAGCTCGCTCCAGCGATACTCGCTGTAGACCGCGCCGTCCGGACCGAACGGTGCTTCAATGCCCACGAGGCGATTGTTGCTTGCGCCGCTGGCCGCAAGATCACTGAGCTGCTGCGCGACGTACAGGCGATTGCCGCGCCAGTCCAGCTGCGCCCCGACCTGCGCCGAATCACCCAGCGTGCCGTGCGTCGCCTTCGCGTCAATCGTAATCTTGTCCGTCGCGCGTACCGCGATGCCGACCGTCGACTGGTTGTTCTCGATACCCGACAGCGTCTGCTGGTGCTCAAGAATCGTGTTGACCGAATCACTCCAGCGATAGTTGAAGCGCAGGGCCGCCATCGCGCTGTCGCTGGCCAGCCCTGAGCGATTCTCGATCTCGGCGGCAACGCCCCAGACTTTGCGTATCAGGCTCCATTGCAGCGTGCCGAACGCCGTCTCGTCACCGGTTGCCAGCGCGGTCTGCCGTTCGTAGCGCGCGAGCACGGAGTTCTCGTCATTGATCTTCCAGCTCGCGGCCACGCCGCTTTTCTCGGAGCCCTGCTCGCTGGTCGAGCTGTTCGCCGAGAAGCCACTGTCGAGGCGCTTGAAATAGGTGTTGAACAACAGCCGATCTTCGACACCGAACCATTCGCCGGCATCGATCTCGGCAGCGAGCTTGAATGCCTCGCCCGTGCTGTTCGCGGCCTGCGCGGTCGCCTGGTAGCTCAGACCGCCGTCTTCGCTGACGTTGACGACCGAGTTGTTGCCTTCGCTCGTCGCGAACTCGGCGATGATCCGCGAGTTGCTGCCCAGCCTGAATTCGGCATCCGCCGCCTGCAACGAGTATTCGCTGGCGATCTGCTGCTCGTTAACCGCGGTAGCGCCCACGGTGAGCCGCTCGCCGACGCCCTGGCTGACGCGCGCGCCGGACGCCGTCTGCTCGAAGCCGTCGACCGCCGACTCGTAATCGATCTGCAGATACACGGCGCTGCCGCCGAGCATATTGCTTTCGATCAGCGAATTGTCGGCGCTGAAACTGGAGATTGGCCGGTTCGTCAGCAGGCGACCGTCGACGTAGTCGATGCTGTAGTCGATGCCCTGCCGCAATGCCGTCCTGCGCACGATCAGGCCGGAATCCTGGTCCCTGACGATAACGCTGACGTGTTCGCTACCCTCGATGACGTCGCGCTGACTGAGGTAATACAGCGAGCCGCCGGTTGCGCGCAGCTCGTCACGGACATGCGCCTGCTCGATCTTCGCGTGGAACGCCTGCGCTTTCGTCTTCGAGTTGCCGTCATCGTCTTTCGCCGCGGACAGGTAGGTGACGGATGCGCCGTACAGCGTGCGCTGGTATCCGGCCAGCTCGGTGTCGGTGAAATTCAGTGCATAGTTGCCGATCAGCGCGTTAACGGTTTCACTTTGCAGCGCGAGGTAGAACTTGCTCTGCGACTGCGCGTCGTAAACGAGCGTGCTGTTGTCGCCGTACACCGGGTACAGCGTGTCGGGATCGAGGTTCGTCAGCAGCCGGTCGTTGTCCTGCGCCGTCAGGTCCGAGAACAGCTTGCCGAGTTCCTGCTGGCCGCTGTCGAATGCCGACGTCAGCAGGTATTTGCCGAGCACGTGGCCCTTCAGGTAGTACGCGATCCGCCCTCGGAAAGCGTTTCCTTCGAGTCCTGCTTGCCGGCGGCCTGCAGGTTGCCGCTCGTTTCGAGCTGGCTGAACTTGCTGTCGACCAGCGCCATGAAGAACATCGGATTGCCGTTGTAGACAAACGTTTCCTCGATGGCGCCCGCGTGGCCGTCCGCGTCAACCACCCTGGCCACGAACGGGTTGTCGCCGAGCTTGAGTTCGACGCCGGCGATGAAACGACCGTCCGCATCGACATTGATCTCCTGCTCATTGATATAGACGCGATTGCCCGGCACGGTGGAACCCGGTATCAGCAGGTTCGCGTTAGTCATTGGCGCACCGCGCGGCGGCAGCTGCAGCGCGAGCTGCGGGATCGGCTCGGCGATGAACTCCGGCTCATCGAGATCGGTCTGGTTAACGCTGAGTTTCAGGTTTGCGATGCGCAGCATGCCCATCGGGTTGCGCGCAACGAGGCCGAAATAGTTGTCTCCGCTCGTGACGCTGAGCGGTGTAGTGAACTGACCTTCGTCGTCAACAGCGATGCTTTCCCCGTTGAGCGTCACCGTGTTGCCAGGCTCGGTTAACGCGACCAGCGTGGTTTGCAGTGCGGCGTCGCGCGCTACGGGGCGCGTCGAATCGACGGGTATCAGCGACCGGCCCTGCGGCGAAATAACGGTCAGGGTCGGGATTTGCACGACCATCTCAATCGTGCGGCCATCCGCGCCTGCAAGCTGCACGGTCATCGCTCCCTGCTCGTCCGCCAGCGGCACGCTGGCGCGGAAATTACCGCGCTGGTCAACGTCAAGCTCGCTGCCGGCAATGGCGACGAACGCGGTCTGTCGATACGGATCGTAATTCTTGGCACGCTCAAGGCTTGTGATGTCGCCGCTGATTTCGACACGCCTGTTGATCTCGCGACCCCAATCCGTGTCGTTGCTCGCGATCGGCCGCGACTCGCCGTAGGCCTGCACGATGAACTGGCTCGAAGGCAGGCCTTCGACTTCGTGCAGGTAGCTGTACGCCGAGCGTGCCCGGCGCTCGGCAAGTGCGAGGTTGCTGCTCTCAGTGCCGACCGAATCGGTGTGGCCGGAAATGGACACGATCTCGTCCGGATAGGCACGAATGGCTTTCGCCGTTTCCTTCAGCAACGCTTTTGCTTTCGTCGTCAGCTCATGCGAGCCGGTAACGAACGCGCCGCCCGCGAGATTCAGCGACACCGAGTTGCGACGATTGACGCCGAACAGGCGGCGTTCGCTGTTCACGGTTTGTCCATCCTGCGAGACAGTCGTCAGGTAATAGGAATAGATACTTCCGCCGACGATCAGCTTGCCGTTGCGGCGGACGCCATCCCAGTCAACGAACTCGGGTGGTGTGCCCTTGCCGCTCCAGCGATAGGCGACCTCGTCCTGCGCGCCGAGCACGGTCAGCTCCCAGGTCTCAATCGGCGACGCCGCGATCGTCGCGGTGCGGAAGCGAATCGGGGCGCTGAGCTTGCCTGCATCGATTTCTATCACGGATTCAATGCGCTGCGTGCCCAGCCGGACCTCGGCGGTCGCCAGCTGCACGGACTGACCGTTCACCAGCAGGCTCGGCATCAACGTGCTGCCGTTGATCATGACGGGCGGCTGTTTGGCTTCACTGTCGAAGGCGACGCCGGCCTGGCCGTCGTTGCCAATCGCGATGTCGATCGTCTCAACGACAACGCCGAAATTAGCTTTTGCGAGCAGACCCGGTGTGACATCGAGGATCTGGGTTTTGTCATTCGTCGACGTTGAGCGACCGGCAATGCTGGCGAGATTGATCTTGAGCAGGCGCTGGCCCGGCTTGACGCCCGGGAAGTGATAGCGGCCGAACTCGTCGGTCAGCACGTAAGTGCCGTCATCCAGCACGACCATTGCTGCCGCGATGCCCGCTTCGCCGGCATCCTGGAAGCCATCCTGGTCGCTGTCATAGAACACCTTGCCGATGATCGTGCCGAGATCGAACAGCGTGTCTTCGATGATCTCGATGCTGGCGCTCGCCGTGTTCGACACCACGCAGCTGTCGCAACCCACGGTGGCGGTTGCGGCGTTCGGCCAGACGCCCGGCGCTACGCCGGCACCGGCGACCATGCGGTAACTGATGACCGCGTAGCCGGGCTCACCCGGATCGGCGGTGCCGTTGCCATTGGTATCAACGAGGCCCGGCAGGGTGCCGATGTCAAAGCGGATCGGCATACCCAGGATCGGATCTGCCATGGACGCGCCATTGAGCTCGGCGGTGCCCGGCACGAAGCGGAAGCCGCGCGCCGGTGTGTCGCTTAACTGCATCGGCCCGATCGGGCTCGACGTCGTGTTTCGCAGCTCGATGCTGTAGGCGATGATTTCGCCAACCATTGCTCGCTTGCGGCCGACCGTCTTCGTCGCACGCACGAGGTTCGCATCGATCAGGGTGACGAAAATATCCTGCGCCAGGATGTCCGTTGTGACGTCCGGGTCCGGCTGGTCGCCGGCGGCGGGTGTGATCGTGTTAGTGATCGGCTGCGGCAACAGGCCCGCACCGGCATCAATCACAGTCGTGATGTTCAGCGTCGCGGTCGCGGCATTGGCGAGGCTGCCAATCGTCCAGACGCCCGACGCAGCGTCGAACGCGCCAGCTCCGTCATCGCTGACGTAGGTGACGCCTGCCGGCAAGGTCTCTGTCAGGCTGACGTTGCTCGCATCGGCCGGGCCGTTGTTTGTCACGCTCAGCGTGTACACGACGGTGTCGCCGGCCAGCGGCGTAGCGTTGTCGACCGTCTTCGACGTAACAAGGTCGGCGTTGTTGTTAACGGTGATGCCGGCGCTGAGGACGTCGGTTGTCGCATCGGGATCCGGCTGATCCGCGAGCGCGGCCGTCGTTACGTTGAGAATAGGCTGCGGCTGCGCGGCTGCGCCGATGTCGACCGTCGCGGTAATCGCCAGTGCCGCAGTGGCATTATTATTCAGCGTGCCGACGGTCCAGATGCCGCTGGCCGGATCGTAGGTGCCGGCACTGTCATCGCTGACGTAGGTCACGCCGGCCGGCAGCAGGTCCGTCAGGTAGACATTGCTCGCCTGCGCGGTGCCGTTGTTGTGCACGGCAAGCGAGTACACGATGGTCGAGCCTTCGACCGGCGCCGGATTGTCCACGGACTTCGTTGTAACGAGATCGGCATTGTTATCAACCGTAATGCTCGCCGACAGTACGTCGCTCGTCGTATCCGGATCCGGCTGGTCGCCCGCCGCGGCGGTCGTCGTGTTGGTGATCGGCTGCCCCAGCGCGTTCGCGCCGTTATCGACGGTTGCAACGATCTGCAGCGTCGCGACGTTGTTCGGCGCGGTCGCAGCGAGCGCGCCGATGCTCCACAGGCCGGTCGTGCTGTCGTAGCTGCCGCCGCTGCTGTCGCTGACGTAGCTGACGCCAGCGGGCAGCAGGTCGGTCAGGCTGACGTTGCTCGCCGCAACGCCCGCCGCGTTCGTTACGGTCAGCGTGTAGGTGATCGTGTCACCTTCCGCCGGCGTGGCGTTGTCGACGGCCTTCGTTGTAATCAGGTCGCTTTCGTTGTCGGCGATGGTAATCGTTGCGCTGTCGTTCGGACTGGCAGCGATAGCGACGCCCGGATCGCTGGCGGTGATGCCGCCGAGCGTAACGATGACGGTCTCTGCCACGCCTTCCGCGATGACATCGTCGAGCACCGGCACGATAATCGTGGCGGTCGTCGCGCCGCCGGGAACGGTAACGCTGCCGCTGAGCGCAGTGTAGTCGCTGCCGCTCGTCGCGGTACCGGATACTGCGTAGGCAATAATCGTGTCGTTCGCTGCAACGGCGCTTTGCGTGACGGTAAAGATGCCGTCAACCGGGCCCTGCTCGGCGCCGTTCGTCGTTGCAGCGATGCTGACGACGGCGGAATCGTTGTCGATGATGTTCACGGTCGCGTCATTCGCCGCGGCATCGATCGTGATACCCGGGTCGCTGGCGGTGATACCCGACAGCGTGACGATAACCGTCTCGTTGACGCCCTCGAAATCCGCATCGTCGAGCACCGGCACGATAATCGAGGCGGCCAGGGAGCCGGCCGTGATCGTTACCGTGCCGCTCAGCGCGGTGTAGTCAGTCGCGGCCGTCGCGGTACCGGCGACGGTGTAGGCCAGCACCGTGTCATTGGCGGCGGCGGCGCTTTGCGAAACGGTGAACAGGCCGTCGACCGGGCCGGCCTCATTGCCGTCGGTGGTCGCAACGATGCTGACGGTGGCGGTATCGGCATCGAGTAAATTGATGCCGGCCGAATTATTGGGTGCCGCGGCCACGGTAATGCCCGCCGTGCTGGTACCCGTGAGGGTTACCACGATCGTTTCGTTGCCTTCGACCAGCGCATCCGCGACGATGCCCGCCACGTCGATCACCGCCGTCGTTGCGCCTGCCAGTATCGTGGCGGTGCCGCTCAATGCAGCGTAGTCCGCGCCCGGCGTCGCCGAGCCGGCAACGGTGTAGCTGACAATCGTGTCGGTGACGCTGGTCGCCGACTGCGTGACGGTCAGCTGGCCGTTGACCGGGCCCGCTTCACTGGCGTCGCTCGTCCCGGCAATGCTGACCGTTGCCGCGTCGGCATCGAGCAGGTTGATCGAGGCGCTGTCATTCGGTGCAGCGGCGATCGTGATGCCCGCATTGCTGGTGCCGGTCAGCAAAACGGCAACCGTCTCGCTGCCTTCGATGAGTCCGTCTGCGACGATGCCGGTCACATCGATGGTCGCTGTGCTTGCACCCGCGAGCACCGTGACGCTACCACTTAGTGCGCTGTAGTCCGTACCGGCCGTGGCGCTGCCGGCTACGGTGTAGCTGACAACCGTATCGGTGGTACTGGTCGCTGACTGCGTTACGGTGAACTGGCCATCGACCGGTCCCGCTTCGTTCGCGTCCGCCGTGCCGGCCACGGCCACCGTTGCGTTATCCGCATCGATTATATTGATGCTGGCGGTGTCATTCGGGCTTGCGGCGACGGCGATGCCGGCGTTGCTGGTGCCACTCAAGGTGACCACGACCGTTTCGAGTCCTTCGACCAGGCCGTCGGCAACAATGCCGGTCACGTCGATCGTGGCAGTGGTCGCCCCTGCCAGTACCGTCACGCTGCCACCAGGACTCAGGTAGTCGGTGCCGGCTGTCGCGGTGCCGGCGACCGTGTAGGCAACGATCGTATCGGTCGCACTCGTTGCCGACTGCGTCACCGTGAACTGGCCGCTTACGGGGCCCGCTTCGTTGGCGTCGGTCGTGCCGGCGATCGAGACCGTCGCGCTGTCGGCATCGAGCAGATTGATCGCTGCCGTATCGTTCGGCGCGGCCGCAACCGTGATCGCCGGGTTGCTGCTGCCGGTCAGTGTAACGACGACGGTTTCGCTGCCTTCGATCAAGGCATCCGCCACGATGCCGGTGACATCGATGAATGCGGTAGTCGCTCCAGCCAGGATCGTTGCCGAACCGCTGAGCGCGGTGTAGTCAGCGCCAGCCGTTGCGCTACCGGCCACCGTGTAGGTAATCGTCGTGTCGGTGGCGCTGGTTGCTGACTGCGTAATCGTGAAGCGCCCGTCAACCGGTCCCGCTTCGTTGGCGTCGGTTGTCGCGGCGATGCTCACCGTCGCCGCGTCGGCATCCAACAGGCTGATCGACGCCGTATCGTTCGGCGCGGCGGCGACCGTGATCGCCGGGTTGCTGCTGCCGGTCAGCGTAACGACAATCGTCTCGGTGCCTTCGAGCAGCGCATCGGCCACGATGCCGGTGACGTCGATGGTCGCCGTCGTCGCGCCGGCAAGGACCGTGACTGTTCCGCTCAGCGCCGTGTAGTCGCTGCCGCCGGCCGCCGTGCCCGCTACGCTGTAGCTGACAACCGTATTACTGGCGCTGGTGGTCGATTGCGTGACCGTAAACTGGCCGTCGACCGGCCCCGCTTCGTTCGCATCCGTTGTTGCTGAAACCGATACCGTTGCGAGGTTCGCGTCGAGAATATTGAGTGAGGCGCTGTCGTTCGGACCTGCGGCGATGGTAACCGCCGGATTGCTCGAGCCCGTCAGCGTGACGACCACCGTTTCATTGCCTTCGACCAGCGCATCGGCGACGACACCGGTCACGTCGATCGTGGCGGTGGTCGCGCCCGCGAGGACCGTGACACTGCCGCTCAGGCTCGTGTAGTCGATGCCACCCGCCGTCGCGGTGCCGGCAACCGTGTACGTCACGACGGTGTTTGTCGCACTGATCGCGGATTGCGTCACGGTGAACTGGCCGTCGACCGGGCCCACTTCGTTGGCATCGGTCGTTGCGGCGATGCTGACGACCGCGCTGTCTGCGTCGAGAATATTGAGCGTGGCGCTGTCGTTCGGACTCGCGGCAACCGCAATGCCCGGATTGTCGGTGCCGGTCAACGTCACGATCACCGTCTCACTGCCTTCAACCAGCGCGTCGGCAACGATGCCGCTGACGTCAATGGTCGCGGTCGTCGCGCCCGCGAGCACGGTGACGCTGCCGCTCAGGCTTGAGTAGTCGGTGCCGCCCGCGGTTGCTGTACCGGCAACGGTGTAGGTGATGATCGTATTGCTGGCGCTGCTCGCCGATTGCGTCACCGTGAACTGTCCGTTCACCGGGCCGGCCTCATTGCCGTCCGCCGTCGCCGTGATCGACACCGAGGCACTGTCCGCATCCAGAATATTGATGCTGGCGCTGTCGTTGGGCGCCGCGGCGATGGCAATGCCGGGATTGCTGCTGCCGGTCAGCGTAACGACAACCGTCTCGCTGCCTTCGACCAGCGCATCCGCAACGATGCCCGTGACGTCGATGGTTGCCGTCGTCGCACCTGCCAGCACGGTGACGCTGCCGCTCAGGCTCGTGTAGTCGGTGCCGCCGGCGCTCGCGGTTCCGGCCACTGTGTAAGTGACGACCGTATTGCTAGCGCTGGTTGTTGACTGCGTGACGGTGAACTGGCCGTTAACCGGACCTGTTTCATTGCCATCCGTGGTGCCGGCAATGGATAGCGTCGCGCTGTCGGCATCGAGGATATTGAGTGACGCGCTGTCGTTCGGGCTCGCGGCCACGGTGACGCCCGCGTTGCTGGTGCCGGTCAGTGTCACAACCACGGTCTCGATGCCCTCAACCAGGGCATCGGCAACGATGCCGGTGACATCGATGGTTGCTGTCGTGGCACCTGCGAGTACGGTGACGCTGCCACTAAGGCTCGTGTAGTCGGTGCCGCCGGCTGTTGCGGTACCGCCAACGGTGTAGCTGATAACCGTGTTGGTCGCGCTGGTCGCTGACTGGGTCACCGTGAACAGACCGTCGACCGGCCCGGTTTCGTTTGCGTCGGTGGTAGCGGCGACAGAAACCGTAGCGCTGTCTGCATCGAGTATGTCGATGGATGGCGCTGTCACTCGGGCTTGCCGCAACCGGTATGCCGACGTTGTCGGTACCGGTCAGCGTCACGACCACCGTTTCGCTGCCTTCGACGAGCGCGTCCGCAACGATGCCGGTAACGTCGATCGTTGCCGTGGTTGCACCCGCCAGCACGGTGACGCTGCCACTGAGTGACGTGTAATCCGTGCCGCCGGCTGTCGCCGTGCCGCCAACCGTGTAGGTGACGACCGTGTTTGTCGCACTCGAGACCGACTGCGTGACGGTGAACTGCCCGTTGACCGGACCGGCCTCGTTCGCATTCGTCGTACCGGCGATGCTGACGGTTGCGGTATCCGCATCGAGAATATTGATCGTGGCACTGTCGTTCGGGCTCGCGGCAACCGCAATGCCCGGGTTGTCGGTACCGGTCAGCGTCACGATCACCGTTTCGCTGCCTTCAACCAGCGCATCCGCGACGATGCCGGTCACGTCAATCGTCGCCGTGGTAGCGCCCGCCAGCACGGTGACGCTGCCACTTAACGTTGTGTAATCCGTGCCGCCGGCCGTCGCCGTGCCGGCTACGGTGTAGCTGACTACCGTGTTGCTGGCGCTGACCAGCGACTGGGTGATGGTGAACTGGCCGTTGACCGGACCTGTTTCATTGCCATCCGTAGTGCCAGCAACCGACACCGTGGCACTGTTGGCATCGATAATATTGATCGACGCGGTGTCGTTCGGGCTCGCCGCAACGGTGATCCCGGCGTTGTCGGTTCCTGTCAACGTGACGGTGACCGTTTCGCTACCTTCGACCAGTGCATCGGCAACGATGCCGGTGACATCAATCGTCGCGTTCGACGCCCCTGCCAGCACCGTGACGCTGCCGGACAGGCTCGCGTAGTCGGTGCCGCCGGCGGTCGCGGTGCCGCCAACCGTGTACGTGATGATCGTGTTCGTTGCACTGACGACCGACTGGGTGACAGTGAACTGCCCGTTTACCGGGCCACTCTCGTTGCCATCGGTAGTAGCCGGCCACAGCAACCGCTGCGCTGTTGCCATCGAGTATGTCAATGCTCGCGCTGTCATTCGGACTGGCTGCGACGGAGATGCCGGCGTTGTCGGTTCCCGTCAGTGTCACGATCACCGTTTCACTGCCTTCAATCAATGCATCAGCAACGATGCCGGTAACATCGATTGTTGCGGTGCTTGCACCTGCCAGCACGGTGACGCTGCCGCTCAGGCTGGCGTAATCGGTTCCGCCGGCGGTCGCGGTACCCGCTACGGTGTAAGTAATGACGGTGTTCGTCGCACTGTTCGCCGACTGCGTAACGGTGAACTGGCCATTGACCGGGCCGCTTTCGTTGCCGTTCGTTGTGCCGGCAACGGACACGGTCGCGCTGTCACCGTCCAGGATGTTGATCGACGCGCTGTCATTGGGGCTGGCCGCTACCGTAACGGCCGCGTTGTCGGTGCCGGTCAGGGTGACGACGACCGTTTCGCTGCCCTCTATAAGAGAGTCCGCAACGATGCCGGTAACATCGATAACAGCCGTCGTGGCACCGGCCAGCACGGTCACGCTGCCGCTTAAGGTGGTGTAATCCGTGCCGCCGGCCGTTGCCGTGCCGGCAATGGTATAGCTGACGATCGTATTGGATGCGCTGGTCGCTGACTGGGTTACGGTGAACTGGCCGTTAACGGCGCCGGTTTCATTCGCATCGGTCGTACCGGCAATCGATACAACAGCAGTGTTCGCATCGAGAATGTCAATCGACGCCGTGTCGTTCGGGCTGGCGGCAACGCTGATAGCCGCGTTGTCGGTTCCCGTCAGCGTCACGATGACCGTTTCGCTGCCCTCGACAATCGCGTCGGTAACGATGCCGGTAACATCGATCGTCGCCGTGGTCGCGCCCGCCAGTACCGTGACGCTGCCGCTCAAAGAGGTGTAGTCCGTACCACCGGCTGTTGCCGTGCCGCCGACCGTGTAGGAAATGACGGTGTTCGCCGCGCTGAGCGCCGATTGCGTAACGGTAAACTGTCCGTTCACCGCCCCCGCTTCGTTTGCGTCCGTGGTGCCACTGACGCTGACCGTTGCGCTGTTTGCATCGAGAATATCGATCGACGCGCTGTCATTCGGACTTGCGGCAACGGTGATCGCCGCATTGTCGGTGCCGGTGATCGTGACCACGACCGTCTCGGTCCCTTCAACCAGGGCGTCCGCGACAACGCCGGTGACGTCGATCGTTGCCGTGGTTGCACCTGCCAGTACGGTGACGCTGCCACTTAATGATGTGTAATCCGTGCCGCCGGCCGTCGCCGTGCCGCCTACGGTGTAAGTGATGACGGTATTCGTAGCGCTCGCTGTCGTTTGCGTAACGGTGAACTGGCCGCTGACCGGGCCCGCTTCGTTTGCGTTGGTCGTGCCGGCAATGCTGACCGTTGCGGTGTCGGCATCGAGAATGCTGATCGTTGCGCTGTCATTGGGACTGGCGGCGACCGTCACTGCGACATTGCTTGTGCCGGTCAGCGTGACGATAACCGTTTCACTGCCTTCCACCAGCGAGTCGGCGACAATACCGGTAACGTCAATGTTCGCGGTCGTCGCGCCCGCCAGTACCGTGACGCTGCCGCTCAGTGTCGTGTAGTCGGTGCCGCCCGCTGTCGCGGTTCCGCCGATCGTGTACGTGATAACGGTATTGCTGGCGCTGACCGCGGACTGCGTGACGGTAAAGACGCCGTTAACCGGGCCCGCTTCGTTGCCGTCGGTCGTGGCGGCCACGCTGACCGTCGCCGCATCACCATCCAGGATATTGATGCTGGCGCTGTCATTCGGGCTGGCGGCGACCGTTACCGCCGGATTACCGGTACCGGTCAGCGTGACGACGACGGTTTCACTGCCTTCGATGAGCGCGTCGGCAACGATGCCGGTGACATCGATCGTGGCGCTCGTCGCGCCCGCAAGTATCGTCACACTGCCGCTTAGTGACGTGTAGTCCGTGCCACCCGCTGTCGCCGTGCCGCCGACGGTGTAGCTGATTACCGTGTCGACATCGCTGATGGCCGACTGGGTGACGGTGAACTGCCCGTTAACCGGGCCGGTCTCATTGCCGTCGGTTGTGCCGGCAACGGCGACCGTGGCGCTGTCATCATTGGTAATCGTGCCCTGACCCTGCGCATCGGCCACTGCCGCGCCGACCACACTGCTCAGGTTGACGAAGAAGGTCTCGTCAGCTTCAACAACGTCGTCACCATTGACGGTCACATCGATGGTCGTCGTCGTGGCGCCGGCGAGAATCGTGCCGCTGCCGCCGGCAACTGCAACGTAGTCGCTGTTCGCGGTCGTGGCGGTGCCGTCGGCGGTATCGACGTTGAACGTTACGTTGCTGCCAATCGCCTGGTTGATGCTGACGGTGAAGGTAAATGTCGTTGTGCCAGGAGTGGAGTTCGTTTCCACCTGCGCCACATCGTCGATGCTCAAAAATGGCAGGACGGTAAACGTTTCGACAAGGTCGTCGCCAGCGGTCGTCGGATCCGTCTGGTCAGCACTGGCCGCCGTAATACTGTTCGTGACGACATCGCCGGCCGTGCCCGCATTGACGGTTCCCGGCAAACTCAACGTAGCGCTGGCGCCGTTGCTGAGCGTGCCGATCGTCCAGACGCCGGTGCCCGGTGCATAGGCCGTCGGCGCACTGGGAACCGCCGTGCCCAGCGTCAGTTCGGCCGGGTAGCTGTCTGTCGCGGTTACGTTGGTGGCGGTGGCCGGACCGTTGTTGGTTACCGTAATCAGGTAGGTGACGGCGTCGCCTTCGGCGAACGGCCCGGGCGTCGCCGGATCCAGTACCTTGGTGACAACCAGGTCGGCCTCGTTGATGAGCGTTGCGTTGGGCCCGAATTCGGAGGTATTGCCGGTTGCATCCGTGGCGGTGGCCGATATCTGGTCGCCGAGACTGACGAAACCGCCTGACGGGATCGTGAAGCTGAAGCGATTGACGTTGGCGTCGGCACCGAAGCCCGGGTCGCTGTAGGACGCACCGGTGGTCGCATCGGCATCCGCCACGCCCTCGGTGCGCGTCTGCAGGTAGATGGTGCCTTCGCCGTGCGGGTTGCCGGCGCCGTTATTGTCGTTTGCCGCGCCGACGGCGGCGTAGAATTCGATCGTCACGCCCGCTCGCGCAAAACCGGTGACCGTTATGTTGCCACCGCCCAGAACCGCGCTGTCGATGACCGGGAAGTCGAGTCCGTCGTTGCCGTCATTGGTATCGGTCGCGCCATCGTTCGGGCTGACGCCATCGCCGGTCGCGTTCGCACCGCCGGCTGCGACACCGTCAATTGCCACACCACCGTTGTTGCCGAATACGTTCTCGCTGACCACGTTCGCGTTCACCGTGGAAGGCACGATGACGCCGGGCCCGACGTTGCCGGTCAGCACGTTGCGACGAATCGTGTTGCCACTGCCGGTCTGCCGGATGCCGGCTGTTTGCACGCCGAGCTGACCGGCGCCGCTGACCGAGTTGTTCTCGATCAGGTTGCCGGTTGCCGTTCCGTCAACGCCGATACCACCTGACGTAACGATGAGATTGCCGCTGATCGTTCCGGAGGTGCTGCCGCCACCGTAGTTGATCGCGTCTGCGGCGGTGTCCACTTGTGCAGTTTCACGAATCTCGTTGCCACTGATCGTCGTTGCGGTGACGGATCCGGCCGATACGCCGTAAGCATCGACGAAGCCGATCAGGTTGTTGCTGACTGTTACGTTGTCGGCGTTAAGCAGAGCGACACCGCGCAGCGTGCCGGCTACTGCCGGATCAGCAAACGCATCGGGCGCCGAGCCGAAGACATTTCTTTGAATAACAACGCCGGACGGTCGCGCGCCGGCGATGCCGGTCATGCCAACGCTTTCAACAAAGCCCCAGGCGGCGACATCGCGCACCGTGAAGTTGTTCGGTGTCTGGCCGGTCGACAGGTTCGAGTAAAAATAGAATGCGGTGCCGACACCGTTGTCCGAACGCATCACCTCAAGCTCGGGGCGCGGCACCTGCGGCAGCGCTATGCCGTCGACGCCGACCGTGAGACCACCACCCGCATTTGCGCCGATCGATCCGGGGTTGGTATTGCGAATACTCGTGCCATTGGAGAGATTGAACGCGGTGCCGTCGATCACCGTGTCCGCGTCGTGAATTTCAGTCGGCGTCGTGCCGGCGGCAGCACCGGTGTAGTTGATGCGCCACCAGGTGCCGCCGCCACCTGCGCCATTGGTTGGCACAGCGGGCACGAAGCGCAGAGCGTTCGCGCCGTTGATTGCATTGGCATTGCGAATGAACTGGTCGAGCGAACCCTGGTAGGTGCTGGCAGTCAGGCCGGCAGCGCCGGCAGCCGCGACGTTGGTTACGACGTTGTAGCTGAATCCGAAGTTGACGTTGGTGACAGCGCCACCGGCAACCACCACTCTCGCAATGTGCTCTGCGGTTGTCAGCGCCGCGGCATCGTCGTCATCCGCACCCTCTGCACCACCGTAGCAGGGACCGGCACCCGTACGTTCGACGGGGTTGCCGTTGACGTCCGAGCACCAGCCGTTGTCGGGTCCGTAGGTTTGTTCTGCCCAGGGCGTGGTCGCCAGGTAAGACGGATGCACGCCGGCCGACGGGGATACGCTGCGTGAATCAACTACCACCCAGTAGCTGCCATCCGGCACGCTCAGGCTGAATACGCCGGAGCCATTGGTGACAAACGGGCTGCCACCATTCTGCACAGAGTCCGTCGCATCGGGGACGCCCGGCGTCGCGCCATCGTCAGCGTACAGGTAGACATCAGCACCGCTGACAACAGGGTTCGAACCGTCGCCGATCGATTCCGCGGCCGCCAGCGCATTGCCGGCCGTATCTTCGAAGACCCTGCCGGAGACTGCAAATACCGGGTTGGTGATGGCCGCGTTGGCGCCAAACTCCGAGGTGTTCGAGCTGCTGTCGATGGCGATGGCGGTAACGCTCTCGCCGACAGCCAGCGGCACTGCGGCTGGCACGGTCAGATCGCAGATGAAATTGCCGCTGGCGGCGGTGGTACAGCTGTCGATGAAGGTCTGGCCTTCGCCGTGCGGCACATTCAGCGCATCGCCTGCTTCAATCTCGCCGTTGTTGTTGCCGTCGTTCGCTGCTTTGTAAAACTCCAGCGTGTGCACCGCTGCAATTTTGGTCGCTGCCGTGCCAACGTAGCCTTCGAGGTGCAGTGTGGTGCCGCTTAGCGTTGCCAGCGTGATAACGGGATAGTCCATCTCGTTGTTTGGCAGGCCGGCATTCATGGCGCCATTGTTCGGGGTGACGCCATCGCCGTCCGGCGAAACAAAATCGGTGGCCTCGATGTCGATGCCGAGCCCGCCGTTCGCGAACGTCGAGTTCCTTGACACCAGGTTCTGCGAATTCGAGCCGCCGGTCTGGACGACAACGATGCCGGCGCCGGTAGCGCCGGACACGATGTTGTAGCGGACGCTGCTGCCGCTGCCGAAGATGCGGATGCCGCCAATCTCGTTAGGGCCGGTAGTGCCGGTATCCGAAATCGTATTGTTCTCCAGTACGAACGGACCGGTGGAGTTCCACGTTTCGATAGAGTAAGCCGAGGTATCGTGGAAACGATTGTCGCGAATCGTGATTGCCTGGCCGCTTGATGTTTCGGTACTGATCGCATCGCCGTTGGCCGACAGCAGCGCGTTCGACAGGTACTCGTTGCCCGAGACAGTTGCGGCGGCCGCAACCAGGCTGCCGCCCGCTTCGGAGTACGCGACGAGGTTATTGCGAACGATTGACGAACCGCCGGTGAGCTCCAGGCCATGCTGCAATCGCAAGCCCGCGCCAGGGTCGGTGCCGTCGGCGCGCGTACCGATGTAGTTGTCCTCAACGATATTGGCCGTACCGGCGTCAACTCGAACCGCTTCGCCGGGCGATGCGTTGTACATCGCCAGTCGCCTGACGGTGCCGCCATTGCCGGTCATCAGGAAAATCGACCCGACATCGCTGCCGTTGATTTCGATTTCCGGGTTCGGGTACGCAGGCAGCGTAAATTCATCGCCCGTGGCAGCGATACCATCGACGCCGGTGCCGACCGACTTCGCGGCGCCGTAGAACGGGTGCGTGAAATCGGCGGCGTTCGTGTTGCCGATATTGTCGGTCTGCGTCTGGCCGTCGATGACGGTCTGGTCGTCGGTCACGGTAGCCAGTGCACTTGCCAGCGTGATCGTGTGGGCGCCCAGCCCTGCGTTGTAGTTGGGGTCGGTGAGCGGAATTCTGAATTCACTGCTGTTCGCCGTTGTGCCGGCAGCAGCGCCGATCGCGTTTGAGTTGAGCACAAACTGACGCAGCGAGCCCTGGCCGGCATCGTTCGTGTTGACGATCAGGTTGTAGGCAAAGCCGAAATTGACGTTGGCGACATCGCCGCTATTGACGACGACGCTGGTCCAGCTGTTGCCCGGTCCGGCATCGTTGTTGGTGGCTGTGTCGTCCGCGATCGGCGACTGTCCGCCGTAAGCGGCAGCGCCGTTGGCCCAGGTCTGTGCCGCGACGGCGCAGGCCGTACCGCTGGTCGGATCCGTAATGCCGCAGGCGGCATTGAAGGTGCCACGCGGTGGCGTGTTGCCGTCGCCAATCGTGGCGCTGCGAACCCGCACCTTGTAGGTGCCGTTGCCAACGCCGGTGAACGTGAAGTTGCCGCTGCCGTCGGTCGTGGTGGACGTGATGTACGCATTCGCGTTGCTGTACAACTCGACATCGACGTTGGCGAGCGCCAGGTCGCCTGCGCCACCATCGTAGTCACTGGCGGTGCCGGCAAAGTTGGCGTCTTCGAAAACTCGTACCGGAAATCGTTGAAACCGCGGTGGCTGTCGCCACGCCGCTGAACTCGGAGGTCGCACCGGCCAGTGTGCCGGTTGCCGTCAGGCGCGTGCCATCAACGACGCCCGCAGGCACCGCAACGGTGAAGCTGAAACGGTTGGTCGTATCGGTTCCCTGATTCAACCCATTGATAAGGCCCGGCCCGTATTGCGACGCGCTGCCGTCAGTATCTGCCGCCTGACCCTTCTACGAAGGTTGCTACGAAAGTTTCACCCTCGCCGAACTGCGTGGCATCAGTGTCGGCGACGAAAAGCTCTATCGTCGTACCCGGCAACGCCCAGCCGGTCAGCGTCAGGTTGCCGCCGCTAATCGCTGCCGTATCGAGAACCGGGAAGTTCAGTAGTGTGTTACCGCCGGAATCCGCGTCGTTGTTGTCGTTTATCGTGACATAGGGCGCTGTACCGAGATTTGAATTGTCGCCTGGCGCATTCAGGTCAATGCCGATCTGACCGGTCGCCGCGGTCAGGTCCCTGGCGAGAATCGTGCCATTGTCCACGAACGAGTTTTGACTAATGACGAACCGCGCCGGCGCCGTTGTTAACTGCGAGGCCGGAGCCGTAGTTGGCGCGAATGATGTTGCGAGAAATGCTTACGTTGCTGGTGCCGGGACGAATCGCAATGCCCGTCGAAAACCCTGCGCCAGCGAATGAACCTACGCCATTGCCCGAAACCGTATTGTTCAAGAGGACCGTACCGGACGAGCCGGTGTCCACGAGGCCTTGTGTCGACGCTCCTACAATCAGGTTCCCCGTCATCGTATTGTTGGTACCTGCGTCTATTGCAAATCCGTCACCATTGTTGGTGTCGACACCGCCGTCGCGGCACTCGTTGCCCTGAATAGTCCAGCCCGTTGACCCCGTCCCGAGAAGAACACAACGGAACTCCGCAAAGCCGAGCAGGTTGTTCCGCACTGTGCCGTTGTCGGCGCCGGCACTAAAGACGTGCCCGTAGTTGCGCAGCGCCACGGCAGGATCTGCGAAGGCCGTTGCCGACGAGCCCAGCACGTTGTTTTCGATCAGCGCATTCGTAAACGTGTCGTCAACGATGATTGCCGAATCGGACACGGCAGTGCCGAAACCAATCATGGCGACACTGCGAATCGTGATGTTGTTGGCCTGCAGCCGGAAGCCAAACGACATCGTCCCGTCGCCCCTGATCTCTACCTCGGGCCCAGCCACCTGCGGCAGGACCAGCGCATCGACGCCCACGGTTCCACCAATGCCCAAAACAGCCGGGTTTGTATTTCCGCGATTGCTGGTCTGCGTTGCTCCGTCGATCGTCAGATTCGCGCGTGTCAGCGGCGGCAAGGTGGAGCCAAGCGTGATCACAGCAACACCGGCAGTGAAGCCGGGGTCTGCCGGTGGCACACTGAATGCTACCGTGTGGTTGCCAACGGTTGCGTTGGCGACGGTGATCGCCTCGCGCAGTGAACAATCGGCGTTGCAGACACCGTCATTGGTATCGGCGGTCTTGGTAACGGTGTAAGTCACCGCATTGGCGGTGGATACCATGACGAGCAACAGAGCCAGCGCCTTGGAGATCCCGCAAACGGCACGCGCCCACGGCGCTTTCCGCACGCGCGGGTTACAGACTTCCATGTCGTTGGCAAAGTGTCGCAAGTGCTACTCTCGGATCCGGTACGCGTCGCTCGCAAACGATGCCGCAGGCAACCGCCTGAAGCTCGCTCCGGTCATTGGGTGGCGACGCATTCATCCCCGTCGGGATTCAGTAGGTAAGTTACTGAGTAGTGGCTGAAATCACGCTGGCTTATGTCACACAATTCGGGCGCGTTGCCGCTTTGGAATGTGCGCTGGTTCTCACTTTTCCTACGCGACGGCTGAATAGCTCGGAAACACGGTCTAGCCTCGGCATCTCGAGCCCCGGCTCTGCGCGATCGAGAACCCGGGTTTCACCTCGGGAATGAATGGCTCACAATGGCCACCCCGGCAGCAAACCACACAACTACCCACGGAATATCTTGATGAATTTTTGCCTGGCCGCCGCGACATCTATTTTCGGCTTTATTTTTCTGGCAGCTCCAGCCACGGCTATGGCACAGCAATCCGGCTTGCCGGGCA
>CAWDCR010000002.1:0-368149 GCA_963800915.1 uncultured Gammaproteobacteria bacterium
CCGGGTTTGAGGCTGTATGAATATCGGTATTTTAACCTGATAGTCTTTTTATATCAATCGCTTAGACACCAATTGACGGGGCGGAATTGCCCACTTTCCGCGGTAAATTGGCTCTTTCGGATGGAGAGCATCAAGGCGCGAAATGGGCGTTGGCCGATCCAGCCAGTGGATAGACGAATATACGCCAATGGCGTAGTCTCTCAAACCATGGAAAAACGACTTTTCGACAAGCTACTGAAGAGCGCAGCCCAGGCAACCGACACCGTTAACGGCAAGCGACCGGCTGCACGCGTTTTTGAATATGTCCTCCGACACTGTGCGCGAAATTCGCGAACGCACAGGTCTTAGCCAGGAAAAGTTTGCCCGCCTGTTTCGTATTTCGGTGGCGACGTTGCGCAATTGGGAACAAGGACGGCGGCGGCCTGATGGGCCTGCCGCGGCATTGCTGACTGCTATTCGGAATGATCCGAAGCATGTTGTCGCGGCTTTGAATCGTTAGTCGGAAATAGACCTGACCCCATTTTGCGCAGAAACTACCATTGCCCCGTGCCTGGCTCCCCCTTGAACGGTCCGACCACGTCTTTCGTTATCCAGCCGCCGTAAAAGCGGCCCGGCTGCGGCTTCACCCGCTCGCCGCCGACGTAGCATTCGAGCAAGGCCGGGTAGAAGGCAAGGTAGTTCTGCAAGTCTGTGTAGCGCGAACTCGGATACGGGTAGCACCAGCCGACGGCAGTTTCCGGAGCACTGGCGAGCGCCCAGTAGCTGGCCTGGCCTTTCCATTCGCAGTGCGACGAGCCATCAGCGGCGGTCAGCAATTCGAAATTCACGTCATCGGGCGGCAGGTAAAAAGTCGGCGGGCTCGCGGTTTCGCACAGCCGGTAGGCTCGACACGTTTTCGCGACGAGGCCCTCGGGCGCTATCACTTCAACCGCGCGTTCATCAGGAACCAGGCTCGGCGGTCGCGGGTAATCCCAAACCGATTCCTGTCCCTCGCCCGGTTCGACTGCAAAGTCCGGTCGCCTTTTGCCGGTGTGATTCCACATCGATAGATTCTCTCACGGAAAAAAAAGAGGTCGAACCGAGGAAAAAAGGGGTCAGCCAGGGATAAGCAAGCATGTCAGGGCAGAGTGAGTCATAGTGCCTGCTCGTCGTCGGTGCAGCTTGACGGTCACGTGCAAATCGAGGGGATAGCGAGAATGCAAAAGAAGCTAGTCATTACTCTGGTTTTGTCGCTGCTGGCGGTGATGTTCATCGTCCAGAACTCCACGATTATCCAGATAAGTTTCCTGATTTGGGAGATTGATATATCGCAATCACTGCTGTGATATTGCTCATCTTGATTGGCGCGCTAATCGGCTGGTTTTCCCACGCTCTGTTTCGTCACGCGCGCAAGACGAAGCCTGATTAAATGGGGTCGGATTAAATGGGGTCGAACCGAAATTATCGGCAATTATGATTAAATGGGGTCGAACCGAAATTATCGGCAATTAAATCGGTTCGACCGTATTTTCCCCTATTTTCCCAAACGGGGTTGAACTGAAATTGCCGGCTAATAAATCGGTTCGACCCCTATTTTGAAATCGGTTCGACCCCTATTTTGGTTCGACCCCTATTTTTGGATAGGCGTAGCACGATGACGTTGCTATCGATAAACGTTCTTCCGATCCGCAATTTTGATGACCTGCACGGTCAGGACGTTGTCATGAATGGTGTACAGGATTCGATAGCGGCCCTGGCGAACGCGATAGCGCTCCTGGCCGGACAATTTTTGCGAGCCCGGCGGTCTTGGGTTATCTGCGAGTGCCTGGATACGGGCAATTATCCGGCGCCGATCCGCTTTGGTAGGGATGGATGCGAGTTCTTTCCGTGCCGATTTGTTGATGCGAAGGCTATATTTTGCCACGCCGTTTCAAGTCCTTAACTACGTCCTCAAACGCGTAATCAGGTTCGTTTTCCCGTACATCGAAGGCCTCAATGTCTGCCGCATCTTCTGCCAGCGACGCCTTGACCGCCTCGTTCACCAGCTCCGAGATACTTTTTTCGGTTTCAGCTGCTTTAAGGCGCAATGCGCGATGCAGGAACGGCTCGAAATAGACAGTCGCTCGCTTTTGTGTGGATTCAGCCATTCGGAAACCATAGCGCTATGACGTTTTAACGTCAAGACGCTTTCTTGCCTGAAGCCTTTCGTGTTGAACCAGCGGGAAAATGTACTCTGGCCCGATTACGCTTTGCTACTCCAGCGGAATGCTCGACTTGTTGTGAGCGAGCCAGGTCTCGAAGGTCTGCATCCCGGGGTTTAAAGCCCGGGAAAGCTTGACGTCGCGAGCAGCGCAAAACTCCTTCTCGAACTCGATATTGACCTGGAACATATTGCCCAGGTCGTCCGCCCCCGGAAAACCGAAGCTGCGATACACCGCCGGGCTGACGGCGTTGTACAGCACTGGCTTTCCGAATGCCTTGGACAGCGCATCCGCCATCTGCTTGCCGGTCAGGTGTTCACTCGCAATGCCGACGCTCTTGCCGATGTACTCCGACCCCTTTTTGAAGATGCCATAGGCGCACTTGCCGATATCTTCCGCGGCCAGGCTCGGCAGCTTCTTGTCAGCCATGGGTAGCGTAAACGCGAGCTTGCCATCCGGGGTTTTCTTGGGACCCATGCCGAAATGGATAAGGTTGTCCCAGTAGTAAGACGTGACGAGGAACGTGGTCGGTACACCCAGCTCGGTAAAGAACCTGTTCGACTCGCCCTTGGCATCGAAATGCGGAACCTTGTACTCGCCCATCAGGGTCGGCATGCGCGTGTCAGAGAGCGGCACCCACTGGCGGGTATCCTCAAGCGTGGACCAGATGACGTGCCTGAGGCCTGCCGCTTTTGCGGCGCGGGCCATGTTGCGGGCCTGTGCCTTCTCCTTCTCCGGCGAAAAGTGCTCCCAGAAGAAGGTCACGAAATAGGCACCGTAGGCGCCTTTGAGTACAGTCGTCAGAGCGGCTTCATCGTCAATGTCTGCGACTACAAGCTCCGCGCCCAGTTTCTTTAATGCCCTGGCTTTCTCAGACTTGCTATCCCGGGTGATTGCGCGAGCGGCAAACTCGCCGCCGGCATCGGCGAGGATTGCACGCACCAGTCCACCACCCTGCGCACCGGTTGCACCCACGACGGCAATTACTTTCTTGTCTGGCATTTCAATTCTCCTGCCTGGGAAAAGCTGAAAAAATGGGCATAGCAGTCTTCCGGAATACGGCTATCGATCCGGGGAACCGGCGACGGTGCGTATTTCGACGTGGAGATTATAGGCCTTCCGGAATGCGCCAGCGTGGTCGGTATGAAAAAGTGTTAGCGGTGTTGGTCGATGAGCACCGTGTTGTCATCCGGGTCGGTCAGCATCAGGCTGGCCGGCCCCGATGTAGCTGGGTCTACTTCGTTTCCGAGCTGGACGCCTTGTTGCTTCAGGCGGCGCTGGATCTCGCGGATGTCCGTGAAGGATTCGGTTTCGGCGCCGTTCTGATCCCAGCCGGGATTAAACGTCAGGATGTTCTTGTCGAACATGCCCTGGAACAGGCCGATAATATGGTCGCCGTTTTTCATGATCATCCAGTTGTGTGCCGACTGGTCATGAAACACGGTAAAACCGAGCTTCTCGTAGAATTCTTTCGACGCGCCGAGATCCTTGACGGCGAGGCTGACGGAAAATGCTCCCAGTTCCATGAATCGTCCCCGGTTTTCGTTGGCGTCTTGAAAGTCTAGCAGCTCGTTGGCCGCTTGGCGCTGATCGCGCGACAGCCCGGTTCGCAGGAAAACGGGGTCAGGGAACGGGGTCAGAGAACCAGTTGAGTTCGAGCTGAAAGGCTTGCGGGAAAATGTACGCTGCCCCGTTACCAAACACCGGTTTCGCGAGTTGTCGGATGCGCGCGAAAGATTGTCGCTATTCCGGTAGATGCTGCGCCTTGCAGGGCGCCTACTGATGGTTGTCGATGGTCTCAGGGTGGCAAAGAAGTGACTCCTCGAAAAACGTGTCGTCCGCCTGTAGTCGTGCGCGGCTAGCACCGGTGTACAGCGAGAGTAATCCGGGGCTGCTTCGCCGGGCTGCATGCTGCGGCCAGTTGCTGAGCACGTTTTCAATGCTGGCTTGGTCCTCGGCCGTCGCGCAGATCACAGCGTGTGAAACCGGCGCGCCGGACTGCAGTGCACCGGCGATAGACTGGGAACTGCTCGATCCGGAGCCGCACGATGCCGGCTGGGCTTTTCAGTTTGATAACGACCTGTTCACTCCTTGCTGGTCAAGTCCCACGATGAACGCAACGGAGACAATTGCCGCCTGCGCCAGCTTGCCCAGCAATACGTTCTGTCTCGATCGTGCGGCAGGACCGGCGCTTGACGTGAGCTGCTCACGAACAAAAATGCTGATCAAAAAGCCGATGACGACGATCACGAATGCGGCGAGGATGTTCGGAAGATTGGTCGTAATGCGGCCGAGCCATTCTGAAATGGTATCGAACCCGGCAATTCGTGAGGCTACTGTCACGGCTATGAGCAGGATGCTCCAGAACAGCAGCTCGCTAATAAACTTACCGGTAAGCGGAGACATGCGCGCACCGGACAGGATGCCGCTGGTAAAAGTGCGCTTGAGCCAACGATCCGATGCCAGCGCAAGACCCAATGCCGCGCGCCGGACCAGTCGTGCAAGTATCCATCCCAGCACCAGTACCAGCACAGCACCCAACAGGTCGGGCAGGTAGCTGATGCTGTCCCGGGCCTGCTCTCGCAGGGTTTCGAACAGTTCGCTGGCCCAGGTTCGGGTTGATTCCATAGTTATCGCTCCTGTGTCCGATTCGGTCGAGCCAAGACGCCGTGCAGCAGAGCCATTGGTCGCCCAGCTCTACGGGAAGTCCTTACAATTGGTCGCCTGAAAGCCGCGCCGCAAGTTGAAACTGCATGTCGATATTTGGGAACGAACAACGAACCTTTTTTGCAACGACATGTTTTCTGGCTGGTTTACCTTACACCGTTTCAACTACACGTTGGGATGGAAAAAGGGGTCAGAGTACTTTTTGAGGAAGATTTTAAAGGTGTATATAAACCTGACACCTTTAAAATCTTATCTACAACTTCCGCCAGATCGACTCGCTGACGCCCCATGCCGCCAGCAGGTTATCGCGATCCGCTGCGCGTACCGGCGGGATCGGGTCTCTGCTCGGTGTTCTCGAGAATCTTGGTGCCGGTGCCGGTTGCACGATGCCGTCGACTTCGATGAAGGTGTTGCGGGTCGCCAGCATTTTGTCTTTCCTGGCTTCGGCCATTGTCAGCACCGGTGACACGCAGGCGTCGCTGTCTTCGAACAGCGTTGTCCAGTAGGCGCGGGATTCGCTGGCGAAGCGTGCGGCGAATTTCTCGGCCATCGCTGGCCACTGTGCTTTATCAAACTGCTTTGCCGGGTCGAGTTCGTCGAGATCGAGTTTTGCGATGAGTTCCGCAAAGAACTGCGACTCCAGCGCACACACGACGACCGCCTTCTTGTCCGCCGTTGCGTAACAGCGATAGAACGGCGCGCCCCCATTCAGCAAGTCGCCGCCGCGCTCGTCGCTCCACATGCCGCCGGCCTGCATGCCGTGCAGCAGGGTGCTTAGCGAGGCGATGCCGTCGATCATCGCGGCATCGACCACCTGCCCTTTTCTGGAATGCGCGGTTTCCAGCAGTGCCGCGAGCATGCCGAGTGCGAGGTACAGGCCGCCGCCGCCGAAATCGCCCAGCAGGTTCGCCGGCAAGACGGGTAAGCGGCCCGCTTCACCGATGCCGTGCAGCGCGCCGGCGCGTGCGACGTAGTTGCCGTCGTGGCCCGCCGTGCTCGCGAGTGGGCCGGTCTGGCCCCAGCCGGTCATGCGGCCGTAGACGAGTTTTGGATTTCTTGCGAGGCAGTCTTCCGGGCCGAGGCCGAGTCGTTCCATCACGCCGGGGCGGAAGCCTTCGAACAGGGCGTTCGCGTTTTCGCACAGCGCAAGCACGACAGCGACGGCGGCCTTGGTTTTCAGATCCAGTACCACGGCCGGGCGGCTGCGGTTCATCAGGTTGTAGCGCGCCGGCACCAGGCTGCCGGCGCCGGCGTCCTGCGGGCGTTCGATGCGAATGAGTTCGGCGCCCATGTCGGCCAGCAGCATGCCGCAGAACTGGCCCGGCCCGATGCCGGCGATTTCGACAATGCGTATGCCGGCGAGCGGGCCCACTCAGAATAGTCCTGTGTCGATGCAGACTCTATGGAGCGCGCAGGATCCCGCGCGACGAACGGCTGGCGGGTTTTCTATAGCGAACTGCACAGGTGACCGCCATCGACGGTCAGGTTGCTGCCGGTCATGTAGCTGCCTGCGTCGGAGGCCAGCAGCAGCAGCGGCCCCGCAATTTCCGGCATGCCGCCGGCGCGCCGCATCGGCACTGCTTTCAACAATACCTGGCCCTGCTCCGATTCGAGAAAGCCGTCGTTGATCTCCGTCGGGAAATAACCCGGCGCGATCGAGTTGACGCGAATTCCGAAGCGCGCCCATTCGAGCGCCATACTCTGCGTCAGGTGCACGACGCCGGCCTTCGCCGCAATGTACGGGCTCAGCGCCTTGCTGATGCGGTAGCCAAGGATCGACGCGATGTTAATCACGCTGCCGCCCTTGCCCTGCTTCATCATGCGGCGCGCTGCCGCCTGCGCGACGAGAAACACGCCTTTCAGGTTCGTGTCCACCACCGCGTCCCAGTCGGCTTCCGATAAATCGGCGGCGAATCCGGTGCGGTTGATGCCCGCGTTGTTTACGAGAATATGTATGGACTTGCCCAGCTTGTCGAATGCCTCGAACGCCGCCGTCACCGACGCGCCATCGCTGACATCCATCTCCAGCACCTGCGCCGTACCGCCGGCTTTCTCCACCAGCTTCTTCGTTTCCGCCAGCTTGTCCTGCCGCCGCGCTGCCAGCACCACTTCGGCGCCAGCATCTGAAAGCGTCAGCGCAAACTGCCGGCCAAGGCCCGAACCGGCGCCGGTGATCAGCGCAACGCGGCCATCGAGCCGGTACAGGTCGGTGTTCATTCAGGCACCTTGGTCATGTTCGGATTGTTTACCAGTTCGCGTTGCCGCGGCTTGTAGGTGCCGGTCGCGGTGGCGCACAGGGTCTTGCTCTGCGGATTGATCAGTTTCGCCTGCGCAAAGAACAAGGTCTTGCTGCGGCGGATGAGTTCGCCTTCAACAATGACCTTGTCGCCCTGGTGCGGCGTGATAAACGTGCAGTTCAGGTTCACGGTCACCGAAACGAAATCAGGACGGGCACCGTAGCTGCCGGAAACAGCGCCGGCGATGTCGAGCAGCGACGCGATCACGCCGCCGTGCATGAAGCCCACCGTATTGCGGTGATCGCTGCGCACCGGCATTTCGAGTCGTGCAAAACCATTGCGCCAGTCGACCAGCCGAAAGCCGAGAAATTTGAGGTAGGTACCTTCGTACAGACTGGGGTTGTTATAAAAGTTTTCGGGCCGTTCACTCATCTTGCCATTGCTCCAGCGCGTCTAAGGATTGCGAGAAAAATATCCGGTTCCGGGCGCACCCGGTAATTATCGGTCTGGTCAGAATAAACAATCGTCGCCTTCTCGTTTATGACCACCACCGTAGGCATCACTGTATCCGGTTGCCAGTCTCCCGGCCAGAAGGACGGCACGCCATTCCTGATATCGATGTCCAGTTCGCGGGCCAGCGCGTTATCGCGGTCCTGCAGGAAACGGAACGGGCCGGCGAAACGCTGGGCCAGCTCGCGGCTGCGGGCCTCGGGCTGCGAGCTGATCAGGGCGACTTCGATGCCGCGGTCGTCGAACTCTTTGGCCAGCGCGGCAATCTCGGCGACCTGCGCCATGCACAGCGCGCACCAGTTGCCGCGGTAGAACAGGAATACGGCCGGCTTGCCGTGAAACGCGCTGCTGTCGATGACCTTGCCATCGAGGTCGGTCAGCGAAAATTCCGGCAGCTTCGCCCCCACATCAAGCCGGCTGCCGGTGATGCGGCCGAAGCGCGCGTACCAGAATACGTAAAGTGACAACAGCAAAAGGCCGCTCACAGCCACCACGAACGGCAGCCAGGTGGCAACGCCCTCCAGCAGCCATTCCCAGCCGGCCAGCAGGCTACCGGCGCAGGCCAGCAGCATGGCAAGCGGCGCGTTCTCCGACAGGCGCGCGCGCTTCGCGGCCTGCAGGTAGAGTTTCGTCAGGGGCAGCGCCAGGTTGGCGAGCATCGCACCCAGCCAGGCAAGCTGGTCACCGTCGCCGCGCAGTGCCAGCGCCAGCGATGCGAAGGCCAGCACCAGCGAGATTACGATCGCTGGTACGAGAAACAGCGATTTCCACTTTCCGTCAATCATCGATCACAAACTCCCTGCGGCTGGCTACATGTTGCGCCGGTATTCGCCGCCCACTGCATACAGTGCGCCGGACACCTGGCCCAGTGAGTTTGACTTGACGGTCTGCACGAGTTCCTCGAAAACGTTGCCACGGGCGCGCGCGACCTTCTGCAATTTCGCCAGTGCGGCGGCGCTCTCGTCCTTGTGACACTGCTGGAACGCGCGCACGTGGCGAATCTGGTCGTCCTTCTCGCTGTCTGATGAGCGAATCAGTTCCTGCCCGTGCACCTCGTCTTCCTGGCCCTTTTTCGGCAGGAAGGTGTTCACGCCGATCAGCGGATAGCTGCCATCGTGCTTCTTGCTTTCGTAGTAGAGGCTTTCGTCCTGGATCTTGCCGCGCTGGTACATCGTGTCCATCGCGCCGAGCACGCCGCCGCGTTCGGAGATGCTTTCGAACTCCTTGTAGACGGCTTCTTCGACGAGGTCGGTCAGTTCGTCGATGATGAACGAGCCCTGCCACGGGTTCTCGCAGTAGTTCAGGCCGAGCTCGCTTCGAGATGATCAGCTGGATCGCGACCGCGCGGCGCACCGAGTGCTCGGTCGGCGTCGTGATCGCCTCGTCGAACGCGTTGGTGTGCAGGCTGTTGCAGTTGTCGAACAGCGCGTACAGCGCCTGCAGCGTCGTGCGGATATCGTTGAAGCTGATTTCCTGCGCGTGCAGGCTGCGGCCGGAGGTCTGCACGTGGTACTTCAGCATCTGGAACGCGGGCTGGCGCCGTAGCGTTCGCGCATCGCGCGGGCCCAGATGCGCCGCGCAACGCGGCCGATAACTGAGTACTCCGGATCCATGCCGTTCGAGAAAAAGAAACTCAGGTTCGGCGCGAATTCGTCGATGTCCATGCCGCGCGCGAGGTAGTACTCGACGATCGTGAAACCGTTCGACAAGCGTAAACGCGAGCTGGCTGATCGGGTTCGCACCGGCTTCGGCGATGTGATAGCCGCTGATCGACACGCTGTAGAAATTGCGCACGTTGTGATCGATGAAGTACTGCTGCACGTCGCCCATCATCTTCATCGCGAACTCGGTCGAGAAGATACAGGTGTTCTGCGCCTGGTCTTCTTTCAGGATGTCGGCCTGCACGGTGCCGCGCACCTGCGACAGCGTCTTCTCCTTGATCTTCGCGTAGGTCGTCGGCGGAGACGAGCTTGTCGCCGGAGATGCCGAGCAGCGCAAGTCCCAGGCCGTCGTTGCCGGCCGGCAGTTCGCCGACGTAGCGCGGGCGCTCGCGGTTCTTGAAATACGCATCGATCTTCTTCTGCGCCGCGTCCCACTCGCCGTTTTCCTTCAGGTGCAGCTCCACCTGCTGGTCGATCGCCGTGTTCATGAAGAACGCGAGGATCATCGGCGCGGGGCCGTTGATGGTCATCGACACGGACGTCGTCGGTGCGCAGAGATTGAAACCGGAGTACAGCTTCTTCATGTCGTCGACGGTCGCGATCGACACGCCGGAGTTGCCAACCTTGCCGTAGATGTCGGGCCGCTCGTGCGGGTCTTCGCCGTACAGCGTCACCGAGTCGAACGCGGTCGACAGACGCGCCGCTTCCTGGCCCTGCGACAGGTAATGGAAACGTCGATTGGTGCGCTCGGGCGTGCCCTCACCGGCAAACATGCGGGTCGGGTCTTCGCCGGCGCGCCGGTACGGGTACACGCCGCCGGTGTACGGATAGCCGCCCGGCAGGTTCTCCTTCATCAGGAACGTCAGCAGCTCGCCCCAGTCGCGGTACTTCGGCGCGGCGATCTTCGGGATCTTCTGGTGACTGAGCGACTCGCGATAGTTCTTGCCGCGAATCTCGCGGCCACGCACTTCGTAACTGTATTCGTCGGCGCGCACGGCGTCGAAGCGCTGCGGCCAGTCGCGCAGCAGGCTTTGCGCCTCGGGCGTCAGTTCCTGCAGTGCTTCCTGGTAGCGCTGCCTGAGCGTTAGCAGCGAACGATCGCCGCCATCAGTCAGCGCGTCCGCCGCGAACGGCGCGAGTTTTTCGGGCAGCCTGTCGTCGTCAAGCGCGCGCAGTGCTTCGTACAGATGCTGCAGCTCGCTGGCCGCGCGTGCCTGCGCGTCGATCGATTCATTGATGTTGCGGCCCTGTTCCGCGATTTCCGCGAGGTAGCGAATCTTTGCGCCGGGAATGACCGCCATCGCGCGCGGCTCTTTGATCTTCACGTCGATGTCGGGCGTCCACGCCTCGCTGTCGAGCGACAGCTTGTCCGTCAGGCGCCGGCACATCTCGACAAACATCCAGCTCACGCCGGGATCGCTGAACTGGCTCGCGATCGTCGGGTACACCGGGATGTCGTCGTCTTTCGTCTGGAACGAAACGTGGTTGCGCTTCCACTGCTTGCGAATATCGCGCAGCGCGTCTTCCGCGCCGCGCTTGTCGTACTTGTTCAGCACGATGACGTCGGCGAAATCGAGCATGTCGATTTTCTCGAGCTGGCTGGCCGCGCCGTAGTCGCTGGTCATCACGTACATCGAGAAGTCGACGAGGTCGACGATCTCGCTGTCGCTCTGGCCGATGCCGGCCGTTTCGACGAGCACGAGATCGTAGCCGAGCGATTTCAGGAACAGGATGTGATCGCCCAGCATTTCGCTGGTGGCCAGATGCTGGCGCCGGGTTGCGATCGAGCGCATGTACACGCGCTCTGAGCGCAGCGAGTTCATGCGGATGCGATCGCCGAGCAAAGCGCCGCCGGTGCGACGGCGGGTCGGATCAACAGCGAGCACCGCGATGCGCATGTCGGGGAACGCGGCAAGAAAGCGATTCAGGATTTCATCGGTGACGCTCGACTTGCCCGCGCCACCGGTGCCGGTGATTCCGACGACCGGTACTTTGCCGGCCTGCATGCGCCAGGACTTGCGCAGCGATTCGAGCTTGCTGGTGTCGTACACGCCCTCTTCGATCGCCGACATCATCAGCGCCACGTCGGACAGCTTGTCTGCCTGCACGTCTTTCGGCGGTGTCGTTGGCCGGCGCGCTTTTTGCGTGCGCAGGATCAGGTCATCGATCATGTCCTCGAGGCCCATCGACATGCCGTCGTGCGGGTGATAGATGCGCTCGACGCCGTAAGCCATCAGGTCCTTGATTTCGTCCGGCGTGATCGTGCCACCGCCGCCACCGAACACCTTGATGTGCGGCGCGCCGAGTTCGGCAAGGCGATCGATCATGTAGCGGAAGAATTCGTTGTGGCCGCCCTGGTAGGAACTGATCGCGATGCCGTCGGCGTCTTCCTGGATCGCCGCGCGCACGATGTCATCGACGCTGCGGTTGTGGCCCAGGTGGATGACCTCGGCGCCTTTCGCCTGGATCAGCCGGCGCATGATGTTGATGGCGGCGTCGTGGCCGTCAAACAGCGAGGCGGCGGTGACGAAACGCAGCGGCGGCGTTTTCTGCTTGCCGGAGACTCCCGGCAGGTCGGTGGCGGCTGTGCTCATGGCGAATACCCTTTGGAAATCCGGACCAGCGCTCCCTTCATTATTTTTATTCTTTACAAATCAGGCAGTTCTGGCGTTGCATAAATTCTAATGATGATTAAAATAAAGCAGCCGGGACTGGAAAACAAGGCCCCCGCTGCCGGCCAGGGCCTGCGCAGCGGAGCCATCATCGAGAAGGTAAGCCAAGCATGGCACAAACCGCCGACGAGACGCGCTACGAGCTGCAGCGCGAGCGCATCCTCACCGCCGCCGCGCGCTGCTTCAACGAGAAGGGTTACAGCGGTACCTCGCTGAAAGACGTGGCACGGCACCTGGGCCTGACCGATGCCGCGCTCTACTACTACGTGCGCAACAAGGAAGAGCTCGTCTACCAGTGCTACCGGCGGGCCGCCGAGCTGGGTGCCGAGGCCCTGTCGCGCGCCGTCACCGACGGCGCCACCGGCTTGAACAGGCGCGGCTCTACCTGCGCTATCACATCGAGATCATGGTCGGCGAACGCGGCCCGGTGGCCATCATGAGTGAAGTGCCGTCACTGAAGCCGGAGCATCGCGAGGAGATACTCGCGGTGTCGCGGCAGCACAGCCGCGCGTTCGAGGGGATCCTCGCGCGCGGTATTGCCGACGGCAGCATTGTCGACTGCGATGTGCGCATGACCGGCAACGCGATCATGGGCGCGATCAACTGGATTCCGAAATGGTTTCACGGCAGCAGCAGCGTTGCCGGCGATATCGTCAGCGCGTTCCCCGACATCCTGACGCGCGGCCTGGCGAAACAATAGCCGCCGGCTCGAACGCTGCGCTCAGTCCTTGAAAAGCGGCGCGCGTTTCTCGGCGTTCGCCATGACCGCTTCGCGCTGGTTGCTGCCACCGAGCACGCCGAGCTGTAGCTCGGCCTCCAGGCGCAGTGCCTGCGCTTCCGGCGTGTCGTAGCCGGCATTGAGCAACTGTTTCGCCGCGCGCACGGCATCGGGCGAGCGCCCGGCGATCTCCGTTGCCAGCGCCATCGCCGCGTGCAGCGGGTCGGCGCAAAGCCGCGTCAGCAAACCGATCTGCTGTGCTTCTTCCGCCTCGACAATGCGGCCGGTGTAGGTCAGCTCGCGCAACTGGTCGAGACGCACGGCGTGGCGCATCGTGGTCGTCAGCGCCATGTCCGGGATGATGCCCCAGCGAATTTCCATCACCGAGCAGCGCGTCGTCGCAGAGGCGAGCCTGATATCCGCACCCATCGCAATCTGCAAGCCGCCGCCGAATACCGAGCCCTGCAGCGCTGCGATCACCGGCACCGGCAGTTCGCGCCAGGCGTAGCCGACATGCTGGAACAGGTTCGCGGGACTGCCCTTGAGCGGCTGCATGCGTGTAACCAGTTCAGCGGGGCTGCTGCTGGCAAACACCGAGGTGTCGATGCCGGCACAGAAGTGCTCGCCCGCGCCCGTCAGCACCACGGCGCGCACGGCTTTTTGTTTGGCAAGCTCTTGCGCAGCGCCGGACAGCGCCTCGAACATGTCGAGGTTAATCGCGTTGCGTTTTTCGGGGCGCGTCAGCGTGACGACGGCAACGTGATTGTCGATGGTGACGTTTACAGTTTCGGACATCAGGTTTCCTTGGTCTTTCAGCAGGCTTAGACGGCGAGCGTGCACTTGCCGTGGTCAACGACCAGCGCGGCGCGCTCCGGCACGGTGCAGCGGAACGACACGATATTGCGGTCCTGCCACATTTCCGTGACCAGCACTTCGCCGGGGTACAGCGCGCCTTTGAAACTCAGGTTGAATCCCGAGATCAGCGTCGAGTCGTACTCGCAGATGGTTTTCAGGATGGCGCGGCAGGCCAGGCCGGCAACGCACTGCTCGGACAGCGGCGCGCGCGGGAAGCCGTGCGAACGCGCGACCAGGTCCTCGGCATAGCGCGGGTTGCGATCGCCGCTGAGCCGAAACAGGTAGGGCAAGGCCTTGTGGCTGTACAACTCGCAGCTCAGGTCCGGCTCACGCTTTGGCAGGGAGTGCGGTGCGGGCCCGGCGCCTGCCGGTCCGCGCAGCTCGCCCGGCCCGGTCATCAGGGTTCGATTCAGCGTAAACAGCACCGTGGAATCGCGCGTCATGCGCACTTCGGATTCGACGATGACACTGAGCCCGTCACTGCTGCCGTGATCAAGCACCGAGACCACGCGACTGTCGAGCTGCAGCTCGGCCTGCGCCGGCAACGGCCGGTACAGATCGATTTTTTGCTCGGTGGTCGTGACGCGCGCGGTATCGAGCCCGCACTTTTTCAGGAACTCGTGGCCAACCAGCACGCCGGCCATCGACGGCATCGTGCGCAGGCCGCGGCCGTCGTAAATAAAATTCATTTCGCGCGAATCGCGGTCACCAAGACCGAAGCCGATGCCCAGCGCGTACAGCATGACGTCGGTGTCATCGTAGCGCCGCTGCACATCGGTAACGCTCGCGGTCAGGAGTTCGTCGAAACTGGCGGTAGCTTTCAAAGCGGATGTCGTTTCTGCTGGGATGGGATTCACCTGGTAGTGCCGCGCGGGCGGCCAAACGATAACACGCTGCCTGCAGCGCGCCTAACGGGTGCCGGCTTCAGCCGCCCGCGTAGCGGCGGCCGAGCTCGGCGAGCGGCCCGACGGCGCGCGTCGCTTTCGCGGCGTGATCACTGGCCGCGGTGCCGTCGCGTACGCGGCCGGCAATGCCCTGCAAAATGCCGGCGAGGCGAAACAGGTTGTAAGCGGCATAAAACTCGCGATGCGGAATGTCTTCACTGCGGCCGGTCCGTTCGCAATAGCGCCGCACGTACTCGTCTTCCGAGGGAATGCCCAGCGCGGCCAGGTCCTTGCCCAGCAGGCCGGCCGACCCGAAACCGACTTCGAACATCTGCCAGGCCATCAGGTGGTAGGTGAAGTCGCCGAGCGGATGACCGATGGTCGACAGCTCCCAGTCGAGTACCGCGATGATGCGCGGCTCGCGCGGGTGCAGGATCAGGTTATCGAGGCGGAAGTCACCGTGCACAATGCTGCTCGCGTCGTCGTCGGGAATGTTGTTCGGCAACCAGTTGATCAGGAAATCCATCGCCGGCACGCTGGTGGTTTCCGAGGCGCGGTACTGTTTTGTCCAGCGCGAAATCTGGCGCTCGAAGTAGTTGCCGGGCTTGCCGAAGTCTTCGAGACCCAGCGCGCGGTAGTCAAGCGTGTGCAGCTTTGCGATCACGCGGTTCATGTCGTCGTAAATCGCGGCGCGCTCTTCAGGCTGCAGCCCGGGCAGGTCGAGTTCCCACAGGATGCGGCCATCGACGAACTCCATGACGAAGAACGTCGTGCCGACGATGTCGTCGTCCTCGCATAACAGGTACGGTCTTGGCACCGGGAAGCCGGCCTCGTACAGCGCTTTGATGATGCGGTATTCGCGATCGACCGCGTGTGCGGATTTCAGCAGCTTGCCGGGCGGCTTGCGGCGCAGCACGTAGCGGCCCGATTTGGCGTCAAGCAGGTAGGTCGGGTTGGACTGGCCGCCTTTGAACTGCTTGACGACCAGCGGGCCTTTGAAACTGTCGATATGTTGCGCCAGATAATCGTGCAGGCGCTGCTCGTCGATCGCCTGGTCTGCGCGCACGGGCCGCGTGCCGGAAAACTGCTCCTGTCGGGTACTCATAGCAGCTGCTCCTTTAGCTCTTTGGCTCGACGAAGAAATCGGGCATCAGTTCCTGCGCGGGATCGACCGCGTAGTGCGTAAGGTCGGTAATGCCGGCAGCTTCCAGCACCTCATCATCGATGCAGAAATTGCCGGTAAATTCGCGGCTCGGTTTGGTCAGGATGAGATGCGCGGCATCGGCCATGATTTCCGGCTTGCGTGAGCGGCGCATCATTTCGTCGCCACCCAGCAGGTTGTTAATAGCGGCTGTCGCGATGCCGGTGCGTGGCCACAGCGCGTTGACGGCGATGCCCTGCTCGCGAAACTCGCCGGCCATGCCCAGCACGCACATGCTCATGCCGTACTTCGCCATCGTGTAGGCAACGTGCGGCGCAAACCATTTCTCGAGCATGTTGAGCGGCGGCGACATGTTCAGGATGTGCGGGTTCTCGGCCTTCTGCAGGTACGGCAGGCAGCTGCGCGACACGAGATAGGTGCCGCGCGCGTTCACTTCGTGCATCAGGTCGAAGCGCGCCATCGTGGTGCGCTCGGTATTGCGCAATAAAATCGCGCTGGCATTGTTGATGCAGATGTCGATGCCGCCGAACTGTTCGACGCCGGCGGCAATCGCTTCCTGCACCTGTTCCTCGGAGCGAATATCGCAGACGACCGGCAGCGCCTTGCCGCCCGCGGCTTCGATGTCGGCGGCCGCGGTGTAAATCGTGCCGGGAAGTTTCGGATGCGGCTCCGCGGTTTTCGCGGCGACGATAACATTCGCGCCATCGCGGGCTGCGCGCAGCGCAATGGCCAGGCCGATGCCGCGACTGGCACCGCTTACGAAGAGTGTCTTGCCCTGCAAACTCGCCATCGACTGCCACCGCGTGTCCAAAAGTGACAGGCATGATAGCGCATCAGCGCGCCGCAGCGGGGTCGCTGCCTACATGCGGAAGATACCGTACGGCGCCTCGCCGTCGCGCGGCCGGTTCATCGACGCGGACACCGCCTGGCCAAGCACGCGGCGCGTATCGACAGGATCGATCACGCCGTCATCCCACAGCCGTGCACTGGCGTAGTACGGGTGACCCTGGGTTTCGTACTGCTCGCGAATCTCATCGGCGAACTGCTTTTCTTCATCTTCCGGCCATTCCTCGCCGCGCGCCTCGAGGCTGTCGCGCTTGACGGTCGCCAGCACGACTGCCGCCTGCTCGCCGCCCATCACGGAAATGCGCGCATTCGGCCACATCCACATCAGCCGCGGGCTGTAGGCGCGGCCGCACATCGCGTAGTTGCCGGCGCCGAACGAGCCACCGACGATCACCGTGAACTTCGGTACGGATGCCGTCGCGACTGCGTTGACCATCTTCGCGCCGTCTTTTGCGATGCCACCGTGCTCGACCTTCTTGCCCACCATGAAGCCCGTGATGTTTTGCAGAAAGATCAGCGGAATGCCGCGCCGGTTGCACAGCTGGATAAAGTGCGCGCCCTTCTGCGCGGACTCCGAAAACAGGATGCCGTTGTTCGCGACGATGCCCACCGGGTAGCCGTACAGGTGCGCGAAACCGCAGACCAGCGTCGGCCCGTACAGCGCCTTGAACTCCTGGAACTCGGAACCGTCAACGAGGCGCGCGATGACTTCGCGAATGTCGTAGGAATAGCGAAAGTCGTGTGACACGACGCCGTACAGCTCGTCGCTGGCGTAGTCAGGATCGCGCGGCTCTTTCAGGTTCAGCGGGATTTTTTTCTGCCAGTTCAGGTTGCTGACGATCTCGCGCACTTTCTCAAGCGCGTCGGCATCGTTGGCGGCAAGGTAGTCGGTAACGCCGGAAATGCGCGAATGCACGTCGCCGCCGCCGAGCGTCTCGGCATCGACCACTTCGCCGGTCGCGGCTTTCACGAGCGGCGGGCCGCCGAGAAAAATCGTGCCCTGGTTGCGCACGATGATCGCTTCGTCGCACATCGCCGGCACGTAGGCGCCGCCCGCCGTGCAGGAACCGAGCACGGCGGCGATCTGCGGAATGCCCTGCGCCGACATGCGCGCCTGGTTGTAGAAAATACGGCCGAAATGATCGCGGTCCGGAAATACTTCGTCCTGCTTCGGCAGGAACGCGCCGCCGGAATCGACGAGGTAGACGCACGGCAGGCCGTTTTGCTCGGCGATTTCCTGCGCGCGCAGATGCTTTCTTACGGTCAGCGGGTAGTAGGTACCGCCCTTCACCGTCGCGTCGTTCGCAACGATCATGCATTCGATGTCGTGGATCTGGCCGATGCCGGCGATGATGCCGGCAGCCGGCACCTCGTCGTTGTACATGCCGTGTGCAGCGAGCTGACCGATCTCCAGGAACGGCGCGCCGCGATCGACAACCGAGCGGATGCGATCTCGCGGCAGCAGTTTGCCGCGCGCGAGATGTTTTTCGCGGGCCCGCTCGCTGCCGCCTTCCGCGATCTTGTCGAGATCGTCGCGCAGGGCGCCGGCAAGCGCACGATTCGACTCCGCGTTTTTCTTGAAGGTCGCGGAATCCGGTTTGATCCTGGTTATTATTTTTGGCATTGCTTTGTTTCTTTCTCGCTCAGGAGATTGCGTCGTACAGTTCGCGGCCAATCAGCATGCGGCGAATCTCGCTGGTGCCGGCACCGATTTCGTAAAGCTTGGCGTCGCGCCACAGGCGCCCAGCCGGGTACTCATTGATATAGCCATTGCCGCCGAGCGCCTGGATGGCTTCGCCGGCCATCCACGTCGCCTTCTCGGCTGACATCAGGATACAGGCTGCCGCGTCAAAACGCGTCGTCTGGCCGCGATCGCAGGCCTGCGCCACGCCATAGACGTAGGCGCGGCTCGCGTTCATCGTCGTGTACATGTCGGCGATCTTGCCCTGCATCAGCTGGAACGTGCCGATCGGTTCGCCGAACTGCTTGCGATCGTGCACGTACGGCATGACGACGTCGAAGCAGGCGCGCATGATGCCGAGCGGCCCGGCTGCCAGCACGACGCGCTCGTAGTCGAGACCGGACATCAGGATCGCGGCACCGCGGCCCGGATCGCCGAGCAGGTTGGCTGCCGGCACACGGCAGTCTTCGAGCACGACTTCGCAGGTATCGCTGCCGCGCATGCCGAGCTTGTCGAGTTTCTGCGCGGTTGAATAACCCGGCATGTCGCGTTCCACGAGAAACGCGCTGAGCTTCGGCGCGCCGCCGTTGGCATCGGTGACGCAGTAAATAATCATCACGTCGGCTTCGGGGCCGTTCGTAATCCACATCTTGTTGCCGTTCAGTACGTAGTGATCGCCATCGGCGACGGCACGGGTGCGCATGCCCATCACGTCGGACCCGGCGCCCGGCTCGCTCATGGCGAGCGCGCCGACGAACTCGCCGGAGATCAGCTTCGGCAGGTATTTCTGCTTTTGCTGTTCCGTGCCCCAGCGCCGTAGCTGGTTGACGCACAGGTTGGAGTGCGCGCCGTACGACAGGCCAACCGAACCCGACGCGCGGCTGATTTCTTCCATCGCAACGACGTGCGCGAGGTAACCGAGGCCGCTGCCGCCCCAGGTGTCTTCGACGGTGATGCCGAGCAGGCCGAGTTCGCCGAGCTGTGGCCAAAGGTCGCGCGGGAATTTGTTGGAGGCATCGATTTCCGCGGCGCGCGGCGCGATGGCATCCGCGGCAAAACTGCGCACCGTGTCACGCAGCAGGTCGATGTCTTCGCCCAGACCAAAATCAAAGTCGAACATGGGGTGGTTTCCTGCAGGTTGACGTCGCCGGCGGCTGCCGCGACCTGCCAATGATAGTCGCCTGCGCGGCGCGCAAGCTGAATACCATTCGCAAGGTAGCCGCCGGGCCCGGGTGACTCGCGGGCAGCCGTTATGACAGTTTTTTACTGCCGAGTTCGTCGATCAGCAGCGAAAACAGCTCGTACTGCGAGCTGATGCCGAGTTTCGCGAACAGGTTGCGTTTGTGCACCATCACCGTGCCCGGCGCGATATCGAGTTCGCGCGCAATGGATTTCGACGAATGGCCGCGCAGCAGGAGCTGGCTGATCTGGCGCTCACGCTCGGTCAGCACGTCCTCGCCGAAGCGTTCGAAGCAGCGCGTCAGGCGCTGGTGAAACGCCCGCTCGGTTGCCGTGCTGTGCGGCTCCACTTCGCGCAGTTCCCAGGTGCGCTGCATCGCGGCGCGCACCGTGGGTTCCATCGCTTCGAGACGCCGCAGCTCGGCCTGGCTGAAGCGGCGCTTGCGACGACCGACCACCAGCGCCAGCGTCGTGCGCGGGCTGACTTCGGTGAGGAAATCCATTTCGTCCAGCAAATGCGTGCGCTCGCAGTACTGGCGATAGTATTCGCTGGCGCGGAAGCGGTCGGGCTGCGTCTCGCGGAAGCGGCACAGGGTCGGTTTCACGGCCTGGATCGCGAGCTGGTACAGCGGGTCGAGCAGGTAGGGGCCGTCCAGGTAACGATCGATGTAATGGCGCGCGCCAGCCGGTTCCAGCGTGTGATGCAGCACCTCGGGCCGGGCGTCACGGTGAAATGCCAGCAGGCAGGTGCCCTCGTGCTCAACGACCAGGCCGACGCAGTCGGCCAGCGCGGCGGCAACGCCGGGCGCACTGTCGCCGCGAATGATCGTCGCGAGCGCGGCGTGCCACGCCGCCGATTCGAAGCGGGTGCTCACGGGAGCAAAGCGGAGCGGAACAGGTGCGAATTCATGGGTATTGGCGGGCGAGCCCTGGCGGCGGCAACAGCGCGCACCACGATAACCGCGGCCTGCATGGCTGGCAAGCCGGGCTCAGGAACGGCACGCGCCGCGACAGATCGGTTAGAATGGCGCCCAGTCCCAACGATCTGAAGGATTAATTGCATGAAGCTCGTGACCGCCATCGTAAAACCGTTTCGCCTTGACGACGTCCGCAATGCGCTGAGTGAAGTCGGCGTACAGGGCATGACCGTCAGCGAAGTCAAAGGCTTCGGCCGGCAGCGCGGCCATACCGAGCTGTACCGCGGCGCCGAGTACGTGGTCGACTTCCTGCCGAAAGCGAAGATCGAGGTAGCGGTAGCCGACGACCGCGTCGAGGAAGTGATCGAGGCCATCGTCGCGAGCGCCAAGACCGGCAAGGTCGGCGACGGCAAGATCTTTGTCACCAACCTCGAGCAGGTGCACCGCATCCGCACCGGCGAGACCGGCAACAGCGCGCTGTAAGACGCGCTGCTGCCTGACCGCATGCGCGACTAGTGTTTCGGCATGCAGAAGAAGTTCAGCTTGTTGCCGTCCAGGTCGCGAAAATAGCCGGCATAAAACGTATCGCCGCGAGGTCCGGCCGGGCCTTCATCGGTGCCGCCGAGTTTCAGTGCCAGCTTGTACATCTTGTCGACCGTGGCCGGTGAGTCGACCGCCAGCGCAATCATGACACCGTTGCCGACCGTAGCCGGTTTGCCGTTGTGCGGTTTGGCAATCGCGAAACCGGCCTTCTTCGGATCCGCGCTCCACGCGATAAACGTCTCGAACTCCATGAAGCGCTTGCCGCCCAGCGGCTTGAACAAGGCATCGTAGAACGCGGCCGCTTTCTTCAGGTCGTTCGTGCCTACTGTGGTGTAACCGATCATTGTTGTTCTCCAGTGTCCAGATGACGTGCCGGGTCGTGAGTGGCGGTGCGAGTCTAGCGCGTCGCGCGGCTATTCGCTGCCGGCGCAGCGAGTATTTCCTGCCAGGCCGACAGTTTGCCGGCGAAGCTCAGCGCGGCGTGCGCCGGACTGGTTGACGGCAGCGCCAGCGTGCGCAGCGTTGCGAGATCGCAGTGCGGCGCGATGTGCCTGGCAAACAGGCTTGCCGCCGTCTTGCCATTGAACGCGATCAGCTCGATACGCGGGTGGCCGGCAAGAAACCCGGCGATATCGTTCGGCTTCGCCGAGGCGCGGTCGATCGCGGAATCGAGACTCCCTGCCCTGCGCGACGCCTGCAGAACGTCCCATAGTGCGATACCGGCAGCGTTCAGTTTGCGGATGCGCGTGGCGTACGGCAGCGCGCGGGGAATGCCGAGCAGCGCTTCGATGATTGACCAGAACGCATTGCGCGGGTGCGCATAGTATTCGCCGGCGCGTATCGATTTGACGCCCGGCAAGCTGCCGAGGACCAGCACGCGCGCCGCAGGCTGCGTGGCCGCCGCGAAACCCTCCGCGAGCGGCGCCGCTTGTCTAGCGTTGCGAATCAATGCCGAGGTGTCGCAGGGTTTGTTCGCGCAACTGGTCGAGCGTACGCAATTCCACTTCGCAGCGATTATTGCGGCACACCGCCTCGCGTTCCAGCGGCTCCGCCGGACAGTCGTAGTAAACGCGGAACCTGCAATCCTGCTGGTAGCTTTCGAACGCGTAGCGCAGCTGGCTGATTTCCGACTTGGCAACCGATGTCAGGCACTGGATCGGGTAGCCGAAATCGAAAATCGTGCAATCGTCGTCGCTGGCGCAGTAGCGCGATTCATCGACCTGCCGCTGAATGTTTTGCTCCGATCGTTCGCAGCGCAGCGCAGCGGCGCCGCCGTAGACCGGGCTGTCGGACTGCTGGCGCGCGAAGGTCGGCGGCGCCGTGGCCGCCGGCGCCTGCAGCGCGCCGTGACGATCACCTTCCAGCAGGGTCGCGATGTACCACAGCACCACCGCGAGCGCGACGGACACGGCGAGCACCGGCAGCGGCAGTTTATCCATTGCGCTCTGTCAGGCCTGCCAGAGGGTCCACACGCCGACCGCGATGAAGCCGGCGCCGGCGGCGTAGCTCAGGTAGCGGCTCTCGATGACGTGGCTCAGCGTGCTGCCAACGAACACCGCCAGCGCCGTGGCCGCGACGAGTGCGAACGCTGCGCCAATAAAGACCGTCAGCACGTTGGCGGACGGCCGCGAGGCGAACAGCACCGTCGCGAGCTGGGTCTTGTCGCCGAGTTCGGCGAGAAAGACCGTGGCGAATACGATGCCCAGCGCTTTCAGGTCCATGTGGATTGTTGCTCCGTTAGTTAAGGCCGCGTTTGACGGCATTGATGCCAGTTTTAGCGCTCGTCAGACGGGCGCCGGGCTCGCATAGTTATCGATCACTGGCCGGGATTCTAACCGGGGACGGAACGATGCGGCTTTTTTGTATGACCCTGATCCTGCTGATTTGCTCAATCCCGGCCGGCGCGGCGCCGCCGAACGCAGCCGAAGCGGCCAGGAAGGAGTGTGCCGAGGTGCGCCGGCAGATTCGCCGCATCCACTCGCGGATGCGCGCCGGCTATACCGCCAGCCAGGGCATTCGCCTCGATGACCGGCTGCGCGAACTGAAGAAAAAGCGCGCGCGGGTCTGCCGCTAGCGGCGCGACCTACGCCTCGTAGCGCGACGTCAGCGTCTGCCAGCAGGCCTGGTAGTCACGATCGCGCGCCTCGCACTGCATCGCGAATGCCGTCGGCTCGATCAGGTAGCGCGACTCGAACATGAAGGCCATCGTGTCAGCGAGTTTTTGCGGCGCGAGTTGCATGTCGGTCGCCGCCTCGACGGTCGCCGCGTCGGGCCCGTGCGCCGCCATGCAGTTGTGCAGGCTTGCACCACCCGGCACGAAACCACCGCCGGCTTTCGCATCGTACTCGCCGTAAATGAGGCCCATGTATTCCGACATCACGTTGCGATGGAACCACGGTGGCCGGAAGGTCTCTTCGGCGACCAGCCAGCGCGGCGGGAACACGACGAAATCGACGTTCGCCGTTCCCGGCGTATCGGAGGCCGAGGTCAGCACGGTAAAGATGGACGGATCCGGGTGATCGTAACTGATCGAGCCGATCGTATTGAAGCGGCGCAGGTCGTAGCGGTACGGCGCGAGGTTGCCGTGCCAGGCAACAACGTCCAGCGGCGAATGAGCAATCTTTGCTGCGAACAGCTGGCCGCCCTGTTTCGCGACCAGCTCGAAATCACCGTGGCGGTCTTCGAACGCCGCCACCGGCGCCTCGAAGTCGCGGGCATTGGCAAGCCCGTCGGTGCCGATCGGGCCGCGCTCCGGCAAGGCGAGACGCGCGCCGTAATTTTCGCAAACGTAGCCGCGCGCGGTTTTATCCTGCAGCACTACGCTGAAGCGCACGCCGCGCGGAATCACGGCGATGTAGCCGGGGCTGCATTCAAGTACGCCAAGCTCGGTGTGCAGCCTGAGCGCGCCCTGCTCCGGCACGAGCAGCAGCTCGCCATCCGCGTTGTAGAAAAAGCGCTCCTGCATCGAGGCATTCGCACGGTAAACATGAATACCGATGCCGCATTGCTGCCGGGCGCTGCCGTTGGTGGCGATCGTGACAAGGCCGTCGATGAAGTCGGTTTTTTCTGCAGGGATCGGCAACGGTCCCCAGCGCAGGGGATTTGGCGGCGCGACAACTTCCGACAACGGTGCCGTGCGCAGCAGGCCGTTTTTGATCGCGGTAAATTCACCGTGCAGGACCGCAGGCCGAATGCGATACAGCCAGCTGCGCGCGTTCAGCGCCTGCGGTGCCGTGAAGGCAGTGCCGCTCAGTTTTTCCGGATACAGCCCGAACGGCGGACGCTGCGGTGCGGCGCGACCGATCGGCAAGGCGCCGGCGCGCGCTTCGCTCTCGAAGTGATTGCCGAAACCGGGCTGGTAACGAATGTCAGACATGCTGCCGCACTCCGTCGCTCTGCGTTATTTGGGACGTACGACTTGCTGGTCAATAGTGCCGAAGATGCTCGCGCCCGCAGCATCATGCATCTCGATGCGCACCCGGTCGCCGTACTTCAGGAACGGCGTCCGCGGCGCGCCGTGTGCGATCGTTTCCAGCATGCGAATTTCGGCAATGCAGCTCGAGCCGCGCGACCGGTCGTAATTCGACACCGTGCCGGAACCGATGATCGTGCCAGCGCCGAGCCGGCGGGTCTTGCACACATGCTGGATCAGCTGCAGGAAGTTGAAGGTCATGTCGACGCCGCATTCGGGCTCGCCGAATAGCTTGCCGTTGAGCTCGGTGCGCAGCGGCCGGTGAATGGTGCCCTCGCGCCAGTGATCACCCAGCTCATCGGGAGTAATCGCGACCGGGGAAAATGCCGAGGAAGGTTTGGACTGGTAGAAACCGAAGCCCTTTGCCAGTTCGCCCGGAATCAGGCCGCGCAGCGATACGTCATTAACGAGCATCAGCAGCTTGATGTGGCGCGCCGCCTGGTCGGCCGTGCAGCCCATCGGCACGTCGTCGGTGATGATCGCGGTTTCGGCCTCCATGTCGATGCCGAAGTCCTCGCTGGGCACCGGGATATCGTCGCGCGGACCGAGGAAATCGTCGGAGCCGCCCTGGTAGACCAGCGGGTCGTGCCAGAAACTGTCCGGCATCTTGGCGCCGCGCGCCTTGCGCACCAGTTCCACGTGATTGACGTAGGCGCTGCCGTCGACCCAGTGGTAGGCGCGCGGCAAAGGCGATGCGGCAGCCGCTTCGTCAAAGCCAAACTCGCCGTCGACCGCAGCGTTGTTCATGGCCTTGTAGACATCGGCAAGCGGCGCCTCTGCGGTCTTCCAGTTATCTAGCGCAGCCTGCAGCGTTGCCGCAACCTGCGGCACCGCGACGGCGCGCTGCAGGTCACGACTGACCACCACGAGTGTGCCGTCGCGACCGCCGGCTTTAAGGCTTGCAAGTTTCAATAGAGCTCCCGGATGGCGTGCTGGACCTGGCGAGGCGCAGGCTGCCGGCCCGCCGAAACCTTAGCAGCGCCGTTCGACTTTGGCCACAAGGCTGCCCCCGGCTGCAGTTTGACCGCAACTAAGAAGCCACCGACAGCAACGCTGGCGGTGGCTGCGTAGTCGCGCTGCCGGGGAAGCGTGCGCGAAACTCGCTGCGCGGGCGTTACGGGAATAAACGCCCGGCGGATTCGATCAGGCGGCGTGGCGGGCCTTCCGCCGCACACCCTGTGCCGCTTTCGCAGCAGGCTGACCGGCCTGGATCGTGCGCTGCACGGCGTCGAAGTAGCCGGCGCCGACAAACGACTGGTGCTTCGCCGCGCGGAAACCGTCTGCCTCGTCCGCAAACTCGGTTTGCTGCAGCTGTGCGTAGGCGTACATGCCGTCGGCCTGGTAGGCACGGCTCAGGCGGAACATGCTGGAGTTCATCGCGTGCCAGCCGGCCATCGACACGAACTGGAACTGGTAGCCCATCCGGGCGAGGTCCTCGCGGAAACTGCGCATCGCCTGTTCGTCGAGGTTCGCCTGCCAGTTGAATGACGGCGAGCAGTTGTAGGCGAGCACCTGGTGCGGGAACCTGCTGTGAATGGCGTTGGCGAAGCGCAGCGCCTGCTTCAGGTCAGGCTTCGAGGTTTCGCACCACAGCACGTCGGCGAACGGCGCGTACGCGAGGCCGCGGGCAATGGCCTGGTCGAGTCCGGCGCGGGTCCGGAAATGGCCTTCCGCGGTGCGCTCGCCGGTGATGAAGTCGTGATCGCGCGCGTCGATATCAGAAGTAAGGAGATTCGCAGCCTCGGCGTCGGTGCGGGCCAGCAGCACGGTCGGCACGTCCAGCACATCGGCGGCGAGCCGGGCCGCGGCCAGCTTGCCAACGGCTTCCTGGGTGGGCACCAGCACCTTGCCACCCATGTGACCGCATTTCTTGGCACTCGATAACTGGTCTTCGAAATGCACACCGGCCGCGCCGGCGCGAATCATGTTTTTCATCAGCTCGAACGCGTTCAGGTTGCCGCCGAAACCGGCGTCGGCGTCCGCGATAACCGGCGCGAGCCAGTCGATCTGGTCGTCGTCATTGAGCGCGTGGATTTCGTCGGTGCGCAGCAGTGCGTTGTTGATGCGCTCGACCATCTTCGGCACCGAGTCCGCCGGGTACAGGCCCTGGTCCGGGTACATCTCGCCGGCCGAGTTGCCGTCCCCGGCAACCTGCCAGCCGGAGCAATAAATCGACTTGAGTCCGCCCTGCACCGCCTGGATCGCCTGGTTGCCACTCAGCGCGCCAAGCGCAGTGAGCGGTTCGTCCTGGTGCAGCAGCCGCCACAGCTTGTGGGCGCCGAGCCGCGCCAGCGTGTGTTCGATGCGGACGCTGCCGCGCAGTTTGACGACGTCAGCAGCGCTGTAATCGCGCTGCACGTTGGCCCAGCGCGGGTTGTCGCTCCATTCGCTTTTGAGTTCGCGGATCTGCTGTGTTTTTTGCATGAGCTTGTCTCCTGGCCCGTGACGGGCATTCCCTGACGGCGGGCAGCCGCGCTGCCATGGGAGCAATGTAGGCAAAATTGATCTATAATTTCACAATAAAAATTTCACAGTGTTAATTTCACAAACGGAGCGCATATGGCGAGGCAAACCGGGCTTCTCCGCAAGGCACATTTCCTCGGCACGAAGATTCGTGGATTACGTAAAAGAAACCAGCTGACGCTGGAGGACCTGTCGGTGCGCTGCGTGCAGCTTGATGCCGAGAACGCGCCGTCGGTGTCCTACCTGTCGATGATCGAAAACGGCAAGCGCATGCCGAGCGAGGGCCTGATGCAGGTCATCGCCGCGGTGTTCCAGAAAGACCTGGCCTGGTTCTTCGATGAAACGCTGGAAGATGAGCCGATCAGCACCAGCCAGCCGTCGGCGATTGGTGCGATGCCGCTGGAGCCGAGTTTCCTGTTCAGCAACGAACTGCTGCAGCTCGCGATCCCCGAACTGCTGTCACAGACCGGCACGACCGGCACGCAGTTTGCGCACCTGCTGATTCGTGCACACCAGGAAACCCGCCAGAATCGCTTTCCGGATCTGGAGCGCGCCGCGGAATCCGTCGGCCACAAGCAGTTTCCGCTAACGCTCGATGATTTACGGCGCCTGACGAAAAAAGCCGGCATCAAGGTGCGCTGGTTCGAGCGCCCGCCGAGTCGCGGCCAGCGTGGCAGCGACGCGGCGCCGGATACCTTGCTGCGGTCGTTTTACGAAGCGCCGAATACGGTGTGGCTGAATCAGCGGCTTGAAAACACGCCGCAGCGCCTGCGCTACGACCTCGCGAACCACCTTGGTCACCGCGTGCTGCACGATGGCGACGGTGCGCGCGCAACGCAGGTCTCGGGCGATCGCACGCAGGCGCGCCGCCCGGATTCCGAATCGCCGCACCTCGATGCGAAAGACATCCTGTACGCCTGGCGCGATTTCGAGTGTTCGTATTTTGCCGCCGCGCTGCTCGCCCCCAAGACGCCGTTTCGACAGTTTCTTGCCAGGCATCGCTACGCGACCGATATCGGCGAGCGCGTTGACCTGTCGCCCGGCCTGATCATGCGCCGCATGACCAGCGTGTCGCCGTACCGCCACTGGCACTACTTCGATGCCTACCCGCCCGGCAATCTGCGCGCGGTGTATCGCGGCAACGGTATTCCGCTGCCGTGGGGCAACATGCGCATGGTGTCGGACCCCTGCCAGCACTGGGCCGTGTTCAAGATGCTGAACGCGCGCGGTAGCAAACCGTCGGCGCAGATTTCAGTGCTGCGCAATGGCGACGACAAGTACCTGTATTGCTGTGAATCGGTACGGGCCACGGATGCGGCAGGGAACCCGCACGTCATGTGCGTCGGCATCGACCTCGCGCCGGCGCTGAACGCGCAGGGCATCAACGCGGCGGAGACAACGGACATGATCGAGGCCGCGTGTAATGAACACGGCGGCGTTGGCCCGATACCGCGCGACGCGCAGCAGCATCTCGACACGGTTGCGAAGATCCTGAATATCGGCTGGATCGGCCGCGGGGCGAACAAGGAAGCCAGCATCATTTGCCCGCGTTCGACCAACTGCCCGCGTGACAACCACTGTCTCGGCAAGATCAAGCCACGCAATCGGCGCGGCCCGGAACAGTTACGCGAGCAGATCCTGCGGGAAGCCGACTCCGCCTGAGCGGCAGACGCCGGCAGGCAGGGCGGGATCAGGCCGGGAAGAAATCGATCGGTTTGGTCGTCGTGATGGCTTCGACGTCTTTCGCCTCGAAGCGGAACAGCCGCACGCGCTGCACGAGTTTTTGCTCGAGCTCTTCGTCGCCGAGTTCACTCGACACCACTTCGCACAGCGTTACCTGCCCGTCCGGCGCGATTGTCAGGCGTAACACGATTTTGCCCTGCAGGGTTGGATCAACGCGCAACGCACGGTTGTACAGCGCGAAGATCGCGCCCTTGTTGCGATCAAACACCAGCTCGATTTCTTCGCGACTGCGCGACGCCTTGCCGCTGCTGCCGCTGCGGCGTGCCACGCCACCGCCGGTGCCGATACCGGCAACCGGGCTGTCAATTTGCGTGGTATTGCGGGTGCCGAGGCCGCTGCCGCCGGTATTGCGGCTCAGCGCTGCCGTGTTGATACCGCGACTCGCGGCGCCGACGCTCGAGGTGATCATCGATCGTTCGTTGCGCTCTGCTTCGCCGACGGCAGCGGACAGTTCGCGGGTGTCCTGTACCTTGTCGAGCAGGTCGTTGTCGCGCAGCGCGGCGAGGTCTTCGGCAAACGGCAGTAGCGCAGCCTGCGCTTTCTCGCGGGCCTGCTGCTGCAGATCAACGGGCTCGGGCTCCGCTACGGGTACGGGCTCGGGTTCCGGCTGTTTTTCGACGACCTGCTCCGGCTCCGGCTCAACCGGCGCCTCAGGCTCGGGTTCGGGTTCCGGCTCTACCCGCGGTGGCGGCGGCGGTGGCGGCTTTTCCTGCAGCAACAGCTTCGCAATGCGCGGCGGAATTTCCTCAATCGCGTTCGGATCGGGCTGTGGCGACGGCAGGAACGGCCAGATGAGGCCGACGACCGCAATCGCCAGCATGACCAGCATGAGCAGGCGCCGGAACTTGTGTTCCTGGCCGCTACTGTCGCTCCATGCGAGTTCATACTCTCTGTAAAACGGTATATCCAATCCGATGCTCCTGGTCCCTGGCGCAATCAGCGGCTGGCAGAAATCTGCCCAAGCTGATCGGAACTCTTCTGCATGACCGCCAGCGAAATCTTTCCGTAGTTCGCGTCGGTGCAGGTTGCCATCACTTTCTTCAACAGCCGATAAGGAATTTCCTTGTCGCCCATGATCGTGACTTCACGATTCTCGATGTCCTCGCTTGCTTCGCGGCGCAATACGCGGTCGCTCTGGCGACGCAGCGCTTCTTTCAATTCAACGATAATGTTGCCGGACAGCTGCAGCACGTCTTCGACGCGTGCAATGGGCTTGCCCTGCACCAGGATCTGGTCTTCACCAATTAGTATGATGACTGTCTCGCGCGCCTTTTCTTCAGAGATCGACTGCGGCAGCTGGATGTCTTTCGCATTCGGCAGCACTTCGACTTCTGATGAATTCACCAGCAGGAAGAACACCAGGATCGTGAAGATATCCATCAGCGACACGAGGTTCAGCGCACCGCCTTTCTTCGCGCGCTCGTGGCGGCGATCCATGCGCTTCGCGCGGGCTGACATTTTCATGCTCACGCCCCGCCCTCCAGGATCGGCGCGTCACCGATCGATATTTCCGGGAACAGATCCGTGCGAACGATGCTGTCTTCGACCACGTTTTCAGCAACCCGCACGCGGTCCATTACCTGCACCAGCGTGTCGTAGGGAATTTCCGATTCGAGCAGAATCGATGCGTCCGTTTTGTCCGGATACGCATCTTTCAGCTCGGCAAGCTTCTTACTCATCGCATCGAAGTCATAGCCATCGACGCCGATCGGGTATACGCCCAGCACGCCGACGTTGCGGTCGCCCACTTCGATACGGTCCGTGCGCACGATGATCTCCAGTTGAAACACCTGTTCCTGATCGTCGGCAGGCTCGCTTGAGGAGCCCGGCAAATTCAGTTCAAGAATTGCCAGTCGCGAGAACACTGCCGTAATCAGCAGGAACGGCACCAGGATGACCATCAGGTTCATGAAGGCCGTGATGTTCAGTTCGGCCGTCTCCGTATTACGGCGACGACTTCCCTGACGACCGCGTATCACGCCGCAGCTCCTGCCGGAGCGTTCTGGCGTTCAGTGATCGCGTTCAGGAACTTCACGCTGGCCATCTCGAGGCTGTCGACGATCTGGTTGGTCTTGGTCTGCAACAGCGCGTGCAGCAGCAGCAACGGAATAGCGACCATCAGGCCGAATGCCGTCGTGTTCATCGCCACCGAGATACTGGCTGACAGCATGTCCGCCTTGTCCGCCGGGTTCGCGTTCGACACCGCGGTGAAGGCGTTGATCAGGCCGATAATCGTGCCGAGCAGTCCGAGCAGGGTCGCAATGTTCGCGAGCGTCGCGAGATAGTGCGTGCGCTTCTCAAGCCGCGGCATGACTTCCATCAGGCTCTCTTCCATCGCCTTCTCTACGTCATCCCGGCGCCGCGCGGACTTCACGCGGTACAGGCCGTAGGTCAGGATCGATGCAATCGCTGCTTTCGACTTGGTGGTTTCCGCTGCCGCTCCCTGGAAATTACCGGCCTTCAAATACGGCACGATCTTTTTCCACAACGCGCGATTACTCGCGCCGGACAGGGTCAGGTACGTCCAGCGTTCGACCGCAATAGCGAGGCCGAGACCGAACACGATCAGGATCGGGTACATGAATACGCCGCCCTGTTGAAAAAAACGCACGATGGCGCCTAAAGCATCCATTTGATGACTCCTCTTTCAATCAAACGTCGACTGATTCCTCAGTCTTTTTGCAAATTCTCGTAATAAGAAATTTGCCTCACAAATTCTCCGCGGTCGATCGGTGCAAGCACCTCGTCGAGCAGCGTGTTAACCGGTTTGCCCATCAGGTCACCCGGGTCGGACTTTTGCCACGGCACGATGTACAGCACCTTCGGCAGTTCCTGGTTGCCGGTAATCTCGGTGCGATCGAGATCGAGGCTATCCATGACGCGACTGCCCGTTTCGGTGCGCCGCACGTCGGCTGGCAGTACGACTTCGCTCGCCGCCTGCGCCGCGGGTTCTTCGCTTGCTGCGGCGCTGACATCGACGGCCGGTTCGAAGTCATCGACCGACTCGTTGTTGTCCTGTGCCGCGATCGTGGTCGCGAACGACAACAGCGCCAATAGTCCGATGAATTTCACACTCATACCGGCTACTCCGTCACATTTGCGGTACGTTGATTGGCCGCGATACGTCGTTCGAGATCGACGATCCATTTTTCGACCTGTTCATCGTCGCCGCCAAGTTCCTGATATTTCTGAAAATGGCCGAGCGCTGCTTCCAGCCGCTGCAGGTACAGCTCATTGAGCACACCGAGGTTGTAGTGCGGCAGAGCATACCCAGGATCGGCTGCCGCCGCGGCCTCGTAAGCCACTTCCGCATCCATGAAACGACCCTGGCGGCGGCGCAGCATACCCAGCTGATTCAGCGCTGCCGCGTGCTGCGGCGCGATCAATAGCGCGCGTTCGAGACTCGCCTCGGCCTGCAAATCATCGCCGGCGCGTGCCTTGAGGATCGCCATGTTGACATGCGCGCCGGGAAAATCGGGATAGCGCAGCAGGAATTCAGCGAAGCGCAGCTCGGCTTCAATATCATCACCCGCCGCCATCGACGACACGGCCTGCTCGTACAGGGTCAGCGCGGCCGCCGGTGCCGCAGCCTGCTGCGCGCCAGCGCCGGGCTCGGCCGCGCGGTCGCTGCCCGGCAGCGATGCACAGCCCGCCAGCAGCCCGCACAGCAGCGCACACGACAGCGGCCATGGTGGCGGCCATTGCTGTCGCTTAATTAAGTGCAGTAACCACATCTTCACTTCGTTCCTGTTTTGCGTAGCGCGCCGGCATCAGGTTAGCCAGTGCCGCGAAACTTTGCCTGACCCAGTCGTCATAAACGCCAGCGGCGGCGCGCGCCGTGTTCGCCATGTAAAAGTCGATCGCTTTTTCCTCGAACGGAAACGCCTGCTCTTCGATAAGCAAATCGTATTCTTCAAGCGCCAGCGCATCGAGATCGGCCGGCCGCTCGGAGTCCATCAGGTCTTTGGCAAACTGCCGGTAGGCCTCGCCAAGCCGGAAGGTCGCGGCGGTGGTGACCTCGGCAACCGCGTAATCGGCCGCGGCCCCGTAGGCCGCGACGAGTTGTTCCATCAGCTCTTTCTTGTATTTCAGGCTCGCCGCCAGCGGCTGCGTGATGCGGCTCGCTGCGAACTGATCCGACAGCGGCTGCGCGAGGCGCAGGCTGGCCGTAGCAGCGAGGTAGCGGCTGCGATCGGTGCGCCCGGCACCCGCATTCGCATCGGCCCTGATCAGCGCCCGCAGGCGATCGTTAATTGCGCTCGTATCGTTGCGCTGTTCGGCGATTTCCAATAATCGGAAGCGCGCTTCCGTCGCTTCCGCAAACGGCTCCGGGTAGCGGCCGACGATCAGCGTCAGGATGCGTTCTTCATCCGCGGTGGCCGCGCTCTTCTGGTACAGATCGGCGGCCTGCCACCAGGCTTCGCGACTGACGGTCGCATCGCTGGCCGGGTTCTCGGCAATGCGCTCGAACTCGGCCGCCGCATCGCTGCCGCGTCCTGACTCCAGGTAGGCAACGGCAAGGTTTTTCGTGACCTCGTCAGCAAATTCGCTGTCGGGGAAATCCTGCCGCAGTCCTTCGAGCACGCCGGCGGCGCGGTCCCAGGCCTGCAGCGTAACGAGCGCTGCCGCCGCGTCGTACTCGGCGGTCACGCGAATGGGTGAATCGGGCACGGCGGATGCGACGCGCCGGAAATGACCCACCGCGGCTTCGAGATCGCCCGCCGCCCGGGCCGCTTCGCCCTGCTTGTAAATCGCTGAGGCAACCCGATCCTTGATTTCCTGCTGCGCGACGAGGTCGTCCGCCGGCGTGTAGTTGCGCAGCGCGTAGTAGGCGGTTTCCGCCCTGTCGAACTGACCAAGGTCGAACTGTGCGTGCGCCGTTACCGTCCATGCGGTGCGCAATAGCTCGTCCTGCACCACGGGCTGCTTGTCGATCACCGTTTGTGCAACCGCGATGGCGAGATCGAACTGGCGCTGCTGGAACAGGTCCTCGGCGATGGTCGTCAGCACCGCGCCGGACTCGGGATGCTCCGGGTAGGTGTCGGCAAATCGCAGGCCGCTGTCGAGGTAGCGCTGGTGCCAGGCCAGCTGCGCCTCGAGCGGCAGCGTCGCCTCGTGGCGGCGGTACGCGAGAATCGCTGCGTAGCCTGCCTCGGCGGAGCGCTCATGCGGCGGATAGTGATAGGCAGTGCGTTCGTATTCGTCGGTTGCCGCGGCGAAATCCTGGCTTTCGAACAGGATCTCCGCGAGCAGGAAGTTCGTGTTCGCACTGTCCGGCGCGTCCGGGAAGTAGTCGAGGAACTTGCGATACCAGCGCGCCGCCTGCTGGTAGGCAGCGATTTCGCCATCGCGCTGCGCTTGCGAATGGTAGTACTGCGCGAGATCGGTGAGGTTCGCCTGCAGGTGACCGATGACTTCTTCGTTGTCGGCGCGCGGATTGCGCTGCCAGAACGGCTGTTCGAGACCGTAGCGCTCGACGAACGCCTGTTTGCCTTCCAGCACCAGCGACGCAAAGCCGCCTTGTTTGTACGCTTCTATGACCGCAACCTGCAGGCCCGGCGACTTCGGGTGCGACGGATCCATTGCAACGAACGCTTCATAAGCCTTGGCCGCATCGTCAAAGCGTTCTTTCTCGAGGTACAGATCGCCGAGGTTGCGATAGATCAGGTAGCCGTAGTCCGGCGCGGCGCGCGTAGCGAGGTACTCGGCAATGCTGGCAGCACCGTCGAGATAGGAAAAGCTGATCGACAGGACCCGGAACGTGTCTTCGACAAGTTCGCGATTCGCACGGCTCAATGCTTCGAGCGGCTCGCCGCTGGCCAGCAGGTCGATGCCAGCGAGCTTGCGGTCGAGCAGCGTGAAAAACGGAGTGAAACTCGCATCGTGCTCGGCGAGTTTGAACTGCGTCCAGCCCAGCTTGTACAGCGATTGCTCGTAGAAACGCGAGGTCTCGCCTTCGTCAACGACATACTGGTAGGCCGGTTCGGCATCGATGTAATTCTTGCGCAGGAACAACATCTCACCGCGACGAAACTCAACCTCGCCACGACGCGCCGTCTGCGGATAGCGGTCGACCAGTTCATTCAGTGACACCAGCGCTTCTTCGGTCTGGCCGGCGACCTCGTAGGCGCGCGCCAGCTGGTAGAGCACGGTGTCGTTGCGGCGATAGTCGGGATAGGTCTCGAGCAGGGCCTTGAACAAGGTCACCGAGCTTTCGAAACCGCCGCTGCCCAGACTGTCGACATTTTGCGTGAGCTGCTCCGCCTCGGTGGACTCGAGCTCGAGGTCGGCGAGGCGCCGCATGGCTTCTGCGCGCAGTTCGGGATCGTCGGAAACGAGGTCGAGAAACGCGCGGTAATTGTCGCGCGCCTTGTCGTTGCTGTTGGAAATCGCACGGCCCGGGCGCACTTCGACGCTGCGCTTGTTCAGGCTCTTGATCGTTGCTTCTTTCTTCTGCGCCAGCGCCGTCGTCGGCAATGCGGCCAGCGGCAGGCACAGCAACAGGAGGGCTGCGATACGGTTCACGGCGCTGGCTCCGCGCCGGTCGCCGACAGGTCGTAAATCGCGGCGAGCGCAAAGCGTGCCTGCACCGAGTACGTTTGCAGGCGTTTTTGCTGTGCGCGCATTTCGCCGACGGCGATTGACTGCAGGTAAGTACGCTGCCGGTCCATGACGTTGCCGACCCGCGCACGCAAATTCAGCACGCGCGGCCGCAGGCCGGCCACACGCTCGTCAAATGCTGAAAAAGTCAAAGGCTCGCCGCGAATGGATTCATCGACCTGGCGTCGCGAGCGCTGCGTTTCGACCAGCGCCTCGCCGCTCAGGCGCAGGTCCCGGCGAATGCGCCACAGGCGCTCCTTCATATCCTTGTCGAGCTCCCACTGCAGCACGCCCTTCATCAGGCGCACCTTGCGGCGCAGATCCTCGGCCTCTGGCAGGTTCGCCTGCAGCGCAGGGTTTGCCTCCAGCGCGGCAATCTCGTCCCACAGCGCAAACTCCGCGTCGGTCGCCAGTGCCAGCGAATCGTTGTTTTGCTCAATGCCGTCAAGACGCGCATCGAAGCCCAGCTTGCGATCGACCAGCGCCTCGAGGTCGGCGCGCGCGAGATTTTCCTGCACGCGCGGCAGGCGGGTGGCATAGGCCTGTTCGCGGGTGTCCAGCATGTTGCGGAACACGTCGAGGCTGCCGTCCCAGGTTTCCAGGTTGCGCGCGAGGTAGTCGAGATCGCGGTAGTTTTTCAAACCTTCCTGGAACGCGTGACTTGCCAGCAGGTGATACAGGTAGCGTGCTTCGGCACCATCCGGCAGGTCTTTCAGCTGCCAGTGCCAGCCGGTGGAGGCGCGCGCGTTGTCGGCCAGCAAGGCGGAGAGCAGTTCGCCGGATTCGAGCGCATTGATTGCACGGTCAATTCGCTCGTTCTCTTCAGCGAAGGCTTCAATAGCGTCGAGGTAGTGATCGGCTGCCTGGCTGATCGAGTCAAGCTTGGCCATCGCGTACGGCACGGCCAGCATCGCTTCCTGCACCGCCGGATCAAGCAGGTCGCGACCGCGCAGTTCCAGCCACGGCACCAGCGCGTCTTCATAGCGTTCGCGTTCGGCGTCGGCCCAGCCGGCGCCCAGCAGTGCCTTGTTGGAGAACGGGCCATTCAGCCTGACACGCTGCAGCGGCGTTTTCGCATCGCGTGCGTCACCACTTTGCAGTAAGGCGTAGCCCAGCGCGAGATTCGCCTTGTCGCGCAGCGCGGCGAGTTCGTCGGTATAAGGTTCCAGTCGGCCGAGATCGTCAAGGATGTCCTCGGCCGCAGTCGTCTGGCCGTCACGGACCAGCGCAACGCCCAGATTGAAGCGCGCGTAGCTGCCCCACTCCGTGCGATCGCGAAACCGGTCAAGCAAGTCGATTGCCTGCGCGTACTCGCGCTGTTCGATCAGTATTTGCGCCAGCATCAGGCGCGCTTCGGCCGGCATCGAACCCGGCAGTTCACCTTCTATGTTGGCGAGCGCGCTGCGGGCCTGATCGAGATAGCCGCGCTGGTGCCAGATCCGCGCCAGGAAGAACCAGGTGCGATCGCGCACCGACGGGTTTGCATTGTCCTGCAGCAGTCGCTCGAAAATTTCGGCGGCCCGCTGGTGCTGGCCGTAGGAAAGATACAGGCCGCCGAGCAGCAGTTCGGCCTCGGCTTCGTGACTGGGCAGGCGCTGCTTTTCCTGCGCGGCCAGCAGCCGCACGATCGCCGGAAAGTAGTCTTCCTGGTAGAAGTGAAACAGGACCTCACCGTAGTAAGGGTCTTCAACAACAGTGATCAGTGCGGAGTCATCGGCGGCAGCGGACAGGTCAGCTGGCCGAAACAGCAGGAAAACACAAAGAACCAGGCAGGAAGCGCGCAGAACGATCAACGATCACTCCCATTCCCTGACATCGAATTCCGGTTGTTGTTTGCTGACGCGGTCGGAGATGGCCAGCTCGACGTACTTGGCGCCGAGCCCCTTGGTCAGGCTAACGGTTGCGCCGCGCCGATATTCGCGCTGGTGCGGACCGTAGCCAACAAATACGGCGACCAGTTCATGGTCGCCGACTTTCAGGTTTTCCAGATGCAGTCGCTGCACACCGCCGCGTTGCAATGCAGATGCCTCGCGCTCGGTATACAGGTAGTTCGCAACTTCCTTGCCGTCGATTTTCAGGTTGACGGAATCCAGTTTGAAATACTCACCCACATCGAGCGACAGGAAAAAAGCGACCTGCGAGTTGGCCGGAAACAGCAGCTCTTCCTCAAGCAGGAACAGGTCGCGGTTCAGCTCCAGGACTTCTTCCTTCAAATCCTGCACATCGGCGTCAATGCTTCTGAATTCTTCGCCACTGGCCGCCGCGTCCGGCTCCTGCGCGAGCGACGGCACACTTGATGCCAGCGCCAGCAAGACACCAGCGGCGAGCGCCACGATTACTTCTCTAATCAACTGCATACTCCTGCTGCCCTCTTGGCTGTGACGCTATTCGCGCAACAAGCCGCGAATTTCCGTTAGGTATTTCTGCTCGTAACCTGGCTTGTAGCCGTGATGCACGTGCCGCACCTTGCCGGTGCGATCCACCAGCACCGTCACCGGCATGGCCTCTACCTGGTAGAGCTTGCTGACGTCTTTTCGTTCATCAAACAATACCGGGAAGTTGACGCCGAGATCTTCGATCATCTGCATCGCGCGGCGCGAGTCGTCGTCGATATTGACGCCGAGCAGTTTGAAGCCAACGCGCTGATAGCGGTTGTACAGGTCATCCAGCAGCGGCATTTCCTGCCGGCAGGGGCCGCACCAGGTGGCCCAGAAATTGATCATCACCACGTCACCACGGTACTCGCTGAGGCGCATGTTTTCGCCGGAGGAGCTCTTCAGCGCGAAGTCCGGCGCATTCTGGCCGGTCAATGCGGAAGACGCCAGCGAGGTCAGTGCAAGCAGCGACAGCAGCGCGCCCGCGAAAACAGTTTTGAGTCCATGCATGAGTCCGTATCCCTTTTCAAGTCGCTCAACAGAGAGACGCGCCTCGCCCTGACAGCGCCACATTCCGGTGTCGCCGCCTGAAACCCTGCCCGATGATGCGCTATCGCGCGAGATCTGCGAACCACGTCATACAGCATAGTGACAGGCGGGCCATGCCGAGGGCCGTGATGATCGTCACAGTTGCCCCGACCGGCCCTGCCGCCCGGGTCGTCGACTGCGAGCGTAGCAGCTTGAAAATAAAGCGAAAGCCGTCGCCGATGTGCGACATTGCGCGCAGCATGACGGTAACGGCGGCCGCTTATTCGTCGGCGTCCGGCGGTTTCAGCCCATCGGAATAGAAAATCGCGCCGACGGCATTGATGACCACCGCCTCGTAATCCGGCAACGTGGCAATGAGCCGCAGGCCCTGGTCGACGCCCATGACAAACACCGACGTCGACAGGGCGTCGGTCAGGACGCCATCGGGACCGATGACGGTCGCGCTGCGCATGGTGCCGGCGGGCCGGCCGGTTGCAGGCACGAGAATGTGGTGATAGCGGGCGTCACCTTCGATGAAAAACCGCTCGTAGTCCCCGGAGGTCGAGATCGCCTCATCTTCCAGCGGAATACGCAAAATCAGTCGACCATCGCTACGCGGATCGCGCACGCCAACGACCCACGGCTGGCCACGCCGGTCACCGAGCAGCCGCGAATCACCGCCGGCCGTCACGATCGCATGCAGGACGCCGCGCCGGCGCAGCTCCGCGATGCCGCGCTCGACGGCATAGCCCTTGGCGATGCCGCCGAGGTTGATGCGCACGCCGTCGCGCAGGAAACGAATGCTGTGATCGCGCGGATCTGCCTTGACGAGTCGGTAGTCAATGCTCGGCAGTGCCGCTTCGAGGGTCGCCTCGTCCGGGTGCACGCCGGCCCGGAAATCGTAGTACTGGCCGGCGCTCTCATAGGTGATATCGAAGGCGCCGCCGGTCAGCACCGACACCTCCAGCGCGCGCACGATCAGCTCGTACAGTTCTTCATCCGCGACGACCGGGCGGCTCGCCGCATCGCGATTGATCACGGAAATCTGGCTGTCGTCGATGTAGGTGCTCATCGATTGTTCGATGCGCGATATCTCGCTGAACACGGCGTCGAGGGCGGCCGCACCCGCCGCCTTGTCGACGTGCCACAGGCGCACCCGCACCTCGGTGCCCATGAGCTCCCGCGTCTGTTCCTGCCAGGCTGCATCGACCCTCGGTGAAATCAAAGAAATCGCTGCTAGAACAACAGCTAGCGTTAGCGCAGTGCGGGAGTTATGCTGGGTGCCGACAATTTTCCAGCGGGAGCGTAACAGTGACTTCATTCCTGATTTTCCTTGGCCTGATCGCAGCGGTCGTCATGTACGCGATCGGCATTTACAACAATCTCGTCAATTCGCGCAATCGCGTCAAGAACGCCTTCGCACAAATCGATGTGCAGCTGACCCGCCGGCACGACCTGATTCCGAACCTCGTCGAAGCGGTCAAAGGCTACATGAAACACGAGCGCGAAACGCTCGAGGCGGTCATAAACGCACGCAACACGGCCGTGTCCAGCCTGCAGACCGCCAAGGCCGACCCGGCCAACGCCGCCGCGATCAAGGAACTTGGCGCATCGGAGGGCGCGCTTGGCAGCGCGCTGGGGCGCCTGTTTGCGCTGGCCGAAGCCTACCCTGACCTGAAAGCCAACCAGAACATGATGCAGTTCCAGGAGGAGCTGTCGAGCACGGAGAACAAGGTCGCATTCTCGCGCCAGGCATTCAATGACTCCGTGTTGAGCTACAACAACGCGGTTGAAAATTTCCCGAACAACATCGTTGCCGGGATGTTCAAATTCGAGCCTGCCAGCTTCCTGGAGATCGAATCGGTCGACAAGCGCGCCGTGCCGGAAGTCTCTTTCAGCTGATCCGCCTGGGCGCAGCACAACAGGCTGCATAACGGATGAATTTCTTCGAGGCTCAGGAACGCGCCCGCCGCGCCACGCGCGGCCTGATCGCGGTTTACGTGGTCGCTACCTTGCTGATCGTCGCCGCGGTCACGGCGGTCGTCGGCGTGGTGATCAGCGGCACGAGCGCAACACCGGACCCGGCCGTGTTGCTGTTTACCGCCTTTGCCACCGTCGCGCTGATTCTGAGTGCCACGTTCTACAAGACTGCACGTCTAGCTGCGGGTGGTGGCCGGGTCGCGCGCGACCTGGGCGGTACGCAGGTGCCGCCCGACGTCAGCGATCCGCTACGACGCAGGCTGCGCAATGTCGTCGAGGAAATGTCGATCGCATCCGGCATCCCGGTACCGGAAATTTACGTGCTCGAACAGGAATCGGGCATCAATGCGTTTGCGGCCGGCTTCACGACCGGTGACGCTGCCATCGCGGTAACCCGCGGCACGCTGGAGATTCTCAATCGCGACGAGCTGCAGGGCGTTATCGCGCACGAATTCAGCCACGTGATGAACGGTGACATGCGCCTGAACATCCGCATCATGGGCGTGCTGTTCGGCATCATGGTGCTGGGACTGATCGGCCGTTTCATCCTGCGCGGCACGCACCGCCTCGGGCTCGTTGGCAGCCGGCGCGGGCGGGGCGGCGGCGGCACGGCGCCAATGCTGCTGATCGGCGTTGCGCTGGTTGTTATCGGCAGCGTCGGGGTCTTCATCTCGCGACTCGTCAAGGCCGCGGTGTCGCGGCAGCGTGAGTACCTGGCGGATGCGTCGGCGGTGCAGTTCACCCGCCAGACTGATGGCATCGCAAATGCTTTGAAAAAAATCGGCGGCTACCAGCGGCATTCGTACCTGCGCGCTGCCGACCCGGAAGAAGTCAGTCACATGCTGTTCGCGCATGGCGCAAAGTTTTCTGCGCTGTTCGCGACGCATCCGCCGCTGCTCGATCGCATCAAGGCGCTGCAGCCGGGTTTTCGTGCCGACGACCTGCCGCAGGTAAACATGCCGCGGATGTCGCCAGGCGGCGGGGACAGCCTGCACAGCAACCTGCAACAAAACGCTGTCGCCGACCCCGCGGCATTGCAAACGCCGATCATCGAGACCATCGGCAATCCAACCCTGCAGCACGTGCTGTATGCCAGCGCGCTGCGCGGCGGATTGCCGGATACGCTGTACGACGCGGCGCATTCGACGCACCTTGCGCCACTGCTGGTGCTGGCAATATTTGTCAGCGGCAGCGATGCACGCCAGCCGGCAACGTTTGAATTCCTGACCCGCCAGCTGGGCGAACAGCGTGCCAACCTGGTGCGTGACTTTCACGCAGAGCTGCTTGCCGGGGGCCCCGAGTGGCGGCTGCCACTGCTCGAGATCGCGTTCCCTACCCTGCGGCAGATGCCGCTACAGCGCATCGAGTTCCTGCTGGATCTGGGTGAGCGACTGATCGAACAGGACGGCCAGATCGAGCTGCACGAGTTCTGCCTGTTCCGCATTCTGAAGCTGAATCTTGGCAATGCGCTGGAGCCGTCGGCGCGCCTTGCGCGGGTGTCGAAAACGGCCGTACGCAGCTCGGCCATTACCCTGCTGGCCATTATTGCCGAGCAAGGACAGGAAGGGGGCGCGGCGCGTGCCCGGGCGTTCACGGCAGGACTCGACGAACTGGGCAAATGGGCCAGGGATGCCAGTGCGGACCTGCCGCAAGAGCGGGTAACGGCGCTGCGCGAAAGTCTCGATGTGCTGCAACACGTGTCGCATTCGTCGCGACAGAAACTCGTCAAGGCCGTGGCCGCTGTCATCAGCGCCGATCGCCGCCTGACGGCCAGCGAGGGCGAACTGCTGCGCGCCGTTTGTGCGTCGCTGCTGTGCCCTCTGCCACCTTTGGCAGTGCGCCGCGAGATCGCGGAATCCTGATCTGCCGCCACCGGCCGGCGGGTAAGCCGTCGCCAGTTTGCGACAGCGATGATCGTTGGGCACTGACAGCGCGGAATCATGAGCAGCGCGCGACTTTCCAGTATGATGCGACGCCAAGGGAACTTCGCAACGCTGAATGGTTCACTAGTAAGCAGGTTTTCGATCGCTCCGGAGGCGCTGATTGCAGCGTCCCGGCAACCCCGACCAAGCACAGGAAATCACCATGAGCATTGGGTCAAGAATAATTTTGTTGGTCGCGACAATGATCGCGGCACTGCCGGCGTATGCCGAAACGCGCCAGGAAAATCGCGTCACCGACGCAACGGATGTCGTCAACAAGCTGCTGCAAATTCCGGAGCAGTCGATACCTCCATCGCTGCTGTCGCAGGCTTATGGAATCGCGGTTATACCGCACGTCGTCAAAGTCGCATTCGGACTGGGTGCGCGACGCGGCAAAGGCGTAGTCGTTATTCGTCGCGACGATGGCAGCTGGAGTAATCCGGTATTCGTCACGCTCACCGGCGGCAGCATCGGCTGGCAGGGCGGCGCACAGTCCACCGACATTATTCTCGTGTTCAAATCACGTCGTGGCATCGATGGTATCGAGACGGGCAAGCTGACGCTCGGCGCGGATGCCTCGATTGCGGCAGGTCCGGTCGGACGCTCGGCCGAAGCCGCAACGGATATCCAGTTCCAGGCCGAGGTCTATTCGTACTCGCGCAGCCGCGGCCTGTTTGCCGGTGTTTCACTGGAAGGTGCAGGCATCACCATCGACAAGCAAAGCAACGCCGCGTTTTATGGCGAAGCGGGCATTACGCCGCAAAGTATCTTCGCGAGCGCCAGCACAACCGCGCCAGCCGTGGCAAGCAATTTTGTACAGACACTGACGGCGCAAACGCGACGTCTGCCGAAGCAGCCGGGCATGGAACCGGCGGTGAATGCGGAAAGCAAGCCTGAGGAGCGCGAATCGCGTGTCCGAACTTACGGTATCGACGAAGAAGTTGAGCCAGAAACCTGGCAGTAGGCGTTAGCTAACCCGTGTCGGCCAGCCGCTCGTGCTGGCCGATTAACGATTGACTAGTTTGACGGCGGCTGTTGCCGACGGCGTAACTCTTCCCGCACTTCTTCAAGCGTGGCATCGGCGTCAGGCATCGCGCTTGCCGGTGGCGCTTCGTCAGGGACTGGCGTCGTGGCGTTCGCCGGGGGTGGTGGCGCAGCGTCGTTAGTAATCGGCGCCTGATTCGTTACCGGCTCGTTGCGCTGCTCGGCCGCCGGCACTTCGTCGAACTGGCCAAGATATTCCGCTTCACGCCGCAGGCGTTCCAGTTCTTCTGCACGCAGCTGTGCTTCTTCAGCGGCCTGGCGCGCGCGCCGCAATGCCTCGCGTTTGCGAATTGACTCCGCTTCCAGCTGGCTGCGTTTTGCTTCCTCTTCGCGCACTGCCAGTCGATCGACGGCCTCGCGGGCGTTGGCACACTCTGCGGTGTATTTCAGCTCAGCGCGATTTGCCGAGCAGCGCACCATGGTCGCCTCCAGCAGCCGCGGGTTATCCACGAAATCGGCGGTCGTGCGCGGTTGTTCCTTGCTGCAGGAGGCAAGCAACAACAGGCCGGCACAGAGCGGTGCGTTTACGAAAAATTTTGTAGAGCTGAACTTCATTTGCAACGTCCGTTTCCGCGGCACGGGCAATCCGCAGCGGCCATGATAATAACATTCGCAGTGATCTGCGTTGCGCGGAATTTGCGCCGGGCAGCCCGCCGGCAGCACCAGCGCTGCTGTCGCTATTCTGCGACGCAACGGCTCTCTGCTATAGTGCGCCGGTCACAGAATGACGGGAGTAGCGACGTTGTCGCAAAGCAATCAGTTCGCCCTGCTTCGTCAGCGTCGCTTTGCGCCTTTCTTTGCCACGCAGTTCCTCGGGGCGTTTAACGACAACGTTTTTCGCAATGGCCTCGTCATCCTGGTGACGTTCCAGTCGATCAGCATTGCCGGCATGGACGCGAGCGAAATGGCCAATATCGCCGGAGCGCTGTTCATACTGCCGTTCTTCCTGTTCTCCGCGACCGCCGGCCAGCTCGCCGACAAGCATGAGAAATCGCGCCTGATTCGCGCCATCAAGGTCCTCGAGATCTGCCTGATGCTGATCGCCGCGTTTGCGCTGTATAACGGCGCCTACCTGTGGCTGCTCGCCGTGCTATTCCTGATGGGCTGCCAGTCGACCCTGTTCGGCCCGGTCAAGTACGCGTACCTGCCGCAGCAGCTGGCAACGCATGAGTTGATCGGCGGCAACGCGCTGGTTGAATCCGGCACCTACACGGCGATCATTCTCGGATTGATGGTCGGCGGCATTTCGGTTGCGATTGATCCTGGCAATAACCTGATACTGGCAAGTTGCCTCGTCGGCATCTCCACGCTCGGTTATCTCGCGAGCCGCAGTATCCCGATCGTTCGCGCGGTCGATCCTGAGCTGCAGTTCAACTGGAACACGTTTACCGAAACCTGGCGCATCGTCAGCTTTGCGCGTAAAGACAAGAACGTTTTCCTGGCGATACTTGGCATCTCCTGGTTCTGGTTTCTGGGTTCGGCAATCACGCTGCAGATCCCTGCCTACACGCTGGTAGTCTTGAACGGCAACGAAACCGTAACGACAATCCTGCTGGTTGCGTTCGCCGTGGGTGTCGGTATCGGTTCGCTGCTGTGTGAACGCATGTCCGGCCGGCATATCGAGCTGGGGCTTGTACCGTTTGGTTCGATCGGGCTCAGCGTCTTCGCCGTCGAACTGTATTTCGCGCAGCCTGTGCAACACCTGGTCGCGGTCGGCTCGATTCTGGAATTCCTGGCCCGGCCCGGCAGCTGGCGGGTGCTGATCGACATGTCCCTGATCGGCGCGTTCGGCGGTTTTTACAGCGTGCCGCTGTACGCGATGCTGCAATCGCGCGCGGAGCGGCAACACCTGTCGCGCATTATTGCAGCGAACAACATCCTCAATTCCATTTTCATGGTGTCGGCATCGATACTCGCGCTGGTGCTGCTGAAGTCCGGTGTCAGTATTCCGCAGTTCTTCCTGGTCCTGGCAGTCCTGAACGCGCTGGTCGCGACCTATATTTATTCCCTGCTGCCCGAATTTCTGATGCGCTTTCTGGTGTGGATCATCATTCACACCCTGTACCGGGTTCGTATCTCGGGCCTGGAGAATATTCCGCGGCAAGGTCCTGCGATACTCGTTTGCAATCACGTCAGTTTCGTTGATGCGTTGATAATTGGCGGCAGCGTGCCGCGGCCGGTGCGCTTCGTCATGTGGTACAAGATTTTCCGGATTCCGGTTTTGCGATTTATTTTTCGCACCGCGAAGGCTATTCCAATCGCGTCCGCGCGCGAGAACGAAGAGCTGCTGGCGCAAAGTTTTGAACGTATCGATGAAGAACTCGCCGATGGCAATCTCGTCTGCCTGTTTCCGGAAGGCGCGATCAGCCGCGACGGGCAGGTGCATGAATTCCGGCCGGGCATAGAGAAAATTCTTGAACGGCGCGAGGTGCCGGTCATCCCTATGGCGCTGGGCGGCCTGTGGGGCAGCTGGTTCAGTCGTCGTCAGGGCCGGCTGCGCAAGATTCCGGGCAAGCTGCTGGCGGCGGTCAGCCTGCGGATCGGCGAGCCGCTGCCCGGCAAAGTGGCCACTGCCGCGAACCTCGAACTGCTGGTGCGTACCCTGCGCGGCGAGGATCGCTAGTCGGGGGAGTTGCCAAGTGGTAGCTGCAGGTCTGCAGCTGGCTGCGCTTTGCCTAAACGGCGCCGCCACTCGGCAAGCAACTCGTCCCGGGTACCAAACAGCAGCGGGCTCTGCTCACCGCTGAAACTTACCGCCGTCACATCGACAAAGCGCTCGTTCGGGGTCAGCAACACCAGGTGGCTGCCCTGCGGATCGAGCGTCATCGGCTGGGCGTCGCTGCCCGGTATGCGATCAAGGACCAGCGCTGGCCGCGCGGCAAGGTCCGACACGCGCAGCGAATCGAGAGCGATCAGGCCGGCCGCGGAAATGCTGGCGCGGTGAATCCAGCCGGGTGTGCGAAACAGCACCCGCTTGTCGCCCGGCGCGATCAGCACGTCGCTGACCGGCGCAGCCAATTGCAGGGACACCGGCGCAATCTGCCCTGCTGTCAGCTGCAGCAACAAAGCCTTGTTGTCGGCATCAACGATGACCAGCTGCGTGTTGTTCCTGCCGGCTGCCACGTGGCGCACCGGGCGATTGTGGAAATAGACATCCTGCAGGGCCCACTGGCTGACGCGATTGCGGCTCAGGCTGCGCAGCACGCCGCGCTCGGTGCCGATCAGCAGCTGCTCGTCGTTGGTAAATGCCATGCTGGTATGCAGTTCGCCAAGATCCAGGTTGGCGAGCACATCGCCACTGGCAACCTCAAGTAGCGCGATCCGTTGACCAGTGAGCAGCGCCAGCAAACGCGCATCCTTCGAGAACAGCAGTTGTCGCAGCGGACCGGCAACAAGCTGCGGACTGAAGGGTCGCGGCAGGCCGGTATCGACATCCCAGACACGCACCATGCCGTCCGCGCCGACGCTGGCAATCAGCGCGCCGTCGGCGCTGAACGCGAGGTTGAGAATTGGCCCGTGGTGACCGATGTAATTCAGCGCATCGCTCGCCCCGGCGATTTCCGCAGCCGGCGCGATGGCGCTCAGGATGTGCACATGCCCGTCCGCGTCACCGATCGCGAGGTGCGCGCCGCCCGGCGACACCGCAACGGGCGAGTCGCCGGTGCTGCGCCAGATGCGATGCGAACCGGTCACGGGCGTATCACTAACTGTTGCCAGCGGCGGCACCAGCGGCCGCTCCCAGAATCGCGCCGACCCGTTGCCAGGCGCCGTCACCAGGATTTCCTCGTCGCGGCTGAAGCCCAGCAGCAGCTCACCGCCGGCGGCGCTGCCCGCATCGAGCGCCGGGCCCAGCAACGTGCCATCGGCACTGCGGTAGAGCCGGTGGCCACGCGTTACGCTGCCTGCCAGCAGCAGGTCGCCGGACGGCGAGAAGCGGATTTGCCAGCGCTCGTCCCGCTCCAGCAACAGCGGCGCGGCCGCCGCATCGGTACGCCACAGCGACATGCCCTGCTCGCCATGCAGCACCGCGATGGCCCGGCCGTCGGCTGACAGCTGCACGGCGCTCGGCTGCGCGTGTTGATCGAGCTGCACCAGCTGCTCGCCCGTCTGCACATCCCACACCCGCACCGCCCGATCGTAATCGGCGACAGCGATATGCCGGCCGGCGTCATCGATGGCAAACAGCGCCGGGGCGCCGGCGACGCTCAGGCGTGAAATCGCGGCCCGCTGCTCCAGCGACCAGCGCTCGAACACCGTGCCGGACTCACCGCGCCGCGCCACGAACAGGTGCTGGCCGTCGCCGGTCAGGCGCACGTCGGCGCTGCCGATGTCAGCCTTCAGGACTGCCTCGCGGCGGCCGTTCACGATGCGCCACAAGTGAATGTCGTTCTGCGCCCGCGTGACCAGGTAGCGGCCGTCGGTCGTCACACCGATGACCGCCTCGCTCGCCGGCACCGCGACGGTTCGCGCCGGTCGCGCGTTGCCCAGGTCCCACATTCGTGCGCTGTCACTTTGCAGCGCACGGGCCACGGCATAGCGCCCATCGGGACTGAACCAGATGGTATTCGAATCGCGCTCCACCGGCGCCGGGATATCGAGACCTCGCTCGAAACTCTCAACGAGTCCCTGCGAGTTCAGGCTCAGATCCCAGGCAATCAGGTGACCGCTCACGCCGGTCGCCTCGTCGCGCAGACTGAGCGACCAGGTACCGGCGAGCGGCTCACCGCGCAGCTCGGCAAAATCCGCGGCGGCAAAACTTATTTCCTCAATGGCGCTGGAACTCGCTACCGGAAAGTCGAGTTCGACAGCCCTGCCGCTCGGTGCAATCAGCTTCAGACGCAGGTCTGCCAGCCGCGCATGACTGACATTGACGCGCAGCCCGATGCGCGCCGCTGTCGCGCGACTGTCAACCGCGATGCGCCGCACCAGCGGCGTGATTTCAAGCGCCGAGATAGTCCAGGGTTCACGAGCAACGAGCTGGCGATTCTGCAGCTGCCACTGCGCAACGCGCGCTCCGGACAAAACGCTGACCAGCATGTCACGCGGACTGAACAGGAACTCCTCGCCCGCTTGCGGCGGCAGCGTTGCGATTAACTGGGGGTAATCGCTGCCAATCAGGCCAGCGGCGTAGCGCCGGCGCTGCGGCGTCGATACGACCAGCGCCTCGAGCGCGGCGAGAATCGCCGGATCGCGCTGCTCGGCACGGGCCGCGAGCCGCGCCTGCCGGTCCCAGAACCCCGCCAGCAGCTGCTCCGGGAGCGCTTCCACGTCCGGCAGTTCTGCTGCGAGCGTGGCCAGACTCGCGATCTCCGTTTCACTGACGGCGAGCGCCGCGCGGTTTTCCAGCTGGTTGCGAAACAGCCGGTCCGCCGTGACCTTGTGCCCGGGAAACGAACGCAGGTTGCGCCAGGCATTGTCAACGGCTGACAGCTCCACGGTCGGCGACACCAGCGCGCGCACATAGGGCTTGGGCAGAAGCTGCGTATACCAGAACGGAATCGCGAGCAGCATTGCAATCAGCAGCGCAACCGCGAGCGGGCCGCGCCAGTGCAATGGCAGGTTGCGGTTGGCCCAGCGCGCGGTGAACACCGATTCATAAAGCCGGTTGCGAACGACCAGCTCGCTGTCGTCACCGACTTTCAGCAGGCCCATCGCCATCAGCTTGCGCTGCGGACGCGAATCCGGATCGTAAAGTACGACGAGTCCCTTGCGCAGGCGTCCATAGATGTTGAGCATCGCCTCGTGATCGCGCCGATCGTGCACGACGCGGCGATGCAGGTGATGCATGTGCGGCTCGCTGTGCCACGCGGCGCGACCTGCCAGCAAACGCTGCACGATCCGGTCAACGTGGTCTTCAACGTCGCCGCTCGCCGGCTCCCGCGCCAGCGCACGACACAGTTTCTGACTCAGGTAGGGTTGGCCTCCGGTCCAGTGCCAGACCCTGTCCAGCGCCACGCGTGCATCCGCTGGCGACAGGTTAAGCTCGTTCGCGAATACCTCGAGATCGGGTCGCGTGAAATCGGGCAGGACCACCGCGTGCGCGACCGCAAACGGCGACAAGGTCGGCTCATCGATCAGCGAATGCGGATCGCATTCGCCGCTCATGACGAAAATCAGTCGCTCGAGTTCGCGATCGGTGGCGCGCGCATTGTGCGCGGCGCGAATACTTGGCAGCAGATGTTCCTTGAACTCGAGATCTTCCACGACCTGGATTTCATCGACAAAGACAACAACCTGTTCGCGCAGGTTTTGCAGAATAACCTCGACATAAAACTCAACCAGCCGTTGCCGATGACTGAGGATCGATTTGTCCTGCCACCAATCCTGCAGATCGATCTTGATCCGCAGCTGCCGCAGCAGGCGATACGCAATACTGTAGTACCAGCGGCCCGCATCCGTATCGCCGTCGCGTTCCGCGATCTGCGATAAATCGAGCGTTGCGATTTTGTAACCATTGTTTTTCAGGCGCGCCGCTGTTGCCGCAATCAAACTCGACTTGCCGCTGTGCGCGGGCGCCATGACGTAGGCGTAACGTCCCTGTGCAATCGTTTCATAGAGCTCGGCATCAGCAGGCCGGCTGACGTAGCCGCCGCGCACCGGGTGCAAGGGCGGCCCGACACTGAAAAAATCAGCGCCCTTGTCCGTATCCGCACCTTTGTCGCTCTTGGAAATCTTGCTCATGAATCCCCGTATGCAGCGTTCGTGTATTCTGTGCCTTGCCCGACGCGCAACGGACAGCTCCTGATAATGCCTGAGACCCAAAGCCAGTTGTTGAAAAAAGACCTGTTCGGGCAGGTCTCTTTACATATTGACGAGTACGGCTCCTCGATCGTGCGCGACACGTCCGCGGCGCCGCTCGCAACGCGCTGGATTGCGCGCCGCCTGCTGGCACGCGAAGGCCGCGCGCTGGCCGCCGCAGACGGACTCGACGGCGTTCCGGAGCTGCTGCAATGCGAGCGCGACCGCCTGCGTCGCAGCTACGTCGACGGCGCGCCGCTGCACCGCGCGACCCCGCCGTCGGCCGTATTTTTTCGCGACGCCCACCGGCTGTTGCGACGCCTGCACCGCAACAACATCGCGCACAACGATCTCGCCAAGGAACCGAACATCCTGGTGACTCACGCCGGCACGCCGGCCTTCATCGATTTTCAGCTGGCCTGGTTTGCGCCGCAGCGCGGCCGGCTGTTTCGGCTGCTGGCGCGCGAAGACCTGCGCCACCTGCTGAAACACAAGCGCACCTACTGTCCGGCGGAGCTCACCGCGCGTGAGCAACGCATCCTTGCAACGCCTTCCCTGCCGTCGCGCCTGTGGATGGCGACCGGCAAAAAGTTTTACCTGTTCGTTACCCGCCGCTTGCTGGGCTGGGCGGATCGCGAAGGCGCCGAGTGACCGGCATTCGCTGCCGCGCCAATAGTTATGGCGATGGGCATAGGCATGGCGACAGCGGCGGCCTTAGCTATATACTGCGCTGCATTCTGATACGTCCATCGAACCTTAAGGAACGCCGTGAAATACTGCCACCAGCACAACCTTGTCGAACCGGAAAAAGCCAGCGGCGAACGCAAATACGGCGTGCGTATCAAGCTGCCGCAGGGCGACACCTTTTCGCGTTTGCTGGGCGACGACTGGGAACGGGTGCGCTGGTACACCTCTGAGGCAGAACGCGATCGCGCGTACAATGACATCGCGCAGCGTCACGGCTACTACCGCAACACGGACACGCCGACGCAAATCCTCGAGAAGATTATTCGCTGACGAGACGCCGCCTAACGCGGCGGCGCGCCCAGCGACAGGTAGAAATTCTTCCTGCCCTGTTCCGCCAGCCCGGCGGCGAGATAGATCGGCCCGATCGCCGTGTCCAGCCCGATGAACAGGCTGCCACTGATCAGCAGCGACGCGCCGCTGATGTCGGAACGCTGCTGCCACACGTTACCCGCCTCGACCGATGCGCCAAAGTACAGCGGTACCTCAACGAGGCCGCCGCCGGTCTCGCCGGAGCGGCGATACCAGACGAGGCGCGCCAGCGCCGCGTGCGGGCCGGTGAGTTCGCCACGCGCCAGCCCGGACAGCTGCAGGAAGCCGCCGAGCGGGAAGAAACTTTGCACCTCGTCGTCGCCGGAAATCGTCGTGCTGTAGCTCAGGCCTGCCTGCAGGCTGTGGCGACCCCAGCTATCGACAGTGATGAAGTCACCCGTGACGGTATCGAATTTATTGTCGGCGCCGAGCACCGGGCGCGAGCCTTCCCAGCGCAGGTTCAGGCGACTGCCGTGCAGCGGAATCTGCCCGTCATTGAGAGTGTCGACCGCAAAGTTGGCAAACACGCCACCCGATTCGAATTGAAAATTACCCAGCTGCCGATCGCCAACCTTGAGGCGCGCCTCGCCCGCGCCGCGAAACAGGCCGACGCGAAACTCGCCCCAGCGCCCGAGCTCGCGCCCGCTGTCGATACCGAAGGTCGCATCGCTGACCCGGTAACGTGCGATGCGCGTATCGTCGCTGAAGACGTTGATGTTGCTCTGCGTCAGCTCCACGCGCGGTGCAATAAAATAACGCGCATCGAAACTCAGCGGCTGATAGAACTCCGAGATCAGCTGCGGTTCCGTACCCACCTGGACGTCGGTGCGCCATTCCGCGCCGAGACGATTTACACCAGCGCGCGTCAGCCGGCCGGACAGGTTGAATGCCGTGCTGCCGTCAAAATCATCTTCGAGCGACAGGCCGAGACGAATGTAGTTCGGCCCCCAGGACTTGGGCGTTGCATCGAATTCGACGCCTGTCTGCGTGCCTTCATGAATGATCGAGTAGTCGACCCGCTCATACAGGTCGAGGCCGTAAATATTGGCCGCGTCGCGTGCCAGCGTGCTGCTGTCGATGCGATCACCGGGCCGGGTTTCAAGGCGGCTCTCGAGCGCGCGAATGGATAAAGGCCCGCTGTTGCGTACCCGCAGGAAATCGATCGTCTCCACGACAGGCTCGCGCGGCTTGCGGGCGGCGGCGTATTGCTGCCATTCGGCCTCAGAAACACTCAACTCGCGTAACGCCGCTTCCTGACCGCGCGCCGCCGCCTCGCCTGGCTCGATAGCCCAGGCGATCTCCGCGAAATTGCTGGAGCCGAACTGGCCGAGATCGGGGCGGATCAGGATGTCGTCATCACCGAGCGATTCAATCTGGCGCCGGGTTTCCTTCTGGATCAGGATCGTCAGCACCTGCGCGCTGATGTCTACCGCGGAATTCAGCTGCTCCGGGCGATACAGCGGAAACTCGACGTCGACTGCGATCACGATGTCGACGTTCATGTCGCGAATCGTTTCGACCGGCAGGTTGCCGACGATGCCGCCGTCGACCAGCGACCGACCGTCAATGGTCACCGGTGCAAAGATGCCCGGTACCGACATGCTGGCGCGCAGCGCCTGCGTCAGGTCACCGCCGGCCAGCACGACGCGCTCGCCGGTGACGATATCGGAGGCGATCGCCCGAAACGGTATCGGCAGCTCGTCGAAGTTGCGGATCGACGCGCTCGCTTCGGTGAGCTCGCGCAACACCTGGCCGAGCCGCTGTCCCTGGATCAGGCCGCGCGGCAGCAGCACCTCGCCGTCACGCACGCCGAGCTCGAGCTGAATCGGGTACGCCGCATCGTCCTGCTTGCGCCTGAACGACAGGTCGCGGCGCGTCGGCTTGTCTTTCAGGGAATCGCGCCAGTCGAGCGAGCTGACGACCGCTTCCAGCTCATCCGGCGATCTGCCGGCGGCGTACAGGCCACCGACGATCGCACCCATGCTGGTCCCGGCGATCGCATCGATCGGGACCCGCAGGCGTTCGAGCTCGCGCAGCACGCCGATATGCGCCGCGCCGCGCGCGCCACCGCCGCCCAGCACCAGGCCGATGCGCGGACGTTCCCCGTCGGCGGGCAGCGGCCCGGCCGGCGGGTCCTGCGCCGCCGCGAGTGGCGCGGCCAGCAACAGCAGCAGGCATAAGCGTCGGAACATAGGAATTACTCTGGGCCGTCGTGGCCGGCTAGTGCGCGACGGCCGTTGCGCCGTCATCGGCGACGGTTTCGCGTAGCCGCCGATTATAGCTGTCCAGCGCTGCCAGTTCGGCGTTAATGCGGGGCTTATCCCAGCCGCACTCCGCCGCCGCGACCTCGGCAACCGCCACGGCGGCGGTGCGCGCCTGGTCAGCGGCAAGGCCGATCATCAGGCGCCGGTGCATCAGGTCTATCAGGGTGCGGGCGAATTCGTCGCGCAGGGCCATGACCACTTCGGCTGCCAGCACCTGGTGCTTTTGACTGATCAGCCGCGCATGTTCCGGCGACCCATGGCAAAGCTCGGCAAGGCGCGCGACGCGGGTACCGTATACATCCTGCAGGCGATGCTGACCGCGGTCGTCGAGACCGGGAATGTCCGGCAGCTCACGCGGACTCGCGGCCGCAGCGCCGGGCAACGGCAGCGTCGCCGTTTCGCAGGCGACCTTGCGAGAACCGAGGATTTTTTGCAGCTGGTCGACGACCTGCTCGGCGAGATTGCGATAGGTCGTCAGTTTGCCGCCGATGATGGACAGAACGCCCGCCTGCTCGTGGCGATAAATAATGTGGGCCCGCGTGATAGCCGCTTCCGGACCTTTCTCGACGTATGGCAGTGGCCGTACGCCGCAGTAAGTGTAATTCACATGCCTGGCTTGCAGCTGCGCCGCTGGGAACAGCGCGTTGACGGTGTCGAGCAGGTACTTGACCTCGTCGTCCGTCGCGCGCACGTCGCGCGGATCGCCGGAGTAGCGCAGGTCCGTGGTGCCGATAAGGTACTGGCCGTTCCACGGAATGATAAACACGGGGCGGCCGTCATCGGCTGCCTCAACGTACAGCGCATCCTGTGGACCGCCGGCAAAGGTATTGATAACAATGTGACTGCCCTTGGTGCCGCCCATCAGCCGCGGCATCGGCAGATTGGACTGGCTGAGCACACGATCAACCCAGGGGCCTGCGGCATTGACGACGCAGCGCGCCGTTGCCGCCTGCGCCGAGCCGTCGCGGCGATCGATAAATTCCACGCGGTGGCGGCCGTCCGCCGACAACTGCAAACCGGTCACCGGCGCATAGTTGCAGAGCGTCGCGCCGGCATCGCTGGCAGCAAGGATGTTTTCGATGACGAGGCGCTCGGCGAAGGAAACCTGCGCATCGTAGTAACTCGCGCCGCCTAGCAGATTCTGCTGTTCAATAGCACTGGCGCGCCGGGTCACTTCGTCCGGGTTCAGCATTTCATGGCGTGGCAGAGCCTTGTTAATCGACAGCAGGTCGTAGGCGATCATGCCAAGCCGCACCAGCCAGCGCGCCCGGTGCCCGCCGCGATACAGCGGAATGATCAGGCGCAGCGGACGCACCAGGTGCGGTGCGATCCGCCGCAGCGCACGCCGCTCATGCAGCGACTCATAGACCAGCGGGATCTCGCCGTACTCGAGGTAGCGCAGGCCGCCGTGAATCAGCCGACTCGACCAGCTCGAGGTGCCGCCGCCGAAATCCTCCGCTTCGAGCAGCAGCACGCGCATGCCGCGCAGTGCCGCATCGCGCGCGATGCCGGCACCGTTAATGCCGCCACCGATGACGATGACATCGAATTCAGCGGCGTCCGCCATCAGGGTCGCAGCTGCCCGCTACCGTGCACGAGGTATTTGTAGCTGGTGAGCTGCGCGGCGCCGACCGGGCCGCGCGCGTGCACGCGACCTGTCGCAATGCCGATCTCCGCCCCCATGCCAAACTCGCCACCGTCGGCGAACTGCGTCGACGCATTGTGCAACAGGATGGCGCTGTCGAGTTCTGCGAAGAACCGCTGCACCGCCGCGGCATCGTCGGCAACGATACTTTCGGTATGACCGGAACCGTATTCGCGAATGTGCGCCAGCGCCGCGTCGATATCGTCCACCACGCGCACGGCAATAATTGCGTCGAGGTATTCGGTACGCCAGTCGGCGTCGCTTGCCGCGACAACGGACCCGGCCAGCGCCTGCACCTCAGCATCGCCGCGTACTTCGCAACCGGCGGCCTGCAGTTTGCCAAGCAGTCCTGGCAGCACCTGCGGCGCGAGCGCGCGATCAACCAGCACCGTCTCTGCCGCGCCGCAAATACCGGTGCGGCGCATTTTTGCGTTGACGACAATATCCTCGGCCATCGCCAGCTGTGCCGAGGCATGCAGGTAGACGTGACACAAACCTTCAAGGTGGCCGATTACCGGCACGCGCGCATCCTGCTGCACACGGCGAATGAGTCCCTTGCCGCCGCGCGGCACGACGACATCAATATAGTCGCTCATCGATGACAGCAGGTAGCCGACCGCATCGCGATCCGTGGTTGGCACCATTTGCACGGCCGCCGCGGGCAGGCCCGTGCCTGCAAGGCCGGCCCTGAGACACTGCAGGATGGCCTGGCTGGACGCGAAGCTTTCCGAACCGCCGCGCAGAATCACCGGGTTGCCGGATTTCAGGCACAGGCCACTCGCATCCGACGTTACGTTCGGCCGGCTCTCGTAAATAATGCCGATAACGCCCAGCGGTACTGACACGCGCTGGATGCGCAGCCCGTTCGGCCGCGTCCATTCAGCCAATACCTGGCCCAGCGGATCCGGTAATGCGGCGATCGCCTCCAGCCCGTCGGCCATCGCGGCGATGCGCGCCTCATCGAGCAGCAGCCGATCCAGCAGCGCGGCGTTCAGGCCGGCCCTGCGCGCAGCGTCCATGTCCTGCTGGTTGGCAGCGAGAATCGCCGCTGTTTGCGCGCGAATCTCCGCGGCCGATTGCAGCAGCGCAGCGTTGCGTTGTGCGGCGCTGCAGAGCGCGAGCTGCCGGGCAGCCGCGCGCGCCTGCTGTCCCAGTTTGTCCATGGCGGCTGCGTAGGGATTGATCGCCGGCGACTCAGTCATTGCTGAACAGTACGAGATCATCGCGGTGCACAACAACCGCCGGTCCGCGGTAGCCAAGGCGCGCCGCGATATCGTCGGAGCGACAGCCACGAATCGCGTCCACTTCGGCGCTCGGGTAGGCGCTCAGGCCACGGCCGATTTCCCTGCCATCGGCAGCAACGATGACGACGGCATCACCGCGTTGAAAATTACCCTGCACTGCCGCGATGCCGACTGCCAGCAGGCTGTTACCGGCACGCAGCGCGTCGCCCGCGCCGCCATCCAGATGCAGCGCGCCGCTCGTTTCCAGCATTCCTGCAAGCCACTGCTTGCGCACTGCGGCCGGCGTGCCGGCCGGTGCAACCCGGGTGCAGCGCGCGCCGTCGGCGAGCGCCTGCAGCGGGTGCTGCGCTTTGCCGCTGGCAATCAGCGTCGTGCAGCCTGCCCGCGTTGCGATACGCGCGGCCTGCAGTTTGGTGGTCATCCCGCCGCTGCCGAAGCTGCTGCCGCTGCCTGTGGCCATCGCAACGATGTCGTCATTGAGGCGGGCAACCTCCGCGATGTGCTGCGCCGTCGGGTCTTTGCGTGGATCCCGGTTGTACAGGCCATCAACGTCCGACAGCAGCACCAGTCCGTCCGCCATCACCATGCTTGCGACCCGCGCCGCGAGCCGGTCGTTGTCGCCGTAACGCAGTTCGTCTGTCGCGACCGTGTCGTTCTCGTTGATAACCGGCACGGCGTTGAGGTCGAGCAATTTCTGCAGGGTACCGCGCGCGTTCAGGAAGCGGCGTCGGATTTCCGTGTCGTCCGGTGTCAGCAGGATCTGCGCGACAGACCACGCCGCGTTGCGCGAGCAATTCCTGGTAGGCGTGCGCCAGCTGAATTTGCCCGGCAGCCGCGGCGGCCTGCAGGTCGTCGAGTCGCGCGCGCTGTCGATTCAGGCCGAGTTGCGAGCAACCCAGCGCCACCGCGCCGGAGGAAACGAGCAGCACCTGGCGACCGCCATCGCGCAGGCCTGCGACGTCATCGAGCAGCGCGGCGAGCCAGCGGCGATTGAGCGCGCCCTGTTCGTCGATAAGCAACGACGAGCCGATCTTGATGACCAGCCGCTTGAACGCGGCCAGGGAGTTGTTTGTCATTAGCCGGACAGTCGGTGATGCCGCACGTACGATGACAGCAGCACTTCGCCCTGCGACACCGCGACGCTGCCGCTGCGCGCGACGGCGGCGATCGTTCCCGTCGTCATGGCGCTGCGCACGAAGCTGTCGACGTCTTCCTGCGCGCCGGTCAACTGCATGGTGAAACTGTCGACCGCGCTGTCCAATACCTCAGCGCCGAACTGGCTTGCCAGCGCGCCCGCCTTTTCGACCTCGTCGCCGCGCAGTTTCAGTTTCACGATGACGAGTTCGCGCTCGAACAGTTCGCCAAGCGTCATGTCGTGAATGCTGACGACATCAACCAGTTTCGCGAGCTGCGCGTTGAGTTGCGCGATCGCCTCATCGGAACCGCTGACCACCAGCGTAACCCGCGACACCGTTGCTTCCTGGGTCGGCGCAACGTTCAGCGTATCGATGTTGTAGCCACGCGTGGAAAACAGGCCGGTCATGCGCGTGAGTGCGCCCACTTCATTTTGCAGCAGCACCGAAATTACGTGACGCATCGAGCTGCCTCCAGGGCGTGAATTTGAGTTCTCATGAAACCACTTGCGCGTTGCCGAAGCCTTGCAATCAGGCGCCTGGAGCCAGTATTGCAATGCAGCAGAAATTAGTAAACACTCGATCGTCGTTCGTCAGCTTGTGCCGTTTCCGTACCTCATCATGTCCAGTAGCCCACCACTCCCCGCGACGAACAGCCACCCGCTAGCGGGCACCCGCATGACCGGTGCCGATATGGTCGTGCAGATCCTTGCCGATGAGGGCGTTGACACGATATTCGGCTATTCGGGTGGCGCGATCCTGCCGACCTACGACGCCGTGTTTCGTTACAACGATCTCCATCGCAATGCCAGTGGCGAATCGGCGATGCCCTTGATCGTGCCGGCCAACGAGCAGGGCGCAGGATTCATGGCCGCCGGTTACGCACGCGCCAGCGGCAAGGTCGGGGTCGTCATGGTGACGTCCGGTCCGGGTGCGACCAACACCGTAACCCCGGTGCGCGACTGCATGGCCGATTCGGTGCCTATTGTGGTCATCTGCGGCCAGGTGCCAACCCAGGCGATCGGCACTGATGCGTTCCAGGAAGCGCCGGTCGCCGCGATCATGGGCGCCGTCGCCAAGCACGTGTTCCTGGTGACCAACCCTGCCCGCCTCGAGTCCACTCTGCGCGCCGCCTTCGAGCTGGCGCGCACCGGTCGCCCCGGGCCGGTCGTTATCGATATTCCGAAGGACGTGCAGAACTGGGAAGGACCGTTCGCCGGCAGCGGCACGCTGGAACTGACCGGTTACCGCAACCGGCTGCAGGCAGTCACCGACAATCAGTTAAGCGATGCGGCCTGTGAACGCTTCTACAAGCTGCTGGGCGCTGCCGAGCGGCCGCTCATTTATGCCGGCGGCGGCGTTATCAACGGCAATGCGACGAAGGCCTTGCGACATTTCGCGAACGCCTACGGCATTCCGGTCACGACCACGCTGATGGCGCTGGGTGCGAGTGACACAACGCACCCGCTGTCGCTGCACATGCTCGGCATGCACGGCACCGCGTTCGCCAACTACGCCGTGGAAGACTGCGATCTGCTGATCGCGGTCGGCGCGCGTTTCGATGACCGGGTCGCCGGCGATCCGGCAAATTTTGCACCGCGCGCGCGCGCCATCGCGCAGTTCGATGTCGATGTGTCCGAGATCGGCAAGGTACGTAACGCCCAGTGGCATCACGTGGGCGTGCTGCAGCGCGATCTCGATGACCTGCTGGCCTACGGCCAGCGCAAAGCGTTCGCGAAGGACTTCGCTGCATGGCACCAGCATATTGCGGAACTGAAAGCGCGCCATTGCCTGAACTATGACCGGGCGAGCCCGCTTATCCAGCCCTATGCCGTGATCGAGGAGATCAATCGCATCGCCGGGGGAAAAGCGATTATCTGCACCGGCGTTGGGCAGCACCAGATGTGGGCCGCGCAGTATTTCGATTTCCGCGAACCGCGCCTGTGGCTGACCTCCGGCAGCATGGGCACGATGGGCTTCGGCCTGCCGGCCGCGATCGGCGCGCAGTTTGCGCAGCGCGATCGACTCGTCATCGATATCGACGGCGACGCGAGCATTCGCATGAACATCGGCGAACTCGAGACAGCAACCACCTACAAACTGCCGGTCAAGGTTGTCGTGCTGAACAATTTTGGCGACGGCATGGTGCGCCAGTGGCAGAAGCTTTATTACAAAGGCCGCATGTCGGCCAGCGACAAGTCACTGCACCGCAAGGACTTCGTAAAGACGGCGGAAGCGGATGGCTTCGAGTTCGCGCGGCGTCTCGACAGGAAAGAAGATATTCCCGCCATGGTCGCCGAGTTCATCAACTTCCCGGGGCCCGCGTTCCTCGAGGTGATCATCGATCCCGATGCCGGCGTGTACCCGATGGTCGGGCCAGGCCAGAGCTACGCCAAGATGATTACCGGCGACTTCATTACCAGCCGCGAGCCGCCCGATACGGAAATGCCGGGGCCGAGCGAGATGTTCTAGCGGCCGCGCTGGATTTCCGCGAACAGCGCGGACTCGACGTTGCCGCCGCTCAGCACGATCACGGTTTTTTTCTGACGACAGTCGATTTTGCCATCCAGCACGGCCGCGAGTGCGACCGCGCCACCAGGCTCGACGACGAGTTTGAGTTCGCGAAACGCGAAACGCATGGCTTCGCGCACCGCTTCTTCTGACACCACCAGGCAACCGGCCAGCAACTGGCGATTGATCTCAAAGGTCATCTTGCCCGGTGTCGGTGTCTGCAGCGCATCGCAGATACCGCGCGCCGCCGGATCGTTCGACTGGCGCTCGCCGCTGGCCAGCGAGCGCGCCGTGTCATCAAAGCCTTCGGGTTCGACGGCATACACCGACGTTGCCGACGACAGGCCTCGTATGGCGATCGCGCTGCCGGCAATCAGCCCGCCGCCACCGCAGCAGACCAGCACCTGGTCGGGCGGCTCGTCGCCGCATTGCTGCATGATCTCGAGGCCAACTGTGCCCTGCCCGGCGATAATGTCTTCGTGATCGTAGGACGGGACCAGCACGGCGCCGCGCTCGGCGGCCAGGGCTCGCGCTATCTGCTCGCGATCGCCGGTGTAACGATCATAAAGAATCGTTTCACCGCCGAGTTTGCGGGTTTTTTCTATCTTCGTTTGCGGCGCATCCTGCGGCATGACGATCGCCGTGTGAATACCGAGCATCGACCCCGCCGCGGCAACGCCCTGCGCGTGGTTGCCCGATGAAAAAGCCACGGCACCGCTCGCGCGTTGTTCCTCGCTGAGCTGGCTCAGCATGTTGTAGGCACCGCGAATCTTGAACGAGCCGGTGCGTTGCAGGCACTCGGGTTTTAGCAACACCTTGCCACCGCACAGCTCATCCAGCGCCGGGCATTCGAGCAACGGCGTTTGCACCGCGACGCCCTGCAGTCGCCCGGCGGCCGCCTCGATAGTCTGCAAAGTGATCATGTGCGAATTCCTGTTGTGTTCATGACGTTACTGGTCGGCCGCGAGGCGATCGATCTTGGCGGCGCAAATAAAATCGTTGTCGGACAAACCGCTGATCGCGGTCGTCGTGTAGCGCACCACGCAGCTACCGTAATTGACGATCAACTCCGGGTGGTGTCCCTCAACCGTTGCCACCCAGGCCACGGCGTTGACGAAAGCGATCGTGCGGCTGAAAACCGGAAACGAGAACTTGCGTTCAATGACCAGACCGTCGTCCCGCAATGACCAGTTACCGTCGACCTTTGCGAGCAGCGCTTTCGCCTGCGCTGCCGTCAGCGGCTCGACGCCGCCCTCGCAGGGTTCGCAACGCCGTTCTGTCAGTTCGCTTGTCATTGTGAGCACCTCTTGCCGTGGTCCGGCAATGCACTTTACCGGGGCGCTGCGGTAACTGCACGGTTCGGCAACAAAAAAGCCGGCCCTTACGGGCCGGCAGGATCCAGGCTTGGGTTAAGCCATGGCGGGGGGATTGGCGGGCAATCGCTGTGCCCTGTCAGGGGTTGGCGGCGACCGACGGCGATTCGTCGATAAACAGGCGCACGCTGACTTTGCGCTGCAGCGCGAAATTGTCTGGCTGGGCGTCGGTAACCGGCGCTTCACCGTGCGCAATGATCGTGATGCGCTCGTCCGCTACGCCGTGACCGAGCAGCACGTCGCGGATGTGCTCGGCACGCCGTGCTGACAGTGCCTTGTTGTACTCTTCGTCACCGCGTTCGTCGGCAAAGCCGTCCAGCTGTACGCGCACATCCGACATGCCTGCCAGCGTGCCGGCGAGCTGACTGATACGACTGCGGGTTTCGTCCTGCAGGACGTGCTCGTCAGTGCGGAACAGCAGGTCCATCTCGATGCCAGCCGCGAGCAGCGAAACGAGCTCGGGTCGCGCCTGCGCCTGCAGCCTGCGCAGGTCGCTGTCGAGCACGCTGATGTCGCGGTTCAAACTCGCCACCGACCGTTCGAGCTCGACGACACGCGTCGACTTGCGATCGAGGGTAGCGTTGAGCGAATCGATTTCCTTGTTCTTGCGGTGAAAGTTATCGCCGAATTTCGCACCGATAGCCGCGCCGAGAATCGCGCCAACCGGTCCACCGGCGACGGCGCCAACCGTTGCACCGATGCCAACGCCGATGCGTTCCTCCTTCGGGCTGCCTGCCGCAAATGCCGCGTTACCCGCCAATAACAGGACCGAGCCGAGAATGATGATTTTGTTGCGCATGGTAATGCCTCCTTGTTGCGACCAACCGTTTGGCCGCTGTTGGAGTTCATTACAAGCGCTGGCGGGGCCCGCAGGGGGCCGGCCGAATGGCAGTGTGCGGATCAATTGTGGCGAACTGTGGCGCTACCGATCCTTGTTGGTGAGAGCCACAAAGGTTCCGCCATTGCGCTCACACAGCAGGCGCATGAGGCCGGCGAAGCGTTGCGCGCTCTGCGGGATGGAGCGGCCGCTGAAGTTGTACGGAAAACCGACAGCATGGATGCGCACCAGGCGATTGCCGTTCTCATCCTCGACGTTGATATTGTCGATCTCGCGCAGCACCGCTTCCATGGACTGGCCCTGAAACTCATCGCCGAACACGTAAATACTGATTTTCTTGTCGGCCGCCCAGAATGTCTGGATCGCGTAGGCGATGCCGTCGGAGGGATCGCTGTCCGAGAACGGCGCCCACTGGCGCATCGTATTCTTGATGGACTGGCGCAACTGCGGCGTGTCCGGCAACCACGCACGGCCCTGATGCTCGAACATGAAGCGGCCGTTGTCATTCATGATCTGCAGACCTTTGACGGTCGGGTAAACGTCCAGCACTTCGCCGAGTTTTTGCTCGGCCCAGTCCCACTTCGCCTGCATGCTGCCCGAGGTGTCGATGACGAAAATAATGTACTCGCTGTCGACCGGAATACCGCCGATCGAATCGTCCGGTGCGCGCCGGAAGTTGGGTCGCAGCCGACGCATCTCGGCAGTAAGCCGCTGCCGCGCGGCCTGCAGTTCGCCCTCATCGACCTCCATGTCCGGATCGTCCTGCATGACGAGCTTGTACTGGCCCTGCACCTTGTCGAGTTCGCGCTGCAGCTGCGCGAGCGTCAGCCTGGTCTCGGTCGTTTGCTGGCGGCGAGATGCCAGCTCGCGGTTGATCACCGTGGTATCACCGCGGATGTCGAACAGCTCTTCCTGCAGCAAGGCAATGAGCGCGGCGAGATCTTCCTCGGTTTTCTCGATTACGGTCGGCTCGTAGATCTTGCTTAACACGAGCAGCAGCAGAATTGCGCCGAAGCCACAGGAGATGCAGTCGAGAAACGACAGGCTGAAGGCTTCGATATTGCGGCGACGGCGTGCCATTACGGCCAGTCCCTGCTGATACTCATGAACGAGCCGCCGGTGCGGTAGGCCAGCAGCCAGTACGCAATAGCCGCGTTGTAATCGCCTTCCATCGGGTACAACAGGATATTAACCGGTATGCCGCTGGGCACCTCGGCCTCGGCCTCGTAATGAAAACGCAGGCGCTCCTGCCCGGTAACCAGCCCGCGATCCGTCGTCGCGGCATTCATCGTCGGCAGGCTGTCGACCAGCAGGATCACGTTATCCGGACGCGGATTCAACTGGGTAATGACGCGGAACGCATCGAGCATGTTGGTGCCCTCCGCCGGTACGGTACGCCGCAAGATGCGAATCGCTTCGTCGAGCTGCTTGCCGTCGCCCACTTCGAGCCACACGCCGTCGCTGCCTTGCAGCACTGGCTTTGTCTCATTGTTAAACGTGTAAATCTGGAACAGGGAATCCGCTGGAAACTGCGCCGCGAGCCAGTCGACGGTCGCCACCGCCTGGCGCCATTTGCGCGAACGCAGCTTGACGGCATCCGACATGTTGCGGCGACGAATGATATTGATAATGCGCTCATCCAGCATGCTCGCCGAGCCGTCGACCAGCACCAGGATGCGCTTGCCGCCGACTTTCAGGCCGGTCAGGTACTGGCGATCGCCCTCGCCCGTAAAGCGCCGCACATTGCTGCCGGACTCGCGCTGCTGCTCGGCCGCCAGCAGTCGTTTTCTTTCCTCTTCGAGCCGCTTGATATCGGACTGAAGTTTTTCGACGCGCTCGATCTTGGCCAGCGTGTCCGTGTCATTCTTGGCGAGTTCGACTTTCAGTTTTTCGATGAGCGCCGTTATCTGTGCGATCTTGCTTTGCGCCGTGGCGCGTTCGTCGTCGAGCTCTTCCATCGTGTTCTTGGCCAGCACCAGGTCCTTGCGTGCTTCCAGCACTTCGAATTCGAGGCGCGTTGTCTCGCCCACCAGCTCCTGCGGTGGCGCTTCCGTGTCGCGCACCACCTGCGAGTTGATGATCATAAAAAACAGGATAACGGCGCCGAAGCCACAGCTCATGATGTCGAGAAACGACATGCTGATGATCTGCGATTCGCGCCGTCTACGCGCCATGGGATTCGTCCGTTGTAATCAGCGAAAACTCGAAACCCGGCGTGCCGATGCGCAGCGAGTCGCCGATCTGCAAAACGGTAGACCCGTCTATCCGGTGGCCGTTCAGGAACGTGCCGTAACGACTCTGGTCCTCGACCACGGTCTGGCCGTTGCTGCGGCGGATGGTGCAGTGCCGCCGCGACACGCCGGGCATATCACCGGGTAGCTCGATGTGGCGGCCATCGGTATCGCAATCAACGCCCAGCAGCAGCGGCGCTTCGCCTATCGCGTGCGCCACGCTGCCGAACAACAGGTGGGTCGGCACGCCGGCGCGCGCGCCATCGAGCGCGCTGGCGGTCACGTCGATCGCGGCCTGGTCCCAGGGCAGCTGGCGCAGCAGCGACACGGCCGCGGCATCGCCGCTGGCCGGCCGACAGCGCGCAAGCGCGCCTTGCGCCGTCGCGCCGGCCGCGAGCGTGAACACTTCGCCGCCGACCCGCGCTTTCAGCATGTCGGCAAGACCCGGCAGGCTGGCGGCGCGCTCGCTGAGCTGAATCGCCGGCGCCTCGTCTGCCCGGTACAGTGCGCGCAGGCGATTCGCGATCTGCTGGTACCACGGGGCCGCGGCGCCAACGAGGCTCAGGGATTCGACCTCGGCGCGATGCGTCATGCCGCCGGCCTGCAATTCCATCGCAACGCTGTCACTGCGCCCGGCGGCGCTTAGCCAGGTACCGAGCTGGTCAAGCAGCAGCTGTTCGGTTGCCGCCGTGTGCAGCGGATCAAAGCGCGATTGCTGCACGAAGGCCGCTGCGATCGCGTTGAGCCAGGCGTCGTACAGGCCGTAGACGCCGCAACCGTCGAGCTGCTCGCTGCGCTCCAGCGCGACATGGCCGTCCTGGCGCAGGCGGGTCAGCGTCGTGCAATGCAGGCTGACGTCGATGTGCACCGGCACCGCGTTGCGATACTCGCGACGCGTCGCAGCCACCGCGGCGTCAACCATCGCGACGACCGGCAGCCCGAGATCAACGGCAATGCCGAGGAACAGGCCCAGTTGATTCGCGGACAGCCAGGACGGCACGGCAACGACCAGCTCGTCGTAGCCGGCTGGCGCCGTCGCCCACATGTCTTCGAGCTGGCGACTGACGAGGTCGGCGGCACTCAGGTGATGAAAATACTGATCCTTCAGGCCATCCGCGCTGAGCTCGTACCAGAAGCGGTGCTGCACATGCCGCGGATTGATGCGCGCACGCGCTACGACCGCGTTACCGGTCCGCAGCTCGTCATCGCGCAATAGCGCGAAGCCCGGCTGCCGATACAGCACCCGCTCGGCATCGAGCAGAATGATGCCCGCATCGTTAATGTGTAACGCGGCGCGTGCCACCCTTACATCCTCAGTCCGACTTCATGTGACGGATAAGCTTGTTGTTCGCGTAGTTTTCGCTGTCGAACACAAGGCGCTCCTGCAGCAGCTGCAGCTGGTGCACGAGAAACATCAGGAAAATACTGATCAGCAGCGCGATGAAGGTCGAGTTGAACGCAACACCGAGGCTTTGCGTCACGCCGGCGATGTCGCCCTGCACGGCTTTGTCAGCCTGGGCCAGCGCTTCACCGATACCGCGCACGGTACCGATAAAGCCGATCGAGGGAATTGCCCAGGATATGTAGCGGATCATCGACAATTCCGATTCGAGGATTTCGGCTTCTGACTCGAACAGCGTGTGGGTGCTGCTGGACACGTCCTGGATGTTGCGCGTCGAGCTGAAGCGTTGCAGCGCATGCAGCAGCGCGCGCGGCAGCACCCTTTCCTGCTCCTTCTCCGGCAGCGCCTGCACCTGCCGCGCAAACTCGCGCGTGTCTTCCGGCAGGATGCGCATGCCTTCCGCAATCGCGACGAGGTCGGTTTCCAGCAGGCGTCGCTCCTGCAGGATGATGCGTGCCTTGTAACCCATGATCGCCAGCGCCCAGAACATCAGGATGAAGCAGGACTCCTGCTCGAGATCCTTGATCAGCACCCAGTTGGAGCGTTCGCGAACGAAATCCGGATTTTCCTGCGCCTGCAGATTCTGTTCCGCAATCACTTCGGCCGCATTCGGCCGCACGACGGCCACATAGAAGGCATGCACGACGATGATCGCGATGATCAGCGCGAACAGCTGGTAAACGAATTCGACAGGTATGTTTTTATTCTTCATGCAATGCGCTTCCCGGCGGCGGCCAATGGCCCACTCTTTTAGATATTGGTAGGGAACGGGATCGGTTCGTCGGACGGAATTTCTTCGGTCGGCACGAACACGTCTTCGTCCTCTTCGTAGGTTTGCTCGTCGAGCGTAGGGTCATCGTTGATGAAATCGGGATCGCTGGCGGCGGCTTCGGCGGCGGCAGCCTCTGCCGACGCGGTCGATTCTGCGCCCTCAGCCGCAGCGCCCTGCGCGGCGGCAGCGTCGTCAGTCGGCGGCGCGGTCGAATCCTGCGCCAGCGCAAAACTGACGAGCGCCAATAACATCAATAATCCGAACAATCTGGCCATACCGGTCACCCGCTGGTCGGCGCGTTGCGCCACCTTTGTTGGACAAAGGTTACACGGAAAAATCCCCTCATCCGCTATTGCGCGTTGCGTGCGATGCGAAATCCGACGTCAGAGCGCGGCGAGCTGCCAAATTCGCGGTAACTCAGGCGCAACTCCGTGACGCCCGCGTGACGCCAGCTCGAGCCGCGAATCACGTGATGGGCGCCGCGCACCGGTCCTGTCGGATCTTCGATTGCCGTGGTCTGCCCGGGTGTCGCTACCGCGTAATAGTCCTGTACCCATTCGGCAACGTTGCCGCCGCCGTCGTAGATGCCGAGCGCGTTCGGCGGAAAACTGCCGACCGGCGCCGTCGAGGCAAAGCCGTCGTTGAATCCCGGCAACACCGTTGGCACCAGTTCCCGGGCCGACTGGTCCGCGTAGTTGCCACTGTCGCGCTGCGGTGGCAGCCGGTTGCCCCACGGGAATACCGGCGCCTGCGCACGCCCCTGGTAGCGCACTGCCCACTCCCACTCCGCCTCGCTTGGCAGCCGGTAACCGTCCGGCGTCGGCTGCACGGCAACCCAGCGCTCGAAGCGCTTTTCGTAGGCCGGTGTCAGACCTTCCTGCAGGCTGAGCCAGTTGCAGTAATCCACCGCATCGTCCCAGCTCAGGTTCGCAACCGGATTGTTGTTGCCGGCCAGCGAGGCATGCACATCCGCGCCCGAATCGTGGTTACTGCGAAACCGCAGGTACTCGCTGTTCGTGACTTCCTTGGTGCCGATATAAAACGGTCTCGTTAACGTCACCGGTACCAGCACTTCGTTGGCGCGACGGCCCTGCTCACTGCGGGACGCGCCCATCGTGAATGAACCGGGCTCGACGCGGCGCAGCACCTGCCCCTGCGAATTCGTCACCGTGGTGGCGATACTGCGCAGGCGCACTTCTTCTTCCGACAGCAGGCGCACCTGGATCGTCTGCGGATAGCCGGGCCGGGGCGTAACGCTGCGGCTGAAGGTCTGGTAGCCGGCCTTGCGCACTTCGAGTCGCTGCGGCGCCGACGGCAACTGCAGGGTCAGCGAACCGCTGCCGCGCGGCCGGTCGTTGACGTACACCACGGCGTCCTCGGGCCAGGCGTTGATCTTGACTTCGCCGACACGCGCGGTGAGGTCGACGGTAATCGTTTCCGAGGCCGCCGCCGTAAGCCGCACGCGTCTTTCGGTGGAACCGTAGCCGGCTTTCGACAGGCCAACCTGGTAGTCGACGTCAGGTGACAGTGCGAGCCGCACCGGCGACTGCCCGCGGTAGCGACCGTTTACCGTGACGTTCGCCCCCAGCGGAATGGAGTTCACGAGCAGCTGCGCGTTCGCCGGCTCAAGCCTGATCAGCGGCAGCTCCTGCGCCTCGTTCGCGACGGCATTGACGACGCCGTCCCAGGGCTTGAAGCCTTCGCGCATGACGGTCAGGTCGTGGCGGCCCTCGTCCAGCCTGAGCGTCGCCGGCGTCACGCCGAGCTCCTGCTCACCGCGGTAGATGGTCGCGCCCGCCGGCTCGGTCGCAAAACTGACGGGCGCCCAGCGTGGCACCAGCTGCACCTCGAGCTCCTGTAAAAGCCCGCGGCCCGGCACCTGCAGCAGGTGGTCGTAGGGCAGGAAATTTTCCGCCCGGATACTGACCGTATGCGCACCGGGCTGGAGTTCCAGCGGGCCGAACGGCGCGGGCCCGACCAGCGTGCCGTCGACGGTCACGACGGCGTCGTCGGCGTTCGCGGTATTGACGACCAGCTGGCCCGGCAGCTTGCGCAACTCGATCGTGACGGTTGCACTCGGTTCCTCGCCGACGACGAAACTCTGGTTCGCGTCGTAGTAGCCCTGCCTGGAGACGCTGACGGTGTAGCTGCCCTTGCGCAACAGGACGCGATCGGCGAGCGGCAGCTGAAACCAGCCGCCGGCGATCTGCAGCGCGTCAGGCGACTCCGGCTGCACGTCGAACTGGATCGAGCGCGAGGTGAATAACAGGTAGGAAACGCCGATCAGCAACAGCACCGCGACGGCGACCGCGCCCTGCCAGAAATGCGTCTTGCGCGGCGCCTCCACGGCGCGCACTTCCGCCGCACGCCGAAACGCCGCCGGCGCAATCGTTTCTTCAGCACTGCCGGTGGCCGGTGTTTCCTGCGGCGGCCGCGTGACATAGGCACTGCTTTCCAGCGACACCGCAAGTTCAAGCCCGGCGTCGCGCTCATTGATGCGGATTCGCGTGCCGTAGAACTCGAGCTCATCGCCGGCCTGCAAACGGCGCGACGCACTGACAACATCGCCGTTCAGGCGCATGCCGCTGGCCAGTGCCGCGGGCTGCACGAACGGCGCACCGTCCAGCTGATCCAGCAATACGGCAACGTTGCTGCCAGGACCGGGCAGCCGCAGCTGACAATCCGCTGCAGTGCCGATGCGCAGCGGCAGATCGCCAACCGGGATGCGTCGCTCGCCGCTGGCGTCGCGGATGATGACTGTCTCGAACTTCAAATCGTTTCCTCGCACTGCACGACGATTGGCTGCATGTCGATTTCCGGCGCGACCCGGAATTCGAGTCGGACGTCACGATAGCCGGGTCTGCTGCCAACCGCCACATACCTCCCTGGCCGCAATTCAAGTTGCCGTTGCTCGAAGGTACCGAGCGGCCCGACCTTGTAGATCGAAACGTCGGTCAGGTTGTCGGAACGAAACTGCACCGCCAGCGGCGTTGCCGCGCGCTTCAGCAGGCGTGCCAGCATTTCTTTCTGGTCGTCGAGACGCGGCCCGGCGGGCGAGACGCGCGATAACTCGAGCAACAGCTGCGTTGCGCTCTGCATGCGCGGCGCCGCGCTCAGCGTATCCGGATCGTCGATGTATTCCTGCAGGCGGCTGTGCAGGCCAGCCCGGTAGCTCGCGCGCTGCAAGCCCTGCTGCGCGAACTGCAGGTCCGGATCGACCGCCAGGGCCTCGTTGTAGGAATCGACTGCCGCTTCCCATTGTTCGTTTTGTTCCTGGCGCTGTGCGGCTGCCTCAAGCGCGCGGATGCGATCGAGGCGCAGTGCCTGATCGAGCTGCAGCAAGCCGTCGGCCGGCTGCGGCGAAGCGGGCCGCATGCCGCGCGCGGTTTCAAACGCGGCGCGCGCAATCTCATAGTTGCCAGCCGCCAGCGCCGCAAAGCCTTCCGTCATGCGCTGCTCGAAACTGCTTTGCTCCTGCGCGGCACGCACCCGCGCAAGGCCGTCAATTGCTGGCTGCCATGCGGCATCGAGTTGCAGCACACTCTCGTACGCCTGGCGCGCTGCGGCCATTTCGAGATTCGCCTCGAAAACGCGGGCACGCTCCATCAACGACAGGACGTTTTCGAGATTGCGCGCGCGTTCAAGCCCGCGCTCTGCCTCCGGGTTGCCCGGCGTAATCGCGACCGCGAGATCGTAAAGCCTGATCGCCTCCCGGTAATCCTGCGCGTCGAAGGCGGTCCGCGCGTCCGCCAGCGTGCGCCGGAACACCAGTGGTATCTGCTCGAAGAACGGTTCAAGTTTTGCCGTGGCGTCCAGGTACTGCTTGCGGGCCTGCGCATAGTCGCGGTCAAGGTACGCCTTGTCGCCCGCCGCGTAGACCGCCATCGCTGCAAGGTACGCGTCGCCACCCCAGCGCTCGATGCCGCGGTAACGCAGGCGTTCGAGCCGCGACAGCAGGTCACCGAGCGCTTCATCGGTTGCCGCTTTTAACTGCGCAGTCGAGCCTGTTCCGGCACCTGGCAGGTTTTCGCTGAACGACTGCGGATCATCAGGGGCGGTGGGTAACTCATCTTCCTCAGCAGCCGCCGCGTTATCGGCGTCGGTTGTCGCAGCCGCGTCGTTGTCATTCGTCACTGTCGCACTGCCCTGCGGCCCGCTGCGATCCGGCAACACGAACAACACCAGCAGCAGGGCAGCCAGCAAAAACGCGAGGCCGCCTACGACATACGATGCGGGAACCCCGCGCGAGGTCACCGCGCGGGCTTCACTAGCGGCGCGGCGCGCCCTGTGCACGGGTTGTATCGACTGCACCGCAACAGCGTCATCAATTGCCGTGGCGTTGCGCATACCGGCTGGCAGGACCGCGAGGCCCGGCGGAAATCCGGCCGCGCGCAATGCGTCACAAACCTGCTGCGCGACCGGCCGGTCGTCGCGCTCCGTTGCGAGCATTTTTTCGAGCAGCGCTGCAAGTGCAGCTGGCAGCCGTTCGCCGCCGGCGGTCATCGCCGGGATAGCCGCAGCCGACGGCGGTGCGTTGAACAGCAGTTCATGCAGCAGTACGCCAAATGCGTAAATATCATCGGCCGCCGCTGCCGCCTCGCCGGCGCGCCGCTGCGGCGATTGCGCGACCGGCGTGCCGCCAGCGTCGCCCGTCTCGCCGGCTTCGCGGGCGACGCCGAAATCCAGCAGGTACGGCGCACCGCGGCCATCCAGCAGCACGTTCGCCGCGGTGATGTCGCCATGCACAATGTTTTTGCCATGCGCATAGCGCAGCGCATCGGCGAGCAAACCAAGGGGGCGCAGCAATTGATCGAGCGGCTGACCGGCGAGCACGGCGAGGGCCGGCCCGTCGATGAACTGCTGCGCGTAGAACGGCCCTTCCGCGTCGTCGTGATATTCGAAAACGCGCACGATGTGCGCGTGCATCAGTCGGCTGGCAATTTGCCATTCACGCTGGAACTGCTCGCGACGGCGGGCGCTGCCTGCAAGTTGCGCAGCGAGGAACTTGAGTACGACCGGCGAATCGCTGCGCGTATCGCGTGCGAGCCACAGCGTCGCCATGCCACCGCTGCCTGCCGGTCGCTGCAGCGTATAGCGGCCGACCAGCCGCGCGCCTTCAGTGAGCTCCCGCATTTACCCGACGATACTCACTCGCCGCCGGGTGCGGACCGTGCCGGGACACCGACGTCAACGTCTTCCGAAAAGCCGGTTTCCAGTTCGTAGATATCCTTGAGGAGTTTGCGCCAGCCTTCGTACTGCGCCTCGGCGGTGCCGGTCAGGCGCCGCGTCTGACCCTGCACCTGCACGGTCAGCGGCGCGGCTTCGGCGATAAACGATTCGGACAGCTCGCGAATATCCTCGCGGTACAGATCTGCCGACTGGCGCAGGCGCCAGGCGCTGATGATCGTATCGATGCCGCGATCGATACCGACGACCTGCGTTACACGTTTCGCATTGCGCCGCGAGCGGCTCGAACTGTTCGTGTCTATCTGCATCGAACCGGCGACGACCACGACACCCAGCAATGCGCGCATCGTTGCGGAACGCTTTACCTGGCGAACGTTGATGGCGTTTTCACGCGCCTTCTTGCGCCAGCCTTCATACGGCAAGGCAACGCCATAATAAAAATTGGCGTAATGCTCATTCAAAGTATCGATAACCAGTCGATCGCGTTCGCGAATCTGCCGCAACCGATCCACCATCGGATCGTTCTCCGCGGGCAGCCGCACCAGTGAGGTCATGCCTTCTTTATCGGTTGCGACGTAATCGCTGTATACGGCGGGCGCCATGTCGGCGAAAAACCGCATCTCGGACACTTCACGAATGCGCTGCACATCTTTAGGCGACAAGGTCACCGCGAATTCGCGCAGGTCGTTGGCGATGTCGTTAAATACTTTCTGGTACGGATCCTGGGTGCGATCCCGACCCATGTCATAAGAGCGCAGGCCGGTCTGCATTTCGTAGCTGCGTTCGAACCAGTGCCGACCTGTTGCATCGTCGGCGCTGACCTTCAGCTCGATGTATTCGCCGTCAGACCGCTCGATCTCGCCGCTCAATACGACGTCCGTGTACACCTCACGCGACGGAATGACGCGGACCGCGCCCCAAAAGCCGGTTCCCTGCAGGGTGGTTTTAATGTGGTAGGGCAAATAGCGCGCTTCCGCCATGCGAATTTCTTCGTACACGCCGGACTTCTCCGGATCGTTCCTGCGCGGCACGCCGGGATCGAAGTTGACGATGCCAACGTCGAGCAACAGGTTCTCGGCGATGTCGCGTTCGGCGACGGCGAGTTCCGTGCGCTCCGCATCAATGACTTCGGATACAGTGCAGCCGCTGGCAATGACCAGGCAGGCACCCAGCAGGGTGCCGAGTAGAGGCGTTGATTGGGTCGCGATCATGTGTCGAACTTAAGTCCCTTGTGCGGCGCCTTCCAGGTACGGCGCGTTTGGAATGTTACAACTTGTTGTAGCGGCGGTACTCCTCCCACAGCCGCTCGCGCAACTCCGGATCGTCTTCGGCCAGTGCGGCTTCGCGCAACTGCTTGGCCACGATATCCTCACTGACCAGATCCGGAATGTCGCCCGGCGTGCGCGACTTGACATCGTCCTCGCTCATGCCGGCCACGCTCGGCGTCGAGCCACCGCCGCCCGCCGTGCCCTGCCCGGGCACGCCGCTGCCGCCGCCACTTTCACCGGTACCGCGCATGCCTTCCTGCCGGCCAAGGCCCACACCGCCGCGGCCGCCGCCACCGCCGCCGCCGAAACCTTCGGTATCGCGGCCGACGGTTGAAATTTCGCGCTGCTCTTCGGCCAGCACTTCGTCGAAGCCGCCAACGGACTTCTCCAGTTCACCCTCGAGACGCGCCTTGCGCTGGGCATCGGTTTCGCCCGGATACTGGCCTACGCCGCCGGCGCCGTTACAGTTGCCCGACTGCGGCTGCTCCATGCCACCGACCCCGCCGGGCAGGTCATTTGCGCCACAGGGCTGGCCGTCAGCACCGGTGCCGGTACCGCCAGGCATTCCGCCTGCGCCGCCTGCGCCGGGCATCCCGCCAGGCATGCTGCCGCCCAGGCCTTTGATGCCGCCGTCCGCACCGCCACTGCCGCCACCGGCCATACCGCCTGACGATCCGCCCGGCATGCCACCACCCGACGCGCCGCCGGATGAACCACCGGCCGAACCACCCGGCATGCCGCCGCCGGATGCGCCGCCCGAGGCACCGCCGGGCATGCCACCACCGGACGAGCCCCCGGAAGAACCGCCGGGCATACCACCACCGGACGAGCCCCCGGAAGAGCCGCCGGGCATACCGCCACCGGACGAGCCGCCCGAGGAACCGCCGGAAGAACCGCCGCCCGGGATGCTCATGCCACCGCCACCGCCGCTGGAACCGCCGCTGGCGCCACCGCTGCTGCTGATGGACGCTGCGCAACCGCTGAGCAGCAACGCCAGTGCCGTTGCCGCGAGCGGTACGGGAAAGGCAGACTTTCTGAATTCGGGCCTGATCGCGTTCATCAGCTAAACCCCTCGGGATGTGGTTCGTGGGAAAAACAGCTCAGGATGTGTACAGCCTGCGCATCCTGAAAACTGAGTTAAACGGGATCACAGCTGCGCGCGCCTTGTTCCGCCGCAATCGGCGATCCACCGTATTAGTGACCATCATACGCCGAATTGGTGCCCGCAATGTTCGCCCAACTGGCGGGTCGCGGCGCGCCGCGGCCTCACTCCGCCGGGCGTTCCGCCACCTTCGCGGCCGGTTTGCGGAACAGGATGACCGACAGGTCGTCCGGCTTGCTCGGCTGCTTGGTCGAATCGGCGGTCATGCGATGCGTCGCGAGGCGGATCAGCGAGTCGATCGCAACATCCAGCGGGCCCTTGCGAATTAATTCAATCACCTCGTGCCGGTGCACGTTGTCGGTAACGCCATCGCTGGCCAGCAGCACGGTGTCGCGTTGCTGCATGTCAACGGCAGCACCCATGTCGATACGCATGTCCGCGGTCCCCAGAAAATTGGAAACGAGGTGGCGCTCTTCGTGATGCAAGGCATCGCGCTGATCGAGGAAGCCCGCCTCGACCGCGAAACCGGTCGGTGAATGCGCCATGGTCTGGGCGCGGATGAGGCCGCGATTGCCGACGATCAAAGCCTCGGAATCGCCGATCTGGTAAGTGCGCGCCGAGCGGCCCTCAATCGCGACCACCGTCAAGGTCGTCGCGGCCCCGGTGCCCATCTCGAGCACGGCGCTGTTGGCCGCCTCAATGCCATTCAATACAGCGGTGCGCATCATCACCGCGTCAACGAGCGATGCGCCCAGCGATTCGGCGAGCTGGCTGACCGCCAGTTGCGATGCTCGCCGGCCGCCCGGCATGCCGCCCGCGCCGTCAGCCACGACCAGCACCGCCGCGTCATCACCGTAGGGCACGATTGCAACGGCATCTTCATTCTCGGTGGTCTTGTCCGGTGCGCGTCGGCAGAATGCCAGCAGCTGTCCGCCGGCGACATTCAGCGCACAGCGGTCACTCTCCGTGGCACCGTCCAGCAGGGTCCAATCGTTTGTTGTCATCAATGCGCTTCCGTGGCGCGTTTCAGGCGCGCTTGACGGGTTCCCGACACCAGGCACAGAAATTCCAGAAATCAGCGCAGATGCCCCATTTGCAGGACTTGCAATTTGTCTTGCTGCCCTCGATCTTCCAGGGTCGCTTCACTTTGGTGCGACACCACGGACAATACCTCATAAACGGCATCAGCGGCTCACGACAGCGGCTGTTGCCGCAGCGTGCGGTGTAGCGCTTGTCGACATAATGTCGATCGGTCTCCGTCTCGAAACCCGGACCGTAGCACCAGGCGCAGTAATCCCAGTCCAGCTTTACGCCCCGTTCGCAGCGTGGGCAATGTGCCGGCATGGCGGTGTCTGCGCCACGCGCCGGGTGGTCGACGCCGCACCACGGACAGGCATGCATGCTCTCGGCAACCGGCCCCTCGCAGCGGCGACACTGGTGGCGCGTGTCGAGAATTTTTTTGTATTTGCGTTGAAACTCTCGCCACTGCATGCCCTGCCACGACGCGCCCTGCTTGCCGGAGCTGGAGCTGGTTTTGCCCTTGCGCTGGCGGCGTGCCCTGCTGCGTACCGCGTCGAACGCGTTATACATCTGGATCGCATCTTCGTAGCGCTTCTTCGGATCTATCTCGATCGCCTTGCGCAAAAACTCGGCGAATTCCGGCCGGAAGCGTGCCCGCAGCCGATCGTGGCCGGCAAGCGGCCAGGTGTAGGGCCACTCCGGCAATTTGCCGCTAAACATCCGGTACAACACGAGACCAATCGAAAATACGTCGGACTGGAATTTCGGGCGACCCATCGCCTGCTCCGGTGCGATGTAATCGATCGTTCCGGAACCGGAGGCTTTCAACGTACGCAGGCTTATCTTGGCGAAACCGAAATCGGCGAGCTTCAGCGTGTGATCCTCAAACAGGATGAAGTTCTCCGGCTTGATATCACAGTGAATGATGTTGTGTTCATGCGCATGCGCGAGACCGTGCAGCGCCTGATCGGCAAGGTCGATCGCCCGAGCTGTCGACATGCGTCGTTCGATTCGATCGGCCAGCGATTCCTTGCCGAGATCCATCGCGATGACGAAATGGTCATCGATGAAACTGGCGTTCTGCACCGCCAGGATATTAGGGTGCTTCAGCCGAACCGCAACCTGCACTTCGTGAAGGAAATCCTCCTCGGTAATATTGCGGGACGACTTTGGAATCTTCAGCGCGACATGCGACTTGTGAATCGTGTCAAACGCGCGGTACACGTTCGCCAGCGGGCCCGAAGCGATGCGACTTACGATGCGGTACTTGCCTATCTTCTGGCGGGCGCGAAACAAGATTTACTTATCCTCGGAAAGCAGTGCGCGAACATACCGGAAGCGGGGTTCCTTACACAACCTCGAATAAGCCCGCCGCACCCATACCGCCGCCAACGCACATCGTTACCACGACGAACTTCGCGTTGCGCCGTTTACCCTCGAGCAGCGCATGGCCAACCATGCGCGCTCCGGACATGCCGTAAGGGTGGCCGATCGAAATCGCGCCGCCGTTCACATTCAGTAACTCATTCGGCAGGCCGAGCCTGTCGCGGCAGTAGATGACCTGCACGGCAAACGCCTCGTTCAGCTCCCACAGCCCGATATCGTCCTGGCGAATGCCGGTGCGCTTCAGCAGCTTTGGAATCGCGTATACGGGGCCGATGCCCATCTCATCCGGCTCGGTTCCCGCGACCGCCATGCCGCGGTAGATACCGATAGCCTGCAGTCCCTGCTTCTCGGCAAGGCGACCGTCCATGACGACCGACGCGGCCGCGCCGTCGGACAGCTGGCTGGCATTGCCGGCCGTGATTACGCCGTCATCGAACACGGTTTTCAGGCCGGCGAGACCCGCCAGCGTCGTTTCGGGTCGATTGCCCTCATCCTTGTCGAGCGTGACCTCGCGCATCGAGATCGCGCCGCTGGCCTTGTCCATGACGCCCATCGTCGCAGTCGTCGCGACGATCTCGTCGTGGAACAGACCGGCTTCCTGGGCAGCCGCGGTGCGCTGCTGACTCTGCAGGGCATACTCGTCCTGCTGTTCGCGGGTGATCCCGTAGCGCCTGGCAACGACCTCGGCGGTTTCCAGCATGCTCATGTAAATATGCGGAGCCGCAGCCAGCGCATGCGGATCCTTGCTGCGGTGCTTGTTGTAGTGTTCGTTCTGCACCAGGCTGATCGATTCGAGACCACCGCCGATCACGATGCTCATGCCGTCGTCGAGCACCTGCTTCGCAGCAGTTGCAATTGACATCAGGCCGGAAGAACACTGGCGATCGATCGTCATGCCGGACACCGTCACCGGCAGGCCAGCTGCCAGCGCCGCCTGGCGGGCAACGTTCTGCCCGGTGGTGCCCTGCTGCATCGCGCAGCCCATGATGACGTCATCAACCCGCTCGCCATCGATGCCGGCGCGCGCCACGGCGGCGCGAATCGCGTGTGCGGCAAGCGTTGGCCCGTCGGTGTTGTTGAACGCACCGCGGTAGGCTCGGCCGATGGGCGTGCGCGCCGTTGCTACGATCACTGCTTCTTTCACTACCGTCTCCTGTGTCGGTACGCGCAGGCTTTTATCAGCCGCCGAGCTTGAGGCCCAGTTCGGCCGCGGCCCTGGCGAGAAACTTCATCGTTTGCTCGCCGCCTGCCTGCAATTCAACCTGCCCTTCGCTGGCCGCGATCTGCGGCCAGGACGCTGCCACGTGATCGGCGTCGCGCTCCTCGGGTCGCAGAAACACGCCCGGCGTTTCGGCGATGAGCACGCGGGCGAATACGCCGGCACCCGCTGCAATGATCTGCCGCGTCGGCGCCTCGCGACTGCCCATGAACACCACCGCAGGGGTTACCGCTTCGGGCTCCAGCAAAGCGAGCACGTCGGGCGGCATCAGGTCCTGCGTCATGCGGGTCGCGGCAATCGGCGCCAGCGCGTTGACATGGATGCCGTATTTGCTGCCTTCAAGGGCCAGCGAATTCATGAATCCGACAAGACCCATCTTCGCGGCGCCGTAATTCGTCTGGCCAAAATTGCCATAGATACCGCTCGACGATGACGTCATCACGATGCGGCCGTACTGCTGATCACGCATCAGCCCCCAGACCGCCTTCGTGCAGTTGACGGAACCACCGATGTGCACATCCAGCACCGTCTGGAAATCACCGAGCTCCATTTTCACGAAGGTCTTGTCACGCAGGATGCCGGCATTGTTGACCAGCACATCGATACGACCCCAGCGCTGCACCGCGTCGGTCACCATCGCCTCGACCTGCGCGTAATCAGCGACGTTCGCACCGTTTGCCAGGGCCTCACCCCCACCGTCGGTAATCTCCCTGACGACACTCTCCGCTGCCGCGCTCGAACCGCCGGAGCCATCGCGCGCGCCGCCCAGGTCGTTCACGACAACTTTGGCTCCGCGCCGCGCGAACTCGAGCGCATGGCAACGACCGAGGCCGTTGCCGGCGCCGGTCACGATTACTACCTGGTCATCAAATCGGATTGTCACGAGATTGTCCTTTGCAGAGCGTTACGGGTGATTTTGGCTGAACAAAGCTGTCAGCCGCAGATAAACAGCGACAGCACCTCGGCAATCAGTGCCGGGTTTGCGGATCCCTTGATCTCGATGGTCATGTGCGTTTTTAATAATATTTGGCCCGGCTTTTTCTCGCGGACTTCTTTAAGGCAGGCGACGCCGCGCACTTCGCTGTTGACGCGCACGGGCTCGAGGAAACGCACTTTGTCGGTGCCGTAGTTCACGGCCATCTGCACCTTGTCGGGTGCGATGCCGCACTCACCGATAAAATAAGAGATCAGTGACATCGTCAGGTAGCCATGCGCAATGGTCGCACCGAACGGCGTCGCGCGCGCTTTCTCCGGGTCCACGTGAATGAACTGGTGGTCAAGCGTGGCATCGGCAAATGCATTGATCTGCTGCTGATCAATCCGCAGCCAGCCGGAAGGAGGTTGCGGTTTGTCGATGTAGGACTCCAGTTCGTCGCGCGGTACTGTCAGCATGTTTATCGCCTCGGAAATTGACGCAGTCTAGCCTGTTTGGGCGAGCCTGTCTGAAGCCCGCATGGTGCCGGACCGCGCGCAGTTTTCAAAGTGCTGTAATGGCGTCATGCGCCGTCATTGGGATACGCGGAACGGTCGGGTTATGATCGCCGCACACCACTAAGGTGAACGGGGATCACGTGGCTAAACCAGGACATATCGGCATAACGCGCATAGTGCACGCCGCCCGCTTTTCCGCGCTGGGCTTTCGCCAGGCCTGGCAACACGAGGCCGCGTTTCGGCAGGAGCTCGTGGCCACGATCGTATTGCTGCCTGTCGCCCTGTGGCTGGGCCGCAGCAACACCGAGCGCGTACTGCTGGTTTGCGTGTGCCTGCTGGTGATGATCGTGGAGATACTGAACTCCGCGCTGGAAGCGGTCGTCGACCGCATTGGCCCGGAGCATCACGCGCTGTCAGGGCGTGCGAAGGACTATGGGTCCGCCGCAGTATTCGTCAGCCTTGTTATCGTGGTGCTGGTGTGGGGCGTCGTCATTTACGAACGTTTTTTTGCCTGACAGAATTGCTGCGCGATTGAGTCCGCTTCAGCCTGCCGTGCGAATGCGCGACACGGCGTCCAGCCAGCCGGCGTACAGATCGCGGCGTTGCGCACTCTGCATCGTCGGCCGGAACACGGCATCGCTCTGCCACAACGCAGCAATATCGGCAAACGAACTGTAAACGCCGGCCGACAGCCCGGCGAGGCAGGCGGCGCCCAGCACCGTTGACTCGATGTTCACCGGCCGCTCGACCGGAATAGCGAGCATGTCGGCCAGGAACTGCAGAAACCAGTCGTTGCCGACCATGCCACCATCAACGCGAATAACCGCGGGGACGATGCCGTCATCGCTCATCGCTTCGGACAGATCGCGCGTCTGGTAAGCAATAGCCTGCAGCGTCGCGGTAATGATTTGCTCGCGGCTGCTGTCGCGTGACAAACCGAGGATCGCGCCGCGGGCGTCCGCATCCCAGTACGGTGCGCCGAGGCCGGCGAAAGCGGGTACGACGTGTACATTGCTGACGATTCCGGTGCGCTCGGCTATTGCCTTTGAATCGCCGGCGGCATGCAGGATCTGCAGCTCATCCCGCAGCCACTGCATGGCGGAACCAGCAACAAAGATACTGCCCTCGAGCGCGTAGGTCACCTTGCCGGCAAGCCGCCACGCAACGGTCGTCAGCAGCTTGTTCTGCGAGCGCAATGCCTTGTCTCCGGTGTTGGTAATAACGAAGCAGCCGGTTCCGTAGGTGCTCTTCGTCATGCCTGGCTCGAATCCTGCCTGGCCCACCAGCGCCGCCTGCTGGTCGCCGGCCATCGCGCGAATCGGTATCTCCATGCCGATGCTGTTTTTGTCACAGCGACCAAAATCGCCGGCGCAGTCGCGCACTTCAGGCAGCACGGCAGCGGGCACCCGGAACAGGCGCAGTAGCTCGTCGTCCCAGCGCTGTTTGTGAATATCGAATAACAGGGTTCGCGACGCGTTGCTTGCATCGGTCGCGTGCACCTTGCCGCCGGTCAGTCGCCACAGCAGGAAGCAATCGATCGTGCCGAACGCAAGCTCACCCGCCTCCGCGCGCGCCCGGGCACCGTCGACGTTGTCAAGAATCCAGGCAAGCTTCGTTGCGGAGAAATACGGATCGAGCCGCAGGCCGGTTCTCTCGCAGACGAGTGGCTCTGCGCCGCTGGCCTTTAATTCAGCACAGCGCTGCGCGGTGCGACGATCCTGCCAGACGATCGCGTTGTAGACACACTTGCCGGATCTTCCGATCCCACAACAGGGTGGTCTCGCGCTGGTTGGTAATGCCGAGCGCAGCGATTGCAGACGCATCAAGCTTGCTGGCGGCGAGCGCTTCGCGCGTTACGTCGACGACGGATTGCCAGATCTCTTCCGGGTCGTGCTCAACCCAGCCAGGTTGCGGGTAGTGCTGTGCGAATTCCTGCTGGGCGCTGCTGCAGCTGTTCGCGGCCGCGTCGAACACCAGCGCGCGGCTGCTGCTGGTGCCCTGATCAATTGCCAGCAAGTAGTCAGTCATCCTGCTTCCGTCCTGCTCCGAACAATGGTTTTTTTACGCCGATACGACTGCCGAGTTCTGCCGGCAACGGCAGCTCGCCCTGCTCTGCGGCAATCTGCTGCAACGCGGCCAGCGTCGCCTCCGGCCACTGGCTGACGCGGCGGGTATCGAGATCGACGTGCAGATTCATCCACTCGCCGGTGGCCGCAAGAAAGTTCTGCTGCGCATGATACATACGCTGAAACTGGTGGATCCGCTTTTCGTCGAACGCGATGAGCTGACTCGTGATAACGAACGGTTCACCCTCCTGCAGTTCGCGCTGCCAGGTGATGTGGCTTTCAACGGCAAACGTCGAGCCGCGGGTGGTCTCGATGTAGTCGTTCGTGATGCCGATTTGCGACCACAGTGCGTCAACGGCCTGGTCGAAAGCGAGCAGGTAGTAGGCGACGTTCATGTGGCCGTTAATGTCGATCCATTCCGGCAGTACGTTGCCTTCGTAAACGTCAATGCCCTCGCGTTGTGCCATCAGTCTGCCAACTCCGGTCGCGCACGGAAATGCTCGAGCGCCTGCGGATTGGCGAGCGCATCGACATTCTTTACCGGCTTGCCGTGGACCACATCGCGTACCGCGATCTCCACAATCTTGCCACTGATCGTGCGCGGAATTTCGGGCACCGCGACAATCTTCGCGGGCACGTGTCGCACGGTCGTGTTCTCGCGAATGACACGACGGATGCGTTGTTGCAACGCGTCGCTCAAGCTCACGCCGGCGCGCAGCACGACGAACAGCACGACCCGCACATCGTCGTCCCACTCCTGCCCGATTGCGATGCTCTCCAGGATTTCGTCGAGTTTCTCGACCTGCCGGTAGATCTCGCTGGTGCCGATGCGCACCCCACCCGGATTCAGAACCGCGTCAGAACGGCCGTGAATAATCACGCCGCCGGAGAGCGTGATCTCCGCGAAATCACCATGCGCCCAGATGCCTGGGAAGCGTTCGAAATAGGCGGCGCGGTAGCGGGCCCCGTCAGCATCCTGCCAGAAACCGACCGGCATCGACGGGAATGCGCGAGTGCAGACGAGTTCGCCGCTGGAGCCGCGCAGCGGCTGACCTTGTTCGTCGTACACATCGACCGCCATGCCGAGTCCGCGGCACTGCAACTCGCCACGCCGTACCGGCAGGATCGGATTGCCGAGAATGAAACAGCTGATGATGTCGGTACCGCCCGCAATCGACGACAGCTGCAAATCCTTGCCGATGACGTCGTACACGTAATCGAAACCGGCGGGGGCCAGCGGCGAGCCGGTCGACAGCACCGACTTTAGCGCTGCAAGATCGAATTCCTCGCCGGGTCGAATGCCGGCCTTCTCCTGCGCAGCGATGAACTTTGCGCTGGTGCCGAAGATCGTGACGCGCTCCTGCTCGGCGATTTGCCACAGGATGCGGCCATCGGCAAAAAACGGCGAACCATCGAACAGCAGCAGAGTCGCGCCCGCAGCAAGGCCGCTGGCAAGCCAGTTCCACATCATCCAGCCGCAGGTTGTGAAATAAAACAGCGTGTCAGCATCGCGCAAATCGCAATGCAGTGCGTGCTCCTTGCGATGCTGCAACAGCGTGCCACCGTGCCCGTGGACGATGCACTTGGGCGCACCCGTCGTGCCGGATGAGTACATAATGAACAGCGGATGGTCGAACGGCAGCGGCGTAAATCGCAGCGCCTCATTGGCAACCATGAAATCGTCCCACCGACAGGCCGCTCCCTGCGTCGGTAACTCAAAGGATGCGCCGGTGAACGGAACCACAACCGTCATCGCGATACTGCGGATGCGCTCCAGAACCCGCCGGGTCGTCGCCAGCGCGTCGAAGCGCTTGCCGTTATAGAAGTAGCCGTCCGCGCAGAACAGGACCCTGGGCTCGATCTGCCCGAAGCGGTCGACGACCCCGTTGGCACCAAAGTCCGGCGAGCAGGACGACCAGATGGCACCGAGGCTGCTCGCAGCCAGCATCGCGACAATCGCCTCCGGGCAGTTCGGCAGGTAGCCGGCCACCCGGTCACCCCGGGTCACGCCAAGCTGCCGCAATCCTGCCGCAACGCCCGCGACGGCCGCGGCCAGCTCATCGAAACTCAAGGTACGGCGAGCGCCATCCTCGCCGCGAAAAATAAGCGCCGCCTTAGCGCCGCGATGACGCAGCAGGTGCTCCGCGTAGTTGAGTGTCCCGCCCGTAAACCAGCGGGCGGACAGCATATCGCCGGGCTGTTCGAGAACCGCTGTATAGGGCGTCGTAAATCGAACCTCACACGATGCCGCGACGGCAGGCCAGAATTCCGCCGGCGCCGTGGTCGACCAGGCATGCAGATCGTCGTAATTGTCGAAGCCCGCCTCGCGCATGAATGCGTGCATCGCACTGCCCTTGATGCGCGCCGGCGACGGCTGCCAAAGCACCGGATTGGCTGGGGATTCGGTGGGGTTCATAGTGGCTGGCATTATGCATTCGATACGAGTTCGCGTCACACCTTCGCATGTCATTCGCGTGGCAGTAGCGCGGCAGTAGCGTGGCAGTCCCTTGCAGGCGCGCGCATACTGCGCGGGCCATTACAAAACAGCAAAAGCAATGCGAGCGATACACATACGCCAGCCCGGCAGCGCCGATGAACTGCAACTCGTGACGCGCGCTGCACCCGTCCCGCGCGCCGGCGAGGTGCTGATTCGGGTCGCGGCCGCCGGCGTCAATCGACCGGATGTGCTGCAACGGCAGGGCAAATACCCGCTGCCGGCCGATGCCGACCCGCTACCGGGACTGGAGGTAGCAGGCACCGTTTCTGAATGCGGTCCCGGGGTAACAGGCCTGCGCGTGGGCGATCGCGTAATGGCACTGACGCACGGTGGTGGCTACGCCGAATATTGCCGCGCCCCGGCAGAGCACTGCCTGCTCATTCCCGAGCGGCTAAGTCTTGTCGAAGCCGCTGCCATCCCTGAGACTTTTTTCACGGTCTGGTACAACGTTTTTATGCGGGCCGCGCTGCAGCCCGGCGAAACCCTGCTGGTGCATGGCGGCTCGAGCGGCATTGGCAGCGCGGCGATTCAGCTGGCTATCGCCTGCGGTGCAAAAGTTGTCAGTACCGCGGGCAGCGACGCAAAATGTGCGTTCTGTAATAAGCTGGGCGCACACACGGTCAACTACCGGACGACCGATTGGGCCGCAGCGATACGCGACCAGGTCGGCGACGCAGGCGTCAACGTTGTGCTCGATATGGTCGCTGGCAGCTACGTGCAGAAAAATCTTGAGCTGCTGGCGCGCGATGGCCGTTACGCGCTGATCGCATTCCTGGAAGGTGCGCGGGCTACGCTGGACCTGCGCCGCATCCTGACCCATCGACTGACATTGACCGGCTCCACGCTGCGGCCCCAGACCGTTAGCGAGAAAGCGCGTATCGCGGCGCAGCTGCGCGAGCAGGTGCTGCCGCTGCTGGCAACCGGCAAGGTTCGACCGATCGTGTACCGTACGCTGCCATTGGCGCAGGCGGCAGAGGCCCATCGCCTGATGGAAAGCAGCGAACACATGGGCAAAATCGTCCTGACAACGGACACCGCGGGAGAAGCAGATTGAGTACCGGGATTTTGATCGCCATTCTTGCCCTGCTGGCACTGGCCAGCGGCGCCTGGTGGTTTGTGCATGTCAACGTGCGCGGCCGGCCGCTGCAGATCAAGCTGCAGGTCGGCGAGCGCCTGCCGGATTTTGCTGCCGAGGATGAAGCGGGTAACGCCGTGAACAGCGCGCAACTGCACGGCAAGCCGGCGGTCCTGCTGTTCATTCGCGGCAACTGGTGCCCGTTTTGCAATCGGCAGGTCGAGGACCTGACCCGCTACTACAAGGAAATCAATGAGCTCGGCGCGCGCCTGATTTTCTTCACACCGAAGCCGCTGGGCACGACCCGGCGGGTTGCACAAATGTTCGGCGTGGACTTCGAATTCTGGCTCGACGCGGAACTCGCCGCAGCCCACGAACTTGGGCTGGTCCATCAGGGCGGGGTGCCCGGCAAGCAACAGCCGAACTACGGACAGGACACGATCTGGCCGACCGCGCTGGTCTGCGATGCCGACGGCGTTGTTCGCCACATCAGCCAGTCAAAACGCATTGTCGATCGGCCGGACCCCGCGCAGCTGCTCAGCGCACTGCGGAGCCTCGCCTGATCTTCAGGAGCCTCAGGAGCCGCGCGCTTCGCTGATGATGCGGCGAGCCTGTGAATCCGCAATCTCGTTCGTCGGTCGACCCGAGCTCGCGGACTCCTGGAAAATGCCGCTCAGGCGAGGGCCGATTGCGGCCACGCGCCGCATGACTTCGGCGTCGTCTTCGCCACCGTAGAACTCGCTCGCAACGTTAATGATGCCGCCGCCGTTGATCACGTAGTCGGGCGCATACAGGATGCCGGCCTTCATCAGTCGTCGGCCATCGGCGTCAGTTTCCAGCTGGTTGTTGGCACCGCCCGCGATGATGCGCGCTTTGATCTTCGGAATGGAATGCTCTGTCAGGATCGCGCCGAGGGCACAGGGCGCTACGACATCAACGTCCTGGAACAGGATCTCGTCGAGGCCGACGGCTTCGGCTTTGAATTCGTCGACGACGCGCTGCACCCGGGCGCCGTCCATGTCGGCAACCAGGATGCGTGCACCGGCCTCTGCGAGGTAGCGACACAGGTAGTAGCCAACGTTGCCGACGCCCTGCACCGCAACGGCCAGGCCCTGCAGCGACGGCTTGTCGAGCTTGAACGCGACCGCCGCCTCAATGCCTTTAAATACACCGAACGACGTTTTCGGCGACGGGTCGCCGCCGGCATGCCCGGCACGCTGCGGCAGTCCCGATACAAACTTCGTCTTGCGTGAGATCGTCTCCATCACCGCAACACTCATGCCCACATCTTCTGCCGTGACGTAGCGGCCGCTCAGTGCTTCAACGTATTCGCCAAAGCGCTCGTACAGGGCGTCCGTCGGCTTGAAATCCGCGGTCTTGATGATGACCGCCTTGCCGCCGCCGAACCGCAGGCCTGCCATCGCGTTTTTGTAACTCATGCCGCGCGACAGCCGCAGCACGTCGAATACGGCCGCGTCATCGGATTCGTAGCTCCACAAGCGACAGCCGCCGGCGGCAGGACCCAGTGCCGTGGAATGAATCGCGATAATCGCCTTGAGACCGGTGGCAGCATCGCAGCAGAAAATAAGCTGCTCATGATCATCGAACGCGGAGTTGCTGAAAACGGACATTACGAATCCTGGGTTTATAAAGAAGTCGCCGGTGCGGGCGGGTAATGCGCGCGGATTCTAGCACTGGCGCTACAGCGGGTCACCGTCGGCGCCCTGCGCAATTGCCGGAGTGGCTCGCTAGAACGGCACGTCAACCGCTTTGCACAGGAAACGCATCAGCGGCGTCGCCTTGCCGAACGAGGCTGCAGCGCTGGCAACGAAACCTGGCTTCAGAATGGCGGCGTGATCGAGATTGCTGATCGCGATGAAGTCCTTGCGGCGCAGATCGTTGAGCAAGGGATGGTCCGCGGGATAGCCGCGCGGCGCACGCGTCAGCGAATCCCCGGCCAGCGCATAGTGACGCCGGAACTGCGGCTCACTGAGCGCCCGCTGCCACTCCGCCTGATGCGAGTCGATGCGCCGTCTGATAGACCCCAGCGCTGCCGACGGCGGATGCCAGATGCCCACGCCAAGAAAGACCTGCTGCGGATCGATGTGCAGGTAGTAGCCCGGCGCGTGCACATCCTTGCCACGCTCGTGCCGAAACTGGATGCCAATGTTGGTCTTGAACGGTGTCTTGTCCTTGCCGAAGCGGGTATCGCGATAGACGCGCATCAGTGAACCACCGATTCGCTTCGGCACGGCAAGGAAATGCGCGGAAACCTGCGCCAGCGGATCCTGCATCGCATTGATGAATTCCAGTGCCGGGTCCAGCACTGAACTTTCATAGCGCGCCTTGTGCTCATTGAACCAGTCGCGATTATTGTTGCGCTCCAGCTCCCGCAGGAAACGCAGCGTCGCGGCGGAGAACGGCGATTGTCGGCCTGCCATCATGGAACTCCTGTCTTTGTGAGCCACCCGCAGGACGCGGCCGGGCAGGCTGCGCAAGGCGCGCTTCGCCTGGTCAAACTGTGAAAGGTGCGCGAGACCCGGTTCCCGGCGCTCCCCCTGCTGCAGCGGCCCACCAGCTTCCGGGTCCGGGCTGCCGCAGTTTTGCGGTCGTTACTCTGCGATAACGTTTTCCGCTTGCGGGCCCTTCTGGCCCTGCGTGACTTCCATGGATACCTTCTGGCCTTCTTTCAGGGACTTGAAGCCCTCCATCTGGATGGCGCTGTGATGCACGAACACATCCTTGCCGCCTTCCTGTTCGATGAAGCCAAAGCCTTTATCGTCGTTGAACCACTTGACGGTTCCAATCACTCGTTCGCCTGCCATAGTTACCTCTGTTCTCGATACGCCGGCCTGCGCCGGTTACTCGCCGCAGCCAGGAGCGGCTGCGACTGCCGGTATATTACTGTGAAAAGCGCCGCAGCGGGCCAGGAATTCGGCCTGATTGAGGTCTCAGGGCGCCAGGCGCGCCGCTGATCGGGCGGTCCGGCCGTCAAGGTCGCCCCCGGCAATCAGCGTGAATCGGCGGCGGCGTTTTTGCCTTTCAGCACGCCCCGGCGAATCTGATCGAGCTCGAGCGATTCGAACAGCGCCTTGAAATTACCCTCGCCGAATCCCTCGTTGCCCTTGCGCTGGATGATCTCGAAAAAGATCGGGCCGATCACGTTGCGGGTAAAAATCTGCAGCAGGATGCCCTGATCGTCCTGCGGCGCACCGTCGAGCAGGATATTCCGGCGGCGCAGTTCGTCGATCGACTCGCCGTGGCCCGGCACGCGCTCGTCCACCAGTTCGTAATACGCCGCATTGGTTTCCTGCAGCGCAACGCCGGCGGCGCTGAGGCGATCGACGGTCGAGTAAATGTTGTCGGTGCCGAGTGCAATGTGCTGGATGCCCTCGCCGTTGTAGTCGCGCAGGAATTCTTCGATCTGGCTCTCGTCATCCTGGCTTTCGTTCAGCGGGATGCGGATCTTGCCGCAGGGGCTCGTCATCGCCTTGGACAGCAGGCCCGTGTGCTGGCCCTCGATGTCGAAGTAGCGAATCTGGCGGAAGTTGAACAGCTTTTCATAGAACGCTGCCCACACGGACATCTGGCCGCGATACACGTTGTGGGTCAGGTGATCGATGTAGGTCAGGCCGGTGTCGGCCGCCTCCATACGCGCGCGCCAGTCGTCATAAAATTCGAAATCGATGTCGTAGATCGAGCGGTCACCGTAGCGATCGACGAGGTACAGGCGGCTGCCGCCGATGCCCTCAATTGCCGGTATGTTCAGCTCCATCGGGCCGGGGTTGCCGGGCACCGCGGTTGCGCCAAGCTGCACGGCACGCTGCAACGCTGCCGCCGCGTCCTTGACGCGAAATGCCATCGCGCAGGCGCACGGCCCGTGCTGGCGGGCGAACGCCTGCGCGAAACTGTCGCGCTCGGCATTAATAATGAAATTGATGTCGTGCTGCTTGTGCAGCGTCACGTCTTTCGATCGATGCTTCGCGACGGCCGGCAAACCCATGCGGGTAAACAGGGAACGCAATAACTCCGGGTCCGGCGCGGCGTACTCGACAAACTCGAATCCGTCGGTGCCCATCGGGTTTTCGATCGTGGTCATGGCTGGCTCCGTGAAGGCGGCTCAAAGTGGTCTCAATGGTAACGAAGTCAGCCCAGTGTTTGCCTGCGAAAAACCCGCAAAATTGCCTATACTGCACAGGATACATTCGATTTTTGTCCATAAATGTGAGGAATACTGCGTTGATCGACAAAACCGACTACCAGATCCTGCGCGAGCTGCTCGCCGACGGCAGGGCTTCCTGGGTTGAACTGGCGGAGCGGGTCAGCCTGTCGCCGGCCGCCACCCAGCGGCGGGTCGAGGCGTTGCGCGCGGCGGGTGTGATCAAGGGCTTCAGCGCGAGGATCGATTCTTCTGCGCTTGGCCACGAGGTCGAGGCCTACGTCGCGGTCAGCGTGGAACGCCACGACATTGCCAACGCACAGCGGTTTCGCGAAGTGATCCTGCATTACCCGGAAGTGCAGACCTGCCACATGATGAGCGGCGAAGTTGACTACCTGCTGCGGGTCGTAACCACCGACCTGAAGGCGTTCGGGCGATTTATCGAGCAGAAGATCCTGAGCGTCCCCGGCGTCAAGGATGCCTCATCGTCGATCGTGCTCGAGCCGATCAAATCCGAATCGCTCAATCTGCCCGAGCCTGAGCGGCACGATGCGAACGCGGCAGGCGTCAAACGCCGACCGCGTTAAACAGCATCGGTGCAAACAGCAGGATCAGGGTCAGGCTGACCGCACCGATCAGCACGGCAGCGAACAGTCCCAGCATGAACGGCCGCGGCCCGATCTCGCGCAAGCCGGCGAACATCGAAGTCAGGCCTACCGCTGCCATTGCGATCAGCAGGAAATGCTCGGCGGCACTGCGCAGAAACTTCACAATCGATGACCAGGTGGCCGGGTCGAGCACGCCGAACGGCCGGTCGCCGACGTCGCCGATCGTGCGCAGCGTCGACATCAGCGCAAAGCCAATAATGAACCACGGCACCATCGACCACAGCGACACCTTGCGCTCGCTCGCGGCCTGCCCCTCGCTCGCGTACAGAAAGCCGACCAGCGGAATGACCGCGATCATGGCAAGGTTGCGCACGAGTTTCGTCACCGTCGCAATATCGAGCGCCATCGGCGAGGCGTACTGGGCCTCGTACATCATGCCGGCACCGGCCACCTGGGCGGTTTCATGGATCGAGGTACCGAGGAACAGGCCGGCGAACGCCGGTTCACCGTCAAATACCCAGTGCGCCAGCCAGGGGTACGCAAACATCGCGGCGAGGCCGAACACGGTAATGCAGGCGATCGCGTAGCTGACCTCCGCCTCCTTCGCCCGAATAAGCGGCGCGGTGGCGACGATTGCAGTGCAGCCGCAGATGCTGGTGCCGACGGCAATCAGGCCGGTGAGACGCAGTGACAAGCCCATGCGCTGGCCGAGGAAACGTACCGTGAGCAGGCCGATCGCGATCGCCGCGACAACGAACGGCAGCGCAACCAGCGTGAAGCGCCCTGCACCGAGCAGGCTCAGGCGAATGCCCAGCAACATGATGCCGATGCGCAGGATCGTACTCGCACAAAATTTGAGGCCATCGCGCATGCCGTCAGGCAGGGTCAGCACGTTGGCGATGATCATGCCGATGATGATGGCCATCATGATGTCGCTGATCGGGCTGCGCGCGAAACCGAGCAGCGACTCACCAACCCAGACTGCCGCGATGCCGGCCGCGTAGGCGACGGTAACCGCGAGCAATACACCCGCCCACCAGGCGCCGTTTCGATAAGTAGTCACGTCAGAGTCTTCCTTCAGGTCAGGGTGCCGCCGAACGCATGCGCGTCGCCACCATAGAGGGTTTTAATTCGGCGAGCGAGCGACAGCCCATCAGCAGCATGTCGCGCTCAATTTCGTCGCGCAGCAGCTGCATCGCCCGCATCACACCAGCGGTGCCGGCGGCGGCAAGCGCGTACAGGTACAGGCGGCCGCCGGAACAGGCCGTCGCGCCCAGCGCCAGCGCCTTCAGCACGTGGGTGCCGCGGCGAATGCCGCCGTCCACGATGATTTCTATTTCGCCGCCGACCGCGTCGACGATCGCCGGCAGCTGATCAAAAGGCGAGCGCGAGCCGTCGAGCTGACGACCGCCGTGATTGGAAATCATGATCGCGCTTGCGCCGATCTCAACCGCGCGACGTGCGTCGGCTACTGACATGACGCCCTTGATCGCAAACGGCCCACCCCATTCCGCGATCATCTGCGCTGCGTCATCCCAGCTTATTGAGCGCTTCATCTGCTGATTGATGTAGTCCACCACCGAGGACTGAATTTTTGATCCCTGGCCCACAGCGGAGGAAATGTTCGGCAGATCAAACTTCTCGTGGCGCAAATGGTTATAGGTCCAGCCTGCGTGCCACGCAAAACTGAGCAAGCTGCGCGGTGTCAGCCTGGGTGGCGTCGTCATGCCGGTCATGTAGTCGCGCTCGCGATTACCGGCGACGATCGTGTCGACCGTCAGCGCGAGCGCATCGAAACGCGCAGCGCGGCAGCGACGTATCAGTTCGCTCGTCAATCCCGCATCGTTGTGCACGTAGATCTGGAACAGTTTTGGCGCGGTGGTCAGGGCGCCGAGTTCCTCGATACTGCGCGTACCGATCGTGGACACGCCGAACATCGTGCCGAGCGCCTCGGCGGTGCTGGCGATCGCCCGTTCGCCATCGTGATGAAACAGCCGCTGCATCGCGGTGGGTGACATGAACAGGGGCATTTCCAGGCGCCGCCCGAACAGCTCGGTCGACAAATCGACCTGGTCCACGCCCGCCAGCACGTTGGGCACGAGATCTACCTCGTCGAAGGCCTGGGTATTGCGCCCCAGCGTGACTTCATCATCGGCGCCGCCGTCGATGTAATGAAATATTGACCTTGGCAGCCGCCTTTTCGCCAGACGCCGAAAATCATCGGTTTTGTAACATTGCGATAGTCGCACCCGCTTGTCCCTTGTTGTTATCGCGCGGTGACCACATGTTACAGGCATCAAAGTCCGGCCAGTAACTTTTAGCCCGCTGATTTCAGCAGGCGCGAAGCACTGCTACCATGGCGCGCTTTAGCTTGTGCCCACTGCAATTCAGGTTTGTCTATGAACAGCACCATCAATCCGTCGGCTAATGCCATTGTCGCCCGCTGGCTACTCATTTGTTGTGGCCTGGTGTTTGCCATGGTCGTGCTGGGCGGGGTGACGCGGTTGACCGGCTCCGGGCTGTCGATGGTCGAGTGGCGGCCGGTGACCGGCTGGCTGCCGCCTCTGGGCGATGATGCCTGGCTCGCCGAGTTCGACAAGTACCAGGGTTCGCCGGAATACCAGAAAGAAAACAGCCACATGAATGTGCATGATTTCAAAGGGATTTTCTGGCTCGAATACCTGCACCGGCTGCTCGGCAGGCTGATCGGGCTGGCGTTCTTCGTGCCGTTTGTATGGTTTGCCGTGAAAGGCTATATCGCGCGCCGTGACTATCCGAAGTACGCACTGATGTTCGTCCTCGGCGGCATGCAGGGCGTGCTCGGCTGGTACATGGTCAAGAGCGGGCTCGTCGATCGTCCGGATGTCAGCCAGTACCGGCTCACGGCACACCTTTCGTCCGCCTTTCTCATTTACGCCTTCATGTTCTGGGTCGCCCTGTCGTTGCTGTATCCCGCTGCAGGTCGAACCGTGCATCCGCGCTTTGGCCGCACGGTCGCGCTGACCGCGCTGATTGTCACGACGATTGTGTCGGGCGGCTTCGTTGCCGGGCTCAAAGCCGGCAAGATCTACAACACGTTCCCGATGATGGGCGACCACTGGTTCCCGCCCGGCGCCTTTGCACTTCAGCCCTTGTGGCGAAATTTTTTCGACAACATGGCACTGGTCCAGTTCGATCACCGGCTGCTGGCGATCACGACGTTCGTGCTGATCGTCGCCTACTGGTGGTCGATGCGCGGCATCGACCTGCCGGCGCGCGTTAAGAAGTCCGCCAATGCACTGCTGCACACCGCCACACTGCAGGTGGTGCTTGGCATCGCGACAGTGCTGATGGTCGTGCCGATTCCGCTGGCCGCCGCGCACCAGGCCACCGCGATGCTGCTGTTTACCGTCGCGCTGTACCTGTGTCACGGTTTGCGGCGCGTCTGAAGGTTACAGTGCGCGCCCGGCAGCCGGTAGCCTTAGTAAAATGAAATCCACTCTCACGCGCATTACGTCGCTCATGATCGGCGTCGCGTTGCTGCTCACCGGCCAGGGCCTGCAGGGCATTCTGCTGCCGGTACGCGCATCGCTGGAGTCGTTCGGGCCGCTCGTTATTGGGCTGATAGGCGGTGCCTACTTCCTGGGGTTCACACTGGGCTGCCTGAAAGGCGGTGCGCTGGTCGCACGGGTTGGTCACGTGCGCGTGTTCGCGGCGATGACGGCGCTCGCCTCCGCGATTCCGTTGCTGCACGGGCTGCTGGTGCACCCCCTGATCTGGGTGGCGCTGCGCGCGATCACCGGGTTTTCTTTTGCGGTGCTGTACATCGTCATCGAAAGCTGGCTAAACGACGTTGCGACGAACGAAAATCGCGGCATCGTCTTTTCGATTTACGTCATGATCACGATGACCGTGCTGGCCGTCGGCCAGATGATGATGATGCTTTACGATCCGCAGCAGCTGTTCCTGTTCGCCGTAATCGCCGTGCTGTTCTCGGTCGCCGTCATCCCGGTGGTCATGTCGACCGACCCCGGCCCGCAGCGGCCGAAAATCACCTCCGTTAACCTGCGCCGCCTGTACCGGATTTCGCCGGCCGGCACGATCGCCTGCCTGAGCAGCGGCCTGACCAACGGCGCGTTCTGGTCGCTGGCGCCCGCCTTCGCAGTCGCAGTGTCGACCGATCTGTCACTCGCGTCATGGTTCATGACCGCCAACGTGCTGGGCGGCGCCGCGGCGCAATGGCCGATTGGCTGGCTGTCCGATCGCGTCGGCCGCCGGCCAATGCTGATCTGGTGTGCGCTTGCCGCCGCGGCGGCCGGCGCCGGGATCAGTTTCGGCGGCGCCGATCTGTCGGCAACGGCGCTGGTGTTGCTCGGCTTCGCCTGGGGGTCGGCCGCGTTTCCGCTTTACGCGATCGCCGTCGCCAACGCGAACGACTATGCCGAACCCAGCGAGTACGTCATGGTGTCGAGCGGACTGCTGCTGATGTACGGCCTCGGTGCCATCGTCGGGCCGCTGCTGGCCTCTGGGTTGATGGAACTGGCTGGCGCGCACGCCCTGTACCAGCACACGATGATCGTGCACCTGTTCGTTGCCGCGTACATCGCGTTTCGCGCAACGCAGCGGCCGGCGCGCGCGTCAGTGCAGCATCATGATTTCACCGACACGATGGTCGCCGCTGGCACGCTGTCGCAGGTGTACGAAGATGAGCTGGCCACCACGGACGAGACCGCAGCGCGCGACGGCCGTTAAGCCGTCGCGCGGTGTCGTGAACAGGGCTGCCTTCAGACCTTGATCGCGTCGAGTGCTTTTTCGAGCGCTTCGATCAGGTCCTCGGCGTCTTCAAGCCCCACCGACAGCCGCACCAGGCCATCGATAATGCCAACGCGCTCACGCTCTTCCCTGGCGACCGCCGCATGCGTCATCGTCACCGGGTGCGTTATCAGTGATTCAACAGAGCCAAGGTTCTCGGCCAGCGTCCACAGCTCGATGTTGTCCATCAGCTGTTTGCCGGCTGTCAGCCCGCCCTTCACCTCGAACCACAGCATCGCGCCAAAACCGCTGGCCTGCTGTTTCGCCAGCGCATGTTGCGAAAACGACTTGAGGCCCGGGTAGGCGACCTGCTTAACCTTGCGGTGGCCTTCGAGGAACGTCGCAATCTGCATGGCGCTGGCCGATTGCTGGTCCATGCGCACCGCGAGCGTCTTGCAACCCTGCATGGTCAGCCAGGCAACCTGCGGCGACATGATCGAGCCGGTGCTGTTCTGGATGAAGCGCATTTTTTCGTCCAGCTCTTTGGTCTTCGCGATCACCGCGCCACCAACGGTCGCATTGTGGCCGTCGAAATATTTCGTGGTGCTGTGCAGGGACAGGTCAGCGCCGAGATCGAGCGCGCGCTGGAAGTACGGCGTCAGGAAGGTGTTGTCAACGACGTGCACCGCTTTCTGCGCCTTCGCGATCTTCGAAATCGCAGCGATGTCAGACAGTTTCATGGTCGGGTTCGCCGGCGTTTCAGTGAAGAACAATTTCGTGTTCTTGCGCACGGCCTGCTTGACGCTTGCCGGGTTTGATGTGTCGGCAAACGTAAACTCGATGCCAAAACGATTCAGGACCTGCGTGCACAATCGATAGGTGCCGCCGTAAGCGACATCGGAAATGATCGCGTGATCACCTGCGCTCAGGAACGCGAGCATGGTCGCGTGCACTGCGGCCATGCCGGTCGTGAAACAGGTCGTGTCCGCGCCGCCCTCGAGCACGGTCAGTTTGTTTTCGAGTGCCCGAACCGTGGGGTTACCCGAGCGCGAGTACGAAAAGCCTTTCTTCAGATAGGTATCAACAGATTCCTGAACGAAGGTTGTTGACTGGTAAATAGGCGTCAGGATCGACCCGGTGGTCGGATCCGGCGTGACACCCGCATGAATCTGCTTACTGCGAAACCGCATCGAAATCTCCTTGGCTGATGGCCTTGGGCAGGGCTTGAAGGTGCGTAATCATACACGTGCAGCGCGACTTGTAGATGGCGCGCATAGATGGCGTGCGGCGTCAGGTATTGGCCGCCTGCAGCTTGCGACGGCGGCGGTGCGCGTGCAGCAAGGGCTCCGTGTAGCCATTGGGCTGCTCCGCACCCTTGAACACGAGGTCGCAGGCCGCCTGGAACGCGATGCTGCGTTCAAAGTCCGGCGCCATGTTGCGGTACGCCGGATCGCCGGCGTTCTGGCCGTCGACCACTTTGGCCATGCGCTGCAGCGTTTCCAGCACCTGTTCGCGGTCACAAACTCCGTGCAGCAGCCAGTTGGCGATGTGCTGGCTGGAAATGCGCAGGGTCGCGCGGTCTTCCATCAAGCCAACGTTGTCGATATCGGGCACCTTCGAGCAGCCGACGCCCTGGTCAATCCAGCGCACGACGTAGCCGAGGATGCCCTGCGCATTGTTGTCGAGCTCCGCCTGGATTAGCGCCGGCGCCGGCGCGTTGCCCTGCGCCAGCGGCGGCGTCAGGATCGCATCGAGGCTGGCCAGCGGCCGCTGTGCAAGTAATTGTTGTCGTTCTGCAACCGAGACCTGGTGATAATGCATCGCGTGCAGCGTTGCGGCGGTGGGCGATGGCACCCAGGCGCAGGTCGCACCGGCGCGCGGATGCGCTGACTTGGTGTCAACCATCTGCCGCATCTCGTCCGGCTTCGGCCACATGCCCTTGCCGATCTGTGCCTTGCCAGGCAGCCCGCAACGCAGGCCGATGTCGACGTTCCAGTTCTCATACGCATCGATCCACGGCTCTGCCTTGATCGCGTCTTTGCGCAGTACCGGGCCTGCCAGCATGCTGGTGTGGATTTCGTCGCCGGTGCGATCAAGGAAGCCCGTGTTGATGAACACCAGCCGCTCGCGCACCGCGTGAATGCATTGCGCCAGGTTTACCGTGGTGCGGCGCTCCTCATCCATCACGCCGATCTTTACCGTATTGCGTGGCAAGCCGTACATGTCCTCAACCCGCGCAAACAGCTTGTCGGCAAAGGCCACTTCCCGCGGGCCATGCATTTTCGGCTTGACGATATAGACGCTGCCGCTGCGGCTGTTGCGATGTGTGCCGGCGCCGCGCAGATCAATAAGTGCGCACCCGACCGTCACGATGGCGTCGAGCATACCCTCGAAAATTTCCGCGCCCTGTGCATCGCGGACGGCATTGCTTGTCATCAGGTGACCAACGTTACGCACCAGCATCAGGCTGCGGCCTGGCAATGACATCGGCTTGCCATCGACGCCGGTGTAGGACTTGTCCGCGAGCAGTTCGCGCGCGACGGTCTTGCCACCTTTGCTGAAATTGGCGGACAGGCTGCCGTCCATCAGGCCAAGCCAGTTGCGATAGACAACGACCTTGTCCTCCGCATCGACAGCGGCAACCGAGTCTTCGCAGTCCTGAATCGTCGTTACAGCGGACTCGAGCACAACGTCACTGACCTTTGCCGGCGACTGCTTGCCGACCGCGTGCTGCGGATCGATCAGGATCTCGATATGCAGGCCGTGATGACGGAACAGCAGCGTCACGACCTGCCCGTCTTGCCGGTAGCCGACAAAACTTTCCTGCTTGCGCAGCGTTGTTGCGCCGCCATCTTCTAAGACGATCTGCAAACTTGCCGGCGTCGTATCGGTGCTGAGCTGATAGCCCGTAACGTCAGCGTGTTTGCCATTCGCCAGCGGCAGCGCGTCATCGAGGAAACGGCTGGCGTAGTCGATGACTGCCGCACCGCGCCGCGGGTCGTAGCCCTTGCCGGACTGCCCGTCCAGTGGCGGAATGACGTCGGTACCGTACAGCGCGTCATAGAGGCTGCCCCAGCGCGCGTTCGCGGCATTCAGCGCGAAGCGTGCATTGCTGACCGGTACAACCAGCTGCGGACCGGCGATCGCGGCGATTTCGGGATCGACATTGCGGGTCGCGATCTCAAAAGCTGCGACGGGTGCCGTGAGGTAGTCTATGTCGCGCAGGAAGGCCTGGTAGGCCGTCGCGTCCCAGTCTCGCCCCGCCTGCTCGCGATGCCAGGCGTCAATCTTGCGCTGCATCGCGTCGCGAATATCCAGCAGCTCACGATTCTCCGGCGTCAGTTCGGTAACGATCGTGGCGAGCCCTTGCCAGAACTGCTCCGCCGACATCCCGATTGCCGGCAGCAGCTCCTTTTCGATGAAATCCCTGAAGCGCTCATTGATCGTAAAATCGTGATGTGACGCTGCTTGTATCATTGGCTTTTCTCGCTGTTAGTTAATTACAGATACGGGCGTAAGTGGCGGTCTACCACCAGGGGAAAAAACCCGGCATGTCACTCGAGGTCTTGCTCGTGAACTCGGCCGGGCGTTTCTCGCGAAACGCGCTGACCCCTTCCTTGCCGTCGTTGACGCTGGTGTAGAACATCGCCAGCGAATCGATGCGGTGCGCGTCGAGCGGATGCGCGAACTGCGGATTCCGATTCAACATATGGCGGGTTAGCGCCACGGCGACCGGTGAGCGATGCTGGCAGTAGCGGCGCGCCAGCTCCTGTGCGCGGGCCAGCAGTTGCTCTGCCGGCAACAATTCCAGGACCAGGCCGCAGCTGAGCGCTTCCGCGGCGGGGAAGACGTCCGCGCTGTAGGTCCAGTGCATGGCCTGCTGGATGCCAACAATGCGCGGCAGGAACCAGCTCGAGCAGGCCTCCGGCACGATGCCGAGCTTGCCGAATACGAAGCCGATCTTGGCCGTGTCGGCCGCGAGGCGCACATCCATGGCCAGCGTCATTGTCGCGCCGATGCCCACGGCGGCGCCGTTGATGGCCGCGATCACCGGCTTGTTGCATTCGTAGATCGCCAGCGTGACGCGGCCGCCGGTATCGCGTACGCCCGCCGCGATGTCAGGATCGTCCAGCCGTTCGCACATCGCGGTCAGATCCGGCTGCAGGGACTCGTCGAGGCCGAAAACATTGCCCGGAAAGGAAAGATCCATGCCGGCACAGAACGCCTTGCCGGCACCGGTAACGACGATCGCGCCGACCTCGTCATCGTTACTCGCCTGGTTGAACGCGGCGACCAGCTCGTTGGCCATGGTGACGGTAAACGCGTTGAGGTGCTTCGGACGATTTAGCGTAATCGTCAGCACGCGCTGGTCGAGAGAATAGTCGATTGTGTCAAATTGCATGGCACGCTCCGCTGCCGCTGGGACCGACCGGTAGCGTAGCAGACCGCCGCAGGACACTGGTGGCAATGGTGGCGCCATTCGTTTCACCAGTCGCTGTGATATACCATGAAGTCCAACAGCCGAGCGTGCAGCCCCGGGCCGCTTTGACTGAAAATAATAATGTGCCGGGGAAGGGGAAAAACGTCCTGTCAGTGTCAGCCGAAGTTCAGGGTACGGGCGAAATCACGCGGGAGTCACTGGTCAAGATCCTCGAGATCATGAACCGGCTCGCGACACCTGAAGAATTGCCCGAACTGCTGCGAGAAATCATTGAAGTCGGCAAAGTCGCGATCGTTGCCGAAGCGGGCGTGCTGTGGCTGCATGATCGCAAGAGCGACGAATTGCTCATGGTCGTGCCCTCTGCCGATCCGCCGCTGCGCGTCGCGCTCGGCGCGGGTCTCGCCGGACGCTGCGCAAGCCAGCTTCAGACGATCAACGTTTCTCTGTGCGAGGACGAGGACAGTCTCGCACTGCTGCCGCCCGCGCTGGTCGGCTGCGACGTCAGGTCGGTGCTCTCGGTGCCGATACCCGGACAGGATGCGCCCGTGCTTGGCGTGATGCAGTGGCTGGGCGCACGCGAAGGTCAGTTCGATCGCCATGACGAATGGATCGCGCCGGCGCTGGCGTCGCAGGCGGCAATCGCAATTCAGCACACGCGCTTCACGGATGAACTGCTGGCCAACGCGATCCTGCATCGCGAAGTCGCCGTTGCCCGGGAAATCCAGATCAGCACCTTGCCCCGCAAGATGCCGCAGGTGCCCGGTTACGACCTGCACGGCCGCTTCCTGCCGACCGACCATACCGGCGGCGACCTGTACGACCTCGTTATGCTCGACGGACGCCTGTTCATGCTGCTCGGTGACGCAACGGGTCACGGCTTCGGGCCCGCGCTGTCGGCGACCCAAATGCAGGCGATGTTGCGGGTAGCGTTTCGACTGGGCGCCAATCTCGATACCGCCTACATGCACGTCAACAACCAGCTGACCGAAGACCTGCCGGATGATCGCTTCATTACCGCGTTCATGGGGCTGCTCGATCCGGCTGCGCATGAAGTCACGTTTCACTCCGGCGGCCAGGGTCCTATCCTGCATTTCCACGCCGCCGACGGCAAATGCGAATGGCACAAGCCAACCAGTTTTCCGGTCGGTGCGATGGCAATGAGCGCGCCGGACACGGCGCACACGCTGGCGCTTGCACCTGGCGACGTACTGGCCCTGATATCTGACGGCGTTTACGAATATGAAAATGCGGCGGGCGAACAGTTCGGCGAGGATGGCGTTGCGGCGGTGCTGCGACAATGCCATGCCGCACCCATGGAAGAACTCTCGCGGCAAATCGTAGAGCAAACTTTCGCATTTGGCGGCGATGAGCCGCAAAATGACGACATCACGCTGGTGCTGGTGCGACGACTGCCCTGATAGAACGCAAAGGACGATAAATGCAAAAAAAATTCTCGCGTAACCTGGCCGAACTGGCAAAAATTGTACGTTTCACCGAGCAGTTCTTTGCCAGCGAAAAACTGGACTCCGCCCTGCGACATATTGTTGATCTGTGCGTCGAGGAGCTGTTCGTCAACATGGTGACCTATAACACGGAAACGACGGCCGACATCCTGATCGAAATGTCGCCGCAGCAAGGCGGCGTGGAAGTCAGCCTGACCGACTTTGATGTCGCACGTTTCGACCCCGGCGAATTGCCGCCTGTGGATATCAACGCCCCGCTGGAACATCGTGAACCCGGCGGGCTGGGTCTTTACCTGGTAATGAAAATGGCCGATTCCATTCATTATGAGTATCGGGATCGGACCAGTCGCATCACTTTTGTGGCGGGCAGCGCCGAACGGAATAAGAGCAATGTTTGAAATTACCCGGAAAGAGGACGGCACCGTGGCAGTTGGCGGTCGTCTGGACGCCGCCCAGGCGAATCGCGCCCAGGAGTTCCTGGACAATGTCAGCGGTCCCTGCGCTATTGATATGGGTGAGCTCGAATACATTTCGAGCGCCGGTCTCGGGGTCCTGCTGCGGACTCACAAGCGCCTGATGGCCGCCGGCCAGGGCCTGAAGCTGGTCAATGTTAGTAAGCATATCAATGACATATTCGCGTATTCGGGCTTCGACAAACTGTTTGAAATTCGCCCCAAGTCCGCTGCTGAGTAAGGCAGCAGGGTGCCCAAACGTGCAGATTTCCAACTTTTTCGGTCTTTTACCGAAATATCCACCAACCTTTTCCCTGCTGCGCCGTAGTTATGGATAAGGCACAGGAAATTGCGCTGGTAGAGCGATGCCAGCATGGGGACAGGAAAGCAATGGAAGTTTTGGTTACCGACAATGAAAAACCCGTTTATAACGCTGCTTATCGAATGCTGGGCAACCGTGACGACGCGGCAGACGTCACGCAGAGCGCTTTTATGAAAGCGTTTGAGAACATTGGTGCATTCGATCCGGCGCACCGCTTTTTCAGCTGGATCTACCGCATCACGATCAATGAAGCCATCGATCAGCTTAAACGTCGCACGCGCATGCAGCAAGGTCGACGTGGAGCTGGCATCGAACGAGCCTGCGCCGCATCTGCAGGTTAACGAGCGGCAGCTCAGCGCCGAACTGCAGGCCGCCCTGCAGACCTTGAGCGAGGACTACCGCGCCGTCATCGTGCTGCATTATTTCAGCGACTGCGACTACCGCCAGATCAGCGCCACCCTGAACATCCCTGAGAAAACGGTGAAGTCGCGTCTTTTCAGCGCGCGCCAGCAGCTCAAGCAGCGGCTCTCTAACAACGGAATCCTTTCATCATGAGTCATTTGCGCCTCGACGAACTGCTGAGCGCAGAGCTGGACCATGAGCTTGGTGCCGCGGAGCAGCAGGAACTGCAGCAACTGCTTGACACCTCAGACGAGGCAGTCGCAGCGCGCCGTGACTACAAGAAACTCGATCAGCTGTTACGCGACATGCCTGAGCAATTGATACCTGCTTCACTGCATCATCGCATTACGTCCAGCGTGCGGCTGCCGCAGGCGCCACCGGCTGCGAACAGCAGCCGATTTGGCAATCTGTTCGGCGATCTGTGGGTTTCACCGGTAGCAAGGTTCAGCTTTGCCGCCGCGGCTGGCATTCTGTTCAGCCTGGCGATATTCAACGCCGCCGGCCCGGACGTGGCCGAAGCCCCGACAACAGACATGTTCGGCACTATGATTCCGCGCAGTTCCGGCCAGGCCGGCGAGATACTGGATCAACTGCATTTGAAAGGAACGGGATTCGCAGCGGGCGCCACCTTGCTGCGTCGCAACCAGCAGCTGGTACTGGACATCAGGCTGGACGCCGCACGGCCGATCGATATCACCGTGGACTTCGAAAATACGGGTCTGCGCTTCGCATCGATCGCGAATAGACCCAACGATGTGGATACCGTCCACTTCGCTGCGCCGGTGCTTCAACTGCGCGGCGCCGGGCAAACAGCGTTTGAGGTTTTGTTGGATCGCGAAGACACCGCGATGGCTGCTGAGTCAGCCGCAATACGGCTGGAGTTTTCCAGCGATGGGTTAAACGGCGAGCGTGGCACGCTCAATATTAGCCAATAATGTAGAAAACAACGCCGGGCACTGACCTGGCACAAGATAAACCAAGGAGCAAGGCGATGAGTAACAATGACACACACAAAGGCCGGACGACTGTAGTCCTCGCAATATTTGCGATGGCCATCGGCGTCGTAGCCTACTACGGCGTCAAGTACCCGATCCCGAACGACGGTGCCAGCGGCACGGTTGCACCGGCCGAGCGTTATCGCGGTCAGCAGATCACCTCCGATGACGTCGCTTTGGGCGACGAGTCGGTTGCGCAGGTCATGCAAACCGACGTGTACCAGATGATCATTGAAGATGCGGCCTTCGCAGCTGCAATGCGTGACGATTCGTTCCGTCAATTGCTGTCCAACGACGCGTTCCTGAACGCCGCTCGCCAGGACGCTTTCCGTAACGTCATGCGCAACGAAGCAGCCGTTGCTGCCCTGCGCAGCGACGCAGCACGAATGGCGGCAAGAAGCGATTCGTTCATGACCGCCGCCCGCAGTGACGCGTTCCTGAGCGCCGCCCGCAGCAGCGCGTTCCGCAGCGCCGTCCAGGACGATGCGTTCCTGGCCGCCATGCGCAATGACGCGTTCGCCAATGCCCTGCGCAGCGATGCGTTCCTTAACCTGATGCGCAACGATTCGTTTCGCGCAGCAATGTTGAGCGACGCAGCGCGTGACGCAGCTCGCAATGGCGCTTCGCTGCTTGACGCAATGCGCGGTGATGCCAAGCTGAATGGTGCACTGGCTAACGACGCCAACCTGAATGCCGCATTCAGAAACGATGCGTTCCGTGCCGCAATGGCCAATGACTCATTCCGCGCCGCCCTGAGCAACGACTCGTTCCGCAACGCCCTGCGTTCGGACGCGTTTCGCTCGGTAATGCGTGAGGATGCCTTCGCCAACGCGATGCGCTCGGACTCCTTCCGCAACAGTCTCAACGATGATGCGTTCCGCACCGCGATGCGCAGTGATGCAATGCGTGACGCAATGCGCAATGACGCATTCGCAAGCGCGATGGCCAATGACAGCTTCCGCTCGATCCTGCGCAACGATGCGTTCCTGAACGCAATGCGTAGCGATGCGTTCATGTCCGCCCTGCGCAATGATGCGTTCCTGAATGCAATGCGCAGCGATTCGTTCCTGAACGCGATGCGCAGCGACTCGTTCGCGAACGCTCTGCGCAACGATTCGTTCCGGCAGTCAATGCGGATGGATTCCCAGCGAGCTGCAGAACGTAACGCACAACGCAACAGCAACTAGTTAAGCAGTACTTCGAGCAATAACATCGCCAATGCTCGTTCGCGATCCGCCCGCCATCCGGCGGGCGGATTGCGTTTTTGACGGCCCGCGAGCATAGTCGAATCAGACTCCTGCACAATTCGGGCACAACAAAAAAATGCAAAATCCGAAGCTGCTGTTAATCGTACTGGCTTGCTGTCTGCTACCTACCCGGGCGTTTGCCGAGGCATTCGAACTTGACGTGGTGGAAACGGAAGATTTACGGCTGCTTTATCTCGACCCGTTTCAAACCCACCTCGTACCCTACGTCATCCGCAATTTCCAGAATTCCCTGCAGTTCCAGAAAGAAATATTCGACTGGCACCCCAGGGAAAAGTCGACTGTCGTTCTCACCGACCTGAGCGACTACGGCAATGCCGGCGCGGGGGCCTCGCCCTCGAACGGTGTGTCAATTTTCATCGCGCCGGCCAGCCGCACGCTCGAGACGATGCCGAGCAGTGAACGCATATTCATGATCATGAATCATGAGCTGGTGCACGTTGCCAACATGGACGTCAGCAACCGGCAGGATCGGCGCTGGCGGCGCTTTTTCCGCGGCAAACCGCGCCAGACGGACCGTCATCCGCTGTCAATTCTATACAACTACCTGACCGTGCCGCGGCTCAGCGCACCGCGCTGGTACCTCGAGGGTGCGGCAACGTTCATGGAGACCTGGATGTCGGGCGGCATAGGCCGTGCGCAGGGTGCCTACGACGAAATGGTGTTCCGCTCGATGGTGCGTGACGACGCCTATTTCTACAGCAACCTGGGGATTGTCTCGGAGGGCGTCACGGTTGATTTTCAGGCCGGCGTGAACGCTTATCTGTACGGCACGCGCTTTGTCAGTTATCTCGCGTACGAGTATTCGCCGCAGCACGTAGTCGACTGGCTGAAACGCGATGAGGACAGCGAGCGTTACTACACGAAACAGTTCCGCAAGGTATTTGGCAAAGAGCTCGGCGCGGCCTGGAACGAATGGATCGATTTCGAACATCGCTTTCAGCAAGCCAACCTCGAAGCCGTTCGCGAACGGCCGCTAACGCCTATGGCGCGGCTCAGCAAGACGGCGCTCGGCTCGATCTCGCGCTCCTTCATCGATGAGGACCGGCAGGAGCTGATTGGCGCGTTTCGCTATCCGGGCGTGGTCGCCCATGTCGGCGTGCTGTCCCTCAAGGACGGAAAATTGCGTCGCGTTGTCGATATCAAGGGACCTATGACGTACCGCGTCACCTCGTCAGCCTGGGACCCCGCTACCCGCACGTTCTTCTACACCGCCGACAACCTCTCCTACCGTGATGTCATGGCGGTTAACGTCGATACCGGCGAGCAGCGCATGCTGCTGAAAGATGCCCGCATCGGGGACCTCGTATTCGACGGGCCGAACAAGGTCCTGTGGGGTCTGCGGCATCTCAACGGCTACGTATCGCTGGTGCGGATGCCGTATCCCTACGACAACTGGAATCTTGTTCACCAGTGGCCCTATGGCGAAGTCGCGTATGAACTTGATGTGTCGGCCGATGGCAAATACCTGTCTGCTTCACTGGGCGAGATCACCGGGGCACAGCACCTGAAGGTGTTCCGAACGGACGACCTGCTGGAGGGAAATGCCACCGCGATGCGCAGTTTCGATTTCTCGCCCGCAGTGCCGGAAGGCTTCGTGTTCTCGAAAGACGGCCGCTATCTTTACGGCAGCTCTTTCTATACCGGCGTCTCGAATATCTTCCGTTACGAGATCGACAACGGCGAGCTTGAAGCGCTGAGCAACGCGGAAACCGGTTTCTTCCGGCCGCAGCCGATGCGCAACGGGCAAATGCTGGTGTTCGAATACACGGGCCAGGGCTTCGTTCCGGGATTGATCGACGCGACGCCGCTCGACGACGTCAGCAGTATCACGTTCCTGGGCAATGAAATTTCGAAGAAGCACCCGATCGTGCGGGACTGGAACGTGGCTGGCAAACTCGCCGGTTTTGATGACAAGAAGCTGATCACACATCAGGGCAAATACCGGCCATATCGCGAGCTGGAGTTGCAGAATACGTTTCCGGTGATCGATGGCTACCGCGATACGCAGGCACTGGGTTGGCGCCTGCAGTTCAGTGATCCCGCGCAGTTTCACAAGTTTGATGTGACGGCCAGCTATTCGATCGACAGCGACTTGCCCGGCGCTGAAAAGCTGCACGCAGAACTCGAATATCAGGCGCTGAACTGGCATGCGCAGTACCGTCACAATGGCGCGGACTTTTATGACCTGTTCGGCCCGACCAAGCGCAGCCGCAAAGGCGACGCGTGGATCGTTGGCTACGACCGGGCGCTGATCTACGACAAGCCCCGGCAGCTCGATTTCAGCAGCTCGCTTGCCTACTACACCGGTCTGGACACGCTACCCGGCAACCAGAACGTAGCGACCACCGCTATCGAACATATCCTCGCCTTCGACATCGGCCTGGAGTACACCAACACCCGCAGCTCGATCGGCTCGGTGGAACATGAGAAAGGCGTGCAATGGGGACTGTCCGTCGGCGCGACTGAATCCGACCTGGGCCGTGTCTACAAGCCGCAGGCTGATTTCGATTTCGGCTTCGCCCTGCCGTGGAAACACGCGTCACTGTGGTTCTATAATTCCGGCGGTATTAGCGACGGAGACAGCAACAATCCATTATCGAGCTTTTATTTTGGCGGCTTCGGCAACAACTACGTGGATGACGGTGAGGTAAAGCGCTTTCGCCAGTCATCGAGTTTGCCGGGCTTCGAGATCGACGAGATTCGCGCCACCGACTGGGTCAAGTCGACAGCCGAGCTCAACCTGCCGCCGTGGCGCTTTCGCGAAGTTGGCACGCCAGGATTTTTCCTGTCGCACATTCGCCCAACGATTTTCTACGGCGCCTTGCTCGCAGACCCCGGCGATCCGTTTGAACGGACGGTCACCACGCTGGGCGCGCAGCTGGATCTCAATTTTACGATCGTGCACCGCCTGCCGATGACGTTTTCTGTCGGCTATGCGACCGGCTACGACGAGGGCCAGCGCCGTGGCGACGAATGGATGGTCTCGCTGAAGATACTGTGATCCCGGCCGTGGCTGAGGCAAGATGCTGCCTTCGTGGGTGGAGAATTGCTGAAGAATGTCGTCGAGCTTTCTGTTACTGGCGCCAATCGGCCTGTTACCGGTCTTGCTGTTCCTGTTCGTTCTTCGCTATCTCGACAGCTACAAGCTGGTCAGCCTGCGCACAGTTAACAGCGTCATCCTCGCTGGCTGCCTGACGCCCATTGCGGCGTATTTCCTCAACGGCCTGGTGCTCAGTACGTTCGAAATGCCGCTCCCGGTGTTTTCGCGCTACGTCGCGCCGCTTACCGAGGAGCTGTTGAAGGCGATCGTCGTCGTCTACCTGTTCAAGGCCAACAAAATCGGCTTTTTGGTGGACAGCGCAATCCTTGGCTTTGCCGTCGGCGCCGGTTTCGCCGTGATCGAAAATATTTACTACCTGTACCTGTCGATCAATCTGAATACCGGTGTGTGGATTGTGCGCGGCTTCGGCACCGCCATCATGCACGGCGGCGTCACCGCGATCTTCGCGATCCTCGTGCAAACATTCTCCGAACGCAGTATGAACATCCGTTTCGCGCAGCTGCTGCCCGGTTTCGCCGCCGCCGTTGCACTGCATTCGCTGTTTAATCATTTCGTGCTGCCACCGATACTGATGACACTCAGCATTTTGGCGCTGCTGCCCCCGCTGCTGTATTTCGTGTTTCGCAAGAGCGCGCAGCACATGCACGAATGGCTGGAACTCGACTTCGACGAGGACGCGCTGCTGGTGCAGCAAATCACCTCGGGCGAATTTACAGAAACCAGGGTCGGACGCTTTTTGCACGACCTGCGGTCGCGCTTCGAAGGACCTGTCGTCGTCGACATGCTGTGTTACCTGAGGCTCTATACGGAGCTCGCGCTGCGCGCGAAAGGCCTGCTGATGATGCGCGAGAACGGCCTCGAAGTGCAGATCGGCGAGCGCACAAAGGAGAAGTTTGCCGAACTCGAATATCTCGAAGGCAGCATCGGCACCACTGGCATCCTGGCGATGCGACCGTTCCTGCACATGACGCGCAAGGATTTGTGGCAGATGTATGTGCTGGATAAATAAAAAAGGGGCCCGCATCGGGGCCCCTTTTTTTGGTTTGGTGGTGATGGGTGGATTTGAACCACCGACCTGCGGGTTATGAGTCCACCGCTCTAACCAACTGAGCTACATCACCTCTTGGTACTACTTTATTACTATCCGCCCGGGCTTGCGCCCTGATGGGTGGATTTGACTCGGATCGCTTTTGCGATCCTCGCCCCTGCGGGGCGCCTGCGGCGTCCAAAACGCTAGCGCGTTTTGTGAACCACCGACCTGCGGGTTATGAGTCCACCGCTCTAACCAACTGAGCTACATCACCTCTTGGTACTACTTTATTACTATCCGCCCGGGCTTGCGCCCTGATGGGTGGATTTGACTCGGATCGCCTGAGCGATCCTCGCCCCTCCGGGGCGCCTGCGGCGTCCAAAACGCTAGCGCGTTTTGTGACTCGGATCGCCTGAGCGATCCTCGCCCCTGCGGGGCGCCTGCGGCGTCCAAAACGCTAGCGCGTTTTGTGAACCACCGACCTGCGGGTTATGAGTCCACCGCTCTAACCAACTGAGCTACATCACCATATTCAGGCTTATCGGCGGTCGCCAGACCGCGGGGGCCGAAGATTGTCCGCTGCGGTCCCGACGCTGTCAAGCGCTGACCCGGGCGGCCGGACCTACGTATAATGCGCCACTTTGCGCGTTCCAACGGCCGGCCCCGCTGCCGATTCAGAACCCTTATGAACATCGAACCCCTGTTCGTCCTCGAGATGGTTGGCACCGCGGTATTCGCGATCAGCGGTGCGCTTGCCGCGTCGCGCGCCAGCATGGACCTGTTCGGCTTTTCGGTGCTGGCATTGATGCCGGCTATCGGCGGCGGCACCTTGCGCGACATCGTGCTCGGCCGCACGCCGGTGTTCTGGATCGAGGACACGAGCTATGTGACGGTGGCGCTGCTTGCCGCGGTCGTCGTGTATTTTTTCGCAGACCGGCCGGGCTTCCGGCGCACCCTGCTGGTGTGGATGGATGCTGCAGGGCTCGCGCTGTTTGCTGTCCTCGGCACCGAGATCGCACTCGATTCCGGCGCCAGCGCCCTGATTGCGGTCATGATGGGTGTGATGACTGCCGTACTCGGCGGCATGATTCGCGACATCATCTGCAATGAGATACCGCTGGTTTTGACCAGTGAAATTTACGCGACGGCGGCGTTCGTCGCAGCGCTTGCCTACATCATCGCCCTGCATTTCAGTGCAGGCAGCACCGCGAGTCTCGTTATCGGTGTGGTGGCCGGCTTCGCCGTACGCGGCGCCGGCATCGTGTTTCACCTGTCGCTGCCGCGCGTTGGCTATGGCAGTGGCGACTGAGTCTCAGACGTTGAAGCGGAAGTGCATGACATCGCCTTCCTGCACGATGTACTCCTTGCCTTCCAGCCGCAGCTTGCCCGCCTCTTTCGCGCCGTGCTCGCCGTTGCCGGCGACGAAGTCGTCATAGGCAATTACTTCGGCACGAATAAAACCTTTCTCGAAATCCGTGTGAATTTCTGCAGCGGCGCGCGGCGCGCTGGCGCCAACCGGCGTCGTCCAGGCGCGGACTTCCTTCTTGCCCGCGGTGAAATAGGTCTGCAGTCCCAGCAGCGTGTAGCCGCAACGGATGACGCGATCGAGACCCGGCTCTGCGAGACCGAGATCCGCAAGAAAATCGGCTTTATCGGCCTCTTCAAGCTGCGCGATTTCCGCCTCGATCGCCGCGCATATGGCGACGACTTCGGCACCTTCGCGCTTTGCGAGATCTCTTACTGCATCCAGATGCGGATTGTTTTCGAAGCCGCTCTCGTCCACGTTCGCAATGTACATGACGGGCTTCGCGGTGATGAGGTGCAGGTCACGCAGACCGAGTTTCGCGTTGTCATCCAGCGCCAGCGTGCGTATCGGCAAGCCCTCATCGAGCTGCGCCTTGACCTTTTTCAGCAGGTCGCGGTAGGCGAGCGCCGATTTTTCGTTGGTCTTGGCGTTCTTTTCAGCTTTGTAGAGCTGCTTTTCGACTGCCTCGAGATCGGCCAGCGCCAGCTCGGTGTTGATCGTTTCGATATCGTCGAGCGGATCGATCTTGCCGGCGACGTGGGTAACGTCATCGTTCTCAAAGCAGCGCACCACGTGCGCAATCGCATTGGTCTCACGAATATTGGCGAGAAACTGGTTGCCCAGACCTTCGCCTTTTGAAGCCCCGGCAACCAGGCCGGCGATGTCGACGAATTCCATCGTTGTCGGCACCAGGCGCTCCGGCTTGACGATGTCGGCCAGCACCTTGAGACGCGGATCCGGCACCGGGACCACACCGACGTTCGGCTCGATCGTGCAAAACGGGTAATTTTCGGCGGCAATTTCGGCCGCGGTCAGCGCATTGAACAGCGTTGACTTGCCGACATTGGGTAAACCGACGATGCCACATTTGATAGCCATGCTGTTGTTATTCTTCCTTGCGCGTGTGCAGCTTTTTCATCGCTGCGTTGAGGCCGGTATCAACCAGTAGTGGCAACGCCTTCAGGGCGTCATCGATTTCGTCGTTGATGGCGCGTTCAACGTCGGCACTGGCTCTCTTCAATACGTAGTTAGTGACGAGGTTCTTGTCGCCCGGATGACCGATACCCAGTCGCAGCCGCATGAAGTCAGCGCCGCAGTGACGAATAATGTCGCGCAGCCCGTTGTGGCCGCCATGGCCGCCACCCTGCTTCAGCCGAACCGTGCCAGGCGGCAGGTCGATTTCATCATGCGCCACCAGCATCTGCCGGGTTTCCAGCCGGTAGTAATCCTGCGCCGCGCGGATCGGCCCGCCGCTCAGGTTCATGTAGCTTTGCGGTTTGATCAGCCAGATCTCTTCGCCTTGCAGCCGAATTCGGCACATCTCTGCTTCAAAGCGCTTTTCGAAACGAAACGCTTCGCGACATTGATGCGCCAGCTCGTCCACGAACCAGAAGCCGGCATTGTGCAAGGTACGCTCATAGCGTTCTTCCGGGTTGCCGAGACCGGCTATGAGGGTGACGTTGCTACTCATTGTCTACTACTCGGTGTACTACTCGTTCGGCAGGCACTGCGATCATACGCGGCCCGGCAGGACAAGAAAAAGGCCGCGCTCAGGCGGCCTTTCTCAAAGCGCGGGAACGGTAGATTAATCGTCCTTGTCGTCGTCTTTGTGCGCTTTGTCGTCTGCAACGGTCGGGACTTCGGCAGACGCTTCTTCGTCCGCTTCGGGCTCTTCGACTTCGACGACCTTGATGACATGAATCGCCACGATTGGCTGATCGTGGTCATTCTCGTCGCCATGCGACAGCTCGACGATCTCGACGCCTTCCGGCACCTTGAGGTCGGACAGGTGCAGCATGTCATCCAGCTCCATGCGGCTGATATCGACTTCCAGGTATTCCGGCAGGTTGCGCGGCAGACAGGTAATTTCGACTTCCGACATCAATCGGGCGACGGAGCCACCAGCCTTGATGCCCGGCGCCTTTTCTTCGCCGAGGAAATGCAGCGGTATGTTCATGCGAATTTCTTCGTCTTCAAGAATGCGCTGCAGGTCGATGTGCAGAACCTGGCGTTTCGCCGGGTGCCGCTGTACATCCTTGACGATCGCCGCCTGGCTGTTATCGCCAACTTTGACGTTAAGGATGCTTGAGTAGAATGCCTCGTTATCCATCTGCCGCAGCAGCTTGTTGTGGTCAAACGACAAAGAGCGTGGCTCGCGGCCACCGCCGTAAATTATCGCGGGAACTTTGCCCTGGAGACGCAGGCGGCGGCTCGCACCCTTGCCCTGGTCCTGGCGAAATTCCGCGATCAGATCAAAATCCTGACTCATCTGGAAACTCCAATAACTATTTGATTATACGAGACATTTCTGACTCGCGAACGACGCCCGAACCGCGACCAGTCCGGACAGGGGCGCGAATCATAGCGGAAGGGCGGGAAACGCACAAGAATGCCGGCAAGCGGCGCGCGAGGTGGCTCTGGCAGTCCGGCGCTGGCGTTACGTCAGTCGACGTACAGGGAGCTGACGGACTCCTCGTCGCTGATCCGGCGCATGGTCTCGGCCAGCAATTCGGCCGTGGATAGCTGCCGGATCTTGCTGCAGGCGCGCGCTTCCGCGCTCAGCGGAATGGTGTCGGTGACGACCAGCTCGTCGATCTCCGAATTGCTGATACGCGACACGGCCGGCCCCGATAAAACCGGGTGCGTGATATAGGCCACGACCCGTTTCGCACCCTGCTTTTTCAGCGCGCTCGCGGCGTTGCATAGCGTGCCGGCGGTATCGATCATGTCGTCGATCAGCACGCACACTTTGCCGTCGACCTCACCGATGATGTTCATGACCTCGGACTGGTTCGCCTTGGAGCGGCGCTTGTCGATGATGACGAGGTCGGCGTCATCAAGCCGTTTGGCGAGGGCACGCGCGCGCACGACGCCACCCACGTCGGGTGACACGACGACCATGCGCTCGTACTTCTGTCTCCAGACATCGCCCAGCAATATCGGCGACGCGTAAACGTTATCGACCGCGATATCGAAAAAGCCCTGGATCTGGTCGGCGTGCAGGTCCACGGTCAGCACGCGGTCAACGCCTGCTGCACCGATCAGCTTGGCCACCAGCTTTGCCGTGATCGGGACCCGCGACGAGCGCGGTCGGCGATCCTGCCGGGCAAAACCGAAATACGGAATCACCGCGGTAATACGCGAGGCCGAGGCCCGCCGGCAGGCATCGACCATGACCAGCAATTCCATCAGATTCTCGGCCGTTGGCGGACAGGTCGGCTGGATAATAAAGGCTTCACGGCCGCGGATATTTTCAAGGATTTCAACGTTGATCTCGCCGTCACTGAAACGGCCAACGTGTGCCTTGGCGAGCGGAAGGTGCAACACACGGGCGATATCGTTGGCGAGTTCCGGGTGTGCATTCCCGGAAAAAATCGCCATGGTTGACGGATCCAACGTGCTGTCCCCTTATGGTTGTCTTGTTGCCGCGATCGTTTTCCGGCGCGGTCAGACCGTGAGAATGGCTGGGGCGGCAGGATTCGAACCTGCGCATGACGGGATCAAAACCCGTTGCCTTACCGCTTGGCTACGCCCCAATGGATCACGCCGCGCGCCCGCCGCAGTCAAATCCTGCGACCGGCCCCGTTCAGCGCCGCGCAATTGTGAAACGCGCTACCCCGGGTGTCAACGAAGCGGCCCGGCGATTCGGGAATCGCTGCATAAAGCGATCGAAACGCAGCGAACCCTGCGCATTTCATGCGGCACACGCGGTTCAGCGAAAAGTCCAGCGATCGATCACCAGCGTCACCTGCGCGGAATCACGGCTCGCCTTGAGGCGCCGCGGCATCATTTGCCCGCCGCCCGGCCGATAGCGATCGATGCGCACCTGCCAGCCGGCTTGCTGCATCGTCGACAAAGTACCGTCCTCGGCAAACTGCGTGTCCGCAGGAAAGCGCGGATCGGGAATGCCGAGCGCCCAGTAGCGCAGGCTCTCAATCGGAATCTGCCAGCCGTACAGGCGCTGCAGGTCCTGCTCCGGCTCAGCGAGGCGGGTCTCGGCACCGTCCTTGTCGGTGACGCGCACGGCCCTGGCGTCACCGGCGATACGCACGGTACCCATGCCCAGCGGGCCGGACACCCGCGCGTCAAAGTAATCGCGCCGCTGTTCCCAGTGCAGGCCGCCCTGAAAACCGTCATCGGCACTCTTTAAGGCAATGCGCCCTGCAAATCCCCAGTTGCGAACGTCCTTCAGGACCGCGCGGCGCGTGTCCCAGTCGTCGAGTGGCGGCAGCGCGCCGCCCTGCTGGGTGGCGCAAGCTGCCAGCAGCGTGGCAAGTATCAGTCCGGCCGCCGCTCGGCTACTCACTGCATTGCTGCGCAAGTTGCCGGGAGTCCTCCAGTAACGGGTGCTCCGGAAAATGCGTCGCCGCTTCCTCGAGCATGCTGCTGGCATCGTCGCAGCGCTTCAGCGCTACCAGCACCTCAACGACGTGCGCCGCAACTTCCGCGTCCTTGATTTGTAGCCACGCGCGCTGCAGTTCGGACAGCGCCTGCTCGTTTTCGCCAAGCCGGTACAGGACCCAGCCGTGGCTGTCGATGATGGCCGCGCTGTTTGGCGAAAGCCGCAGCGCTTTCCTGATCAGCCGCGCGGCTTCCTTGTAGTCATCGCCATGATTGGTCAGCGTGTAGCCAAGCGCATTCAGCGACAGCGCACTGTCGGGCCAGCGCTTTACCGCCTGCCGATAGCTCGTGATCGCCTCATCGACCTGCCCCAGTCGCAGCAGCACTTCGCCACGCCCGAGCACGACGCGCTCGTCATCCGGGCGATAACCCAGCACGCGGTTATAAATCGCCAGCGACTGTTCGAGCTCGTTTTCCGAGGCGAGTAACTGCGCCTGGGCCAGCGTCATGTCGATCGCCAGCTGCGGGTGCTGCTCGGCAAACTTCTGCAGGTGATCAATCGCCTGCTCGATGCCTTTTTCATGCGCGAGGATGCCACTGGCGCGCTGCTGCGAAACCACGGCATGCTGCCCGTTGCTGACCTGCATGTAGAGGGCCAGCGCCCGCTCGGTTTCGCCACGGTAGTCGGCGATCCTGGCCAGGTAATAGAGCGCGTCCATCGTGTAGCTGCCGCTCGCCAGCAGGTCGCGGAAGTCAGCGCGCGCAGCGTCCAGGTTCTCCTGGCGGAAGTTGATGATGGCCATCAGTCGCAGTGCGTCAAAGCGCGCGGGCTGCTCCAGCAATATCTGGTTCACCTGGCTCAGAGCGTCGTCATCACGCCCAACGGACATGTACAGGATCGCCAGCTCCTGGCGCGCTTCAGGGTCAGGATCAGGGTCGTCGCCAACGATCCGCGCCACGTATTCGATGGCGGCGTCCGTATCGCCCGCCAACAACAATGAGCGCGCGAACAGCAGCTGCGGCTGAATCCACTCCTTATCGATGTCGATCGCGCGCTGCGCCCGCTCGCCGGCCACCTCGTGATCGCCAGCCTGCAGCGCCATCAGGCCCACCGCATAGTGCGCAATAGCAGAGTCCTTATAAGGTTTCGCAAGATAACGCATCACCTTGAAGGCGTCCGCTTCGTCCTCGCGCGACAGTACCGGCGCAATGTCCAGCAGGCGCTCGTCGGCGCGCTCACCGCTGCGCTCGATCAGTCCGCGAAAGCTCTGCTGCGCCTTGCGCAGTTGCCCAAGGCGCAGCTGCAGCTGCGCGACATACAGCAGCGCTTCCTCGCTGTCCCTGTCGAGTTCGACCCAGCGTTCGGCGGCCTCCAGAGCCTCCTCGTTGAATCCGTAGGTGAAGGCAACGCGGGTTGCCCGGCGCGCCGTCGTCGGATCACCGCTCAGCAGCGCGGCTTTCTGGTATTCGGCGGCCGCGAGCCGGTACTCGTGTTGCTGCAGGGCCAGTTCCGCGGCACTGACGTGCGCATCGACCTGCTGGCTCGGCGTCTGCTCGGCCAACAGCGGCGCGGCAGCAAGCAAAAATAGCGATATGGCTGCCAGCCGGATGCAAAATCCGGTACGGGGGCGGCGAAGGTGTGAATTACTCATTCCGGGCGGGTTGCTCCAAATCCTGGGGTTTGCCGGCACGCAGCTGGAAAGCATGGCGCGCCGTGCAGCACACAGACAAGGAACTGTGTGATCAGTTCGCTTATCATACGTACTGTTTTTGCCTTATGACGCACCCGTCGCAATGCCCCTCAAGATTCTTGGCCTGAACCATAACACGGCACCTGTCGAAATTCGTGAGCAGGTTGTGTACTCGCCCGACACTGCGAAAAGCGCGTTGGCCGAGGTCGTGCGCCTTGAGGGCGTCAATGAAGCGGTCGTCGTTTCAACCTGCAATCGTACCGAATTTTACGTGGATGCCAGCGACGATGGCGTCGCTACCTTGACGGCATGGCTCAGCAAGACGCAGAACCTGAACGAGGCGGCGCTGCAGTCGCTGTTCGTGCTGCAGTTCGATGAAGCGGTGCACCACCTGTTTCGGGTGGCCTCCGGGCTGGACTCGATGGTGCTGGGTGAGCCGCAGATTCTCGGCCAGCTCAAGGAGTCTTTCCGCGTCGCCGAAAACGCCGGGACCACGGGGCCGGTGCTGGGCCGACTGTTCCGGCACAGTTTTTCGGCCGCGAAAAAAGTCCGCACTGACACGGAAATCGGCGCCAGCCCGGTGTCGGTCGCGTCGGCAGCGGTAACGCTCGCCAACCAGTTCTATTCCGGCTTCGAAAATCACACCGCGCTGCTAATCGGGGCCGGCGCGACGATTCGCCTGGTCGCGCAGCACCTGCAGGCGCGCCGCATCGGGCGCCTGTTCGTCGCGAATCGTGACGTGACTCGCGCACAGGAGCTGGCCAGCGAGTTCGGCGGTTTCGCATTGCCGCTGTCGGAGATCGACGGCACGCTGCCCGAGGCCGACATCCTGATCAGCTCGACAGCTAGCCCCGACCAGATCCTGTCACTGGCGCAGATGAAAGAGGCGATCCGCGCGCGCAAGAGAAAGCCGGTATTCGCCGTCGACATTGCCGTCCCGCGAGACCTGGATCCGGCCATCAGCACGCTGGAAGACGTCTACCTCTACAGCATCGACGACCTCGACAAGGTCATCGTAAAGAATCGCGGCAGTCGCGAGGCGGCGGCACGCGAAGCCCACCGCATGCTCGAAGAGGAAACGCAGCGTTACCTCGAAATCGAACGCGGCAAGCAGCTGGCGCCAGCGATCTCGAACCTGCGCGATCAGGGCGAAGCACTGCGTCGCGAAGTGCTGGCGCAGGCGCGACGCCGGCTGGGTCGCGGCGCCGACAGCATGGACGTTCTGGAATACGCGACCGCCGCGCTGATGAAAAAACTGCTGCACGCGCCAAGCGTGCAGCTGCGCCGCGCGGGCGAGGAAGGCAATCAGCCGCTCATTGACGCAGCCCGCACGCTGTTCGAGCTTGATGACAAGGACGAAACCGATACGTGAAGGCGTCAATTCGCAGCAACCTGGAAAGCACCCGCGATCGCTTCGAAGAAGTTTCGCAGCTGTTGTCCGATCCCGAGGTCATTGGCAACCAGAATCGCTTTCGCGAACTGTCGCGTGAATACTCGCGACTCGAGCCGGTCATCAAACTGTTCGGCGAATTTGAGAAAGTCGAGAAGGACATCGCCGCCGCTGGCGAGATGCGCGATGACAGCGATCCCGAAATTCGCGCGATGGGCGAGGACGAGATCGAGGCCTTGTCTGAGCGTCGCGACGCGCTGGTGCTGGATCTGCAGAAATCGCTGATACCCGCGGATCCGCACGACGGCAGCAATGTATTCCTCGAAATTCGCGCCGGTACCGGCGGCGACGAGGCGGCGATCTTCGCCGGTGACCTGTTTCGTATGTATTCGAAGTACGCGGAGTCCGCCGGCTGGTCGCAGGAAATCCTGAGTGCGCGCGAGGGCGAGCACGGCGGTTATAAAGAAGTTATTTGCCGAATCAGCGGCAGCGGCATATACGCGCAGCTCAAATTCGAATCGGGCGCTCATCGCGTGCAGCGCGTACCCGCGACCGAATCGCAGGGCCGCATCCACACGTCTGCCTGCACGGTCGCCGTATTGCCCGAGCCAGACGAAGTTGAGGCGATCGACGTCAACCCGGCCGATCTGCGCGTCGATACCTATCGCGCTTCGGGTGCCGGCGGCCAGCACGTCAACAAGACAGACTCGGCCGTTCGCCTTACTCACTTGCCGAGCGGCATCGTGGTCGAGTGCCAGGACGAACGCTCGCAACACAAGAACCGCGCGCGCGCCATGTCATTGCTGCAGGCGCGCCTGCTGGATGCGGAGATCAAGCAAAGAAACGCCGCACAGGCCGAGCAGCGCAAGCTGCTGGTCGGCAGCGGCGACCGCTCGGAGCGCATCCGCACTTACAATTTCCCACAGGGCCGGGTTACCGATCACCGCATCAACCTGACGCTTTACAAGCTTGATGAAGTTCTCGGCGGCGATCTCGAGCAGGTGATCGGGCCGTTGATCAATGAATACCAGGCCGAGCAGCTGGCCGCCCTCGCCGACTGAGTCCGGCTAGGCCTGCAAGCGCAGGTAGTTCAGCACGTCGGCGCGCGTGATCAAACCGTAAAACTCGTCGTCATCAACCACGGCGGCGCAGGGCTGCACATGCAGCATGGCGACGAGATTGTGTACAGTGGTGTCTTTGGTGACCTTGATAAACGCAGTCTGCATTGCATCGTGAACCGGCGCGTTCATCAGCTCCGGCTTGCCGAACACGAAGCGAATGATGTCGTTTTCCGTCAGCACGCCGACGAGCCGATCACCGTCCATCACCGGCAGCTGTGAGAAACCCGCGTTGCGCAGGCGATTATGCGCCGTCGTCAGCACGTCGTTCGCGCCCACCGTTATCGTCGCCCGCTCGCCGTGCGGCCGGCCGACGAGATCGCGCAAATCGCCGAACTGTTCGCGCTTGATGAAACCCTGGTCTTCCATCCAGAAATCATTGAACAACTTGGACAGGTACTTATTGCCGGTATCGCAGGCAAAACTCACGACCCGCTTCGGCTCTGTTTGCTCGCGGCAATAACGCAGCGCCGCCGCCAGCAGGGTGCCCGACGAAGATCCTGCAAGCAGACCCTCTTTCTGCAGTAATTCGCGTGCGCAGCGAAACGACTCGGCATCACTGATGCTGTAAGCCTTTTTAACCTGGCTGAAATCGGCAATGTCGGGAATAAAATCCTCGCCTATACCCTCAACGAGCCAGCCGGCGTTCTTCTCGTGCAGCTCACCCTTGTTAATGTAATCCGCCAGGATGGAGCCGACGGGATCGGCGAGCACGATTTCAACCTGCGGTGCATGAGCTGCAAGGTATTTGCTCATGCCGCTTACCGTGCCGCTTGAGCCAACGCCGACCACGATGGCGTCAACGTCGCCCTGCATTTGCTCGAGAATTTCCGGCGCGGTCGTTAACTCGTGCGCCAGCGGATTGTCCGGATTACCAAACTGGTTGATGAAATAGGCGCCCTGCTCCTGCGCGAGCCGTTTGCCAAGGTCCTGGTAATACTCCGGGTGGCCCTTCGCGACATCCGATCGGGTCAGTACGACCTCGGCACCCATCGCGCGCAGATTGAATATTTTTTCCTGGCTCATCTTGTCGGGCAACACCAGGACCAGGTGGTAACCTTTCTGCTGCGCAACAAGGGCCAGCCCGAGACCGGTATTGCCGGCAGTGGCCTCGACGATCGTGTCGCCCGGTTTGATGTCCCCGCGCTGCTCGGCTTGTTCTATCATCGACATGCCGATGCGGTCCTTGATCGATCCCGCCGGATTCATCAGCTCGAGCTTCAGGAACAGGCGGCACGGGCCGGTATCGAAATGGGTCACCTCGAGCATCGGCGTTTTGCCGACCATATCGAGAATATTGGAGTAAACCTTCATCGCGTTTGAACCGGAATCTGCGAAGGCGGCCATACTACGCGAAGCCGCGCGGCGGGGGCCAGCCTGATGACGGCCGTGGCGACCATCAAGCAGGCGCTCGATAGCGCCGCAGCGAGGCTCTTGGCGGTCAGCGAATCTGCGCGACTCGATGCCGAACTGCTGCTGGCGCGGGCCATCGATATGCCGCGCAGTTTCCTGTTCGCGCACCCGGACGACGAGCTGGATGAAGCCGCGCTGGCGCGGTTCGAGGCAACGTTGCTACGCCGCCTGGACAATGAACCGCTCGCCTACATCTGCGGCGAAAAGGAATTCTGGTCGATGTCGCTGATGGTCGCACCCGCCACGCTGGTGCCGCGTCCGGACACGGAGGTGCTGGTCGAACAGGCACTGGGCCGGATTCCGCGGCGCGCAAACCTGCGCGTTCTCGACCTGGGTACCGGCAGTGGCGCCATTGCGCTGGCCATTGCGCGGGAGCGTCCCTTGTGTGACATCACCGCGACCGACATCAGTGCGGCCGCGTTGGCGGTCGCCGAACAGAATGCGCGGCAGCTGAACCTGCCAAATGTCGAGTTCCGGCACGGCAGCTGGACGCAACCGGTGCACGGACGGGTCTTCGACCTGATCGTGTCAAACCCGCCCTACATCGCAGACGATGACCCGCTGCTTGCAAACCTGCGCCACGAACCACGCGCAGCCCTGACCGCCGGTCCGGACGGGCTTGCAGCAATCCGGGTTATCGGCAAGGACTGCCGGGCGCTATTGTCCGCCGACGGCATGCTGCTGCTTGAGCACGGCGCGACCCAACAAGCGTCCGTTGCTGCGGTGCTGGACGAATTCGGCTGGCAAGAGCTGGCCTGCGTCAGGGACTACGCCGGGCTGCCGCGCGTTACGATCGCACGCCGCGGAATTTAGCGGGAACTGCGCGGGCGCCGCCGGTTCTTACGCTTATCAAGCAATGAGTCACGGAGCAAACCCATGCGTATCAGCCTTGCCATAGTCCTGCTGCTTTTCAGCAGCAGCATTTTTGCAGACGACACGGCGCCGGCCGATGCCGCCCTGACCCAGGCCGTCAGCCAGCTGCGCGACAGCATAGGCGCGTGGGAAGTCGTTACCGAGTTTCTCAATGAAGACGGCTCGATCGCCCGCAGCGTCAACGGCAGCTATACATTTGCATGGGTGGTACCAGACCGGGTGGTCTCCGGCGTCACCAGCATCCCGGAACTCGACATGACCTCGGCCATCCTGTTCTACGTCAGCGAAAAAGAGCAGAAGATTGAAATGGCCTCCGTCGGGCGTGATGGCAAGCTGTGGATCATGAGCGGCCCGCTGGACGGCGAAACCCGCACCACGCAGGAATTCGACACGGCTGACGGCGGCAAGGCACAGCTGCGCTTCACCCGCTACAATGTCGCGCCCGATCGTTTCGAGTCGCGCATGGAGTACACAGCGGATGGCGGCCTGAGCTGGCTGCCGGGGAATCACCAGGTATTTGCACGGCGCGCCGCAGCGAAATAACTATCACCAGAACCACGGGAACCACCGATGCCTACAATTTGCACCAGTCATGGCGACATTGTCATTGAATTGTTCGAAGAAACCGCGCCGCTATCCTGCGCCAACTTCCGCCGCTACGTGGAGGACGGTTTTTTCGCGGAGACCGTATTCCACCGCGTGATTCCGAACTTCATGATCCAGGGCGGCGGCATGGCTGCCGATCTCGGGCGCAAGGACACCCACGTTCCTATCAAGAACGAAGCAAATAATGGCGAGAAGAACTTGCGCGGAACACTGGCGATGGCGCGCACCAATGTCGTTGACAGCGCAACCTCGCAATTCTTCATCAACCTGAAGGACAACGACTTCCTGAATCACAGCAGTCGCGACTTCGGCTACGCGGTGTTTGGCAAAGTCTCGGGTGGTATGGACGTCGTCGATGCGATTGCCGCGGTGCCGACCGGATCGCGCGGCGGCCACCAGGACGTGCCGCTCGAGCCGGTCACGATTACCGAAGTGCGGCTGGACGACTGACGGCCGGTCCGCGGTTCGATCTGGATCAGGCGGCGTCGGCTTTTGACGGTTCGTAGCCGAGGTTCGGGGCGAGCCAGCGCTCGACCGTCGCGACGTCCCAGCCCTTGCGCTGTGCGAGCGACTCGACCTGGTCGCGGTCGATCTGGCCAACCGCAAAGTAGCGCGCCTGCGGGTGCGAGAAGTAGAAGCCGCTGACTGCCGCCGTCGGGTACATCGCGAACGATTCCGTCAGGCGCAAACCGATGGCCCGCTCCACGTCGAGCAGCTCCCATAACTTGGCCTTCTCGGTGTGGTCAGGGCAGGCCGGATAACCGGGCGCAGGCCGGATGCCGCAATATTTCTCATCGATCAGCTCGGCGTTTTGCAGCGCCTCATCAGTGGCGTAGGCCCACCATTCACGACGCATTCGCTGGTGCAGGTACTCCGCGCCGGCCTCGGCCAGCCGGTCCGCAAGCGCTTTCAGAATGATGCTCGAATAGTCGTCGTGCTCTGCCTCGAAACGCTGCACGTGCTCGTCGATGCCAATGCCCGCGGTCACTGCGAATGCGCCGATATGGTCGACCGCACCACTGCCCGCCGGCGCGAGGAAATCCGCCAAGCAATCGTTGGTCTTGCCCCGCGGTTTCGACTTCTGCTGGCGCAGCTGACACAGCCGCATGAACGGATCCTGTCCCGGCGTCCGGTACAGCTCGATATCGTCGTGATCGACCGTATTCGCCGGGAACAGCCCTACCACCGCACGAGCCGTCAGCCAGCGTTCGTCGATAAGCCGCTGCAGCATCGCCTTAGCGTCCGCGAACAGCGCACTCGCTGCTTCGCCGCGCACCTCGTCAGTCAGAATCGCAGGAAACTTGCCGAAGAACTCCCAGGCGTTGAAGAACGGCATCCAGTCGATGAATTTGGCAAGCTCGGCGAGATCAATATTCTCAAGGACCCGGGTACCGGTAAATGTCGGGACCGGCGGCGTGTAGCTTGCCCAGTCGCCGCGAAAGCGATTATCACGCGCCTCGGCCAGTGACAGCTGCGGCGCCTGCCGCCGATTGCCGGCATGGCGCTCCCTTCGCTTCGCGTTGTCTTCGCGAACCTTGCGTACCAGTTCGTCGCGACTGCCTTGCTCAACCAGCGCCTGCGCAATACCAACCGAGCGCGAGGCGTCTTTCACATAGATGACCGGCCCTTCGTAATTCGGCTCGATCTTGACCGCCGTATGGGCAGGCGACGTGGTTGCGCCGCCGATCAGCAGCGGCAGCTCGAATTTCTGCCGCTGCATTTCGCGCGCGACGTTCACCATCTCGTCCAGCGACGGCGTAATCAGCCCTGACAGGCCAATGATCTGCGCATTCTCGCGGCGCGCCGTCTCCAGGATTTTCTCGCAGGACACCATCACGCCGAGATCGATCACCTCGAAGTTATTGCACTGCAGAACCACGCCAACGATGTTCTTGCCGATGTCATGCACGTCGCCCTTGACGGTCGCCATGATGATCTTGCCGTTTGTTTCGCGCGCGCCGCCCTTTTCTTCTTCGATAAAAGGCACCAGATGGCCGACCGCTTTCTTCATAACGCGCGCCGACTTGACCACCTGCGGCAGGAACATTTTTCCCTCGCCGAACAGGTCACCGACAACGTTCATGCCGGACATCAGCGGGCCTTCGATGACATCGAGCGGACGCACGGCGGCAAGCCGCGCTTCTTCGGTGTCCGCAATGACGAACTCATCGATGCCCTTGACGAGCGCGTGCTCGAGGCGCTTGTCAACAGCCAGCTCACGCCAGCTCATATCGAGGGTGTCGCGCTTGATACCGGACGCCTGGCCGCGATAGTCCTCGGCAATCTCCAGCAGGCGCTCGGTGGCTTCCGGGTTCCTGTTCAAGACAACATCTTCGACTGCATTGCGAAGCTGCTTCGGCAGGTCCTCGTAAATTGCGAGCTGGCCCGCGTTCACGATACCCATGTCCATACCAGCCTGAATGGCGTGGTACAGGAACACCGAGTGAATCGCCTCGCGCACGATATTGTTGCCGCGAAACGAGAACGACACATTGCTCACGCCGCCGCTGATCAGCGCATGCGGCAACTGCGCCTTGATTCGGCGCGTGGCCTCGATAAAGTCGCGGCCGTAACTGTTGTGCTCTTCGATACCGGTTGCGATCGCAAAAATGTTTGGATCGAAAATGATGTCGGCCGGGTTGAGGCCGACCTGTTCGGTGAGAATCCTGTAGCTGCGCTCACAGATCCCGACCTTGCGTTCGATCGTATCCGCCTGCCCCTTCTCGTCAAAAGCCATGACCACCACGGCAGCACCGTAGTCGCGCACCAGCTGGGCCTGCGCGATGAATGATTCTTCACCCTCTTTGAGGCTGATCGAGTTCACGATGCCCTTGCCCTGCACGCAGCGCAGCCCGGCTTCGATGACCGACCATTTCGATGAATCGATCATGATGGGTACGCGCGAGACGTCCGGTTCCGAGGCGATCAGGTCGAGGTAGGTGACCATGGCGCGCTCCGAATCGAGCATGCCCTCGTCCATGTTGATGTCGATAATCTGCGCACCGTTATCCACCTGCTGCCGCGCGATTTGCAGGGCCGCAGCGTAATCATCCGCCTCAATCAGGCGCCGGAAATGCGCGGAACCGGTTACGTTACTGCGTTCACCGACGTTGACGAACAGGTCGTCGGGCCCGATCGACACCGGCTCCAGACCTGCCAGCCGGCAGCGCACCGGCACTATTGGAATCTGTCGTGGGCCTGCTTTGTCGATAACGTCGCGCAGCGCAGCGATATGCGCGGGCGTCGTGCCGCAGCAGCCACCGACGAGATTGACAAGGCCGGACTCGACGAACTCAGCCATGATTGCCGCCATCTGTTCTGCGGACTCGTCGTATTCGCCGAACTCGTTCGGCAGGCCGGCGTTCGGGTGGGCGCTGACTCCGGTATCGGCGACGCGCGCGAGTTCAGCCACGTACTGGCGCATGTCAGCCGCGCCTAGCGCGCAGTTCAGGCCGATCATGAACGGATCCGCGTGCCGCACCGAATTCCAGAATGCTTCCGTGGTCTGGCCCGACAGGGTGCGTCCCGACGCGTCGGTGATCGTGCCCGAGATCATGATGGGCAGCGCCTGGCCGGATTCGCGGAACAGCTGCCGCAGGGCGAATATCGCCGCCTTTGCGTTCAGCGTGTCGAAAATCGTTTCGATCATCAGGAAATCGGCGCCGCCGGCAATCAGCGCTTCGGCAGCTTCCCGATAGGTCGCCGCCAATTCCGCGAAACGGATATTGCGGTAACCCGGATCATTGACGTCCGGCGAAATCGAGGCGGTACGGTTGGTCGGGCCCAGCACGCCGGCCACGAAGCGGACGCGACCGTCGCGCGCCGCAAACTCGTCCGCGCAGGACCGCGCGAGGCTGGCGGCAGCCCGGTTCAGCTCGGCGACTTTCGACTCCATGCCGTAGTCGGCCATCGATGGCGCGTTGGAGTTGAAGGTGTTGGTTTCAAGAATGTCCGCGCCGGCCGCCAAGAACTCGCAGTGAATTTTGCGAATGACGTCCGGCTGGGTCAGCGTCAGCAGGTCATTGTTGCCCTTCAGGTCGCGATGCCAGTCCTTGAATGCGCTGCCGCGAAAATCTTCTTCCGCGAGACCCACCCGCTGGATCATCGTGCCCATTGCGCCATCGAGTAACAGGATGCGTTTCGTCAGCGCCTCGTGTAACGCGGCGATTCTTTCGGTTCGTTGCATGATGTTCCTTCAGGCGGCCGCTTGCCGTGGACGCACGCCCATCGCGTGACAGATTGCGAACGTCAGCTCCGAGCGGTTCAGCGTATAAAAATGGAATTCTTCGATGCCTTCACGCTGCAGCAGACGCACCTGTTCAATGGCAACGCTCGCGGCAATCATCTGGCGCGTTTCGGCATCGTCTTCGAGTCCTTCGAAGCGCTCGTGCAGCCAGTCCGGCACGGTCGCGCCGCACTGCTCTGCAAAACGCTGCAGCTGCGGAAAGCGCGTGATCGGCAGAATGCCCGGCACCAGCTGCGAATCGATACCGGCCGCCGCGCAGCGATCGCGAAACTTCAGGTAGCGATTCACATCGAAGAAAAATTGCGTGATCGCACGCGACGCGCCCGCGTCGAGTTTGCGCTTCAGGTTGTCCAGGTCGAAGGCGGCGTCAGGCGCATCCGGATGCACTTCCGGGTAGGCCGCTACGGACACGTCGAAGTCGGCAACCCGCTTCAGGCCAGCGACCAGGTCCGCGGCGTACGCGTAGCCATCGGCACGCGGCTGATAGATTTGCACGTCTTTGGGCGGGTCGCCCCGCAGCGCCACCAGGTGGCGAACACCCATGTCCCAGTACTCCCGCGCGATGGCATCAATCTGGTCGCGACTGGCACCCACGCAGGTGAGATGCGGCGCGGCCGTCAAGGTCGTTTCGGAGAGGATGCGCGCGACCGCGCTGTGGGTCCGTTCGCGGGTTGAGCCATCCGCACCGTAGGTGACGGACACAAAATTCGGTGACAACACCGCCAGGCGCTTGATCGAGTCCCACAGCGTCTGCTCCATTTTCTCGCTGTTCGGCGGAAAAAATTCGAAAGATACGCGCGGCAATCCTTTGCCCTTGCTCGCTGTGTCGCGTTCGTCAGTCATCGTCCCTGCCTCGCTGCCAAGTCCCTGAGTTGCATTGCCATGTTTCGCCAGTCATGCAGCCGCCGATGCGGACAGGACCGGTCGCGCTTCGGCGAGCAGCCAGAGCGGCCGGTTGCCCGGCGTGCGGCGCGCCGGTTTCAGCCGCAGTCCGGCCGCGCTGCTCCAGGCGGCCAGCCGTTCCTGCAGCGTTGCGACGTCGAGATCCTGCAGCTTTTGCAGTAACAGCAGGCGGCCGCCCTTGCGCAACACGCGCTGCGCCTCAGTGAGTACGGCCACCGGCCGCGCTGCGCTTGCCAGCACGTCGTCGAGAATGATCGTGTCGAATTCGTCGCTGCCGAACGGCAGGCAGTACATGTCGCCGTTGCGCAGGCTGCAGTTTTTCAGACCCGCCAGTAACAGCTCGCTGCGCGCGCGATCGCGAGCACCGGCATCGATGTCGACGCCGACTGCGCGGTTCGCGCGACTCGACAGCAGCTTGAGCAATCGACCCCGGCCACAGCCGATATCGAGCAGGTCGCCAACCGCTTCGGCGACGGTCAGGTCGAGGATGGCACGATGCAGCAGTCGCTCCTCCGCATCAGCGGGCAGCGCCAGGCCTGGCGCGCTGCTGACGATGCCGCGCAGCTGCCGCAGGCGCAGGGCATCCGCATCGAACTGGGGCTCATCGTCGGGCAGCAGCGCCAGCAGTTGCTGCAAGCCGGCCGTCATCGCCGTGCCGGCAGGCCAGCGATAGAAAACCCGCTGCCCGTCGCGAAAACGCTGCAGCATGCCGTTATCGCACAGGACCTTCAGCTGCTGCGAGACCCGCGGCTGGCTCAGGCCGAGCACGCCGGTGAGCTCGGAGACACTGCACTCGCCGCCACGGCACAGCGCCAGCAGGCGCTGGCGGGTCGGGTCTGCGGCCGCTTTCAGGCGGCTCGCCAACAGCTGGCTTTCCGGGGTCATAATAAAGATATAAGGATTTATTTATATATAAGCGAAGAGCAGAGTCTAGCACAGGCTGCAGCGGGGCAAAACGGGGTTTAATGCAGGCGGCTGGAGGACTGGCCGGCAGGTGGCGCGAACAGCCTTTTCACGTCGACCTCGTCGAAACTGCGGGTACGTCCGCAGTACTCGCAGGTGACATCGATGCGGCCGAGGCTGCCGAGGGCCTCGGCGGCTTCGTCAGGGCCGAGCAAACGCAGCACGTCTTCAGTGCGCTGCTGGGAACAACGACAATGAAACGTGGCGACACGCTCCTCCAGCACCCGCAGGTCGTCTTCGGCGAACAGTTTGCCGAGCAGTTCAAGCGCTTCGCCGTCGGCAAAATCCGCCGGCCGCAGCGTTGCTGCCAGCAGCCCGAGGCGGTGCCAGTCATCGTCGTTGATTTCGCCGGCGTGCGGCATGCGCTGCAACAGCAGGCCGGCCGCCAGGTTCTGCTCAGCAAGCAGGTTAAGGTGGGTTGGTATTTGCGCGGAATGCCCGTAGTAATGCTCGAGGCTCTGCGCCAGCGACTCGCCGCGCACCTCGACGATTCCCTGGTAAGGACGCTCGATATCCTCACCGTCGACAGTAATGGCGCAGTTGGCCCGCGACACGAGTTCGGCGTAAGACAGCTGAGCACTGTCGCGCGCGGCTCTTGCCAGGCCGCGCATTGCGAGCTTGCTCGTGCATTGCATGACGAGCATCGACAGCGGCCCGTTGCCGGAAATCTGCAGCGTAATCTGGCCGTCGAACTTCAGGCTTTGGGCGATCAGGACGCTCGCCGCGGCGGCATGACCGAGCACGTCACGCACCGGCCGTTCGTAGCGATGGCCGAGCTGCATGCGCTGCCAGGACGAGCGGAGCTGGACGAGTGCACCGCGTACCGGCAGGGACTCGAAAATGAACGGAATGACTTTGTCGGAATCCGGCATGCCGGGCAGCGCTGCGCGATCAGTTGCCGCGCAGTTTGCGCAGCAGGGACTCGTTGGCCTGCGCGGGATTAGCCTTGCCGCGCGAGGCTTTCATGACCTGGCCAACCAGGAAGCCAAGAATCTTCTCCTTGCCGGCGCGAAACTCGGCGACCTGCCCGGGATTGGCGGCGATAACCTCGTCGACAATCCCGTCGATCGCGGCGGTATCGGTAATTTGCGTGAGCCCCCGTGCGGCGATGACCGCATCGGCGTCACCCTCGCCCTGCCACATCGCGTCAAATACCTGTTTCGCGATCTTGCCGGAAATCGTGCCGTCACTGATGCGCGCCAGCAAGCCGGCCATGGCGCCAGGAGTGAGTTTCGAATCGACAATATCCGTGCCGTCGCGATTCAGGGCAGCGGACAGCTCACCCATTACCCAGTTGGCGGCAAGCCGCGGGTCATCGCCGGCGGCAGCGGTTGCTTCGAAATAGTCGGCAAGCGCGCGACTGCTGGTCAGCACCTCCGCATCGTCGGCCTTCAGTTCGTACTGCTCGATAAAGCGTGCGCGCTTCGCCTGCGGCAATTCCGGCAGCGCGGCCCGGATCTCGGCAACGAATGCAGGATCAATTTCGACGGGCAGCAGGTCCGGATCGGGAAAATAGCGGTAATCGTTGGCCTCTTCCTTGCTGCGCATCGGCCGGGTCTCGTCACGATCGGAATCGTACAGGCGCGTTTCCTGCACGATCTTGCCGCCGTCTTCGAGCACGTCGATCTGGCGCCCGATTTCGAAATTGATCGCCTTCTCGACGAAGCGAAACGAGTTCAGGTTCTTCAGTTCGGTCCGCGTGCCAAGCTCCTGCTGACCTCGCGGCCGAATCGACACGTTTGCATCGCAGCGAAACGAGCCTTCCTGCATGTTGCCGTCAGAAATCTCGAGGTAACGCACGATCGAGTGAATCTTGCGCATGTAGGTAACCGCTTCCTTCGCCGAGCGCAGATCCGGCTCTGACACGATTTCCAGCAGCGGCGTACCGGCCCGATTCAAGTCTATCCCGGAGAACTCGCCGAGACCTTCGTGCAGGGACTTGCCGGCATCTTCCTCAAGATGCGCACGGGTTATGCCGATGCGCCTCTCGTTGCCATCGTCACCGACGATCATCAGCTCGCCGGACTCGACGATCGGCAGCTCGTACTGGCTGATCTGGTAGCCCTTCGGCAAATCCGGGTAAAAGTAGTTTTTACGGGCAAAAACGGAACGCGGCGCGATCGTCGCGTTGACGGCCAGGCCGAACTTGCAGGCCATTCGCACTACGTCCTTGTTCAGAACCGGCAAGACGCCCGGGTAGCCGAGGTCGATCAGGCAGGCCTGGGTATTGGGTGCAGCGCCGTAGGCCGTCGCTGCACCCGAGAATATCTTGCTGCGGGTGGCGAGCTGGGTATGGATTTCCAGCCCGATAACAACCTCCCAGTTGCCGCTTGCGACGCTCATCGATACAGCTCCGGACACGCCCGGTGCCAGTCGGTGACGGCCTCGTAGCGGTGCGCGCAATTCAACAGGCGCTCCTCCCCGAAGTGGGGTCCGACAAGATGCAGGCCTACCGGCAATTTGCCGACGAAACCGCAGGGCACGGACATGCCGGGCAGTCCTGCCAGGTTGGCGCCGATCGTGTAAATGTCGTTCAGGTACATCGTGATTGGATCGTCGGTCTTGTCGCCGATGGCGAATGCCGGCGTCGGCGTCGTTGGTCCGGCGATGATATCCACCTCGGCAAACGCCTTGCGGAAATCATCCGCGATCAGCTGCCGCACTTTCTGCGCCTTCAGGTAATAGGCATCGTAGTAACCCGCCGACAGCACGTAGGTGCCGGTCATGATGCGTCGTTTGACTTCCGCGCCAAAGCCTTCGCCGCGGCTGCGGCAGTAAAGGTCGAACAGGTCTTTAGCGTCGTTGGCGCGATGTCCGAAGCGCACGCCGTCAAAGCGTGACAGGTTGGATGAACACTCCGCAGGTGCGACGACGTAGTAGGTGGGCACCGACAACTCGAGATTCGGCAGGTCCACTTCGCGGGTCACGGCGCCCTGCGCCTCGAGAACGGCGATCGCGTCCCTGACGCAGCGCCCCGGTCTGCTGGTCGAGACCGGCATCGAAGTGCTGCGCGCACAATGCCGATACGCAGGCCCTGCAAGGGCTGGTCGAGCGCTGCCCGGTAGTCCGGCACCGGGTGATCGACCGAGGTGGAGTCTCGCTCGTCGAAGCCAGCCATCGCCTGCAATAACAGCGCCGCGTCGCCGGCACTGCGGGTAATTATGCCCGCCTGGTCCAGGCTCGAGGCAAACGCGATCATGCCGTAGCGCGACACGCGACCGTAGGTGGGTTTGAGACCGACTGTGCCGGTCAACGCGGCTGGCTGGCGGATCGAACCACCGGTATCCGTGCCGGTCGCCGCCGGCGTCAGACGGGCAGCGACTGCCGCAGCCGAGCCGCCGGAGGAGCCGCCCGGCGACAGCGCGTGGTCCCAGGGATTGCGGACCGGGCCGAAATAGCTTGTTTCATTCGACGAGCCCATCGCGAACTCGTCCATATTCGATCTTGCCGAGCATGACCACGCCGGCACTCGCGAGGCGCTCGACGACGGTCGCGTCGTACGGGCGACACGAAATTTTCCAGCATGCGCGAGCCGCAGGTGGTGCGGACGCCATGGGTGCAGAAAATGTCCTTGTGGATGATCGGCAAGCCGGTGAGCGCACCGGCCTTGCCTGCGGCACGATGCCGGTCTGCGCGCTCGGCGGCGGCCAGCGCCGCGTCGCCGGTCACCGTCAGCAGGGCGTTCAGGCCCGCATCCAGGCGGGCGATCCGCGCCAGCATCGCCTCGGTCAGTGCGCGCGCCGTAAAGTCACCGCCAGCGAGGCCCTGCGCCAGCTCGGTAAGCGTTAACGCGTGTAGTTCGTTGCTCAACTCAGACCCGCCTACTCGATGACTTTCGGCACGAGATACAGGCCGTCACGCACCAATGGCGCATTGGCCTGGATCGTGTCGCGAGCGTTGACTTCCGTGACCGCGTCGGGGCGCAGGCGCTGGGGCTGGTCTAAGGGGTGCGCCATCGGCAGGACGTCATCCGTGGGCGCGGCCTGTAGCTGATCGACGAAATCGACGATTCGCGACAACTTGGCGGCAACGTCGTCCGCTTCCTGGTTCGCAATGTTAAGTCTCGCCAGTTTGGCGATGTGCTGAACCTGATCTTTGCTGAGTGACACCTGGGAACCTCGGGAATGTCCTGCTGAAGCCAGCCTGTTTGCGAGCGGCGCGAATAATACACGGCGCCTTGCTCAATGTCCTGCGCATTGCTAGATTAGTCGGGATATCACTCGCGGGACCTTCCCCCAGCATGCTAAAGAACATTCTAGGTTATTTCTCGAACGATTTGTCGATCGATCTCGGGACTGCCAACACGCTCATTTACTCCCGCGGACACGGCATTGTTCTCAACGAACCGTCGGTCGTAGCGATTCGCGAAGACAGCGGGCGCGGCGGGCGCGTTGTCGAAGCGGTCGGCATGGAAGCAAAAATGATGCTGGGCCGTACGCCGGGTAACATAACGGCCATCCGACCGCTGAAAGACGGCGTTATCGCCGATTTCACCGTTACCGAAAAAATGCTGCAGCATTTTATTCGCAAAGCGCACGGCACCCGTTACTTCCGGCCAAGCCCGCGCGTTCTGATTTGCGTGCCTTACGGCTCCACACAGGTGGAGCGCCGCGCCATTCGTGAGTCGGCGGAAGGCGCCGGTGCCCGCAAGGTGCACCTGATTCCGGAACCGATGGCCGCAGCAATCGGTGCCGGCATGCCGGTACATGAAGCGCGCGGCTCGATGGTGCTCGACATTGGCGGCGGTACTTCAGAAGTCGCTGTCATTTCATTGAACGGAATTGTTTACGCAGCGTCAGTGCGAATTGGCGGCGATCGTTTCGACGAAGCTATTACCAACTACGTGCGCCGCAACTACGGCATCCTGATCGGAGAAGCCACCGCTGAGCGAATCAAGCACGAAATCGGCTCGGCATTTCCAGGACAGGAAGTGATGGAAATTTCCGTCAAGGGCCGCAACCTTTCAGAAGGCGTGCCGCGCAGCTTCACGCTGAACAGCAACGAAATTCTCGAAGCGCTGCAGGAACCGCTGCAGGGTATCGTCGGCGCGGTCAAGGAAGCGCTCGAACAGACACCGCCGGAACTCGGCGCGGATGTCGCAGAACGCGGCATCGTGCTTACGGGTGGCGGCGCCATGCTCCGCGAACTCGACAAATTGTTGATGGAAGAAACCGGCTTGCCCGTGGTCATCGCAGACGATCCGCTGACCTGCGTTGCGCGCGGTGGCGGTCGCGTAATCGAATTGATCGACGAACACGGCCCGGCCGTTTTTGGCCTGGAATAATCCGGAATCTCCGGTGACAGGCTGCGCTATCCGCGCCGTGCAGCGACTCACGTGGCAGACAAGCACCTGAGCTCACAGGGAAAGCGTTAATGGCTTCTGCCGGCTCCCCCGCCACACACCGCTCCAGCAGAAGTCCGGCACTCGGACTCCGCTGGCTGTTGCTGGCCGGCCTCAGCATCCTGCTGATGGTGATTGACCAGCAGCAGCATCATCTCGACGCAGTGCGCAAAGCATTTGGCGCGACGGTTTACCCGTTGCGTGTCATCGTTGACGCGCCGGTATCAATCTGGAACTGGCTGCAGTCGACAACGTCCAGTCGCGGCGATCTGCTGCAGGATAACAAGCGGCTCGAAGCAGAGCGCTTGCTCACCTATGCGCGACTGCAGCGCTATGCCGCTCTCGAAGCAGAGAACGCCCGGTTGCGCGCAATGCTTGATGCCACAGCGCGCGTACCGGACCGCGTGCGCGTCGCGGAGATTATGTCGGTCAGCGCCAACCCTTACCGGCACTCCATCGTGATCGACAAGGGCCAGTACGACGATGTCTACGACGGCCAGGCGCTGGTCGACGCAGACGGTGTGGTCGGACAGGTCATTGAAGCCGGACTGCTGAGTTCGCAGGCATTGCTGATCAGCGATCCCGATCACGCGCTGCCAGTCGAAGTGAATCGTAACGGCCTGCGCACGATCGCCTTCGGGACCGGTGAATACGACCGTCTCGATCTGCAGTACCTGCCGAACAACGCCGACGTGGAGGTGGGTGACCTGTTAGTAACGTCCGGGCTGGGCGGTGCGTTTCCGGCCGGCTACCCGGTGGCTATCGTCGATGCGGTCGAGCGCCTGCCGCAGGAGCCGTTCGCGCGTGTTTCCGCGAAACCGACGGCACGCCTGAACCAGGTGCGCGAGATCATGCTGATCTGGTCTGACTCGCAGAATATCCCGGAGGTCGACGATGTCGAGTAATCCGGCGACCCGGCGCCTGCCGGTTTTCTTCGCGATAGTCGTTGCGCTGATGCTGGCAATTGCACCGGTCACGGACTCCGTCCAGCCGTACTGGCCCGACTGGGTGCTGCTGACACTTATATATTGGGCGCTCGCCCTGCCACACCACTACGGCGTCGGCGTCGCGTGGCTGACCGGGCTGGTCGTCGACGTCGCCCATGGCACCCTGCTGGGCCAGCACGCGCTCGCGATGTCGGCCGTGGTCTACCTGACGGTGCGTTTCCATTTGCAGCTGCGCGTGTTCCCGTTGTCGCAACTGACCATGACGGTGTTCGCCCTGCTCGGCATTTACCAGTTCCTGCTGTTCTGGATAAACGGCGTCGCCGGCATCAGCGCGCCGGGCGCGCAGTACTGGGGTCCGGTTTTAACGGGAACCCTCGTCTGGCCACTGGTCTACTGGGTATCCGGCCTGGTCAACGTTCGCCGGTCCCGCGCTTGAACACAGGACGCACTGCCGGCCGATGACTATTCTGTCCCCTATCAAGGACCACCACTCGGAGCGTCGCCTGTTTTCGCGCCGCGTGCTGCTGGCGTGCGTGATCGGCGCGCTGCTGCTGGGCACGGTCGTAACCCGCCTGGTGCAGCTGCAGATCGTCGATCACGAACATTTCGCCGAACAATCGCACGGCAACCGCATTCGCATCGAAGCGGTACCGCCGACACGCGGCCTGATTTTCGATCGCAAAGGACGAGTGCTTGCAGAAAACCTGCCCGCCTATCAGCTTGAACTGGTGCCGGAACAGGTCCGCGACCTTGATGACACGCTGGCGCGACTCGCGCAGCTGAAACTCATCGACGTTGAGGACATTCCGCGCTTGAAGGACCTGAGTCGGCGGGGTCCACGCTTCAAGCCTGTCACCCTGCGATTCCGGCTGAGCGAAGCAGAAATTTCCCATTTTTCGGTGCAGCGGCCGCGCTTCCCGGGCGTCGATTTTCAGCCGCGGCTGGTGCGTCATTACCCGCACGGGAAGAACGTCGCGCATGCCGTCGGCTACGTCAGCGCAATTTCAACGAGCGACCTTAACCGGCTCGACCCGGCCGCCTACGCCGGCACCGCGCATACCGGCAAGACCGGCGTTGAATATTTCAATGAAAGCCGCCTGCACGGCACGCCCGGCTATCGGCAGCTTGTGACGAATGCGCGCGGCAGGCAGGTGCCGGCGGACGCTCGCGAACTGTCGCAGACACTGGTCGAGGGCGATGCGCCGCAGCCGGGCATGAATCTGCACCTGAGTATCGATCTGGACCTGCAGAGAGTCGCGACCGAGGCACTCGAGGGCCGCCGCGGTTCGATCGTCGCAATCGACCCGCGCAACGGCGAAGTGCTGGCGCTTGTGAGCACACCGGCATTCGATCCAAACGCCTTTGCACTCGGCATGTCCGTGAGTGAGTACCGCGAACTGCAAACGGACCCGGATCAGCCGTTGTTCAACCGCGCCGTACGCGGCAAGTACCCGCCCGGCTCGACCATCAAGCCAATGCTGGCGCTGGCGGCGCTGGAAACGGGCGCTACCAACCTGACTCGCCGCACGATGTGCATTGGCTATTACACGCTGCCCGGCAGCACGCATCGCTATCGGGACTGGCGACCGGAAGGTCATGGACAGGTCGATCTGCACGACGCGATCGCGCAGTCCTGCGACGTGTATTTTTATGAAATGAGTCGCGACATCGGCATCGATCGAATGCACGACTACCTGACAGCGTTCGGGCTCGGCGATCCAACCGGCCTCGATATCAGCGGTGAGCTTGGCGGACTGGTGCCATCGATCGCCTGGAAACGCGGTGCATTCAGCAGTCGCGAGAACCAGACCTGGTTTCCAGGCGAGACCGTGATCGCATCGATCGGGCAAGGCTACATGCTGGCAACGCCGCTGCAGCTGGCAAGCGCAACCGCCGCGCTCGCGATGCGCGGCCAGCGTTTTCGACCGCGCTTCGTGACCGCGGTTGAAGATCCGTTCAGTGGCGAGCTGACGCCGGTCGCCAGCGAACCGCTTTCGGCAGTTGAAATCAGCAACGAGTTCTACTGGGAAAGCGTAATTGACGCGATGCAGGATGTGCTGCAGGGCGAACAGGGCACGGCGCGCGCGGCCGGCCGCAACGCGCCCTACACCATGGCCGGCAAGAGCGGTACCGCGCAGGTGTTTTCGGTGGCGCAGGAAGAGGAATACGAAGAGGACGACATTGCGGAACGACTGCGTGACCACGCACTGTTTATCGCATTTGCGCCGGTCGAAGAACCGCGCATTGCGCTCGCCATAATCGTGGAGAACGGCTCGAGCGGCAGCCGCGTCGCCGCACCGATAGCGCGCCGGCTGATGGACCAGGCACTGGGATACGGTAGCGATGCGATTCAGTGACACGCAGCGCCTGATCGAACGCAAGGCCGCGCCGCTCGGCGATATGGCCCGCCTGATGCGACGCCTGCACATCGATGGCACGCTGTTAACGGCACTGCTGCTGACATCGGGCTTTGGACTTGTCGTGCTGTACAGCGCGGTTGGCAGGAACATCGACCTGTGGTTTTCGCAATGCGTGCGACTCGGCATTGCACTTGCAGCCATGGTGTTCGTGGCCCAACTGTCGCCCGATTTGTTGCGGCGCTGGTCACCCTGGGGCTTCCTGTTCGGCCTGGCATTGTTGTCGATGGTGCTGGTGCTTGGCGAAGTCGGTCAGGGCGCGCAGCGCTGGCTGGATCTTGGCGTGCGCTTTCAGCCTTCCGAAATCATGAAGCTCGCGGTACCGATGATGGCTGCGTGGTTGTTGCATGACAGGCCGATGCCGCCACAGTCCGCACACATATTTCTCGTCGGCGTATTCATCGCCGTGCCGGCCGTCATGATTGCCGTGCAGCCGGACCTGGGCACGGCGCTGCTGATTGCCGCCTCGGGTTTCCTGGTGCTGATCCTGGCCGGCCTGTCGATCCGGCTGATGATCGTGCTCGGACTGTTGTCGATTCCCGGCGCCTATGTCCTGTGGAATTTCATGAAAGACTATCAGCGTCAGCGCGTGCTGACCTTACTGAACCCGGACTCCGATCCACTGGGCTCCGGCTACAACATCATTCAGTCCAAGATTGCGATTGGTTCCGGCGGCCTGTTCGGCAAGGGCTGGGCCAACGGCTCACAGGCGCAGCTCGAGTTCCTGCCTGAACGCGACACCGATTTCATTTTCGCCGTAATGGGCGAAGAGCTCGGGCTGCTCGGCGTGCTGAGTTTGCTGGGACTGTACGTTTTCATCATCGGCCGCGGTCTGTATATCGCGATCGAAGCCCGCGATACCTATTCCCGACTGCTGGCCGGCAGTATCAGCCTGACGTTTTTCGTTTACGTGTTCGTGAACACCGCAATGGTGACCGGTTTGTTGCCGGTGGTCGGCGTGCCGCTGCCGCTGGTCAGCTTCGGCGGCACCTCGATGGTGACGCTCATGGCGGGATTCGGTATTCTGATGTCGATTCATACGCACAGAAAGTTCCTGCCTCATTAACCCCAAGAAAGTGACCCCTGCCGCAATGACTACTGCCCTCCGGCTCGCCATCGCCAGCGCGTTATTAAGCATTGCGCTGCCCGCCCTCGCACTCGATACGAATCGCGAAGACATCAAGGCGTTTATCGATGAAATGGTCACTGACCATGACTATGACCGCGCCGTACTGGTCAGCGCGCTCAGTGAAGCAAAAAGCCGTCAGACAATTCTCGATGCGATCAGCCGTCCGGCGGAACGCACCCTGACCTGGGGCGACTACCGCAAGATCTTCATTACGGAGAAACGCATCAGCGCGGGCGCGGAATTCTGGCGCGAGCACAGCGCGACCTTGCAATTGATCAGTGAGCAGACCGGCGTGCCCTGCGAAATCCTGGTTGCGATCATTGGCGTCGAAACTTTTTTTGGACGCATCACCGGTAATTACCGGGTCCTGGATGCGCTGTCGACGCTCGCATTCGACTATCCGCCCCGCTCCAAGTTTTTCCGCAAGGAACTGGCGCAGTACCTGTTACTGATTCGTGAAGAAGGCATCGACGCTGCGACACCGACCGGCTCCTACGCCGGTGCGATGGGCGCACCGCAGTTCATGCCCAGCAGCTTTCGCGCTTACGCAGTCGATTCAAGTGCCGACGGCCACCGCGATATCTGGAACAACTGGACCGATGTCATCGGCAGTGTCGCCAACTATTTTGTCAGGCACGGCTGGCGCTCCGGCGGTGAAGTTGTGTCACATGCCAGTCTCGCCAAAGACTGGACAGGCCGCACCCCGCTGAACTCATTGAAACTCGAGGAAACCGTCGCGTCGCTGAGCAACAGCGGCGTGCTGTTTGCCACCAGTCAGGATGGCGATGCGCGCGCATCGCTGCTCATGCTGCAGGGCGCAGACGATGTCGAGCACTGGGTGGGCTTTCATAATTTCTTCGTGATCACGCGCTACAACCGCAGCATCATGTACGCGCTGGCAGTGCATCAGCTCGGTGAAGAAATAGCGTTGGCCGTGCAGCGTGACCAACAGTAAGACGGTCGCGCTATTGCTCGCCGCGGCGTTACTTGGCGCCTGCGCGACGCGGCCCGTCGTCGACAGCGCTCCGCCCAGGGGCTCCGCGATTCCGCCGGACCTGCCAAACGACCCGGTACCCCGTGCCGAGCCCCTGAGTCGCTACGGTAACGGTCCGATCTATGAAGTTTACGGACAGCCTTATGAGGTCATGCGCAGCAGTCATGGCTACAGCGAACGCGGCGTCGCATCGTGGTACGGATCGAAATTCCATGGCAGACCGACGTCCAGCCAGGAACCCTACGACATGCACCAGCTCACGGCGGCGCATAAAACCCTGCCACTGCCAACCTACGTTGAGGTGCGCAATCTGCGCAATAACAAGACGGTCGTGGTGCGGGTCAACGATCGTGGACCGTTCGTCGATAACCGCATTATCGACCTGTCGTTCGCGGCCGCCCGCCGGCTCGACATGATTCGTGACGGCACGAGCCTGGTCGAAGTGAGGGCGATCAGTTTCGATAAGCCGCCGCCTCCCGTGCCCGATTCCATCGTTGCCGCAGCCGTGGCCGAAGCAGATTCTGGCGGCTCCGTGGAAAACCAGGTGTTCCTGCAGGTTGGCGCATTTGGCGAGCGCCGGAACGCGGAGCGGCGCCATCGCCTGTTGCAGGGCAAGGGCATCGACGGGGCATTCGTCTACGAAGAAATCGGCATGGAACGACCCCTGTACCGGGTGCGCATTGGCCCGCTGCCTGACGTCGACGCCTACGATCAGCTCGTCGCCCGGCTGGCCAGCCTGGGCATAACGGATTCGCATATCGTTACCGAGTAAGGGGCGCGGCCCACACTGTCTGCCCAATTTTTTGGCGAGACGTTACAATACGCGGCTTCCCATCGCTCCTGAATGTAAAAAAATGCCGTTATTTGCTTCCCTGATCGCCGCAATGCTCCTGTCCCTGTCGTTTGCCGCAAGCGCGCTGGACATGCCCGTGCCCGCACCGCCGGTAATCGGGGCGAAGAGCTATCTCGTAATTGACGCCGTGACCGGCCACGAAGTCGCAACGCTGAACCCGGACGAGCGGCTCGCGCCGGCGAGCCTGACGAAGCTCATGACTGCCTACGTCGCCTTCAAGTCGCTGCAGGAAGGCCAGGTCAAGCTGACGGACGAAGTCACGGTCAGCGAAAAGGCCTGGCGCACGCCCGGCTCGCGAATGTTCATCGAAGTCGGCACGCGGGTAACGATCGAGGACCTGCTGCTGGGCATGATCGTGCAATCCGGCAACGACGCCAGCGTTGCACTGGCCGAACACATCGCAGGTACGGAATCCGTCTTTGCCGAAATGATGAACCGCTTTGCCATGCGCCTCGGTATGGCAGGCAGCCACTTCCAGAACTCCACGGGCTTGCCGGGTGACGAGCACTACACGACAGCGCGCGACATGGCGATTCTTGCGCGAGCAATCGTCAATGAGTTTCCAGAATACTACCGCTGGTACTCGGTGCGTGACTTCACCTACAACAACATCACGCAGGACAATCGTAACTCGCTGCTGTGGCGCGACCCGAGCGTGGACGGTATGAAAACCGGCCATACCGACGACGCCGGCTATTGTCTCGTTTCCTCGGCGGAGCGCGACGGAATGCGACTGGTCGCTGTCGTTATGGGCACCGCAAGCCCGAAGGCACGTGTCGATGGCAGCCAGGCGCTGCTTAACTACGGTTTTCGTTTCTTCGAGACGCGCATGCTGTACCGCGCCGGCGAAGCGGTTGCCGAAGCGCGCGTCTGGAAAGCCGCCAGCGAAACGACACCGCTCGGCCTGCCTGAAGACCTTTACATCACGGTGCCGCGCGGCAGCTACGACAAGCTGGAATCGATCATGAACATGCCCGCGACAGTAACCGCACCGCTGGCGAAAGGTCAGCCGGTCGCAGAGCTGCTGGTCAGCCTGAACGGCGAGGCGCTGATTAGCGAACCGTTGCGCGCACTGCAGGAGAACCCGGTCGGGTCTTTCTGGCAACGCACCAAAGACAGCGTCAGCCTGTGGTTTGAATAGGCGCCTGCGCAACCATGGTCCCGGACGACAGTAAGGAAAAGGCGGTCATCGAGTTCCCCTGCGACTTTCCCATCAAGATGATGGGCAAGGACAGGCCGGCGTTTCACGACGCGGCGCGTGCGATTATTGAACGGCACGCCGGGCCGGTGGCGGAAGATTCGCTGCGCACGGCGAGCAGCAGCAAGGGTCGCTTCGTCTCGCTGACGATCACGATCCGTGCCGAAAGCCAGCAGCAGCTCGATGCAATTTACATGGACCTGTCCGCCCACGAAGAAATCCTGGTCGCGCTGTGAGCAGCGCGTCACAGGGGGATGTCGCAAGCTTGCTGACGGTGCGCTCGCTGGGCCGGCAGCCCTACGAACCGCTGTGGCGCGCGATGCAGCGATTCACCGATGAGCGTGACGCGGCGACACCGGACGAAATCTGGTTCACCGAACATCCGCCGGTGTTTACGCTGGGGCTGAACGCCAGCCGTGAGCACCTGCTGGCGCCCGGCGACATCGATGTCGTGCAGATAGACCGCGGCGGCCAGGTGACCTTCCACGGGCCTGGCCAGATCATGATCTACCCGTTAATCGACATCCGTCGCGCCGGCATCGGCGTGCGGCCGCTCGTTACGGCCCTCGAAAAAGCGGTTATTCGCCTGGCCGCCGACTACCGCATCACTGCGCAGTGCCGGGCGAACGCGCCCGGAGTTTACGTTGATGGCAGGAAAGTGGCGTCGGTCGGGCTGCGTATTCGCCGCGGCGCAAGCTATCACGGCATGGCGCTGAATGTTGCTGCGGACCTTACGCCGTTTGCGCGCATCAACCCCTGCGGCTATGCCGGTCTCGAGGTTGTGAACCTTGCTGATCTTGGCGTAAGCGACGAGCGCGAGCTGCTCGAGCGCAAGTTGCTGCGTTACCTGCTGGAAGAACTCGGCCTCGAACGCGAAATTTATTACCCGGGCGCGACCGCTTCCGATTGAAGCAATGCGTTTGCCGCAGCCAGTCGCTGCGGCGTACCGACATCTGCCCATAGCCCGCTGTGCACTTCTCCGCTCAGGCGGCCTTCTTCGGCGCAGCGCTGCAACAAGGGCACGACGCTAAAGCGTCCGCCGCTGCAGCCAGCGAAAAATTCCGGCCGGTAAAACGCGATACCGCTGTACGTCAGGGGCGCCTCTTGAGCGTTCACGGTGCGATCACCATCCAGCGCAAAATCACCGTGGTCACGGTAGGCCGGATTTGCCACAAGCACGAGGTGGGCCAGTGTCGTGGCGGACAGCGGCACGTCGTGCAACGCAAAATCACAAACGATATCTGCATTGATAACCCAGAACGGCTCGCTCTGGCCGAGTAACGGCAGCGCGCGAAAAATACCACCACCGGTTTCCAGCGGCTGGTCGTACTCCGGGCTGTAGACAACCTGCAGGCCAAAGCGCCTGCCGCTGCCAATACGCTGCACGATTTGCTCGCCCTGCCAACCGAGATTAATCACAACGGTTTGTGCGCCGGCTTCACCCAGACGCTGCAAATGCCGCTCCAGCAGGCTCACGCCGGCAACCTCGACCAGCGCTTTGGGCAGCTCATCCGTCAGCGGACGCAGCCGCTCACCGCGCCCGGCCGCCAGCAGCATTACCGTCATGCAGGGACCTCCAGCGCCGGCACCACCCGCTCGCTGATGAGGCGCTGCAGGAAATCGAGTTCCGGATAGCTTGGCGCAACCTCGACGATGTACGCCAGCGTCCGCGGCACATCTTTCAGGTAGCCCTGCTTCTGATCGCGTAGTTCCAGGCGCGCAAAAATCCCCGCCGCCTTCAGGTGACGTTGCACGCCACTGAGATCGAAGTCGCGCAGGAATTGGCGGCTGCCAACGACCGGAAACCGGTCGCGACAACGTCGAAAGAACTCGCGGGCAAGCGATTCGACCAACGCAGCCGGCCAGCGCACGTAACAGTCGCGCAACAGCGACACCAGGTCGTAGGTATACGCGCCTTCGACCGCATCCTGAAAGTCAAGGATGCCGGGATTGCTGTCTTCGCAGATCATCAGGTTGCGGGAGTGATAGTCACGATGCACGAACACCCGGGGCTGCAGCAGCGCAGCATTGATCAGGAAATCGCAGGTCGACCGCCAGCCGGCAGCATCGGCGGCACTGAACCGGAGCTTTAAGTGCTTGTGGCACAACCAGTCATGGAACAGATCCAGCTCTCTGGTCAGCAGCGCATGATCGTACGGTGGTAGTCGCGACTGATAATCGACACCGCGCCGCTGCATCTGGTCGAGCGCGACTAGCGCATCGCGATAAAGACGATCAGCCTCCAGTGGCGCGCTTTGCAGCGTATCGAGGTATTGCAGTTCACCGAGATCTGTCAGCAGCAGGAAACCGAGCGCAAGATCGTGGTGCAACACGCGCGGACTGTGCAATCCCATCTCCGCTAACCAGCCAGCAACCCTCACGAACGGCTCGCTCAATTCCCTGTCCGGTGGCGCATCCATCGCGATATACTGCGCGTCGTCCGTAGAGACCCGGAAATAGCGGCGAAAGCTTGCGTCTTTGGAGGCGGGAACCAGGCGACTGACCTTTAGTCCCAGTTCCTTGGTCAGCCATGTGAGCAGTGCTTCGCGACGTGCATCCGGTCTGTCTGGCACCCGATTGGCCTCTTGGTTGACTGTGGAAAACCTGCAAACGTGCCGCTGCTGCGGGGTGGCAGCGAGCTGTGCGAAGGTACCAAATCGGCCGGCGTGATGACATCACGATCGTAAGGACTGCCCTGCCGACCAATGAATACGCAAGCTGAAAACCTTGCAAGCAGTAAATCCGGTGTCTGCAACGGCGGGCCGGCGACCACAGCAGAAGCAAACAGCATTGCCCAGTAAACTGATTTCAACTTGCAGCACGTTGCTCATCGTCTTCCTGCCTTTTTGCAGCAGCGCGGCGGAACCGATGGCCTGCGCGAGCAGCACGGCCGATGACGTGTTCCCGAACTGGCAAGCGCCGACCAGCAGCGACAATTCGATCGTATTCGAGGCCGGACGTATTGAAGCGAGCGTCGGCGTCAACCCCAGCGCGAATCTGTCGGATGGCGTGCGCCTGACGAGCGGCGACCGCATGGTCGGCGCCGATTCGGCAATTTACGATCCCGCCGAACTCGCGGTCCTGCTGAACGGCAACGTGCAGTACCGCGATCCGCGTACCCGCATTCGCAGCGACTCCGCACTGTTTTCTTATTCAACAGGCCGCATCACGTTCAATGGCGCGGAGTTTCGCCTGGGTGACAATGGTGCGCGTGGCGCCGCCGACTCACTGGATATCAGCCGTGCCGGCACCTTGTCGCTCGCCGAAGTCAGTTACACGACCTGTCCACCGGGCTCCAATGACTGGGTGCTCGAGGCCGGCAATATCGATATCGATACGGATGCCGGTAACGGTACGGCGCGCAACGTCAAACTGCGCTTCCAGGGCGTGCCAATCCTGTACACGCCGTTCCTGTCTTTCCCGCTCGGTGATGCGCGGAAAACCGGCGTGCTGACGCCCGAGATCGGCAGCGCAGGCCGCAGTGGTAACGAGATCAGCGTGCCCTGGTACTGGAATATCGCACCGAACTACGATGCAACCTTCACTCCGCGCCTGCTCACCGATCGTGGCCTGCAACTGGGCAACGAGTTCCGTTACCTGGTCGGCGGCCACGAAGGTACCGCCAACGTCGAATACCTTGCGAATGACGATCTGTACGGTGACAGTCGACTGCTGGTCGCCTATCAGCACCGCACGCTGTTCGCGAACGGCTGGCGCCAGCGGATCAATTTTCGGCAAACCTCGGACAGCCAGTATTTCGAGGATCTCGGCGGCAGTCTCAGCGCGTCGAGCACTACGCACCTCGACCGGGCGATGACCTTCGACTACATCAGCGAGAACTGGACGCTGCTCGCCCGGGCGCAGGATTACCAGACGATTGACGATGCCATCGTCGCAACCGACCGGCCCTACCGACGGCTGCCACAGCTGCGCATGCGCGGCCTGTGGCCAGAACAGCGCTTCGGCCTTCGTTACCTTCTTGACAGCGAGCTCACCTACTTTGATCGCGACGTTGGCACAACCGGCTGGCGACTGGACGCATCGCCGCAGATCGACTGGCCGATTGAACACCCGGGCTGGTACGTTAACCCCTCGCTTACCCTGCGGCATACGCAGTACGGGCTCAGTGACACCGCACCGCAGGTGGACCCCAACCCGTCGCGCACGCTGCCCATCAGCAGCCTTGACGCCGGCATGACCCTTGAACGCCAGATCAGCGGCGCAGGGTTGCTGCAGACGCTGGAGCCGCGCATCCGCTACGTGCACATTCCGTATCGGGAGCAGGCAGAGCTGCCGGTGTTCGACACCATCATCCCGGACCTCAACCTCGTGCAGCTGTTTCGCCCGAACCGCTTTCTCGGCGGTGACCGCATCACCGATACCGATCAGGTCAGTATCGGGGTGACCTCGCGCATCCTGAATGCGAGCAGTGGCAAGGAACTCGTCACCGCGACAATCGGCCAGGCGCTGTACTTAAGCGAGCAGGGCGTGCGCCTGCCGAACCAGACAAGCGATGTCGGCGAATCATCGGACTACATCGCTGAAATGCGCTTCTTGCTGTACGAGAACCTGAACTTCGATTTCGGTCATCAGTGGGGCACCGGCGACAACGGGACGACCCAGTCCGAAGCGCGGCTGCAGTACCGGCCGAGCCAGGACCGGGTGCTCAACCTCGCCTATCGCTACCGTCGCGGTGCGCTGGAACAAGGCGACCTGTCCTGGTCCTGGCCGCTCGCTGAACGCTGGCGTTTCGTGGGCCGCTACAACTACTCGATGCGCGACGACAAGGCGCTCGAACAGTTCTACGGTCTCGAATACGAAAGCTGCTGCTGGGGGCTGCGGCTGGTGTCGCGGCGACATATTTCGACCCGCGACGGAACCCGCGACTCATCGATCGGTCTGCAACTGGTATTGAAGGGCATGACCAGCGTCGGGACGGCTGCGGACAAGCTGCTGGAACGTGGTATTCTCGGTTATTCTCCCGATTTGTAAGCCTGCGGCAACATTCGGCGCTGCATCAACACGACAAGACACACTATGCGTAGAACGAAACTATTTGCCGCGCTGGCGGCACTGGCTGGCACCCTGCCCGCGTTCGCGGCCGAAGAGCTGTCACAGACCGGCGAATTCATTGACGGCGTAGCAGCAATCGTGAACGAGGGCATCGTGCTGAAGAGCGAGCTGCGCGCGGCGAAAGTGCTGATTCGCGAACGTGCTAACGCTGAGGGCCTGCAGTTGCCGCCTGACAATATCCTCGAGGAACAGGTACTGGAGCGACTGGTCATGGAACAGATCCAGCTGCAGCGTGCCCGCCGCTTCGGCATCCAGGTTTCTGACCAGATGGTGAACGCCGCCATTGCGCGACTCGCGCAGCAAAACAACATTCCCTTCGAACGCATGCCGGAAGTGCTGGCGGCGGACGGTATCGACTACGTCGAATACCGGCGCGATATCCGCAAGCAGATGACGATGGAACAGCTGCGCCAGATCGACGTCATCGGGCGCATCACGGCAGCGCCACGCGAGATTGAACAGTGCATCGCCGACCTCGAAAACAACGTCGTCGGTAATTCCGAATACAACCTGTCGCACATCCTGATCTCGGTGCCGGAATCTGCCAACGCCGCGCAGTTTGCGACGGCCGAAGCGCGCGCCAGGGAAGTGCACCAGGCATTGCAGGATGGCGCCGATTTCGGCGAAATGGCAGTACGTTATTCGGACAGCCAGACCGGTCTGGAAGGCGGCAATCTTGGCTGGCGCAAAGGCGATCAGCTGCCAACGCTGTTCTCCGACATCGTGGTCAACGTGCAGGAAGGCGGGTTTTCGTCGCCGATTCGCGCGGTCAGCGGTTTTCACATCGTCAAGATCAACGAATTGCGCAGCGCCACCAAGAAAAGCGAAATCGAGCAGATGAACATCCGGCATATCCTGATTACGCCGAATGAAATCATCGACGACGAAACTGCCAAGCAGCGGCTGCAGGAAGCGGCAGAACGCATTCGTGGTGGCGAAAACTTTGCCGAACTTGCCAAACTCATGTCGGACGATCCCGGCTCCGGCAATGAGGGTGGTGATATGGGCTGGCAAGGTCCGGGCACCTATGTTCCGGAATTCGAGCAGGTCGCTCAGAGTGCGGAAATCGGCGCAGTCACCGACCCCTTCCGGACCCGCTTTGGCTGGCACATTCTCGAAGTCATGGGCAAGCGTACCTACGACAACACGGAAGACCTTAAGGAAAGCACCTGTGTGCAGCGCATTCGCAACAGCAAACTGGCGAACGAATCCGAGCTGTGGCTGCGGCGTCTGCGCGACGAGGCGTTTGTCCAGATCCGGATCTGACCGGGCGCGCCAGGCGCTCGCGCAGGGTGATTCGCCGTGACAGCAGCGCCTGACTCGCCGCCGCTGGTTTTGACGGCCGGCGAACCGGCCGGCATCGGTCCGGATCTGTGCATCGGGCTGGCACAGCTGCCACTCGCCAGGCAGCTCGTCGTTATCGCCGATCCGCAGTTGCTGCGCGAGCGTGCCAAGCGACTCGGGCTGCCGCTCACAATTCGTGACTACGGCTCCGACAAGGCACCTGTCGCCGGCACTCTCACGGTCCTGGCGCAGTCGCTGCCGCAACGCGATGTGCTCGGCAAGCCGCATCCTGCCAATGCTGAAGCCCTGCTCGAGGCCTTGCGCACAGCGGCAGAGGGCTGCCTCGCCGGGCGTTTCGCCGCGATGATTACCGCACCGCTGCAAAAAAGCATCATCAATGACGCCGGCATTGCGTTCAGCGGTCACACCGAGTACCTGGCAGAACTCACGGGCGCAACCACGCCCGTCATGCTGCTGGTCGCACAGCAGCTGCGCGTGGCGCTCGCCAGCACCCACATGCCCTTGTCGGCCGTGCCGGGCTACCTGACTGCTGCAAGAATCACCGCGGTGCTGGAGGTGCTGCACGCCGACCTGCGCAGCAAGTTCCGGATCGAAGATCCGCTGATCAACGTCTGCGGGCTGAATCCGCACGCCGGCGAGGGTGGCCATCTCGGCCATGAAGATCGTGACGTGATCGCGCCGGTCATCGAACGCGGGCGTGCCGCCGGCATGCGGCTGCGCGGTCCGCTACCGGCCGATACCGCGTTTACCGCGGCGGCGGGCAAAGCGGATGCGGTGCTCGCGATGTATCACGATCAGGGCCTGCCGGTGCTCAAATACGCAAGCTTCGGCCAGGGCGTCAACGTGACGCTGGGTTTGCCGATCCTGCGGACCTCTGTTGATCACGGCACGGCGCTCGACCTGGCCGGCAGTGGCAAGGCCGATCCAGGCAGCCTGATCGCTGCCATCGAACTCGCCGCCAGCCTCGCTGCCGGCTGATTGAATGCACCGCCCACGCAAGCGCTTTGGTCAGCATTTCCTGCACGATGCCGGCGTAATAAGCGACATTGTCGCCGCGATCGCGCCTGATCGGCAGGACACGCTGATTGAGATAGGGCCCGGCCACGGCGCCATCACCGGCCCGCTGGCGCGGCTGGCAGGCTCACTGCACGCGGTGGAATTTGATCGTGATCTCGCCGCCAGCCTGCGCCGGCAATATGCCGACAGCCGCAGCGTCACTATTCACGAGGCGGACGCCCTGCGCTTCGACTTCGCGGCGCTCGGCAGCAAGCTGCGCATTGTTGGCAACCTGCCCTACAACATTTCGACCCCGCTGCTGTTTCACCTGGTCGAGTTTCGTGACTGCATACAAGACATGCATTTCATGCTGCAAAAAGAAGTCGTGGATCGCATGGCAGCAGCGCCCGGCTCGCGCGATTTCGGCAGGCTGACCGTCATGCTCGGCTGCTCGATGCAGGTAGCCCATCTGTTCGACGTGCCGCCGGATGCTTTCCAGCCCCCGCCGAAAGTCATGTCCGCGGTGGTGCGCCTTGCCCCGCAACCCGCAGGCACCTACCAGATCGAGGACCATGCGCTCCTGAAGAAGATCGTGGCGCAGGCGTTCACGCAGCGGCGCAAGACGATTCGTAACGCATTGCGCCAGCAGGCCAGCGAAGCGCAGCTCGTTGCCGCGGGTATCAGCCCGGGCGCGCGGCCGGAACAGCTCGCCATAAGCCAGTGGATCGAGCTTGCGAATCTGCTGCACAGGGCCTGAGACTGCCGGGCGCCGACATGCCCTTCATGTAGAATGGCGGCAGGCATCCGCCGGCACAGGGACATCCCGAGAGCGCATGAGCAGCAGCACCGACATTTGCGAGATCAGCATCGAGGTCGCAACGAACTATGTCAGGGAGCAATCAGAGCCCGACATAGGCCGCTATGTATTTGCCTACACGATTACGATTGCTAACAAGGGCGACGTCCCCGCCCGTCTGCTGAGCAGGCACTGGGTCATTACCGACGCCAACGGCAAGGTGCAGGAAGTCAGCGGCGATGGTGTCGTCGGCGAGCAGCCGCACCTAAATCCCGGTGAATCCTTCCGTTATTCGAGCGGCGCGGTGCTGGAAACGCCGGTGGGTGCGATGCAGGGTCGCTATCGTATGCAGGTCGATGGCGGCGCTGATTTTTACGCGCCGATCCCTCCTTTCACGCTGGCCGTGCCCGGCGTGCTGCATTGATCGCCTGAGGCGAGGTCTGCATGGCGGTCTATGCCATCGGTGACCTGCAGGGTTGCTACGATCCGTTCCGGCGCTTGCTCGACAAGATTGGCTTCGACCCGGCCAGCGACAAGCTCTGGCTGACCGGCGACATCGTCAATCGCGGCCCGAAGTCGCGCAAATCGCTGCGCTTCGTGCGCTCGCTGGGCGACGCGGCAATTACCGTACTGGGAAACCACGATCTGCATCTGATCGCGCTGGCCTACGACATCGGCGTGAAATCCGACCGTTTCGATTCGATGTGGAAAATTCTTGCCGCGGACGATTGCGATGAGCTGATCGACTGGCTGCGACACCGCCCGCTGGTGCATTACGATGCAGGACTCAACACCTTGCTGGTACACGCGGGCCTGCCGCCGCAGTGGAGTTGCCAGAAGGCGCTGAAACGCGCGGCCGAAGTCGAGGCCGTATTGCGCGGTCCGGACTTCGAAGATTTTCTCGAGGTGATGCATGGCAACAAGCCGGATCGCTGGTCCGGCACACTGCAGGGGCATGACCGACTGCGCTTTATTGTGAACTGCCTGACGCGCATGCGCATGCTGACCACGGAAGGCCGGCTCGACTTCAGTCACAATGGCCCGCCGGATGCCGCGCGCCAAGGGCTGGTTCCGTGGTTCAGCATCGCGGACGCCCGCTGGCACGGCACGCGGGTCGTGTTTGGCCACTGGTCGGCGCTGGGCCTGGTCGTTGACGACGACATTATTTCGATCGATACCGGCTGTGTCTGGGGCCGCCAGTTGACTGCCGTGCGGCTGGATACCCCACCGAAAATCCGCCAGGTCAATTGCGGCTAGGACGCGCAGTGTTGCGTCGCAATCGATGGAAACTGCGTTACATTGAAATAGAGGAGCCCGGATGCAATCGTTACATGCTTTCAATTTTCAGCAGTGGATAGACGAGCATCGTCACCTGCTGAAGCCGCCGGTCTGCAATCAGCAGGTTTTCGAGGAAGACGATTTCATCGTTATGGTGGTCGGCGGCCCGAACGCACGCAAGGACTATCACTACGATGAAGGTCCCGAATTTTTTTATCAACTGGAAGGCGAGATGCTGTTGAAAACGATGCAGGACGGCAAGCGGCTTGACCTGCCAATTCGCGCCGGTGAAATCCTGCTGCTGCCACCGCGCGTACCGCATTCACCGCAGCGTTTCGCAAACAGCGTCGGTGTTGTCGTCGAACGCAAACGCCTGGCTGGCGAGCTCGATGGCTTCATGTGGTTCTGCGAAAATTGCGACCACAAACTCTACGAGGAATACCTGCACGTTGACGACATCGTCGGACAGTTGCCGCCGCTGTTCGAGCGGTTCTTCAGCTCGGTGGAAAAGCGCAGCTGTACAGAATGCGGCACGGTGATGTCGGCGCCGGGAAAAACTGATGACTGATCCAAATTCGATCGACGTACTTGGCGCCGGGCTGTGTGGCAGCCTGCTGTCAGTAATGCTGGCGCGGCGCAAGCTCGCGGTAACGCTGTGGGAACGGCAGCCGGATCCGCGCAGGAAATCACTCGCGGGCGGCCGCTCGATCAACCTTGCGCTGGCTTCGCGTGGCATCCGCGCATTGCAGCACGCAGGAATTTTTGAACCGGTCAGGAAACTGCTGGTACCGATGCGCGGCCGCATGATTCATCACCCGGATGGCGCACAGGAGCTGCAACCCTACGGCTCGAAAGCCGGCGAAGAGATTTACTCGGTATCGCGCGCGGAACTGAATCGCATCCTGCTGGACTGTGCGGAGCAGCAGTACGGCGTGCAAATACGCTTCGACCACGCCGCGCAAGCCTTTGCGCCTGACACCGGCAAGCTGACGATGCGGGACGCGACCAGCGAGCAGTCGGTCGTCCTCGAGGATCGTCCGATCATCGCGGCCGACGGCGCGGGCTCGGCGGTACGCCAGGCGTACGGCAAAGACAGCCGCATCGCGCCCAGCGAAGCGCTGCTGGAACACGGCTACAAGGAGCTAACGCTGCCAGCCGCTGCCGACGGCTCGTTCCAGCTTGCGCCGGATGCGCTGCACATATGGCCGCGAGGCGGCTTCATGATGATCGCACTGCCAAACCCAGGCGGCGATTTCACGCTGACCCTGTTCCTGGCACGCGAGGGTGAAACATCGTTCGCCGGATTGGACGATGCCGCCGCAGTCGAGGCCTTCTTTGCCAAAGAGTTTGCGGACCTGGTGCCGCTGCTGCCGGAGCTTACCGAGGAGTTTGCACGGAACCCGGTCGGCATCCTCGGTACCGTGCGCTGCAAGGCATGGCACGACGGCAAGGTGCTGCTGATCGGCGATGCGGCCCACGCGATAGTGCCTTTCCACGGCCAGGGGATGAATCTCGCGTTTGAGGATTGCGTCCTGATCGATCAGCTGCTGGAACAACACGGCACGGACTGGCGCTCCGTGTTCAGTCATTTCGAACAAGGCCAGCTCGCCAACGCGAACGCAATTGCCGACATGGCGCTCGACAACTACGTCGAGATGCGTGATCGCGTGCGCGACCCGGACTTTGTGTTGCACAAGAAGCTCGCTTTCGAGCTCGAGCGGCGCCTGCCGGACCGCTTCATCCCGCGCTACTCCATGGTGATGTTCCACCCGGAAATCCCTTACGCTGTCGCGCAGCAGCGCGGCGCGGCACAGCAGGCGCTGCTAAAGGAACTGGCGCGCGGCGCGACCACCATTGACGATATTGATATCGATCATGCGGTGCAGCAGGTGACTGCGAAACTGCCCGCGCTACCTGTCAGCTGAGCGCGCCATAGTGCGCTCGAGAATCTCGAAGCTGTAGGCCAGCGGCTGCGTGTCCGTTGCCGCATGCTCTTCAATTGACACGGTGCGCCAGACCTCGTGATCCAGTTCCGGGAAGAACGCATCGCCTTCGGGCCGGGCATGCACACGGGTCAGGTAAATGCGATCGGCCAGCGGCAGCAACTGCGTGTAAATACGGCCGCCGCCGATAACCATGATTTCCTCCGCGCCGGCGGCCAGGTCGAGGGCCGCTACCGGCGAGGTGACCACCTCGCAGCCAGCCGCACGGTAGCCGGCTTGCCGACTAATAATGATATTGCGTCGCTGCGGCAACGGTTTGCCAATCGATTCGTAGGTCAGGCGACCCATAACAATCGGCTTGCCGGTCGTCAGCGCGCGAAACCGTTTGAGGTCCTCGGAAATATGCCAGGGCAAAGCACCCCGCACGCCGATCACGTGGTTCGTCGCAGCCGCAACGATGATGGATACGCGCACGAGGGAGCCCTACACCGCGACCGCGGCCTTGATATGCGGATGCGACTCGTAGTTAAGGATTTCGAAATCTTCAAACCGGTAGTCGAAGATGTTGTCCGGTCGGCGTTTTATCGCCAGCGTCGGTAACGGCAGTGGCTGCCGGCTCAGCTGTTCGTCCGCCTGCTCGAGATGGTTGACATACAGATGGCAGTCACCGCCGGTCCAGACGAATTCACCGACTTTCAAATCCGCCTGTTGCGCCATCATGTGGGTTAGCAGCGCGTACGAGGCGATGTTAAAAGGCACGCCAAGAAAAATATCCGCACTGCGCTGGTACAGCTGGCAGGACAGCCTGCCCTCGGCCACGTAGAACTGGAACAGGCAGTGACAGGGCGGCAGCGCCATCTTGTCCAGCTCCCCCACGTTCCAGGCGTTGACCAGCAGGCGCCGCGAGTCCGGGTCGCGCCTGATGCGCTCAAGCACGTCGCTGATCTGGTCAACCGTGCTGCCATCGGCACGCGGCCAGCTGCGCCACTGCACGCCGTAGACGGGCCCGAGTTCGCCCTGGTCATCGGCCCATTCGTTCCAGATCGAAACGCCGTTGTCCTGCAGGTAGCCGATATTGGATTCGCCGGTCAGAAACCACAAGAGCTCATGAATGATGGAGCGCAGGTGCAGCTTCTTGGTAGTCACCATCGGAAAACCGGCGGCAAGATCAAAACGCATTTGCTGCGCGAACAGGCTCAAGGTGCCGGTACCGGTGCGGTCTTCCTTGCGCACGCCCTGCTCGCGGACGGTACGCATCATGTCGAGATACTGTTTCATGTCACGCGCTTGCCCGTTGCCGCGAAGCGTCGCGATAGGCGAGCCACAGCAGGATCAAACCCAGCAGAATCATCGGCAGCGACAGTATTTGTCCCATGGTGACCCAGCCTAACGCGAGGTACTGCAGGTGCGCATCCGGAACCCGGTAGAACTCCACGAAAAAGCGGAACACGCCATAGCCAACCAGGAACACACCGGACACGGCGCGAAACGGCCGCGGCCGCGCAGAGTAAAACCACACGATGGCGAACAGGACAAAGCCCTCCAGCAGCGCTTCGTAAAGCTGCGAGGGATGCAGTGCCTGGCCTTCGACGTTGAAGCTCCATGGCACGTCGGTTGGCTTGCCCCATAACTCACCGTTGATGAAGTTGCCGATGCGGCCAAAACCCAGGCCGAGTGGCCCCAGTGGTGCGGCGAAGTCGCCCATCTCCCAGAAGCGCCTGTGCAATTTGCGACCAAACAGCCACAGCGCAACCATCACCCCCGCAAGCCCGCCGTGGAACGACATGCCGCCTTCGGTGATCTTGAAAATGTACAGCGGATCGCTCAGCAGCTGGTCCCAGCCATACACCAGGCAATAGCCGAGCCGGCCGCCGAGTATGACGCCAAGCATCGAGTAGAAGATCAGGTCGTCGACCTGTTCCGGCCGGATCGGCGACCAGGCCGTCTGCGCGCGGCGACGCGCAAGCCACCACGCCAGCAGGAAGCCGATGACATACATCAGGCCGTACCAGCGCACTTTGACAAAGCCGATCTCGAAGAGGATCGGATCGAATTCCGGGTAGGTCAGCATGGGGGCGAGCTTGCCTAATCGCGCTGCCCGAGTCCAGCCGGCAACGGCCATTCCGGTATAGTTCGATTCTCCACTTTTGCAGCACGGCACTCCAATGACCAAATCCGCGCCTCGCAACCGGCTCGCGAGCGAAACAAGCCCCTACCTGAGACAGCATGCCGACAACCCGGTTGACTGGCATGCCTGGTCTGACGAAGCGTTTGCGCTGGCGCGCGAGACGGACCGGCCGGTGTTGCTGTCGATCGGCTACTCCTCCTGCCACTGGTGTCACGTCATGGCGCACGAGTCGTTCGAAGACGACGCGACGGCGCGCCTGATGAACGAGCGTTACGTTAATATCAAGGTCGACCGGGAAGAACGGCCGGACGTCGACCGCATTTATCAGCTCGCCCAGCAATTGTTGACGCAGCAACCTGGCGGCTGGCCGCTGACCATGTTTCTTGACCCCGTTGATCAGCGACCATTTTTCGGAGGCACCTATTTCCCGGACGAATCGCGCCACGGCATGCCGGCATTTCGTGACGTTCTGCTGCGCGTTGCCGAGTATTTCTCGGAGCAGCGAACGGAGGTGGCCAGCCAGACCTCGCAGCTAACGGAAATCTTCTCGCGGCTGGAGCCGGAGGCCGGCAGCCGCAGTGCGAGACTCGACGCGTCCGTTCTGACCGCTGCGCGCGCCAAACTGAATGAGCAGTTTGACCGCGACTTCGGCGGGCTCGGCGGCGCACCGAAATTTCCTCATCCTGCAACGCTCGAGCTGTTGCTGCGCCTCTGGCGCGCGAGCGCGCACGAGGCCGAACCCGACGTCGACGCGCTGTACCTGGTATCGCTGTCACTGAAGCGCATGGCCGATGGCGGCATCCGCGATCATGTCGGTGGTGGCTTCTCGCGTTACTCGGTCGATCGCTATTGGCAAATCCCGCATTTTGAAAAGATGCTGTATGACAACGGACCATTGCTGGCGCTGTACGCCGAGGCCGCGCTTGCCACCGGCGAAACCGAGTTTCACGACATCGCGTTGGAAACGGCAGGCTGGCTACTGCGCGAAATGCAGTCTCCCGAAGGTGGCTTCTACTCAAGTTTTGATGCCGACTCCGAAGGCGAAGAAGGTCTTTTTTACGTCTGGACTCCGGACCAGGTGCGCGCCCTGTTAAGCGACGACGAGTACGCCGCTGCCGCTGGTTATTACGGTCTCGACAGGCCCGCCAATTTTGAAAGCCGCTGGCATCTCACCGTTCAGCAGGACGCGGCGACTTTGGCCGAAGAGCTGGGCATCAATAAAGTTGAACTGCAGGCGCGACTCGCAGCGGCGCGCCAGAAGCTGTTCAAGGCGCGCCAGGGCCGCGTAGCACCGGGGCGCGACGACAAGCAGCTGTGCGCCTGGAACGCCCTCGCGATCCGCGGTCTTGCTATCGCGGCGCGCGCGCTCGATGCGCCGGACATGACGAGTGCCGCGCAGCGCGCTGCCGATTTCCTGCGCACGACCATGATGGTTGATGGCCGCCTGCTGGCAAGCTATATCGATGGACGTGCGCGCTTCCCGGCCTATCTCGACGATCATGCGTTCCTGCTTGATGCGCTGCTGGAACTGCTGCAGAACGACTGGCGCCAGCAGGACCTTGAGTTCGCCATCACGCTCGCCGAGCTGCTGCTGGAGTTTTTCTACGACGCCGACCAGGGCGGCTTCTGGTTTACCGCCAGCGATCATGAAACGCTGATCATGCGACCCCGATCGATGGCCGATGAAGCGCTGCCAGCGGGCGCCGGCATCGCGGCACGTGCATTGCAGCGACTCGGCTACCTGCTGGGTGAGACCCGCTATCTCGACGCCGCCGAACGCACGCTGCAGCACGCCTGGCCGACACTGAAGCAGTACCCGCACGCCCACGTCAGCCTGCTGACCGCGCTGCAGGAATACCTGCAGCATCCGGAAATCGTGATTATCCGCGGTGATGCGAAAACCAGCCGGCAATGGCGTGACGCCGCACATCGCATCTACGCGCCACAGCGCCTGGTGTTCGCGATCGACGATGGTATGAAGCTCCCCGGGGCACTCGCCGAGCGCGTCGCCAAACCGGGCGAGACGGTCGCCTGGCGCTGCACGGGCAGCGTGTGTTCGTTGCCGATGACGAGCTGGCAGGCGCTGGCCGCCGCAATGCGCGAAGCGTGACTGGCTTCAGAACGCGGTGAGCAGCCCGCCGGTCGTTGCTGCGACCTCGCCACCGTCGGCGGTCGCGAAGCGCACAGGCAGCGACTCAAGCCGTGTGCCGGTATTTTTCAGGACCACGAAGTGCAGGTGTGGCCCGGTGGAAAATCCGGTATTGCCGGAATCGGCGATGTACTCACCGCGCCGCACGCGATCTCCCGGGCGGACCCGAATCGAATTCCAGTTGAGGTGCGCGTAGATCGCAAACGTGCCGTCATCGTGCAGCACGCGAATCAGGTTGGCGCGCGCGCCGGGCTGATCGGGTTGCAGGCTGCTGCGAAAATTGCTGGACGCCACTTCAACGACGATGCCGTCGCGCGCGGCCAGCACGTTGCTGCCCACCGGCATGGCGATGTCGATCGCGTGGACACTGTCGGGCGTCGTGTGGGTGACCGTATGCGGGAAGGACTGCGAAACCGGGTAGCTGACCGCAGCTGGAAACGGGGCACGATACGGCGTTTGCGGTTTGTGCTCTGCCCGCGGATCGCCGTACAACCACATGTAGCGCTGCCGTTTAATGGCGCTTGCCGCAATAGTCCCTGATTCTACTGTCAGCAATTCCTGGCTGCTGGCGGCCGGCACCAGCCAGTCGCCGGCGAATCCGCCGGGGCTGCCGGTGTCATCAGGGAGCAGCCGTATTTGCACCGGCGCATGCAGTGAATTGCGCGCCAGCAGGCTGAGACGGCCGCTGTCCTGGTGCCACTCAAGCGCCACCTCGCCGGCCCTGCTCAGAGGCAGCGCGCGCTCCTCGACGTCTTCATGTGCCGCCGGTTTGCGATCCGTATACACGACGACGCCATCGTCGCCGGCGAACTTGTAAAGTGTTTGTGCCGCGACGCTCGACACCAGCATCAGGCTGCCAAGACCCCATGCCAATGCCAGTCTGAACATCAGGTGCGCCTAGCCGATGTCGCGGCGTTGCCAGCCGTCAGCCGTACGATTGATTTCGTAGGCAGGCCAGTACTGGTTGTCGGGCTTGAGCGTAATCACCTCAACGGCGCCGTTCCAGGTGACCGTTTTCAGGCGTACCGATTCCTGTTCGCGCTTGCCGGTCACTGCATCGATAAAGGCCTGCAAATCCGGGGTCTCGCTGTCATCGACGGCGACCACCCGGCGGCCTGCCCACAGGCCATAACGCGTCGCCGGCGAGCCGTAGCTGAAAAACGCAACGTAAACTCCGTCGGTATCGATACCGCGCTGTGCGGCCATCGCGCGGTGCGGGTTTTGCAGCAGCGCGCCGGCCCACGACAGGGCGCGATCGATGCCGATACCGTCCAGCGACACGGTCGCAATGGCGAGATCCAGCGCAGCGCCGTCACGCCAGACCGTCACGGTTAGCAGCGGCTTCTGCGCGGCTTGTTCAAGCTCGCGGAAACTCGTGACGACTTCGCCATCGATTGCCAGGATCATGTCACCGTTGCGCAGTTCCGCAGCGGCGGGCGTACCAGCGACGATCCGCTGCACGCTAAGGGCGCGCCGTCCCTTCGGGTCGTGCCGTTCCAGCTTGCGCAGCCAGTCTTCATCGAGGCCGAGCTTGCGGGCTGCGAATAACGGCGCGTAGCCGAGTTCGGCTTCCAGCGAATAGATAGGCTTGTTGTTGCGTACAACGTCGACCAGCTCGACCAGCAGGTCACTGCTGATGCCGCCGTTAAACTGACCGGACTCGCCGCCCGCCTGGTACGCAAAACTGGACCACTTGGCAAGCACGGCGCCCTTGCTGTTCACGATGACACCGTCGAAATCACCGGGACCGGTCACGAGCGACACCGCCTCAAGGTTACTGTCACGAAAGCGCAGCGTACGCGACAGCGGCAGCACCAGCGGATCGACCGAGGCAACGATACTTTCCTGGTGCGCGACCTGGTGATCGGCTTTCAGGCCCACCACCCAGACTTTTTCGCCCGGCGTCAGACGCCGCTGTTCGAAGCGCGCTGCGCGCACGGGGGTGTCGCCAATCAGCTGCGGATCGTAGGATACGACCGCGAGGTTGTGCAGCGGATGAATGAACTCAACCTTGCCCGGCACCTCCAGCGACCCTGCGAAGGTGATCGTCACGTCACCCATTGCAATCGGCACCGTATTACGATCAACGATCACGAGGCCAAGGCTGGTATCGACGATCAGCCCGCTGCCGTAATAATGCCGGTCCGCGACACCGGACACGGTATACGGCAGGTCGAAATTAACCATCACCAGCGATGCCATGACGGCATCGACGCGCGGATCGCCATCTTTCGTGAAGCGCGTGCTGCCATGGTCGGGCGGTGACTTCGGCGGACCGGCTGACAGTTCCCGGCAGGGCCACAGCCCGGTCGAATCATTGCGCGTGCAGCGCCGTGCCGGAAACCAGACGCGCTCCATTTCAACGGAACGCACGATGCTGTTGCGCGGGTCCTCGATCGTGTAGAAGCGCAGCGTCGTGCGTTCGCCATCTGCCAGGTCGTCGAGGATTTTCTCAAGATCGTTGATCGAGCGCGTGGCAACGCCGCCGACTTCACTGATGACAGCGCCGCGCGGCACGGCCGCACGTGCCAGCATGTAGCCGGGACTGGCAACGTAGACGCCCTCGATCGCTCGGTTGTAGTGACGTGCCTGCTGATAGGACAGGTTGTTGACGACCGCATCGCCGAACTCGAGAAACTCGTCCGGTGTGATTGCGTGCAGGTCAGTCACTTCAATGTCGCTGACGATCCGGCGACCGCCGCGTTCCAGCTCCAGCGAAACTGTCTTGCCCACCGAGTCATCCAGTACCGCGGCGAGCGGCACGAACTCGGTAATCAGCTTGCCGTTGATGCGGACAAGAATATCTCCGGGCTGCAACTTGCCATCCGCCGGTGACTCCGGAACGACCCTGTCCACCGTCAGCATGCCGGTCTGTTTTGGAAACTGCTTGCGCGTCAGTGCTTCCGTTTCGCTGTTCAGGCCGAGACGCGCCAGCTCGTCATAAGTCCTGCGCACAAATTCACTCTGCAGCGTGCCGCGGGTGATCGGCTGCCCCGTCTGGACGAGTTGCAGCGCCCGCTTGATGCGATCCAGGGGCAGGAAGAAACTGCTGGCCGCGGTATTCGCACCACCGGCGTTCAAAGCAACCACTTCGCCTTCGATATTGATCACCGGCGAGCCGGACGAACCGCCGGAGGTGCCGGATGCCGCCTGAAAATAAAACGTATTAAAATCGTTGTACTTGCCGAGGCCATACTCCGGCGCGCGACGGTCGAGCCGGGCGATCGTGCCGGCCAGAATGGAAAGCTGTTCCCCGGCGTCGTTGCCAATAACGCGGATTTCACGACCAATACTGGCGGCACCCGGCGTCAGCGGCAATTCCGTCGGCTCAAGGTATTTCAGGTCCGCCGGGTTGTAGCTAAAAAAGCCGAAGTCATGAACGGGGTCACGATAGATCGGCGTCAGGCGCACTTCCTCGTTGTTGAGGAACACGGCTTCTGCAACGACCGGGCCGGGCGTCACGACGTGACGATTTGTCAGGATCAGGCCGCGTTTCGCATCGACCACGAAACCGGTCGCCTGCGATGAAGAATTCCATTCGGTGTCGAATGCACGCGTGCTGTCGACCCGTATCGACACCACGCCGCTGGAAATTCGCTCGAGCGTGCCGATCCAGGCAGGCTCCTCGGCGTTGACCGTGTGTGTCAGCACCGCCAGCGCCATAATTACCGTAAAGAATCTGCTCAGCATAAGTTTCCATAATCAGGGTGAGTGATGACGGGTCGAAACGACCTAGTAGTCTGGACTAGCCTGCGCGCCCGCGGTTCCCTCCGGAGCGCAGGCAAGCCGAGTATGCCGGATTCGGCCGCCCGCAACAGCGAGCTCAGGCGCCGGGGCGGTAGGCGATGTCGAGCTGTCGCGCGGCCTTGACGTCGTCGAGGCGACGCACCGGCATCGTGAACGGCGCGGCCTTGTGTTTGCCCGGCTCCTGTTTCGCTTCCTCAACAATTGCGATCATGGCCTCAACGAAACGGTCCAGCGCTTCCCGGCTTTCCGTTTCGGTTGGCTCGATCAGCAGGCATTCCGGCACCAGTAACGGGAAATACGTGGTCGGCGCGTGGAAGCCGTGATCAAGCAGCGCTTTTGCAATATCCATCGCGGTTAGCTGCAGGGTCTTTGCTTCGTTTTTCAGCGTGATGATGAATTCGTGACTGGCACGACGCTCCGGAAACGCGAGCCGGAAGCCAGCCTGCCGTAAACGCGCCTGCAGGTAGTTAGCGTTGAGGGTCGCGAATTCCGCGATGCGACGCATCCCATCGCGACCAACCATGCGCATGTAGACGTAGGCGCGTAACAACACGCCGGCATTGCCCATGAAGCCGGACAAGCGGCCGATGGATTGCGGCATGTCCCGCTCGACCAGCCAGCGGTAAGTGGCAGCGTCGCCCTCTCCCTCCCGGCCAACCACCGGCAAAGGCATGAATGGCAACAGTCGCTTACCGACGCCAACGGCGCCGGAGCCCGGCCCGCCGCCACCGTGCGGCGTTGAGAAGGTCTTGTGGAGGTTCATGTGGATGACATCGAAGCCCATGTCGCCGGGCCGCACCTTGCCAAGGATGGCATTCAGGTTGGCGCCGTCGTAATACAGCAGGCCGCCGGCGTCATGCACGATTTTTGCGACGTCCACAATGCGGCGCTCGAACACGCCCAGCGTCGACGGATTGGTGAGCATGATGCCCGCCGTCTGCGGGCCAACGGCCGCGCGCAAGGCCTCCAGGTCGACGTCGCCGTCCTTGTCGGTCGGCAACTCGCGCACCGTGCAGCCGCACATCGTTGCCGTTGCGGGGTTCGTACCATGCGCCGCATCCGGCACGATGATTTCAGTGCGCTCGGTATCGCCGCGGGCGGCGTGATAGGCGCGGATCATGGCAACGCCGGCAAACTCCCCCTGCGCACCGGCCATCGGTGTCAGGGATACGCCCTGCATGCCGGTCACTGCTTTCAGCATGTCCTGCAACTCGTACATGCACTTAAGGAAACCCTGGCCATGACTCGCCGGCCCGAGCGGATGGCGGCCTGCAAATCCCGGCAGCAGTGCCAGTGTGTTACAGGCGCGCGGGTTGTACTTCATCGTGCAGGAGCCGAGCGGGTAAAAGTGCGTGTCGATTGAAAAATTCAGCTGCGACAGGCGCGTGAAATGCCGCACTACCTGCAGCTCGGACACTTCCGGCAACAGAGGCACGTCGTCGCGCAGCAGCGCAGCAGGCAAATTTGCGTCAACAGCCAGCGCTGGCGCCTGTGCGAAGGCGCGGCGCCCGGTTCGGGATTTTTCGAAAATCAGCGGTTCAGTCATCAGGGGGTTCCGTAAAAGATTCAGTCGCAAACGAGATCCATGTCAGCATCGATGCCCAGCGCAGCCAGCGCGGCTGCGTAATCGGGCTCGTCCATAATGTCCTCGACCAGCTGCCGATGAACGACAGTGTCATTCTCGTCGAGCACGACGATGGCACGCGCAAACATGCCGGCAAGCGGGCCTTCCATGATCTGCACGCCGTAGTTTTCACCAAAGCCGGCGTGGCGAATGGCCGACAGCTGGATAACATTCTCCAGTTTGTGCTGCTCGCGAAAACGCACATGGGCGAACGGCAGATCGTAGGAAATCATCAGCATCACCAGGTCTTCCTGACCGGCGGACAGCTGATCGAACACAATGACCGACTTGGCGCAGATCGGCGTGTCGATACTGGGAAATATATTCAGTATCTTGCGCTTGCCACTCCAGTTGCCGAGCGTCATGTCGCGCAGGTCGATGTTGACGAGCGACATATCGGACGCGCGGCTGCCAATGCTTGGCAGCTCACCGAAAATCTCGTAATTCGTTCCTAGGTAGCGAATCTGGTGCATGCAGTTTGCCTGTGTTGAGCTAGAGGGTTGCCAGCGCGCGACCAAGCGCCGCGCAGTAGGTGTCGAGATCGGCCTCGGTCTTGGTTTCGGTAGCGCAAACCAGCAACGCATTGCCCAGTTCCGGATATAACTCGGACAAGTCGTAACCGCCGAGAACGCCATCCGCTGCCATAGCCGGCAGCACCCTGGCCACAGGGCATGGCAGTTGCAGCACCGCTTCGTGAAACGCGGGGCTGCCGAACAGCACAGTGACGCCATCGATTGCGGTCAGTTTTTCCAGCAGCGCCGCTGTTCTCGCGCGCGAAGTCAGCGCAACGCGCTGCAGCCCTTCGGCACCCAGCAACGACAGGTAAATGGTCGCTGCTGTCACCATCAATCCCTGGTTAGTGCAGATATTCGAGGTCGCCTTCGAGCGCCGGATGTGCTGCTCGCGCGCCTGCAAGGTCAGCGCGAAACCGGGCTTGCCGTCGAGATCGGTCGTGCGCCCGACGATGCGCCCGGGCATCTGTCGGGTCAGCTTCTCGGCACAGGCCATGAAACCGAAGTACGGCCCGCCGGACGACATCGGCACGCCCAGCGGCTGACCTTCGCCGCAGGCGATATCCGCACCGAAATTGCCCCAGCGGCCGGGTGCTTTCAGCACGGCAAGTGATGTCGGGTTGACGATCGCAATGACCAGCGCGCCCTGCTCGTGCGCCCAGTTCGTAATTGCGTCAATGTCTTCAAGCGTGCCGAAGAAGCTGGGCTGCTGGATAACGACCGCGACCGGCGCTTCCGTTTGTGCCTGCAGCGCAGTGAGATCCGTCAGGCCGGTCGCCTTGTCGAGCGGCAGTTCGCCGAACGTCAGTCCCTGCGATCCGGCGATCGCCTTGGCAACGCGCTGGTAGTTCCGGTTTACGCCCGCCGCCAGCAGGATGTGCTGTGACTTCGATTTGCGGTTTGCCCGAACGGCCATCAACGAGGCTTCCGCCAGCGCCGACGCGCCGTCGTACAGCGACGCGTTGCTAACGTACATGCCGGTCAGCGCGGTAATCATCGACTGAAACTCGTAGATCACCTGCAGGGTGCCCTGACTCGCTTCCGCCTGGTACGGCGTGTAGGCGCTGTAAAACTCGCCGCGCGTGGCGATATCCCAGACTACGCTCGGGATGTGGTGCTCGTAGGCGCCGGCGCCAATGAAGCACAGCGCAGAACCGTCACGGGCCGCGCGCTCGCGCATCAAACGCGATATTTCCATTTCTGACAGCGCATCCGGCACGCCGTGCAGATCGTCGATCAGCAGGTCGGCGGGAATTTCGTCGAACAGGTCGGCGATATGATTGACGCCGATCGTTTGCAGCATCTGCTGCACATCGTCTTCAGTGTGCGGAATAAATGGCATAAGTAACCTGTTGTATTGCGGTGCGTTGTTGCCGGGTTCAGCGTGCGACGCTAGTCATCCAGCGCATCAAGAAATTCCTGGTATTCGTCCGGACTCATCGTGTCGACTCTCTCGTCGCCTGGCTGTACGCGAACAATCCAGCCATCGCCGTAAGGATCCGTGTTGATAACTTCAGGATCGTCGGCCAATGCCTCATTAACTGCCACGACAGTTCCGGAAACCGGCGCATACACGTCCGACGCCGCCTTCACCGATTCAACGACGGCCATCTCGGCGCCGCTTGCAAGTTCCTGGTCGACTTCCGGCAGCTCAACGTAAACGAGGTCGCCGAGCGCGGCCTGCGCGTGGTCGGTAATGCCAATCGTGACGCTGCCATCTTCTTCCTGGCGCAACCATTCGTGCTCCTCGGTGTACAGCAAGTCTCCGGGTAATTCAGTCATGGTCATTTCCTCTTAGATTTTATTGCAGCGGCCACCTGGGCTGCCGGGTTCTTGTGAGTTCATACTTCAATGCAGGCCTTGCCGTTACGCACGAACGGCGTCGCGACCACGCGCACGTCCAGCATCTTGCCGCGCACATCAACCAGCGCCCGATCATAATCACCCGCCGGCAGACGTGCCATTGCGACCGAGCGACCCAGTGTCGGCGAAAAGCCACCGCTTGTAATTTCTCCTTCACCGAGGCCGTCGACCACCACCCGCAGGTGGTTGCGCAGCACGCCGCGCCCTTCCAGCAGCAGGCCGCAGAAGCGACGCACGCTGCCAGCGGCCCGTTGCTTCTCGAGCGCAGCGCGGCCATTGAACCGGCGCTCCGCCGGTTCCCAGGCGACGGTCCAGCCAAGACCAGACTCCAGCGGCGTCTTCGAGAGATCCATGTCGGTGCCGTACAGATTCATGCCGGCTTCGAGGCGCAGGGTATCGCGTGCGCCGAGACCGCAGGGTCGCACGCCGTTTTGCACCAGTCCGTCCCAGAAGCGAGTAGCCTGCGCGGCCGGCATGACCATCTCCCAGCCATCCTCTCCGGTGTAACCGGTGCGCGCGATGAACATGCCCTCAGCCGCGACGGCGTTGAACGGCTTCAAGGCCAATGCTGCCTTGCGCGTTTGCTCTGAAAGCTGGGAGGCAGCGCGCTCCCGGGCCTGCGGGCCCTGGATCGCGATCATCGCGAGGTCCGGGTGCTCGGTGACGGTGACGGCGAAGCCCGCGGACTCGGTCGTAATCCATTGCAGGTCCTGCTCGCGGGTGGCGGCATTGACCACCATGCGATAGTGCGTGTCATCGAGGTAATAGGTAATCAGGTCGTCCACCACGTAACCGTCGTGGTTCAGCATGCAGCTGTACAGCGCCTTGCCCCTGACAGTCAGCTTGGCAACGTCGTTTGCCAGCAGTTTCTGCAGGAACTCGCGGCAGCCAGCGCCTTCGATATCAACGATGGTCATGTGCGACACGTCGAATGCGCCGGCCTGCTGGCGGACGGCGTGATGCTCTTCGAGCTGCGAGCCATAGTGCAGCGGCATGTCCCAGCCGCCAAAATCGACGATGCGGGCACCGGCCGCGACGTGCGCTTCATATAGAGGTGTCCTAAGGCCCATGCTGTGCTCCCTGGCGGTGCCTGCCGTGCGTCATCGTGTGACAAAAAAAAAGACCATCGCCGGCTGCGCCTTGCAGCTGTCGATGGCCCCTCTGTCCGATAACCTGAGAGATCTGGCGGGCGGGCCCGCGTCCCCTTCGGTGGGCCGCATTCCGGCCTCTCTCCAGAGCTAATCAGAGCACGCAGTCCCTTTGCCTGAGCGTTTCCGAGCTAGTTGCGCCTTCGGCGCCCCGACCTGTCGGCGGGGTCTCTTCCACGTGCACTATCGATTAGTGCCGGCATCATAGCCAACCCACCTGCGGGTTGCCAGCGCTAAAGCAGCCAGCAACAATGCAGCTTCTGCCATCGGGGGATCCACCATGTTGTATGCGCTGCGCTTTGTATTGATAGTCCTCGTTATGCTGCCGGGCTTCGCGGCGGCGGGCGCGCAGGAAGACTTCAGCGCCCTGCTGCGGGAGGCCTGGGAGTGGCAATTGCGCGAGAGCCCGGTGTTTGCCTCGCAGCTGGGGGACCGCCGCTACAACAGCGCCTGGGACGATCGGAGTCCGGCGGCATTCACGCGCCGCCAGGGTGAGCAGCAGGCGTTCCTTGAGCGGCTGCGACAGATCGATGCGGCGGCTCTCAGCGACAGTGACAAGTTGAATTACGACCTGTTTCGCCGCGAGCTCGAAGACAACATCGATGGCTTCCAGTACAACGACCACCTGATGCCGATGAGCCAGCGCGGCGGCGTGCAATCGCTGGAGTCGGTCGCTGAACGGCTGCGCCTGCAAACGGTCCAGGACTACGACGACTGGCTCGCACGCATGGCCAAGGTGCCGCAGGTCATCGAGCAAACGATGGCATTGCAGGAAAGCGGCCGCCGCCTCGGCTACATGCCGCCGAAAATCCTGATGGAGCGCATTCCGCCGCAAATCGCGCAGCAGCTGACGGAAGACGCGACCAGCAGCCCTTTTTATCGCGCTTTTCGCGAGTTGCCGGAGTCGATTCCGGAGGCCGAACAGGAACGTTTGCGGGACAGCGCCAGGACGATCATCGAAACCAACATCATTCCTGCCTACCGTGAATTTGCCCGCTATTTCGAAACCCGCTATCTGCCGGCCTCGCGCGACAGCATCGGCGCATCGGAGCTGCCGAATGGCGAGGCCTTCTACGAGTACCGCACGCGCAGCTACACCACGACGCGCATGACGCCGGATGAAGTGCATCGATTGGGACTTGCCGAGGTAAAACGGATTCGGGCCGAGATGCAGCTCATTATCGACGAGCTGGAATTCGACGGCAGCTTCAGCGACTTCCTGCAGTTCCTGCGCAGCGATCCGCAGTTTTATTTCGAAACGCCGGAAGAGCTTTACGAAGCATACCTTGCGACCTGCAAGCGGATTGATCCGGAGCTCGTCAAACTATTCGGCAAGTTGCCGCGCATGCCCTACGGCTTGCGGCCAATCCCCGACAATATCGCGCCTGACACCACCACCGCCTATTACAGCCAGCCGGCCGCAGACGGCAGTCGCGCCGGTTTTTACTACGTAAATCTGTACCGGCCAGAAGTTCGCCCGAAATATGAAATTGAGGTTCTGAGCGTGCACGAAGCCGTGCCGGGCCATCACCTGCAAATAGCCCTGCAGATGGAGCTTGGTGAGTTGCCCGAGTTTCGCCGCTATTCGGGCTTCACTGCGTTCACCGAAGGCTGGGGTTTGTACAGCGAAAGTCTCGGCTACGACCTGGGCCTGTACCAGGATCCTTACTCACGCTTCGGCGCACTCACCTATGAAATGTGGCGCGCCGTGCGCCTCGTCGTTGATACCGGGATGCATTACAAGGGCTGGAGCCGGCAGCAGGCGATCGATTTTTTCAAGGACAATGCCGCCAAAACCGAACTCGATATCGTCAACGAGATCGATCGCTATATCTCATGGCCGGGCCAGGCACTTGCCTACAAGATCGGTCAGCTGAAGATCCTCGAGCTGCGCCGCAGGGCCGAGGAGCGGCTCGGTGAGCGCTTCGACATTCGGGCATTTCACGACGAAATACTGGGCGGCGGCGCGCTACCCCTGGAAATTCTCGAGATGCGCATGGATCGCTGGCTGGCTGGCCAGTAGTCGCTCAGGCGCTGGCGGCGCCCTGGTAGCGGCGCGCGACGGCGGTGTCCGCAAATTCCCGCTGCGACGCGGCCGCGCGCGCGGCGGGTCCCTCGTCGGCCTTGTAGATCCTGTCGATGCGCTTCAGGCGATTCGTCAGGCCTTCGCCGTTGGCGATCTGGATGTTCAGGCCGGGGCGCGCATTCATCTCGAGAATCAGCGGACCGAGATCGCGATCGATCACGATGTCGACGCCCAGGTAGCCAAGTCCGGTTACTTCGAGACCTCGCGCCGACGACTCGAGAATGAATTCCCAGCCGGGAATCTTTAGCCCGCCAATCAGGCTGCCGGTGTCCGGATGCTCGTCGATGACGTCGTTGCGAACGACCCCGCCCAGGGTATAGCCGGTCGTGATGTCGATGCCGGCACCGACCGCTCCCTTGTGCAGGTTTGCCTTGCCATCCGAACTTCGCGTTGGCAGCCGCACCATCGCCATTACCGGGTAGCCGCGATACACGATAACGCGCACGTCGGGCACGCCCTGGAAACTGACGTCGTTAAACAGCGGGTCAAACTTGACGCAGTATTCGATCAGCGCGGTGTCCGGGTTGCCGGTCAGGCTGTACTGGCCGCCGACGATATTCGAAATATGGTGTTCGAGTTCGTCAGCGGTGATCAGCATGCCATTGGCGACCCGGAAGGTATCGCGCTTGCGCTTGCTGCGCGCGGTGATCACGACAATGCCCTCGCCGCCGCTGCCATTGGCCGGTTTAATAACGAAGCTGTCGCGCTCGGCGACAATTTTGGTGAACTCCTGCACTTCACCCTGGTTGCTGATCAGGCCATACAGCTCGGGCACGGCCATGCCCGCCTCGAGCGACAGCTGCTTGGTCAGGACCTTGTTATCGACGCGCGGATACAAATGCCGCGGGTTTAGCCGCATGATCAGTTCCGCATTACGCTCGTTCAGTCCGAGCACACCGGCGGCGGCAAGCTTGCGCGCGAGACCGAACACTATTGCGCCAGCGACTTGAAGCGTTTCAGCTCCGTCAGCCGGTAGCCGGTGTAGCGCCCCAGCATCAGTACGCTGGCGAGTACGAGCAGCAGCAGCTCCGGAAACGTGAACACGATGTGCTCGAGCCAGTCCAGCCCCATGACGAGGTAGGCCAGTATCGCGACGGTCAGACTGCCGCCCGCGTTGCGCATCGCGGTGCCGGCACCGCTTTCCTCCCATACGACCGACATGCGTTCAATGGTCATTGCAATAATGACCATCGGGAACAGCGCGATCGACAGACCGGTTTCAATGCCCAGCTTGTGCGTCAGGATACTGATCAGCAACATCAGCAGCACCACGACGACCAGTACCGCCGACAGCCGCGGCACAAGGAGCAGCCGCAGGCGCTCCAGCAGAAAACGAATACTGAGGCCGAGGGCCACCAGCAGCGCGAACAACAGGATGCCGCGCAGCAGCTGGGTCTCCCGGAACGACAGAGCGATCAGCACTGGCATGAAGGTGCCGAACGTGACTATGCCGACAACGTTGCGCATCAGCACAACCATCAATGCGCCCAGCGGAATCATCAGGATTACGCTGTAGACGGCCTGCACCTTGATAGGCAGGCTGAACAGGGAAAACTCAACCAGCAGCGAATCACTCTGCTCGGCGCGTTTGCGAGCAATGTCCATCGTGTCGAGGTAGTAACGCTTGACGGCAAAATTGACGTCGGCATTCGAACCGCCTTCAATCTGCACCAGCGGATCGGTACCACGCCACCAGATAAAGTAGCGATCGGGCAACATCTCTTCGCCGTTTGACGGATTGAAGTAACGCCAGTTGTCGCCGTCATGGATTTCGAGCCACGGCAGCACGTCCGCCTGGCTTTGCTGGTCAACAAGCTGCAGGCCGCGAATCATGCGTGCCGGGATCCGCGCGGACGCCAGCACCAGGGTCATCGTTTGTACGAAATCGGCACGACCGCGCGCATCCGACAGCAGCAGCTCAACGTTCGGATCGGGCGACGGGTCGTTGACCTGCCGCAGCAACTCGGCGGTGAACGATGCCGCGTCTGCCGAATGCTGACGCACTTCCTCAACGATCACCTCTACCGCCGTTTTCATTGGCTCCTCAATGACTGGCGGTAACGGAAAAGGCGGTGTGATATCGGCCTGCACGCTGCCTCGATCTTCGGCGACGACAATGCGGTAGTACAAAGTTTGCGCGCCCGAATCACGGCGCACTGTCCATTGCGCAGTGCGTCCGGTACCGACGTAATTCACGCCGAAGCCGTAGTTTTTCGAGACGGCGTATTCGTCGAGTCGCTTGAATCCCGGCGTCAGAGTCGGAATTTGCAGGTTAACCTTGATGGACGCCGGGCCAGTGTCAAATTCAATGGCGGTCTCGACAACCCAGGTCGCCGTCTGCTGCTTGTCACTCAGCGGAAATCCGAGCACCTGCCACTTATAGAAGAAGATCGACAGACCCAGGATGGTCAGCAATGCCACCAGGATAATCACGTAACGGCGTGTCATACGCGGCTACCGCCAAAAATTCGGCCGTTTGCATTGCTTCGAAAACTCAATTGGATTCCCCTGGATCGGTGTGGCACGGACTGATTGGTTTTGTTCTGGTGACCGTGCGCGAGCGTTCTCCCTCGACAGCGCGCATTCTAGCGTGTTAGCGCCAGGCAAGCATGGACGATTGGAAAAAATCGCTGGCGCGCAGGCGCACCGGACACTAGCCAGGCACGGCGATAGCCCATTGACCGCTGACAATACGGCGCCAGACGGCACTAAAGGCCAATAGCAACCTGCATCGCCTGCCGTTTCAGCGGACCGCTGCTGTTGAAAAGCCGCATTCCGGCCTGGCGCAAATCACTGAGTCCGGCGCCGGTCGCGAACAGGCGATTCAAGCCGTCGATGAACTGCAGCATCGCGGCGTTGGCGCCACGCCGCTCGCGCTCATAACGGCGGAGTACCGGCAGGTCGGCGGGATGCTCCCCGGCCGCCAGCGCCTCGCCAATCACGCGGGCAAGTGCGGCTGCATCGGCAAGACCGAGGTTCGCCCCCTGCCCGGCCAGGGGATGAACCGTGTGCGCGGCATCTCCGATCAAGGCTACGGCTCTCTGGACATACTGTTGCGCGTGCTGGGCGCGTAGCGGGAAAGCAACGCGCGGTGCGGCAACGGTAAGCTTGCCGAGAACGGCATCGCTGGCCGCGGTCAGCTCGGACGAGAACGCCGCGTCGTCAGCGTCGAGCAGCTTGCGCGCATGGTCAGGCGCCGTGGACCAGACGATCGATACGCGTCCATCGGCGAGTGGCAACAACGCTATCGGCCCGTCTGCCAGGAACCGCTGCCAGGCCGTATGCCGATGCGCACGCTCCGGCACTGCGTGGGTGACGACTGCCGACTGCGGGTACTGCCAGCCGTCGACGTTGATCCCGAGTTGCTCGCGCACAGCAGAGCGGGCGCCGTCAGCAGCAATTAACAAATCGGCCGTTACGGTCGTATCGTCCTGCAGCGAAATCTCGAGTTGTTGCCCGACGCGCGTAACGCGGCTGATGCCCGCACCGAAACGGCACTCAACCGCATCATCCGGCAGCGTTGTGTACAGCGCATGTCGTAGCAGCGAATCTTCAACGATGTAGCCCAGCTCGCCGAGCGCCACTTCAGCCGCTGCGAAGTGCAGCGCGTCACTGCCGAATGCGTCGCCAGCGGCGTCCCACACACGCATGTCACGGTACGGGCAGCAGCGCGAGCCTAATAGATCGCGAACGCCAAGAGCGCTCAGCATGTTCATGGATCCGGCGGCGATCGCTGACACCCGCAGCTCGCACGGCGCATCGCTGCCAAACGGCGCGGGCGCGGCGGCATCGATCAGGCTGATTCGCAAGCTGGCCTGTTGCGGCAGGCGGGCCAGCAGGGATGTTATCGCCAGCCCCACCGCGCCGGCGCCAACCACCGCGATGTCGTACTGTCGTTTCATGACAGCGGCACGCCGCGCGACAGCCGCGGCAATTCGCCGGCCAGCCCCATCGTGTGCCGCGCGAACAGGCGCCGCACGCCGGGCACGAGATCGAAACCCAGCATGCCGGCGTCACGCAATACCCGCAGCGATCGGCGGCGGCTGCCGAACAGGCGCACCAGCCCGTCGGTAAACTGCACCAGCTTGCGTTGATCGTTCCGTCGCCAGTCAACGTAGCGCTCGAGAAGCGCCGTGGCGCCCCAATCCCTGCTGCCGGCAGCGGCGGCATCCGCAACGCACTCCGCCAGTGCAGCAACGTCGCGCAGGCCGAGATTGAAACCCTGTGCTGCAACCGGGTGCAGCCCGTGTGCCGCGTTACCGATCAGTACGCCGCGTCCGGCAACCAGGCTGTTCGCCTTGCTGAGTCCGAGCGGATAGCAGCTGCGCCTGCCCACTTTTGAAAATCGCCCGAGCCGCATGCCGAAGGCCTCCTGCAGGCGCGCCGTGAAGGTGTCGTCAGCCAGCTGCATCACGGCACCGGCGGTGTCAGGCTGCAGTGTCCAGACAAAGGCAACGCGATCCTCACTGACGGGCAGCAGCGCAAGAGGACCCTCTTCGGTGAAGCGTTCGTAGGCGCAGGCAGCGTGCGGCTTGGCAGGCAGCAAATTACCGATAACAGCTTGCTGGTCGTAGTCAACCTGCTGCGCGCCGATTCCCAGCATCTCGCGCACCGACGAACGCGCGCCGTCCGCGGCGACCAGCAGGCGACTGCTGAGCGTAGCGGCACCATCATCGAGCACGACGCTGATACCGTCGGCCATGCGCTCAACGGCAGTTATGCGTGCCGGGCAGAATTGTTCAATCGCCTGTGCACTCGACAGCGCCTCCTGCAGCACATTGCCAAGGACCCTGTTGATGACAACGTAACCGAGTGCCTCAACGCCCTGCTCTTCAGCATCGATGTGCGAGAAACCGAAACGGCCGCGATCGGAGACATGGATATGGCGGATTGGCGCTGCTGCGGCCTTGATGTCGGGCCAGAGACCGAGGGCCTCGAACGTGCGCTGGCTGCTGCGTGACAACGCAGTCGAACGATCGTCGAAACTGGGCTGCTGCACCGCCCCGCGCTCGATCGCTTCGACAACGGCAATTCGCAAGCCCAATGGCGCCAGCGCAATACCGAGGCAGGTGCCGATCATGCCGCCGCCGGCAATCACGATGTCGAAATCGGTGTCGCTGTCCATCAGGCGGCCATTATCTTTTCAATGTCGTCGGGGTCTTTCGGCACGATGCCGGACAGGACGTCGGGACCGTCTTTGGTGACGGCCACATCGTCCTCGATTCGAATGCCAATGTTCTGCCAGCGCTTCGGTACGCCGCGAACTGCCGGCAGGTATATTCCGGGCTCGACGGTGGTAACCATGCCGGGCTCCAGCAAGCGCCACTCGTCGCCTACCTTGTAATCCCCGACATCGTGAACATCCATGCCAATCCAGTGGCCGGTGCGGTGCATGAAGAATTCCTTGTAGGCCTCATCTTTCAGTAATGCGGCGAGACTGCCCTTCAGCAGTCCCAGCTTCCTGAGGCCCTGGGTGATGATGCGCACCGCGGCATCATGCGGCGCGTTCCAGTGATTGCCCACGCGGGTTTTCTCGATAGCCGCGAGCTGTGCCTCCAGCACGATCTCGTAGATTGCGCGCTGCTCCGGCGTGAACCTGCCGTTGACGGGAAAGGTGCGGGTGATGTCGGAGGCGTAGTAGTCGAGTTCACAACCGGCGTCGATCAGCACCAGCTCGCCGTCGACGAGCTGCTCGCTGTTGGCGACGTAATGCAAGGTACAGGCGTTGGCGCCACCGCCGACGATCGGGCTGTACGAGTTGCGGGCGTTCGCGCGACGAAATTCGTGGACATATTCGGCCTCGAGCTCGTATTCGAACATGCCGGGCCGTACGACCTGCATCGCGCGCCGGTGCGCGGCGCCGGCGACCCTCGCCGATCGCCGCATTGCGGCGATTTCAGCGCGGCTCTTGTAAAGCCGCATGTCGTGCAGCAAATGATCGAGCGCGACGAACTCGTGCGGCGCGTGACTGTGCAAGGAGCCTTTCGCCCGCAACGATTTAATCCATTCGGTGACCCTGGCATCGAAGTCAGCATAGGCGCCCATGTTGTAGTAGACGCGACTGCGCGACTCAATGATGCCAGGCAGGATGTCGTCGATGTCTTCAATGGGAAACGCGTCGTCGGCAGCGTAGTCGGCAACGGCGCCGTCAGGTCCGGCGCGTGATCCGTCCCAGCGTTCTTTCGCTCGATCTCGCTCACGGCAGAACATCAGGAATTCGCCCGAGCTGCGGCCCGGTGCCAGTACTGCCACGGTATCCGGCTCCGCGAATCCGGTCAGATAGTAAAAATCGCTGTCCTGGCGGTAGCGGTATTCAACGTCGCGGCTGCGGGTCCGCACCGGGGCACCCGGCAGCAGCACGACACCGTCGTCACCGACCATGCGCATGAGTTGCTTGCGACGCTTGGCAAATTCTTTGCGATTCATAATCTTTGCAGTTCTAGTGTAATTGCTCGCCGTCATCTGCAGCAGCATCGCCCCCAACTTTGCTGGCAGCTCGCGATTCTGCAAGTTCCTCGTAGGTCAGTTGCGCACTGACCCGCACGTATTCGACCAGCTCAGCAAAGGCCCGTTCGTTGGCTTCCGCATCATCGTCATGGTCAACCTCCGCACGCGTGATCTGCAGCAGGTCCTTGATGATCTCGGCCAGCGGTTCGGTCGCCAGCCTGGCACGCACGTTCTCGTTGCGCCTGCCGGACACCAGTCCATGCAGAAAGCCTTCGCACCAGCGCGCCAGGATATCGGTACGCTGCTGTACAGCCGTTTGATCGTCGGGAAGCAGCAGTTCGAAATCCGACTGGCGACCTGCGAGTTGTTGCTGGCTCATGTTAAACAAGTCATCCAGCAGCGTCTCGCTCTCGCGCCGTAGCGCATTGTCCGGCGAAACGCCCTCCAATACCTGCGCCAGCCAGTCACGGCCGCTTGCGGAACCTTCCGTCGCAAGTCTGCTGCACAACAGCCCGTGCGCCGGTGCCGCCTCCCACGATGCGCCGCTGCGGCGCAGCGCATCTTCCAAAGTGTCGTAATCGATTGAGGTCAACGTGCGCTCCCGTATTGACGCCGCGCCATCGCTGGCGGCGCAATGATCCCATGGAACGGGCCAACAGGCCACGCACCGCCCGTGCCGGCAGTGGGCGGCGATTGATTCTCCTCCCGCGCGGCTCTATATTGCGGGAATGGCCAAAGACAACCACAGCACGTTCGAAAATGACCTGAAGCGACTGGAGCAGCGCGTCGACGCATTGGTCAAGGTCTGCGACCAGCTGCAGGACGAGAACCGGACGTTGAAGCACCGCCAGGACACACTCACGTCCGAACGCGCCACACTGTTGCAGAAAAACGAACAGGTGCGCGCCCGGGTCGAGGCGATGATCGGCCGCCTTAAGGCCATGGAACAGGGCGGCTGATCTGATGAATCGCGTGCTTGGAGCCCGGCCGGCCGGCTGCCAATGCACACTGAACCAACGGAACGAGCAAGCGGAGTAATGTGAATGAGCGAGACGTATGCACATGTCAGCGTGCGGATACTGGAAAAAGAGTATCAGGTTGCCTGCCCGGCAAGTGAGCGCACCGATTTGCTGGACTCCGCCGAAGTACTCAACAAGAAAATGCGGGAAATCCGCGACAGCGGCAAAGTCGTCGGACTGGACAGAATCGCAGTCATGGCGGCACTGAACATGGCCAACGAGCTGCTGCATGCCAAGGAACGAGATCGCCAGATAGAAGGTGATGTCGGCCAGCGCATCCGGCTGATCGCCGATCGTGTAGACTCCGTGCTTGGCAGCAACCAGCAGCTCGATTTCTGATAGAGCAGCCGCGCGCGTTCCTTAAATAAACAAATTTGGCGTCTCCTGCAGTGTTCGATGTCGGTCCGGAAACCCCTCGACCCTAACTTTTCACTTCGGGGCCATGCACTGTCGGCAGCATGTGTGCTAAACCACTTCGTGTGGATTGCCTGGTGCTGTCACGGCTAACCCCACTTGTTGCTCCGGTTCGAGAGCGACGACCGGTAACGGCACAGGCGGGAGGCGCCTCCTTCACTCCACCGCCGAAATGCGCATTTTGCGCAAATCGTGCGCAGTTCGACGCCAGCCGGCATCTGCAGTAAAAACGTTGCCAGTACCGTAATCCCTGCAAAACTTTTTTCGGTGATGCCTCGTCACGCGCTCGCGACAGGCGTTGTCGAGCCTGCCGCGCGGCGCCCGGATGTCTTGCTCGTTACTGCCGATCGCGGGAATCCAGGATCGTTGTCTTTGCACTTCCTGCACGAGTCGTCGACTGCTCTTCAAGCCAGACCAGATCGTCGTCGCGAATTAACGACAGCGCATCCCGCTTTGCCAAGAATTTCGAGCAGACGCGTACAAGTTACTAGTTTTTCAGATTTTTTTCGGTCGTCGTTTATGAGCGCCGCGACACTGTCGACGGCGCCACAGGGCACTTTAGTTCATTGCGCAGTGTGTTCAGACGCCACTTGTTACGGCCCCGCTATTCTTCTAAACCGCAGTCGCATGATGTTCCTGGGTCACGCCGAGCAGCAGCCGAAACTCCGTTGCGACCGTCGAGATTTTTTTTGGTGGCAGCGCGAAACTTTGCGAACGGTGGTCGGCGTGCGCAAGAATCGGTTTTGCGAACGCTTGTGACAGCTCTTCGGTAGTGTGACCGACATCACTTAACTTGCTGGATTTTTTACTTTTGTTGTATATACTCGGCTGCGGGTACCCGACACGGAGAAAAAGTATGGCTACCAAGAAGAAGTCAAGCAAGAAGGCTTCAAAGCCGAAATCGGCTAAGAAGCGAAAAGTAACAAAGAAGAAAGTTGCTAAACGCAAGGTCGCGAAACGCGCCGGTAAGAAGAAGGTTGCGAAGCGTAAGACCAAGAAGAAGGCAGCGAAGAAGAAAGCTAAACGTAAGGTAAAAAAGAAAGCGAAGAAGAAAGCTAAACGTAAAGTAAAGAAGAAAGCCAAGAAAAAGGCGAAGAAGAAAGCCAAGCGCAAGGTAAAGAAGAAAGCCAAGAAAAAGGCCAAAAAGAAAGCCAAGCGTAAGGTAAAGAAGAAGGCCAAGAAAAAGGCTTCAAAGAAAAAGGCGACAAGGAAGAAGGCTAGACGGAAGACCCCTAAGAAGGCTTCCATGAAAACGGGTTAATCGCCCTTAAAACGGTAGTTGGAGCGGGCCGACAGATCAGGGCCCGATGCACGACCAGCTACTGTAGGCCTTTGCCTAGCCTAAGGAATATGCCCGCATTTGCGGGCATATTTCGTTTCCGGCCCTGCAGATTGCGTGATGCGCAGCGTAGCCATATTTTTGACAATGGGATAAGCTCCCCGCCCATATTCACAGGGAAGGCTTCCGGCAGCCGAGGATGCTGCTGTCCGGTCAGCCCCGACGACGGATCATGGATCAGACAGCCAAGAAAATGAGCGCGGCAAAAGCCGCCCTGGAATTTATCGAACCGGGTACCGTACTCGGTGTCGGTACCGGCTCGACGGTCAATTTCCTGATCGACTTCCTGCCATCGCTAAGTGACAAGATCGAAGCGATCGTTTCCAGTTCCAATGAATCGACCCGACGGCTGACAGAAGCCGGCTTTACCGTAGCTTCGTTTCGCGAGGTCGGCGACATTGACCTGTATATCGATGGCGCCGATGAAGCGACGAAGCACCGGCAGCTGATCAAGGGCGGCGGTGGCGCGCTGACCCGGGAGAAAATTCTGGCAGCGGCGGCGCGCAAGTTCGTGTGCATTATTGACGACAGCAAGCTGGTCGGCATGCTCGGCAAGTTTCCGCTTCCCTTGGAAGTGCTGCCAATGGCCCAGTCCTTTGTGGCCCGGCAGCTGATCAAACTGCGTGCCACACCACTGTGGCGTGAGAACTTCGTGACCGACAACGGCAACCATATTATCGATGCCAGCAACCTGTCGATCGCCAATCCTCCCGAACTGGAATCGCGGCTCAACCAGATTCCCGGTGTCATTACCAATGGCATATTCGCGCTTCGCCCAGCCGACGTGCTGCTGATTTCAGGCGAATCCGGAATTCGTCGGATCGAAGGCTAGAACGTCCGGCCAATCGGCTGGCACGCGATCACCGCATTTCGACCTGAAACGGTCTTACTCCAAACGGATCTCATTGTTTGCGCCTGCCGCGGCGCAACCGGACGAACCATCAAGGGCGCGCACGCCGTGGTGCCGCACCGAGCGAGTTTGGCCGCAGGCCATGTTTGAGCGAATGCGGCAGCGCGGCGGGCGTGCCCGGGGCGTGCAAGAACCAAGTACAAAGAGAATCGCAGGGACAGCTGCGCAGTTCTGAAAGACAAGGATTGATTCGGGCCTGCGGCGTCCAAAATCGCTTTGCGATTTTGTCGAACGAAGGTCCCATCCGGAGGTTCCCCAGCCAAACTGGAAGGGCCCTCAATATCGGGGCTCGAATTTTGGCCAGGGTAATTTCGACTATTGCGCAGACAAGGATTGATTCGGGCCTTTGGCCCTCACCCTGCGGGCGCCTGCGGCGTCCAAAATCGCTTTGCGATTTTGTCGAACGAAGGTCTCATCCGGAGGTCCCCCAGCCAAACAAAGAAGGCCCCCATTGTGGGGGCCTTCTTTGTTTGGCTGGGGGACAAGGATTCGAACCTTGGTTGGCGGAGTCAGAGTCCGCAGTCCTACCGCTAGACGATCCCCCAATAAGTTTTTCGACTGTCGCACAATGCTGGCAGTAAGCAGCCATGGTGGGCGAAGCCCTGCGCCAGCAAGCTACTGCAGCGCGAACGCTACAGTAACCCAAAAGCCATTAGCGTTTCGAGAACTGCGTGGCGCGACGAGCTTTACGCAAGCCAACTTTCTTGCGCTCAACCTCTCGTGCATCGCGGGTAACGAAGCCGGCTTTGCGCAAACCCGGGCGCAGCGATTCATCGTACTGCATCAGCGCGCGCGTCAGACCGTGGCGAATCGCGCCCGCCTGGCCGGTCGTGCCGCCGCCTGAGACGCTGACACTGACGTCGAATGTGTCGGTCAATTTCATCAGCTCGAGCGGCTGGCGCACGATCATGCGCGCCGTCTGGCGGCCGAAAAATCGATCCAGCGGCCGATTGTTGACCACGATGTCGCCCTTGCCAGGACGCAGATATACGCGAGCCGTGGAAGTCTTGCGGCGGCCGGTGCCATAGAACTGTGTATCACTCATTGGTTATTGCCTCTGTCCTCAGCCACGCGGCTCAGGCACTGATTTCCAGTTGAATCGGCTGTTGAGCCTGGTGACTATGCTCGGGGCCGGCGAATACGCGCAGCTTCGAGTACATTTTGCGGCCCAGCGGATTCCGCGGCAGCATGCCCTTCACGGCAAATTCGAGCGCCCGTTCCGGCTTTTCTTTCAAAAGCTTTTCCAGCGGTATCGATTTCAGGTTGCCGATGTAGCCGGTGTGGCGATGATACATCTTGTCTTTCATCTTGTTACCGGTCACGCGGATCTTCTCGGCATTAACCACAACAATGTAATCGCCGGTGTCCACGTGCGGGGTAAATTCCGGTTTGTGTTTGCCACGGAGGCGACGGGCGATCTCTGTTGACAGGCGACCGAGGGTCTTGCCGGTGGCGTCAATCAGGTACCAGTCGCGGCGTACTTCTTCCGTCTTGGCAGAAAAGGTCTTCATTATCGTATGTCCAGTTGGGGTATCGGGCGGCCGTAAACCGGTAGTTCCGACCGCTTCACCGGCACAGGAATGCACGACACATTCAGGTTCGGCGAAAGGCGCGAAATTCTACTTGACGCGCTGCGGCAATGCAAACCTCACGGAGGCCTGTCCCGGGCGCCAGCGGGCTGCAGGCCCGTGATTTTTTTTCTATTTATTTCAATGACTTAATTAGCGCCTCCCGGGGCAGGCCCCGGGAGGCGCAACGATCAGAACGCGTATTCTATAGACAGCGCGCTATAGGTATCGGTCTTTTCGGTGCCGAACGGGACATCACTATTGTTCTTGATCGTGTACGACGCCACCAAAGCCAACTGGTTGATCAGGCGGGTGCGCAGCGCCGTGATCGATTCGATATAGGTGTTGCTGCTACCCGATTCGACCGACACTTCCTGGATGAACTCGGAGGTTTCCGTCATATTCCAGCGATACAGGCCGCCACCGCGCACGATGGTGTCATTTTCCGAGCTGCCATCGCGCAGCGTCGACTGGCGCGCACCGACACCGATTTCAGCGCTCAGGTGATGCTTCTCCGTTTCGATCAGTCGTCGGCCATAACCAACGGTCTGCGAAAACTGCTGGTCATACCCGGAGAACAGGTCCTTCCGCCAAACCAGGCGCCCGAACAGGAAATCGAATTCCGAAACGTTGTATTCAGACTTCCAGCCAAGCTTGTAAGCCTCGGCTGTAGACTGGTTGTTGTCTTCTGATTTGATGGCGGTTGCATCGAGCAGATGGGCCCACTTGCCCTGCGTGTAGCCGATCTCGAACTGCGAGTTCAGGCTGGAGCTCTCGGTGTTACCGCTGGTTGCGAGGTAGCCGAGCGCGGCTTTGCCGCCCCAGGGGCTTTTCGCTGCGGCGGCGGCTTCCTGCGCCTGAATTGACGGTGTCATCAGCAGCAGCCCGACGGACATCATGGTGTAGTGCCTGATCTTCATAATCCTGCGTTCCTTACTCGTTGGTTTCGTCATTAGTAAACGCCGCGCTGTACGGGCGGTATTTTGAGGGGCGGCAGTATACTCACGGTAGCGGCACATCGCGACCATCTGTAACGCTTTGTTACAGAGTGCCGCAGCGCCGCGCTGCAGCTGCCTCGCAGGCCGTTACGAGGGTATAATCGGGAAATGACCAGTCGCCACCTTACTGCGCTCGACCGACTGCTCGGCGCCGTCGACAATGCGTTGAAAACCGTTGCTGCCGGCCCGGGATCCGCCGCTCGCCCGAATCCGTCTGCCGACATACCTGACGAGCGCCTCGCGGATTCCGAACGTCGTCACGCGGCCGGGCTCATGCGGGTCAATCATGCCGGCGAAGTTGCCGCGCAGGCCCTCTACCAGGGGCACGCGGTGATGGCGCGGGATCCGGAAGTCGTGCGTCACATGCAGCATGCCGCAGCAGAAGAGCGCGATCATCTCGCCTGGTGCGAGGATCGTCTGCGCGAACTGGGAGCAAGCCCCAGCCGCCTGAGCCCGCTGTGGTACGCAGGCGCCTTCGCAATCGGCGCGGCGAGTGGTGCACTGGGCGATCGCTGGTCGCTCGGCTTCGTTGCCGAGACGGAGAGACAGGTGGCCGAGCACCTGGGCGATCACCTGCAACAGCTGCCCCGAGGCGACGCCAGAAGTCGCGCAATTGTCAGCAAAATGCGCGAAGAGGAGGCTGCTCACGGACTGCAGGCCGAACAAAAAGGCGGCGCCCCCCTGCCCCGCCCGCTGCGTAATCTGATGCGTGCCAGCGCCCGCGTGATGAAGCGCAGCGCTTACTGGCTGTAATGTTGCTGGTGTGTGCGTGTTTAGTTAAATATAATCCGGGACTCAAATAATTTCTAAATCACGCAGTTAGCTGATCCGGACGGAACAGCGAAGCTGATCAGGGGATGGGCGCAGCGACGCCGAGGATCAAACATGCAAACAACCGCAAAGAATCTCAGCGACGTTCCGGCCATTAATCGGTTTTTGAGCTATTGCCGGGTACGTACGGTGCCTTCGAAGACTGTGATGATTCACGCGGGCGATTTGCCCGATGTGCTCTATTATATTGTCGATGGCTCGGTCGAAGTCATGATCGAGGATGAAGACGGCAACGAAATGGTCCTCGCCTACCTGAACAAGGGCCAGTTTTTCGGTGAGATGGGGCTGTTTTACGAGCAACCGACGCGCAGTGCCTGGGTTCGTACCCGCACCGAGTGCGAAATAGCAGAAATGACCTACCCCCGTTTTCGGCAGATTGCCAGTGAGAGCCCGGGGCTTGTATTCGAGTTAGCCACGCAGCTGGCGACCCGTCTGGATCGCACCAATCGCAAGCTCGGCGATCTCGCGTTTGTCGACGTAACGGGTCGGGTGGCGCACGCGATCATGGATCTCTGCAACGAGCCCGACGCGATGACGCACCCGGATGGCATGCAGATCAAAGTCAGTCGTCAGGAACTCAGCCGACTCGTCGGCTGTTCGCGCGAGATGGCGGGACGGGTTCTGAAAGTCCTCGAAGACCAGGGCCTGGTGTCCGCGAGTGGCAAGACGATTGTGGTGTTCGGCGCCCGCCCGAATCGTTAGTCCGGCCGCAACAACTCAGATACCCCGCGCTATCTCCGCTCGCATTGTCGCGATCGTCGCGGCGTAGTCGGCACTGCCGAAGATCGCCGAGCCGGCCACGAACGTGTCTGCTCCGGCGGCGGCAATTGTCGCGATGTTGTCCGTCTTGACCCCACCGTCGATTTCCAGGCGAATGCTGCGACCGCTTTCATCAATTATGCGGCGCGCATCGCGCAGCTTCTGCAGTGACGACGGGATAAAACTCTGGCCACCGAAGCCAGGGTTTACCGACATGATCAGTACCATGTCGAGATCGTCGATAACATGATTCAGCCAGCTCAGCGGAGTCGCCGGATTGAACACGAGCCCCGCCTTGCAGCCGTTTTCACGAATCAGCGCGAGACTGCGATGCACGTGACTGCTGGCCTCCGGATGGAAGGTAATGTAGTTTGCGCCGGCCTTTGCGAAGTCGGGAATCAGCCGATCAACGGGCTCAACCATCAGGTGCACGTCGATAGGCGCCTCAATCCCGTGGTTGCGCAGGGCCTCGCAGACCATCGGCCCGATGGTCAGGTTCGGCACGAAATGATTATCCATGACATCGAAATGCACGATGTCTGCGCCAGCGTCGAGTACCGCTTCAACTTCTTCGCCCAGTCTCGCGAAATCGGCTGACAAAATGGACGGCGCAATCATCGCTTCCATGGACTTGATCCTGAGCTGTTTTGTGGGTGGCAACGAAGTCGCACTGTACCGAATGCGCGCCGCTTTTACACGGCCTGGCCATCGCGGCCGCTAACGGATAGCACGACGCGCTTTGAGCATCTCGTAAGCACTGCGGATATCCCGCGTGCGTTTCTGCGCAACGGCGATCTGCTGGTCGTCGGGGTCGCTGCCCGATAACTTGTCCGGGTGGTTGCGGTTGATCAGGCGACGGTAAGCGTTCTTGATTTCATCGTTACTGGCAGACTGGCTCAGGCCGAGCGTCGCGTAGGCCGCTTCGACGCGCTTGCTGTCAGCGTTGCCAGCAGGCGATTTGCGAAAGCCACGCTGCGCTCGCAGCATGGCCTCGAGCTGCGTCAGCTCGACACGGCCGATATCTAGTTCGCCGCAAATTGCCCATAGCAAACTCCGTTCGCGCCGATGCAGGTTGCCTTTGGCAAGCGAAACTTCCAGCAGGAGGTGCACAAACAGCCGCCGCATCTCGGCAGAGCGGCCGCTGTCGCGCCGCATCCGGCGCACTACCGATTGCCACGGGAACGAACTCAGCTTGCCGCTCTGGAACCAGCCAATCGCCTGTCGTACGTCCTCAGGTCGCAAGCCAAGCCGGTGCATCAGGCTGCGCGCCGCGCGAATTTCGTCCTCGCTGACGCGGCCATCGACCTTGGCCAGGTGGCCCATGACCTCAAACAAGGGCCTCAGAAACCCGGGCGGCAGACGGTCGACGCGCGGCTCAGCGCCCGACATAGCGGCGAAGCGCGCGGCAAAGCCGCGGTCGAACTGGTGACCGAGCAACAGTCCCAGCAAGGCCAGCCACGGTCGCCCGCTCGCCAATCCGGCCAGGGTGCCTACTACTTTGCCCCAGTGGGTCATTCGTTGTTTCGGTCTCTGCTCGCGCCAGCGCACCATGCTAACGGCACCGCGAGCCGATTCCTATAGACCTCGCTTGCCCCTGCTCCGGCGACGCGCCATCATTCGCCCCTTTCCAGCCTGCACCGAATCCAGAAGATGAAAGACGACGAGAAACCCGTGTTCGAAGCTCATGTGCCCGGCTTGCCATTGATCGCGCGCGGCAAGGTGCGCGACATCTTCGCAGTCGGTAACGACCACCTGCTGATCGTCACGACGGACCGCTTGTCCGCGTACGACGTCGTGCTGCCTGATCCGGTACCGGGTAAGGGTCGCGTTTTGACGCAGCTTTCGAATTTCTGGTTTGACCAGATGGCAGAGGTATTGCCGAACCACCTGTCAGGCATCCCCCTCGCCGAGGTTGTTGCGGATGCGGGAGTACGCGCGCCGCTCGAGGGTCGCTCGATTGTCGTGAAGCGCCTGCGACCCCTGCCGATTGAGGCCGTGGTTCGCGGCTACCTGATCGGCTCCGGCTGGCGTGATTACTGTGATAGCGGCGCAGTCTGCGGCCACGTCTTGCCGGCTGGACTGCTGCAGGCCGCCAAGCTGCCAGAGCCGTTGTTTACACCCGCCACCAAGGCCGCGGCTGGCGACCACGACATCAATATCGACTTCGCCGCATGCTGCGAGCTGATCGGCGCGGACCTGGCCGGCAAGGTACGAGCGGCAACGCTTGAAATCTATCGTCGCGCCAGCGTTTATGCCGCCGCGCGCGGGATTATCGTTGCGGACACCAAGTTTGAATTTGGCACTGACGATGCAGGCACGCTGTACATAATCGACGAGATGCTGACGCCCGACTCGTCGCGTTTCTGGCCACAAAGCGAATACCGGACCGGTATCAGCCCGCCGAGCTATGACAAGCAGTTTGTGCGCGACTATCTCGACACGCTGGACTGGGACAGGACGGCCCCCGGACCTTCGCTGCCGGCCGATGTCATTGCGCGGACCGCGCAGAAATACGCGGACGTTCTGCACCTGCTAACGCGCTAGCGCACTGAACCGTTCGCCGATCGCAAGCCGCGGGTCTCGCGCAGTCATTCTGGCGTTGGGGCGGCGCTGGCTGCACACTGGGTGTCGCGCCGGACGCAGACGCTGCACTGACGAACTGCAGCAACAAGGAGCGCAGTGGTGCTACCTATTATTAACAAGACCATAGAAAAAACCGTTTGGGGCGATCGCCTGCAAAACAGCGGGAAGGCAGGGCGGCTGCTCGCAACGGTGCTGCGCTACCTGTACGGCATTGGCCGCGATATTTTCTACGGCCAGCTGACGCTGCGCTCAATGAGTCTCGTCTACACGACGCTGCTGTCGATTGTGCCGCTCATCGCGTTCAGCTTTTCCGTGCTGAAAGGCTTTGGCGTTCACGAACAGCTGGAGCCATTCCTTTACGATTTCCTGACACCGCTGGGCACCCAGGGCCAGCAAATCGGCGACGAAATCATGGCGCTCGTCAAGAATGTCAATAGCGGCCTGCTGGGCGGCATCAGCCTCATCTTTTTTATCTACACCGCGATCTCGATGGTGCAGAAAGTCGAGGAAAGCTTTAACTACGTCTGGTACGTGAGTGAACCGCGCAGCTTTGCCCGACGCTTCACTGAATACACGATCATTTTGCTAATCGGGCCGGTCGCGATATTTGCGGTGCTGGGCATTATTGCATCGATACAAAGCGACGACGCAATGCAATGGTTGCTCAGGAACAAGGCGCTAAGCCCGGTCGTTTTCCTGTTCGCGAAGCTGACGCCCTACTTCATCATTACGCTGGCGTTTACGTTTCTCTACAAGTACCTGCCGAATACCCACGTCAAATTCAGCGCAGCCCTGTTAGGCGGCCTCGTTGGCGGCTTTATGTGGGTGTCGATGGGCGCGTTCTTCACGTCGTTCGTGGTCGAATCGGAGTCATCGCGTATTCCGGTCGTGTACCGCAGTTTCGCGGTGGCGGTCCTGGCCCTGGTGTGGCTGTACCTGAACTGGCTGGTACTGCTGATCGGCGCGCAGATCGCATTCTACTTTCAGAAACCTGCCTACCTGCGCCTCGGCCGGCGCGAGCCGCGCCTGTCGAACAGTGTTCGTGAGCGACTGGCGCTGAATATCATGTACCGCGTCGGCACTGCCTTCCGTCAACCCGGCAACAATATCAAGCTGATCGACATCAGCAACACCCTGAAAATCCCGACGCTGGCGCTGGCGCCCGTTATCAACAAGCTTGAGCGCGCAGGCTTGCTGCTGACAACGGAGAATGAATTCCTGCTGCCGGGTCGCGATCTGGCGCGGACCAGCCTGCACGACATCATCAGCGTTGTCCGGGAGGGTGGCGTCACCGGCTCCTATCGCGATCCCTGCTGGGATCCGGAAGTCGACAAACTCGCCGCAAGTATCGATGCGGCTATCGCGACTACCCTGGGTGAGGTAAGTCTCGCCAGTTTTCTGGAAGCGGCTGAGCAGAAAAGCGAGTAGTCAGGCGCCGGCTATCGTCATGTCGTCGACGAGGACCGAACCGCAGCGTATGCCGCCGCGCATATCCTGATCGCTGCCGATCGCGCTGATCCTGCCGTACAACTCGCGCAGATTGCCGGCAATCGTCACCTCGTGAACCGGATGCACTATCTTGCCGTTCTCGATCCAGAAGCCGACCGCACCGCGCGAGTAGTCCCCGGTGACGCCGTTAACGCCCTGCCCGATTAACTCGGTGACGAGCAGGCCGCGCTTCATCGCTGCGACGAGTTCGTGCTTGTCGCCGGCGTTGCCCGGAATCACCAGATTATGCGTGCCGCCCGCATTACCGGTGGTGGCGAGGCCAAGGCGCCGCGCAGAGTAAGAACTCAGCACATAGCCGCCAATAACACCGTCGACGATCAGATCCCGATCCCGGGTTGCGACACCTTCGGCGTCGAACGCGGTACTCGCCATCGCGCAGGCGATGTGTGGGCGTTCGTGGACCTGTACAAAGTCGGGAAACAACTTTTCGCCGGCGGCATCAAGCAGGAAGGATGCTCGTCGATACTGCGCGCCACCGCTCAGTGCGCCGATCGCATGACCGATGAAACCCCGTGCCAGCTCAGGAACAAACAGTACGGGTGCGTGGGTCGTCGCTATCTTGCGCGCGCCCAGTCGGGCAACGGCGCGACGTGCCGCCTCCTCGCCTACCTCGGCCGGCTTCTGCAGCTTGGCCGGATCACGCGAAGTCGTGTACCAGTAATCGCGCTGCATGTCCTGGTCCTGCTTGCCGAGTACGACACAGCTCAGGCTGTGGCTGGTCTTGCGATAGCTCGCCAGAAAGCCGTGGGTATTGCCGTAGGCCCTGCTGCCGTTGGAGGTCGCGACGGTGGCGCCTTCGGAATTCTCTATGCGCTTGTCCGTAGCGCGCGCCGCATCCTCGCATTCGATTGCAATGCGGATGGCTTCGTCGGCATCGATTGGCCAGTCGTGGGCCAGCGCAAGCTCTGGAAAACTAGTCGCCATCAGCTCGGCGTCGGCCAGTCCGGCATGCTTGTCTGCCGCCGTACTCTTCGCGAACGAGCAGGCCTTGCTCACCGCCTCCAGCAACGCTTCGGGTGAGAAATCCGAGGTGCTCGCGCTGCCCTTGCAGGAATTCTTGTAAACGGTAATGCCGACACCCCGATCATTCGTGTACTCGAGGTTTTCGACATCGCCGAGCCGCGCGGTTGCCGACAGGCCCATCTCATGGCTGGCTGCCGCCTCCGCCTGATCAACGCCGAGTTTTTGCGCCTCGCTCAGCAGGAAACTGACGACTTCTTTCAGGCGCTCTTCGTTCGGCATCGCACGCTCAGGTTGTTGGCTCATTGTCAGTGGTATTTCCTGCGTTTTTGCTGATGTTGTTGATGGCGGCTGCCGGAATTCAGCGCCGTAACCGGCATGCTAGTATGCGGGCACGAAAGCCGCGACAGCTTAGCGACTGATGAACTCAAAGCCCAGTAAAAGCTCCAGAAAGCGTGATGCGCAGGCGATCGACGCGCTCGCGAGGCGCCTGCTCGCATTAACTGGCGAACAGCTCGCAGAAGTGCCGCTAAGCGATGAGCTGCGCGCTGCTGTGATCGATACGCGCAAGATGACCGCGCGCTCGGCGCTGCGCCGCCAGCGCCTGTTCCTGGCCGGCCAGCTGCGGCAGGCGAATGCCGCCGAAATCATCCGCGTGTGTGAAAGCTTCGACCGCCAGAAACTGGGTGCGCAGAAGCTGTTTCACCAGGCTGAGCGCTGGCGCGATCGCCTGCTGGCCGAACGCGCCCCTGCGCTGACCGAGTTCAATAAGCTGACCGGACGCAGCAGCGCGCGACTGGCGAGCTTGCTGGAAGATCTGGGCCGGACTCTCAGCGACGCCCAGCAGCGGCGTGTGGCGCGCGAGATTTTCAGGGAAATCCACGCCGAACTCGCGGCCAAGGTGTAAGCCGACGGCGGCACCGTATAGAATTGCCGGTTTGTTCTGCGGCACTCTCACCGTTCCCGGGCGGACACATCACTATGAAACAGAAAATCGGCATCATCATGGGTTCGCGCTCAGACTGGGAGACGATGCAGCATGCGGCAGCCGTCCTCGACGAACTCGGTATTGGACACGAGATCGCCGTCGTTTCTGCACACCGCACGCCGGATCGATTGTTCGAGTACGCGGAAACCGCGAGCGGACGTGGACTGCAGGTAATCATTGCCGGCGCTGGCGGCGCTGCGCATCTGCCGGGAATGGTGGCAGCGAAAACACAGCTGCCGGTGATCGGTGTGCCGGTCCGCTCGAAAAATCTGAACGGCATGGATTCCCTGCTGTCGATCGCGCAAATGCCGGGCGGCGTGCCGGTTGCCTGCATGGCGATCGGCAAAGCAGGCGCCATCAACGCGGCGCTGTTCGCCAGCGCTGTCGTCGCGCTGAGCGACCAGCAGGCGGCAGCTGCGCTGCAGGCCTACCGAGCCGCCCAGACGGCTGCAGTGCTGGCGCACGACGACCCCCGCCAACCCGGTCGATAATGTCGACGGTTGGCATTATCGGCGCCGGGCAACTCGGCCAGATGCTCGGCGCCGCCGGCAAATCGCTGGGCGTCAATTGCCTGTTTCTTGATCCGGCAAGTTCGCCGCCGGCCGCTGCCGTCGGCACGGTGATAAAACGCCCCTTTGACGACCCGCAGGCCCTGCAGCGACTGGCAGACGAATGCTCTGTCATCAGCTACGAATTCGAGAACGTGCCGGTTGCCGCGCTGGCGACGATTGCCGGGTCAGTGCCGGTATTCCCGCCACTCGCCGCCCTCCATGAAGCGCAGGATCGTGCGCATGAGAAACAGCTGTTCGCCGACCTCGACATTCCGCTACCCCGCTGGCAAACGGTGGATTCGCTGGCCGAGCTGGAGTCAGCCGCGCATAGCGTCGGCTTGCCGCTCGTCCTGAAGACCCGCCGCTTCGGCTACGACGGCAAGGGACAGCGTGTCATTAAAAATCGTGACGAGATGCAGGCCGCGCTCGAGGCATTGCCGGACCGACCGCTGATTGCCGAACAGTGGATCGCGTTTGATCGCGAAGTATCGGCGATTGGCGTACGCAGCCGCAGCGGCGAGCGTGCCTGCTACCCGCTGACGGAAAACGTGCATAAGAGTGGCATCCTGCACACGTCGCTCGCGCCGGTCCTGGAACCTGCGCTGGCCGCGCAGGCCGAACAATACCTGGATCGCTTGCTGACCCGCCTCGACTACGTCGGCGTGCTGGCGCTGGAAATGTTTGTCGTGGATGGCAAACTGCTTGCCAACGAATTTGCGCCGCGGGTGCACAACTCCGGTCACTGGACGATTGAAGGCGCGCAGACCAGCCAGTTCGAAAACCACCTGCGTGCAATCCTCGACCTGCCATTGGGTGATACCTCCGCCAATGGCCATGCCGGCATGTTGAACCTTATCGGCGCGATGCCCGCCGATGCGGCTGCGGTACGCGCGACAGGCGCGATACTGCATGACTATGGCAAGGTACCGCGTCCAGGCCGCAAGCTCGGCCACATTACCGTTGTCGCTGCTGACAGCGCAGCGCGAGACCGGCAGCTTGCGCAACTGGCGGCGCTGCTGGCGCACTGACCGCACAGTTCGGGCCGAGACCTTCGGCACAGTAGCCGCGCTGCTTACACGCTAGAATCCGGGTACACTATCGAAACATCGACAATCGACCGTTTTTTGCCGAAAAATCAACAATGTCCTATTTGCAGCATTTCAATCTGACCGAGCAACCGTTCCGGCTGACTCCGGATCCGGACTTCGTGTACTGGAGCAAGCAGCACGCTCGTGCCAAGGCCTACATGGAGTCGACCATCTGGCTGGCGGACGGTTTTGTCGTCATTACCGGCGAAATCGGCTCCGGCAAGACCACCCTGCTGCAGGCCTTTCTGGGCGAGCTGCAGGACGACGTGGTGTACGCCGTCGTGTCGCAGACACAGCTGACCCCGACCGAATTCCTGCAGGCCGTGCTGGCGGAATTCGGCTTTGACCCGTTCAAGAAGCGCAAGGTCGAGTTGCTCGACATGCTCAACATGTTCCTCATCGAGCAGTACTCGCAGGGCAAGAAAGTGGTGCTGATTGTCGATGAGGCGCAGAACCTGACGAAACGTGTCCTTGAGGAGATTCGCATGCTTTCCGGCATCGAGACTCACAAGGAAAAAGTACTGCGGATAATTCTTGCCGGGCAGCCGGAGCTGCGCGACAAGCTCGCAGCACCGAAACTCAAACAGCTGCTGCAGCGGGTACGCCTGAAGTTTCACATCGGGCCGCTCGATCCCCGCGAGATGCGTGAATACATCGAGCACCGCCTTGAGGTCGCCGGGCATGCTGCTCATGACCTGTTGTCGGACGATTGCTTTGCTGCGATCTACCAGAACACCGGGGGCGTACCACGTCTGATCAATACGCTTTGCGACACGGCATTTCTGTGCGCCTTCGCTGATGAGAAAACCTCGCTGACGGCAGCCGAAATCGAAGCGGCCGTCGAGGAACTTGGCTGGAACGAGCAACCGCCGCACAAGGCGGAGCCGGCGAAAGAACTTCCCCACATGCCCAATTTGCCGCCGATGCCTCATCTCGGTCACGGCGCACGCAGCCAGCCGCTGTGTCAGATAGTCATTCGCGCTGACGGCAAGACCGTGTCGGAACACGCGATCAGCCACGGCCGGGTCGTTATCGGCCGTGCACCGGACAACGAGATCTACGTCAAGAGCAAGTTTGTCAGCCGACATCACGCGCAGATTGTGTCCGACCAGCGCCGCAGCCTGATCGAAGACCTGAACAGCACCAACGGTGTGTTCATGGACGGGCAGAAGGTTGCAAGACGGGTGCTGAAAGACGGCGACATCGTCTCACTGGGCGTGCATGAACTGGTTTACCGGGATCTGCGGGGCGCCCAGGAATTGGTCGCAGAAAGCGCCGACGAAGAAGCGGATGACGGACCGGACGAGACGCCGTCGGCCGCGGACAGTGGCAAGAACCTGGCAGCGAACGACAACACCGCCTGACGCTGCCCGCGAGCGCTGGCCCTTCTAATACGTTATCTAGATCTCGTGGTCGTTGCGGGCGCGGCGGTCGTGTTCACGATAGTCCCGTCGCTTTAGCCACACGACCAGGCCTGCAACCAGGCACAACAAGCCCACCGAGAAACAAATGGTGGGCCAATACCAGTGATTCAGGTACATCGACGCACCCAGCGCAATGGCACCGACGACCAGGTAGAAGTACGGCAGACTTTCGTAGATCGGTTTTGTCACCCACATACCGGGCCCCACAGTTTTATATTTCTAATGGATTGTGGATTGCCCGCGCGCTGCCGTCCAGCAGCGCGCGGTGCATCAGCTGCGCCCGCAGTATAGCCACAGCCAGCCACGACTGGCAAGTTAAGCTGATGATATTTTTACGGTTTTTGAATAGCCGTCGCCTCGTGCGACGGCGGCAGGAGTTACTTGCGCATCATGAAAAAGCTGTACAGCCGCGACATCAGGGAATCGGACAAACCGTCAACCGACAGATCGCTCTCAATATCCAGATCGTCAGTGCGCAGGGAATTGACGAACTGCTGCGAGCCTGCATCCAGATCCTGCTCGGTAATAGTGTTTTCCACGTTGGCGTCCTTCATTGGCTTAATGTCATCGTTACTGTAGCGCAGGGACGGCCGGGGCGCAGTGAAGGGAATCACAATCACGGGACCCGGGTGCGTCCGATATTATGTAAGGCCGATTAGCATAAACGATTGGGGTCATGCGGTGCCACCCACAGTTATGCCGTCGATCTTTAGCGTCGGCTGGCCGACACCAACCGGCACGGATTGGCCTTCCTTGCCGCAGGTGCCGACACCCCGATCGAGTTTCAGGTCGTTGCCAACCATCGAGATGCGGCTCAACACTTCCGGTCCGTCGCCGATCAGCATGGCGCCCTTGACCGGCTGGGTTACCTTGCCGTTTTCGATCAGGTACGCCTCGCTCGCCGAGAATACGAATTTGCCGGACGTGATGTCGACCTGGCCACCGCCAAAATTTGGCGCGTACAGACCCTTTTTCACCGAGGCGATCATCTCGGCCGGGTCGTGTGGTCCGGCGAGCATATAAGTGTTGGTCATGCGCGGCATCGGGATATGGGCAAACGACTCGCGGCGGCCGTTGCCGGTCGGCTTGACGCCCATCAATTTCGCGTTGAGCCGATCCTGCATGTAGCCGCGCAAGATTCCGTTTTCCACCAGCACGTTGTACTGCCCCGGCGTGCCCTCGTCGTCGATCGCGAGCGAGCCGCGACGATTAGGCAATGTGCCATCGTCGACAATCGTGACGTTCTCGGGTGCAACTCGCTGGCCGACGCGGCCGCTGAAGGCCGACGTGCCTTTGCGGTTGAAGTCGCCTTCCAGGCCGTGGCCTACCGCTTCGTGCAGCAGGATGCCGGGCCAGCCAGCGCCCAGCACGACCGGCATTGCCCCGGCGGGTGCAGGGACGGCTTCCATCTGCACTGCAGCCTGGCGCACTGCCTCACGAGCCAGTTCCATCGGCAGGTCGTCTTCACCAAAAAAATGCTCGAGCCCGGTACGTGCGCCGCCGCCGGCATAGCCCTGCTCGCGGCGACCCTTGTCTTCCATGATGACGCTGACGTTCAGCCTGACGAGCGGCCGCACGTCGGCTGCGAGCGTGCCATCAGCTGCAGCAACGAGGACCAGGTCCTGGCTGCTGCCGAGACTCACCATCACCTGCGTGACACGGGCATCGAGCTTGCGGGTTTCCCTGTCGATCCGCATAAGCAGGGCGGTCTTCTCGGCGTCGCTCAGGCTCGTTGTCGGATCGACCGCCGAGTACAGGCTGGGGTAGCGCGCAGCGGCCTGAATCTGCACAGACTGAGACTGACCCTGGCGCGATATCGCGCGCGCGGCACGCGCCGCCTGCTGCAGGGCGGGCAGCATCAGATCATCCGAGTAGGCAAAGCCGGTCTTCTCGCCGCTGACGGCCCGCACGCCCACGCCACGATCAACTGAAAAACTGCCTTCACGGATAATGCTGTCTTCCAGCGACCAGTTCTCCTGGCGACTAACCTGGAAATACAGATCGGCCGCATCGATATCGCCACCGTTGACGATGCCGAGCGCCTTCGAAAGGTGCGTTTCGGTCAGCCCCGCTGGCGCCAGCAGGTTATTCTTCACCGTGTCGATGGTGTTTTCCGAGGGATTGCTCAAGCCGTTTTCCTTGGTTAGCCGATCAGGGTGGCCCGCTGCTGAGGGCGAGCGGACCACGGATCGTATCAAATCGAGCCGCCCGCGGGCGCAGTCATTGCCAGGCCGGGGCTACGGCTGGCTTTGCAGACAGCTCGCGGCCCGGGTCACGTCGGCAAACACGGCCGCATTGGCGGATTCGACCTCAGGATCGTCCCAGCTGCCTTCAATCGCGTAATAAGCCTGACCCATTTCCTGCAAAGGCTTCTTGAAAATGCGCGAGAAAATCAGCAGGGCCGCCGCGACCTGCGGGCCAGCCACTACGGCGCCGACAACTGGCAGGGTGTTACCCACATTGGCGCTTACTACTGCCGACTGTGAGTAGTCCTTGGTGTGCAGGCCGGCGCGGCCGACAATACCGATATCCGCTGCGGGCCCTTTCAGGGACAGATCGCAGGTATAAGCGTTGCCATTGGCAACGCGAAAAGTGCCGGTAATTTCGTCGAACAGAAAACCGCGGTCGAGCACATCGCGGAAATCGAGTGCCAGCCTGCGCGGCAAAGCGACCACGCTCATCAGTCCGAAAACGCGACCGGCGCCCGGTTCCACTTCGTTGAGCTGACCGGTACCCAGACGAACCCGCATTTCGCCGTTGAGACCGTCGAGAAAATCCTCGCGCGGGCCGCCAGGCCAGCTGACATCGAAACTGATCTCCATGTCGTCGCCTTCGATTCCCGGCGAAGAGCCCAGGCGGCGCAACGTTTCCTGTACATCGGAGCTGACGAGGCGGGCTTTAGCCCAGGTTTTTTGTCCCAGCGGCTCACCCGTATCGATGACCCAGCCCGCCGCACCTTCGATCGAAAACGTTTTGTCTCGCGTTGTTATGCCCTCAGCAACGATGCCGGTCGGCGTCGATTTGAATTCTGCAGCAACCTGGCCGAGGTAGCGGTCGCCGAAAGCAAACTCCTCCGCTTGCAGTGACACCGGCGGCAGCTGCCGCGGATCCATGCTGAAGCCGGCTGCATCATCGTCGTCGTCACCACCGGGTAATACGAACTTCTGCATCTTCGCGGTCAAGGTCCGGCCACTGGCAAAGTTGTACGGTATTGCCAGCGAACCCTGCGCCTCAACGCCATCGACCTGCACAAGCCAGTCATTGCTGCTGCGGTCTATCAGTAGCTGGTGCTCGCCGAAATGCTGGCCGAGCACGTACAGATTCTGGACATTGATATCAAGTGAACGGATACGCGACGCCATGCCGTCGCCGGCGGCGCTGCTGGCAGGCTTCGTATCGAGCCAGTCACCGAGGTGCAACTCTGCAACGTTGCCGGCAATGTGCAGGCCGCGCGTCTCGGCAACAACGGGTTGTGCGCCGCCGAGAGCCAGCCCGCCGCGATCGAAATCCCAGTGATCGGCCCCTTTCAGAAACGCGAGTGACCAGGCCGCGCGCGTGGCGATCGCACCGTTCGTGGTGACGACGCCCTCTTCAGGAAACACGATTTCGGCGGTGAGCGCTTCCGTAACACCGGGCGGTTTCGCGAGCGGCTCGGGCAATTGCAGCGCCATGCCTTCCAGCGACGAACGCACTTCAATCGAAAACAGTGACGGCGTGGCAGCGTCCGCCCGCGGAAAACGCAGTTCTGCCGTGTAGTCGGCACCGCCATCGAGAATGCCATCAAGCGAGATGCCGAACGTTGTAGCAATTCCCGCAGCGCTGGCATGCCCATCGACCATTGCGAGTACCGAGTAACCGGGCAACTCGTCCCCTGCTGGTCTGAGCTCGATGTTGACAGGCTCACCCAGGAAACGACCGAATAACGCTTCGGAAGAAATGTCATCGCGAGCGATCGTCACGATGCCGTTGAGTTCGGTTACCGCGGCCGCCAGTCCGTCGATTTGCAGCGTGCCGCCACTGGTTTGCACACGAGTCGTAAACTCGTAGGCATCGCGATTCCGAATCGGGTAAGTCAGATCCAGCACGAACGACGCATTGCCAGTAACGGCGACCTGATCGAGTCGACCACCGAAAACGTCGGCAATCGGACTCTGCCGCGCGAAGCGGCGTATTGATTCGAGCGTTCCCGTAGCCAGCGAGTTGATCGTCAGGACCGGTTCACGCAGGTCCGCGATCTCGATTTTTGCGTTGACCACGGAGTTACCCGCGTTGGACGCCGTGTTTTTTTCGGAGTACAGCCGGGTACGGTCGACCACCAGATCGAGGTTCAGGTTTTCTACGACCGGCCAGCGATCCGAATACAGCAGCCTGGCGTCAGCGAGTGTTGCCTCGATGCGAAAAACACCTTCACCATTGTCGAATGGAAACAGGTCGATTGCGCCGCTGAAGCGCGTCGTGCCGGTTGGAATGCTGCCGCCGATCAGCGCGCTCTGCAGCCAGCTGTACAGCGGTGGATTGATAATCTCGCGCGGCAGGTAGCGGCGGGCTGCCGACAAATCACTAATGGACCAGCGGCTTTCAATATCCAGAACCGGCGCACCGTCGCCGGCCGGCAGGCTGAGCTGCACATTACTGTTACTCGTGAGGTCAGCGTTACGCAGTGCGATATCGTCGGACAACACGATGATTCCGTCCAGGTTGCGCCGCCAGATCACTGTGCCGCTTGCCTCGTCAAGGGTTACCGGATCCGGCAGCCAGCGCGACAGGTCCAGCACCAGACCTGCAGATCCGATCTCAAGGCGACCGCCTGACGGATTGGCGCGCAGGCTGCCGGTGAAACCACGCAACCCGGGCCAGCGTTCGCGCGGCACGACGCCGGCGTTGTCGAGATTCAGCGAAATATCGTAGGCCGGAACGTCCGCGCTCATGTCGCTCAACGACAGGCTCGCGTCCGTAACCCGACCGCTCGGCTGGTACTCCTGCAGGTAGCCGGCGAAGCGCGGCGGCAACCACGGTTGCAGTTGCCGAACGTCATCAAGCTCGAGATAACTCGCAGTTGCCGACAAGGCCTGCAGCGCGCCGTCGGCACTTGTCTCGCCCTGCACGTTTATGCTGGTCGACGGCCAGCTGCCGCGTTGCGTCAGCAACCGGAAATCGTTAGCCCGCACCAGCCAGACGCCAGCTGCACGCTGATATTCCATGCGTCCCGCTATGCCGAACGGTGGTGTCGTGTCGTCGATTGTAATATCGCTCGCCTCAAGCTCCAGCAAAGCGCTGCGGGTTTCGCTGCCGAACTGCTCGATGGACATGCTGATATTTGCGCGGCCGCCGCTGCTCTGCGGCCAGCCCGCAGGCAGTAACCGGGACCATCCTGCGATGTTGAGATCGCGGGTATCGATGCTGTACTGCCAGACTCGTTGATTCGCAAGTGCTGCGGGTCGACTGACAATACCGACGCTGAGCCGATTGCCCAGCGACGCGGGCAGTGCCAGCACCGTATCAATGAGCAGGCGCTTCGCCGAACGCGTCAGGCGCAGGCTGCCAACCGTAAACTCCACGAGGTCGCCGTTTGCCGGATGCTCGTAGGCCACGTCAATGTCTTCAGCGATCACGGAGATATCGCTTGCGCCGTCGCCACGAGCGAAACGGCTCGTCAAGGTGTCGAGTGGCACATCCTGAATCAGCCATTCGCCTTCCGGGTTTTTGCGAATACTCACGGCGGCATCGCGCACCAGCACGCTGTCAATCACAAAAGTGCGATCGAGCAGCAGGCGCATCAGGTCGATGCCGAGGCTGACCTCGTCGGCCGCGAACGCACCCTGTTCATCATCCGGCAGCTTGAGTTCTGCATTGTAGAAATTGAGTTCCGGACCGCTGAAGCGCCAGCGGGCATTCATGCCACTGAAATCGACTTCCATGCCGATGGCCTCAGCCGCCCAGGCCTTGATGTCCTCCTGGTGTGCGGGCAGGCGCGGCAGGAACAGCCGGAACAGGCCCACCGCTATCGCAAGCAGGATGATGCAGCCAGCCGCGATATAGGCAAGCACTGATAACAGCTTTTTCAGAAAACCTTTCATGTCATCCGCGGACGCAGGCTCAGATCAGCACAACGTCGAACTGGTCCTGCACGTAGAGCGATTCCGATTGCAGGCGAATCGATTTACCGGTCTGGCGCTCGATCTCGGCGAGCCCGGCCGCCTCCTCGTCGAGCAGCAGCTCGATAACATCCTGATGAGCCAGCACCATGATTTCGTCGAACGTAAACTGCCGGTGCTGGCGAATGATTTCCCGAAAAATGTCGAAACAGACTGTTGAGGCTGACTTCAGGAAACCCCGGCCATCACAACTTGGACAGTCTTCGCAGAGAATATGCTGCAAACTTTCGCGAGTGCGCTTGCGGGTCATTTCGACAAGCCCCAGCGGCGATACCGGCGTTACCTGGTGGCGCGCATGATCGCTGGCCATGGCCGCCTCCAGCGCCTGCAATACCCGCTCCCGATGTTCGGCTTCCTGCATGTCGATAAAGTCGAGGATAATGATGCCGCCGATGTTGCGCAGACGAAGCTGCCGCGCAATCGCAACGGCCGCTTCCAGGTTGGTGCGATAAATCGTGTCTTCGAGATTACGGTGGCCGACGTAACCGCCGGTATTGACGTCGACGGTGGTCATTGCCTCGGTCTGGTCAAATATGATGTAGCCGCCGGACTTGAGAGGAATGCTGCGCTCGAGCGCCTTGCGAATCTCGTCTTCGGTACCGTGCAGGTCAAAAATCGGCCGGCGGCGGGTATACAGCTCGAGCCTGTCCTGCACTTCCGGCAGAAAGCTCGCCGTGAAGTCGCGCAAACGATTGAACTCGGCTTCGGAGTCGATGAGAATTTTCTCGACGTTTGAGCTGACGAGGTCGCGCAGGATACGCATCGACAGCGGCAGGTCTTCGTGAATCAGGGCGCGTGCCTTGGCGCGCCGGCCTGCCTCCTGCACCGACGACCAGACCTTCAGCAGGAACTCGAGATCGGCTCGCATCGCCGCTTCGCTCGCACCTTCCGCGGCAGTGCGCGCGATTATTCCGCCCGGCGGTTTGTCACCCAGCAGCGCGGTGATCAGGGTGCGCAGCCGCTCGCGCTCGGCCTCATCTTCGATACGCGAAGACACGCCGACTCCGTTGCTGTCGGGCAGGAACACGAGATAGCGCGATGGCAGCGTAATCGCGGTCGACAGTCGCGCGCCTTTGTTACCGAGCGGATCCTTTACGACCTGCACCAGCACTTCGGCGCCCTCGCGCACCAGTTCACGAATGTCGCGCGCCGGCTGGGTCGCCTGTTCGCCATCCGGCAAGGTTTTCTGGGCAATGTCAGACGCATGCAAAAACGCAGTACGCTCAAGACCGATGTCAACAAATGCCGCCTGCATGCCGGGCAATACCCGCGACACGCGCCCTTTGTAAATGTTGCTTGTCAGGCCGCGGCGCGTTGCGCGCTCGATATACACTTCCTGCAGGATGCCGTTTTCCAGCAACGCCGCGCGCGTCTCACGGGGCGTGACGTTGATCAGAATTTCTTCCTTGGGCACTTCGTCTACCAAGCGAGCAGTCTCCGTAATCAAAGCGGCAAAACGTGAATGCCGATATTGCCAAGCAGGGCTGCCGTTTCACAGACTGGCAGGCCGATCACGCCGCTGTAACTGCCGTGCAAGTCGGTAACGAAGACCGCGGCCAGCCCCTGGATAGCATAGCTGCCTGCCTTGTCCTGCGGCTCCCCGCTGGCCCAGTAGGCGGTGGCTTCACTGGTCGCGATAGCGCGAAAACTGACCCGGCTGCGTGACAGCACCTGCTGCTTGCTGTCGCCATACCAAACCACCACAGCCGTCAGGACGTCGTGCGTGCGGCCGGACAATTCGGCCAGCGTGGCCAGCGCGTCCTGTTTCGACCGCGGCTTGCCAAAGACCCGGTCGCCCAGCGCCACCACGGTATCCGCGGCAAGAATGGCGCCTCCCTGCCCCGCAGCACGCGCCGCCGCCGCTTTGCTGCAGGCCAGCCGCAGCACGAGGTCGGCTGCCGGCTCGCCCTGCTGGCGAGCCTCGTCAACGTCAACGCCAGCGTAACTGAAGCGCAGTCCCAGCGCCTGCAGAATCTCCCGGCGTCGCGGCGACGCTGAGGCGAGGTGCAATTCAGGACTTTGCATGTTGGCGATCAGGCTCGGTGATAGGGGTGGCCGTCGTTGAGTGTGCTGGCACGGTAGAGCTGTTCAGCAAAAACGACCCGCGCCAGGCCGTGCGGCAAGGTCAGTTTGGACAGTGACCAGCGAAAATCGGCGCGCGCCAGGCAGGAATCGTGGATACCGTCGGGACCGCCGATAATGAAACAGACGTCACGGGCATCACCCTGCCACTCAATAATTTTTTCAGCCAGGCCGACGCTGCTTAGCTGGCGACCACGCTCGTCGAGCATGACCGCCCGCTCAGCCGGCCGCAGTTCGCCAAGAATGCGTTCGCACTCCTCTCGCTTTGCACCCTCCGCGTCACCCTGTTTGCGGCGACGACTGGTCGACAACGCCCGCAGTGTAAATTTCCAGGCGCGCGGCAGGCGCCCGGCGTAATCCGTGAACGCACTGTCGACCCAGCCCGGCTGACGATCGCCTACGGCGATGAGACGCATGTGCATGGCTCAGGCGTCGGTCGCGATGGCGTCTTTGGCCGGGCGCAGCGACCAGAGTTTCTCCAGGTTATAAAACTCGCGCACGCGCGGCAGCATTACGTGAACCAGCGCGTCCTGCAAATCCAGCAACACCCATTCGCTGCCCTCTTCGCCTTCCATGCCGACTGCCGGCCGGCCGGCGGCTTTCGCTTGCTCGGCAACGTTGTCGATCAGGGCCTTGACGTGCCGGTTCGAGGTACCGCTGGCAACGATCATGTAATCGGTCACTGTGGTCATGTCACTCACGTCGAGCACCACGATATCCCGGCCCTTGACCTCTTCGAGAGCGTCGACGACAAGCTTGCTTAGTTCCTTGCTATTCATTCGTTGTTTCCGGTTTTTGTGGGTTCAATGTTACTCCTTACCTTGTTAAGCGTTGGTTCCGACGCGATAACAGCCGCTCGCATCGATTACGGCACGCACCGTGTCGGGCATCAGGAACCGCGGATCTCGCCCCGCAGCGACCAGCTCACGAATTTCGGTGGATGAAATTTCAAGTTGCGTCACGTCATGCACGTAAATATGTCCGCACTTTGCCTGGTGCAGGTCTTCGATACGATGCGTGCCGCGATCGGCCAGCAACTCACCCAGCGGCCCCATGTCCGGCGCACGCCAACCCGGGCGATGGGCAACAACGATGTGAGCAAGCTGCAGGATGTCGCGCCACTGGTGCCATTTGGGGAGATGCAGAAACGCGTCCATACCGATCATCAGCGCCAGCGGTCGCGACGGAAACTCGACACGCAGGGCGCTCAATGTATCGACCGAATAAGAAGGACCATCGCGCCGCAGTTCGCGGTCGTCGACCACGAAACCCGGCTGCCCTGCCGTTGCCGCGCGCACCATCTTCAGCCGCAACTCGGCACTGGCGTGGGGCGTGCCGCGGTGCGGTGGCGTGCCGCAGGGCATGAAGCGCACTTCCGCAAAGCGCAACGCCTGCAACATCTCGAATGCGGTACGCAGATGACCGAAATGAATCGGGTCAAAGGTACCGCCGAATACGCCCATCGAACTCAATCCAAGACTCCACGTTGCCCGGCGCAGTTACGCCGCAGCAAGTTCACCCGCCGCCAGGGCGACGATGATTTCCGTCGCCAGCTGCCAGGGATCGCCAGCCATCTGGCCCTTGCTTGCCGCGTCGGCAAGCCGCAGTGCTTTCAGCAATCGGTAAAAGTCGCTGCGGCGATGGCGACCGACGCAGGCCCTGACGAGGCTTTGCCGGTTTTGCCAAACGCCGCATTTGCGCATTGCCGCGCTCAAGTCGACGCGTGCTTCCGTATAGTCGGCGAGCCGCACCAGCGTGCGCACTTCGCGCGTCAGGGCCCACATGACGATGACTGCGTCCACGCCTTCTGCCTGGACACCGTGCAGAATGCGCAAGGCGCGCCGCGCGTCGCCAGCCAGCGCCGCATCGACCAGCTTGTAGACGTCAAAGCGACTGCTGTCAGCAACGGCCCGCTGCACGTGCTCTGCAGTTACTTTGCCCTCACCGAGCAGCAATCTCAGTTTCTCGATTTCCTGCTGCGCTGCGAGCAAATTGTTTTCCACGCGATCGGCGATCAGCCGCACCGCGTCGCGATCCGGCTGCAGGCCAATGGCCTGCATGCGCGACTGCAGCCATGCGGGCAGTTCGCGTCGATCGACGGGCCACACTTCAACCTGCGCGCCGGCGGCTGAAACTGCCCCGGCCCAGCCGCTGGAGGTGGTGCGCTTGTCAAGTTTCGGTGCGATGACGATCAGCAGCAGGTCTTTATCGAGCTGCTTGACCATGTTGGCGATAGCAGCGCCGCCCTCCTTGCCAGGCTTGCCGGTAGGAAGTCGCAGCTCGATGATGCGCCGCTCGGAAAACAGTGACAGGTTGCCACCCGCTGCACCGAACTCGTTCCAGTCGAAGCCGCGTTCGGCAATGAAGAGATCGCGCGTCGCAAATCCTGCGGCACGCGCGGCAGCGCGAATGGCGTCCAGCGCTTCCTGGACCAGCAAAGGCTCGTCACCGCTCACCAGGTAACAGGGCAACAGGTTTTTCTTGAGCTGGATGGGGAGCTGGTTAGCCGGAATTTTCACACAGAGCAGCGCAATGAAGGTTCACGAGGGATCATACCTTGGGGGCCACAGCGCAACCAGTCAGCCTGCCGCCGCAGGTCAGCTGTCACCCAGCTGGTCGAGACCGATCGCTTCACCCTCCAGCAGCACCGGAATACCGTCGGCGACGGGATACAGCAGCTTGTTGTCGCTGGTGACAAGCGCTTCCTGCAACTCGCTGGCCAGCGCCTGCCCGTCACGATTGGCAAGGCTGCCGGCCCGGATGCGCTCGTTCACCCGGTTCAGCAGCTCCGCGCGGGCCAGGCTCAGCTCGCGGTGCGTTACCGGGCAACATAGTATTGTCAGTAATTTCTTGTCCATCAGTACCTTAACTCCCGCTTGCGGGCGATTTTGTTATGTTATACCATTCTACGACTTGGGCTGGCACCGTGCCAGTCCCCTGCCCTGCGAACCGCAATGCCCCCGAAAACTGCCAGCCACAAGCCGGATATTGACCGCCTCGCGATGCTGATGTCGGCGCTGTGCATCGTGCACTGCCTGGCCCTGCCGTTCGTGCTGCTTGCGTTGCCGTTTGTTGCCGAGTTCGCGAGTACGCACTGGCACTTGCCGATGCTGCTGTTCGCTGTGCCGGTCAGCGTTACCGCTATTGTCATAGGATACCGGCGGCACGGCAACAGCGCCCTGGTTGCCGGCGCGGCTGTCGGGCTGGCTCTGCTGATCGCCGGCGCCACGATTGCCCACGACCACCTGGGTGCCGTTGCGGACCGCAGCCTGACGATTCTCGGCTCGCTGATCCTCGCCTACGTTCACTGGCAAAACAGTCGCATGCTGCGCACCTGCACGCTGCGCCCCGACACGCCGCTCGCAGAATCCTGAGTCGCTGTGCCCTGCCACTACGGCGGCAGCGCATTCGCTACTTCGGTGTTACCCAGTTTCAATGCGACGGCGCGCAGTCGAGGTACGTCGTCCAGGAGCGGTCGGAACGCCGGGTTCTGCTGCAAGCATCTCAGGCACACTTTCATGGCAGCGGTTTCCTCGCCAGCGTCCAGCAAATCGCCCAGCAAGCGCTGCGCATAGAACAACGGGACATCGCCGAGCTGCCAGCGCAGCATCTGGTGAAAGAAGTAGGTTTCCACCGCGACGCGGGACGGCTCGGCGGCAGCATACTCCTCGAGAATCGCAAAGCCGCCGTCACGGTTGCCGCGACTGATGATGCCGTACGCGCGGTTCAGCACTTGCTCCCGCTGCTTTTGCGTCAGCGGATCGAGCATTTCATGGACCAGCGCCGTGCGCTGTGCGGGCGCCGCCGCGGCTGTACCGGGCACCGGGTCGTAGCCGCTTCCGCCCCAGGGGTGGCAACGCGAAATCCGCCGGCAGCTCAGCCAGGTGCCGCGCCACAGTCCGTGTTCGAGCAAGGCCTGTCGCGCGTACTCGGAACAGCTCGGTTCGTAGCGACAATTCATGCCCAGCAGCGGTGACAGCAACAGGCGATAAAGATAGACGAGGCCAAGCAGTGGCCAGGCCAGCACGCGGCTAAGTCGCGCCGCGCTCATGCGCGTTGCTGCGCCTCCGCGGCAAACTGGCGAATTGCGGCAAGCATGGCCGCGAGACCATTGCTGCGGGTGGGACTCAGGTGCTGTTCGAGTTGGAGCGCCGCAACGAAATCCGGTGGCGTTGCGAGTATATCGGCGGCCGGTTTGTCGCTGTATATCCGCAACAACAAGGCGATCAGGCCGGACACGATGGCTGCATCGCTGATGGCTCGAAAACGAAGTCGCGGCCCGTGCTGCTCTGCAACGAACCAGACCTGCGACTGGCAGCCGCGAATCTTGTTATCCGCGGATTTCTCTGCCTCGGTCAGGTCAGGCAGTTTCCTGCCGAGGTCGATCAGGTACTGGTAACGATCCATCCAGTTGTCAAAAAAACTGAATTCATCGACGACTGCCTGCTGGGCTTGCTGGACTTCGTTCATGCTTCAGGCGCCGCGCCGCCAGCGCGTGCCCTCGGCGCCGTCTTCGATCGAAATCCCGGCAGCACTCAGCTGATCACGTATTGCATCGGCCGCGTTGAAATTGCGAGCAGCCCGCGCAGCTTCGCGCTGTTTGAGCAAGGATTCGATTTCTGCCGCCGGCAACTCACCGTCGTCGCTGCCCGCGAACCAGTCTTCCGGATCGGCGGCCAGCAATCCGACGAGATCACCGCAGGCATACAGCTCTGCTGCAAGCCCGATGCGGACGGCATCATCGGTTTCCTTGTTCAGCGTCCGCGCCAGGCTAAACATCTCGGCAATGGCTTTCGGCGTGTTCAGGTCATCATCGAGTGCGGCGATGACGGCCGCAGCAGCTTGCGCCGCCTGCCGAAGCTTTGCGGAAACTTCAATGCCACGCAAAGCACCGTAAAAACGATCGAGCATGCGCCGTGCACCCGCCACGGTGTCATCGGACCAGTCGAGCGGCTGTCGGTAGTGCGCGCTCAGCAGCGCCAGACGCAGCACTTCACCCGGCGTGTCCTTCACCAGCTCATTCACTGTCAGCACGTTGCCAAGCGACTTCGACATCTTCGTGCTGTCCATGCTGAGGAAGCCGTTGTGCAACCAGTAGCGTGCAAACGGCGCACCGTTGTGCGCACAGCGACTCTGTGCCAACTCGTTCTCATGATGGGGAAATACGAGGTCCTGCCCACCCGCATGAATATCAATCGTGTCGCCCAGATGCTTTTCGGACATCGCCGAACATTCGATATGCCAGCCGGGACGACCACGTCCCCACGGCGACTCCCAGCCGGGCAGGTCCTCAGTTGATGGCTTCCAGAGTACAAAATCGTGTGCGGCGCGCTTGTACGGCGCAACCTCGACACGCGCGCCGGCGATCATCTCTCGCAGGTCACGTTTGGACAGCTGGCCATAGTCGGCGTAGGACTGGACATCGAACAGCACATGGCCGTCCGCCTCGTAGGCATGACCTGCGTCAATGAGTCGCTGGATCATCGCGACCATCTCGGCGACGTGCTGTGTGGCCCTGGGTTCAACATCCGGCGGCTGTACGCCGAGTGCCGCCATGTCATCGTTGTAGATTTTGATGTAGCGCTCGGTGATAGCGTCAATCGGCTTGCCAGCGGCTTGTGCGGCTGCATTGATCTTGTCGTCGACATCCGTGATGTTGCGCGCGAAAGTCAGCTCGTAACGCGTGCGTAGCAGCCGCGCGAGCAGGTCGAATACCACGGCAGGCCGCGCATTGCCGATGTGCGCATAGTTGTAAACGGTTGGCCCGCACAGGTACATCGTTACCTTGCCCGGATGCAGCGGTTCGAAGGCAACTTTCTTGCCCTGCAGGGTGTCATGCAGATACAGCGTCATGCGTCTTTGGTCCTTGAGTGTGGCCAGGATGCGGCCGGCAAATGCCTGCTCGCGACAATGATAGCAACATCGTCACGCCATTAGGCAGGCGGGATCCGCGTGGGCGGCTCGCCCTCCGCAGCCGATGCCGTATAATCGGCCGCCCGAGAGTGCCAGACCGACCAGGAATCAGGAGCAACAATGTCCCATCGACCCATCGCCTTCGAGCCACGCAGCAGCGTTGAGCAGGTTGAGGAAAGCTGCGACTTCGCGCCGAAGTTCGACGATCGTGGCCTGATCACCGCCGTGACCACCGACGCCACCAGCGGTGAGGTACTGATGCAGGGCTACATGAATGCAGAAGCCCTCGCATTAACGGTCCGCACGGGCGAGGCGCACTACTACAGTCGCAGCCGCAAAACCCTGTGGCACAAAGGCGCCACCAGCGGGCTGACGCAAAAAGTACGCGAACTGTTAATCGACGATGATCAGGATTGTATCTGGCTGCGGGTCGATGTGGCCGGCGGCGCGAGCTGTCACGTTGGCTATCGCTCGTGCTTTTATCGCAGCATCCCGCTCGGCACCGACGCGGACAAGCTGGATTTGCAGTTCACGGATACCAGCAAGGTATTCGAGCCAGAGGACGTTTACGGCGACGCGCCGAATCCGACGATTCTCTGAACGCTGCGTTAAAAGCGCCGGTCGCTGGAACGGCGTCGGCGCTTGCGACGGCGCAGGCCGCCCTGCTGGGTGTCGCTCAGGATGAAACTGCGTGCCTCTATCGTGTATTCGATGGTGCCTGTCAGCCACAGGAAATAACCCGCCAGCTCGATAAATTCCTCGACCGTTAACTTGACGATGCGCCGGTAGTCGTCGCCGAGCATTGCCTCCCACAGTGGTTCATGACCGACGAATGGCACGAAGGCAAAGTGCACCAGAAATCCCGCGAACAACAACGTTAGTCCCGGAGACGGCCAGATGCGCGTCCACGCAAGTCGCAGGCGTTTCTGCTGGCGCCAGGTATAGACGATCAGCAAGGCGGCGATGACGGCAACCGGCGCCTGCCAGAAATTGTCGATGACGAAGCGATCAAGAAAATAATCGAGTTCGCGAATCAGGAACATCAGCGCGACCGCCGCAAGTGTTAGCGCAACGGGTCGCTGTTGTACGCTGTATTGAGCAACCCAGCCGTACAGCAACCCACAGATCAAAAGAATCCCGGGTTGCAGCATCTCGATCGGGGAATATTCACTGGTGCCTAGCAGGTCGTCGGCATGCGTAAAGACCTGCAGCTTCAGGCTGCCGGGCGACGAAATCTCGATTTGCGTCAGGAACCACGTAAACAACGCGACTCCGAAGAAATACAAAGCGTAGCGGATCACAATCATGCTGTGCGCACACTGATCGACGGGCGAAGCGTCAACTATAGGCCAGTTGGCAAGCTTTTCGCCAGCGGAACGCGCCCCGCGGCCAGCGCCTATTTTTCGCGCAGGCGAAAGCCGGCGCGTCCGGCAGCGTTAAGCAACGAGTGTGATTCGAGCCAGGCATTGGCATCCGCCGCATCCTCAGTGAACCAGCGGCGCGTAGAGCCCAGGCGAAAACTGTAACCCCAGGCATCCATGTCTCGCATCAGGCGCTCACGACCTGCCCCGGAAAATTCATCAGCGAGAACGATCTGCAGGTAACAAACGGCTGCTTCTTCAGCGTCGTCGCTGTTTGCATCGCGCTCGAGCACCGCGCGACGCGCCGGATCCATGCAGATGATGTGACTCATTTCATGCAGCAGGGAATGCAAGGGCGTGTCGCGCCGCACGAAGACCCTGGCACCGATGATGCCGGCCTCCGGCTCACCCCAAAAGCTGCCGGGAATTCTTTCGCGGTCGCCAAGCTGCACGACTTCCAGGCCGTAGCGATCGGCAACACGCGCCAGCTCGTCGGCAGACAGGTCGGCGACGCGCAGCACGGCCGGGACGCCTGCGACAGCCTCGGGATCCGCTGCCATGCCTGCCTATTGCGAAGAAAGTTGAATCAAAATGATGCGCACCAGGTCGCGCGCGATCGCCTCGCGCAACAACTCTTCCTCACGCGACTTGCCGAGCACCTGCGTCTCGTCATAGGTGTAGTCACGGGTTCCGGTTTGCAACTGCGGTTCCAGCAGCAGGCCATCATTGCTTTGCACGGTGAAGTAGACGCTGTAGTAGACCTCGTATTCCCGCGGTACGTTGCGAGCCGAAACCGACAGCACGCGCTGGTCAGTCTCGTCGCTCAGAATCGAGAAGACGGCGTTCGCTGCGGCTGCCGAATCGACAAGCTCGACGCCGGCAGCGGCCAGCTCCTGGCGCAGGAAGCGATAGAACAGGCTGTACGGATCGCTGGTATCGATATAGGTGCGTGCCATTTGCGGCGGCAACTGCGGCACGCCCCGCAAATGGAAACCGCAGGCGGCAAGGGCCGATAGCAGGCACAGCAAGATCACATGCTTAAATAACGACATTCACCAACCGTCCAGGGACGAAGATTGTCTTGCGTACAGGCTTGTCGTCGATAAAGCGCTGCACGTTGTCGTCGGCAAGCGCTGCGGCACACACATCGTCCCGCTCAGCATCGGCTGCGACCGATATGCGGCCGCGCAGCTTGCCGTTAACCTGCACGACGATTTCGACCAGCTCCTGCTCAAGGGCTGCCTCGTCCACGATCGGCCAGTTGGCGTAAACGGGCGCCGCCTGGTGGCCGAGTACCCGCCACAGCTCGTGACTGATGTGCGGCACGATTGGCGCCAGCAGCAATACGATCGACTCGAGCGATTCCTGCATGACCGCGCGACCCATCGGACTCTTATCGTCGAAGCGGTAGATCGCGTTCAGTAATTCCATCGTCGCGGCAACGGCCGTGTTGAACTTGTAGCGTCGCCCGACGTCGTCACTGACCTTGGCGATCGTCTGATGTGTCTTGCGCCGCAGGTCTTTCTGGACTGCATCCAGCGCCGCCGGCTCCAGTGGCGCCACGGCGCCCGCCTGGCGGTGCGCATGCACGGCCGTCCAGAATCGTTTCAGAAAGCGAAACGCCCCCTGCACGCCGTCATCGGACCACTCAAGCGCCTGCTCTGGCGGCGCCGCCGACATCATGAACAGGCGCACGGTATCCGCACCGTAACGCTCGATCAGTCCCTGCGGATCGACGGTATTGCCCTTGGCCTTCGACATCTTGGCGCCGTCTTTCAGCACCATGCCCTGGGTCAGCAGGTTCGTAAACGGTTCATCCGCGGACGACAGGCCTTCGTCACGCATCAGCTTCTGGAAGAAGCGTGCGTATAACAAGTGCAGGATCGCGTGCTCGATACCGCCGGTGTACTGATCAACCGGCATCCAGTAGGATTCGCGCTTGTCGAGCATCGCGTCATGCGAATCGGGCGAAGCGTAGCGGGAAAAATACCAGGATGACTCAACGAAAGTGTCGAAGGTATCGGTCTCGCGCCGCGCCGCCCTGCCACAGGTCGGGCAATCCGCCTCGTAGAACTCCGGCATGTCGCGCAGCGGCGAACCGACACCCGTGACCTGCACGTCTTCCGGCAACACGACCGGCAACTGGTCTTCCGGAACCGGCACCGCACCGCAATCATCGCAATAGATGATCGGAATCGGCGTGCCCCAGTAACGCTGGCGCGACACGCCCCAGTCACGCAACCGGTAGTTAATCGTGCGCTTGCCGCGGCCCTCGCGTTCGAAACGTGCCGCGATCGCGTCGAATGCCTGCTGCGAGGTCATGCCGTCGAATTCGCCGGAATTCACGAGCACACCGTGAGCCGTGTACGCAGCGGCCTTGACGTCAACCTCGCTGCCGTCGCTTGCCGCGATGACCTGCGTCACCGGCAGGCCGTGCTTGCCGGCGAACTCCCAGTCCCGCTCGTCGTGTCCCGGCACGGCCATCACCGCACCGGTGCCGTAGCCCATCAGGACAAAGTTGGCGACCCACAGCGGCACCTGCTCGCCGCTCAAGGGATGCGTGGCAGTCACGCCAAGCGGCATGCCCTTTTTCTCCATCGTCTCAAGGGCGGCCTCGGCCGCCTGCATCGTCTTGCATTCTTCGAGAAAGCGCGCGAGTTTCGGATTGCCGGCCGCCGCTTTCTGCGCAATCGGGTGCTCGGCTGCGACCGCCATGTAGGTCACGCCCATCAGCGTGTCAGGACGTGTCGTAAATACCTTGAGCGGCTCCGCTTCGCCGGCCACATCGAACGACAACTCGACACCTTCCGAACGACCAATCCAGTTGCGCTGCATCGTCTTGACCGGCTCAGGCCAGCCATCCAGCGCGTCAAGGTTCTCCAGCAGCTCGTCGGCGTATGCGGTGATCTTCATGAACCACTGCGGGATCTCGCGACGCTCGACCAGCGCATCGGAGCGCCAGCCGCGACCGTCGATCACCTGCTCGTTCGCCAGCACGGTCTGGTCGACCGGGTCCCAGTTGACGACCGAGTTTTTGCGATAGACGAGGCCCTTCCGGAACAGGCGCGTGAACAGCCATTGTTCCCAGCGATAGTATTCGGGCCGGCAGGTCGTGACCTCGCGGCTCCAGTCGTAGCCATAGCCGAGTCGTTTCAGCTGGCCGCGCATGTAATCGATGTTCTTGTAGGTCCATTCGGCCGGCGGCACGCCGCGCTTGATCGCGGCGTTTTCGGCCGGCATGCCAAACGCATCCCAGCCCATCGGCTGCAGCACGTGCTTGCCCAGCATGCGCTGGTAGCGAGCGATCACGTCGCTGATCGTGAATACCCGCACGTGACCCATGTGCAGCTGCCCGCTCGGGTACGGGAACATCGTCAGGCAATAGAACTTGTCCCGCGCCGGGTCTTCGTCGACCTCGAAACACCCCTCCGTGTCCCAAAATTCGCGTGCCGCGCGTTCGACGTCCTCGGGTGTGTATCTGACTTCCGTACTCATGGGTCTCGTTCTGCAATGCAATCAGGCCGCCCGACCGGGCGGGAACCCGGAAGCTTACTTGGAAACGGCCGCCCGCGCAGCCCAAAGCCGGGCCCGGGCAGTCGCCGCCGCCAGCGCCATATTGCGATGGCTGCGCCGTTGCCCTGTCAGTCGCCCGGCCGGCGGCGTGACAGGAAGCCGATGCCAAGCAGCAGCACTGCGGCATTGATAACCGGCCAGTTGCCGGCCAGCGAATACGGCGTCGTGCCGCGCATAGGCTGCACGTCGAGGGTGAGTGCAGCGAACTCGAACTGCGGGGCGACCGCCAGCAGGCTGCCATCCGCCGCAATCACGCCCGAAATGCCGTTGTTGGTCGCGCGCAGCGCGTAGCGCCCCACCTCGCGAGCGCGCACGCGGGCAATTTGCAGATGCTGGTGCGGCGCTATCGAATCGCCAAACCACGCATCGTTGCTGACATTCACGATTAGCGTTGCTGCCGGGAACGCGTACAGCTGCTCACTGCCGTAGGCATCTTCGTAGCAGATCGCCACCGCAATGCGTTGCCCGCCTATCGTCGTCATGAGCGGCTGCACGGCGTCACCAGCGGCGAGGTCGCTATGCGGCAAACTCAGCATCCGCATCCACTCACGGACGAAGTCCGGCACCGGAAAATACTCGCCAAACGGCACCAGGTGCCGCTTGCGGTAAACCTCGCGGCCGCCACGATCGAACTTCAGGACGCTGTTGAAGATGCCCTGCGGGTGCTGTTCAAGAATGCCGAGCAGCAAGGTCTGGTCTGCCTGCAGGTCCCGCTCCAGCATCTCCAGGTACGGTTCGACCTGGGTGTCCAGCGCGGGAATGGCCACCTCCGGCCACACGACAATGTCACTGTTGCGCGCCGCGCGCAGGGCATCCCGGTACAGCGTGAGGGTTTCGCGAAATTGCTCAGGCAGCCACTTGCGATCCTGCGCTACGCCACCCTGCACCAGGGTTGCCCGCAATGGGGGACCCGCTGCCTCGGTCCATGCCAGGTTCTGCAGACCGAGGCCGAGCAGCCACGGCAGAACCGCAATGCCGAGCGCGAGCGCGCGCCGGCCGGGTTCGAGCGCCAGCACCAGCGCGGCGCTGCTGAATGCTACGAGCATCGACACGCCGTACACGCCACTGATCGGCAGCCAGCCATCGAGCGGTGAATCGATCTGGCCGTAGCCGAGGCTGAGCCATGGAAAACCGGACAGCACCCAGCCGCGCAGCCATTCGACCAGTACCCATGCCGCCGGCGCAATAAACAGCATGCGCCACGGACTGGACTCGGCAAGACGCGAAAGCAGCCAGCCGCAGGCTGCCAGCCAGGCTGCCATGATAACGACCAGACCCAGCATCAGCAGCGCCGCAAGCAGCAGCGGTGCCTGTCCGAAAACGTGAATCGATATCGTTATCCAGTAGGTTCCGGCCAGGAACATCCCGCAGCCGAACGCGAACCCGAGCCTTGCCGCAACGCGCGGCGGACTGTGCAGGCTGGCGAGCAGCAGCGGCAGCAGCAACAGCGGCATGGCAAACCACAGATCAAAGGGGGCAAAACACAAGGTGAGGCCGGCGCCCGCGGCGGCCATTGCGAGTCGCGATTTGAGCGGGTGGCCAGCGAGCAGCGCAGTGGCCAGCGTGCTGCCCGAGATCTGCATCAGGCCTCGTCGTTGGCCGGTGCCAGCCGCTTCACCTGCAGGGTATCGATACGGCGCCGATCCGCCTTCAGGATACGGAACTCGAAGCCACCAAAATCGAGGTGTTCGCCGCGTCGCGGCAGGCGGCCCAGTTCGTGCATTACGAGGCCGCCGATCGTGTCGTACATCTCGTCTTCTATCGCGCTGTCGAAAAACGCATTGAAGTCTTCGATGCGAGTCAGCGCGCGCACGCTCCAGGTCTCGTCTTCGACGCCCATCTCGATCGACTCGGCCTCTTCACGGTCATGCTCGTCGTCAATATCGCCAACGATTTCTTCGAGCACGTCTTCGATGGTCAGCAGGCCGCATACGCCACCGTACTCGTCGACGACAATTGCCATATGATTATGAGTGTCGCGAAATTCCTTCAGCAGGGAATTCAGCCGTTTCGATTCAGGGATTACCGTAACCGGCCGCAGGTAGTCCTGGATGTTCATCACGTCGCCGGGTCGGCTGAAATGCCGCAACAGATCCTTGGCGAGCAGGACACCGACGACCTCGTCGCGATCCTCACCGATTACCGGGAATCGCGAGTGGCCGGACTCGATAATCACCTGCAACATTTCTTCCAGCGACTGATCGCGCTCAATCACGACCATCTGCGAACGCGGGACCATGACGTCACGCACCTGCGTCTCGGCAACTTCCAGGACGCCGGCGAGCATGATCTGCTCTTCCGGATCGAAGACGCTTTCGGCCTGCTGGAGTAAATCTTGGATTTCTTCGCGGCTCCAGGGTTCTCCCTTGATCGCACGCAGGATGCGCGCCATCAAGCCAGATCTACCCGGGCCGCTGGTACTGGGCGGTTTGTCGTTCATTTGGCTGGTATTTTTGGTTCCTGCATCATTCCGCCAGACTGCGGAAGGCCATTGTAGCATCAGCTATCGGCCGGATTCCCGTTCCATGTAGGGATTTGCCACGCCGTGCCGCGCCAGAATGGCAACTTCCAGTGCCTCCATGCTGGCGGCATCGGCATCTGCCTCGTGATCGTAGCCCAGCAGATGCAGCGTCCCGTGCACCAGCAGGTGCGCCCAGTGATCTGCACTGCTCTTGCGCTGGGACGCCGCTTCTTCGGCCACCAGCGGCGCGCACAGCACCAGGTCTCCCAGCGGCAGCGCCTCCTCCGGCGGCAGTTCGAACGGCTCGCCGGCAGGAAATGACAACACGTTGGTCTCTGCATCTCGATGTCGATAGCGGCTGTTCAGATGCCGGCTCTCGGCACGATCAACCAGCCGCACGGTTATTTCGCGGTCACGCTCAAATCGCAGATCGAGATACTCGACGACGGCCAGGGGCCAGCGCTGCAGGCTGCCCGCCTCCTGCAGCTCATGGGCGTCACACGCAATCTGTAGGACAACCTGCAGCGATGCACTCAGGATTTTCCAGCCTTGTCGCTTTCGTCAGCTTCGTAGGCCTCAACAATGCGCTGCACGAGCGGGTGACGCACGACGTCGCCCGGCGTGAAATACGTGAAGCCGATACCCTTCACATTGGTCAGGATGTCGATCGCGTTCTTGAGCCCCGAGAGCTGACCGCTCGGCAAATCGATCTGCGTAATATCGCCGGTGACAACCGCCCGCGAACCAAAGCCGATGCGCGTCAGGAACATTTTCATCTGCGCGACGCTCGTGTTTTGTGCTTCGTCGAGAATCACAAATGCCTCGTTCAGCGAACGACCGCGCATGAACGCCAGCGGCGCTACCTCGATAACGTTGCGCTCGATCAGGCGCAGCACCTGTTCAGCGCCCAGCATGTCGTACAGCGCGTCGTACATCGGCCGCAGGTAGGGATCAACCTTCTGTGACATATCACCAGGCAGAAAGCCCAGCCGCTCACCCGCTTCGACAGCCGGCCGCACCAGCACGATGCGCCGCACCTGTTCACTTTCGAGTGCGTCAATTGCACCGGCTATGCCGAGGTAGGTCTTGCCAGTGCCGGCCGGCCCGATGCCAAAAGCGAGATCGTGATCATGAATACTCTTGAGATACGCGCGCTGGTTTGCGCCACGCGCACGGATCAGCTTGCGGCGCGTCTGGATTTCAAAAGGATTCTGATCTTCGCTGTCCGCGTCCGCATCGAACTCGGCTCTATCGGGATCTTTCATTACGGATTCCTGCAGGCAGATGTGCACACGCTCGCCATCAAGCTGTTCACTGCCGGTCAGTTTGAAAAGCGACCTGATGACGTTGCCGCCGATCCTGGCAGCACCGGCATCACCAGTAACGCGAAAGCGATTGCCGCGACTGGAGATATTGACGTTCAGGCGTCGTTCGATTTGCCGCAGGTGTTCGTCGAACTGGCCGCAGAGATTTGCGAGTCGATTGTTGTCAGCGGGCTCCAGGACCACATCCTGGGATATTTGTACGGCATTCAATGGTGTGAGCAGCGCCCTCAATGCGGTGTGTAGGCCTGAGCTTTAGCGTACCGCGATCGTGGCGCCGATGGAATAGGTCTGCTGCTACCGCTCAGGCAGCGGCCTGTGCGGACGTTACACGGCCACGCAGCGAGTTGGGCATCGCCTCCGTTATGACAACATCGACAAACTGGCCAATCAGGCCAGCGCCACCGTCAAAATTGACCCAGCGCATGTTTTCCGTGCGGCCGCTCAGCTGGCGCGGATCTTTTTTCGATGGCTTCTCGACGAGCACGCGCTGCGTCGTGCCGATCATTGCACGACTGATTTCGGCGGCCTGCTGATTAATTCGCGTCTGCAAAATCTGCAGTCGCTCTTTCTTGACCGACATCGGCGTGTCATCGGCAAAACTGCCCGCGGGCGTACCCGGCCTGGCGCTGTAAATAAAGCTGAAGGACTGATCGAATCCGATCTCGGCTATCAGCTTCATGGTCTGCGCGAAATCGGCATCTGTTTCACCCGGAAAGCCGACAATGAAGTCCGATGAAATCGAAATGCCCGGGCGCACTTCGCGCAGCTTGCGAATTTTCTGTTTGTATTCGAGCGTCGTGTGGCCGCGCTTCATCTTCGCCAGCACGCGATCTGCACCGCTCTGCACCGGCAGGTGCAGGAAGTTAGCGAGCTTGGGCACTTCGGCATAAGCCTGAATCAGGCTGTCGGTGAACTCGACCGGGTGCGAGGTGGTGAAACGAATACGCTCGATGCCCTCGACCGCGGCGACATAGTAGATCAGCGTTGCGAGATCAGCGATCTGCCCGTCGTGCATCGGCCCGCGAAACGCGTTGACATTCTGCCCGAGTAAATTGATCTCGCGAACGCCCTGCCCGGCGAGACTCACGACCTCAACGATGACATCTTCGAGCGGCCGACTGATTTCTTCGCCACGCGTATAGGGCACGACGCAGAACGTGCAGTACTTGCTGCAACCTTCCATCACTGACACGAAGGCAGTAGGACCGTCGGCGCGCGGCTCCGGCAGGCGATCGAACTTTTCGATCTCCGGGAAGCTGACGTCGATCACCGGCCGCTGCTTAGCGCGCACTTCGTCGACCATCTGCGGCAGGCGATGCAGGGTTTGCGGGCCGAACACCATGTCGACGTACGGCGCGCGCTTCGTGATGCCCTCGCCTTCCTGGCTCGCCACGCAGCCGGCCACACCGATCAGCATGCCCGGCCGCTGCTCCTTGAGCGCGCGCCAGCGGCCCAGCTCGGAGAACACCTTCTCCTGCGCCTTCTCACGAATCGAACAGGTATTGACCAGCAGCAGGTCGGCGTCGGCCGGCTCGGCGGTCAATTCGTAGCCATGCGACGCGCGCAGCACGTCCGCCATTTTCTCCGAGTCGTACTCGTTCATCTGGCAGCCGTAGGTCTTGATGTAGAGCTTGGCGGTCACAGCGGCGGCGCGTCAGAACGGAATATCGTCTTCGAATTCCGGCGCCGGAGCCGGGCCCGAGGGTTCGTACGAGCCGGACGACGAGGACGAGGACGAGGACGACGAGCCGCCGCCGGAGCGGCCACCGAGCATCTGCATTTCGTCGGCGATGATTTCGGTCGTGTAGCGGTCATTACCGCTCTTGTCCTGCCACTTGCGAGTGCGCAGCTTGCCCTCGATGTACACCTGCGAGCCTTTCCGCAGGTACTCGGCGGCAATCTCGGCCAGCTTGCCGAACATGGCAACGCGGTGCCATTCGGTGCGCTCCTTGGACTCGCCGCTCTGCTTGTCCTTCCAGGCTTCGCTGGTCGCGATCGACAGGTTGGTGACGGCTGAGCCGCTCGGCATGTAACGGGTTTCCGGATCCTGCCCGAGATTTCCTACGACGATAACTTTGTTGATTCCACGGGCCATGGCGGCTCCCTGTTTTAAGTGGCTGTGTATGGCGGCATCGCGGGCATCTGGGTGCCGCTGCGAGGCTTGTGCGGGCTGTCTATTGTAGAGGCTGGGACCCCAATTACCAGCCCGATTTCATGCGTTTTCAGGCCGTTTCAGGGCTGCCGGCGCAACCAGCAACAGCCATGCGGCTGCCATCGCCGCACAGGCCATGAAGACCGTCGCAGGCTCGCCGAATCCCAGCACGAGCCCGCCAAGCAGGCCACCGGCAAACGCGCCGGCGAACTGGCAGCTGGCGAACACGCCGAGCGATGCGCCGCGCAGATCTGCGCTCGCCATGATCGACAGGCGCGCCGGCAGGCCTGCCTCCAGGAAGTTAAATCCGGCGAAAAACAGGACCAGCCCGGCGAGCACGGCCGGGCGCTGGTCACCGGCGGCCCACAGCAGGAGCTGCCCCGCGAGCAGCAGCAGCACCGCTATCGACAGGGTCCACTGCTTGCCTTGCCGCTCATCCGCCACGATCAGTGGCACGGTGCCCACCAGCGACAACAACAGCGCCATGACATAGAGCCGCCAGTGCTCCGCCAGCGGCAGCTGCAGCGCGTCATTCAGGACAAACGGCAGAGCAACGAAACTTGCCGTCAGCATCGCGTGCAGCAGGAACACGAAGACATCCAGTCGCAACAGGTCGGGCCGCAGCGCGAGCCGCAGGCGCGGCCGCGCTGTCGCGACGCTGAACCACAGCGCCCGCGGCACCGACAGCACCAGCAATGCCGCCACGCCGGCAAGCGCGGCTGCCAGCCAGAACAGGGCGCGGACGCCGCCCGCCGCGGCAACGACCGGCCCGAGTATCAGTGCGAGCAGAAACGAGGAGCCGATCGCGATGCCAAAAATCGCCATCGTGCGGGTACGGACGCTTTCCCGGGTAGCATCGGCGAGCAGCGCGGTCAGGGTTGCGGACACGGCGCCGGCTCCCTGCAGGAGCCGGCCGGCGACAACGCCATAGATCGATTCGCTGTTCGCCGCGAGCAGGCTGCCGGCCGCGAACAGCGCCAGGCCGAACAGCAACACCGGCACGCGTCCCAGTCGATCCGACAGTACGCCAAACGGGACCTGCAGCAGGGCCTGGGTCAGGCCGTAGCCGCCAACCGCGATGCCGATCAGCAGCGGGGTCGCCCCGGCGAGCTCGCCGCTGAATACCGCCAGCACCGGCAGTAGTGCGAACAGGCCGAACATGCGGCACACGGCGACAGCGGCAACGGTCGCAACCACGCGCCGTTCGCCGGGCAACATTGGCGTAATGAGGCCTGCTTGTACCTGGGTCATGCGATTCCTGCGGGCTGGCTAAAGGGCTGATATGTCACAAATTGCGCAGCGACGAACAACGCGGCACCGGGCTGCGCTGTCCGCGATTGCCTGCCTGACGACGGGGTTGCTTTGCGCCTGACTTGCGCGGGCGCGTATATTAGCAGGTTGTTTCGCATTTTCTCCCCACACGACGGTTATTGAAGCTCTTGATGAAATACATCGACATTCGCGGCGCCCGCACCCACAACCTCAAAAACATCGATCTGCGCCTGCCGCGCGACCAGCTGATCGTGTTTACGGGTTTGTCCGGTTCAGGTAAATCCTCGCTGGCATTCGATACCATTTATGCCGAAGGCCAGCGGCGCTACGTGGAATCGTTGTCGGCGTACGCGCGCCAGTTCCTGTCGATGATGGAGAAACCGGACGTCGACCATATCGACGGGCTATCGCCGGCCATTTCCATAGAGCAAAAATCCACCTCGCACAATCCGCGCTCCACCGTCGGCACGGTCACCGAAATCTACGATTACCTGCGCCTGCTGTATGCGCGCGCCGGCACGCCGCGCTGCCCGGATCACAACACCACGCTGGAGGCACAGACAGTCAGTCAGATGGTCGACCAGGTGCTGTCACTGCAAGACGGCACAAGCTGCCTGCTGCTGGCCCCCGTTGTCGATAACCGCAAGGGCGAGCACCTGCAGCTGATGCGCGACCTGCAGGCACAGGGCTTTATCCGTGCGCGCATCAACGGCGAGGTTTACGAACTCGACGATCCGCCGAAACTCGACCTGCGCCGCAAGCACACCATTGAAGCGGTCGTCGACCGTTTCAAGGTAAAGCCGGACATGCAGCTGCGACTTGCCGAGTCGTTCGAAACCGCGCTGCGACTGGCCGACGGCACGATTCGCATCGCGTTCATCGACGACAAAAAGCGCGAAGAACTGGTGTTCTCGGACCGCTTCGCCTGCAACGTGTGCGGCTACTCGCTGACCGAGCTCGAGCCCCGCCTGTTTTCTTTCAACAATCCGAACGGCGCCTGCCCGACCTGCGACGGCCTTGGCGTGAAGCAGTTCTTTGATCCGCAACGGGTCATCGTCAATTCGGAATTATCGCTGGCCGGGGGCGCGATCCGCGGCTGGGATCGCAAGACAACCTATTACTTCCAGATGATCAACAGCATCGCGGATCACTACAAATTCGATATCGAAACGCCGTTCTCGGAGCTGCCGGAAAAATTGCAGAAGATCGTGCTGTACGGCAGCGGCAAGGAGAAGATCGAGTTTTACTACGAGAACACGCGCGGCATGCAGATTCGCCAGAAGCATCGCTTCGAAGGTGTGATTCCGAACCTGGAACGGCGTTACCGCGAAACGGAATCGTCTGCGGTGCGCGAAGAATTGTCGCGCTTTCTCAACAGCCAGCCCTGCCCGGACTGCAACGGCACCCGCCTGAATCGTGCGGCGCGCAACGTGTTCGTCGCCGAGCGCTCGCTGCCGGAAATCAGTGATCTGTCGGTTGGGCATGCGCGCGCTTTCTTTGCGGGTCTGAAACTCGACGGCTGGCGGCAGACGATCGCCGACAAGATCGTTAAGGAAATTGGCGAACGGCTGGGGTTTCTGAGCGATGTCGGGCTGGACTACCTGTCACTGAACCGCAGCGCGGAAACGCTTTCCGGCGGCGAGGCACAGCGCATTCGCCTTGCCAGCCAGATTGGTTCCGGCCTGGTGGGCGTCATGTACATTCTCGACGAACCGTCGATTGGTCTGCATCAGCGCGACAATCAGCGCCTGCTCGGCACCTTGATTCATCTGCGCGATATCGGCAATACGGTCATCGTCGTTGAGCATGACGAGGAAGCGATTCTTGCCGCGGACTTCGTAGTTGATCTCGGCCCAGGTGCCGGCGTACACGGTGGCAAGGTTGTCGCACAGGGCAGCCCCGCCGAAATCCAGCGCAACCCGCAGTCGCTGACCGGTCAGTATTTGTCGGGCCGGCGCCGGATACCGGTACCTGACAAGCGCCATGTCGGCGATCCGAAGCGGCAATTGAAGATCGAAGGGGCGCGCGGCAACAATCTGAAAAACGTAACCGCCAGTATCCCGATCAGCCTGATGACCTGCATAACCGGCGTGTCCGGTTCGGGTAAATCGACGCTGATCAACGATACGCTTTACAAGGCAGTCGCCGAGGACCTGAACCGGTCGAGCAAGAACGCTGCACCACACGACGCTGTTCTTGGCCTCGAGCACATCGACCGGGTGATCGACATCAGCCAGAGTCCGATCGGCCGCACGCCGCGCTCGAACCCCGCGACCTACAGCGGGCTGTTCACGCCGATTCGCGAACTGTTCGCCGGCACCCAGGAAGCGCGCTCACGCGGCTACCTGCCGGGTCGCTTCAGCTTCAATGTCAAAGGGGGTCGCTGCGAGCCCTGCCAGGGTGACGGCGTCATCAAGGTGGAAATGCATTTTCTGCCGGACGTCTACGTGCCCTGCGATACCTGCCGTGGCAAGCGCTACAACCGCGAGACGCTGGAAATTCGCTACAAGGGCAAGACCATTCACGAAGTGCTCGACATGACGGTCGAGGATGCGCTGGAATTTTTCCGTAACGTGCCGGTAGTCGCCAAGAAACTGCAGACGCTGCTGGACGTGGGCCTTTCCTACATTCGGCTTGGCCAGAACGCCACCACGTTGTCAGGCGGTGAAGCGCAGCGCGTCAAGCTTGCCAAAGAATTATCGAAACGCGATACCGGCAGTACGCTGTACATTCTCGACGAACCCACGACCGGCCTGCACTTTCATGACATCGAACAGCTGCTCGCCGTGCTGCATCGCTTGCGCGATCGCGGCAATACGATCGTGGTCATCGAACATAACCTCGACGTCGTGAAAACGGCTGACTGGATTATCGACCTCGGACCCGAGGGTGGTGACGGTGGCGGCGAGATCATCGCCTTTGGCACGCCGGAGCAGGTGGCGGCGAACACGAAGTCGTTTACCGGCGCCTACCTGCAGCCCCTGCTTGGCAACGCCGTTGCAAAGAAAACAGCGAAGAAAGCCCGCAAGTCCCGCTAGTCCGATCCTGCGCAGCTTGTTCCGGGGCGGCTGTTACCGTGGCCGTTGTTGCTAGTCTTCGTCGCTTATCCGACGCACGCTGACGATACGCACAGGCGTGCTGAGAATCTGCCCCGCGACGTACTCGTCGTCCGCCTTGCCGCTCGCGTCACCCTGGTGAATTCGACGAACCACGTCCATACCGGCGATTATTTTGCCGAAGGCGGCGAAGCCCTGCCCGTCCGCATTGCGCGTGGCGCCATGGTCGAGCCCCGGCTGCGCACCGATGCAGATAAAAAACTCGCTGGCCGCGGTGCCGACGCCCGTTCGCCCCATCGAGATCGTGCCATTCTCGTGACGCAGGCCGGTCGTCGCCGTAGTTTCGTGCGGGATGGGTCCGAACGGTGGCGGCGCATCGCCAAGCCCGCCCTGGATAACTTCAATCCACGGTTTGCCGTTATCGTTCGCGAATGTCACGGTGCGGTAGAAACTCGCGCCATCATAGTGCCCGCCATCGACATAGCGCAGGAAGTTGGCAACGGTCAGCGGGGCTTTGTCGGCATACAGCTCGATAATCAGCGGACCTGCGCTGGTTTCCATGTGCACCTGTACGGGCGGTTCAGCACCTTGCGCCATTCGCGCTACCAGTACGATTGCCGTCAGGGCGCCCAATAACAGTGTCTTGATCCGCTTATTCATCTCGCTTCCTTGTACTCACGTAGTGGTCGAACGCCGTGGCAAACCGGCCTGGCGCCGCCTGATCCATCCGAAGGTACATCGACGGCTCGATTAATTCGAGCTCCATCAGCAGGAACCTGCCGTTTGCGTCGGGAACCAGGTCGACACGAGCGTACATCGGCACAGGCTCGACCAGCGACATCACCTGCGTGGCGGTTGCAAGCAGCGCTTCGCCCGGCGTGACCGCGTCAATGCTGGCACCGTGCTCTTCCTGTACGCGAAAGTCGCGGGGTTTCGGCCGCTTCTGGATGGCATGGCTGAAAGCCCCGCCGATATAGAACAGCGAAAACTCACCGTCCGTTTGAATCGCGTCGATAAACGGCTGCGCCATGCAGGCGCGATCCGCGAACGCCTCCAGCAGCTGCTTCTGCAGCTCAGCCGGAATGACGCGGGACAGCAGAAACGTATCCGTCGCGTTCGTGCTGATGGTCGGCTTGATAATAATGCGCTCACTCGCGCAGCGCTCGAACAGGCCCGCAAGCGCGACCGCGTGCAGGCGCTCGAGCCAGATCGTCGGCACGATCGCGGCCCCGCGCGATTCGAGGTCCCGCAGGTAGGTCTTGTTGAGGTTCCAGCGCAACAGCGCAAACGGGTTCACGAGCAAGGCACCGGCTTTCTCTATCCGCTTCAGCGCGTCCAGGAACAGCGGTGGATCCTGCGGGTAATCCCACGGAGTACCAACGTAAACCGCATCGTAGGTACTCCAGTCGGCGTCCGTCGATCGCCACGGCACTGTATCGATGCGCCAGCCAAGTTCCTGCAGCGGCGCAATCGCGAGATCGGCGTCGATCGACCAGCCCGCGGTATCGTCCATCGTCAGGAACGCGCAGCGCTTCTGCATCAAACGGCTTTCGCTTCGAGTTGACGATCGTGCACTCGGCCCAGCAAAATCAGCGCAACAATTGCACCCAGCAACGCCAGCGCCATGTCCGACTGCGTATCCCAGATGTATCCCTGGGTACCCAGGAAAGACTCGGCAGCCTCTTCCGACAGCAAAGCGACCCACCATTCGATCAGCTCGTAGAACGCGCTGAAACCGAGGCAAAAACAGACAATAAAAAAGTTGCGCCATGCCACATCGTTGAACACGTTCTTAACGATGACCACCTCACGGGCAACGATTGCCGGTACGAAACCCTGCGCGAAGTGACCGAGCTTGTCGTAGTTGTTGCGGGACTGATCGAAAGCCTCGCGGATCCAGTCGAACAGCGGCACCTCGGCGTAGGTGTAATGGCCGCCGACCATCAGGATAACGCAATGAATCAGGATCAATACGTAGGCGAGGCTGGTCAGTGGAAAGGTATGACGCGTGAACCAGAGGACCGCGGCGCCGATCAATGCAGGCAGTACTTCCAGGAACCAGGTCGGGTAGTCATGTGGTTCGATCGCGGACCATACGAGCACCGCGGCAAAAATGCCGATCCACGCCGACAGGCGCCAGTTCATAGCCATCGTTGCATCGCTCCTGTTGTGCTCGGCTCGCGTCAGGCCTCGAACCAGAATTCAATCTCTGACGTCGGCACTTCGAAACGTGCCGCGTGTTGCTCAAGCGCCTCGACACCGTACCAGTCGCCGACCGCGTAGCGCGTTTCCTTGCCGTTTTTGGTCAGGATCAACTCGCCCTCGGTGATCACTCCGACGTTGCGGGTGGGGTGCGTGTGGGTATCGATCGACGTGCCCGCAGGGTAAGAGGCGAACAACACCTCACAATTCTGCGCCGCCAGGCGAAACGCATCGAAGGGGCCTGCAAACTCCGGAAGATCACGGATCAGCTGCGGAAAATGCTCTCGGTTCATGTCAGTGCCTTTGTAAATCGTCTAGTAGTGCGGCGGCCGCTCGTTTTGCGGCGTGCCAGCGCCTGGCATATCGTCCGCCATCGCCTCGAGTCGCGAAGTCAGCGTGACCAGCGCGCGCTGCATTCGCGTCAGCTGCTGCTGCTGGTCCGTCACCACATCATTCAACTCGATCAAAGTGTGCTCCTGGTACGCCAGCCGCGTTTCCAGCTCGATAATGCGTTGTTCGTCCATGGTCGTCACCTGTATGCTGCGCGCTGCCCGGCGGGCCCTGTCTGGCACGACAGTACGGTGCCGGCCAGGATTGTTCAATCCTCTGCCTGAGCCAGACCGGTAAACGCATGTCACTGATTCGCTTTGACGACCTGTCGCTCGATTTTGGCGACCAGAAGATTCTCGATAGCGCGAGCTTCGCGATCGAGGCTGGCGAGCGTGTCTGCCTGATCGGTCGCAACGGTGCCGGCAAATCGACCACTCTCAAGCTGCTGAGCGGGGAACTCGCACCGGACCGTGGCGAAATCGTGCGCTCGGATGGTCTGGTCGTGGCGCAGTTATCGCAGGCGTTGCCAGAAGCGGGCGACCAGAGCGTCAGCGACGTTGTGCGTTCCGGGCTCCGGCACGTGCAGCTGCTGCTGGATGACTACCGCGAACGCGCCATGGGCAAGCTCGATACGGCCGGGTTGCAGGCGCTGGAAAAACTGCACCGCGAGATCGATGCCCTGGGTGGCTGGCATATCGAGCAGCGCGTCGAAGCGACGACCAGCGAGCTGAACCTGCCGGCCGAAAAACGCATGGACGAGCTGTCCGGCGGCTGGCGACGGCGCGTCGCACTGGCCCGCGCGCTCGTTCAGAAACCGGACCTGTTGCTGCTCGACGAACCAACCAATCACCTCGACATCGTGACGATCGAGTGGCTTGAGCATGTCATCCTCGGCTTTACCGGCGCCGTGCTGTTCATCACGCACGATCGCGCATTCCTGCGGCGCCTCGCGACACGCATTGTCGAAGTGGATCGTACGCGGCTAACGAGCTGGCCCGGCGACTTCGACAATTTCCTGCGTCGCAAGGAAAAAGCGCTGGAAGACGAAGCAACGGAACATGCACGCTTTGACAAGAAGCTTGAACAGGAAGAGATCTGGATACGCCAGGGCATCAAAGCGCGCCGCACTCGCAATGAAGGGCGTGCCCGTGCGTTGCAGGCAATGCGCACGGAGCGAGCTAAACGCATTGCCGTGGAAGGCGGCGCGCGCTTGCATATCGAAGAAGCCGAAGGCTCCGGACGCAAGGTCATTCGCGTGCGCAATGTCGGTTTTCGCTACGAAGACCAGGTCCTGGTTGACGGCTTTTCGATGACGATCATGCGCGGCGATCGCATCGGCATCATCGGCAACAACGGCGTAGGCAAGACGACGCTGTTGCGCCTGCTGCTCGGCGAACTGGCACCACAGACCGGCACGATCAAGCACGGCACCAACCTGATCATCGGTTACTTCGACCAGCTGCGGCAGTCACTGGATGAGGACAGATCTGTCGCTGAGAATGTCGGTGAAGGGCGCACGTACATCAAGGTCGGTGGCAAGGACCGCCACATTATCGGCTACCTGAAAGGCTTCCTGTTCAGCCCCAAGCGCGCCTTGACGCCGATTCGGGCGCTGTCCGGCGGAGAACGCAACCGGGTCATACTTGCCAAACTGTTTACCCGGCCCGCCAATCTGCTGGTTCTTGACGAGCCGACCAATGACCTCGACATGGAAACGCTTGAGGTGCTGGAAGAAAAGCTGACGCAATTCTCCGGCACGCTGCTGGTCGTTAGCCATGACCGGCAGTTTCTCGATAACGTCGTGACCAGCACGATCGTGTTCGAGGACAAGGGTGTCGTTCGCGAATACGTTGGTGGTTTTAGCGACTGGGAACGCCAGGGCCATGCGCTGGCTGAACTCGAGAAGCCCCGGCAGGAGGCGTCAGTCGCCCAGGAACAGGATCGGCAAGGCGGATCGACGGGCCCCGCTGCGGAAAAGCTGAAGTATCACGAACAGCGGGAGCTGGACGCACTGCCCGGGAAAATCGCGACGCTGGAAAAAGCCATCGATGCGCTGCAGAAACAAATGGCAGACAGTGACTTTTACGCGGCAGGCCATGAGCAGGTGCAACCGGTCCTCGATACATTGGCGGCAAACGAAGCGGAACTCGAAACCCTGGTCGAACGCTGGTCGGTGCTCGAAGAAAAGCAGGAAGCCTGGCGCAGCGCGCGCGAACACGCCCGCTGACGCGTTCGCACGCGGCCTGCTTCGCTTACAGCAGTTGCGACACCAGCGCGACCTGGCACAGGAAGCCAGCGGCGAATGCGAGGGTTCGAACCCAGGGGATACCGAACGTATAGGCGGCAACGTGGACAACGCGGGCCCAGAAGTACGCCTGGCAGGCCATGATGGTCGTGTCGTTGCTGATGCCCGCCGCGTTCGCAACCAGCACCAGGGCCGCAAACACAACCAGGTTTTCCACGGCATTGTAGTGGGCTGCTTTCATGCGCTGCGCCCATGGCGCCAGCGGCGCGGGGTTCTGCGGATAGCCGACCGCGTCGCCCAGGCCGCGGACACCGATCATGTTCAGGATGTACGGAACCCACAGGACGGCAGTCAGCGCCGTTACCCAGGTCAGGCTCATCAGTTCACTGGTCATACGTTCCTCCCATAGCACCTTGCTTGTTTTGGTTAATGCCGGGCGAACGTCAGCGACAGGCTGTTGCGCGTGAGCCGGCGGAGCTGATTCTAACCCGCCGAACCACCGAAAACCGCAGGTACATGCCGCAATGCAGATGCAATCTCATTAAACAAAAAAAGCCCGAAGCCCGGCGTTACCACCGAGCTTCAGGCTCTTATTCAGCATCTAACAATCCAGCGTGCCCTTACACAGGGCGCGCGGTTTAACGATCGTCAGCGCCGGGTTTGCCGTTCCAAACCTTCACCTCCCGAAAGAAGTGCAGGCTGCCGGCTTTATACAGGCACTACGTTTTCGGCCTGCGGACCTTTCTGGCCCTGGGTTACCTGCATGGAAACACGCTGCCCTTCGTGAAGCGTCTTGCGGCCGTCGCCGCTGATTGCGCTGTAATGGACAAAAACGTCTTTGCCGCCTTCACGCTCAATGAATCCAAAACCTTTTTCATCATTGAACCACTTCACGGTACCTTCTACTTGCTCTGACATATCGTTCGTTTAACTCTTATAACTGCCAACCAGGTTGGCGAACTGAAAACCGGCCAGTTAGCCGGCGGTGAAACCCTTAAACCCCGAACGCAAAAACGCCAGCAGACTTCGCTGACGTCGGCCTTCCGGCTTTAAAGATAGCCGTATAGTACGCCTGTCGATGAATAGTGCAAACAAATAATGCCGGCAGGCGGTTGATTTGGCATGATATTTTCGTAAAACAGCCCCGAAACGAGCAGTGGGGCCGGTTTCAGCGGTTCTGCAGGTAGGCCAGCCAGGGCGCGAAATAGCGCGAATCCCAGCCTCCGGTGACGCCCTGGAAGTCATTTTCAGGCACGTCGAGGTGTACGAGGTCGATCCGGCCGGCGTCATCTTCCGGCGTAAAAGACAGAATCAGCGTCGAGTCCGGCACGCCTTTCGCGAAGTTTACGGACCGCCAGGACTGCACGATCAGACGCGATTTTACCGTTTGCAGCATGGTGCCTTTCAGCAGTCCGCCGAAGGCTTCAAACGGCGAGCCGGGCTGATCACTGACTTTGGCCGGCGCACCCGTCATGGCACCATGCACGTCCGCGTCCATGTACATGTCATAAAGCTCAGCCGCGCTGGCCGGCAGGACGACCGTCTTGTAAATAGTGCTGCGCATAGCTGACCCCTTATTTCTTGAAGAACCATTCATTGGTCATTGCCGCTGCAGCGCATGCTGCGACGGCGGTTAGCGTCGTTGCCCTAGCCCTTGCTGGCGTACTTCTTTTGCATCTGGCCGACGGATTGTTCGATCAGCTGCTGCAGTACGCCGCGGTCGATGTCATCCAGCGACTTGATGTAAAGGCAGGACTTGCCGGTCTTGAATTTGCCGAGGCTCGCCATGAGCTTATCGTACTGCGCAAAGCCCGGCATGATGTACAGCGTCAGCGCCTGCTTGCGCGGCGAGAAGCCTGTTAAAAACCAGTTGCCTTCCCTGCCACTTTCATACTTGTAATCATAGCTGCCGAAGCCAACGATCGCCGGACCCCACATTTCCGCCTTGCAGCCGGTCGCTGCGCGCATCATTTTCGCGACAGCCTTGCAGTCAGCACGGCGCCCGGCATCGTCGATATTCTTCAGAAACTCGCTGGCGCTGGCCTTCGTCTTACTCGTCTTTAGCTCTGCCATCGGCTTACTCCAGTATTACGGACCGTCTACTTGGTACCAAACAGCCGGTCGCCGGCGTCGCCGAGACCGGGCACGATATATTTGTGATCGTCCAGACGCTCATCAATGCTCGCGGTGTACACGCTGATGTCGGGGTGGGCAGACTCAACGGCCTGCAGCCCCTCCGGGCAGGTAACAATACACACGACAACGATATCTTTCGCGCCGCTTGCCTTCACTTCGTCGATCGCCGCGACCGTGGAACCGCCGGTGGCCAGCATCGGGTCGATGATGATGCACAGCCCGCCTTTCGACTCTTTTGGCAGCTTCTTGTAATAGGCCACGGGTTCCTTGCTGGTTTCGTCACGGTACATGCCGAGGAATCCCACCCGCGCGGTAGGCGCAAGATCAAGAATGCCCTCCAGCATGCCGACGCCCGCCCGCAGTATCGGCACGACAACCAGGTCCTGGGCGATCTTGCGGCACTGCGCCTCCGCCACCGGCGTCTGCACAGTGACACTCTTGGTGCGAACTTCCTTGAGCGCTTCGTAGCACAGAAACATCGTGATCTCGGTAGCAAGCTCACGAAACTTCTTGTGGCCGGTTTCCTTGTCACGAATCAATGCCAGTTTGTGCTGCACCAGCGGATGGGTAACTTCTACATGCATTTACTCTGACTCCCTTGGCCGCAGCGGCCGCCGACTATGTCGGTCAGTGCGCGCCGGCGGCGATACGGCTACCGCGGCGTATGTACCTGCTGTCTGTGCTGATGTCGGAGTATAACCCAGCGCAATCTGCAGCATGGTTCGCCGGCGAGGGTCATCAATCGAATCCCGGGCGCGGGCGCAGTCTCAACAACGGCCGCTCCGAATGTATGGTGATATTGCCGAATGCACCTTCCAGCCGGTAAACGCCGTCGGCGATCCGCTGCAGGTTGCCGATGCGACCGTGCGCAAGCGTGGTTGCAAGCTGGCCAATCGCGGCCTCGTCGGCCTGGCGTGCGTCGGCGATGAGACTCTCGCAGACCGGGAATTCAATGACAGCCGGCAGGATGAAACCCTTTTCAGCGGGGCGCGGGTTCTCGTACAGCGCGTGCTGCGGCGTCAGGCAAACGTCGCTGTCGAGCTTCAACGCCCCGCCCTTGTAACGCCAGCACAGGACGTATGACGAGATGAGGTCGATCCCTCTGAACTCGTGCAGAGATGTCCACGATATGATGTCGTCTTCGATTGGCATCGTTTTGCCTGGTGCAAAGCCTGCGCGCCGTTACGACACGGGCTGAACCCTGATCCTCGTATTGACGGAGTTGGCGATGAAGCAGCGCCGGTGCGCTTCGTCGTGTAGCGCCGCAATCTGTGACGCGACAGGCTGTGCGCCAGCGTAGCGTGCAGCGGGCCGTAACGCGACATCGGTCATCGCAAGATTGCCAGTCGCATTCTTTCCCAGTACACCCTCGGCTTTATCAAGGTAGGCATCGACGACGATACCCTGCTCTGCCGCCAGCGACAGGAAAAACAGCATGTGACAACTTGACAGGGCCGCAACGAATGCTTCCTCCGGATCGACGTTGGCGGCAATGGCCTGCGGCTCCGGCACAATGTGCGGCGAGGCCGACGCCGGCACTACCGCACCCCCGTCGAAATGCCATTCGTGGGCACGACTGTATTGATTGTCAACGAAAGCCGCCGTGCCGCGCTCCCAGGTAATTGTTGCTTTGTGTTTAGCCATCGCCATCGTCCTTTACTGTTGCACGCATCGCCCGTCCGTATTTCTTCACGCCAGGCGCAAACCGTTTTCGCAAGGCTTGTCCGGCACCGCAAGGATCACACTGCCGTCCGGCTGGATCAAACCGGTGACGAGGCACTCGGACATGAACGGCCCGATTTGCTTCCGGGGAAAATTGACCACCCCCAGCACCTGCTTGCCGATAAGGTCCTCAGGCTGATAATGAGCCGTGATCTGCGCTGATGAGCGCCGCGTGCCGATCGTGGCACCGAAGTCAACCGACAGCTTGTAGGCCGGCTTGCGCGCTTCGGCAAATACCTCGGCATGCACGATCGTGCCAACCCGCAGTTCGACACGTTCAAACTCCGCCCAGCTCAAATCGCTCATTGTCGCAACCTCTCGAAAATGCTGTTCAGGTCCTGCTGAACAACTCACTCTGTACCAGACCATCAAGAATGAACTGCACGGCCAGCGCCGTCAGCAGCACGCCGAAAATACGCATGATGACCTGCATTCCGGTCACACCGAGGAAGCGGTTCAGCTGCGTTGCAACCAGCATGCCGAACAGCGTCAGCAGCAGCACGGCAAGCAGCGCCGATACGACCGTTAACTGCAGCAGGAAATTACCGCCCGCTTCGGACATCAACAGGATCGTTGCACCCATCGCACCCGGCCCGGCGATCAGCGGCATTGCCAGCGGAAAGACCGTGATGTCCTGTTTGACGCTCGCCTCCGCAGTTTCTTCCGGCGTCGTCGAGGTGCCGCCGGAACTGATGGCAAACGTCATTTCAATGCCAATCAGCAGCAGCAAAATACCGCCGGCAATTCGCAGCGCCGGCAGTGAAATGCCGAGCATGGACAGCATGAACTCGCCTGCAATGGCGAAGAACAACAGGATAATGGTTGCGATCAGGGTGCCGCGCAGCGCGATCCGCCGACGCATGCGTGGCGAGGCATCATGCGTCAATGCGGCGAACATGGCGGCCACATCGGGCGGCCCGATCGTGGCAAAAAACGTGGCAAACGCGATTATCGCGGTTTCGATCATGTTGTTGGTCCGTAGCGGCGGACCCTAGCTTACCTGTATCGCTGCGCCTACCCCAGCAATCCCGGTTCTCGCCCGGCGCCTAGGTGCCGTCGTCTGCACCGATCGTTTCGTACAGTTGCAGTTCTTCGCTGTCCGGCCGCAGGCGGACTGTGCCACGCGAGTGCATGCCGAGCTTTTCCAGCAGCGCGACGGAAGGCGCGTTGCCGGGGGAGACGATAGCCAGTACGCGGTCGATACTGAGCCCTGCCATTGAGAAGTCGAGCACTGCACGGGACGCTTCAAGCGCGTAACCCATGGCGCGGTATGCGGGCAGGAATGCGAAACCGAGATCGGGTCCCGCGAGCCCCTCACGTCGTACCAGGCCGCTGATACCAAGCGGCTGCTGATCCTCGCGCCGCTCGACGAGGTACATGCCGTAGCCGTTGTCCTGATAGCTTTTTATGGGTCCTTGCTGCAGGTATTTTTTCGCGTCATCGACATTGCGCACCCCGCGATCACCTATGAAACGCAGGAAATCCGGGTCGTTCAGCAGCGTAACGATGAACAGCGCGTCGCTTTCCGCGAGTTCGCGCAATCGTAGTCGCGCTGTCAGCAATGGCAGGTCGGTCGCGGTCATTGATCAGTCGCCTGTTAAAGGTCGCCAAAGAGCGGATGGTAGTGCACGACACCGCTTGTGTTCGACAGCGACCCAGGCTGCAGCTCTATCGCCATAAATGCGTTATCGGGAACGTCGTAGTTGCAGCGCAGGCCGAATTCCAGCGCCGGGCGAAAGCCGAATCGCGGGTAATACTCAGGATGTCCCAGCACGACCACAGCCGCAACGCCGCGTGCCCGGCATTGTTCGAGCCCTGCCCGGACCAGCTGCCCACCGATTCCCGAGTGTTGCCGCTGTGGCGTGACTGCCATCGGCGCCAGCCCCCAGACGATCGGGTCCTGGGCCGGCACGAAGTGGCACGGCGAGAACAGGATATGCGCGACAACGCGCGCGTCCAGTTCGGCGACCAGAGACACCAGCGAGTCGCACTGGTCTTGCAACGCCGTTACAAGCCTTGCTTCGCCATCTCCCGCGAACGCCTGCGAATGCAGCAGTGGCAGCATGGCACGATCGCGAACAGCGACCGGTCGAATACTGACCCCGGAATCATTCATCATTGCGGTAGCCAGCGTTTTCGTCATTGGCACTCGACTGCGCGTCGTCGAGATGCTTTAGTCGTTCGGCAAGGCGCTTTTGAATCAAGGCGAGGCGCCGCTCGTGGTCCCGTCGCTCTGCAGGCATGACCAGGGCGAACCAGACGACGGCCAGGAGTGCGGTGGCAATCAGCAGGCCGTAGATCAGCGTCCAATCCATAAGGCGAGCTCGCGCCGCTGACCTTAGAACAACGCTCGAATGAGCAGCAGAAAACCCAGGATACTGACCGGGATGCCCAGCGGTGCCGCGAATACTGTCATCGTCATGACGACACCCGCGACCATCACAACGAGACCCAGCAACGCGCAAATAATGCGGCTGGTCACCGCAATAACGAAGCCAAGCAGTCGCCACAGCCAGACGAACGGCAGCAGCAGCAAGGGTATCTGGCGGGCGGCTTGTTCGTTCATTCCGGCCTCTCAGGCAGCAACAGCATTCGGCGGACAGCTTGTTCGTTCATTTCAGCCGCCTGCTCTCAGGCCAATGACTTGATGTAGCGCAGCATTTCGCCATCGTAGCCGCATTTTTCGTACAGGGCACGGGCTCGCCCGTTCGTGGCGAAAACGTGCAGCGTCATAAAGCGGGCGCCGTGCTTGCTGGCATTGCGTTCGCAGGCCCTGATCAGGGCCGTTGCGATGCCCCGACCTTCGGCCGCTTTCGCGATGGCGAGCGCCTCGAGATGCGCGGCGGGTGCGTGGCTGAGCGGTTCCGGGCGCAGGGAAGTTAGCGTGAAGCCGAGGATCTCATCGCCGGACAGCGCGACCTGCACCAGGCAGCTGTCCGCGTTGCCTGCGAGCCAGCGTTGCAGCAGGGCGGCATCATCCTGCCACAGGTGCTGAGGATTGCGGCGCGCGGGAAGATCGAAAGCGGCAAGTCGTGGCATCAACGCCAGCATCGCCTCGCCATCAGCGGCGGATGCGTCGCGGATAACAAAGGCCGGCTTCACTTGCGGAACTCCTTGCGAATGACGAGTTTCAACCCCGACCATGTTTCGTCGACGGCGCAAACTTTGATATCGACAAGGCCGAGCGGCAGCGCCACGTCGCGAATCGTGCCTTCGGTAATATCGGTTGTGACGCCCGACGCTTTCTTCGGCCACGATACCCAGATACAACCGTCCTGCCGAATGATGGACATGAGCTCCGGCAGACGCCGACGAAGCTCGGCCGCCCGCTGCACAAACAGGTGGCAAAGATCGATATCCCTGCGCAGCTTTCGCGCAAGTGAAATATCGGCGGGCAGTGGCGCCACTAACTCCGCGTAGTTAGCCGGCGGATTCAACAATTTCACGCGCATGCCGGCTCGCAAGCCAAGCTTTGTGGATAATGGTGTTCCGGAATAGCCTGTCATGTCATCACGCTGGCGCGGCGGTCAGCCACGCTCCGTTATCAGCAGCTTGAGCGCCAAGGCTGCAAAGACCGTACCCGCAACCCGGTTCATGACGCGCTGCGCCTTGTCAGATCGCGCCAGCCATTGCCCGAGGGAGCCCGCGAACAGCGCTACCGCACCAAAAACGAGGATCGTGGACACGGCAAAGACGGCGCCGAGCAGCAGGATCTGCAACACGAGCGAACCGCGCTGCGGGTCAGCAAATTGCGGCAGGAAGGCGAGAAAGAAAATCGACACTTTCGGGTTGGTAACGTTCATCACGATGCCGCGCGCGTAGAGCCTGTGCAGGGGTACCGGCGGCGCCTGGTCTGCTGGCAGGGTGCTGGCACCTGCACGAAACGCCTGCCAGGCAAGATAGGCGAGGTAGCTTGCGCCCGCCACTTTCAGCACGGTGAACGCGATCGCCGAGGTCTGGAATATCACGGCAACACCAAGCGCAACAGCCGTCGTGTGCACGATCAGTCCGGTACACAGGCCGAGCGTAACGATCAGTCCGGCGCGCGGACCGCTTAAAGCAGACTGCGTCAGAACAAACAGGTTGTCCGGACCGGGCGTCAGGGCAAGCACGACGCTCGCTAAAAAGAAAACGCCGAGAGTCTCAACAGGAATCATCATTACACCGTGCTAATGAACGTGTGAGCCGAATGCAGGCAGCCGCCGAGCGGGTTGCCCTGCAGCGCAGCTGGAAACCAATGGGCCGGAATGCAGCGAACGTCAAAGCCATCGCGGTATTCGCTGCTTGAAGGCGAGGTACTCGTCGCCGAAAATCCCTTCGAGCATCGCTTCCTCTCGCAGTATGAAACGCCGGTGGATAATCAGCGCAAAGACCGGCGTAACCAAAAACGGCGTCAGGCTGCCGAGCATGACGTCGATACCGAGCAGGGCTACGACCATGCCGAGGTACATAGGGTTGCGCGTATACCGGTAGAAACCACTGGTCACCAGGCTTGTCGATTGCGTGAACGGCACGACAGGCGTCCCGGCGCGCCTGAACGCACCGGCTGAAATTGCAGCCATCGCAACGCCAATGACGATGAGCAGCGCGCCGCCGTAATGCCAGGGTCGCGGAATGATCTGCAATACTGGCAAAAACCTGTGCGCCGCGATCGCCGCGCAAATTGCCAGCAGGAAAAAAACCGGTGGCACAGGCCCGCGCCGCGGTGTATCTGAACCCATCGTCTATTTCTCCTCGGCAGCCGGGTCAGCGGGCTTCCGCGTCCCGCGCACGGCGCTCAGTTTCCTGGTCAGGCATTTCCCGTATTGCGGCGACCAGCGGATGCCCCTCGGTGTAGTCGCGGCTATAGTGCAGATTGTAACGGTAATCGAAACCGGCCGGGTTCTTGCCCTGTATATGTTGCAGGATGGTTCCAGGTTTATCGAGCCCCTTGGCCAGGCGTGCCTCCGCGGTTGTCGCCGCCTCGTACTCATCCCACGGGCCGGCTATTTCCTGCTGCGGGCGTTGCGGCAGTGGCGCCAGCAAGGTCAGCAGATCACGCCGCTCCTTCTCCGCCTTGTCCGGCGGTCCCGCTTGCAGGGGCCCGGGAACATCGCTCTAGTTTTGCAGCTGCTTGTACATCACGTACGCATCCACGTAGCCTTTCGACGGATGCAGAAAAGCACCCGGCAGTGTCCCTGCAATTGCAAAGCCCTGCGTTTTCCAGAGCGACACAGCGGCCGTATTCGTGGCTACGACGAGATTGAATTGCATGGCACGGAAGCCCCGCGCGATCGCCTGGCGCTGAGAATCAAGGCACATCGCGGACGCCAGGCCACGACCCCTGGCGGCCCGCGCGACGATATACGCGCAGTTGCAAACGTGCGAACCCTGGCCGGGCTGGTTCGGCTTCAGGAAGTAGGTCCCGACGACGTGACCCGGTCCGTCTTCCACCACAAACGTTGCGTCCGCTTGCTCAACCCACAGGTCGAAAGCAGCGGACTCGGTAATCGACACCGGGTAACTGTACGTATCCCCTGCTCTGAATACAGGCTCAATGAATGCCCATACGGATTCCCAGTCTGAACTTTCGAATTCGCGAACGGCGGCCATCAATCAGTCCCGCAACGCCTGCAGAATCGAAGCCTGCGACTGATAGAATTGAACACTGCGACGGCCAACTGCTCGCGACTACCTGGCATCAGCGCGAAAACCAGGAAGGATTCACGGCGCCTACCGGTTTCGCAACTCTCAAACAAATGCATAAATAAGAAAAGCGCCCAGTGCGGCCGCAATCAGGCCTGCGACGCGTCCAAACTTTAGCACCCACTGTAACACCCAGTTCATCAGCGCAATAAATCGCTGCCGCCCGATTACCGCGAGGACCAACGCGGCGACCACAGGTACCCAGCCAAGGACGTGAATGACAAGCAGGAATCGCGACGCCGCGGCGCAATAGACGAGCAGCCCGCCGAGCAGCACCGGATCACCACGGCCAGTACGCGCAACTCGACCCGGTAGGCGCTGTCGGCCAGCAGTCGCGCGAAATACGCAGGGTTCACCATCATCGCCACGCCCGCCAGCAAGATGAAACTGGCGAAGATAATTATCAGTATGATCATGATTGCATCCTAGGCATTTGTACGGTGCCGCACGATGGTCAGTGCCTCAGGCTTTCCGCTGACTGATATGAAACGAAATCCGCGCTGTGAATACCAGCCTTTCCTCTGTGTCGCGCACCTCGACGGGAGCTAGCAGCGTGCCTGCCCGGTCAATGGGCTGATCGAGCCGGCAGCTTGCCCTCAGCGTGCCACGCGCTTTCGCGAGATATTCAACCGTCATGGCCTTGGGGATCCAGCGCAGCTGCGCGGGGATCGTCGCATCGACCGCCATTCCGCCTGTCAGTTCTGCGAGCGTGCATAGCGCTCCGGCATTGATCGTTCCGAGGTGGTTACGGACCGCGCGGCGATCCTTCATCTCGACGACGCACAGGGACGGCTCGAGCTGGCGAATCCGCGGCCTGATCGTGGCGAAGAATGGCGCGACCAAGCCTATGCCGCGATCAAAAGCGAACTGGCCCAGCGGCCAGCGACGGAAGTTGTTGTACAGAGCAATAAAACTGCTCATGCACGGACGTCCCGCGATTGGCGGCCTTTGCACAATCCCCGGCACAATCCCCGACACACTATCGTGGCGTTGTTACGCATCAGGAATATCCGGTTCCACCAGCTGCGTCAGCAGCGCTAGCGACTCCTGCCAGCCGACGTAGCAAAACTCGACAGGGATGGACTCGGGGATGCCCTGCTGCAGGATCTCGAGCTCTGTGCCGCAGGCCACCGCGCGCAGCGAAATCGTAACCTGCATTTCACCGGCGAGATTCGGATCGTCAAACTTGTCCGTGTAGCAAATGCGTTCGCCAGCAACGAGTTCGGTGTAAGTGCCACCGAATGAATGGCTGCTACCGGTGCTGAAGTTGGTAAACGACATGCGATACCGCCCACCAATGCGCGCATCCATCTCAAGGACTTCGCCGGTAAACCCGTGCGGTGGCAACCACTTGACCATCGCCTGCGGATCAAGGAACGCCTGGTACACGCGCTCGGGCGGGGCCCGCAGCACGCGGTGCAGGGAAACGGTATTGGCTGCTTGCTTCATGGTGGCGCCTCGGGTCTTCAACTTTGCAGCGACGGCATGCGCGATCGCTGCTGGTGGTTGGCGGCGAGTGTACTGCGTAAACCGCTTGCTAGGCGGTAATCGGCAGATAGTTTTTGACCTGTTCTATTCGTTGAAACCAGGCCTTGATCGCTGGAAACCCAGCCAGATCAAAACCGCCCTCCTCGGCCACGTGGGTGTAGGCATACAGGGCGATATCAGCAATTGAAAAGCGTTGCCCGACAAAGAACGGCTCGTTGTCCAGATGACGTTCCATGACGCCGAGCGCGGCGTAGCCGCCGGGTCGCTTCTCGTCCAGCTGCGCCTTGTACTTGTCCGCTGCATTCAGAATCATGATCCAGTAACGCGACGTCGCGATGAACGGCTCGTGACTGTACTGCTCGAAGAACATCCATTGCAGCGCCTTGGCCTGCTGCAGTTTGCCGGCCGGGCAAAGCGCTGTCTGGGCTCCGAGGAACCAGAGCGCGGCGTTCGATTCAGGCAGGTAGTCGCCGTCGGGCGTTTGCAGGACCGGGATGCGTCCATTGGGATTGATCTTCAGGAATGCTTCGGTGCGTGACTCGCCGCGCGTGATATCAACGGTCACACGCTCGTAGTCAATTTCGAGATGCGACATGGCCAGGCGCAATTTGTAGCAATTGCCGGATGCGCCGAATTCGTAAAGTTTGTACACCGTGTTCTCCACCGCGCCGCGGCTTGAGTTGAAGGACCGAGAAAATTTTTGCGGGGCCGACTCTATTCGCGGCACGCGCCATCGCACAGCGTTAGTCGGTCGCCTTACCCCAGACAGCAAACTCGTTGCCACTCGGTTCGACGAAATGGAAACGGCGCCCGCCGGGAAACGCGAAAATCGGTTTCACGATGCGCCCGCCGGCATTTTCGACGTTCGCTTCCGTGGCTTCAAGGGCATCGCTGTAGAGGACGATCAGTGCGCTCCCGCGCTCCGTTGTTGCTGCAAGGTCCGAGCGATAGAAACCGCCATCGAGCCCCTGGTCCGCGAACGAGGCGTAGTCCGGGCCATAGTCGACGAACGACCAGCCAAAAGCGGCCACAAAAAAGGCCTTGGTTCGCTCAATGTCCTTGGCCGGAAACTCAACGTAGTTGATTTTTTCATGCGCAAGCATAGTGGCACCCTCCAGATATTTGATAATAAGGCGCCGGTGATCGTCGCGCTGGGGTCAGTCCTTGTTCGTGCTTTGCGAATCCCCAGCTTCGCCATCTTGCCAGCGGCGATCACCCACGGTCCATAGCGGCATGACGATGGGCAATATCAGCAGAAACGACCAGTAGCTGTTGAGGCCGAGGTACCTGGGATCATCGAATGCCCAGATGCCCCAGGCCACAGCAACGAAAATGAGTGCGTAGATCGGGATCATTAGCTGGCGATAACTGCGCTGCGGGTGCCGCCAGGGCGCCCCGTACACGATGTAGCCGCTCGCTACGGCAAGGAGCGCCAACCCGGCCAGGCCGGCGAGCAGCTGCCCACGCGTCAGCAAGATTATCGCCACGATCAACACCCAGATAAACGCGCCATGCCAGCCGCCCAGCCAGCCCAGTTTTTCCTGTTTGCGTTCGCTCATGATTGACGCCCTTTAAGGATTCGCGCTCGCAACGCTAGCGATTCGAGTGTAGCCCGATCATGTTGCCTTCGGTATCGATCACCAGGGTAATGAAGCCGTACTCGCCGATCGACATCTTCGGCCGCTGCACCGTGCCGCCAGCCGGCTTAACCCGGGCCTCTTCAGTGGCACAGTCCTCACAGGAAAAGTACACCAGCGTGCTGTTTCCGCCTGACGGGAAATCCGGCATTCTAACGAGCGCGCCGGGCGCGCCCATTTTGCCCACCTGCATCGGGAATGCCCACATCTCGATACCCGGGCTCGGCAGCCGTTCCAGTTTCACTTTGAATACTGCTTCATAGAACGCTTTGGCACGCGCGGAGTCCTGCACGTATATTTCGAACCAGCCTACCGGATTGTTGCTCATAAATTTGCCCTCTGGTTGCTGCGGCCTGCTCGCCCTAGTCAGGGCGAGCAAGCGGACGCCCTTCGTCCTGCCAGGCCTTGATACCGCCTTCGAGGCTGTACACCTCGAAGCCCCTGTTCTGCAGGTAACGGGCAGCCTTCTGGCTAACCCATTTGCCGCGGACGCAATACACGACGAGCGGCCCGTCGCGCGGCGTCATGGCAGCCGCCCATTGCTCAATGTTGTCCGGGTTCGCGTAGCGCGCCCCTGGAATCAGCACCGGCTCAGCCTCGAAATCTTCGGGCAGCCTGACATCAAGCACCGTGGCACCGGCGTTTTGCAGTGCGCTGATGTCGGCGACAGACACCGTTTGTTCGTGGACAGGTCGGTCCGCATCGCGAAAATCGTAGGCAGCCGTGCATGCCTGCAGCAGCAAGAGGCTGAACGGGATCAGGCAGATAGCTCCTGGTTTCGGTTTCAAAGTCGCTCCGATGTTCAAGCTCAGGCGGTCATTGCGAGCAGACTCGGTGATCCCGGTGCTACGCAACCCACGGCGTAACGGGCTTTTTCCTGTTGTATTTTCCCTGTTGTACTAGTGTAGCTTGTCGATCAGCGCCGCGTGAGACCTGCCACGGCGCGGCGCAGTAAAGCCGTCGTGAAGCTCTTGCTCGTTACCCTGAACGAGCCGGTGCCGGCATCCAGCGCAATCACCTTATCGCCAGCTGCGGCTGAATCATGCAGGACCTGCGTAACAGCGCTGACCGCTGCCACCTGCGGTCGTACCCGCCAAGGGGAACCGATTACGCGCCCGTGCGCGAACCCTGGACAAAGCGTTTGAAGGCCCACGTTCCGATCGCGAAGCAAACAATCGCGCTGCCACCGAACACCCAGCGTGAGATTTTAAGGTTAAGCGCCTGCGAGACAAACGGGAATCCGCCTGAAAAACCCTCCGCAGGGCTGAACAGGGCTATCCACGCGGCCACCAGTCCGAAAATGAGGCACAGGATTGCAGCCAGCAGGTCATTGAGTTTCGACTGCGTGCCGGCGTAGGCCATGCAGCCGGCCACGAGCAGCGCGATCCCGCACAAAGCAACCACGAAATCCGGCGCCGGTCGCTCGCCGCCGCCGTCGTTGATAAGGCCTGCAGCGATCAGCAGCAGGAACAGGCCCGCTGCGCCGCAGAACATCGCAACGAATGCCCGGGTGGGGACGGAATTCGGCACGGTCAGCAGTTCCCGGCTGGCATCACAGCGCCTTCGTCATCCTGATCACGTAATTTTTCTCACCGTTAGCCGCAACGTGCGTTTCGCGGCTGATCTCTTTGTAGCCACGCGCAACATAGAGCGGCTCGCCGGCAAGAGTTGAGCCCAGCTCAATCCTGCTGAAACCTGCGCTGCGCGCCGCGGCTTCCCCCAGGTCGAGCAGCAACGTGCCGATGCCGCGTCGAACCCAGGCCGGGTGGGTATACATGGCCCGGATACGTGCCGCGTCCTGCGCCGGATCGCTGAAGGAGTCGTCCCGTCCCACCGTGTGGTCACCGCCGTACAGGGTTTTGCGCTTGCCCCAACCACCGCAGCCCACCAGGACTGTCGCACCGTTGCTGATGGTTTCGATGACGAAGTAGGTCTTGTCTTCGATAAGCGTCCCATCGACTCCCATCGTTTCCTGCGCAGCGACAATCTCGGCAGCAGACAGGTAGGCTTTCATATTCTCGGCGATAGCTATTCGCATCAGTTCGATGATGGCCGGAACGTCCGCGGCTTGCGCAATTCGATGGGTAAATTCGCTCAAGTTCTGCTCACCGAGAATAAGAAACTGGCAGGCCCGAGGAGAATAATCATTTTATAAGCGCTGTTGTCGGGGCCGGTGGCTGACAGGCAACCGCAAACAAAAAATAATTCGGCGATAGTGGCAGCAGCCTGTGACGGGCCCGCCATGACAGTCATTTCTCCTGATCCACGCAGGTACCCCCAGCAGGATGCTCGATTTCAACACCCTGTCCTGACACAATCAACCAGTGTTCCGCCCAGACCGGACCCACAATGACCACTCACGCATCCGCCGGCAGGCGCTGGACAGAAAAAGAACTTGCCAACCTCACCGTCGAGCACGAGTTCCGACTGAGGGGGCTCGAAGTTACGCGCCTCGATACCTTCGTCGATGCAGCTTTTGCGTTCGTACTGACGCTGCTCGTGATCTCGTTCGACGAGATTCCGTCCAGTATTTCAGAGATGCTGGCAGCCGTAAAACGCATCCCCGGCTTTGCCGCCAGTTTTATCGTGCTGATGATTTTTTGGCTACAGCATCGCATGTGGAGCCGGCGCTACGGGCTCGAGAACTCGAGGACGGTTCTGCTGAGCCTGACGCTTATTTTCGTCATGCTGGTATACGTATATCCGCTGCGGATGGTTTTCGAGGGCATGTTTTCCAATCTTACGGGCGGCTACCTGTCGACCAGCTATCGCATCGAGACCTATAACGACCTGCGCCTGATTTTTATTTTTTACTCCGCCGGTTTTCTCGCCCTGTCACTGATCGTGAGCCGGCTATTCGGCGTCGCGCTGCTCAATGCGCCATCGTTAGCACTGAATGCCGTTGAGTTGCGCAAAACCAGGACTGAAATGCACGCCTGGATACTGGCCGCCGGCTTTGGCTTATTGTCCATCCTGCTGGCGCTGTTACTGCCGGATGCCTGGGTAGTAGCGGCTGGCTACATGTATTTCGCCCTGTTCCCGGCAATGCGAATTCCGGTCATGCTCGCGGCGCGCCGGCAAGCACAGGCGACTCCGGACCAGTAGGACCTGCGCGGCGGCTAGGCCTCTGCCTGATTTCTATTCCTGTTGCAGAGACGCCATGAATTCCGCGCCGGTCATTCGCGGATGGTCGCCCGCCAGTTCATAAGCGGGTGGCTTTTCATCAATGTAGATTTCGCCGCTCAGTTTGAAGGCAGACTGGTCATCAAATGTGCCCATCCAGAGAAGGTAATGATCCGCTTCCAGGAGTCGATAAAAAAGGTTTGAACCGCAGCGTTTGCAGAAGCCCCGTTCCGCCCAGGCGGAAGATGGGTAGCGCGCAATGTGCTGCTCACCATCAAAGGTTACCGCAGCAACGTTGACCGCAAATGCAGGTCCGCCAGTCCAGCGACGACAGATACTGCAATGACAACTGTGTACGTCGGTTTCTATTTCCTCAGCGCTAAAGCTGACAGCGCCGCACAAACAGTGACCGGTAGTCTGCATGGTGCTCTCCTCGCGGCAGCCATTTTTTCGTAGCCGCGTCGTGTTCGACTAACCCAGCTTTCGTATTCCCACCGCCTGACGAATTTCTGCCATGTAAGGCCCGGAAACCGCGCGCGCTTTGTCTGCGCCTTTACGCAATTCCTGCTCAACGATTGCCGGATCACCGATCAGCCTTTTGTACTCTTCGCGTGCTGGCTTGATGTGCTCGTTGATGTACTCGAACAATAGCTGCTTCATTTCGCCCCAGGCAATGCCATCGGCATAGCGTTTTTCGACGTCCTGTACTTCTGATGAAGTCGCAAATGCCTTGTAGATATCGTACAAAGTCGATCCTTCCGTTTGCTTGGGTTCGCCCGGCTCGAGGCTGTTTGTTTTGATCTTCATGATCAACTTCCGCAACTTTTTTTCATCCGCAAACAATGGAATTGTATTATTGTAGCTCTTCGACATCTTGCGTCCGTCGAGCCCCGTCAATACCGCGGTGTTGCCGTCAATCACGGGTTCGGGAAGCACCAGGATTTCACCGTAGTGGTGATTGAAGCGCCCGGCAATGTCGCGAGCCATTTCTACGTGTTGCTTCTGGTCACGACCCACCGGTACCCGGGACGCCTTGAACATCAGGATGTCTGCCGCCATCAGGATCGGGTAGCTGTAGAGCGCCATTGTGACGCCCTTGTCCGGATCCTTGCTGCCGCTCTCTTCATTCGCCTGCACCATCGCCTTGTACGAATGTGCACGATTCATCAGGCCCTTTGCGGTCATGCTGGTCAGGATCCAGGTCAGCTCCGGGATCTCCGGTATGTCCGACTGGCGGTAGAATACGGCATTCGATGTATCCAGCCCCAGCGCCAGCCACGACGCCGCAATCTCCAGCGTCGACTGGGCAATCTTCTTCGGATCTTCGTTCTTGGCCAGCGCATGGAAGTCCGCGAGGAAGTAAAAGTTTTGCTTCGATTTGTCCTGGCTCGCCGCAATGCCAGGCCGAATCGCGCCGACATAGTTGCCGATGTGCGGCGTGCCGGTCGTCGTGATGCCGGTAAGGTAGATGTCCTGTTTCATGTTTGCCGGCTGTCGCCTGACCTCGCGCATGACCTGATCTGAAGAGCCCGAATGATGCCTAGTTTAGCCGCTGATTGAAACTCGACCCGCCGCTGCCACCATCTCGCTGTCGCTGCGCTTCGGACGACTCAAACCCTGCAACGCGGCCAGTAGCGGACTGCGCCCGCATGGCGGTCAGTAAGCCGCTGTCCTCCACAGACCGGGTTTGCCTCGTCTATCAGCGGGATATTAGTCTCGCCGGCGCGGACCTCCAGCGGGTATCATGTGGTCATGAACCAGAAGCCCGCTAGCGCCGCGCTCGGCGCACATTACCCGGCCCACGTGGCTACACTCAAAGCGCGTCACGACCGTGCGCTGAGCGTCGCTGGCGCCAGTCACGTTGTTGTCTTCGCCGGTGCTCCAAAGGTTCGCTTCCTTGACGATCACTACTATCCGTTCACGGCCAACCCGCATTTTGCAAGCTGGCTGCCACTAACCAGCAATCCTCATTGCTACCTGAGTTACACACCCGGCGAGACTCCGGTGCTGGTCTATTTTCAGGAGAAGGATTACTGGCACGCGCCGCCCGCAGCCCCCGAAGGCTACTGGGCGGAACACTTTGACGTGCGCGTTGTGCATGAACTGGACGAGATCCGCCAGCACCTGCCGGTCGAGCGCCAGAAATGTATTCTTATTGGCGAAATCGATGACGAATCGCAGGCGCTGGGCATCGAGCGGGTCAACCCGACGTCGGCGATGCATTACCTGCACTACGCGCGTGCCAAAAAGACAGCGTATGAGCTGGATTGCCTGCGGGCCGCATCCCGGCGCGGTGCGCGCGGCCATCGTGCTGCCGAACGCGCGTTTCGCGAAGGCAAGTCAGAATACGACATCCACCTCGATTACTGCCGGGCGGTAGATCACACGGAAAAAGAACTGCCATATGGCAATATCATCGCACTTAATGAGCATGCGGCAATCCTGCACTACCAGCACCTGTCGCGGGATTTGCCAGACGAGCGTCATTCGTTCCTGATTGACGCCGGCGCGGCGGTGAATAATTACGCGTCAGACATCACCCGAACCTACAGTTATGACGATGCCGAATTTGCGGCACTGATCGAAACCATGGACGAGATGCAGCGCGGCCTGGTAGCACGGGTACGTGCAGGCGTTGATTTTGCGGAGCTGCATATTGAAACGCATCGGCAGATCGCCGGCATACTCGTCGACCATGGTTTTGCAAAAGGCGGCGTGGACACACTGATCGAAAGCGGCGTCACTGCGGCTTTTTACCCGCACGGTCTCGGCCACTTTCTCGGCCTGCAGGTACACGACGTTGGCGGTTTCATGGCGGATGAAACCGGCGGTACAATTGACCGCCCAAGCGGCCACCCGTTCCTGCGCCTCACGCGCACGCTGGAGGAAGACCAGGTCGTAACGATCGAACCCGGCCTCTATGCGATCGATATGTTGCAGGAAAACCTGCAGGGCACGCCGGCCCACGGCATGGTCAACCAGGAGCGTGTTGCGTGGCTGCGAGCCTTCGGCGGTATTCGCATCGAGGACGATGTGAGGGTCATGGCCAACGGCGCCGAGAACCTGACGCGCGATGCGTTCGCGGCCCAGTAGTTCAGGCAACTGGCAGGGCAAGTGATGGGACCGACAGTACCAGCGCTGCTGGTCATTGCCGTTAATCTCTGGGCCAGCATCTCGGTAGCGCGCAAGGCGCAGTCCAGAACGGACCTGCAGCTAGCCCTGTATTTCGCGCTGATCTGGCTGTTGCCACTGCTCGGCGCTGCTGTCGCGCTTATTGCGAACGTTGACCGAGGCTCGCGCAAGGATCTGCAGGGCGAGTCGAAACTTTTCGAAGCCGTTGTCGAGAAAAGGAAAAGTTTGCGGGATGAAAGCGACCCCGCAGGCGTCAAGCACGAAGACTAGCTAACTCTGCCTGGCGGCCAGCTTGTCCATCACCCTGGCAAGCCTGAAATCCCGTTCGCTGATCCCGCCGCACTCGTGCGTGGTGAGCTGCACCCGGACCTTCTTGTAGACATTGAACCATTCCGGGTGGTGATCGGCTTTCTCGGCCTCGAGCGCGGCGCGGGTCATAAAACCGAACGCCTCGACAAAATTATCGAACACGAATTCGCGGGTAAGCTTGCCATCCTCGATAGTCCAGGCATCGATTTCGCGCAGTCTCGCGCTGGCGTTTTCTGCGCTAATCCGGTCGACCATTGTTCAGCCCTTTATGCGTAAGCCAATTGCCAGCGCCTACGATAGCAAACGTGGCCTGACTTTTGCAGGCAGGCTTGCAGGGCTTGACAGGAATGCGAGGCGCAGTGGCCGCCGCGCCGGGCTAATCGCTATCGGCGCCTGCCCGCATTTTCGCGCGCAGCTCACGTTTTACCCGACGGCCGCGGCGAATCAGCAGCGGCTGCAGCAGCCGGCCGAGCCAGGGAAACAGGTATGCCAGCGTCGTCAGCAGGCCGCTGACCGGCGGCATCGAACGCTCGCGCTTGTCGTTCAGACAAAGGTTCATGATCACTTCGGCCACTTCATCCGCAGTACTCATCGGCTGCGAAAAAGTGATGTCGGCAACACGATCAATATTGTCCATGATGAAGCCGGTATCAATCGGTCCGGGAGACACCGTAGCTATCTTGATGTTTCCGCCCGCCATCTCTTCGGCGAGGGCGAAGGTGAACGCACGCAGGCCAAACTTCGTTGCAGAATAGGTCGCAGCGTTGGGCACCGGCGTGCGACCTGCCAGAGAGGCGACGTTGATGATCGCGCCGCCGCCCGCCTCCTTGATGTAGCCAAGCGCGATGCGGGTCAGCAGTATGGGCGCCTTGAGGTTGACGTCGACCATGCGCGCCAGGTCTTCAGGCGTCTGGCTGAAAACCGGTCCGCGCGCGTGGAAGCCGGCGTTGTTGATGAGGTAATGGACCTGTTCAAAATCGAAGGCCGCCTTCTTGAACAGGTTGACGCAGGCATCTTCATCACAGACGTCCATCGCGCATATCCGAACGGCAGTAATCGGTCGCAGTTCGTCTGCGATGACTTCCAGATTCTTCTTGCCCCGTGCAACCAGCACGAGATTGGCACCAGCCCTCGCGAAGCGTCGCGCGGTAGCGGCGCCAACGCCTTCCGAGCCGCCGGTAATAATGACGGTCTTGCCTTTGAAATGCTCTGGATTTTCCACCCGCGAAGTCTAGCCGAATTCGGCAGGGTTGTGCGCAAGACTTATGCCGAATTCCCGCCGTCGGCAAGGGGCAATCGATGCGCTCAGAAGCCGATATAGCCCTTGATCTTCTTCCAGAAGGAAGACTCCCAGCCGTAGACTTCCAGCTGCTCCGGATCGTACGCGGCTTCGGGGATGGCACTTGGCGCGAGCGTGGCTTGATTGGCGGCGATGGCGCCGACACCAATGTCCAGCAGTCCGCGGCGGACATCGGCTGAATCCGTCAGACCGTCAACAGCGAGCGTCGGGTTCGGCAACACCTGGTCGTCGACGATGTCGTCAAGAAAAACGGCGTCGGGATCGAAGGCATCCTGCCCCAGGACAACACAGCTCGAAAATTCTGTATCGCGGCTAATGGTCCTGCTCCCTGCGGTCGACGAAGAAATTACGGTACTGGAATGAAGCAAGAATTGCTGTGAGGGGACTCACAGCAATCGCTGTGCTGCAACTTATGTAAAGACGAAACCAGCACGCCAGTAAGGAGGTAGGACCGGGGCCGTAGCCAAGCCTCGTAGGGCGTGCCCGTCGGGGTGTCTTCGGAGCGAATTAAAGAGCTGAGCGCAGAAGATACCCCGATGGGCGCGCCCGGTACCGGGAGCACCACCAAGCAACCGGAACCGTTTTAAACACCGGCGACGACTCAGGCTCAGGCCGCAGACTACGACAAGCCTGCGCTATTCGGAGGCTCGCCCACAATGCGGACAGGCGTGCTCATGTTCTTTCTTGAGCGCAGCCAGCACCATCTCACTGTTAAGAATCTGGCTGGCGGAGTTGCGACCAAGACCGAGCGATTCGCGTACGCGTTCGAGCTCGGTGGCTTCCTGCTCATCGATAACGCCATCTTCCCAGGCGCGCTTGGAAACCGCGCGGTACTCGTCGCTGCGAAGTCGCAGTTGCTCGGTATAGGCAGACGCGAGAATTCCGGTGGGCAGCGCGACCATACCAACGCCAACAACGGTCATCAGCGCGCCGAATATTTTGCCGCCCACAGTAATTGGTGTGACATCACCGTATCCGACGGTAGTCAACGTAGCGAAGGCCCACCACATAGCGGCGGGAATGCTGGAGAATTCATCGGGCTGGGCTTCACGCTCGAAAAAATACATGCCGGTGGCAGCGAGCAACATGACGATAACCAGTATGGAGATCGCGGCGACGAAGGACTTCGCGTTTTCACTAAATGCCTTGATGAGCATGTCGAAAGCGGCGGAATAGCGGGTCAGCTTGAAAATACGCAGCAAGCGAATGGCGCGCAGGAAGCGCATGTCGCCACCGCCGAACAAGCCGAATGCGAGCAGGTAGAACGGCAGGATCGAAAGCATATCAATTATTGCGGCGGGCGAAACGAGGTAGCGAAGACGCGGATAGCGCGGTGCACCTTTTGAGATCGCCAGATCTTGCGCCTCAACCGAACACCATATGCGCAACGCGTACTCGCAGGTGAATACGACGATCGTAAAAACCTCAAACCAGTAAAACTGTGTTCGATATTGCGTATGCAGATCTACAACGGATTCAAGAATGACGGCGAGAACGCTGCAAATAATAAGCAGGATCAGGCCGATATCGACAAACAAACTGCCGCGGTCGCCGGAACCGGCGCGCTCGAGCAGTTCGTAGGTACGCTGCCGCGCCCGCCGCCAGCGACTGACGTGCGCGCCCGCAGCGCCTTTCGCGTGTGACGCCGATACGGCAGAAATTTGATGCATCGTCGAACGAGCCTCCGGGGAATTAGTAGTCATATCGGCGGCGGTCGTGAGGCCTTGAGGATGGCTTACGCCAGCTGTCCTCAAGGCGAGTTGGAGATCCCGAAAATTGCTGCCGAAATATAGCCAAAACTATAATTAATACAGCCACTTATGCCTTGACCGCTGGCACCAGGGCGCGCGCAGCGGTATGCCTTCGGAGCGAATTAAAGAGTTGAGCGCAGAAGACATACCGCTGTGTGCGCCCGATCCCGACCACCGAACGCGCCGAAACAACGCCGGCCGATCTCATTCGCGAATCAGGAAGAGCGCTGAACCCGAAACAACCACAAGGGTGCGCGCAGCGGTATGACTTCGGAGCTGATTAAAGAGCTGAGCGCGGAAGGCATACCGTTGCGCGCACCCGCCGCCGATTAGAACGCATGCGTGGGGTCACATGCCTGGCTTCGCCGTTAAACCAGTCGGCCATGACCACAAAAAAGCCGGGCAAAAGCCCGGCTTGATTTGTAGCAAGACAGCGCGAGATTATGCGTCGCCGCTGGCAACCACTGGTTTGTCGACAAGCTGCACGATCGCCATCGGTGCGGAGTCACCAGGACGCGGCCCGATTTTCAGGATGCGCAGGTAACCACCGGGACGCGCTTTGAAACGCGGGCCGAGGTCGGTAAACAGTTTGCCGACGGCAACCTTGTCACGCAGGCGGTCGAAAGCGAGCCGCCGATTGGCGACGCCGTCTTCCTTGGCAAGCGTGATCAGCGGCTCAACGACGCGGCGCAGCTCCTTGGCTTTCGGCAAGGTTGTCTTGATCTGCTCGTGGTGCAGCAGCGACGCGGCCATGTTGCGGAACATGGCTTTGCGATGTGAGCTGTTGCGGCCAAGTTTGCGGCCGGATTTTCTGTGACGCATGGTCTATTGCCTTTCGTTATTCATTGGCGGCTGCAGCAGCCGTCGGTTTTATACAGCGATGGAATGCTCGGGACGCAGACTCGGCGGCGGCCAGTTTTCGAGGCGCATGCCGAGGCCGAGGCCGTGGTCTTCCAGGACTTCCTTGATCTCGGTGAGCGACTTCTTGCCAAGGTTCGGCGTACGCAGCAGCTCGACCTCGGTGCGTTGCACCAGATCGCCGATGTACATGATGTTTTCTGCTTTGAGGCAGTTGGCGGAACGAACCGTCAGCTCAAGCTCGTCGACCGGACGCAGCAGGATCGGATCGACCTTGCTTTCGGCCGCCTTGCCGGCGCCTTCTTCCTGACCCTGCAGGTCGACGAAGACGGACAGCTGATCTTTCAGAATGCTGCCCGCACGGCGGATGGCTTCTTCCGGATCGATCGTGCCGTTGGTCTCGATATCGATAATCAGCTTGTCGAGGTCGGTGCGCTGCTCAACGCGAGCCGCTTCGACGTCGTAGGTAACGCGATGTACCGGACTGAACGACGCGTCGAGCATCAGGCGGCCGATCGGGCCGGTCTGCTCTTCGAAGTTCGGGCGCTGGGTTGCCGGGCGGTAGCCGCGGCCGCGCTCGACTTTTAGCACCATGTTCAGCTGGCCAGCCTTGGTCAGGTTTGCGATCAGCAGATCCGGATTCATGATCTCGACGTCGTGGTCGAGCTGAATGTCGGATGCCATCACAGGACCGGGCCCTTTCTTGGAAAGGCGCAGCTCCGCGTGATCGCGATTGTGCATCCGGACCGCAACCTGCTTCAGGTTCAACAGGATATCGACCACGTCCTCCTGCACGCCTTCGATGCTGGTGTACTCGTGGAGCACGCCTTCGATTTCGGCTTCGACAATGGCGGCACCCGGCATCGAGGACAGCAGGATACGGCGCAGTGCGTTACCGAGTGTGTGACCGTAGCCGCGTTCAAACGGTTCGATCGTCACTTTGGCGTGCAGATTGTCGACCGGCGTGACTTTAACAACGCGCGGCTTCAGAAATTCGTTCACAGATCCCTGCATGGGTTCACACTCCAGATTATTTCGAGTACAGCTCGACGACCAGATTCTCGTTGATGTCGGGCAGGATATCTTCCCGGTCCGGCAACGACTTCAATACGCCAGTCATCTTTTTCGCATCCACATCAACCCAGTCGGGCAATCCGACCTGGCCGGCGATTTCAATCGCATTCTGGATTCGAAGTTGCTTCTTCGCTTTCTCGCGAATCGCCACGGCATCACCCGCGTTCAATTGCAGCGAAGGAATATTTACCACCTGGCCGTTCACGACAATGCCTTTATGGCTGACGAGTTGGCGGGCTTCGGCACGCGTAGAGGCGTAACCCATGCGGTAAACAACGTTATCAAGACGCCCTTCCAGCAGGCGCAGCAGGTTTTCACCGGTTGAGCCTTTGAGCTGAGCAGCTTTCTTGTAGTAGTTGCGGAACTGACGCTCGAGTACACCGTACATACGGCGCAGCTTCTGCTTCTCACGCAACTGCATACCGTAGTCCGACAGGCGCGGGCGACGTTGCGCGGCGCCGCCTGGCGGTACATCCAGTTTGCACTTCGATTCGAGCGGCCTTACGCCGCTCTTGAGAAACAGGTCGGTGCCTTCACGGCGCGACAGTTTACATTTTGGTCCGAGATATCTTGCCATTACATTGCCTCTATACGCGGCGTTTTTTCGGCGGACGACAGCCGTTGTGAGGAATTGGTGTTACGTCTTCGATGTTCGCGATCTTGAAACCCAACGCGTTCAGTGCACGCACCGCTGATTCGCGGCCCGGGCCCGGCCCGCAAACCCGCACGTCAACGTTTTTAACGCCAAACTCTAGCGCTGCGCGGCCCGCTTTCTCAGAAGCAACCTGCGCCGCAAACGGCGTGGATTTACGAGAACCACGGAAACCGCAGCCGCCGGCCGTGGCCCAGGACAACGCATTGCCCTGGCGGTCGGTGATCGTGATGATCGTGTTGTTGAAGGAAGCATTGATGTGCGCAATCGCGTCCAGCACGTGCTTTTTAACCTTCTTTTTTACTTTCGGATCGGCCATGTGTCTATTTACTCTTATCTATCCGGTTGCAGTGTTTTCGTCGACTTCAGTGATGCGTACCACCGACTTCGACGAAGCCCTGTCGGTAATGGTGTTTCCTATCGCTTAATCGGACGACGCGGACCCTTGCGAGTACGCGCGTTTGTGCGGGTGCGCTGACCACGCAAAGGCAAACCACGGCGATGACGGATGCCGCGGTAACAACCGAGGTCCATCAGGCGCTTGATATTCATTGAGGTCTCGCGACGCAGGTCACCTTCGACCTCGAACTGCGCAACCGCGGTACGAATTAACGCCACCTCCGGTTCCGCAAGGTCCTTGACCTGCGTGTGAGGAGCCACGCCCGCTGCAGCACAAATCTGCTTTGCGCGGCTGTTGCCGATTCCGAAAATAGACGTCAGTGCAATCACGACGTGCTTGTTTAACGGTATGTTTATGCCTGCTATACGAGCCACTTGAGTACCTTCCGTTTAACCCTGACGCTGTTTATGACGAGCGTCTGTGGTGCAGATGACGCGCACAACCCCGTTGCGGCGAATAATCTTGCAATTTCTGCACATTTTTTTAACCGATGCTCTGACTTTCATGAGCGCTCTCCGCTATACCGCTGAATCTTCAGCGAACTGAGCCACTGCGGCCGTAATTCCGCAGGTTGGCCTTTGCCATCATGCCTTCGTACTGGTGACTCATCGCGTGAGCCTGCAGCTGGGACATGAAATCCATCGTAACGACAACGAGAATCAGCAACGACGTGCCGCCGAAATTGAACGGGATGCTCGGGTAGAACATCCGGAAAATTTCCGGCAACAGGCAAACGCCGGCGACGTACAGGGCGCCCCAGAACGTCAGTCGCGTCAGGACCTTGTCGATGTAGTTAGCCGTTTGTGCACCCGGCCGGATACCCGGTACGAATGCGCCCGACCGCTTCAGGTTGTCCGCCGTGTCCTTCGAGTTGAAGACCAGCGCGGTGTAGAAGAAGCAGAAGAAAACAATCATCGCGCCGTACAGCAACACGTAGACCGGCTGGCCCGGACCGAGGTTTGCGCCGAGCGTTTGCAATGCGCGCTGCGCGGCATTCGGTTCAGCGGCCTGGCCGAAGAACTGGGCGATCGTTGCCGGGAACAACAGAATGCTCGAGGCGAAGATCGGCGGGATGACACCCGACATGTTGATCTTGAACGGCAGGTGCGTGCTCTGCGCCTGCATGAGTTTGCGGCCCTGCTGGCGACGCGCGTAGTTGACCGTGATCCGACGCTGCGCTCGTTCCATGTAGACGACAAACGCCGTGACCGCAATGCCGCCGACCAGCAGCAGAATCGCCGTGGCCGAGGCCATTTCGCCATTGCGCACGAGCTCTGCCGTGCCGGCGACTGCCGCAGGCAGGCCTGCAACGATGCCGGCAAGAATGATCATCGAGATACCGTTGCCGATACCGCGTTCGGTGATCTGCTCACCGAGCCACATCAGGAACATCGTGCCGGTGACGAGCGTGATACACGCCGTAATCAGGAACGCCGGACCCGGGTTTACCACAACGCCCGCCTGGCTCTGCAGCCATGACGCCGCGGCGATTGACTGGAACAGGCTCAGCATCACGGTGCCGTAGCGCGTGTATTGCGTGATCTGGCGGCGGCCGGATTCGCCCTCTTTGCGCAGTGCCTGCAGCGACGGCAGGATCATGCTGGCCATCTGCATGATAATCGACGCTGAAATGTACGGCATGATGCCGAGCGCAAAGATGCCGAAGCGGGCTAGCGCACCGCCGGAGAACAGGTTGAACAGCGCCAGCATATTGCCAGCCTGCTGATCGAAGAAACTGGCGAGCGCAGCCGGATCCACGCCGGGCACCGGGATGAAGGTGCCGGCACGGAACACAATCAGCGCGCCCACGAGGAAACCGATGCGAGCTTTCAGCTCACTCAGTTTGCCCGCTGCCTTCGCGGTGTCCGCCGGATTTTTGACTGGCTTTTTGGCCATTCCCTTCGTTTCCTTAGCTTACGCTTCGATGCTGCCGCCGGCGGCTTCGATCGCCGCGCGCGCACCCTTGGTGACTGCCAGACCCTTGGTCTTCACAGCTTTTTCAATTTTGCCGGACAGGATCACTTTGACCTTGCTGACGTTGGCCGGCACCAGGCGCGCTTTTTTCAGCGCCAGGATGTCGACGACGTCGTCTTTTACCAGCGCCAGCTCGTGCAGACGCAGCTCAGCAGTGTCTTTCGCCATCCGCGAGCGGAAGCCGATTTTCGGCAGGCGACGTTGCAACGGCATCTGACCGCCTTCGAAGCCGACCTTGTGGTAACCGCCCGAACGCGCGTGCTGACCCTTTACACCGCGGCCGGAAGTCTTGCCCTGGCCGGCGGAATGACCGCGGCCGAGACGCTTGCCAGCAGGCTTCGAGCCCTTTGCCGGTGAAATTTCATTCAGGCGCATGTCACACTTCCTCTACTGAAACGAGGTACGAAACCTTGTTAATCATGCCGCGATTCTCAGGCGTGTCTAAAACCATCACGCTCTGGCGAATCTTTCTCAGGCCCAAACCAGCAATGCTGGCCTTGTGGCTTGGCAGCCGGCCGAAGCGGCTCTTGACGAGCGTTACTTTGAGTTGCTTTGTGGTAGCCATCGTTCTAATCCAATTCCAAATATGCCGGCGGTTCAGGCCAGGATTTCCTTGACCTTCTTGCCGCGTTTCGCCGCGATCGAACGCGGTGAATGAATCTGTTTCAGCGCGCTGATTGTTGCGCGCACGACGTTGATCGGGTTGCGTGAGCCGTAGCTCTTTGCCAGCACGTTTCGGACGCCGGCACACTCGAACACGGCGCGCATGGCACCACCGGCAATAACGCCGGTACCCTCAGACGCAGGCTGCATGTACACGTAGGTCGCACCGTGGCGGCCCTTCTTTGCGTACTGCAGTGTTTCGCCGTTCAGGTTGACCTTGATCATTTCCTTGCGGGCTGCCTGCATGGCTTTCTGAATGGCGATCGGCACTTCGCGCGCCTTGCCATAACCGAAACCGACCCGACCGTTACCGTCACCGACGACCGTCAGCGCGGTAAAACCGAACTGGCGACCACCCTTGACGACTTTGGCGACGCGATTGACGGTGACCAGCTTCTCGAGCAGGTCGTCAGAACTCTGATTGTGATCGTTTCTTGCCATAGTGTTGTCCCGGCGAACTTAACGTTGCGCCAACAATCCTTTTATTAAAATTTCAGTCCGGCTTCGCGGGCGGCATCTGCCAGCGCCTTGACGCGACCGTGGTAACGAAAGCCTGAACGATCGAACGCAACGGTATCGACGCCGGCCGCTTTTGCCTTTTCCGCAATCCGTGCACCCACGATGGCAGCGGCAGCGATGTTGCCGGTGCTCTTCGTGCCCTTGCGCACGTCCTGTTCGACCGTCGATGCGGCAGCGACTACGGTGCCGCCGTCCGGCCCAATCACCTGCGCATAGATATGACGCGGCGTGCGGTGCACCGTCAGGCGGTTCACTGCAAGCTTCGAAATATGCGCTCTTGCCTTGCGGGCACGGCGCTGGCGATTCTGTTTCTTGTCCAGTTTCATGACGTTCTCGTCCGCTCTCTAAAAAGACCGTTGGGTCTTATTTCTTCTTCGCTTCTTTCATTACTACGCGCTCGTTGGCGTAGCGGACACCCTTGCCCTTGTAAGGCTCGGGCGGACGGAAGCGACGAATCTCGGCGGCCACCTGGCCGACGCGTTGTTTATCTGCGCCTCTGATCAGCACTTCTGTCTGACTCGGCGTTTCGATCGTGATGCCTTCCGGCACCGCAAACTCGACCGGGTGTGAAAAGCCCAGCGTCAGGTTCAACTTCTTGCCCTGCGCCTGTGCGCGGTAGCCGACGCCGACCAGCTCGAGTTTCTTCTCAAAGCCTTCGGATACGCCTTCGACCATGTTGGCGATCAGCGCGCGCGTCGTTCCCGACATGGCGATGGAGAACCGCGAACCGGAGCGTGCTTTTACCTGCACCGCATTGTCTTCCTGGCTTAGCATCACTTCCGGGTTCAGCTCCATGGAGAGCGCGCCCTTGCTGCCCTTGACGGTCAGCGTGGTGCCACTCTTACTGAACTCAACACCTTTCGGCAGCTCAACAGGTTCTTTAGCAATTCTTGACATAGTCGTAACTCGTTATTCTATATAGGGCAATGCATCAGGAAACGACGCACAGCACCTCGCCACCGATACCCTTGGCACGGGCCTCACGGTCACTCATTACGCCGGCCGAGGTCGACACGATTGCAACGCCCAAACCGCCGAGGACCTTCGGCAATTCTTCCTTGCCGCGGAAAATTCTGAGGCCAGGTTTGCTGACGCGCTGGATACGCTCGATAACGGGCGAACCCTCGTAATACTTCAGCTCGATGGTCAGCGTCGCGCTCGCGCCCTTGCCTTCGCTCGTCACCGACGTGATATAGCCTTCGTCCTTCAGAACGTTGGCAACCGCGACCTTGGCTTTCGAAGCCGGCATCGAAACGCTGGTCTTGCGCGCATGCTGGCCATTGCGAATTCGCGTCAGCATGTCGGAAATAGGATCAGTCATACTCATTGTCGTTCTCCGCCTACCAGCTCGCCTTCGTGAGACCCGGAATCTCGCCCTTCATTGCCATTTCCCGCAGCTTGTTTCGGGCCAGGCCGAACTTGCGGTAAACGCCATGCGGACGACCCGTGATGGCACAGCGATTGCGCTGACGCGTCGCGCTGGAATCGCGTGGCAATGCGTTCAGTTTCGCCTGCGCCGCCGCACGTGCCTCTTCGCTCGTCGTCGGTTTGCGAATGATTTCCTTGAGCGCCGCACGCTTTTTCGCGTACTGGTTCACAAGCTTGGTTCGCTTGGTTTCGCGCTCGATCATCGACTTCTTAGCCATAGTGAATCTCTTACTTCTTAAAGGGGAAGTTGAACGCTTCCAAAAGCGCCCGACCTTCTGCCGGCGTACGTGCCGTCGTGGAGATCGTGATGTCCAGACCGCGCAGCGCGTCAATCTGGTCGTAATTGATCTCCGGAAAAATTATCTGCTCTGCAACGCCCATGCTGTAGTTACCCTGGCGATCGAATGACTTCGGGTTCAAACCACGAAAGTCACGGATACGCGGGATCGCAATATTCACAAGGCGGTCCAGGAATTCGTACATGCGCTCACGACGCAGCGTGACCTTGCAGCCAATCGGATAACCATCGCGAATCTTGAAGCCGGCAACCGACTTGCGAGCCAGCGTTCTTACAGGCTTCTGACCGGAGATCATCTCCATGTCTTTCATCGCGTTGTCGAGAATTTTCTTGTCAGCCACAGCCTCGCCCACACCCATATTCAGCGTGATTTTGGTGATGCGCGGCACCTCCATTACATTCTCGAGACCCAGCTTTTTCTGGATCTGACTATGCAATTCCTTTGTGAACTGTTCGTGCAATCTGGCCATTTCTAAATCCACCTGCTGCAAGCTCGCGTTTTGCCAACCCGCATGACACTGTTGATTACATCGGTCTTAAATGTCGACCGACTCACCGCTGGGGCGGAATACCCGCTCCTTCTCGCCTTTCTTATTGACTGCGAAGCCTACCCGCTGGCCCTTCTTGGCTTTTGGGTTGAAGACCATCACGTTCGAGACGTCGACCGGCATGGCTTTCTCAATAATGCCGCCTTCTACGCCCGCCTGCGGGTTGCCCTTCTGGTGCTTCTTCGCCATGTTGATGCCTTCGACCAGCACACGTGAGTCCGGGAATACCTGGAGCACGGTGCCGCGACGGCCCTTGTCTTTACCCGTGGTGACGATTACTTCGTCGCCTTTTTTGATCTTGTTCATCGTTTCTGACCTGTTCCGCGTCTTCGCTTACAGCACTTCAGGTGCGAGCGAGATAATCTTCATGAACTTGCTGGTGCGCAGCTCGCGCGTCACCGGACCAAAGATACGAGTACCGATCGGCTCCAGGCGATTGTTCAGCAGTACCGCTGCGTTGCCGTCAAAACGAATCAGTGACCCATCTTTGCGGCGGACGCCCTTGCGGGTACGCACGACGACTGCGTTGTAAACCTCACCCTTCTTGACCTTGCCGCGCGGGATCGCGTCCTTGACGCTCACCTTGATTACGTCGCCCACGGCGGCGTAACGGCGCTTGGATCCGCCCAGCACCTTGATGCACTGCACGCGCCGCGCACCCGAGTTGTCGGCGGCATCCAGAACTGTCTGCATCTGAATCATGGCTGCTTTCCGTTTCTAAACTTTCAATAAACCGATTTATACAGCTGCAGCGTCACGATCCGCTGCGCGCTCGATAACGCTCACTACCTGCCAGGCCTTGCGCTTTGACACCTTGCGCCGCTCGCTGATGGCGACGAGGTCGCCCTCGCGGCAGTCGTTGGTTTCGTCATGCGCCATAACCTTGGTAGAGCGACGCAGGTACTTGCCGTAAGTCGGGTGCTTGATCAGGCGTTCGATCGAGACAGAAACGGTCTTATCCATTTTGTCGCTGACGACGCGGCCCGTCAGGGTACGCTGACTCTTCGCAGTTTCGGTCTTGGCTTCTTCACTCATTTCTTTTCACCCTGGCGCGCCAGCTCGGTCATTACCGTCTTAACGCGCGCAATGTCTTTTCGAACGCGGCCATGCTCGTGATTATGATTGAGCTGACCAGTAGCGCCCTGCATGCGCAGATTGAACTGCTCGCGGCGCAGCTCGACAAGCTCCTGCTGCAACTCTTCAACCGACTTTGAACGTAAATCGCTGGCTTTCATCACATCACCGTCCGCACAACAACCGTGGTCGGAAACGGCAGCTTCGCGGCAGCCAGGCGGAACGCCTCGCGTGCTACTTCTTCCGTTACCCCTTCCATTTCATACAGGACACGACCGGGCTGGATCTGGCAGACCCAGTATTCGACGTTGCCCTTACCCTTACCCTGACGCACTTCCAATGGCTTCTTGGTAATTGGCTTGTCAGGAAATACGCGAATCCAGATTTTGCCGCCGCGCTTGACGTGACGGGTCATGGCACGGCGCGCTGCCTCAATCTGGCGCGCAGTCAGGCGGCCGCGCTCGGTGGCTTTCAAACCGTACTCGCCGAACGATACGTCGCTGCCGCGCTGTGCCAGACCGCGGTTGCGGCCTTTCATCTGCTTGCGAAACTTTGTTCTTTTAGGCTGTAACATTGTTCTGTCCTGACCTTAGCGGGCGCCTGCGGCAGCTTCCTGCGTTTCCGCAGAAGCAACGGCAGCCTCGGGCTTGTCAAATACTTCGCCCTTGAATATCCAGACCTTTACACCGATGACGCCATACGTCGTGGCCGCCTCGGCAAAACCGTAGTCGATGTCCGCACGCAGCGTATGCAACGGCACGCGACCTTCGCGGTACCACTCCGAACGCGCGATTTCTGCGCCGTTCAGACGGCCGCCAACCTTGACCTTAACGCCCTCGGCACCTACCCGCATCGTGTTGGTTACGGCGCGCTTCATGGCACGACGAAACATTACGCGGCGCTCCAGCTGCTGGGCAATGCCCTCAGCAACGAGCTGCGCGTCAAGCTCAGGCTTGCGTACTTCGCTGATGTTAATGCGCACATCATTGATCGGCATCTTGATCATGCGCGCGACGGAATCGCGCAGCTTTTCGATGTCCTCGCCCTTCTTGCCGATAACGATGCCGGGCCGTGCGGTGAAAACAGTGATATTCACTTTTTTCGCCGGGCGCTCGATCGTGATGCGGCTGACGGATGCATCCTTCAGCTTTTCTTTAATGAACACACGCATCTTGTGGTCGTCGCGGACGTACCCTGGGAACGTCTGCGAGTTGGCATACCACTTGGACGTCCAGTCCTTGACGATGCCAAGGCGTATGCCGGTTGGATGTACTTTCTGACCCATAAATCTCTCGCTATGTCCCGTTTACTCGTCGCCGACACGAATCGTGATGTGGCTGTTACGCTTGATGATGCGTGCGCCACGACCTTTCGCCCGTGCGCGGAAGCGGCGAAACGTCGGCGCCTCGTTCACTTCAATTGTCGCGACTTTCAGTTCGTCGATATCTGCGCCGTGATTGTGCTCTGCGTTGGCAATAGCCGACTCCAGAACTTTTTTCACGATGCCCGCGCTTTTCTTCGGCGTGAACGTCAGTGTCTTGATCGCCTCGTCCACGCTTTTGCCACGAATGGCGTCCGCAATCAGACGGCATTTCTGCGGCGAAATACGTGCGTATCGAAGTGTTGCTGCAACTTGCATGTCAGTTCCTTGAAGCCTGTCTCTGGACTTAAGTCTTACGGTCGCCGGTGTGACCTTTGTAGGTGCGCGTTACCGCGAACTCACCCAGCTTGTGACCCACCATGTTTTCCGAAATAAGGATCGGCACGTGCTGACGCCCGTTGTGAACGGCAATCGTCAGGCCAACCATATCCGGCAGCACCATGGAACGGCGCGACCAGGTTTTGATCGGACGACGGTCGTTCTTTGCAGACGCTTCCGTTACTTTCTTGGCCAGATGCGAATCAACGAACGGGCCCTTTCTCACTGAACGTGGCACTACTACCAGCTCCTATAAACTTTGATACTTCGACGAGCTCAAATCTGTACCTTAAGAGTTCGCCCTGTTTCTCACGTACGCCGAACTATTTCTTACGCTTGCGGCGACGGACGATCATGCTGTCGGTACGCTTGTTGGAACGCGTCTTGTAACCCTTGGTCGGCGTGCCCCATGGGCTCACCGGATGACGACCGCCTGACGTACGACCCTCACCACCACCGTGCGGGTGATCAACCGGGTTCATGGCAACGCCACGTACCGTCGGACGAACACCGCGCCAGCGCTTCGCGCCCGCTTTACCCAGCTTGCGCAGGTTGTGCTCGCCGTGACCGACTTCGCCGATGGTGGCGCGACACTCGGTGTGCACGCGGCGTATTTCGCCAGAGCGCAAACGCAAGGTCACGTACGCACCTTCGCGCGCCGCGAACTGTGCCGTGGCACCCGCAGAACGTGCGAGCTGGCCACCCTTGCCGGGCTTCATCTCGATGTTATGCACCATCGTGCCAACCGGAATGCTCTTCAAAGGCAGCGCGTTACCCGGTTTGATCGGCGCTTCTTCGCCACTCATGATCGGCGTGCCAGCCTCAACGCCTTTCGCCGCCAGAATGTAGCGACGCTCGCCGTCGGCATACTTGACGAGGGCAAGGTGGGCAGTGCGATTCGGGTCGTACTCAAGACGCTCTACCACGCCCTGGATACCGTCCTTGTCGCGCTTGAAATCAACGATACGGTAGTGCTGCTTGTGACCACCGCCGTGATGGCGCATCGTAATGCGGCCGTTGTTATTGCGGCCGCCCGATTTCGATTTCTTCTCGAGCAGCGGCGCGTGCGGCTTGCCTTTGTGCAAGCCGGGCGTCTTCACCGCAACCTGGAAGCGGCGGCCTGCTGACGTCGGATTCGATTTATGTAATGGCATGATTCTCTACCGTCTTAAAGTTTGCGACCGTCACTCGACGCCGAGGAAGTCGAGCTGACTGCCTTCCGCCAGCGTGACGTACGCTTTTTTCCAGTTGACCCGGCGACCCGAAGTCTGGCCATGACGTTTCACTTTGCCGCGCACGTTGCTCACGGTGACGCCATCAACCTTCACCTCGAACAACAGTTCGACGGCTTTCTTGATTTCGGCTTTCGTTGCATCCGTGCGTACCCGGAAAACAATCTGGTTGCTCGCCTCGGCGACGATCGTGCTTTTCTCCGAGAGGTGCGGCCCCTGGATCACGGTCATCAGGCGTTCCTGATGTAATGCCTGGCTCATGACAGGCGCTCCTCAATCAGCTTCAGCGCCGGCAGGGTGATCAACACCTTTTCGAAACGCATCAGTACAACGGGGTCGATCGACGAGACGTCGCAAATGCCTACGTTTGGCAGATTGCGAACCGACAGGAACACGTTCTCATCGAAGGCTTCGTTAACAATCAGCACGTCGCTGACGTCGTGCTTTTTCAGCAGCGCGACCATGTCTTTGGTCTTCGGCGCCTTCATCTGAAGAGCTTCAGTGACCACCAGCCGGTCCTGGCGAACCAGCTCCGAAAAAACCGAGCGCAATGCAGCGCGGTACATCTTGCGGTTCACTTTCTGGCTGTAGTCACGCGGGCGTGCAGCAAACGCCCGACCACCACCGACCCAGATCGGGCTGCGGATGGTGCCGGCGCGAGCGCGGCCTGTGCCTTTCTGGTTCCACGGCTTGGTGCCACCGCCACGTACGTCAGCGCGGTTCTTCTGGCGCTTGGTGCCTGCGCGGGCGCCGGCCAGGAAAGCGGTAACGACCTGGTGGACCAGTGATTCGTTGTACTCGGCAGCGAATGCGCTGTCAGCAACGTCGACGGAGCCGCTGCCCTGCATCTTCAGTTTCATCAGGCAGCTCCCTTCTTGTTCTTGCTCTTGATCGCAGGACGCACGATGACGCGACCGCCGGCATGACCCGGAACAGCGCCCCGGATCAGCAGCAGATTGCGTTCGGCATCGACGCGCACAACCTCGAGGTTCTGCACGGTGCGGCGCACATTACCCATGTGGCCGGCCATCTTCTTGCCTTTGAATACGCGCCCCGGCGTCTGGTTCTGGCCGATGGATCCCGGTGCACGATGCGACAGCGAGTTGCCGTGCGTTGCATCCTGCATGCTGAAGTTGTGGCGCTTTACGCCGCCGGCGAAACCCTTACCGATGGTGGTGCCGATGACGTCGACCTTCTGGCCCGCCTCGAAACGCTCAACCTTCAGCTCGGCACCGACTTCGAACTCATCGGCATCGCTGTCTTCCAGGCGTAGCTCGGAAACGATGTCACCCGCTTCGACCTTTGCCGCGGCGAAGTGACCGGCAGCGGACTTCTTCACCCGGCTGGCGCGGCGTGAACCGGTGGTTACCTGCAATGCACGGTAGCCATCGGTCTCCACGGTTTTCACCTGGGTAACGCGATTTGGCTGTGCCTCGATTACGGTAACGGGTATCGAAATACCCTCGTCCGTAAAGACACGTGTCATGCCGCACTTGCGGCCAACAAGACCCATTGTCATCTCAAAAACCTCGCGCCGACTTCGATTGGCCGGCGACTCCTAAAAACGGTTTGTCTGTAAATCTGCATCTTCTTCACTTCGACTTCGATTGGCCGAAGCTGCTGTTGGCCGCAATCGCTTGCGGCCGTTTATCGCGAAACCTTCAAACACGCGAAAGGGCCAGCTATCGCGCGAATCGTCCTGATTCGATTGCTCTAGAGCTGACCCTGAGTCCGGTAACACCGGAATTCCGGGATTTGCCGAGCCGCCTTCGGGTTATCCGGCGGCCTGTATGCCAGCAACGGGGGCCTTGGCCCTTACGCTGCCTCTGATGCCTGGCCGACTCCCGGGACGGCCCTGCTCAGACGAGCCCGCCATTATACCCACGTAACTTGCCGTAGCAAGGGGCGCGAGGGTTTAAATCGCGGTTTTTTTAGTACAACTGGATCAGCGCGACCAACTGTCGTTTTTCTGACCGCTCAAGCCGTGAAACTGGCTCTACCAGCAGTCTCGAAAAGGCGAGGCCAAAGGCCGATGCCGAAACGCGCCGATCCGAACGCAACCAGCGACCTCCGCTGACAAAATAGCCAGCCGCGAAGCGGGCCGGCGATGAACGAGCACCGGCCCAGGGCATTCACCAGCGTCCCGCAGGGACGGCAGGTGCAATGCCAACTGGCCTAATTCAGCTTAATCTGCACGTCGACGCCTGCCGGCAACTCTAATTTCATCAGCGCATCGACCGTCTTGTCGGTCGGATCGACGATGTCCATCAAACGCTTGTGGGTGCGGATCTCGTACTGGTCGCGCGCGTCCTTGTTGACGTGCGGCGAAATCAGGATCGTGAAACGCTCCATTTTCATCGGCAGCGGAATCGGGCCCTTCACGGTCGCGCCGGTGCGCTTCGCGGTTTCCACGATCTCACGCGCCGAATTGTCGATCAGGCGATGATCGAACGCTTTCAGGCGAATACGGATGTTTTGATTAGTAGCCATGTCTTAAGTCTCGTTGCTGACGCCACCAGGGCGCCAAATCTCTGTTTTCACTATGCCTGACGCGCAGCCAAAGGCACCCCGGGCGGTCTGTTATCCCAAGCGACCAGCTGCCGGGGGCCGAACTATATACGTTTTCGAAGCCAATCTCAGCAGAGTTGTGTCTGCCGCCGAGAATGGCCCGGACAATCTGCAGGTTCAGCCAGCAACCACTGCCGGCAAGGTCGAACCCATTACGCTGTCAATCTAGAGCTTTGCCGAAACATACGGAGCGGCGCCAGCCGTCCCGTATGTGCAACCACCGATTCAGGGCAATCACCGGCGCGCAGCGACCGGTGCATTGCCATTGGAGTCAGTAACTTATTCGATAACCTTGGCCACGACGCCAGCGCCGACGGTACGGCCACCCTCACGGATAGCAAACCGCAGACCATCTTCCATCGCGATCGGTGCGATCAGGTCAACGACCAGCTGCACGTTATCGCCCGGCATCACCATCTCGGTGCCTTCCGGCAGTTCGCAGGCGCCCGTCACGTCCGTGGTACGGAAGTAAAACTGCGGACGGTAGCCCTTGAAGAACGGCGTATGACGGCCGCCCTCTTCCTTGGTCAGGATGTAGACCTCCGCCTCGAACTTCGTGTGCGGCGTGATCGAACCGGGCTTGGCCAGGACCTGGCCACGCTCCACTTCCTCGCGCTTGGTGCCACGCAGCAGCACGCCGACGTTGTCGCCCGCCTGCCCCTGGTCCAACAGCTTGCGGAACATCTCGACGCCTGTGCAGGTCGTCTTCAGCGTGTCCTTGATACCGACAATCGCGATCTCATCGCCCACCTTCACGATGCCGCGCTCGATACGACCGGTCACCACCGTGCCACGACCCGAGATCGAGAACACGTCTTCCACCGGCATCAGGAAGTCGCCGTCTATGGCGCGCTCCGGCAGCGGTATGTAGCTGTCCATCGCCTCTACCAGCTTCACGACTGACGGCACGCCAATCTCCGAGCTATCGCCCTCGAACGCCTTCAGCGCCGAACCCGTTACGATCGGGGTGTCGTCGCCCGGAAACTCGTAGGTCGACAGCAGATCGCGAACTTCCATCTCAACCAGTTCCAGCAGCTCGGCGTCGTCAACCTGGTCGGCCTTGTTCATGTACACCACGATGTACGGCACACCCACCTGGCGCGCCAGCAGGATGTGCTCGCGCGTCTGCGGCATCGGGCCGTCAGCGGCGCTCACCACCAGGATCGCGCCGTCCATCTGCGCGGCACCCGTGATCATGTTCTTCACGTAGTCCGCGTGTCCCGGGCAATCCACGTGCGCGTAGTGACGGTTCGCACTCTCGTACTCGACGTGTGCCGTCGCGATCGTGATACCGCGCTCGCGCTCCTCAGGGGCATTGTCGATCTGGTCGTAGGCCGAAACCTCACCACCGTGCAACTCCGCCATCACTTTCGTCAGCGCCGCGGTCAGCGTCGTCTTACCGTGGTCAACGTGACCAATCGTGCCAACGTTTACGTGCGGCTTGTTTCTTTCAAATTTTGCTTTCGACATGACTGTATTCCAGTTCCTGAGTTTTTCTAAAGTGCATTCCGCAACACGACGATCGTATTGCCGACCTGTATTTCACCTGAGCGCCCGATCCTGCCTTAAGACGCTTTCTTCAATACTATATCCGCGACGCTGTTCGGTACTTCGGCGTACTTTTCGAATTCCATCGAGTACACGGCGCGGCCCTGGCTCATTGAGCGCAGGTCCGTTGCGTAGCCGAACATCTCGGCGAGCGGCACTTCGGCACGAATAATCTTGCCGGACGGTGACTCGTCCATGCCCTGCGGCAATCCACGGCGACGGTTCAGGTCGCCCATGACATCGCCGAAGTAATCTTCAGGCGTGACAACCTCGACGCTCATGATCGGCTCCAGCAGGACCGGATCGGCTTTCAAGGCACCGTCACGGAATGCCATCGAGCCGGCAATCTTGAACGCCATCTCGCTGGAATCGACGTCATGGTATGAACCGTCGTACAGCGTTACCCTGACATCGACCAGCGGGTAACCGGCGATAACGCCGTTTTCCATCTGCTCGCGCACGCCCTTGTCGACGGCACCGATGTACTCACGCGGAACGACGCCACCGACGATCGCGTTCTCAAACTCATAACCCTCGCCCGGACCGCGCGGCTCGATACGCAGGTAGACGTGGCCATACTGACCTCGACCGCCCGTCTGGCGCACGAATTTGCCTTCCTGCTCGACCAGCTTGCGAATCGTCTCGCGGTACGCAACCTGCGGCTTGCCGACGTTCGCCTCGACCTTGAACTCGCGCTTCATGCGATCGACGATAATGTCGAGATGCAGCTCGCCCATGCCGGAAATGATCGTCTGGCCGGATTCTTCGTCCGTGTGCACCCGGAACGATGGATCTTCCTTCGCGAGCTTTTGCAGCGCGACGCCCATCTTTTCCTGGTCCACCTTCGTTCGTGGCTCAACCGCAACCGAGATAACCGGCTCGGGGAAGTCCATCTTCTCCAGCATGATGATCGCGCTCGGGTCGGTCAGCGTGTCGCCCGTCGTGACATCCTTGAGACCCACGGCAGCGGCGATATCGCCGGCACATACTTCCTTGATCTCCAGCCGGTCGTTCGAGTGCATCTGCAGAATGCGGCCGATGCGCTCCTTCTTGCCCTTGATCGGGTTGTACACCGTGTCACCCGAGTTCAATACGCCCGAATAGACGCGGAAGAACGTCAGGTTGCCGACAAACGGGTCGGTCGCAATCTTGAACGCCAGCGCCGCGAACGGCTCCTTGTCGTCCGGATGACGCTCCGCCTCGGAGTCGTCTTCGAGGTGGCCCTTGATCGCCGGTACATCGACCGGTGACGGCATGTAATGCACGACGGCGTCGAGCATTGCCTGCACGCCCTTGTTCTTGAACGCCGAGCCACACAGGGTCGGCACGATTTCGTTCCGCAGCGCCCTCGTGCGCAAGCCGAAACGGATTTCGTCTTCACTCAGCTCGCCGTTATTCAGGTATTTTTCGAGCAGCTCTTCATTGCCTTCGGCCGCTGCCTCGATCATGTTGGCTCGCCATTCTTCGGCGGCGGCCTGCAGCTCTGCCGGAATCTCACGAGCGTCATAGGTCATGCCCATGTTGTCGTTGTCCCAGTAGATCGCCTTCATCCGGATCAGATCGATGACGCCTTCGAATTTTTCTTCGGCGCCTATCGGCAGCTGGACCGGCACCGGGGTTGCGCCGAGGCGCTTCTTGACCTGCTCGACGACCCGCAGAAAGTCGGCGCCGGCGCGATCCATCTTGTTTACGAAGATCAGGCGCGGCACGTGGTACTTGTCGCCCTGGCGCCAGACCGTCTCGGTTTGCGGCTCAACGCCACCGACGGAGCACAGCACGGTAACGGCGCCATCGAGCACCCGCAGCGAGCGCTCTACTTCAATCGTAAAGTCGACATGCCCGGGCGTATCGATGATGTTGATACGATGCTGCTCGAACTGCTTGTCCATGCCCTGCCAGAAGCAGGTTGTGGCAGCCGAGGTGATCGTGATTCCGCGCTCCTGCTCCTGCTCCATCCAGTCCATGACCGCCGCGCCATCGTGCACTTCGCCGATTTTGTGCGAGACGCCGGTATAGAACAGCACGCGCTCGGTCGTCGTCGTCTTACCGGCATCAATGTGGGCCATGATGCCGATATTGCGGTAGCGCTCGATAGGTGTAGTGCGTGCCACGGTCGTGAACCTGGAAAAGAATTAAGGCGTCAGAACTACCAGCGGTAGTGCGAGAACGCCTTGTTCGCCTCCGCCATGCGGTGCACGTCTTCTTTTTTCTTGACGGCGGTGCCGCGGTTGTCAGCGGCTTCCATCAGCTCATGTGCCAGGCGGTGTGCCATCGACTTCTCGCTGCGCTTGCGCGCTGCGTCAATCACCCAGCGCATTGCCAGAGTCTGGCGGCGTGCCGGACGGACTTCAACGGGCACCTGGTAGGTTGCACCGCCGACGCGGCGCGACTTGACCTCGACCATTGGCTTGACGTTCTCGAGGGCCTGCTCGAGCAACTCCAGCGCTTTGTCTTCGGCATTGGTCTGCTTGACGGAAATGCGGGTTAACGCCCCGTAGATAATGCTTTCGGCGACGGACTTCTTGCCGTCATTCATGATCATGTTCATGAATTTCGCGAGCAGATCACTGCCGAACTTGGGGTCCGGCAGAATGTGGCGTTTCGGTGCCTGGCTTCTTCTTGACATGGTTTGTCTCGTTCATACCCGGGCCGCAGCCCGGAGAGGATTAATTGTTAGCTCTTGTTAGCTCTTGTTAGCTCTTGGGCCGCTTTGCGCCGTACTTGGAACGGCCCTGGCGACGATCGCCAACGCCGGCGCAGTCCAGCGTGCCGCGCACGGTGTGGTAGCGCACGCCCGGCAGGTCTTTTACACGACCGCCGCGGATCAGCACGACCGAGTGCTCCTGCAGGTTGTGGCCTTCACCGCCGATATACGAGGTGACCTCAAAGCCATTCGTCAGGCGGACACGAGCCACCTTGCGCATGGCGGAGTTTGGCTTTTTCGGTGTCGTTGTGTAGACACGGGTGCACACGCCACGCTTCTGCGGACAGCCCTCGAGGGCCGGGACCGTGCTCTTCGATGCTTTTACCGAACGCGCGTTGCGCACTAGCTGATTTGTTGTGGCCATAGGCCTGTTCTCTTCTCTGTCGTTTTTAAAAGAAACTAAATAAAGCGCGAACACGCGCATCCGCCCGCCGGCTGCTCCTTGCGTCGCATCCTGAGGGACTGGTCCGATCCTGCAAAAACGCCTTTTCGGTCAGCGCTTTGCAAACACCCGATTCGAATACATAGGGCCCGCCAATAGCGAGCCCGTTGGAATAAGGGCGGGCATTGTATTGATGCCGTCGAGGCAGTGTCAAGCGGGCGCCCGGGCTGCGGGCACCCGCCCGGACGCTATTCTTCCTCGGTAGCCGAAGCTGCCTCTGCTTCCACGTCGTCGCTGGCCGCCGCCGCTGCAGCCGCAGCTGCAGCTGCCTCGTTGGTCTGCTCAAGCTCCCGCAGCTGGTCGGCAAAATCCTGCTCGCGCGTGCGCCGGCGCTCGGCGTGGTGCGCAAAGCCGGTACCGGCCGGAATCAGGCGACCCACGATGACGTTTTCCTTCAGACCGCGCAGGTCGTCCTTCAGGCCACGCACTGCCGCTTCCGTGAGGACGCGGGTGGTTTCCTGGAACGATGCCGCCGAAATGAAGGATTCGGTCGCCAGCGATGCCTTGGTGATACCCAGCAGCATTGGCTCGTAGGTCAGCGTGTCCTTGTTCTGGATCGCCATTTCTTCCTGCACTTCCAGCGCCCGTGCCTTGTCCAGCTGTTCGCCGCGCAGGTAGTTGCTCTCGCCCGGATCGACCACCAGCACCTTGCGGAGCATCTGGCGGATGATCACCTCGATGTGCTTGTCGTTGATCTTCACACCCTGCAGGCGGTATACGTCCTGGATCTCGCGGACCAGGTAGTCGGACAGCTCTTCGACACCGCGCAGCCTCAGGATGTCATGCGGGTTCGGCTCGCCGTCGGCAATCACTTCGCCGGCAACGACCTGCTCGCCCTCGAACACGTTGAGATGGCGCCACTTCGGAATCAGCTCCTCGTGACTCTCGCCCGCCTCGTCGGTAATGACGAGTCGACGCTTGCCTTTGGTTTCCTTGCCGAAGCTGACGGTACCCGAGTACTCGGCCATGATCGCCGGCTCTTTCGGCTTGCGCGCCTCGAACAGGTCGGCAACACGCGGCAGACCACCGGTAATGTCGCGAGTCTTCGATGATTCCTGCGGGATACGGGCGATAACGTCACCGACCTCGACCTTGGAACCGTCAGACATCGACACGATAGCGCCAGCCGGCAATGCGTAAACCGCCGGGATGTCGGTATTGGCGAAGCAGACTTCCTTGCCATCGCTGTTAACGAGCTTCGCGACCGGCCGCAGATCCTTGCCGGAACCGCCGCGCATTTTCGCGTCAAGCACGACAATGCTGGTCAGGCCGGTGAATTCATCGATCTGCTCGGTAACCGATATGCCTTCGTCGAAGTCCTCGAAGTGCAGGTTGCCGGCCACCTCGGTGACGACCGGGTGAGTGTGCGGATCCCAGCTGGCGACCAGCTGGCCCTGCGTGACGTCCTGGCCGTCCTGCACGGTAATGATCGCACCGTAAGGCACCTTGTAACGCTCGCGCTCGCGACCGTGCTCGTTCATCACCGAGATCTCACCGGAACGGGACACGGCAACCAGGTTGCCTTCCTTGTTCACGACGGTCTTGATGTTGTTGAGCTTGACGATGCCGGTGTTCTTGATCTCGATGCTGTTGACCGCAGCGGAACGCGACGCGGCGCCACCGATGTGGAAGGTACGCATCGTCAGCTGCGTGCCCGGCTCACCGATCGACTGTGCCGCGATCACGCCAACCGCTTCGCCGATCGCGATGCGGTGACCGCGCGCAAGGTCACGGCCGTAACACTGTGCGCAGACGCCGTAGCGAATTTCGCAAGTGATGGGCGAGCGCACCAGCACCTGGTCGATCGATAGCTCCTCGAGGCGCTTGACTGCCGCTTCGTCCAGCATCGAGCCCGCGTCGTAGGCCACCTTGTCCGAACCCGGAATCATGATCGGCTCAGCGACCACCCGGCCAAGCACGCGCTCGCGCAGCGGCTCGACAACGTCTCCGCCTTCGACCAGCGGCGCCATGGCCACACCGTTCTTGGTTCCGCAATCGACTTCAGTGACGACGAGATCCTGCGCCACGTCAACGAGACGGCGCGTCAGGTAACCCGAGTTCGCCGTTTTCAAAGCGGTATCGGCCAGGCCCTTACGAGCACCGTGAGTCGAGATGAAGTACTGCAGTACGTCAAGACCTTCGCGGAAGTTGGCGGTAATCGGCGTCTCGATGATCGAGCCGTCCGGCTTGGCCATCAGGCCGCGCATGCCGGCAAGCTGGCGAATCTGCGCAGCAGAACCACGAGCACCGGAGTCGGCCATCATGTAGATCGAGTTGAACGACTCCTGCGGAACTTCCCTGCCCTTCGAGTCGATGACCGTTTCCGAACCCAGCTTGTCCATCATCGCTTTCGCGATCTGGTCGTTGGTGCGTGACCAGATGTCGACAACCTTGTTGTAGCGTTCGCCAGCCGTTACGAGGCCTGACGAATACTGGTCCTGAATTTCTTTAACTTCGGCTTCGGCCGAGGCAAGAATCGTTCCCTTGCTCTCCGGCACGACCATGTCGTTAACGCCGATCGAGATGCCGGCGATCGTTGCGAAACGGAAGCCCGTGTACATCAGGCGGTCAGCAAAAACGACGGTTGTCTTCAAACCAAGGTTGCGGTAGCAGGCATTGATCGTGTTCGAGATCGCCTTCTTTGTCATGTCCTGGTTGATAACGTCGAAGCTCAGGCCCGGCGGCAACAGCGTGGACAGCATCGCGCGGCCGACCGTCGTTTCGACAAGTTCAACACCCGTTGCAATCTCACCGTCGCTGCCCAGCTCACGCATCGGCACACGAACTTTGACGATGGCCTGCAGATCGACTGCGCCGGTTTCGTAAGCGCGGCGCGCTTCGTCAACGTCGGCAAACATCATGCCTTCACCGTTCGCATTGATCTTCTTGCGGGTCATGAAGTAAAGGCCGAGTACGACGTCCTGCGACGGCACGATGATCGGGTCGCCATTGGCCGGCGACAGGATATTGTTCGATGCCATCATCAGGGCGCGCGCTTCGAGCTGCGCCTCGATCGACAGCGGTACGTGCACCGCCATCTGGTCGCCGTCGAAGTCAGCGTTGAACGCGGTACAGACGAGCGGGTGCAGCTGGATTGCCTTGCCCTCGATCAGCACCGGCTCGAATGCCTGGATACCGAGACGATGCAGGGTCGGCGCACGGTTCAGCATGACCGGGTGTTCGCGAATGACCTCTTCGAGAATATCCCAGACTTCCGGACCTTCGCGCTCAACCAGACGCTTGGCGGCTTTAATCGTTGTTGCTTCGCCACGCAGTTGCAGCTTCGAGAAGATGAACGGCTTGAACAGCTCCAGCGCCATCTTCTTCGGCAGTCCGCACTGGTGCAGACGCAGCGTCGGTCCTACCACGATCACCGAGCGACCGGAGTAGTCGACGCGCTTACCCAGCAGGTTCTGGCGGAAGCGACCCTGCTTGCCCTTGATCATGTCGGCAAGCGATTTCAGCGGACGCTTGTTCGTGCCCGTAATAGCGCGGCCGCGACGACCGTTGTCGAGCAGCGCATCGACCGATTCCTGCAGCATGCGCTTTTCGTTACGCACGATGATGTCGGGCGCGTTCAGCTCGAGCAGGCGGCGCAGGCGATTGTTGCGGTTGATGACGCGACGGTACAGGTCGTTGAGATCCGAGGTCGCGAAGCGGCCACCGTCGAGCGGCACCAGCGGACGCAGGTCGGGCGGCAGTACCGGCAGAACGGTCAGAACCATCCATTCCGGCTTGTTGCCAGACTCGATGAATGACTCAACAAGCTTCAGGCGCTTCGACAGGCGCTTCAGTTTCGTTTCCGAGCGCGTAGCGCCCATGTCCTCGCGGATCTGCGCCATCTCGCGGTGCAGGTCGATCGTCATCAGCATTTCGCGCACAGCTTCGGCACCCATGCGGGCATCGAATTCGTCGCCGTATTGCTCGATCGCATCGAGGTACATTTCGTCAGTCATCAGCTGGCCGCGCTCAAGCGGCGTCATGCCCGGCTCGATCACGACAAACGCTTCGAAATACAGCACGCGCTCAATTTCGCGCAGCGTCATGTCGAGCATCAGGCCGATGCGGGACGGCAGCGACTTCAGGAACCAGATGTGCGCAACCGGGCTGGCGAGATCGATATGCGCCATGCGCTCACGGCGGACTTTCGTCTGCGTGACTTCAACGCCGCATTTTTCACAGACCACACCGCGGTGCTTTAAGCGCTTGTACTTACCGCACAGGCACTCGTAGTCCTTGATCGGGCCAAAGATCTTCGCGCAGAACAGGCCATCACGTTCCGGCTTGAATGTCCGATAGTTGATCGTTTCCGGCTTTTTTACTTCGCCGAACGACCAGGAGCGGACCATGTCCGGCGACGCCAGGCCAATGCGAATCGCATCGAAGTCGTCGACGGGGTTCTGGTACTTAAACAGTTTGAGAAGATCTTTCATTAGTCTGTTTCCAGTTCAATGTTGATTCCCAGCGAACGGATTTCCTTAACGAGTACGTTAAAGGACTCCGGCATGCCGGCATCCATCTCGTGCTCACCGTCAACGATGTTTTTGTACATCTTGGTACGGCCCTGCACGTCATCGGATTTAACGGTCAGCATTTCCTGCAGCGTGTACGCGGCGCCGTACGCTTCGAGCGCCCAGACTTCCATCTCACCGAAGCGCTGGCCACCGAACTGCGCCTTACCACCCAGCGGCTGCTGCGTGACCAGGCTGTACGGACCGGTTGAACGCGCATGCATCTTGTCATCAACCAGGTGGTTGAGTTTCAGCATGTACATGTAGCCGACCGTCGTCTCGCGGGCGAACTGCTCGCCGGTTCGGCCGTCGATCAGGCGCGTCTGGCCGGTCTCGGGCAGGTCCGCCAGTCTCAGGAGCTGCTTGATTTCCTCTTCGTTGGCGCCGTCGAAAACCGGCGTCGCCGTGGGCACACCGTTGACCAGGTTGCGGGCGAGTTCCATGACCTCTTCGTCGTTAAACGACTTGATGTCTTCGTGCCTGCCGCCGGTCTTGTTGTAGATGTCTTCGAGGAAACCGCGGATCTTGGTGATCGACTCCTGCGCACGCAGCATCTTGCCGATCTTGTTGCCAAGACCTTTCGCCGCCCAGCCAAGGTGCGTTTCCAGCACCTGACCGACGTTCATGCGCGACGGTACGCCGAGCGGGTTCAGGACGATATCGACCGGCGTGCCGTCTTTCGAGTACGGCATGTCTTCCACCGGCACGATCGTTGAGATCACGCCCTTGTTACCGTGCCGGCCGGCCATCTTGTCGCCCGGCTGGATGCGGCGTTTGACGGCAAGGTAAACCTTGACCATCTTCAAGACACCCGGCGCTAGGTCGTCGCCTGCCGTGATCTTGGCTTTCTTCTCGTCGAAGCGACGATCGAATTCTGCCGCCTGGCTCTTCAGGCGCTCGGCCCAGCGCTCCAGCTGCTCGTTCGCTTCATCATTTTTCAGACGAACTTCGAACCACTGCTCGCGCGGCACTTCTTCAAGGTAGGCCTTGGTGATTTTGCTACCGGCCTTCAGCTTGTTCGGGCCGCCCTGCGCGACCTTGCTGGTCAGCATCTTTTCGACGCGCTGGTAGATGTCCTCTTCCAGGATACGCAGCGTGTCGTCGAGGTCCTTGCGAACGCTTTCGAGTTCGGACTTTTCGATCGACAGCGCGCGGGCGTCTTTGTCAACGCCGTCACGGGTAAAGACGCGAACGTCGATGACGGTACCGTCCATGCCTGGCGGAACGCGCAGGGACGTGTCTTTAACGTCGGACGCCTTCTCACCAAAGATGGCACGCAGCAGCTTCTCTTCCGGAGTCAGCTGGGTCTCGCCTTTTGGCGTTACCTTGCCCACCAGGATATCGCCTGAGCTGACTTCGGCACCGATGTAGGCAATACCGGACTCGTCGAGCTTACTCAGTGCGGCATCACCAACGTTCGGAATATCCGACGTGATGTCTTCCGAGCCGAGCTTCGTGTCGCGAGCGACGCAAGACAGTTCCTCGATGTGAATCGTCGTGAAGCGGTCTTCTTTGACGACGCGCTCCGAGATCAGGATCGAGTCCTCAAAGTTGTAACCGTTCCATGGCATGAACGCGACCAGCAGGTTCTGACCAAGCGCCAGTTCACCCAGGTCGGTCGACGGACCGTCCGCGAGTACGTCACCGCGCGCAATCTGGTTGCCGGCGCTGACCAGCGGACGCTGGTTGATGCAGGTGTTCTGGTTCGAGCGGGTGTACTTCGTCAGGTTATAGATGTCGACGCCGGATTCCGATGCATCCGTCTCATCGTCGTTAACCCGAACCACGATGCGCGAGGCATCGACCGAATCCACGATGCCGCCGCGCTTCGCAACGACGGTCACACCGGAATCGATCGCTACAGCACGCTCCATGCCGGTGCCAACAAGCGGCGCTTCGGCGCGCAGCGTCGGTACCGCCTGGCGCTGCATGTTCGAGCCCATCAGTGCGCGGTTCGCGTCATCGTGCTCGAGGAACGGAATGAGCGATGCAGCAACCGACACGATCTGGCGCGGCGATACGTCCATGTATTCGATCGTCGCCGGGTCGGCCAGCGAGAATTCGTTCTGGTGACGCACGGCAACGAGGTCTTCCGTGAAACGGCGCTTTGCGTCGAGCTCGGCGTTCGCCTGCGCGATGACGTAGTGGCTCTCTTCGATTGCGGACAGGTACTCGATATCCGAGGTCGCCTACGCCATTGGTGACCTTGCGATACGGGGTCTCGAGGAAGCCATAATCGTTGGTGCGCGCGTACACGGCCAGCGAGTTGATCAGGCCGATATTCGGGCCTTCCGGCGTTTCAATCGGGCAAACCCGACCATAGTGCGTCGGATGCACGTCGCGAACCTCGAAGCCGGCACGCTCACGCGTCAGGCCACCCGGTCCAAGCGCCGAGACGCGACGCTTGTGCGTCACTTCGGACAGCGGATTGTTCTGGTCCATGAACTGCGACAGCTGGCTGGAGCCGAAGAACTCTTTTACCGCGGCGGCAACCGGCTTCGCGTTGATCATTTCCTGCGGCATCAGGCCTTCGGTCTCGGCCTGCGTCAGGCGCTCTTTCACTGCCCGCTCAACGCGCACGAGGCCAACGCGGAACGCGTTCTCGGCCATTTCGCCGACGCTGCGCACCCGGCGGTTACCAAGGTGATCGATGTCATCGACCGAACCGTGACCGTTGCGGATATCAACCAGCGTTTTCAGCACGTCAAGGATGTCGTCCTTGTCGAGCACGCCGCTGCCTTCGGATTCCTTGCGGCCAACGCGGCGATTGAACTTCATGCGGCCAACGGCCGACAGATCGTAGCGATCCGGGTTGAAGAACAGGTTCTGGAACAGGTTCTCTGCCGCTTCCTTGGTGGGCGGCTCGCCGGGACGCATCATGCGATAGATCTCGACCAGCGCTTCGAGGCGGGTCGTGGAAGGATCGATCTTCAGCGTGTTGGAAATGTACGCGCCGTGGTCGAGGTCGTTGACGTACAGCGTGCGCACGTGCTCGACGCCGGCCGCTATCAGCGCTTCGATCAGCTCGTCGGTCAGCTCGTCATTGGCGGCAGCCAGCAGTTCGCCGGTTTCTTTATCGACCACGTCGTGCGCCAGGATCTTGCCTTCGAGGTATTCGCGCGGCACGACGAGATCCGTCGCTTTCGCACTTTCCATTTCACGCACGTGCTTCGCCGTGATGCGGCGACCCTCTTCAACGATGACCTTGCGGCCCAGCTTGATCTCGAAGATCGCCGTTTCGCCGCGCAGCCGCTCCGGCACGAGACCCATGCGAATCTCTTTGTCGGACAGGTAGAAGTCGTTCATGTCGAAGAACAGGTCGAGCATTTCTTCGTTGTTCATGCCAAGCGCGCGCATGATGATCGTCACCGGCAATTTGCGGCGACGGTCGATACGGGCGAACACGCTGTCTTTCGGGTCGAATTCGAAATCGAGCCAGGAACCACGGTACGGAATGATCCGCGCCGAGAACAGCAGCTTGCCGGAGGAGTGCGTCTTGCCCTTGTCATGGTCGAAGAACACGCCCGGTGAGCGATGCAGCTGCGACACGATAACGCGCTCAGTACCGTTGATTACGAAGGTACCGTGGTCGGTCATCAGCGGCATTTCGCCGAGATACACTTCCTGCTCGCGGATGTCTTTCACCGGCTTCGGCGTGCCGCTGGCTTCCTTGTCATAAATGACCAGGCGTACCTTGACCCGCACGGGCGCGGCAAAGGTCAGCCCGCGCATCTGGCATTCTTTCACGTCGAATACCGGCTCGCCCAGGCGATAGCTCACGTATTCCAGCGCTGCATTGCCTGAATAGCTGACGATCGGAAAGACCGTCTGGAAGGCGGCATGCAGTCCGATATCCGCTCGCTTTTCTACGGCCTTGTCGACCTGCAGAAACTTGCGATAGGAATCGAGCTGAATCGACAACAGATAAGGCACATCAAGAATCGTCGGACGTTTGCCGAAGTCTTTGCGGATGCGCTTTTTCTCAGTGAATGAATAGGCCATTCGAGGTTACCCTTGCGTTACGGCAGCAACGTTACCGTTAAGACCCGGCGCGGTCGCCGGTGTGTTGCTGCCAACTTTTAAATTCGTCTTCCCACTGCCCAACTAAGGCAGCAGAGTTCCGCCGTTGCCGGCGCTTGCGTACCAGTACTACACAGCACGCCCACGTGCCCGCGGCAGGTTCACCGCAAAACACGCAGACGCAGACAGGCAGCCGCGCGGGAAACCCCGGCGACTGCCTGTCGACCTGCGACTAAAGTCACGTGGCCGATTTACTTAAGCTCGACGGTGGCGCCGGCTTCTTCAAGCTGCTTCTTAAAGTTAGCGGCGTCGTCTTTCGATGCTGCTTCCTTAATCGTCGACGGTGCACCTTCGACGGCGTCCTTCGCTTCTTTCAGGCCAAGACCGGTAATTGCACGAACAGCCTTGATGACAGAAACCTTGTTGGCGCCGAAGCTGGTCATTACCACGTCGAATTCGGTCTGCTCTTCAGCAGCAGCGGCATCACCGGCCGGACCGGCAGCTGCTACTGCAACCGGAGCCGCGGCTGATACGCCCCACTCGTCTTCGAGCATCTTGACGAGCTCTACAACTTCCATGATCGGCTTTGCGCTCAATTCTTTGAGCAGATCTGCGTTTGACATTGCCATTTCTAAATTCCTTCACTATTCCTGAATCAGTTAAATACAATTTTCGATAATGCTTTCGATCCGCGTATCAGGCCGCTTCCTGCGCGCCACGCGCGGACAGGGTCCGGGCGAGCATTGCAGGCGGTTCGGCCAGCGTGCGTACCAGTTTCGACATCGGCGCCATGAACACGCCCAGCAACATTGCCCGCGCCTGGTCCAGTGTTGGCAGGTCGGCGAGTCTTCCGATCTCGCTGGCTGCTAACAACTGCCCACCGGCAGACAATGAGACTGGCTTCAGGGCTTCATGGCCCTTGGCGAAGTCTTTGATAATCCTGGCAGCGGCACCTGGATCCTCTTTGGAAAACGCAAGTAGCAACGGGCCCTTGAGTGTGTCTTGCATACACTCGAACTCGGTGCCCTGGATGGCGCGACGTGCCAGCGTGTTTTTGACGACACGCATGTATACGCCGGCGTTGCGCGCTTGTTTACGCAACTCCGTCATCTCAGTAACGGTCAGACCACGATACTCTGCTGCAACAGCAGTGATCGAGTCACCCGCAACCGCGTTTACCTCTTTGACAAAAAGTTTCTTGTCTTCGAGTCTCAGTGCCATGAGTTTCTCCTGGCTTTCGGTCACACATTCGGGTGAAAGACTGCTTCACCCGTCCAGTTTCGATTTGATCGCGGGCCCGTTGCGGCACCTGCTGGCAAATCGTGGAACAGTCGCGGCACGTTTCCGGGACACTTCCGTTCCTGCTGTCGACAACGGTGACCGTCCTACAGATTGCTCTGATTCAGGTATCACCATCTGCGTAGGCAAGTTCATTAAGTGTGAGATTCACCCCACACACCTACGGTCTTCGACGATGGCCGGTTACCCGGCCATTTGTTCGCCCGCCTGCGGGACTCGCCCCGGCGGGAAAACAAACTCTTGTTCGGCTTAGCCCTCGAGCGAAGCCTGGTCTACCGACACACCGGGTCCCATCGTCGAGGACACAGTGAGTCGCTTCAGAAACACACCCTTGGCTGATGACGGCTTCGCTTTTCTGAGGTCCGCCAGCAGGGCATTCAAATTGCCTTTCAGCGATTCGATATCAAAATCAGCGCGGCCGATCGGCGCGTGGATAATGCCGGCCTTGTCCGTGCGATAGCGTATCTGGCCTGCCTTCGCATTCTTGACGGCGGTTGCGACGTCGGCGGTTACCGTACCCACTTTCGGGTTCGGCATCAGGCCGCGCGGACCAAGAATCTGGCCGAGCTGACCAACCACCCGCATGGCATCCGGCGTTGCAATAACAACGTCGAAGTTCATCTCGCCGGCTTTTACTTTCTCTGCCAGGTCCTCGAAGCCAATAATATCGGCGCCAGCGGCTTTCGCCTTTTCGGCATTGTCGCCCTGTGCAAAAACCGCGACGCGCACGGTTTTGCCGGTGCCGTTCGGCAATACTGTCGAGCCACGCACAACCTGGTCGGATTTGCGCGGGTCAACGCCAAGATTCACCGAAACATCGATGCTCTCCGGAAATTTCGCAGTCGCCAGCTCTTTGACGAGCGCAAGCGCCTCGTCGATGGCGTAACTGCTCTCGGGAGACACCTTGTCACGCCAGACCTTCCTGCGTTTGCTGATGCGTGCCATTAGTTAACTCCCTCTACGTCAATACCCATGCTGCGTGCCGTGCCGGCAATCGTACGCACAGCGGCGTCGAGGTCGGCGGCCGTCAGGTCCGGCATCTTCATGTTGGCGATATCTTCCAGCTGACCGCGGTTCACCTTGCCGACTTTCGCCGTATTCGGTGTGCCGGAGCCCTTTTTCAGGCCCGCTGCTTTGAGCAGCAGAACGGCTGCCGGCGGCGTCTTGGTGATAAAGGTGAAACTGCGATCGCTGTAAACAGTGATCACAACGGGAGTCGGCAGGCCCGGCTCGATGCCCTGCGTAGACGCGTTGAACGCTTTGCAGAATTCCATGATGTTCACGCCGTGCTGGCCCAGTGCTGGGCCGACGGGCGGACTCGGGTTTGCCTGGCCTGCAGCGACCTGCAGCTTGATGTAGCCAGTTACTTTCTTCGCCATCTTTTTGTCCTCTCGAGTGCAAGCGCTGGGTTAGAGCTCCTCGACGTTGTTGCTTCAATAGCGCGGACTTTGCCGCCCTATTACCTATCACCTGCCATAACTGGCCGGCCGTGCAGCGCCGCTATCGCGTCGCTGAAAAAATTCTCAGCCCTTCTCGACCTGGCCAAAGTCCAGTTCGACCGGCGTCGACCGGCCGAGAATCTGGACTGCGACCTGCAGCCGTGACTTCTCGTAGTTGACCTTCTCGACCACGCCGCTGAAATCGTTGAACGGGCCGTCGATTACGCGCACTACTTCGCCCGGCTCGAACAAAACTTTCGGCCGTGGCTTGTCGACACCTTCCTGCACGCGCTGCAAAATCGTGTCCGCTTCTTTCTGCGAGATGGGCGCCGGCCGGTCGCTGGAACCGCCGATAAAACCCAGCACCTTCGGCACTTCCTTCACGAGGTGCCAGGTTTCGTCATCCATCTCCATCTGTACGAGCACATAGCCCGGGAAGAATTTGCGTTCGCTGCGGCGCTTGTTGCCTTCGCGCATCTCGACCACTTCCTCGGTCGGCACCAGGATCTCGCCAAACTTGTGCTCGAGGCCCATCATCTTGATGCGCTCCTGCAATGACGATTTCACCTTGTGCTCAAAATTCGAGTAGGCGTGCACGATGTACCAGCGTTGGGCCAACTTCTTTTCCTCTTGCGCCTGTTCCGCCATCAGCTGGTCGACCCGACGAGGGTGCGCGTGATCCACAGCAGCAACGAGTCGAGACCCCAGAAAAACAGCGACAGAATTAACGTGAATACGAATACGGCCAGCGCGGTCTGCGTCGTTTCCTGGCGGGTAGGCCAGACGACCTTGCGAATCTCGACGCGGGAACCCTGCACAAACGCTTTCAGGCGTTGACCCTGGGCGCTGGTCATCGCAATGCCGGCACCTGCAGCAAAACCACCGAGCACCATCAGCACCCGCAGCGGCAATGACACTTCCACGTAGTAGTAGTACGCAAACAAACCGCCGATGAGCGCAGCAATCGCGATCAGCAGCTTCAGTATGTCGAGCGCACCGCTTCCAGAAGTTTCCGTTGTTGTTGCCATGTTGTCCGTCGTTTTCCAGCCATTGCCGAGTCGCTCGCCAATCGCATTTATTTCCAGCAGCAAAGCCGGCACGCTGTCGCGTCCGGCTCCGATGTACCTGACAGGCGACCTGCGCCACCTGCCTAAAGTGGCAGGCCAGGAGGGAATCGAACCCCCAACCTGCGGTTTTGGAGACCGCCGCTCTGCCAATTGAGCTACTGGCCTAATATCGACAAGGTGCCCGATTCACCGATCACCCTGCTATTAAAAACTGTAGTAACCGCTCGATCCATCAACGAGCGACCCTCTTCCTACGCGGCCCGCCAGACCGCTCCAACTATCGCGCTAGACACCGCTCGCAGCAGGTCCGTATTCAATAAGAATTCGTTCAGCAGAGAATCAGGTGGCAGGCCCCAAAAGACCTGCCACCCTGCAATCACTCAATAACCTTCGCTACCACACCAGCGCCGACCGTACGGCCACCCTCACGGATAGCAAACCGCAGACCATCTTCCATCGCGATCGGTGCGATCAGGTCAACGACCAGCTGCACGTTATCGCCCGGCATCACCATCTCGGTGCCTTCCGGCAGTTCGCAGGCGCCCGTCACGTCCGTGGTACGGAAGTAAAACTGCGGACGGTAGCCCTTGAAGAACGGCGTATGACGGCCGCCCTCTTCCTTGGTCAGGATGTAGACCTCCGCCTCGAACTTCGTGTGCGGCGTGATCGAACCGGGCTTGGCCAGGACCTGGCCACGCTCCACTTCCTCGCGCTTGGTGCCACGCAGCAGCACGCCGACGTTGTCGCCCGCCTGCCCCTGGTCCAACAGCTTGCGGAACATCTCGACGCCTGTGCAGGTCGTCTTCAGCGTGTCCTTGATACCGACAATCGCGATCTCATCGCCCACCTTCACGATGCCGCGCTCGATACGACCGGTCACCACCGTGCCACGACCCGAGATCGAGAACACGTCTTCCACCGGCATCAGGAAGTCGCCGTCTATGGCGCGCTCCGGCAGCGGTATGTAGCTGTCCATCGCCTCTACCAGCTTCACGACTGACGGCACGCCAATCTCCGAGCTATCGCCCTCGAACGCCTTCAGCGCCGAACCCGTTACGATCGGGGTGTCGTCGCCCGGGAACTCGTAGGTCGACAGCAGATCGCGCACTTCCATCTCAACCAGTTCCAGCAGCTCGGCGTCGTCAACCTGGTCGGCCTTGTTCATGTACACCACGATGTACGGCACACCCACCTGGCGCGCCAGCAGGATGTGCTCGCGCGTCTGCGGCATCGGGCCGTCAGCGGCGCTCACCACCAGGATCGCGCCGTCCATCTGCGCGGCACCCGTGATCATGTTCTTCACGTAGTCCGCGTGTCCCGGGCAATCCACGTGCGCGTAGTGACGGTTCGCACTCTCGTACTCGACGTGTGCCGTCGCGATCGTGATACCGCGCTCGCGCTCCTCAGGGGCATTGTCGATCTGGTCGTAGGCCGAAACCTCACCACCGTGCAACTCCGCCATCACTTTCGTCAGCGCCGCGGTCAGCGTCGTCTTACCGTGGTCAACGTGACCAATCGTGCCAACGTTTACGTGCGGCTTGTTACGCTCAAATTTTGCTTTCGACATGTCCTTAGCTCTCGTGAATGTTCTGATTGTTCTGCCCGATTCCCTGAAAATATTCAGCTAACCTGGCGCTTCCCGGACGGCATTTGGAATCGCCGACTCATTTTCATCTTCCAGCGGTTAACTGGAGCCCACACCCGGATTTGAACCGGGGACCTCTTCCTTACCAAGGAAGTGCTCTACCCCTGAGCTATGTGGGCGTAACAGCAAGCTATCGCTACGCAACCCTCAGCCTGCCTTCCCATCTGGAGCGGGTGATGGGAATCGAACCCACATCATCAGCTTGGAAGGCTGAGGTTCTACCGTTGAACTACACCCGCACGCTGTCAGTTTGTTCGTGCCCGGCATCCTGCCGGCCTTACCGTTTTCGTGCGTTTCGGGGGCAGCAAAAAAACGACGTATCGCTACGCCGTCGGTGTGGCCGAACCCCAATTGTCATGACGCACAAAAAATTCCGACAGTTCGTTTACTAACCGTCCGAATTTATAGAATCAAAGTCGTTTCTAATTCAGAAACCGTTTACCTTATTGCTAAGGCTAATCGCCCAACAGTTGCCCGGAACCAGCCCGGAATGTGTAGCGCAGATCACTTCGGAACATCCTGCCTGTCCGACCAGGCTTTCGATCCTGCCGCCTGCCACCGTCGAATCTTCATAGCTGGTGGAGGGGGTAGGATTCGAACCTACGTAGGCATAGCCAGCAGATTTACAGTCTGCCCTCGTTGACCGCTTGAGTACCCCTCCGCGCACACAAGCCGGGCATTGTCTAATCCTGACGCCGGCCTGTCAACAGCCAACCGTCGCATTGACGGTCGTCCAGCGCGGCCAAAAAGGCCTCCGCGGGGCGCGCATTCTCCTGACTTACCACCCGATGTCAACTTACATTGACCAGTGCCAGGGCTCGTAGACGAAACCGCAGGCATTGTCCCGCGGGTAGCTCATCGAAAAACCGAACTCAGAGCCATTTTCCGTAAGCCAAACAAAGGCTTGGCTTTCCTCGAAGGCATCCGTCAGCGGTCGGCTGCCGGGCGTCGCAATGTCAACCGCCCGGCCGCTGTGGTGCTGGCTGTAGCCAGGCGCCGCATTGACCCGCAGAACGTCGGCAATGGGCTGGCCGTTGCCGAGCTTGCTGCGAATCAGCTCAGCCTGGTAGTCGAAGCTGCGAAAACCGGACACTAAAAGGAGCAGGATCCCCTCCCCGGCTGCGGCCTGTACCATCGCTGTCCATTGCCGGGCCGCGGCGGGCGTCAGCTGCTGCATCCGGCCGAGCAGGTTTGGGCCGACGTCGACAAGCTCGGTCGCGTCCGCGAAAAATGGCGGCTGTCCCGTCGAACCGTAGTCTGGCGGGATACCCAGTTCCTGGTGCAGCTGGCGCTGTTGATCGGAAAGCATGTTGGCCCTCTGGGCATAACGACGCGCGATTGTCCCATACTGACCGGGCGCGGCAAGCGCCGCTCGCCCGTGCCATAGCCCGGCCAGGCGATGACCCGTTCGGTGAGCCGGCCGGGCAGAATGCACCAATTTCCTGCAGGCGCTGCGCCGCACCTTTACAATACGCCGCCTCCTGAAGCAGCAGCGGACGCCGCACTCTAGCAATGGCTCGCGACGAAATATTCAGCAAAACCGACCCCCGGCACGGCGCCTTTGAGTTCAACGAGGCCGTCGCCGAGGTTTTCCCCGACATGCTGCAACGCTCGATCCCGGGATACGCCCAGACGATCGAGGCCATCGGCATGCTGGCGCGACGCCACGTGCAGACCGACAGCCAGTGTTATGACCTGGGCTGCTCGCTCGGTGCCGCGACGCTGGCAATGCGCCATCACATCAAGGTCGACGGCTGCAGGATCCTCGCAGTGGACAACGCGCCGGCGATGGTGGAGCGCTGCCGGGAGCTCGTCGCCGCCGATGTCGCTGCACACAAGGCGTTGACGCCGGTCGAGGTGCTGCTCGCCGACCTGCAGCACGTCGCTGTCGAGAACGCCTCGATGGTTGTCATGAATTACACCTTGCAGTTCCTGCCGCCCGGAGATCGCGCGCCTGCCATTCGCCGCATTGCAAACGGCATGCGGCCCGGTGGCGTGTTTGTGCTGTCGGAGAAAGTGATTGACGAGGACCAGCACTTCGATCAGGCACTGATTGATCTGCATCACGATTTCAAACGGCGCAATGCCTACAGCGAACTTGAAATCGCGCGCAAGCGCGCCGCGATCGACAATGTGCTGATTCCGGAAACCGTCGCGACCCACTTGGCGCGCCTCAAGGAGGCCGGCTTCCGGCATGCCGGCGTTTGGCTTCGCTGGTTCAATTTCGTCTCGCTGCTGGCGATCCGCTAGGTATGACGTTTACCGGCGAATTGCGCGATGACCTCGCGGCGCTCGGCCTGGCAGAGTGGCTGAGCGTGATCGAGCCTCTGATCGAGCAGCGCTCGGGCCACGCGGCACATGGCGACATGCCGGCGTGGCAGGCCGCCTTGCAGGCGCTGCCGGTGGCAACCCCGGACCAGCCTTCGCTGCACACCGCTACCGTTCGCTTGCTGCAACGTGACCTGCCGCAGGTTGAGCAGCAGTCACTGCGCGCTGCGCTGCTCCAGCTCAGCCCCTGGCGCAAGGGTCCATTCAATATTGGCGGCGTGGCGATCGACACCGAATGGCGCTCGGATCTCAAGTGGCGGCGGGTGCAGCAGGCGCTCACGCCGCTCACCGGTCGCCGCGTTCTCGATGTGGGCTGCGGCAACGGCTACTACGCGCTGCGCATGCTCGGCGACGGCGCAAGCTTCGTCCTCGGCATCGACCCTACCTTGCTGTACATGATCCAGTTCAAAGCGCTGCAACACTTTCTGCCACGGCTGCCGCTGCAGGTGTTGCCGTTGCGGTCGCAGGAACTGCCCGCTGCCGCCGGCGTATTCGATACCGTGTTGTCGATGGGCGTGCTGTATCACCAGCGGTCGCCGCTTGATCATCTGCGCGAGCTGCGCGGTCACCTGCGGCCGGGCGGCGAGCTGCTGCTGGAAACGCTGGTGCTGCCCGGCAACGAGGCGTTTGCGCACACACCGGCGGACCGCTATGCGCGAATGCGCAACGTCTGGCTGCTGCCGACCGTCCCCGAGCTCAAAGTCTGGCTGCTGCGCTGCGGTTATTCAGACGTGGTGTGCGCAGATATCAGTGTCACGACAACGGCTGAACAGCGCAGCACGGAATGGATGCCGTTCGAATCGCTGCGCGAAGCGCTCGATCCGGCAAGGCCCGGCCTGACGGTTGAAGGCCTTCCCGCGCCGATGCGGGCCATCGTGACCGCAAAAATACCTGCCTGATAGCACGCCAGACTTGACGGCGCAGCTGCTTCTTCATAAGTTTCAGTCAGGACAGAAAGGAGTGAATATCGTGCAGATGTCACCCGCCGTAGAAAAATACGTCCTGCATTGGGGAGAGATGGGCACCCGCTGGGGCACGAATCGCACCGTCGCGCAGATTCAGGCCTTGCTGTACCTGTCGCCGGCACCGCTGCGCGCTGACGAGATCGTCGATCTGCTGTCGGTCGCGCGCTCCAACGTCAGCACCAGCATTCGTGAACTGCAAAGTTACGGGCTCGTCAAGATGACGCATGTGCTGGGCGATCGTCGTGACTACTTCGAGTCGCTGCATGACTGCTGGGAACTGTTTCGCGTGATCATTGATCAGCGCAAGCAGCGCGAACTCAACCCGACGCTGGCGATGTTGCGCGAGTGCGCGGCGAACGTGGACAACGAAACCGCGACAGATCCGGTGACGAAGGAACGTATCCACAACATGCTGCAGTTCGTAGAGCGCACCAGCAACTGGTACGAATCCATTCACGAGGTGTCGTCATCGACGCTGACCAAGCTGATGAAGCTCGGCGCAGGTATTACGAAGTACGTAAAGTAACGGCGCTCAGCCAGCCGGCAGCGTGCAACCCTCGACAGCGACCGGCGCCGCGTCCTGCAAGGTGCGCAGTAACCAGATAGATGTTTCGAGCGCCTTTTCCTGTGGTCCGCCCGACACCACCTCGGCAGAGCGATGAAAGTAGCCACCTTCGGTATAAATTCCGGTAGCCGCCTTGCCGGCGAAGCATTCGCTGCCCTGGTAGCGGCCCGCTAACAAATACCCCTCGAGTACGCCTGGCCGCTTGTGCCAGCCGATCGCAGCCTGCGGCGTTGCACGCAGCAGGTAGGTGCGCGCGCCGCTGCCGGGATCACGCCGGATCTCCTTTACGGATAAACCGCTCGTTGCGGACTCCAGCGGCTGCCAGTCGACAATTTCGCTGCTGTAAATAATCGGCGTTTGAATAACGTTCGCCGGGTTGGCGTTGTCGAGAAAATACAGCAGCTCGACGCCGTACACGGTGCTCAGGTTGCTGCCATGAAAACCCGGCGGAAAATACGCATAGCCACCTGGTCGCAGGACGAGGTCGCCAACTTTAAGCTCGCCGTAGACGACGTAGAGTTCAAGACTTTTGTCGGGCGCCGCGCCGCTCGTACCGGACCAGCTGGCGGGCAGCACAACGCGATTACTGGAACGGCGCGAGTGCGGGTCGCCGGCAAACTGTTTCGCACGCGCGCCGGGAAGCGCTGCCAGGAACACGTCCGGCAGCTCATCTGCCTGGATAAACGCTGGGTATGGCAGGTTCGGTCGGGAGCCCGCGCAGCCGCCAGCAAGCGCCAGCACGATCAGCACGGTCACGGTTTTCAAACAACGCATCGATGATTCCTGCAGTTCGGGCCAGCGGGCAGTTTACTGGAATGCGCGGCCGGCGCGTGCGACACAGTGCGCAATAGCCACCGGCAGCGCCCACAATGAAGTCGCCCGCCGCGGCGGCCGGAGCAGGTAACATGTTGGTCGTCGCAAGCTGCAGGGAACCAGCCATGTTATGCATTTCGCCGGCATCGTCACGACGTCGCCTTGTTTTCACCAGCGTCGTTGCGCTGTTCCTGTTTGCAACTGTCGCTTGCGGGCCGGTCGATGACGGCAGTGACGATACCTTTGCCAATGCGCTGAACGAGATGGAGCAGCAGATTAACGGCAGGATCGGCGCGTTCGCTGTGGATACCGGCAGCGGCCGGCAGGTGGGACACCGTGCCGACGAGCGCTTTGCGATGGCCTCGACTTTTAAGGTGCTGCTGGTCGCGGCGGTGCTGGCGGAGGTCGATGCAGGTCGCCTGTCGCTCGACGACAAATTTACGCTTGACGATACCGAAATACAGTCGTACTCACCCATCATCGGCGAATTGCAGGCCGACGAGGAAATCAGCCTGCTGGCCTTGTGCAGGGCATCCGTTGTCATCAGCGACAATACGGCGTCGAACATGTTGCTCGACCTCGTCGGGGGGCCACCAGGACTGACCAGGTTCCTGCGCGGGCACGGCGACTCGACGACGCGACTTGATCGTTACGAAGTCGAACTGAACACCAATCTGCCTGACGACGCACGTGATACCACCACGCCGGCTGCGATCGCCGCCAGCCTGCAGCGCCTGCTGCTGACGGAAGGGCTGGCGGACGGACTCAGCGACGAATCGCGGACGCTGTTGCAGGACTGGCTGAAGTCGAGCACAACAGGTCTCAAGCGGCTGCGCGCGGGAATCCCCGCCGGCTGGCAGGTGGGTGACAAGACCGGCTACGGTGGCAACGGCGCGGTGAACGACGTGGCAATCGTGTGGCCGCCCGGCAGGCCACCCGTTGTGATCGCGGTTTATATGTCCGGCACTGCCGAGAAAGTCGATGTGCTGAATGCCGTGCATGCGCGCATCGCGGCGCTCGCTATCGAACAGCTGGCGCGCTGATCGCTAGCGACGAACGAGGCGCGTAAAACCGGCCACCAGGAAACCGAAAGCGAGCAGTCCGACAAACTGCGCCGCCAGAGGCGAGCCAATCCATTCGATGCCAAAGCCGGCAGGCTTCTGGTTCTGCACGAACGCCACGGCGGCAATCCCGACACCGAGCAGGCCTTCGCCGCCAACAAAACCGCTGCCCAGCAGGATACCGCGCTCGCGGCGGTTCGCTGCCTCGTCCGGCGAACGCGCGCGCCGCTCGAAGAAACCGCGCAGCAGCCCGCCCAGAAATAACGGGGTCATGGTCGATACCGGCAGGTACACGCCGACCGCGAACGGCAACGACGGGATCCTGAGCAACTCGCAGGCCAGCGCGATGCCGATACCGATAGCGACGAAACCCCACGGCAACTGCTGATCGAGCACGCCCTCGATAACGAGCTTCATCAGCGTCGCCTGCGGCGCTGGCAACTCCGTGCCGCCGAACCCGAAAGTCTTCGCGAGCAGGATTACCGACAGGCAGACGAAGGTTGCAGAGGTCAGCACGCCGATCAGCTCGCCGATCTGCTGCCGTTTCGGCGTCGCACCCAGCAGGAATCCGGTCTTCAGATCCTGCGAGGTATCGCCGGCAATGGATGCGGCAATCGCGACCACGCAGCCCACCGTCAGGGCCCCCGCTTTGCCCGCGAGGTCAGTCCAGCCCATGACGAGGAAGATGCCTGCCGTGCCGAGCAGTGACGCAATTGTCATGCCGCTCGTCGGATTACTGGTTACGCCGACGAGTCCGACGATGCGCGAGGCAACCGTGACGAAGAAAAACGCGAACACGACCACGCAAATCGCGGCTGCAATTCGAATCGGCATGCCGCCGATATCACCGAACACCTGCGGTACGAGCGCCAGCACAAGCGCGATCGTCAGCAAACCAATGCCGACGGTACGCAGAGACAGGTCGCTGTCCGTGCGACTCACGGCGACAGGCGTACCGTCGTCGCCCATGCGCTGCTGGATTTCCTGCGTGCCGATTTTGAAACTCTGCACCATCACCGGAATGCTGCGAATCAGGGTAATGATGCCAGCTGTCGCGACGGCGCCCGCGCCGATATAACGCACGTAGCGCGTCCACAGCTGCGACGGTGACATGTCGTGAATCAGGTTGACGGTCTCCGGGAATACCGGTGCAGCGAGGCCCTCACCCCAGGCATTAATCGACGGGATAATGATGACCCACGCGAGCAGCCCGCCGCCGACCATAACCGCAGCGATGCGCGGCCCGAGAATGTAGCCAACGCCAAACAACGCCGCTGACAGGTCCATGCCCAGCTCGCCCTTCCTGATAAATGGCAGCTTGGCCGCGACGTGCCCAGGAATGACCTGGATCCACGACGTCAGAAATTTGAAAAATGCGCCGAGGCCCAGCCCGTAAAAAACATAGCGCGCGTTTTGCCCGCCGACTTCGTTTGCCACGAGGACTTCTGCGCACGCCGTGCCTTCGGGGTACGGCAGGCGGCCGTGCTCACCCCTGATCAGCAGGCGCCGCAGCGGAATCATGAAAAGAATGCCGAGCAGGCCACCGCACATCGCCAGCAAGGTCATCTGCAACAGGGTCGGCGCAACGCCCCACAGGAACAAAGCGGGCAAGGTGAAGATGACGCCGCTTGCCAGCGAACTCGACGCCGAACCGATCGTTTGCGCAAGGTTTGCCTCAAGGATGTTGCCGGTCCGGCCAACCGACTCCAGCGCCTTGAACGCTGCGACTGTCATCACCGCGACCGGAATCGACGTGCTGATTGTCAGTCCTGCGCGCAGGCCGAGGTACGCGTTGGCGGCACCAAATACGATGCCGAAAAAAATGCCGAGGAGCGTCGCTTTTAGCGTGAACTCCGGCAGATCCGCTGTTGCCGGCACGTAGGAGTCGTATTCGTCACCGTCGGCGAGCGGCACATAGGCTTTGTGAGACAGGCCGGCCTTGCGTTGCTGATTGCTCATGCTGCGGTTCTTTTTATGATCGCAAGCGCCAGACGATACACAAAACGCAGGCCATGTTCAGCGCCGGCAGGTACCTGCTGCGGATTCGCCAATTAAAAAAGCCGCCCGCAATGCGGGCGGCCTTAGGCAAAGGTGTCGTGAGCCTGAATCCAGGAAGAGAGTGATGCCAGCCGAAGTCCGTTAGGGCGACAAAGCCTGCCTGAATTCAATTCCGCCAAACCGCTTAACAGACGCTGCTCCGGGTGCAGCATGACGAAAATGGCGATAGAGAGGAATCGCGCAAGGTCGTTGTCTGAGAGGCTATCCCGCCTGCGATATCACCGGAACTGCCGTAAAACACCCATCTCCGTGCGTACCTGATTGGTACCGCGGGGATGCTACTACATGTAGTGTCGCGAGAACAAGCCTGTACTAGATGTGGTAAGGCCTGTGATCAGTTCCGGCAAATTATCGCCAGGACTCGTCGCGCCGCCGGCGCCGCGGTACCCTCATCGGCCTGCTGCAGTTTCGGGAACCCGGATTTGAACAAGCACTCGCCAGACGGTCGCACACGCCTTCAGTATTTCGGCCTTGGGGCCGGCCCGCTACTCGCCATCATCATGTTGCTGAGCGATGCACCGATCGGTCTGTCTGACGCGGCCTGGCACACGGCAGCGATGGGCATCCTGATGGCGGTCTGGTGGGCAACCGAAGCAGTGCCGATCGCGGTTACCGCGCTGTTACCGCTCGTGTTGTTCCCGCTGCTGGGCATCGCTGACATCCAGCAAACCTCAGCGCCCTACGCGAACAAGGTCATTTACCTGTTTCTCGGCGGTTTCATTGTTGCGCTCGCGATGCAGCGCTGGAACCTGCATCGGCGCATTGCGCTGACGATCCTGCAGCACGCCGGCGGCGACGGTCGCTCGCTGGTCGGCGGCTTCATGCTCGCCAGCAGCCTGCTCAGCATGTGGGTGATGAACACATCGACCACGATGATGCTGCTGCCCATCGCGGTGTCGATCATTACGGTCATTCACGCCACCGTTGGCTCGCTGGATGACAAAGCGCGCCAGGATTTCCAGTACGCGCTGTTACTTGGCGTCGCCTATGCGTCGACGATCGGCGGCATGGCGACACTGGTCGGCACCGCGCCAAACGCGATGATGGCGGCGTTCCTGCTCGAGAACTATGACACCAGCATCGATTTTGCGAGCTGGATGCTGGTCGGGGTACCGCTGGCCATGCTGTTGCTGCCGCTCGCCTGGCTGACGCTGACGCGCTGGGTCTTTACCGTCGACTTCAAGACGTCGGGCGAAGGCCGCGCCGCGCTGCAAGCGATGAAAGACGAGATGGGCAGGATCACGGTGCCCGAGCAGCGCGTGGGCCTCGTCTTCCTGCTGCTGGCACTGACCTGGATATTCCGACCGCTGCTCGCCAAATTGCCCGGCCTCGCCGGGCTGGATGATTCCGGCATTGCCATGGCCGGCGCGGTCGCGTTGTTCCTGATCCCGAGCGGCTCGCGCGAGGATCCTTTGCTGATCCGCTGGCACGATGCCGAAAAGCTGCCCTGGAGCATACTGCTGCTGTTCGGTGGCGGCCTGTCGCTCGCCGGCGCGGTTAGCCAGACCGGGCTCGCGGCCTGGCTCGGCGATGCTCTCAATGCATTCGGCACGCTGCCGCTGCTGCTGCTGGTTATCTGCGTTGCATCGCTGATTATTTTCCTGACCGAACTGACCAGCAACATCGCGACGACCGCCACGTTTCTGCCGGTCGTCGGCGCTATCGCCATTGAAGCCGGCATCGATCCGGTGGTGCTGACCGTGCCGGTCACGCTCGCGGCGAGCTGCGCGTTCATGCTGCCCGTTGCAACGCCGCCAAACGCCATTGTCTTTGGCTCGGGTATGCTGACGATTCCAAAAATGGCGCAGGCTGGATTTTTCCTGAACCTGATCAGCATTGTGCTGGTAACACTGGTCGCAATGACGCTGGCACCGCGCTTCCTGCACTAACGACATCGGCACCAATGACATGGGTGAGACAATGAGCGACGACTACAAACTCAGCAAACAGAACAAGGTTCGCCAGCTCAGGGAGAAAGCGCGCTACGACCGCGACACGGTGCATCGCATCCTGGATGCCTGCCTGATGGCACACGTGGCATTCGTCGAGGATGGCCAGGCGGTGGTAGTCCCAATGATCTGCTCGCGCGACGCTGAAACGCTGTACCTGCATGGCGCACGCAAGGCGCGCGTCATCAAGCTGCTGGCACAGACGGAGCGGGTCTGCCTCAACGCAACGCTGCTTGACGGGCTCGTGCTGGCGCGCTCGGCGTTCAACTCATCGATGCACTACCGCTCGGTCACGGTGTTCGGCAAACCGTCACTCGTTGAGGGCGATCAGGCAAAGCTCGACGCCATGCGCTGCATCAGCGAGCACCTGATGCCGGGTCGCTGGGACGAACTGCGCGAGCCGCTGGCCCGCGAGGTCAAGATGACCGGGGTGATCGCGGTATCCATCGACAGCGCGTCCGCAAAAATTTCAGCGGGGCCGCCGAATGACGAACCGGAAGACTACGATATTCCGGTCTGGGCCGGCGTACTGCCGCTTACGCAAACGCTCGGCTCCATCGTGTCGGACACGCGGCTGTTGCCTGGCGTGCAGCCGTCGCCGGTTGTGTTGGCGATGCAAAACCGCAAGCTCTGAGCGGCGACGTCCGCGTCGTTCTGCGGTAAAGTCCAGTGGCCCGGGCATGGCTGCCCGTTTGCCGGAGTAAGGCTCATGACTGCACACGTCAATCGAAGAATTCTGCTTGCGAGTCGGCCGAGCGGCTGGGTGACCCCGGACAATTTCAAGCTGGACGAAGCGGTCACTCGCAAGCCGCGCGACGGTGAATTGCTGATCCGCAATATTTTCATGTCGGTCGACCCCTACATGCGTGGCCGCATGAATGACGTGAAGTCTTACGTGCCGCCGTTCCAGATTGGTGAAGTACTGCAGGCCGGCGTGGTCGGTGAAGTTATAGCCAGCTGCAACGAGTCCTTTACCGAAGGCGACTACGTCAGCGGCATGCTCGGCTGGGAAAACTATTCGATATCCGATGGCAGCGGCCTGCACGTTGTAGCCGCCGGCACCCTGCCGCTGTCCTATCACCTCGGCATTCTCGGCATGCCCGGCATGACCGCCTGGGTCGGACTGATGAAAATCGCCGCGGCCAAAGCTGATGAAACGGTTTTCGTCTCCGCTGCGTCGGGTGCGGTCGGCAGCATCGTCGGGCAGCTGGCGAAGATTCACGGCTGCCGCGTCACGGGCTGCGCGGGCTCTGACGAGAAAACAGAGCTGTGCACGAACGAATTCGGCTATGACGCCGTGTTCAATTACAAGACCAGCAAGAACATGGCGAAGAGCATTCGCAGTATCTGCCCGAAAGGAATCGACGTGAATTTTGAGAACGTCGGTGGCGAGATCTTCGAAGCAGCGCTTTGGAACATGCGCAACTTCGGCCGCATCGCCTTGTGCGGCATGATCAGCAACTATAACGATGATGAGCTCGAACCCGGGCCACGCGGCATGGCGGCGATCATCGGCCGGCGCCTGACCATTCGCGGTTTCATTGTTACCGATCATCGCGATGCCTGCGTCGAGTACGTGCAGAAGGCGAGCGGCTGGCTTGCCGAGGGTCGCCTGAACTACCGGGAAACGGTAACGGACGGCATCGAAAACGCGCCGCAGGCTTTCATCGACCTGCTGAAAGGCAGGAACGTCGGCAAGCAAATCGTGCGCGTCGGCGATATCTGAGACAAAAAAAAGCCCCGGCATTGCCGGGGCTCCAGGTAACGCTTGCGGTCGGCTTACTCGACCATGTAGGTCACTTCGAAGCCGTAGATACGGCCCTTGTTCAGCGGCGAGAAAGTCGCAGCCGGGCCACGCAGGCTTGGCACCGCGAAGGCCGGGCCGCCAGCGAAGTTTGGCGGCAACTGCGTGTCACCACCGATCGTTGACTCGTCTTTCAGGTTCTTGCCGAACGCGGACAGCGACAGGCGACCGTCCATCAGGTCAAGGCTGACACTCGCATCGAACATATCTGCAGCACGCAGCGAGCCGCGGTTGTTATCGGTGTATTTCGCCGGATCGCGGCGGTAGCCGCTGCCCTGCACCGTCAGACCGCCCCAGTTGAACTCGCGTGAGTAAACCAGCTGAGCACCGTAGGACCATGGCGCAAGGCGCGGCAATTTCAGCGCCTTGTCCGTGCCGTTTACGACGCCATCACCGGACAGGTCGAACAGCACCTCGTCGTACTGGCCGTCGACGTAGCCGACGCTACCGGTCAGCAACAGCGAATCAGTCAGCACCCAGCTACCTTCGAAATCGATACCGGAAATCGTCGCATCGGCCGTGTTGCGGATCAGCTGTACGACACCGACAACCGGATCGGACAGGTTGATCTCACGCTGCATGTTCTTGATCTTGTTGAAGTAGCCCGCCGCATTGATGCGCACGCGACCATCGGCCATGTCTTTCTTGATGCCGACCTCAAACGAACTCTGCTCTTCGTCGTCGAAGCTCTGGTTCGGAATAGCCACCGCGGTGTGGCGCATGTTGTAGCCACCGCTGCGGAAGCCCTTCGTCCAGAAACCGTAGACCAGCGTGTCGTCGTTCGGGCGAATCTGCAGGCCGATTTTCGGTGAGAAGTTCGTCCACGAACGCGAATCGTTCAGGTCGGTTGCCGAGCAGCCGTTTGCGATCGTGCAGGTATTGAACAGAATCGTGGCGATCTGCGCATCCTTGGTCTCACGCGTGTAGCGCGCGCCGAGGTTCAGCGTGTAGATGTCGCCGTACTCGATATCCACGGAGGTAAACAGCGCGATCGTGTCCGACTGCTGCTCGCCGCCACCGGTAATGTTCAGGTTCGCCGGCGGTATCAGGCGATTTTCCAGGTACAGGAGGTCCTGCTGGAAGTAATACAGGCCCGTCGTCACGTAGATGTTGTCAAACGAACCCGAGTAGCGCAGCTCGTTGGAAATCTGGTCCTGGTCGATCCGCGCCGGCGCGTGGAACAGGAAAAACGGCGAGGCATCGACATCCGCTCTCGTACTCGACTCGTAGTTGCGGTAGCCGAGGATGTTGACGATTTCGCCGTCGCCGAAATCGACGTCGTAGGTTGCCTCAACGGAAAGCTGGTTCCACTTGTTGTCGTAGCTGCCGGGCTCGTCGATCGAGAAGTCGAAATTGGTCGTGCCGAACAGGCCGGCATTCTGTGAGGCCGGGCCGTCACCCTCTGCCTTGCCTGTCTCGGCGCGGAACAGGTACTCAGACCTGTCGGTTGGCGTCCATTCAAGCGCGCCACGGAACATCGAGGTCTGTGCCTTGCCGTGATCCATGCCGGTAGCGAGGTTCGTGAAGTAACCGCCATCGTCGTTGTAGTAGGCGGCGAACTTGCCACGCACCTGGTCGCTTATCGGGCCAGTCACAACGGCCGAGGTGTAGTAGTTGTCGCCGGTTTCGGTCGCGAGCTTGCCTTTGAACTTGAAGGTATCCGTCGGGCGCGTCGTGCGCAGCAGCACGGCGCCACCGGTCACGTTCTTGCCGAACAGGAGACCCTGCGGACCGCGCAGCACTTCGATGCCGTCGAGATCGAAGATGTCGAGGACGATGCCGCTGTTGACACCCATGTACAGGCCGTCGACGAAAACACCGACGGTCGGGTCGATCGACGGAATCGAGCTGTTGATGCCGAGGCCGCGAATGGAGAAGTTGGCGGTACCACGCGCGGTACCGATGTCTTCCAGCTGCACGCTCGGTGCTGAGTAGCCGATCGCCTGCAAATCGCGAATGTGCATCGCATCAAGCTGCGATTCCGAGTAGGCCGTTATCGCAACGGGCGCGTCCTGGACATTGATGCCGCCGGCGCGCTTCGTGCCGGTAACGATGATTTCTTCCAGCAGAATTTCTGCCGTGCGGTTTTCGGTTTGTGCCGAAGCCGGCAGCGCGATGACGGTGAGTGCCGTCGTCAGGGCCGCCAGGCCAACCCGAGAAAGAATGTGCATGCCTGCTCTCCATCCAAAAAAATTACGGTAATTAGGTTCGACACCTGCGTGTCGCAACGCTAGCGCCGCTGGCCGGCTGCCGGCGATGGTGCGCCGCAGCGACGTCCCGGTGACAACGTCTTGCTAGCCCGCATGGTACTGCAAGCATTTGTGAAATGTAATAAGTACGCAACAAATATCACGCGGCAAATGCCCGTTTTGACTGCTTTTGTTGCGTGATAGCTACAGTTAGGGCAGCACGTGCGGGAAGCGGCTGTGCTCCGCCTCCAGCCGCAGCAGCGCCTCTTTGGTCGGCAGGCCTCCGCCGAATCCGGTCAGCTGGCCGCCGCTGCCAATGACCCGGTGGCACGGGATGATCACCGGAATCGGGTTCCGGCCATTGGCGGCGCCGACGGCGCGCACCGCTTTCGGGCGACCGATCCGGCGCGCGACGTCCGCGTAGGAGACGGTCGTTCCATAGGGGATTTTCTGCAGTTCGTCGAGCACCTGCTGCTGGAACTCGGTGCCGCCCGGACGCAGCGGCAGGTCGAAGGTCTTGCGCTCACCGGCGAAATACTCGCGCAGCTGCCGGCGCACCGCGGCGAACGGCTGCTCTGAAAATATCCAGTCTGTGGCCGGCTCGCGGCGCATTTTGCCGTCCGGGAAGCCGACCACGCACAGACCCTCTCTGGTGCCGGCCAGTAGCAGTTCGCCAATCGGCGTACCGAGGTAGCAGTAATACATCGTGTCATCCTCCAGGGGCCGCGCCCCACAGCAGCATCGCGGCATAGGCACGCCAGGGCCGCCAGTGTTCGCTGCGCGCCAGCAATTCCGACGGTGTCGCGCGGCGCTCGGCAAACAGCGCCTTGACGAGGCCAAGATCGCCAACCGGCAGCGCATCCGGGTACTTCAATGCCCGCATCAGCACGTATTGCGCTGTCCAGTCGCCGATACCCTTCAGCTTGCACAAGCGGGCGCAGAATTCCTGCTCGTCCTGCAGGGCGTCGAAGCTGATGTCACCGTCATCAACTGCGGCGGCAAGGTCGCGCAGTGTCTGCGCCCTGCTGCTGACGAGCCCGATCTTGGTGAAGCGGGCGCGACGCAGCTGTGCGGGCGTCGGGAACAAGTGCGTCAGGCCGGGCTGCGGCTGTGGCAGCGGAGTGCCGTAGCGCGCGGCGATACGGCCCGCCAGCGTCGTCGCGGCCCGCACCGAAATTTGCTGCCCGAGCACGGCCCGCACCGCCAGTTCGAAACCGTGCCATGCGCCGGGCACGCGCACGCCCGGACGCTGTCGCAGCAGCGCTCGCAGTCGCGTGTCCTTGCGCAGTGCCGCATTGATATCGTGCACCGGCGCATCGAGATCGAACACCTCGCGGGTTTTCTGCACGACCTCGAACAGCCGTTCGGCCGGCACGCCGCTGACGCTCAGCAATAATTTGCCGGGCACGGTGTGTTCGCGTACCTCGATGACAGCAGGCTGGCCGGCGAACGCGAGCGTTCGTCGATAGCGACCGTCGGCAATACTCTCAACGCCCGGCGTCGCACGCAGCCCGTAGAAATTCAGCACGTCGAGCCAGCTGTACGGTTCGCGATACGACAATTCAACGCTCAACTCAGCAGCGGCCGCCGTCGGCCCGGGCTGCAATCGCCGCAGCTCGCGGGGAGCACGCCCGTAGGTCTTGCGAAACGTATCGTTGAAACGCCGCACGCTGCCGTAGCCCGCGGCGATTGCAACGTGAGTCATCGGCAGAGCCGTATCGTCAATCAGGCGTTTCGCAAAATGCAGGCGGCGCGTGTGAGCAACCGCGAGTGGCGATGCCCCGACATGTGTCGTGAACAGCCGGCGCAGATGCCGGCTGGTGACGCCAAGGCTTTCGGCAAGCGTTTCGATATTGCCATCGTCCAGCGCGCCATCGTCGATCAGTCGCAGGCCGCGCCGCACCGTTGTCGATGTGCCCGCCCAGGCCGGCGTGCCGGGCGCGCATTCCGGTCGGCAACGCAGGCAGGGGCGCAGACCAGCCTCGCCGGCGGCCGCCGCACTTTGGTAAAAGCGGATATTCTCGCGTTTGGGGGAAACGGCTGGGCAAACGGGCCTGCAGTAGATGCCTGTGGTGTGCACGCCGACAAAAAAACGCCCGTCGAAGCGCGGATCGCGGGCCCTGCGTGCGCGCTCGAAAACCTTGTTGTGCATTGGCGGCCGCTCCAGAGAGTAGCCTTCAGTATACGCCCGCCAAACTTCCAGACTAGCCAGAATCGGACCTCGACGCTGCGCTATTTTTCAACGCCGGCGATGCACATGTATTTCATCTCCAGGTAGTCGTCGACACCGTACTTGGAGCCTTCGCGGCCCTGGCCGGATTCTTTTACGCCGCCGAACGGCGCCATCTCGTTCGAGATAACTCCGGCGTTAATGCCGACGATGCCATACTCGAGCGCTTCGCTGACGCGCCAGATCCGCCCGATATCGCGCGCATAGAAATAGCTGGCGAGACCGAACTCCGTATCGTTCGCGAGCTGAATCGCTTCTTTTTCAGTCTTGAAACGAAACAGCGGCGCGACGGGCCCAAAAATTTCCTCACGGAACACGCGCATTTTTTTGTCCACGTTCGTCAGCACGGTTGGCGTGATAAACGCCTTGCCGAGTTTGGAACGTTTACCGCCTGCGACCGCCTTGGCCCCACTGGCGACAGCATCATCAATGAACTCCATAACGCCGTCTGCCGCGCCTTCGCTAACGAGGGGCCCAACATCAACACCGCTGTCCATTCCATTACCCAGTTTCAGCTTGGCGACGGCTTTCGCAAACTTCTTCGAGAACTCGTCGTAGATACGATCCTGCACGAAGATACGATTCGCACAAACGCAGGTTTGACCCGCGTTGCGGAACTTGCAGATGATCGCCCCTTTTACAGCTTCATCAACATCCGCATCGTCAAACACAATGAACGGCGCGTTGCCACCAAGCTCCATCGAGGTGCGCTTCATGGTATCGGCGCATTCCTTGACGAGCATCTTGCCCACCGGGGTCGAACCAGTGAACGTCAGTTTTCGAACAATGGGGTTCGACGTAATTTCCTTGCCGATCTCCGAGGTCTTGCCGCTGACAATGTTGATCACGCCTTTCGGCACGCCGGCGCGCTCGGCGAGCACAGCGAACGCATTTGCGGACAGCGGCGTCAGATTAGCCGGCTTGCACACGACGGTGCAGCCGACCGCCAGTGCCGGCGCGATCTTGCGTGCGAGCATCGCATTCGGAAAATTCCAGGGCGTGATACAGGCAACGACGCCAATCGGCTGACGAATAACGACGATGCGTTTGTCGTTGTCCGGCCCGGGGATCGTGTCACCGTAAATGCGCTTCGCTTCCTCGGCGAACCATTCGATATAACTGGCGCCGTAGGCTATTTCGCCACGCGACTCGGACAACGGCTTGCCCTGCTCCGCGGTCATTATTTTTGCGAGGTCTTCCTGCGCGGCCATCATCAAATCAAAAAATTTGCGGAGGATCCTGCCGCGTTCCTTTGCCGAGAGCTTTTGCCAGCCCGGCAATGCGGCATTCGCCGCCTTGATCGCGCGACGCGTCTCAGCTTTGCCGCACTGCGCGACCTTTGCGATCACCTTGCCGGTCGCCGGGTTCCTGACGTCATACGTCGATCCATCATCCGCTGCTACCCAGGCACCATCGATGTAGGCGCCGGTTTCGAGCAATGACGAGTCTTTAACTGCAAATTTGGCCACGGTTTTCCTCCTCACAGGTACCTCGGAGAGTGTACTGGCTTTTCAGTTCGATCGCAGACTCCGGCTACCCGTGCCAGCAGTGCAATCCGCAGGCCAGCCGGCGCGGCAAACCGGCTGCTTTTGAGTGGCCTGCAAACCCCGCAAAGCGTTGCTCCGCCGGCTGTCAACAAACCGCGCAGCCTGCGCAAAAAAAAAGGCCCGGCAATGCCGGGCCCGAAAGCTCCTGAGACCGGGGGAGGGTCTCAAAGAGGGGGAGATCCCTTACGCCGCCGTGCGCTGCTCTTCCGTGATTGAGTTCTTCTTCAACCAGGCTGCGAGGTCGTCGGCGCCGCCAATCTTTTTGCCGTTAATGAAAATCTGCGGCAGGCTCGTTGCATCGGCAACGGCACGAAGGGTGCGGTCGGTATAGCTGTCGTTCAGCTCGAGAGCCTCGAACGCGATACCGGTGTCACGCAACATTCCCTTTGCGCGCGCGCAGTGCGGGCAGCCCTTGCGCGAAAACACCGTGATGTCGAGCGGCTTTGGCGCATTCGGTGCAAGATACTCGAGCATCGTGTCGGCATCGGAAACGCCATACGGGTCGCCGGCTTGCTGCGGCTCGATGAACATTTTGTCGATAACACCATCCTTGACGAGCATCGAGTAACGCCAGGACCGCTTGCCGAAGCCCAGGTCTTCCTTGCCAACGAGCATACCCATACCATCGGTGAACTGGCCGTTGCCGTCCGGCAGGAACATGATGTTGTCGGCGTCCTGTGCTTCCTTCCACTCGTTCATGACGAACGCGTCGTTCACTGACATGCAGACAATCTGGTCAACGCCGAGCTGCTTGAAGCGACTGGCGAGCTGGTTATAGCGCGGCACGTGCGACGATGAACAGGTCGGCGTGAAGGCACCGGGCAGCGAAAAAACGGCGACAGTTTTGCCTTTGAACACCTCATCCGTGCTCAGCTCCACCCAGTCGTGGTCGACACGGGTTTTGAATTTGGCCTGCGGGACGCGTTGCCCTTCGCGATTCTCTAACATGTAATTCTCCTCCCCAGCGGGATGTATATGGTTTGATATGAGTTTAAGTTGCTGACCGTTCTGATCAGGATTCGAGCATGCTGCGCATCATCCACGCGGTTTTCTCATGGACCTGCATGCGCTGCGTTAACAGGTCTAGCGTCGGCTGGTCGTTCGCCGCTTCGGCAGCAGGTAAAGACTCACGTGCCGTACGCACGACAGCTTCCTGGCCGGCGACCAGCTGGCGAATCATTTCGTCGGCGTTCTCCTTGCCATTGGATTCCGTTACGGTCGCGAGTTTCGCGAACTCCGCGTAGCTCGCCGGCGCCCGTATGCCCAGCGCGCGAATCCGTTCCGCGATCAGGTCGATGGCTTCGGCCAACTCCGTGTACTGGTCCTCGGTCATCAGGTGCAGCGTGTTGAACAATGGCCCCGTAACATTCCAGTGATAGTTGTGCGTCTTCAGGTACAAGGTGTACGTGTCGGCGAGCAAATGCGACAAGCGGGCGGCAATCGCCTCGCGGGATGATTCGCTGATGCCTATGTTGACCTGCATGATGTGTCCGTCCTTTGGTTTAAGGATGGGAATCTTAGGCTCTCCGCTTTCATTTATAAAATGGTTTATTTCGGTTACTATGTCCTATTAAATCGATTATGAAATATCCCACTATCAAACAACTGCGGTATTTCGTGGCCCTCGCCGAACGCGAACACTTCGGCAATGCTGCGGCGGATTGCTTCGTCTCGCAGTCGGCGTTCAGCGCAGCTATCCAGGAGCTGGAGAGCACACTCGACAGCCAGCTGGTGGACCGCACCAACCGGCAGGTCACGATTACGGCGGCTGGCCAGGAGATCGTCGTGCAGGCGCGGCTGGTGCTGCGCGACCTGGATGCACTGATCGAGCTGGCGGGTGAGCGGCGCGAACCGCTGACCAGCGATCTGCGGCTCGGAGTTATCCCGACGATTGCGCCGTTCCTGTTGCCGAAAGTCCTGCCCCGGCTGCGCAAGGCCTTCCCGAAGCTCACGCTGTACCTGCACGAGGGCCAGACGCAGACCATTCACGAGAAGCTGCTCGACGGCGAGCTCGACCTGCTGCTGCTGGCCCTGCCCTACGATCTGCGCGGCGTCGAAACGCTGGCGCTGTTCGAGGATCGCTTCTACCTCGCGTATCGCGAGGGTACGGAGCGCGTAGACCCGCAAAATTACCGCTTCAGTCGACTCAATGCCGACAGCGTCCTGCTCCTCGAGGACGGACACTGCCTGCGCGATCACGCGCTCAGTGCCTGCCGCATTCGCGACTCGGCCAAGATCCGCCGCTTCGCAGCGTCCAGCCTGCTGACGCTGGTCGAGATGGTCGACGCCGACCTCGGGATCACGTTCCTGCCCGGGATGGCGAAGGGCTCGCTGATATTGCGCAACACCCGCGTGCGCATGCAGCCGGTTGGCCGGAACAGCAGCCGGACGATCGGCCTTGCCTGGCGCAAAGGCAGTGGCCGCGCGGCAGAGTTCGCGATGCTAGGCGAATTCCTGGAGAGCTTCGCCGGCAACGACGGCTAACTCCGGCCCGCCGCGGCAACCGGGGCGCGACCGGTGAACTGGAAAGGACCACATAAAAAAACCCCGCACAGGGCGGGGTTTCTTCGTCGAAAAAGCCGCGTCTACAGGTCTGGCAACTCCTCGACGATGTCGTCCCAGCCGCGCTTGTTCTTCAGGAACTTCTTGAGCCACTGATACAGAGGTACGCCGTCGGCACTGGTGTAAAAGTCCGGGGTCTGTAACGCGGTGTGGGAAATCTTGTTCGCCTGAATAAAGCGCTTGTAGCGCGACGGAAACAGGTCGTGAATCTCGCCGTGTTCGCGGATCACCAGGTTGCGATACGCCAGCGGGTCATTCAGCAGGCCCATGAAGAAGCGGTTTGTCTGATCAAAATCAGTCGAGTAAAACGCCTCGCGGATTGTGCTGTCATTGGCGAGGCGCCATTTGACGATCTCGGTACCCTGCCCCATGTCCGAGCAATTCGTGCAGCTCGCCGGGTAAAACTGGCCAAACTGCCAGTCATCCGCACGGGCCTGGATTGAGACAGTTTCCGTGAGGTTCACGGCGATAGGACCGGCGTCATTGAAGACCGTCAGCTTGCGGTTGTTGCCAAAGCTCATACGCGCCAGGAACGGTGCGAACCCTGCCGCGCCAACGCCACCGGCGCTGGAACCTGCCACCATGACGCGCGCTGCGTTGGGGAACATGGACTTCGCGACGTCCATGCCGGCCGTGAGATTGCGCATGCCGCGATGAAACCGCACGACCGCCTCGGGTACGCCGATTGCAGCGCCAAAGTCCGGGTCAAACACGTCGTTGTCGCCGGAGAACACCGAGCCATCACAATACGGCAGGTAAACGACGGACCAGTCGTCGACCGGATTCAGGCCTGACACGTCGTCCCAGATGCCGACCTGCGGTGCCGGTGGCTCCTGGGCCTCGGCCAGCACGTTGCACTGGTAGAAGCCGTCCCAGCAGGCGCCGCCGCCCTGCAGCATGATCAGCACACGCGACGGATTTCGAATGCGCGTGAAAACCGAGTACGGCGTGCCGGCGATGCAGATCGGGCCATCGCCGTTGTCCGGATCAAACGTGTGCTTGACCCAGCCATCGCCCACCGGGAAAGAAACAGCCGGCGTGAACTCACCGACGTACTTGGTAACACCGGCCGCGATCAGTTCGCGTTCGGCGCGCCGGTTGAGGCCTTTTTTCGGCTTCTTGCGGTCGTCACTGTCCGAATCGCCGTCGCCGTGATGCCGTTGCGACGGTTGACTCGACGCTTCTGCATCGTAACTGCGTTTGTCGCTGTCACTCAACGCAATGCCCGATGTCAGCACCATGCACAAGCCGATCAGCGCATAAAGAAATCCCCTCATAGCCGTCTCCTCGATTCTCGTTTTTATTTACCCGCCCTTGATCATAGCGGTTAATGGCAGAGTGGTGCGAAAAGATCGACACCGCTTGCCTTTACGCGTCAAAAAGCCGTGAAGATGACGGGGCGCTAGGCCGCAACCCACTGAATTTCGGTTGTTGGCGCCGCAAACCTTGGCTACGGTTGCCAGGTAGCGCTTACCATTGCCGCGCAAAACTGCCGCGACACGCTTAAAAAAAACCCGCTCGAGGCGGGGTTTTTCCTGCTCTGCCGCACGGACGGTCACTGTAAGAATTTGCGACAAGCCGCGGGCCCGGAAAGCGCCTGCAGACCGATTGCAAAGCCCTTGCGAGTCCGCCGGAATAGATCACCAGATTAGCAGGCGAACCGGTCAACCAGCTCACTTGATGATTGGAATGACGATTAAAAGTCTGGGCAGCCACTTCAGCAGCTGAAAAGAAAGTCGACATCGGCGGTGTTGCTGGAATGCCCGGACCTTCATTGGCGACGTGACCGAAGCGCCACCCCACCCCGGCCCTTGCTGCAGGACCTGCTTGTAGTGCCACCCATTCCTCAGGGCGCGCTCTTGAAAAACGCCTGCAGCATGTCGTCCAGCAGCGGCTGCCAGTTGCCCCAGTTGTGGCCCTGCGGCACTTCTATATAAGTGACGTCATAACCAAGCTCGACCAGCGCGCCATGAAACTTGCGGGCCGCCCTGGTGTTGTCCCGCCTGGTACCCACCGAGAAGAACATTTTGACCGGCATGCGGTCGTTTTCGCGGTACAGGCGCTCCACCACCTTCAGGTGCTTGTCGCTGGCGGGCGACTGCATCGCAATTCCGCCGAAATGGTTCGATGCCATCAATCCGAAACAGGCAGCATTGAGCCCGCCGAACGACAGTCCGCCAATTACCCGGTCCGGCGGATCGAGGCTCACCGGAAACGAGCGGGAAATTGCCGGCACCAGTTCGTTGACAAAAAACGCGACGTAGGCCTGCGAGCACATGAACTGATCATTGCGCCGGTTGTGTGACAGGTCGTCCGGATCGCGGCTGTCGACGAACACGGCAACGACCGGTTCGATGTTGCCGGCCGCAATCTCACCATCCAGCACGTCGATCATCCTGCCTTCGGACAGGTACCACTGGCCGTCGGTAAGGTAAATCGTTGGCAGTTCCGTCCTGTCCGCGGGAACGTCCGGCAGGTATACCCAGTACTGCAGCGCATAGCCCAGCACTTCGCTGTCGATGCGCGTGGTGGACGAGAGCTTGCCCGCGGCCAATGCCGACGCTACTGCGAGCAGCAGTGTCGCGGCAACGAGCTTGATTAACAGTTTTCCCGGATTCACTTGTCAAATATCAACGTAAAGTCCCTGTAGGTCCAGACAAGCAACAAGCGAAATAGTGCAAGCTGCGTGGCAGCTAACGCTGGTTCCTGCCGCGGCAGCACTCGCAAAGTAAGCATAGCTGCGCCTGGCCGCCGCTTCTTGCTATCGCCGTTTGCCGGAAAGATACTGGGATTCCAAGTATTTTTGCGGCCATGGCTATGAACAAAAACCAGCTTCGAGTGGGCCTCGCACAGATCGCACCCGTGTGGCTAAACCGCGATGCCACGATCAGCAAGGTCATCGACTGGCTGCAGCAGGCGGCCGGCGAGCACTGCGACCTTGTCGTGTTCGGCGAGGCGCTGATCCCCGGCTACCCGTTCTGGGTGGAACGCACGGACGGCGCACGCTTCGAATCCCCGCTGCAGAAGGAATTGTTCGCGTATTACGCTGAACAGGCGATCAACATCGAGCGCGGCGATCTCGACACGCTGTGCGCGGCGGCTGCGAAGCTCAAAATCGCCACCTACATTGGCACGATTGAACGCGCCGGCGATCGCGGCGGCCACAGCCTGTACTGCTCGATGGTCTATATCGACAGGAACGGCAGCATCGAATCCGTGCATCGCAAACTGATGCCGACCTACGAGGAGCGGCTGGTCTGGTCAATCGGCGATGGCCACGGACTGCGCACTCATGCGCTGGGGCCGTTTACCGTGGGCGGCCTCAATTGCTGGGAGAACTGGTTACCTCTCGCGCGCGCTGCACTGTACGCAGCCGGCGAAGATCTGCACGTTGCAATCTGGCCCGGCAGCCTGCGCAACACGGAAAAAATAACGCGCTTCATCGCGCTGGAAGCGCGCTCCTACGTGGTGTCGGTAGCAGGCCTGATGCGTGCATCGGACATCGATGACAGCCTGCCGCACGCAGCGCTCCTGCAGAAAAGCGCCGATGCGCTGATGGCGAACGGCGGCTCCTGCGTGGCAGCACCCGATGGTGAGTGGCTGCTCGAACCGGAAACCGGCATTGAATCACTGCGGGTTGCGGTTCTTGATCATTCGATGGTTCTGCGGGAACGCCAGAGCCTGGACGTTGCAGGACACTATTCGCGACCTGACGTCACGCGCCTGATCGTCGATCGCCGTCGCCAGTCGACCGCAACTTTCGAAGACTGAAGTTCCCGTAGACCGCGCATCAGTTTCGGGCGGACTCTGTTAAAAGACAAACCCAGGCCGGCGACTGGGTCAGACGTTGGCGGGTGTGCATACTGACTTTTTTTGCAGGACTAGGGTTGACGCCTCATGCAGACGCAAAAAGTAACTTTCGACAGCGACCGTGGCGAGCAGCTCGCGGGCCTGCTGGACCTCCCGGCTGGCAGGCCGCGCGCGTACGCGCTGTTCGCGCACTGCTTTACCTGTTCGAAAAACCTGCGGGCGGCCAGCAATATTGCCAGGTCACTCAACGACGCCGGCATTGCGGTGCTGCGCTTTGACTTTACGGGTCTCGGCCAGAGCGAAGGCGAATTTGCTGACACCAACTTCTCCTCGAACGTCGCCGATTTGCTGGCGGCCAGCCGCTACCTCGACGAGCAGCACCAGCCGCCGGCAATTCTGATCGGGCACTCGCTGGGCGGCACCGCCGTGCTGCAGGCCGCGCCGCAGGTATCGTCCGCGGTCGCCGTCGCCACGATCGGCTCGCCAGCCGACCCTGCGCATATTCGTCACCTCTTTGCCGGCTCCGCGAGCGAGCTGGAGTCGCGCGGCGAAGCAGAAGTCGACCTGGGTGGCCGACCGTTTCGCATCAAGCGCCAGCTGCTTGACGACCTTGAGCAACACGATCTGCCGAATGCGATACAGAAGCTGCGCAAGGCGCTGCTGATCATGCATGCGCCACTCGACGACACGGTTGAAATCGAAAACGCGAGCACGCTGTTTCTTGCCGCCCGCCACCCGAAAAGTTTTATCAGTCTCGACACGGCGGATCACCTGCTCAGTCGCGAGGCGGATTCCCGCTATGCCGGCAGCGTGCTGGCGAGCTGGGCAGCAAAATACCTGCCGCCGGTCGATCAACCGGCGCCGCTGCGCGCGAATGCCGGTGAGGTGATCGCCCGCACTTTTATTGACAGCTTCCGCACCGACGTCGCGGCGGGTGATCATGCGCTCGTGGCCGACGAGCCGCTGGACGTCGGCGGCAGCAACCTCGGTCCGACACCTTACGACCTGTTGTCAGCCGCGCTCGCTACCTGCACATCGATGACGCTCAAGATGTACGCATCGCGCAAGAAACTCGACCTGAAATCAACAACCGTCCGGGTGCGCCACGGCAAGGTTCACGCGACGGATTGCGCCGACTGCGAAACGGCGGATGGCAAGATCGACGAATTCCGCCGCGAACTGTGCTTCGACGGCAATCTCGATGCCGACGTACGCGCGCGGCTGCTCGAGATCGCGGACAAATGCCCGGTACATCGCACGCTGCACGGCGAGATCAAGGTGCGCAGCGAGCTTGGGGATGAATGATCGACTGCGGCACCGCAGAGATTCAGCCGATTATTTGCGCGCCGGCGCCGCTGCAAGATCCGCCTCGGCGGCAATATAACCAAACGATGCCCAGCCGGTGCCGTCGACGAGCCGGTTCATGATTTCGTAAGCACGCTGCTCGTCGCCGTTGTACAGGTACCAGTTTGCGATGCCGTAGACGAGCCCGGCGAGGCCGGGATTGGCGACGTCTGCCGGCAGGCTTTCGTCTGCCGATCTCAGTCCTTTGTAGATCAGGCAGGCCTCGTGGTACGCGGTATTCTCGATAATGGTCATGTTTTCGGAAATGCGTTCGAGCACCCGGGCCGCGTCTGCATCGCGGCCCATGCGTCGCAGGATCATGTACAGCCAGTGCGATGACGCTACGATGCCGTCATCGTTGTCTGCGTACTCGAGATCCTCGGCGAAAATCCGGCGAGCAGGCTCCCAGTCCTGCTGCAAATACCAGGCAAGGCCGAGGTGGTAGCGAATATTCCCATGCAGGCTCGTCAGCGGAATGTTCAACGCATTCGGCAGGCCATCCGGTTCGATCGTGTCTGCCGTGCCCTGGATCAGCGCGTAGGCTTTTTCGAAATCGGCGATCGACTTGTCGAACTGGCGCGTCGAGATGTAGCGATGACCGCGGTGACGCAGCATGCGTGCGTCCTGCGGATAGCGGCGCATGCCTTCGCTGAAAATCGTGATCGCGTCCTGGTAGTTGCCAAGGTATGCGGCGCGCCGCCCGTACCAGATCAGCTTGTCAGCATCATCCGGGTCGGCAAGGTAAGCGGACTTCGCGGCCTCGAATGCGGCGACAGCGGCCGCAGAGGGCGCCGGCGATCGCAGCGCTTCACCGAGCAGCGACGTTGCTTCGACGCCATCGCTGTGCGCGCTGATCGATGCGATATCGGGCGTCGATGTGGCACAGGCGGAAATCAGCAGCACGGGAAAAATCCAGTTCAAAGGGCGTTTCATTTTTCATCCATTCGATGCCGGCCGGGAAGACAGAAAAGTAGCAGGTTTGCCTGCATGATGCCCGATAAGGTGCCGGCACCGATTGCAGATTCGCAGCGCCAGACCGGGCACGGCACAGCTGTGTCACTAGCGAATGCGGCACCGGTTGCAGAACGCAGAGACGGCGTTTCCCGCACCCTGCTGCAATGTTGGCCAGTGACTGTTGCGGAGTTACGGGCGTTACTTCGGCAGCGCCGACGTGTCCACGAGCCTGCGCAGAATGATCGGCGTCAGGATGGTCGTCACCAGCGCCATGATGACGATGGTCGAGTACAGGCTCTGCACGATCACCGGTGGCGGGTCCGGCTGCAAAAACAGCCCGGCTTCGAGCGCAACGCCGGCGACGATCAGCTCGACCGCACCGCGGCCGCTCATGCCGACGCCGACCATCAGCGCCTCGCGGCGGCTCAGCCCGATCCAGTACGCCGGCAAACCCGCGCCGACAATCTTGCTGACCAGCGCAATCATCACGAAGCTAAATACGAACAGCGGCACCGACATGAACGCGCTGAAGTCAAGATGCAGTCCGACCGAGACGAAAAATATCGGCGCAAGAAATCCCTGGGTGATTCCCGACATCTGGCTTTCGACCCGCTCGTAGATCTCCTTCTCGACAACCTTGGGATGAAAGAACATGCCGGCCAGGAATGCGCCAATTATAAAGTGCATATCCATCATCTCGGCGAACGTCGCGTAGGCGAGCGCGCCGATTAGCAACATGCTGAAATCGACTTCGGGAAAGCGCAAATATTTGAAATAGCGTCCAAGGAACGGAAACAAAAAGTATCCGGCCGGAATGGTCAAAGCAAAAAACAGCAGCACTTTGCCAACGAGCGAGCCGGCCGTTGCCAGGCTGAACTCGGCGAAACTGCCCTCGCCCATCGCCGCGATCACCAGTGCCAGCAGGAACAGGCTGATCAGATCGTCCCAGAGCGCAGTGGATATCACCGTCTTGCCGACGCGGCTGTCCAGCTCCCCGACGTCCATGAAGATGCGTACCGCGACCGGCACCGCGGTGATGGCCAGCGCCGTACCGATCAACAGGCACTGCACCAGTTTGAGCGGTGACTCAGGCAGTACCAGCCAGCCGAGCAGGACGCCGGCAGAAATTGGCAGCAGCATGCCGCCGATCGCAACCAGGATCGCGGTCTTCGAAGTCTGCGCGAATTCGAAGGGCTCCATGCGTATGCCGGCCAGCAGCAACAGGAAGAACATGCCGAGGTCAACGAGAGACGCATACGTCTCGCTTTGCGTCGCCGACCAAAGGGTCGGCAACCGTGTCGCCGAAATTCAGCAGGAACAGCCCGAGCGATACGCCGGCGACCAGTTCGCCAACGATGGCCGGCAGCTTGATGCGCTCCGCGAGCTCCGCGAATACACGGGTCACAACGAGCAGCACCAGGATCAGGTAGAGAATCTCCATCGACGCTAGCGGGCGCGCTCATCGGCTCCGGGCAGCCGCATTCTCATGGCTGCCCGCCGGCACGGCCATTCGTAGTAGTACGGACCGCCGGCTAATGGGCCACTTGCATAAGTAGGAACCACGATAGGCCACTTTTCGTGAACGGCGCATCATGATTAGCGCTGAATAGCTATGTCGGTTGTGCGTGGGAGCTACAAAGACAGGGACGCTGGAACGAAGGTTTGCCGACGTGCAATCGGCCTGATTGCCATCATGCCAATGGGAGGCCTTAAATGCCGGTCCAGGAAACCTTCTACGATGTCATGCGCCAGCACGGCATCACGCGCCGCAGCTTTCTCAAATTCTGCAGCCTGACAGCCGCAGGCCTCGGTCTCGGGCCCGAGTTTGCCGGCGAAATTGCCTACGCACTCGAAAACAAGCCGCGCACTCCCGTGATCTGGCTGCACGGACTGGAGTGCACCTGCTGCACCGAGTCCTTCATTCGCTCCGGCAACCCGCTCGCGGGTGATGTCGTGCTGTCGATGATCTCGCTCGACTACGACGACACGCTGATGGCGGCGGCAGGCCACCAGGCCGAGGAACTGTTGCAGCAAACCGTCGATAAATACGATGGCCAGTACATCCTCGCCTGCGAGGGCAACCCGCCGCTGAATGAAGACGGCATGTACTGCATCCAGGCGGGCAAACCTTACGTCGAAAAACTCCGGTACATGGCCGATCACTGCAAAGCGATCATCGCCTGGGGTTCCTGCGCGTCCTGGGGCTGCGTGCAGGCAGCCCACCCCAACCCGACGCGGGCGACACCGATTCACAAGGTGATCCTCGACAAGCCCGTCATCAAGGTGCCGGGCTGCCCGCCGATCGCCGAAGTCATGACCGGCGTTATCACTTACATGATCGCCTTTGATCGGCTGCCCGAGCTCGACCGGCAGGGACGGCCGAAAATGTTTTACAGCCAGCGCCTGCACGACAAGTGCTATCGGCGCCCGCACTTCGATGCCGGCCAGTTCGTCGAACGCTTCGACGACGAAGGCGCCCGCAAGGGTTATTGCCTGTACAAGGTCGGCTGCAAGGGCCCGACAACCTACAACGCCTGTTCAACGCTGGAGTGGAACGGCGGCTTGTCGTGGCCGGTCAAGTCCGGCCACGGTTGCCTCGGCTGCGCCGAGGACAATTTCTGGGACAAGGGCTCTTTCTACAGTGCCGTAACGAACTTCGGCTCGCTTGGCGGCGCGGAAGCCACGGCGGACAAGGTCGGCGGAATTCTCGCCGGTGCGGCCGCGGTCGGCGTTGCAGCGCATGCCGCCGCGACAGCGATCAGCCGCATCACGAGCCGCAAATCAGAGGGGGCGCGTCATGAGTAAGACAGTCACGGCCAACGGTTTCGCGCTCGATGATGCCGGCAAACGAATCGTCGTCGACCCGGTTTGCCGGATCGAAGGCCACCTGCGTATTGAAGTCAACGTCGATGAAAACAACACGATTCGCAACGCGGTGTCCACCGGCAACATGTGGCGTGGTCTCGAGATCATTCTGAAAGGCCGCGATCCGCGCGACGCGTGGGCCTTTACCGAGAGGATCTGTGGCGTGTGTACCGGCGTGCATGCACTTGTATCGTGTCGCGCCGTCGAAGATGCGCTCGACATCGATATTCCGAAAAATGCCAATTCGATTCGCAACCTGATGATGCTGGCGCAGTACACCCAGGATCACCTGGTGCACTTCTACCATCTGCATGCGCTTGACTGGGTCGACATCGTCAGCGCGCTCAAGGCGGATCCTGGCGCGACGTCGTCGCTGCAGCAAAGCATTTCGCCGTGGCCGAAGTCCTCGCCCGGCTACTTTCGCGACGTGCAAAATCGCATCAAGCGCTTCGTCGAATCGGGCCAGCTCGGGCCGTTCGCCAATGCCTACTGGGGCAGCCCCGCTTACAAGCTGCCGCCGGAAGCGAACCTGATGGCAGTAACGCATTACCTCGAGGCACTCGATTTCCAGAAGGAAATCGTCAAGATCCATACGATCTTCGGCGGTCGCAATCCGCATCCAAACTGGCTTGTCGGCGGCATGCCGTGTTCGATCAACGTCAACGAGACCGGCGCAGTTGGCGCGGTAAACATAGCGTGGCTCAACCAGGTGTCCGACATCATTAACCAGTCGATCACCTTTGTAGACCAGGTGTACATCCCGGACCTCAAAGCGATTGCGTCGTTCTACAAGGACTGGACTTTCGGCGGCGGTCTCTCCAGCAAGAACGTCATGGCGTACGGCGAGTTCCCGGCGATCGCGAATAACTACACGAACGAATCCTGGATGATGCCGAATGGCGCGATCCTGAACGGCGATCTCAGCACGGTGTATGACGTCGACCCGCGCGACCCGGAACAGATTCGTGAATTCGTCACGCATTCCTGGTACCAGTACCCGGATCCGGATGCCGGCCTGCATCCCTGGGACGGCGTTACCGAGCCGCGCTTCGAGCTTGGCCCGAATGCGAAAGGCACGAAGACCAATATCGAAGCGCTCGACGAAGGCGGCAAGTATTCATGGCTGAAAGCGCCCCGCTGGCGCGGCAATGCCATGGAAGTCGGACCGCTCGCGCGGTATCTCGTCGCGTATGCGCGCGGCCAGGAAGATATCAAGGCGCAGGTCGACGGCCTGCTCAGCGATCTCGGACTGCCGATCACCGCGTTGTTTTCGACACTCGGCCGCACGGCGGCACGCGGCCTGGAATGTTCCTGGGCCGCGCACAAGATGCGCGACGGTGTTTGACGACATGATGGCGAACATCAAGGCCGGCGATGTCGCGACGGCAAATATGCAGAAGTGGGAACCGGACACCTGGCCCACGACACGAAGGGCGTCGGTTTTGGCGAAGCCCCGCGCGGTGCGCTCGGTCACTGGATTCATATCCAGGACGCCAAGCTTGCCAACTACCAGGCGGTGGTACCGACGACGTGGAACGCCTCGCCGCGTGACCCGCAGGGCAATATCGGCGCCTACGAGGCCGCGTTGCTCGGCACGCCGATGGCGGATCCGGAACAGCCGCTGGAAATACTGCGCACGATTCACAGCTTTGATCCTTGCCTGGCGTGCGCGACGCACGTCATCTCACCGGACGGCCAGGAACTGGCGCGCGTAAAAATTCGCTGAGGAGGTTTCGCACATGGCGAGCAGTGCAGCAGGTAGCGCGCCAAAAAGCGCTTATCGCAAGCCGCTTTACGTTTTCGAGGCGCCGGTGCGTATCTGGCACTGGGTGCATGCGCTTTCCGTCATCGTGCTGGCCGTCACCGGCTACCTGATCGCGAACCCGCTGCCAAGTATCGGCGGCGAAGCGAGCGAGCACTTCCTGATGGGCAATCTGCGCATGATCCATTTTATCGCAGCGTATGTTTTCAGCATCGGCTTCGTGGTGCGGATCTACTGGGGCTTCGTCGGCAACAAGTATTCGCGCGAACTGCTTTACCTCCCCGTCTGGCGCGGGTCATGGTGGCGCGACCTGTTCGAGGAAGTGAAGTACTACCTGTTCCTGCGCCGCGAGGCGCCGCACAGCGATGCCCACAACGCGCTCGCGCAGTCAGCAATGTGGTTGTTCAACACGGTGCTCGGACTGTTCATGATCATTACCGGTTTCGCGCTGTATGGCGAAGGCCTCGGCGCCGGCAGCTGGGCTGATACCTGGTTCGGCTGGGCGCTGCCGATGCTCGGCGGATCGCAGGAAGTTCGCATGCTGCACATCCTTGGCATGTGGCTGTTCATCGTCTTCACGATTATTCACATCTACATGGCTATCCGGGCCGACATCATGAGTTCGCAAAGCAGCGTCAGCGCGATCATCAGCGGCTGGCGCACTTACAAGGACTAGAGGCTTGCCTGCAGCAAACAGCAATCACCCCGCGGCCCGGCAGACGGACTGGGACACATTGATTCTCGGTATTGGCAACGTGCTCTGGGCCGATGAAGGTTTCGGCGTGCGCTGCGCCGAGACGCTGAACGAGCGTTACCGGTTTGCGCCTTCCGTGTGCGTCATGGATGGCGGCACCCAGGGTATATTCCTGCTGCCCTGGGTGCGCTCGACGCGCCGCCTGCTGATATTCGATGCAATCGATTTCGGCCTGCTGCCCGGCACGCTCAAACTTATCGTCGGCGACGACGTGCCTACCTACATGGGCGTCAAGAAAGTCAGCATGCACCAGGCCGGTTTTCAGGAAGTCCTGTCGTCAGCCCAGCTGTCCGGCGAGTTCCCCGACGAAATCGCGCTCATCGGTGTGCAGCCGGAGTTGCTGAATGACTACGGCGGCAGCCTGACGCAAACGGTGAAGCGGCAAATCGACCCGGCGATCAAGCTCGCTCGCGAGGTGCTTGACGAGTGGCAGGTCGAGATCACCGCCCGCAGCGAGTCGCTCGAAACCGGCGACCGCATCGGCCCGGACGCGCTGGCCATCCATGACTATGAAAACGGACGACCAAGCTTGGGCGGAGTACAAAAATGAGTCACCCACTGATCGATCGACTTGTCGCGGAACTCGACTATCCGGAAGTATCCCTCGCCAGTCACGACAACTTTGTCGCAGCGCCGGGAATGAACGTGCTGTTCTTTCCCGGCGATACGACCACCGTGCGCGATGCGACCGACGTTGCGGTCGTCTTGCCTGAACTGGTAAAAGCGTTCGACGGCAGGCTCCGCCCCGGTGTCGTCACCGATGTATTTGGCGATGGCAAAGCGCTGAAGCACCGCTACGGCTTCACGGAATACCCGGCGCTGGTGTTCCTGCGTGCAGGCGACTACGTCGGCACGTTGACGCGGATTCAGGACTGGGGCGTATACATTGAAAAAATCAGCGAGCTACTGGTCGCGACACCGCGGCGGCCGCCGGGTTTCAGTATCCCGGTTGTGCACGTCAGCAACTGATCGACCATTGGCTCATCGAGAAATGGAGTTGCGCTTGTGGAATTAAGTCAGATACCGGTTCGGGTCATCGGGCCCGGCAGTCAGCTGAGTGAAGACGATGGGCAGGTCCTGTCGTACATCGACATGCCCGGCGACATGTGGCGCTACACGCCACCGTCGATGCCGGACCCGGCCAGCGTTGTGGAACTCGACGGTGCACGACAGGCGATGGAATGGCTGCAGAGCGCGCTCAATGATTACTGCAATGAGCCTGCGCCACGACTGGCTGACCTGACGGCACTGGACGCGGGCGACCGCACGCTCGTCAACCAGATTCTCGGTGAGGGGGAAGTTGCCGTCACCTATTCCGGCGCGGTTACGGCACGCACCCAGGAAGCGGTGCTCGCCGGCGTCTGGCGCACCGTCTACCTCGATGAGAACGAACGGATCGTGTTCGATTTGCTTGAAGTTGGCGATGCGCCGCACCTGACGAGGCTGGTCGACGCAGAGCACCGCGAGATCAGGACCGATTCGAACGATGTGCCAGCCGAGGTGATGAATGCCTTGCCAATCCTCGTGGAGCTGCAATCGCACTGCGCGGAATACGACGTCAGCAAAGCGGCGCACGTTATCAACCTGACGCTGCTACCGCTGTCCGATGCCGACCTCGTGTTCCTTGACGAGCAGCTCGGCCGCGGCCCGGTCGACACCCTGTCGCGCGCCTACGGCAAGTGCCAGGTCTCCAGCACGCTGATACCGAACGTCTGGTGGGTTCGCTTTTACAATTCGATGGGCATCCTGATTCTCAACACGCTCGAAGTTGTCGACGTGCCCGCGGTGATCTGCGCCGCGCCCGAAGACCTGCGTGACTCGGCAACCCGCCTCGAAGGACTGCTCACACCCTACTGGACGGAAGTCGCATGAGCGACGCCGCGCAGGCCGAGGCCAGCAGCGCGTCGGGCAATCCGGCACGTTATGAGTGCCGCATTTGCTGGTACCTGTACGATCCGGCGGAAGGCGATGCGCTCGAACAGATCCCTGCCGGGACAGCTTTTGCGGATCTTCCGGCGCACTGGCGCTGCCCGCAGTGCGATGCCGAGCAATTCTCGTTCCTGCTCGCCAATGGCTGATCCTGCAGAGCGCAGCGCAACGCTCGTGCGTCATTTCGAGCGTATTGAGCGCAGGCACATGCAGGGCCTGCCAATCCTGAATCCGCGACTCGTGGTCGAGGCGGTCGGCATGCGCGACTTTAACGAGCACCGCGTACTCGTGCTGATTACACCGTGGTTCATGAACATGGTCCTGTTGCCGGAAAGCGATGCATGGGCGGCATCCGACCAGGGCAGTGCCTGCGATATCGAATTCCCTGGCGAGCCGCTCGAGTTCAATGTCTGCCACGATACCGAGCTCGGCACTTACCTGACCGCGGCGTTGTTCCGCACGATGAGTGATTTTCCCGACCAGGACACGGCGCGCGCCGTGGCAATGGAAGTGGTAACAAGACTATTCACGGTCCCTGCTGCCGCCGACCGGCCTGCTGGCATCAAAGCGCGCAATACGCTGAGCCGCCGGTCCCTGCTCAGCGGCTTCGGCAGCCGCTGATGCACGAACTTTCTGTTTGCCTTGCACTGCTGAACCAGGTCGAGGAAATTGCGGGCGAGCACGCAGGCGCCAGCGTGTCGCGCATCGTCATCAGGCTTGGCCCGCTGTCCGGCGTGGATCCGCAGCTGCTGCGCCATGCCTATCCGCTCGCGGCAGCGGGTACGGTTGCCGAGCATGCAGAGCTCACGATTGATCCGGCGGATATTGTCGTTCGCTGCAGCCAGTGCGGTGCGGAATCAGCGGCCGCTGCAAATCGCCTGCTGTGCGCCGCCTGCGGCGATTTTCGAACGCGCGTAATCAGCGGCGACGAGCTGATCCTGCAAAGCGTCGAGCTCAGCGCTGCGGACGCGAGACCCGCGCCGGAGCGCGCTGCCGCGCACCGCGAGCGCACAAACCAGCCGCCAACCTGATCATCACCATCGTCACTTCTTGTTGCGCCGCGCGGCCATGCTTCACGGCCATTCGCTGACCGGTCGGCCACGGTTCACCTGCTCCATGTACTCCTCTACAACCCGCACCAGCGCCTCCTCGCGGTGCGCGCCCGGCATGCGTTCGAGGAGGCGCCGCTGCCACAGCGCCGGTGTCACACCGCTCTTCAGTCGTTCACGAATGATGCCGATGAGCTGTTTGCGCTCAGCAGCGTCGACGCCGATGATTTCGAGGCCGCGCTCGGCTGTCTCGAGCAACTCCGCGCACAGCGTCGCAGCGTTGACGGCGCGCGGCGAGTTGCCATCCAGCGTCGGCCACAGCAGTTCGGCCCGCAGGCTGTGCTGCGCGGCGCGATAAAAATTGTATTCGGCGTAGCGAAACGGGAACGCGCTGAGCATTGCATCGACAGACTTGCTGAGGCCGACGGTCAGCCCGACCAGAAACGCCGCATTCGCCATCATGTCGATCGGCGCAGGACCGGACGGCAGTGCCCGAAACTCGATCCGCACATGGCCACCGGCCGACGCGTCGAACACCGCGCGATTCCAGTTCCAGATTGTGCCCTGGTGCAAGCGCAGCTCCAGCAGCTCCGGCATACCACCGCTCTCGGCAATCCCGAGCGCATCTTCCGTGCCGCAAACCGGCAGGATTATCGGGTACAGGTGGCAGGATTCGGCAAACAGTTCTAACGCACCGTGGCGCACCCAGCCGTGTCCGAACGGTACTCGCGCCGCGCGTCGCCATTGCCGCGAATGACTGCCGCGGGTATCGACCGATTGCTTGAACAGGGCGATGCGCGTCTCGTCCCACAGACTGTGTCCAAGAAAGAACGGCGAATTGGCGCTGAGCGCGAGCGCCAGCGGCGTCGCCAGTTGGGCCGCATTGTAGTACGACGCGAATTCATCCGGATTGACCCGCAGGTGCACCTGGAACGAGGTATTCGCGCCTTCGAGCGTCACGCTGTCGCACTTCACGTCGAGGGGCTCGGCACCATCAATCCTGATGTGAAAATCGAGCTGTCGAAGGCGCTGGATGCCGGCCTGCAGGGCGCGGTAGCGATCGAGGTCCGTCATGGAATTCGACTGCACCTGTGCCTCACTCAGGGTTGGCAGGATGCCAATCGGCACGATGCGACCGCCGTGTGTCGCCGCAATGCGTCCGAGTTCGGCAAGGGCGTTTTCAAGCTCCGCCCGCATCGTCGCGAACGGCGTACCGGCGGACATCACCGGCGACAGGTTGTATTCGAGGTTGAAGCGATCCAGCTCGGGCTGCAGGTTTGGATCGAGCGAGTCGGCTAACACCTGCCGGTTAAGCGGCAATGCCTGGGCCTGCTCATCGACGATGCACATCTCAAGCTCGGCGCCGAGACTTGAGTCGCCGCGCCCGAATTCCGGCCGCGCGAACAGCATCTGCAATGCGCGAAGGTTTTCCTGCAGCCGGGCACCCGCCAGCCGGTAGTCTTCTTCGCTGAATTCGCTGCGATCAATAATGAGGCCCATTGCTTGTGTTCTCCTGTCAGGAACCGCGGCAGATTAGGCGATCGCGCACGGCGTTCGCGCGAACGCGAATCGCGTCCACGAGTGGCTCGACGCTGGCGCCAACGACGTTATCGTGTACTACGGTGCGCTCGAGTTCGAGGCCCGCTAACGGCTCCGCCGTCGCACGCTGGTGTTGCAGCACGGCCAGGCCCGCTTCCGAAGCGTCGAGTGCAGCGCGCTGGCGCCGCTGAATACGCTCTTTCATCAGTGGCACCGGCGCGCGAACGTCGACGATAACAGCCGCGTAGCCGCAGCTGTCGGCCATTTCCAGCGCAGCATCGCGCTCTTTGGCAAGGAGAAATGCGGCGTCGAGAATGACATTGTGCCTGGCATCGAGGATCGACTTCGCCGCGGCAACCAGCCGTTGATACAGGGCCCTGGTCGCCTCTTCGGTGTAAATGCCCGCGTCAATCTGCGAGCCGCTGCGCGCGGCCTCGGTCAGTCCGAACCGACGTTTTCTTTCGATGTCCGAGCGCAGGCGAATGGCCGGCAGCGCGGCCAGCAGCTGTCCGGACACCCAGCTTTTGCCCGACCCGGAAAGCCCGCGCATGATGATCAGCAGCGGCGCCGGCTTCCACGTCTGGCGTAACGCAATACGGCAATAGCGATCTGCCTCCTCCAGGTTTCGCAGACGTTCGTTCTGCAGCTCACTCTCCTCGCTGCAGATAACGGCCACCTTCGCGCGTACCAGGCACCGGTACACAAAGTACAGATCCAGGAACACCACGCCGTCGTAATCCCCGCTTTGTTCGAGGTAGCGATTCAGGAACTGCGCAGCAAGGTCGCGCCGGCCTTTCGAGACGAGGTCCATAACGAGGAAGGCGATGTCGCAAATGACGTCGATCCTGCGCAGGTCATCGTTGAATTCGATGCAATCGAACGTGCGGATGCCGCCCGGCATGCGCACGAGATTCGCGAGATGCAGATCGCCGTGGCAGTCACGAAAGTATCCGGCATCGAAACGTTCCGCGATCAGAGCCGTTGCAGTCTTGAGTTCCTGCTCTGTCCATGCCGCGAGCGACGACAGGGTCTCCGTGTTGACGTGATCCTCCAGCGCAGCGAAATTCTCGTGCATCAGCCGAATCGTCATCTGCAGCGCACGTTCGCGAAATTCGCCATCGACGACCGGCGCATCGCCGTGTCGCGACGCAATCGCTGCGCCGAGGGCATGCATGTCGTCGACGTTCAGTTTGCCGAGCGACAGCTGCCGGTCCAGCCGCTGGTCAGAGTCAAACCGTTTCATCCTGAGCGCGTATTCAAGCGGCGTACCGGCGCCGCCAAAGCGCAGCTGTCCGCCGCTTTCGGTGACAGGTATTACGTCAAGGTAGATGTCGCTCGCCCAGGGGCGATTCAGCCGCAACTCTTCCTCGCAGAAATGGCGGCGCCGCTCGAGGGTACCGAAATCGAGAAAATCGAGAACCAGTGGTTTCTTGATCTTGTAGGCGTAGGAGTCGGTCAGAATCACCCAGGAAATGTGGGTTTCGATTCTCTCGATTGACGTGACGGGATGGTCGAACGCCGCCGGCTCCATCAGGCGCTCGACGAGACGGTTATCCAGTGCTGATGTCTTCGCGCCGGCTCGATGCACTTGCGACCTCAGCCAGCCTGGTCGTGCCGCAAGCGGCGATTGATCGCGAGCTCGAGCAGTGGCGGCGTCGCCAGCGTTGTGACGAATACCATGACGACGATGGCAGCGAAGATAGCGTCATCGAAAATACCCAGCGTGCGGCCGATCGCCGCGAACACGAGCCCGACCTCGCCGCGCGGCAACATGCCAACCCCGACAAGCCACTTGTCGGACGGGCGCATCGCGCCGAGGCCGCTGACGAGTTTGCCGACCGTAGCGGCGACCAGCAGGCCGCCGGCAAGCGTGATGACCTGCCACGACAGGAACGACTCGACCTTGACCTGGATTCCCATGAGGATGAAAAAGATCGGCACCAGTATTACTTCGAGCGGCATGATCAGCTCGCGGATCGTCACCACGCGATCCTCGGTCGCGCCAGCGTGTTCCTTGAAATAGCCGTCGTGCAGCACGGTGCCGGCAGCGAACGCACCGATAATGGTTGCCAGTCCGGCAAGGTTGGCCATCCACGCAAGCACCATGACGAACAGGTAGGACGTGAACATTTTCGCTTCGATAATATCGAGGCGCTGCATGAGCTTTGCCAGCAGACGCACGGTAGCCGGGCCGAGCACGACGGCGGCAACGAGAAACAGGCTCGACACGACTACCACGCCAACCAGTTGCGCGAGGTCGACACTGCCGCTGACGACAAACCCTGAAACAACGGCGAGAATTATGAGGCCGAGGATGTCATCGCACACGGCGGCGCCGAGAATGATGCGGCCTTCGTGCGACTGGCTCTGGCCAAGCTCCTTCAGCACGTGCGCGGTGATGCCGATACTGGTTGCAGCCAGCGTCGCGGCGATAAACATCGTGGAGTTCAGCGGCAGGCCCGGCCGCATGAGCAGGACGACGCCAAACCCCAGCAGCACCGGCACAATCACACCGAGTATGGCGACGCGAATCGAATCGGCGCCGACGCTTTTCATTTCATCGAGGTCGGTTTCCAGTCCGACCATAAACAGCAGAAAGATCACGCCGTAGCGCGAGAACACATCGACCGCATGCGCAACCTGCATGACCTCGCCGCCGTGCGTGCCGGTCATGATGGCGGCAAGTTCGGGTCCCTTTTCGGTACCGAAGGTCGACACCGCAACATCGGAAAGTTTTGCGCCGGCGAGCACCCCGTCGACCAGCTCGAAAACGCGCGGGCCTTCGCGCAGCACCGCGATCAGGTCGAAGCCGAAGTACCAGGCCACGTTGCCGAGCAGGATACCCATCAGGAGTTCGCCGAGAACGGTCGGCTGGCCGAGTTTGCGCGCGCCCACGCGACCGATAACGGCAAACGCGAGGATACTGGTTACGCCGAGTATGACCGGCGCTATCGGGTCTCCGTGGATTGCCGCTGACGCGCTAGCCATTTGCTTCAGCAGATTCGCGGCAAGGGATCGTCTTCCAGCTCCTCGAGAAACCGCTCGCCGCCGAGCGACGTCTCGAGAATCACGCGATCGTGCGCCGACGAAATGCGCCCAATGATTGCCGCGTCCGCGCCGTGCGCCAGGCCGCGCCACAGTGCTACGGCTTCATCCGCCTGCTGCGGCGCAATGACGGCGACGACCCGTCCTTCGCAGGCCAGGTAGAAAGGATCGTAGCCCAGCATGTCGCACACCGATTGCACGGGCTCCCTGACCGGCACGCTTGCATCAAGCCGTACGCCAAGGCCGGTCGCACGCACGATTTCGTTCGCGACCGAGGCGAGGCCGCCGCGGGTCGGGTCGCGCATGAAACGCAGGCCGTCGAACCTGAGCAGGGCCGCGGCAAGCTCGCACACGCAGGCCGAGTCCGACTTCACGTCACCGCGCAAGCCGAAGTCCTCCCGCGCCAGCATGATCGCCGCACCGTGATCGCCCACCGTGCCGCTGACCAGCACAAGGTCGCCATCGCGAATGTTTTGCATTGACGGCCGTACGCCGGGCAGGCGCACGCCGACGCCGGTCGTCGCCAGGTACAGCCCGCCGCCCTCACCCCGGCGCAGCACCTTGGTGTCGCCGGCAGCGACCTTTACGTTGGCGTCGCGTGCGGCCTGCGCAAGACTGGCGACCAGCCGGTTCAGCAGCACGATCTCGAGGCCCTCCTCGATGAACGCATTGAGCGTCAGGTACATCGGGCGCGCGCCGGCGACGGCAAGATCGTTGACCGTGCCATGCACCGCGAGCGAGCCGATATCGCCCCCCGGGAACTCCAGCGGCTGCACGGTGAAGCCGTCGGTAGTGATCATGACCTCGCCACCGTTCAGCGCGAGCGGCACAGCGTCGGCCTGGGTATCGAGGTTTGCGGTACCGAGATGCCGCGCGAATACGTCCTCGATCAGCTCGCGCATGAAACGGCCGCCGTTACCGTGCGCCAGCGTGATGCGATCGTCTTCCATCAGGTCGCCTGCGCCGCGGTTCGCGCCGCGATCTCGGCCGCCTGGCCAACACAGAGTGCGGCGTCATTGCACGGCAGGCGCTCCGGCAGACAGACGGTAAAACCTTCCTGCTGCAGGCGTTCGCTGGCGAGTTCCGCAAGCACCCGATTCTGGAACACACCGCCACACAGGCCGACGGTAGTGAAAGCGCGCTCACCGCGCACGGCCCGCGCCTGCGCCAGGATGAGTTCCGCCATGCTCGCGTGAAAAACCTCCGCACGTTGCGCGGCATCCGTCTTGTTGTCATTAAGCATGGCGAGCAGCGGCGCCCAGTCACTGCGCCAGGTGCCGTCATCATGCTTGGCCAGCGGCAATTCAAGCGGCGCGCGCTGCTGCTGGCACAGGGCCTCGAGTTGCATCGGGCCGGCCGCCTCGAAACTGACGTTGTGCACACCGAGGATCAGCGCGGCCGCGGCATCGAACAGCCGCCCGGCCGCCGTTGTAATGGGGCAGTTCAACCCGGCGCGCCAGGCCGCTGCGGCGATGCCGCTGGCGTCGGGACAGGCCTGCCACGCTAATCCGGCATCCCACATCAGCGCCGCCGCGCTGCGCCACGGTTCGCGCCCCGCGCGCTCGCCACCGGGCAAGCGGAATGGTCGCAGGCTTGCTGCGCGCTGCCAGCAGCCGGCGCTGCCAAACAACGCTTCGCCACCCCAAAGAGTCCCATCCTCGCCAAGGCCGACACCGTCCCAGGTAAATACCAGTGCCGGCTCGTAAAGCTCGAACTCGGCGGCGAGCGCGCTCGCATGGGCGTGGTGATGCCAGACCTGGCTGATGACCAGGTCGTGCTGGCGGTGTGCCCAGCGATGCGTTGTGTAACCGGGGTGACTGTCGCAGACGATGTGTTCGGCCTGCACGCCGTAGAGTCGCTGCAAATCCGCGGCCACCTGCTCGAGTACAGCCAGGCTCCTGGGGCTGTCCATTTCGCCAATGTGCGGCGATACGATGACGCGGTTGTCCCAGCTAAGCGCGATAGCACCTTTCATCTGGCCGCCAACCGCGAGCGTCGGTGTTTGCTGCCGCCACGGCAATCGCAACTCGCAGGGCGCAGCACCGCGGCCGATCCTGAGCGGCCGCAGCGCACCGGCGATCCGGCGATAGACCGAGTCATCGGCCGGCCGGACGATACGGCGGTTGTGGTGCAGGAAGCCGTCAACGAGCGGGGCGAGACTGCTCGCGGCCCGCGAGTTGTCGATAACTACGGGCTCGCCGCTCACGTTGCCGGACGTTGCAACAAGTGGTCTGCCCAGCGCGTCGACCAGCAGCTGGTGCAGCGGGCTGTATGGCAGGAAGGCGCCGATCTCGGCAAGACCGGCGGCAACGTTTGGCGCCAGTGCACAGACAGATTTCTTGCGCAGCAGCACGATCGGTCGCTGCGGCCCGCTCAGCAATGCGGCCTCGATATCATCCAGCATCGCGTAGCGACGCACTTCATCCAGACCGTCACGACCTGCTACGGGAAACAGTACGGCAAGCGGCTTGTCCGGACGACGTTTTCTGTCGCGCAGGCGCGCAATCGCGGCACTGTTCAGTGCGTCGCACAGCAGGTGATAGCCGCCAATGCCCTTGACGGCGATGACCTTGCCAGCGCGCAGGTAACGGATCGCGTTGTCCAGTGCAGCGCCCGCTGCGCGCATGTCGCCAACAGTGAAGGTTAATTCCGGGCCGCAGGCCGGACACGCCACCGGCTCGGCATGGAAGCGGCGGTCCGCGGGATTGCTGTATTCCGCTTCGCAGTCCGCGCACAGCGGAAAATCGGCCATGCTGGTATTCGGCCGATCGTAGGGCAGCGCTTCGATCAGCGTGTAGCGCGGACCGCACTGCGTGCAATTGATAAACGGGTACTGGTAGCGACGATCATCCGGATCACCGAGTTCGTTCCTGCAGTCGTCGCACATGAAGTAATCCGGCGGCACGACGACGCGCGGCGCCGATTGCGTGGAACTGGCGACAATGTTGAACCCTATGTACGAAACGTCATCGAGAAAGTCGCGGCGCACGACCACAACGCGGGCCAGCGGTGGCGCGCGTTCAACGAGGTCGCGACAAAACGCCTGCAGGTCTTCGGCGTTGCCGCAGGCGATGACCTCAACCTCACCGACACGGTTCTGGACCTGCCCTGTTAGTGCGTATTCACTGGCAAGCCGGTACACGAAAGGCCTGAAACCCACCCCCTGCACCTGCCCGCCGAGCGTCAGCCTTAGCGCCCGCTGACCGCACGCGTACGCCGCCTGCGCATCGGCCTGGCGGTGAACCGCAGGGGACTTTGCTGCAGAGCGGGCCGGCCTAACCCGCTGCGCGCTTGGCATGCCTGCCTTCCCAGCGATTGTCGCGTTGGCCGGCAGCCCACCAGATACGACAAGCGCCCTCGTCCGACACCATGCAAGGGCCGATCGGCTTGCGCGGCGAGCACGCTCTCCCGTAAAGCCGGCACTCGTTCGGATAGATCTTGCCGAGCACGACCCTGGCGCAGTCGCAACCCGGCGGCATCTCGCCGACGCGCTTGCGCGAGTCGTCGGCGTAGGAAGGGAATGCAAGCCGCGCATCGTGCGCGGCGAATGCAGGCCGCAGCGTGAAGCCGGAGTTCGGAATGATGCCGATGCCGCGCCAGTTCGCATCGCCAACCTGCATGACCGTGTCGAGCTGCAGGCGAGCCTGCGGGTTACCGCCCGGTCGCACGACCTCCGGGTAACAGTTGTCCAGGAATATGCGGCCACTCTGCGAGCTGCCGCATGACCGAGTACATGGCGGCCAGCAAGGTGTCGGCACGGAACCCGGCGATCGCTGCGGGGATGCCGTGGCGATCGACAACGAACTGCCATTCTTCGGGACCCATGACGGTCGATACGTGACCCGGTGCGATCAGGCCATCAAACCCGGGCGACCCGGAATCGAGCAGCATCGCAACGGCCGGCCAGGTCAGGCGACCGGACAGCAGGACCAGCAGGTTATCCGGCGCGCCTTCGGCCAGCATCGCGGCGACCGGCGCGGTGGTGGTTTCGAACCCGGCGGCAAAGAACACCACCTTGCGCGACGGGTTGTCGTTCGCAATGCGGACGGCGTCGGTGGGCGACGCGATCGGCCGGATATCGGCGCCCGCGGCCCGCGCCTGCTCGAGCGAGCGCGGATCGCGCCGCGGCACATTGACCGGTACGCGCAGCATGTCGCCGAACGCAACCAGAATGACGTCTTCGTTCAGCGCAAGCTGGATCGCCTCGAAGACATCTTCTTCGGGACAGATGCACACCGGGCAACCGGGCCCGGGCACGAGTTCGATGTGCGCGGGCAGCGCACGGCGCAGACCGGCGACCGAAATCGCCCGTTCGTGGCCGCCGCACACGTTCATGATGCGCACGCGACGCGTGACCTTGAGATCGCTGAGCGCTTTTAGCCAGTGAGTGGCGTCGCGGCTCACGCGGCGTCTCCGTGCCGGTGTGTTTCAGTTGCGGCGCGGGCGGCGACCGGCGCCTGGCGCAGTGTGTGCAGTTCGCTGCGGATCCAGTCGGTCCAGTCAACTACGCCGTCGCCGGATTTCGCGGACAAGGTCATCACCGGCGCATCGTTCGCGAGTTGCCTGACATAGCGGTGCGCCAGCGCCGGGTCAAAATCGTCGAGGACTTCGAGCAGATCGCATTTGCTGATCAGCACAAGATCGGCGGCACGGAACATGACCGGGTATTTCGCCGGCTTGTCATGCCCTTCCGGGGTCGACAGCAGCGCGACGTTCAGGTGCTGGCCGAGATCGAAACTCGCGGGGCACACGAGGTTGCCAACGTTCTCGATAAAAACGACGTCGAGACCGTCGAGTTCGAACTCATGCAACGCAGAATGCACCATGTCGGCATCGAGATGACAGGCCGTGCCGGTACTGATCTGGAAGGCGGGTACGCCCTTCGCCCGAATGCGCATCGCGTCGTTCTCGGTTTCGAGGTCGCCTTCGATGACACCGATGCGCAACTCACCGGCGAGCGCGTCGATGGTCGCTTCCAGCAGCGCGGTCTTGCCGGCACCGGGCGACGACATCAGGTTGACGGCGAGCACGCCGTGCCGCTGAAAATGTTCGCGATTGTGGTGCGCCTGCACGTCGTTTGCGTGCAGCAGCGATTGCAGGACTTCTATTGACTCATTACCTGCCGCGGTCTTATGCAGGTGGCCGCCGGCGGCAATGCGGAACTGGTTGCCCTTGGTAACGTTGCAGCCGCAGGTATCGCACATAGCTTGCCTCCCATGGAAAATTGCTCACGCTTCGATTCAGGCTTCGGCTGCCAGCATTTCGTCGAATAACTCCCACGAGGCTGCGGCTTCCGATGCAGAAACTTTCTGGATCGCATACCCGACGTGGACCAGGACATGGTCGCCCGGCTGCAGCGCTTCACCCTGCAGCATGAACAGGCTGACATCACGCTCAATGCCGCGAGCTTCGCAGCTGCAGTTGAAGCCGTCGATCGCGGTAATCTTCATTGGGATAGCAAGGCACATTCCGCTCCCCTCGCGCATGCTGCGGCGCAGTTTCCCGGCACATTGATGATAGTCCCGGCCGAAAGCCGGCGACTGTACGTAATTACGCCTATTTAAGGCTCGCGGATGCGGGCCTATCCTGCTATGACGCATCACCAAAGGTCGCAATGAGGAGACGGAAATGCCGCGCAAACTCTGCACTCTGCTGCTTATGCTCACGAGCGGGGCCGGGCACGCCGATGTCCTCGATCACAACCACGGTCTCATCACGCAAATGATGCACCAGGCGTTCGGGCTGCATCACCTTCCCTACACGCTGCTGTTGATCCTGGTCGGTGCACTCGCGTTCCGCGGCTGGCGTGCGGCGCGCAAGTAAATGCGACTGGCTGGATTCGCACTCCCAACAGCTCTGGTAGATAATCCACATTCGATTCCAAGCAACCTGATTGTCTGACCGTTACGCCGCGTCGGCCGTAACGCCGGGCTGCGCCACCGGAGTGCCTATTGAAGTCTTCAGATAACTTGCCAACCGCCGGGCCGCAGCCGGCGCAATTCGTCGGGCCGTCGTTAGCGCGCGTGCTGAAAAAGCTGTTTCATGCCACGCGGCCGAAATTTTTCCCGGCGTCCGTGCTGCCCGTGCTCGCCGGAACCGCGTGGGGCTTCATGGCATCCGGCCAGTTCGATGCGCTGGTTTTCGCGCTCGCGCTGCTGGCGACGGTATGCGTTCATGCAGGCGCGAATGTTCTGAATGACGTTGGTGACGACTCCGGCGGCACCGACCGCCGGAATGAAGACCGCATTTATCCGTACACCGGCGGCTCGCGCTTTATCCAGACCGGGATCATGTCGGCGAGCAGCATGGCGCGGCTGGGTATCAGCCTGCTGGCCATCGCGGCGCTTGCCGGCCTGTGGCTGATCCTGGTCAAGGGCTCAATGGTGCTGTGGTTCGGTATTGCCGGCATCCTGCTCGCGACGCTGTATTCGCTGGGGCCGATTCGGCTCAGCGCACTGGGACTCGGCGAGGCCGCCGTCGGCGTGGCCTTCGGCGTCCTGCCGGTCGCGGGTGCGGCGTGGCTGCAAAGCGGCGTCATCGACGTCGACCTTGTCGTGTTCGCGCTGCCGGTCAGTGCCTGGGTCGCGGCAATCCTGCTGATCAACGGGGTGCCCGACATCGCAGCGGACGCAGCGCACGGCAAGCGCACACTGGCGGTCCGCCTCGGCCAGCAGGGAACCGCCCTGCTGTATTGGCTGATTCACGCCTTCGCCGCCGGCGCGACGATCTGGCTCGCCGTCGCGGAGCGGCTGCCGCTGGTCACGCCGGTCGTACCTGTCATCCTGCTGGTGCTGGCAACCCGGGCAAGCGCGGCTATTCGTCGCGGCATCGCTGATCGGCCTGGCATGACGCAGGCGATCGAAGCCACGCTCGGCATACACACGATCGGTTCCATCTGGCTTGCCGGCTGCGCACTGTTCGTTGCTTTCTGGGGTTCGTGATTGCGGCGTCCTGGCGCCGCTAAATTATTGGTTCGTATGCAAATAAAAATAAAAAAGGGCCTGACGATTCCCATCGCCGGCCAGCCTGAGCAGGCAATTTTTGACGGCGCCGAGGTGGCGTCGGTTGCCGTCGTCGCAACCGACGTGATCGGCCTGCGCCCCAGCATGACGGTGAGCGAGGGCGACCGGGTGCGCACCGGCCAGACGCTGTTCGTCTCGAAGCGCAATCCGCAGGTGCGTTTTACGGCGCCGGGCAGCGGTACCGTTACGGCCATCAATCGCGGCGCGAAGCGTGCCTTGCAGTCAGTCGTCATTGGCCTTGACGGCAACAACGACGATGCCGAAGCCTTCGAGTTTTTCGACACGAAGCAGCTCGCCGCGCTGGACAGCGACAAGGTGAGCGAACTGCTGCTGGCTTCCGGTTTGTGGACGACATTGCGTACCCGGCCGTTCAGCCACATTCCGCAACCGGGATCACGCCCGGCCGCGATTTTCGTGACGGCGATTGACACGAACCCGCTGGCCGCCGACCCCGCCGTCGTCATTGACGACGCGGGCGACGCCTTCCAGCACGGACTGCAGGTGCTTGGCCGCCTCGGCGCGCCAAAAGTCTACGTCTGCACGGCACCCGAATCCGGCATTGCCAGCCCCGCCGGCGCGCCGTTTGCGCAGGTCGAGTTTGCCGGACCGCATCCGGCCGGACTCGCCGGCACTCATATTCACTTGCTGGATCCCGTGGGACCGCAGAAAACGGTCTGGCATATTGGTTACCAGCACGTCATCGCGATCGGGGGCCTCTTTACCAGCGGCAGGCTGCCGACCACGAAAATCGTCGCGCTGGGCGGGCCGCAGGCGCTGCGGCCGCGCCTGCTGCGCACGCGCATCGGCGCCAGCACGAGTGACCTGCTGCGTGGCGAAACCGCGGGCCGGCGCCTGCGCATCATCAGCGGCTCTGTGCTCAGCGGACACCGGGCGTCGGGGCCGCTGGCGTTTCTCGGCCGTTATCACAACCAGGTCAGTGTGCTCGGCGAGGGCAGTCCACGTGAGTTCCTGTCGTGGATACGGCCGGGCGTGGCCCGGTATTCGGCCATTCCGGCTTACGCTGCACACCTGCTCGGGAAGAGCGGGTTTCCGCTGACGACCACGCAAAACGGCAGCCCCCGCGCGATGGTTTCGATTGGCACCTTCGAGAAAGTGATGCCGCTCGATATTCTGCCGACACCGCTGTTAAAGGCGCTGCTGGTCGAAGACACCGATCGCGCTCGCGAACTCGGCTGTCTCGAACTCGATGAAGAGGATCTTGCACTGTGTTCCTTCGTCTGCAACGGCAAGTATGAGTACGGCCCGTTCCTGCGCATGAACCTCGACGAAATAGAGGCGAACGGCTGATGCAGCGATTACGACGAGCGCTCGACAGGATGGAGCCACTGTTCGGGCGTGGCGGGCGACTCCAGAAATTTCACGCCATCTACGAGATGGTCGACACGCTGTTCTATTCGCCGCCTGACGTAACCCGCGGCTCACCGCATGTGCGCGACGCGATCGACCTGAAGCGCGTCATGATCCTTGTCGTGTTCGCGGCAACGCCCTGCGTACTGGTCGGCATGTGGAACACCGGCTTCCAGGCGAATACGGCACTTGTCAGCCTCGGCATGGAGTCGGTTGGCGGCTGGCGCGGCGCGCTGCTGGCACTGCTGGGCGCCGGCAACGACCCGGGCAGTTTCTACAACAACTTCGTGCTCGGGTTCCTGTATTTCCTGCCGATCTACGCGGTAACCATGGCGGCCGGCGGCTTCTGGGAAGTGCTTTTCTCCGGCGTCCGCAATCACGAGGTGAACGAGGGATTCTTCGTCACGTCGCTGCTGTATGCCGCGATACTGCCGGCAACGACACCGCTGTGGCAGGTCGCGCTCGGCATCAGTTTCGGTGTGGTTATCGGCAAGGAAGTGTTTGGCGGCACCGGCAAGAACTTCCTGAACCCGGCGCTGGTGGGCCGCGCCTTCCTGTACTTCGCTTACCCGGTGCAGCTGTCGGGCAACGAGGTGTGGGTGCCGGTCGATGGCTACAGCGGGGCGACGGCGCTCGGCATCGCGGCGATTGACGGCGTACCCGGCATTCTCGCCAGCGGTGTTACCTGGACGCAGGCGTTCCTCGGCCAGATACAGGGCTCCATCGGCGAAACCTCCGCGGCGGCCTGCCTGCTCGGCGCAGCCATGCTGATTTATACCGGCATCGCCTCGTGGCGAATCATCGTCGCCACGTTCGCCGGCCTGATCATCCCTGCCCTGCTGTTCAGCGGCGTCGACAGCGCGAACCCGATGCTGGCGATGTCCTGGTACTGGCACATCGCGCTGGGCGGCTTTGCGTTCGGCGCGGTGTTCATGGCGACCGACCCGGTGAGCGCTCCGGACACGATGCTGGGCCACTGGATTTTCGGCCTGCTGATTGGCGCACTTACTTATGTCATTCGCGTGATCAACCCGGCGTTTCCGGAGGGCATCATGCTCGCAATATTGTTCGGCAATATATTCGCGCCGATCATCGATCACTTCGTCATACGCGCCAATGTGCGGCGCAGGTTGAAGCGTAATGGCTGAGTCGCGCGATAGCATCGGCAACACCTTCGTCGTCGCGATCGGCATCAGCCTGCTGTGTTCGATTCTCGTGTCGGCCGCGGCCGTGCTGCTGAAGCCGGCACAGGAGGCCAACCAGGCCCGCTACCGGCACAAAATCGTGCTCGAAGTCGCCGGGCTGTACGACGCCGACACGGATATCGAAAAAACCTTCTCTGCCATCGACGCGCGGCTCGTCGAGCTTGCCAGCGGCGACTACGAGACGACGCTCGACGCACGCAGTTTCGATGCGGCGGCGGCGCTTAATGACCCTGAGCTCAGCGTCGACATTCCGCCGCAGTTCGACCTGGCCGGCATCCAGCGCCGCGCCACCATTGCGCCGGTTTACCTCGTCAGGAAGGGTGGCGAGGTGCAGCAGGTTATTTTGCCGGTGTATGGCAAGGGCCTCTGGTCGACGATGTACGGCTACCTGTCAGTCAGTGCCGATGGCCATACCGTGCAGGGCCTGCGTTTCTACGAACACGCCGAGACGCCGGGGCTTGGCGACCAGATCGAGCGCGACGAGTGGCTGGCGTCATGGCGCGGCAAGCGCCTGTACGGCGAGCAGGGTGAACCCCGCCTCGAAGTCATTCGGGGCAAGGTAGCGGGCGGCGCGGATGCCGCTTACCAGGTCGACGGGCTGTCCGGCGCGACGCTGACCGGTCGCGGTGTGACCCGGCTGCTGCAGTACTGGACCGGGCCGCATGCGTTCGGCCCGTACCTTGAAAAACTGGCACAAGAGGCGGCAGGCGATGACTGAAACCCGCAAGGTACTGATCGACCCGATTGTCGACAACAACCCGATCACACTGCAGGTGCTCGGCATTTGTTCGGCGCTCGCCGTCACGACATCCCTGCTTCCCGCACTGTTGATGTGTATCGCATTGACGAGCGTTGCGGCGATGTCAGGCGCGGCGATCAGCAGCATCCGGCAGCGCATCCCGAACAACATTCGCATCATCGTGCAAATGACGATCATCGCGTCGTTCGTCATCGTCGTTGACGAAACGCTCAAGGCCTACGCGTTTGAAACCAGCAAGCAGCTGTCCGTATTCGTCGGCCTGATCATCACCAACTGCATTATTCTCGGGCGCGCCGAAGCGTTTGCGATGAAGAACGGCGTCGGCATGAGTTTTCTCGATGGCCTGGGCAACGGGCTTGGCTACAGCGTTGTGTTGATCATCGTCGCGACGACGCGCGAGCTGTTCGGCGCCGGCACGCTGCTCGGCTATGAAATCCTGCCACTGGCCAGCGACGGCGGCTGGTATCACGCGAACGGGCTGATGCTGCTGCCGCCGAGCGCGTTTTTTATCATCGGCCTGCTGATCTGGGCGGTGCGCACGGCACGCCCGCAACAGGTCGAGCGTGCTGAATACCAGATTCATGAAGTGCACCGCACGGAGGTGCTGTGATCGACGCTTACATCAATCTGTTTATTACCGCGGCGTTTGTTGAAAACCTGGCGCTGACGTTCTTCCTCGGCATGTGCACGTTTCTCGCCGTGTCGAAGCGCATCGATACGGCAATTGGCCTTGGCACGGCGGTTATTGCCGTGCAGGTCATTACCGTGCCGGTCAACCACCTCATATACCAGTTCCTGCTGCAGGACGGCGCCCTCGCCTGGGCCGGGCTGCCCGACGTGGACCTCAGTTTCCTCGGGCTCGTCAGCTACATCGGTGTTATTGCCGCGCTGGTGCAGATCCTCGAGATGACGCTCGATCGCTATTTCCCGAAACTCTACAACGCGCTGGGCATTTTCCTGCCGCTGATCACCGTCAACTGCGCGATCCTCGGCGGCTCGCTGTTCATGGTGGAGCGCCAGTACGATCTCGCGCAAAGCATCGTGTACGGTTTTGGCAGCGGCTTCGGCTGGGCGCTGGCGCTGATCGCGCTCGCCGGTATTCGCGAGAAGCTGCGCTACAGCGACGTGCCTGACGGTCTGCAGGGCCTCGGCATCACCTTCATTATCGTCGGCCTGATGTCGCTCGGCTTCATGGGCTTCTCCGGGATCCAGCTTTGAACCCGATGGCCTCGAAGCTGTTTGAAGTCGGTCTCGGCATCGGCCTGTTCACGGCGATCATTATCGTGCTTGTGCTGGTTATTCTGCTGGCGCGTTCCCGGCTCGTGTCGACCGGCAAGGTCACCGTTGTCGTCAACGATGAGCGGGAACTGGCGATGCCCGTTGGTGTAAAGCTGATGCAGGGTCTGGCGGACGAAGGCATTTTTGTCGCCTCGGCCTGCGGCGGCGGCGGCACCTGCGGACAATGTCGCGTCAAGGTCCTGTCGGGCGGTGGCGCGATACTGCCGACCGAAACCTCGGTTATCAGCAAGCGCGAGGCGGCGGCGATGGAGCGTCTGTCGTGCCAGGTCGCGGTCAAACAGGACATGCGCGTACGGGTTCCCGACGAAGTGTTCGGAATTCGCAAGTTCGCCTGCACGGTTCGTTCGAACCACAACGTCGCCAGCTTTATCAAGGAGCTGGTGCTGGACCTGCCGCCGGGCGAGCAAATGGAATTCCGCGCAGGCGGCTATATCCAGCTCGAATGCCCGCCGCATCACCTGCGTTTCTCGGACTTCGATATCGACGAACGCTTTCGCAAGGAATGGGATCGTTTCCGGATGTGGCGCTACGAATCGCAGGTCGATGAAGTCGCGTCGCGCGCGTACTCGATGGCGAATTACCCGCTGGAACACGGCGTCATCAAGCTGAACGTCAGAATTGCGACGCCGCCGCCCGGCGCCGCCGAAAACGCACCGCCCGGTCAGCTGTCATCCTTTATTTTTGGGCTGAAGCCGGGTGACGAAGTGACCGTTGCCGGACCGTTCGGTGAGTTTTATGCGAAAGACACTGACAACGAAATGGTCTTTATCGGTGGTGGCGCAGGCATGGCGCCGATGCGCTCGCATATTTTCGACCAGCTGAAACGGCTGCAGACATCGCGCAAGATGAGTTTCTGGTACGGCGGCCGCAGCCTGCGCGAGATTTTTTACGTTGAGGATTTCGATGCGCTGGCGGCACAGCACGAGAATTTCAACTGGCACATTGCGTTGTCGGAACCGCTGCCGGAAGATAACTGGTCCGGCTATGTCGGATTCATTCACAAAGTGCTGCTCGATGAATACCTGTCGAAGCATCCGGCCCCGGAAGACTGTGAATACTATATTTGCGGACCACCCATGATGAACACGGCAGTCATCAAGATGCTCACCGACCTGGGCGTTACCCGTGACTACATCATGCTCGACGACTTCGGTGGCTGACCGGTGAAACTGGCAAGCGGCATCGCCCGCAATTCGGTCTTAATCGGCGCGTCAGCCTTACTGCTGGCCTGCAATGGTGAGCCGGTAACCTACGAACTCGTCGGCTCGACGATGGGTACCTCGTTTAACGTCCAGGTCGTCAGCCCGCCTGCCAGCGTTGACGCCGATGCATTGAGACAGGAAATTTCAGAAACGCTCGCAGCGATCGAGCAATCGATGTCGACCTACCTGCCCGACTCCGAGCTGTCCCGCTTCAATGCGCAGGCGAGCGGCGAATGGTTCGACGTGTCGGCAAGCCTGTGCAGGGTCGTCGAGGGCGCACAGGACATCAGCAGGCGGTCGGAGGGGGCGTTCGACGTAACGGTCGGCGCGCTCGTTAATCTGTGGGGCTTCGGTCCACAGCAGGCTATCGGCGAGCCACCCGAGCCGGCGCGCATTGCGGGCCTTCTGCGCACGCTTGGCAATGACAAACTGCAGACGGACTGCACGCGGCCGGCGCTCAGGAAGGACGCGGCGGATATCTACGTCGACCTGTCCGGATACGCCAAGGGCTACGGCGTCGACCAGGTCGCCGAGTTGCTGGGTCGCGCCGGCATCGGCAATTACCTGGTGGAAATCGGCGGCGAAGTCCGGGCCCGCGGCAGGAACGCGCGGGACACCGAGTGGGCCATTGCGATCGAATCGCCACAGCGCGACAGTCGCTCGGTCGCAAGAATCGTCCCGCTGAGTGATGCCTCGATGGCGACCTCCGGTGACTATCGAATCTACTTCGAGAGTGCCGGGGTGTTCTATTCACACACCATCGATCCACGCACCGGCTACCCGGTGACGCACGACGCGGCCGCTGTTACCGTCATTGCCGACACGGCGGCCTTTGCCGACGGCATGGCAACGGCGCTGCTGGTGCTGGGGCCGGTTGCCGGCCTGCGACTGGCCGAAAGCGAAAACATCGCCGCACTGTTCCAGCTAAGGGTTGGCGATGCGATCAATGAACGCATGTCGACACGCTTTCGCAGAGAGGTGGCGCTAAATTGAACGTACTGATCACTTTGATTCTTGCCTTCCTGATTACCGGCGCCGTAATGGCAGTGATGAGTATCGGTGTCATTGCGGGCCGCGCGCCGATCAAGGGCAGCTGCGGCGGACTGAACGGCGGCGGCTGCGAGTTGTGCAGCGGAAACTGCAAGCGATCGGCCGACAACGACCAGGAAATAACATGACGCCCAGATCCGCGCTCGTCAAAGATTACATGTCCGGAAAACTCGTGACGTTCACGCCGGATATGGACGTCCTCGATGCGATTCACCAACTGGTAGAGCACCGCATCGCCGGCGCGCCGGTGGTCGACGATCATGGCGACCTGGTCGGCATGCTGTCCGAGTTCGATTGCATGAAGGTCGTGCTCGCAGCGGGCTATCATCATGAACCGGGTGGCCCGGTATCCGAACTGATGGTGCGAAACGTCAAAACGGTGGATGCCACGATGAGCGTGTTTGATCTCGCCGAAATGTTCATGGAGTCAGGTTTTCGCCGCTACCCGGTCGTCAAGGACAATCGACTTGTCGGCCAGATCAGCCGTCGCGATGTGCTGCGCGCGCTGCTGGAAATCGCCCGCCACTGACGGCAGGCCTGCGCGTTTCGCAGCTGCAGGCTGCGACGAACAGCCTCTCGCTACTCAGGTCGTAAGGAGCTTGCGGCGCAGGTAGGCATAGACCTCGAGCAGCGGCAGCTGTTTCGGGCAAACATCGTGGCAGGCCATCATGCCGAGGCAGCCGAACACACCGTCCGAACTCGAAACCACCTCGAACCAGTCGGCATCGCTGCGCGCGTCGCGAGGGTCCATCATGAAACGCGCAATGCGGTTGAGCCCGGCGGGCCCGGCAAAGGTCGGATTGACGTTGGCGACGCCGCAGGACGCCACGCAGCAGCCGCATTCGATGCAGCGATCACCGGCGTAGATGGCCTGCGCCAGGTCGTCGTCCATGCGCTCTTCCGTTGCGGCGGGATCGAAGGGCTGCTTTTCCTCGATCCAGGCCCGGTTCGTTTCAACCATCGCCCGGAACCAGGTGCCGGTATCAACCGACAGGTCGCCTATTAGTTTGAACACGGGCAGCGGGTGCAAACGAATGACTTCCGGCAAGTCCGCCGTGAGTGTGCGACAACCCAGTACCGGGCGGCCGTTGACCATCATGCCGCAGGAGCCGCAGATCGCGGAGCGACAGGCGAAATCAAACTGCAGGCCGGGGTCCTGCGTCTCGCGGATCTGGTTGAGCGCAATATACAGCGACATGTAGGGCGCTTCGTCGAGTTCGAAGGTCTGCATGTGCGGCGCGGCGTCCGCATCTTCCGGGTTGTAGCGAAAAATCTCGAAGCGCAGCCGGCGCGCCTTGCTCCTGCTATCGACCTTGTTCACAGCATTGACTCCCAGGCTTTCCAGCGCATCCTGCTGCCGGGCGCTTCGCGGGTTTCCAGGCGACCGTGACGGGACTGTTCGCCCGCTACGCCGTCGTTGTATTGCGCGATGGAGCGCTCCATGCCGATGCGCTCGTCGCTGCCGTAGCCGCGATGGCCGGGAGGTAAGTCGATCAGGCCGACCGGTTCGTAAGTAAAAGTCGGTTCGGCAGCGCCGGCCGGCCAGCGCACCAGCGTCCGGTTCAGCCACTCGGCATCGTTGCGCAGCGGGTAATCGGATCGATAGTGCGCGCCGCGACTCTCGGTGCGCAGCAAAGCGCCCATCGCCGTAATCTGCGCGAGCCGCAGCATGTTGGTCAGGCGCAGTGCGAACGTGAGTTCCGGGTTCATGCCCGGCGCCTTGCAGCGCAGGACCGCCTTGTCGCAAGCAGCCCGCAACGCCTGCAGCTCGGCGACCGCGGTTGCAAGTTCATCGCCGGTTCTGAAGATCCCCACCCGGTTCATCATCGTTTCGCCCATGGCGTCGCGAATCTCGTAGACGTTCGGGCCGTTGCCGGACCGTTGCAACCATTCGCCGGCGCGCGCTTCGGCCGCCCGCAGTGCAGAAAACGCGAGGCCGGTTTGCAGCTCGAGGGACGAGTCGCTCGCAAAAGCGGCAGCGTACCGGCCGATGCGCCGGCCGGCCACAACCGTTTCGGCGAGGCTGTTACCGCCGAGCCGGTTGAAGCCGTGCATGTCCCAGCAGGCCGCCTCGCCGGCGGCAAACAGCCCGGCCAGGCCGTACGCCTGGCCGTCCTTGTTGACCCTGACGCCACCCATTGAATAGTGCTGCATCGGCTGCACCGGAACGAGATCGTTAGCCGGGTTCAGCCCGGCGAAGTCGCGGCAGATGTCGAACACTTCACGCAGCTTCGTCTGCAGGTGTTGTGCACCGAGGTGGCGGAGATCGAGCCACAGGTGCGGACCGTAGGGCGTGTCGACGCCGTGGCCGTCGCGCATACGCTGCTGCATGTGCCGCGAAACGACGTCACGACTGGCGAGTTCCTGTTTCTCCGGCTCGGCATCGACCATGAAGCGATGCAGGTTGCGGTCGAGCAGGTAGCGCGCCGTCGCCGCGACTGCCCTCGGTGATCAGGATGCCGCTCGGTGCGAGCGCGGTCGGGTGAAACTGCACGGCCTCCATGTTGCCAAGCGGCACAATGCCGGTGTTCAGCGCGATAGCAGCGCCGGCACCTTCGTTGATCGTCGCGTTGGTCGTGTACTTGCCGTAGATGCGGCCATGCCCGCCGGTCGCAATGATCGTCGCTTTGGCCGCAACGGCAAAATGTTTGCCCGTTCGCAGGCAGCGCACGACGGCGCCCCAGCAGCGCGAACCATCGTGAATCAGGTCGACGGCTTCAGTGCGATCCCGCACGCTGATGCCCAGCCGGATCACCTCGCCATCAACGGCGTACAGCGCCGCGTGCCCGGTGCCGGCCGCGGCGTAACAGGCGCGCCATTTTGCCGTGCCGCCGAAATCGCGGTGCATGATCAGCCCGTCGTTTTCCGGTAACTCGTCAAGCTCGACGCGCTTGCCCTTGATGAAGTAACTGTTGCGGCCACCGCGGACGCGCGTCCAGGGCACACCGAAGTGGGCAAGCTCGCGCACGGCGATCGGCGCTTCTTCCGCGAAAATATGCGCGACCTCCTGGTCTGCACCCCAGTCCGAACCGCGTACCGTGTCGAGGAAATGCAGCGTTGGATTATCGCCGTCCGCCATCACGCAGTTGCCCAGCGCCGCCTGCATGCCGCCCTGCGCAGCGCAGCTGTGGCTGCGGCGCGGTGGCACCAGCGACAGGATCAGCACGTCGTGCCCGGCCGCAGCCGCTTCGATCGCCGCGCGCTCGCCGGCGAGCCCGCCGCCGATGACGAGTACATCCGTGGTGAGGAGCTGTGAGGTCATGCGGCGGGCACCGGCAGCAGGAACGCGAGCGGCGGCTGAATCACTTCGGCCAGTACCAGCAGCACGACAACGCCGAGGCCGAGGAAAAACCACAGCAGCAGGCGCTCGATAAACCGCAGCGTGTTGCGGGACGGCAGCAGGCCACTGCCCCATTTGACGGCCAGCCGGTACAGGCCGACGCTGGCGTGAAACTCGACGGCGATGAGCAGCATGACATACAGAATCCACAGCCCGCCGCGTACCCGCGCCACGCTGGTGACAGCTTCGATGCCGGGCCGCTCGCCGAACAACGGCGTCAGTACATCAACGCCAAGCAGGATGATGTGAAAACTGCCGAGCACCAGAATGAGCATTCCGGTGCGCACCTGCCAGATCCACAGCAGCGATTCGAGATGCGGCGGCAGCGGCGACGCGCGCCCGCTGCGCCCGTCATGAGCAAGGTTCTTGCCCAGCTCCAGCATGCGCCTGCGTTCCGCCAGCTGTGCCGGGATTTTGCGACTCGCCAGCGCCGCGTGCAGGACGAACAACCCGAAAATTATGACGACTGTCGGCTGCGCGATGTAATAGTCCTCGAGCATCGTCGCCATCCAGTCGAAACCGCGCCGTCCTGTCAGGATCGAACCGACCAGGACCATGTGACCCCACATGAACAGCGCGAGCAGTAACCCGCTCGCACCACTCAGCAGTTCGTAGTGCAGTTGACGGCGCGCGTCAGCCGCCTGATTTGTCCTCACCGGCAAACTCCGCGGTTATTGCGTCCATGATTTGCTCGGCGTTTTCTGGTTCCTTGTGGACGATGCCGTAGTGGCAATCGATGCAGGTTTCACCACGGCTTTCTGCCTGCGAATGGCGCCTTGCCGTTGACCGGCCCTGCCCCTCCAGATCCATCGCGGCAATGCTGTGGCAGCTGCGGCAGAACTTGGAGTCATTGGCTTTGAACTGTCGCCACACCGACTCCGCCATTTCCGCACGGTGTGCCTCGTACTTCTCGGCCGTATCGAGTTTGCCCATCAGTTCAGGAATGATGTCGAGCGACACGACAGCCTTGGTCCAGACCAGTTCGAACCAGTTGTCGTGCGGCAGGTGACAATCGGAACAGCCGGCTCGCACGCCGGCAACGTTGACAAAATGACTGGATGCCTCGTACTCGGGCCTGATGAACGCATCGTGCGAATGGCAGGCGTAGCAAAACTCGGTAGAGCTGGTTTCGTGCAGCACGTAGTTCATCGTGCCGAGCGCGATCGCGCCGAAACCGAAAGCGATGAATCCACCCAGCGGGATTCCCAGCAGCCATTTGCTGCCCGGCTTGCGCCACAGGCGGGATTTCGTTTCTTGCTTCTGTTCTGACATGGTTTAGCTCCCCTGAACTGTGGCCGGCGACGGCTGATCGACAACGTTGCGCAGCTGGTCGCGCAGTGTATTTGTCTCGGTGAAAAATTCCCGCATCAAAATGACCCACAGGTAGTTACCGCGTTCGGTAAGCACCAGCGACTCACCGGTGTCTTTAACGGCGCCGATCGTCTTCAGCGCGGTTAGCTCGGGCCACAGACTGTGCTGAAAACTGCCGCCGAAGCGCGCTTCCGCCTGCTGTTTGTCGAGCGTACCGCCGAACAGGCGCATCAGCAGGTAATAGCGTTTCTGGTCCTGTTCCGACATGTCGCGTCGCGACACGGTGCTGCCGATGCCGGACTCCAGCATTTGCATGTAGCCGCTGACGGAAAAAGTATTCGCGTACAGCGCGCCCTGCAGGTAGCTGAACGCGCCGCTGCCGAGCCCCACGTACTCTTCGCGATCGACAATGTACTCATCGAACATTCCTGCCTTGCGTGAAAAACACCATGCGGAAGAGCGAGAATAGCCCGCCGCTAACATGCGCTCCGCGATCAGCGCGTAGTAGCGCTTCTGGCGCGACGCGTCCGGCAGGCCCATCGTGTCTGCCATCTGTGCCCGGGTGGAATCGCTGGTCATCAGCGGATAAAACGACACCTGGTCAGCGGCAACGCGGTCAATCAGGATGTCGAGGTCGCGCCGCAGCGATGTCTCTGTCTGCCCCGGCAGGTTGAAAATCATGTCTACGTTGATGGTATCGATCGTGCCGCGCACGTCGACGAGGCGCTCGGCGATTTCCGCGCCGCTGCCGTAGTTATCGAAGCGACGCATCGCTTTCAGCAGGCCGTCATCGAAACTTTGCACGCCTACGGACAAGCGGCTGACGCCGGCGTCCCTGAGCTCGTGCAGCGCCGCGCGTCGGAGGTGGTCCGGATTGGTCTCAACCGATACGCCGCTGATCGGGTGCACCGCACGTACCGCATCGATCGTCGCAATGAGTGCGCCCGGCAGTACCGTTGGCGTACCGCCGCCGATGTAGAGTTCGTCAAAGGTGTAACCAAGCTCGGTCGCGAGCGCGATTTCCCGCCGCAGGCAATCGAAATAACGCGTGCTGCTGTCGCGCTCGAACACGATGCGATGAAACGAACAGAACGGGCACAGTGCAATGCAGTACGGGACATGCAGGTACAGCAGGTAACGTTTATCCCTGTCGCCGGCCGGCAGCGCAACGCCGCCAGTCGCATCGGGAGACCGAATGGCATGGTGATTCAGTCGCCGAACGAAGTTTCCCAGCAGTTCCTCGATATTCATGACGGAAGCGGCTGGTGATCGTGCGTCATGACGCCACTGCGTACAGCGGCGCGATGTCGGCGTAGATGCGATAGCCCTTGATCAGGTCTCCATCAAACTCGAAGACGTTGGCAAAAGGTAAGGTGATGGTGGAGGTATCGTGCCGCGTGTACGTCACGTTGCCTTCGCAAACCACCGTGTCACCGTCGATGTAAATTTTGGCCAGCTTGTGCCGCAGTCCGGCAATCGATGCGAAAAAGCCGTCCACGGCTTCACCGACAGGCGCCCTGCGCTGGACCGCCGGTGCTGCGCCAAACCGGAACGCGACGTCTGGTGACAGCCGCGCAAGCATCTGCTGCGTGTTTTTTTTGTCGATGGCAGCGAACAAATCGTCGAGCAAGGCGCGCCTGTCGGCATTGCCGCTCATGCCAGGCCTACTGCTGACTGGCGTAGTAGTTCAGCAGCGCCTTCACGTCTGCATCTGTGAGCGCGTCCATCTTGTCTTTCATCTTGTCGGGCTGTTCGCGCTCCCCGGCCGCGTATTCGGCGAAACTGGCGCGCAGGTAGCCCATCCGCTGCCCGGCCAGGATGCTCGCTTCATCGTCCGGATTGGCGCCGCCATCGGAGTGGCAGCGCGAGCAGTCGCGGTCGTGAATAGCCTTGCCGGTCGCCGCCAGGGCCGCGTCGAAGGGCTGCTTTGCCGGCACGAACGGCAGCGCCGCGTAGTGTTCCGCCAGCTTGTTGATCATGTCGTCACTGAGCTTCGCGGTGACGTCGCACATGCTTTGTTCCTCGCGCGCGGTGTCGCCCTGGCGAAACTCGCTCTTTGCGCAGGGGCGGCCCTGGTCTCGGTAGATGAGCAGGGCCTCCGAATGTACGAACGCATCGATGCCGGCGATGGTCGGCACGTCATCCCACTGGCTGACGCCGTTGTCGCCGTGGCAATCATTGCAGCCATCGGTGATTGCCGCAAAATCGCCCGCGAATGCCGGCCCGCTCACTGCTGCGGACACCAGGGCTGCCAATACGTATGTCATTTTCATCATAAAAATCCTGAGCTTAACCTGAGGTTTGAGCCTGCTTCGCGGGATCGCATCTCTTGAAACTATACCCATGCAAATCTTTCCACGTTTTCCAGGTATTCACCATGGGTAATCAGCTCCTCAGGTATAGGTAATTTCCGAAATAAAGAATCGCCGCCGATTCTGGTAAACCATGTTCGTGGGGTGAAAATCCTAATAACGTCCTCCGCGACCTGCCAATTTTCCAGACGAGAGCAACACTCATGAGCGATCGATCTCGAACACCTATTCTGATTTCTGCCGTAATGATTGCGGCGTCAATGCTCTGGGCGTGCTCAGGCGATGACGGCGCGGCGGGACCCGCCGGAGCGGCTGGCGCACCGGGCGCCGCAGGACCGGCCGGACCAGCCGGCTCGGCAGGCGGCGTGCCGATCGGCAGCACCTCGAAGATCAACATCCAGGTGACCGGCGTGAACGTTCCAGCCGGCGGTGGCGCACCCACGGTCGACTTAAGACTGAGCAATGACCTGACGCAGGGCCTGTTCGGCCTGCCTGCCGGCGACATCCGCTTCGTGCTGTCGCAGCTTACCGAAGCTGCGCCGGGCAGCGGCGGATCCAGTGCCTGGCAGAGCTACGTGACGCGGTCCAGCGGCGGCATTGCGAACGCCCAGGCGAATACCGAGACGGCGACAGCCGGCACCTTCGCCGACAATGGCGACGGCACCTACCGCTATACGTTTTCCAAGGCACTAACCGCTTACGCTGGCGGACCGGCCTTCGATGCACTGAAGTCGCATCGCCTCGGCATCGAAATCCGCGGCCAGGCACCGATATCCTCGAACGGCATCTACGATTTCGTGCCGGCGGGCGGCGCGCCAATCGCCATGCGCAATATCGTCGATAACGACACCTGCAACGCCTGTCACGATGTGCTCAATTTCCACGGCGGCCCGCGCACTGACGTGGCCTACTGCGTGACCTGTCATAACCCCTCGTCGATCGACGGTGACACCGGCAATACGGTCGACATGAAAGCGATGATTCACAACATTCATGCGGTCGTGACGGCTACACGGTCATCGGTTTTGGCGGCACCGTGCACGATTATTCAGATATCCAGTTCACCCAGGACGTGCGCAACTGCCAGACCTGTCACCAGGAAAGCGATACGGATACGCCGCAGGCAAGCAACTGGCGCCTGGTCGCGAACCGGGCCTCCTGTGGCACCTGTCATTTTGACGACGGCGATGCGGGTAACGGCGTGAACGACTTTGCAATCGAGAACGGCGTGCATCCTGGCGGCTTCAATTTCGCGGACGATACGCAGTGCCTGGATTGCCATGGTCAGAATGCAACGGTAACGAACGGTGCCGGCAAGCTGGTGCAGGTTTCGGAGATCCATCGCATCCCGGCGCTGGAGGCCAGCAATGACTTTGTGTTCGCGATCGAGGCCGTGCGCAATGTCACCGCCGGCGGCCCGCCGCTGGAAGTCGACTACTCCGTCAGGAACGCAAGCGGCACGCCCTACAATCTCGATACCGATCCCGCGTTCACCGCCTGCGGGGACGGCACCAGTCGTCTCGCAATCGACATCGGCTGGACCACCGCTGATTTCCGCAACACCGGCGCCGGCACATCGAATGCGGCACCGCTCGGCATCAATGCGCTCGGCGCAGGCTGCGGCGGCGCAGGCACCGACAGCAACAGCGATGGCATCTATACCGCCGTTGCCCCGGCCGGCGTACCGGCGGGGCTGACCGGTTCGATCGCCGTCGCGCTGGAAGGTCACCCGGGTGCGGACCTGAACGGCAATGGCACGATCGGTGGCAGCAGCGACCGCGTTGCCGTTACCAATGCGATTGCTTACTTCGGCATTGATGGCGCGGCAGCGACGCCGCGGCGCAACGCGGTCGCGATCGAGAAATGTGCCGACTGCCACAAGCAGCTGTCGCTGCACGGCAATAACCGCACCGACAAGCCCGAAGTCTGCGCGATGTGCCACAACCCGAACGCGACCGACATCAATCGCCGCGTCGCCGACAGCGCCTGCGTCAATAACCTGGGCGCCGACGACCAGTCGATCGACTTCAAGAACATGATTCACGGCATTCACAGCGGCAACGTTGGCGTCTGCGGATTCGGTAACTCGGCCCACCCGTACTTCGATGTGGTGTACCCGGGACGACTGAACAACTGCGAGGGTTGCCACGTTGCGGGCGGCTACTACCCGGTTCAACCCGGGGAGATCCTCGGCACCACGGTTGATGCCAACGATCCATCGACACCGACCGATGATGTCGTCGTGTCGCCGAACACTTCCGCGTGCTCCGGCTGCCACGTAAACTTCCTTGCTGCCGAGCACATGAAACAGAACGGCGGCGACTTCGCGGCGACGAAGGCAGCGGACAGCACGCTGATTTCGTCCGGCGTGGAGACCTGCGCGCTGTGTCACGGCCCGGGTCGCTCTGCCGACGTTGGCGTCGTGCACGGAGTGGGTGAGTTCGAGTTCAACTAGTGTGGCAGGGACATTCGACAAACCGGATGTCCCTGTCCTGATTCGGACTTGCACAACGGGCGAGGAGCCGCTGACGGCATGAATGCCAGACCGATAAAGCTTGCCGCGTGGCTGCTGCTGTTGTCGTGGCCGACAACAATCATTGCGCAGTCCAGCAGCGACGAAGGCGCCGCCTATAGCCGCAAGGGCGCCGACACCTGTCTCGCGTGCCATGAAGACGCAGTAACACTGGCCATCTTCAAGACGCCGCATGCCGTGCCGTCGGACAGTCGTACCCCGTTCGGCCACGGCCAGTTACAGTGCGAGTCCTGCCACGGGCCGGGCGAGGCGCATTCGGGCCGGGTGCGGCGCGGTGAAGAGCGCCCGCCGCCGATCACTTTCGAAAGCGACGATGCGACCCCGATCGAAACCCGCAACGGCATGTGCATCAACTGCCATAGTGGCGATGTCGGCATTGGCTGGCACTCGGGACCCCACGGCGCCGACGCCGTGGCCTGTACCGACTGCCACCAGAGTCATGCCGCCGTCGATGCGGTGACCGAGGTCGCTACGCAGGCCAAAGTCTGCGCCGATTGCCATCAGCTGCAAAGAAACGAAATGCTGAAAGCGTTCTCACACCCGCTGTTCGAAGAAAAGATGAACTGCACGTCCTGTCACGGCATGCACGATGACTTCGTCGCCACCGAGCTGGCAAGGGCCACCGTGAATGACACCTGTTTCCAGTGCCACGCAGACAAGCGCGGTCCGTTCCTGTGGGAGCACGCCCCGGTCAGCGAAGACTGCGGCGACTGTCACTCACCGCACGGCTCGAATCACCCGGGTATGCTGACGCAGCGAGCACCGCTGCTGTGCCAGTCCTGCCACTCGCAGTCCGGTCATCCGGCCGTGGCCTACGATACGGCTGGACTGGCTACCAACGTTCCGTCGCAGTTCCTGCTCGGACAGGGCTGCCTGAACTGCCATTCGCAGGTTCACGGTTCCAATCATCCCTCGGGCTCCAAACTGATGCGTTGATGATGAGTGTTCATGATGAATATTGACTCGCAAAACCGGCCGAACAGCGGAACAGCGCCCGTTTTTGCGGCCGCCGGGGTACTCGTTGCCGCGCTGGCCGGGTGGCCCGACGCGCGGGCGCAAGCTGCCGATACCGATACCAGCGCTGTTGATACCAGCGAATGGGTATGCGAGTTCTGCCCCTTCGAGGCCGGCTACCGTGGCGACTACGATGTCGGCGTGAGCAACGTCAGCGAAGACTCAGCCTATTTTGGCGACGCCAGCGGTTACGACGAAAAGGGCGCTTACGTAAATCTTGGCGGCCGGGGCTCGCTGGCCGCGGACGATTACCGTATGCGCTGGCAGCTGCAGGATCTCGGTCTGGACTCCCGCGCAATGGCGCTAGAAGGCGGCTGGCCGGGCACGTTCGACTACGCTATCGCCTATCGCGAAATACCCAGGCGCCAGTTCAATACGACAGCCACGGTGTTCCAGGCAGGCGACGGCTCGCTGGCGTTGCCGTCCGGCTGGACGCGCGCACCGGCAACCAGCGGCTTTTCGAGCCTCGGCTCCAGCCTTGTGCCACTGAACATTGAAAGCGATCGCAGCCAGTTCGATATTGGCGGCCGCTACCTGTCCGGTTCATCCTGGGAAATATCGGCGGACTACCGCCGGCAGGAGCAGGACGGCAACCGGGTGCTCGGCGGGTCGTACTTTACGAATGCGGCGTTACTGCCGGTGCGGATCGACTACGTTACCGACGAAGTCGATATCGGCGTTCGCTACACAGCCGATCGCTCGGTGCTGTCGCTCGCCTGGTATTTGTCTGATTTCGAGAATGGCCAATCCGCCTTCGGCTGGCAACATCCTTTTTCGACGGTTGCGGGCGCCGAGTCGGCCGCGCTGGCACAGCCGCCGGACAGCCGCTTCCAGCAGCTCATGTTGTCGGGCGCACATTCCTTCGTGACCCTCAATACGCACGCCAGTTTTTCGATCGCCACCGGCACGATCGAACAGAATGAGCCGTTCCTGCAATACACAAGCAACGCCGGGCTTGCCGCATCGGCACTGCCGCGCACTAACCTCGCAGGCGATATCGATACAACAAGACTCGCCATTGCGGTCAGTTCGAGGCCGCTGCCAAAGACCCGCGTTGAACTCAGCTACCGCTATGACGAGCGCGACAACAACACGGCCCGTGACACCTGGAACCGCGTCATCGCTGACAGTTTCATCAGCGGCGAACTGGAAATGAATATTCCCTACAGCTATGAACGCAGCGTGCTGAAGGCAAGCGCGCACTACAAGCTGTTCGACGATGTCGATGTATCGGCAGGGTATGACCGCAAGGACAGCGACTACGATTTCCAGGAAGTTGCCGAGCAGAGCGAAGACACCGGCTGGGGTCGGGTTCGCTGGCAGGCGCTGCAAACTCTGCAGCTCGACCTGCGGGGCGGTGCTTCAAAACGCGACATTGATCGTTACAACGAAGTGTTCGCCGCGACGCTCGGTCAGAATCCGCTGCTGCGCAAGTACAACCTGGCATATCGCTACCGGCAGTTTGGCGAAATGTCGATTTCGTACTCGCCTGCCGAGTTGCCGGTATCCGTCGCGTTTAACGCGATGTACGCCGACGACAGCTACACGAAATCGCGCCTTGGCCTGACCAGCGGCGACGACCTGCGCCTGGGCGCCGATCTGAACTGGGCTGTAGCTGACAATGCTTCGGTCTATTTCAACGTAGGTCTCGAGGACATTTCGTCAACGCAGTACGGCAGCGCGACGCTTGGCGATCGCGACTGGCGCGCGACTGTCGACGACGATTTCCTGACGGTCGGCAGCGGTCTCGTGGTTCGCAACATCGCCGAGAAGATCAACCTGCAGCTCGACTACGTGCGGACCGACGGCGCGTCGGCGATCGGCGTTGCAGCAATGAGCGGCCCCGCGGATACCTTTCCGGATCTCACCACCCGCTTCGACCAGCTGCGCATGCGCCTGTCGTATCGGCGCTCTGAACGGCTCGATATTGATCTCGGGCTAAGCTACCAGCGCTTCAAGGCAGAGGACTGGGCGCTGGAAGGGGTTGGGCCGGCAACGATACCCACGGTACTGAGCCTCGGCGCACAGCCCTACAGCCCGGAAACCTGGGTTGTCGGAATTGGCGTTCGCTACCGTGTTGGCGTCGACAAGGCGGCAGCAGCCGAATAAGAACAGCGACGCCGGCAGGCCCGGCGCCGCTGTGTTCCCATTACAGATTTCACCGCAATAGATTAGCTACCGCGGCGAGCGCGCGCTGCAACGCCCGCCTGAAAACCCTGCCGCGATTCCGTTACAGCGAACAGCTGCTAGAAATTGGCGATCGCCTGTTCATTGGCGAGGACCTCTACCGGATTGTCGGCAGAAAGCTCGTAGTTCAGCACTTCGTCAGCGACCGGGTCATCGGCATCACAGCTGAACGCGACGTCGTACATACCCGTCAGCAGCGGCCCGATTTCGTAGAGATAACGACCGTCGCCCTGCAACTCCACCATGGCTGAGGCGATCGGGTCGATGCTGTCCAGTTCGCCATCGTCTTCGTTATCGTCCGGCGCTTCGCCTGCATTGTAGAGATAAACAGCGGGCATGCAGTCCGTTTGAGTCGCCAACGTCATGGACACTTCGCCGGCGATGCTGCCGGTCTCTGTCCGATCCAGCAGGCGCACAGTCGGCCGCATTACGTAGTCCGGGTCCTGGCCCTTGGGCGCGTGGACGCTTTTCAGCAGATCAAACTCGGCCACGAAATCGGCACTGCCGCCTGCTGGCAAGGTAAACCCGCGATTGAGCTTCAGGCCGGTCTCTGCGCCACTTGGAATGTAGAGACCGTGAACGGCGCCTGCGTCCGTAACAAGGTAGGAGCCACTGCCAACGCACTCGGTGTCGTTCATGCCGGCGCCGACACCGCCGTTGCCACCCTTGGCGGCGTTCACAGCGAGCCGTATCCACTGGTACTCACCGGCTTCCATGGTTTGATCGGTAATCAGTGGCGCGGAATTCATGCCCTGGTAGGCAAGCAGGTCGACCTTGGCCGGCGGGTCGAAAACGATCACCTGGTTGTCGGAGCCCGACTTCTTGAATTCTGCTGCGGAAAACTCGATGCACACCTGCCGCGCACTCTGCACGGGCGCGTCGCTGACACCGAAACTTAGTAGCGCTGTACCGGAATTCTGCAGGACGGGGCCGGAATCCGCTTCCGTGGATCCGCCAGAGCAGCCTGACAATGCCGCTACGGCACTCAACAGAATGAGCAGGTAAGAATGTGCGCGTGGAATTGGCATGTTGTTTCTCTTTTGAGCTGGGGAACGTTCAGTGCCGGCCATACTACAGCGGTATGAATGGCCGCCTCTACCGTCGCAAGAAGGCGACATCAGGGATCTCTTTCCTCAAATGCTTCTACAGGAATATTCGTCTTCCACGCTTATATTATGTAATAGACGCAGGGACAGGTTCCGCGCGGCCTGCAGCCTTAACGATCGCTTGAACCGCGCCACGGCAGTCAGTTCGCACTGTCGCTGACTTACGGCCTGCAAACGCGCTACCAACAAACTACGCGTGACGGCATGGTGGAGCTAATGCGGCCCGAGAATCTGCTGGCAGATCGTGTCGAGTGGGCCATCTACAACTCTGTGCGCTACCTGGACCACGTGACCACAATGGAAACCGAACTTGGCGTCGTTTATGAAGAAGCAGAGTCAGTCGTTGTGCAAGCCTGGATGACGATGATGGAAGCAACGCCGGAAGATGCGCGCGCTTGGGCGCAAGGGCTTTAACGTTTAGCGTCAGAGTACTGTGGCGACGCGCTCAAACGGTTTTTGAACCCTCGTTACCATCGGCATCGGCATCGGCATCGAGATCGGTATCGGCACCCGCATCCTCTCGGCCACCGAAGTGAATCTCGATCAATTCTCTCGCTGTCAGCATGGCGGCAATCAGCATAAACATGGTCACGACCATGCCCCAGAAAAAGAGGGTATCGTCGCGCACCGCTCAGGGCTTCCTGCGCATTAATTTGAAATAGATGCCAAACGCCAGAATCGCCGGCACCCAGGTCGCGGCGAAAATGCCCTGTTCCCGCTCGCCAGTGAAGAACAGGTAAACGCCGAGCACAAAGGCAACTGCGACGCCGAGCAGGATAAAAACGTCTGCTTTGCTGATCACGTTCGCGGCTCCGGGGGCAGATTGCTCGAGTATTGGCGATCGGGGTTGGGTTGTCGAGGCCTGCCCAGGTAAGAAAATTGAAATTGGTGACAGTTAGGCCATTTGCTGGAGGCGCTGGCCGCAGCAAGGCAAGCGTCATCGATCTGTTTGCGTTTGCTTTGCACCGAAAAGGTACAAGCTTTCAACAGGACGTCCCTATCGTCATTTATTGCAGGCGAAACGAAAGGTTATCAATATTTTGCCTGGCAGAACGCTATCATTGAGCATTACCTGACGAGACGAGTAATGCCTGAATTCAAGAAAATCCTGGTTGCGAATCGCGGCGAAATTGCGATTCGCGTCATGCGTGCGGTCAACGAACTTGGCAAGAAGACCGTCGCGGTCTATGCCGAGGAAGACAAGCTGGGGCTGCACCGTTTCAAAGCGGATCAGGCCTTCCGCATTGGTGAGGGAATGGGGCCGGTGGCTGCCTACCTCTCTATTGCCGAGATTATCCGCGTCGCCAAAGCCTGCCGGTGCCGATGCCATTCACCCCGGCTACGGCCTGCTATCGGAGAACCCCGCTTTCGTCGACGCCTGTGATGCCGCCGGCATTGCGTTCATCGGCCCCAAGGCGAGCACCATGCGCCAGCTCGGCGACAAGGCCTCCGCGCGCCGGGTCGCCATCGAGGCCGGCGTGCCCGTGGTGCCCGCCACTGACGTGCTGCCCGACGACCCGGCCACAGTTCGTCGCATGGCCGCGGACGTCGGCTACCCGCTGATGCTGAAGGCGAGCTGGGGCGGCGGCGGTCGTGGCATGCGGGCGATCATGTCTGCCGACGAACTTGACGACAAAGTGCTGGAAGGTCGCCGCGAAGCCGAAGCGGCCTTCGGCAATGGCGAGGGTTACCTCGAGAAGCTGGTGCAGCGCGCGCGACATGTTGAAGTGCAGATCCTCGGCGATAGCTTCGGCGAGATTTACCACCTGTGGGAGCGCGACTGCTCCGTGCAACGGCGCAACCAGAAAGTGGTTGAACGTGCGCCGGCGCCGTACCTGAACCAGCAGCAGCGTGAACAGCTCTGCAGCCTCGGCATGAAAATCTGCGAACACGTCGGCTACGAATGCGCGGGCACCGTTGAATTCCTGATGGACATGGATACCGAAGAGTTTTTCTTTATCGAGGTCAACCCGCGCATCCAGGTTGAACACACGGTGACCGAAGCGATAACCGGCATCGATATCGTCAGCGCGCAGATTCGTATCGCCGAAGGGGCGACGCTCGCCGAAGCTACCGGGGCCAGGACCCAGGGCGACGTGCTGTGCAATGGCCACGCCCTGCAGTGCCGGATCACTACCGAAGACCCGCAGAACAAGTTTATTCCCGACTACGGCCGGATCCTCGCCTACCGGGCAGCAACCGGCATGGGTATTCGCCTCGATGGCGGAACCGCGTACAACGGTGCCGTCATCACGCGTTTTTACGATTCGCTGCTGGAGAAGGTAACCGCGTGGGCCCCGACTGAAAAAGCGGCGATTGCCAGAATGGACCGCGCTCTGCGCGAGTTTCGCATTCGCGGCGTGTCGACCAATATCGCGTTCGTCGAAAACCTGCTGCGCCACCCTACGTTCCTCGATCACAGCTACAGCACCAAGTTCATTGACGACACGCCGGAGCTGTTTGTCTTCAAGAAGCGCCGCGATCGCGCCACCAAGCTGCTCACCTATATCGCCGACATAACGGTCAACGGCCACCCGGAAACGGCAGGTCGCGCGCAGCCAACCGGTAACATCAACGTCGCCTGCGCCCCAGCAAGGCGGGCAGAGATACCGGCGCGCGGCACTCGTAATTTACTGGAAGAGAAAGGTCCGCAGGCCGTGGCCGACTGGATGCAGGCGCAGAAAAAACTGTTGCTGACCGACACGACGATGCGCGATGGCCACCAGTCACTGCTGGCAACGAGGATGCGTTCGTTCGACATGATCAACATCGCCGACGCCTACGCGCACAACCTGCCGCAGCTGTTCTCGATCGAATGCTGGGGTGGCGCAACGTTCGATGTCGCGTATCGCTTTTTGCAGGAATGCCCGTGGCAGCGGCTGCGGGACTTGCGGCAAAGAATCCCGAACATCATGACGCAGATGTTACTGCGGGCATCGAACGGCGTTGGCTACACCAACTATCCCGACAACGTTGTGCGGGAGTTTGTGCGCCAGGCCGCCGTGACCGGTGTCGACGTGTTTCGTGTTTTCGATAGCCTCAACTGGGTCGAGAACATGCGCGTCGCGATGGATGCCGTACTGGAGAACAACAAGGTCTGTGAAGGCGCGATCTGCTACACCGGCAATATTCTCGATCCCAATCGCGCCAAGTACGACCTGAAGTACTACGTCGAGATGGGGAAACAGCTGCGGGCCGCCGGCGCGCACATACTTGGCCTCAAAGATATGGCTGGCCTGCTGAAACCGGCCGCCGCCACAGTGCTGTTTAAGGCGCTAAAAGAAGAGGTCGGCCTGCCCATCCATTTTCACACGCACGATACCTCGGGTATTGCCGGGGCCACGATTCTCGCTGCATCGGCGGCCGGCGTCGCCGCCGCCGACGCGGCGATGGATGCTTTCGCCGGCGGTACTTCACAACCTTGCCTCGGATCTGTGGTCGAGGCACTCCGCCACACGGATCGCGATACCGGGTTCGATATCGCCGCCATTCGCGAGATCTCCAATTACTGGGAAGGCGTGCGTTCGCAGTATGCCGCGTTCGAAAGCGGCCTGGCGGCACCGGCATCGGAAGTGTATTTGCATGAAATGCCCGGCGGCCAGTTTACGAACCTGAAGGCGCAGGCACGCGGACTCGGCCTCGAAGAGCGCTGGCACGAAGTCGCGCAGGCCTATGCGGACGTCAACCAGATGTTCGGCGACATTGTCAAAGTCACGCCGTCCTCGAAGGTGGTGGGCGACATGGCGCTGATGATGGTGAGCCAGGGCCTGACACGCGCACAGGTCGAAGACCCGAACACCGACGTCGCGTTCCCCGAATCGGTGGTCGACATGCTGCGCGGCAATCTCGGCCAACCGCCCGGTGGGTTCCCCGCGAAGCTGCAGGTGAAAGTGCTGAAGGACGAGGTACCGAAAACCACGCGCCCCGGCGCCGACATGAAATCCGTTGACCTGGACAGCGTACGCAAGGAACTGCGTGCACAGCTCGAAGGTTACGAGGTCGATGACGAAGACCTGAACGGCTACCTGATGTACCCGAAAGTGTTTCTCGACTACATGGGCCGACACCGGCTGTATGGCCCGGTGCGCACCCTGCCGACACGAAATTATTTTTACGGCATGACGCCGGGCGAAGAAATATCCGTCGAAATCGACCCGGGCAAGACCCTGGAGATTCGCCTGCAGGCGGTCAGCGAAGCCGATGAAACCGGCGATGCCAAAGTGTTTTTCGAACTGAACGGCCAGCCCCGCTCCATTCGCGTGGCGAACCGCAAGGCAGCCGCCACCACTGCGAGACGCGCCAAAGCCCAGGTGAATAACCCGGCCCACGTCGGCGCGCCGATGCCGGGTGTTATTACCAACGTCATTGTTTCGCCGGGGCAACAGGTCAGGACCGGCGACCTGCTGCTGACCATGGAAGCGATGAAGATGGAGACCGGTGTCCATGCGGATCGCGACGCCGTTGTTAAGGCGGTGCACGCGCCGACTGGAAGCCAGGTCGATGCCAAGGATCTGTTGCTGGAATTTGCAGCCTGAGCAGCAAGACGGTCGTGACATCGCGACCGTTCGAGTGATGTCTTCATTGATAGAGCCGACCTGCGGCCGGTTCTTTGACAGGGAAATTGCACCGTAGGCGGCGTCGATAACGAGGACGCCTACGATAGGCAACTATTGCAGGAAGCTTCGGATCAAACCATTACGAGAAGAACATGCCACCGTTGATATCGACATTGGCACCAGTAATGTAGGCGGCCGCGTCAGAGGCAAGAAAAACTACTGTATTCGCGCAATCATCCGGATGCCCCTGGCGACGCAAGGGCACGCTGGCTTCGACACTGCGCCGTACTGCATCGGGCGTGAATTTGTCGTGGAAGTGCGTATCGATCATGCCCGGGCACAGCGCATTAACGCGGATGCCCTGCGGGCCGAGCTCTTTCGCCATGCTGCGCGTGAACGTAATGATGGCACCCTTCGCAACCGAGTAAGCGGCTGCGCCGCCGCCGCCGCCGTCGCGACCGGCCAGGGACGCCAGGTTTACGATAGCACTGCCCGCCGGCATGCTCGGCACAACGGCCTGAGTCGTTAGAAACGTTGAATTCAGGTTCAATGCCATAACCTGGTTAAGAAATTTTTCGTCCATCTCCGCCAATGGCTTGCGTGCCACCAGGCCGCCGACATTGTTCACCAGTACGTGAATTTTCTTGCCAAAAGCCTTGTGCGTTGCCGCGACGAGCTTGTCGACATCCGCCTTCTTTGTCATGTCACCCTTGACCAGGATTGCGCTTCCACCTGCTTTTTCGATGGTCGCCACAGTCTCCTCGCCCGCCGCCTTGTTGTTGCAGTAATTGACGACGACCTTGGCACCCTGCTCCGCCAGTTTGATCGAGCAGGAACGCCCTATGTCGCGCGTACCACCTGTGACAATTGCCACTTTTCCTTCAAGCGTTTTCATTAAATTTTCCTTTTATAAATGAAGTCAAGCAGACTTGGCTGAGCGGGGATCAAGAGGTTGAATTTTTCCGCAGAGAACCCAGACCGAGAGGACCGACAATATTGCCAGTGCAGCGCCGACGGCAAACGCCGGCGCATAGCTGTTCACGGTGATGACGGGGATCAGAAAGTTTAGGCCGACGACCGCAAGCTTGGCAGCGGTGCCTGAATAGCCGGCGAGCGAGCCAACGGAATCCCCGCTGTAAAAGTCACTTGGCAGCGTCTGAATGTTGCCAACAGCGGTCTGGAAGCCAAAAAGAATGGCTGCCATCAGCAACACAGCAACGATCGGCGTCGCCGCCTTCATGGTCATCAGCAGCGAGACCAGCATGATGAGACCGCCCAGCCCGATGACAAATTTCCGTACCTTGTTGACCGACCAGCCGGCACTGATTCGATTCTGTGCAAGCAGGCCACCGAACCAGGCACCGAACATCGCACCGACATACGGTACCCAGGCATACAGCCCGATTTCTGCGACGCCGAACCCGTATGTTTCGGAAAGGTATAAAGGCAGCCAGCCGACAAATAACCACCAAATGGGATCGAGAAAGAACGAGGCCATGATGACGCCCCAGCTTTCCTTGCGGGACAGGATCTCCCCGGCACCCGGCGCGTAGGTGGCTACTTCATTCGTCTCGGCGTTTCTTTGGCCGGTCAATATGTATTCGCGTTCAGCCTCCGACACCCATGGGTGTTTCGCCGGACCCGATTTGTAAACGATCAGCCATGGGATGAGCCAGAGCAATCCGATCGCGCCAACCGTGATAAACGTGGCTCGCCAGCTCTCGAGATAGACGAACAGGTACGCAATGAATGGCGCCGAGATAATACCGCCTATGGCTGCACCGGAATTGAAAATGCCCTGCGCCAGCGCTCGCTCTTTGATCGGAAACCATTCCGCATTGGCCTTGGTCGCACCGGGCCAGTTGCCTGCTTCGGAAACACCCAATAGACCACGAAAAATTGCGAAACTTGTCAGGCCTGCGGCCACTGCGTGCAGCATGGTCGCGACCGACCAGACGGTAATGGAAAGAATGAAGCCGAGCCGCGTACCGATCCAGTCAAATATTTTGCCGAACAGAGTCTGGCCGAAGGCGTAGGCAAAGGTAAAGACGTTGAGAATGATCGCGTAGTCTGTCTTCGACAGCCCGAGGTCCTTCGAAATCTCCGGCCACAGAAAGCCAAGCGCGCCCCGATCGATGTAGTTGATGACCGTCGCAACGGCGACCAGGGTGACGATAAACCATCTCAGGTTTTTAGTTTTCATTGTTATCTCTCTTTAACAAAGTCGTCATGTGCCGATTTGCAAAACTCAAAGGTCACCGATGTCGCGGATTTCAGGTGCCGGCGTTTTCTCGAACTGATTCCGGACAATGGTCGTTACCGGATCACCAACCGTCTGGATTACCCGAACTGGCTGGCTATCGCTGAACTCGTTGTCGTGAAGATTGGTCGCCTGAACGCCCAGCAAGTAGACAGAAGCGCCGGATCTGTTGCGCTTGCCCTTGCCGACGTTGGTAATTTTCGAATCGCTGAGCTCGAAGTGGGGACCGAAGGTGCTCTCGTCCGTGCCACCACGATAGATGTCGGCGATTGTACCTTCGATATTTTCAAACATAGATCCCGTAATCGAAACATACTCGCCGTTATAAATGCCGAGATCTTCCGGCTCTTTATTCATGTACAGCACGTGACCGGTGATATTGCGGAACGTCGAGTCAGAAATGACGATGCCGTCAGCGAACGTATGTTTGGAAATCGAGAAAAAGTCGAATGAATGATTGGTATCCAGATCGGTGATCGTCGAATCTTCGACGACCAGTGCGTAATTATTGAGCATCGAATACCGGCTGGTGCGAATCACTGAGTTGCCGGCATTGTCCGGCGAGGATTTGCCGGAAATATTCAGGCCAACCAGCTTCAGGCTGCCGCCGTCCAGAATTTCGAACAATGCCGTGCGCTCGAACTCAATCGTTGCGCGGGCGCCTTCGTCGGCCGACCGAACGGTGAGAGGCTTGTCGATCAGCAGCGTGCGGCTGACGAGATGGTCGCCGCCCGCAAGACTTATGATGTCGCCCGGCGACGCCGCCTTGATCGCGGCGGGAAGCGCGCCCTCTTCTGCAGTAACCATGACGATCTTGCCAGTGTCGAAGCGATTGTCCGGGCCTGCTTTCGGATACCAGGAAACGCCGGTTGCATCCCTATTGAGTACCTTCAAATCACGGCTCGCGCCAACCCGCGCATGCTTCCTGGACGCCGGATAAAGCAGGCCGTTAGCGGCCTTTTCGAGCTTGATTTTTTGACTTGAAAAGCCACTGGTAACCGCGGGCTTGGCGACGTTGTTTAGAAGATTGCCTTCAAAGCGGATGCCGCTGATGTCGTCGTGCACAGCGATGACACTGGCACCGTCTTCGTTGTGAACAAGATTATTCCTGAACGACGTCCTTATGGGCGGCGCGGAACGCTCTGCATCACTACCGGCTGCCAGCTCGATGTGATCGCTCGAAATTATCGAATTGTTTTCAATAATCGAGTCTTCAACCTGGTGGTAGCGATTGATCGGCGAGTTCGGCACGCCATTCATAACGACAAAGGCACCGCCAAAGCGATGCCCGGTCAGACCGTACATATAGTTGTTGCGGATGGTCTGGCGTTTGTTGATTACCCGGATTCCGCCCGTGTGATCAACGTGGTTGCCCAGGAAAACGTTGTTTTCAACAAGGCTGTCATTGCCATGCCGCAATGTCAGCGTGCCGCGGGACTCGAAAAACAGGTTGCCGCGAAATACGTTTCTGCCAGATTTGCTCGAGATGATTTCGACTTCACCGTTGCAACGGTCGAAATAGTTGTTTTCAACCACCGTGTGCGAATCCGTTAACGAGTAGTGACTCGTACCAATGCGCAGCGTTTCACCACCGTTGGAGCCGAGCACAGGGCGAGGCCCGAAATAGTTGTGATCAATACGGTGATGGTTTTGCTGGTTCTCTTCGCTATCGAGGCGGACTGCCATCGTCACGCCCTGGTTACTCTTGCCTTCAAGGTGATTGTGATCGAAGCGGTTGTTCTTACCGTACATCATTACCCAGAAGTCAACTTCGAAGCGTTCCGGGTTATTAAAGTGATCAATGACGACTTCGGTTACGCGACTGTTGTTGGCGACTCTGCCTTTTGTGCGGCGAAACGCAATGACCGTATTGGTAGGTGAATGACCATCTCTGAACACGAGCCCCGAAACCACCAGGTGTTCGCCTGCCAGGCGCAGGTTTGACTGGCCGGAGATGATCACTTTGCCTTTTTCCTGGGCTTCGACGGTGATTGGCTGGTCGGCGGTGCCATTGGCATCGATAAGGATCTCGAAATCCCGCCATGTACCGTTTGCCAGCACGATCCGATCGCCCGGCTTTGCGTTTTTGGCGGCCTGGAAATATTCGTCCTGGGTGGTAACCAGGGTTTGGCCGCCGGCGAGCTGGCACATCGCGATGCCGGTTAACATCACGATCGCTTTAAATTTGACTATCACCCGTGCCGACATACTTCCGTTCCTCAACTAGGAGCCCGGCTGTTGCTGCCGGAATAACGCGCAATGCGCGGACAGCAGAGAAATGGCGGCCTCGTCGTGCCGCGCGACTGACGGTACTCAGCGGTTTCCCCCGGATTACTTATTCTATGGTCGCAAGGCAATGTAACCAAAACACCTTGCGCTGGTCAATTATTTTCAATGACCAAAGTACGGTTTCATTCGGAACACTTGACTCTGGCGGCAGTTGCTTTTGTTGCTCCGCCTCCAGCAAGCCCGTGCTTCAATCGGCTGCAGGCCGCGCGAAAATGCTCGGGCCTTTGAATATTGCTATTCATTCGTGGCAGGGCAGCAGCCGGTAGAATTATGTTATGGCCAATTTTCAAAGTTGTGTTAGCATGTTGGTAGTCGCCAACATTACGTGATGCCGGTCCGAAGGAGAAGGACTCTATGGCCCAGAACAAGCGCCTTTACAGAAGTGTCATGATCAAATTGCAGCAGCTGATCGACGACAACGAGTATCCGCCCGGCGGTCGCCTGCCCCCGGAACGGGAACTTGCGGAGCGATTTGAGGTGAGCCGGCCGACGGTTCGTGAAGCGATTATTGCGCTCGAAGCGCTGAACCAGGTTGAGGTCAAGACCGGGTCCGGGGTCTATGTCTTGGGCTCCCCTACCCGCTCCAGCCGTATTGACATGTCAATCAGCGCGTTTGAATTGACGGAAGCCAGGGCGATCATCGAGGGCGAGGCCGCTGCTCTCGCCGCCAAGATGATAACGAATGAACAGCTGGCCGAGCTTAAGAAAGCGCTTCATGAAATGTCTGATGAATCAGACGAACGCGAGCAGATATCGGAAGCGGCAGATCAAAAGTTTCATCACATCATTTCGCAGGCAACCCACAACAAGATGCTGTCTTCGGTAATCGACAATCTTTGGTACATCCGCAATAACTCTCCGGCAGTGCACAAAGCCTACCAGTCGATTTGCAGTACAGACAGCAATGCGCTCGTACAGGAACATAAGGATATTTACGATGCCCTGGCACGTCACGACGCAGCGGCAACGCGAATTGCAATGCATGAGCATTTCGCCCGGGTCCTGAATAAGCTCATCGTAGCGAGTGAGAATGAGCAGATCGCAGAAGCCCGCAAGCGTGCGATGGAGAGTCGTCAGCGATTTTCATTGGGTCATCTTGCCTCGACTAACTGATTTACTGCGTTCAGCAGCTGCCCGCTTGAGGGTTTGCAGATAGCTCATGGGATGGCGGCATTAAGGCCATCTGCGCCCAGGCCGAAGCGAAAAGCATGCCCGACAAAGCGCCGCACAATAATAATTGATCAATGGTCTTTCGTGACATAGTAGTAAGGTCCTGTCCATCGATAGAGCATGTTCGCAATGTCAAGCTCATGCTGTCTCGACGCCGACGATTCCGCATTTGATACGATAAACATGCTCGTACGCCCTTCCACATCTTCAATAGCCACCGCCGTATAGTCGTCGCCATCATGGACGACCGTCAACGCCGCGATGCTGGTATTGGAGTTGATCGCTAGTTCCGACACCGGATCGTAGCTACCGTGTGGCTCTACAATCGACGCGAAAACCGTGTCGCGCGCGGCTTTCCTGCGAATCATAAACGCGGCATCGCGACGCAAGTTGAACTTGGGGTCATTGGCACCGAGCCGCGTAAACAGTAACTCGTCCGCCTTGCTGGTCGATGACGTCAGCGTGTAGAACTTGCCTTTATCCAACCAGGAAAAATGGGTTGTGCCAGCAGCTGCATTGCCTTTGGCCTCCAGATACAAATGCTGGTAGCCGTTCTTCTTTCCCAGAACGCTCATCGGCACCATAGAGTCGTAGTCAAAATTAACCCTCATCACCTGCCCCATATAATAAAACGGCAGATCGTATTGATTCTTCCGGTCCGAGTTGACCTTGAGAATATCCAGCAGGAACGGCTTCTCGAAAGCCTCGTTTTTGATCATTGCCATGGTTCGGCGCATGAGCGTGCCTGGATAGGCATTGGCTTCAATTGCACTGACAACCTGCACTTTGCTGTCCGAATCATCATAAAACCGGAGCTCCGAATGGTGCTGGCTGGCAACGTCATAGTTGCCCTGGAAATGCGATGTTTCGTTCTGCGTGAGCGTGTTGTGAGCAATTGTCTGCTTGGCCCACGTGGTGTTTTCCGGTAAGTAGTTACCGCCGCCTTTTTGGCCTATGTTGACGAACCGGGCGAGACCGTAATCCTGCAATACTTCGTTACCCTTCTCGTAAAGGGAAAAAGAAAGTTTGTCGTAGTGGCCATGACTCAGACCTTGTGCTGCGTATTTGAAAACGAGCGTCAGGTCCTCGTCGCCGTAACGCAGGAGCGCCACCCCGCCCTGCTTGCCATCCGCCCCGTCCGTCAGGTTGATAGAACCTTTCGCAAATGGCTTCGCCTTGCCATCGCGAACTGCTTCCGCAACAGAAAAGCCCGCGTCATCGAGCAGAACTTCACCCTGCTCTTCAGCAATACTCAAGAGTCCTGGATCCTGCCCACCGACGTGATAGGCGATATCAACGGCCGTAATCACCTCGCGGGAATAATAGGACATGCCCTTCTGTCCGTCGTTAAGTGGAAAAAACTCGCCGTTCGCATCGGACAGGTTCAACAGCGCGTTGACGCCCTTGAGCAGCACACCGTTTTTGTGCTCGTAGATCCTGAGATCCGGCCTGACGTTATGCAGTCCCTGCGCGAAAATCAGAAACGGGTACATTGCGTAGCGTTGGTAGTACGGTCCCTCGGTGTAATAACCATCGGGCGAGAACGGCTCCTCGAGGTTGGCCAGGAACCCGACCTTCTGCCCTTCCACCTTGATGAAACCACCGTCGTCGTCTTTGACACCGATCTCAAGACCATCGTCTTTAAGACCGTACAGCGCACGCTGCACGAGTTCGTCGTCGCCCATGACCAGGCCGATCATTCCGACCGCGGCGTTACCCCAGGTGCTGTGATTGTGAACCCGGTTGAAGAATTGCGGATTGCCGACAGAGATAAAATCCGCAAACGGACGGAACAGATTGTCTTCCAGCTGCTTGCGCTCTGCTTCTGAAAGCCAGTCGTAGATCGTGTCGTAAGCCTGGCTCACATAGACCAGCCAGTTGCTGTCGTTCAAACACTGCCAGAACAGTTTTCCGCGCGCATAGGATCTGGTCTGCGGATGAACCGGTAGATTCTTGTACATCGCCTCGTACTGAAACAGCATGTCGCGGACGTACTTGGCGTACTTCTCGTCCTCCAGAATCTGGAATAGCACACCCGCTTTCTGCATGATCAGGAAATTCTGTTTGTGCCTCGAATGGGTATAGCCTCCGGAAAAATCCTTCGGAATCGGCGTGTCGATTCCGAGTTCGATCTCCGCATCGACTTCCGCCTTGACGTTTGCAAGCGTGGCATCAAATAGCGGTACTGTCCCCAGCGCTGCCCTGATTTTTTCGACGCCAGCTTTGGTCATGATCAGGCCTGGGTGTTCGCCGGCCTGCGCTGGCATCGGGGCGAGCTGCGACAACGCGATCAGGAGTATTACGAGTCTGTTTCTTAATATCATTGGTCGCATTACCTTTCTGGAAGAGTGCCTTCGGCCTGGTGAACTTTGTCGCACCTGATCCGCTTCATTATCGGCGGATAGCAGTAAGCGTGTGGATGACGCCGCGTAATTCGGCCAGGCCCTTCATGCGGCCGGCGTACGAATAGCCCTGCCGCACACGTTTGTCGGACCTTTCCTCGCCGAGCGTGTGGCCATGGTCCGGACGCATCGGAATCCGGCAACGACCGGGCGGCAGGCCCTGGCGCTGCGCCTCCTCATCGAGCAGGGCGCTGACGATGCCGACGATGTCGTTGTCGCCGTCCAGGTGATCGGATTCGTAGAACGATCCGTCATCCTCACGCTTGATATTACGCAGGTGCACGAAATAGATCCGGTCATGGAATTCGCGAATCATCGCGACGAGATCGTTGTCGCCGCGTGCACCGTACGAGCCGGCGCACATCGTCAGTCCGTTCGCCGGGCTCGGCACGGCATTGAGCAATGCGCGCGCATCGTCGGCGGTCGATACGACGCGCGGCAGGCCAAACAGCGAAAACGGCGGGTCGTCCGGATGGATCGCCATGACGACGCCGGCATCTTCGGCTACCGGAATGATTGCTTTGAGAAACGCAAACAGGTTGGCACGATAGCCGTCATTGCCAAGGGTCGAAAACTGCTTGATCGCAGCGCGGATACCGTCGCGGTCGTAGCTCCCTTCGCCGCCCGGCAAGCCGGCAATGATGTTGCTCTCAAGTGCCGCCCGCGCCTCCGGCGACATTTTCTCGAACCGTTCCGTAGCCCGCGCAATGACGGCATCGCTGTAGCTGTCTTTTGCGCCGTCTCGCTGCAGCACAAACAGGTCGTAAGCGGCGAAGTCGGTCATCTCGAAACGCAGCGCCTGCGCCTTGTTCGGCAGTTCATAGGTCAGGTTGGTGCGCGTCCAGTCAACAACCGGCATGAAGTTGTAGCAAATGCGGTGGATGCCGGCAGCACCGAGGTTTCGGATGCTTTGCTGGTAGTTGTCGAGGTAGCGTCGATACTCGCCCGTCCGAGTCTTGATGTCGTTGTGCAGAGGCACCGACTCAACGACCGACCAGCTAAGGCCGGCGTCCTCGATCAGGCGTTTGCGCTCCGCAATGTCGGCGGCGGGCCACGCTTCGCCGGTCGGCACGTGGTCGAGCGCGGTGACAATGCCGGTGGCACCGGCCTGTCGGATTTGCTCGAGTGATACGGTGTCGCTGGGTCCGAACCAGCGCCAGGTTTCTTCCATCGTCGTGAGTCCTCAATCAGGCCATCGACCAGCAGTAAGCTCAGGCAAGCTTACCAAGTCAGGTTTCATGTTGCTCTATGCGCAGCGACTACCCCCAAACTAGAGCGTTATTCCACCCGGGGGTTTACCGCCGGGGTTTACTACCGGCAGCGGCGGCGTTGCAGCCATGGCCCGGGCCGGAGCGCGTTACGGTACGGCCCAGTTGCGAACCAGCGTAGCGTCGTGCCTGCCGACCTCTTAAATTATCATCGCCTGCGGCTGATCGAACCTGGTTACCCGGGAAACCGCCCTGCGGCGGTCCGCGCGAAAAGCAGTGAGCGCGGCTGCCCCGAGCAATCGCGCATTGACGCGCAACTTCGCGCGTCAGGCACTTAGTAGTTCCACATAGTGCCGTCCTCCAAACGCACCACTGGATGATAGCGACGCTCAAAGGAGTAGCGCTTTGCTTCTTTTTCATCGAAGTCCACACCAAGCCCCGGCGCATCACTGACGTGAAACAAGCCATCTTTGTAGAAGTGACCCGACGGGAACAGCGCATCGCACTCAACTGTGCCTAACACCAGGTATTCCTGAATCCCGAAGTTGGGTGCCCACAAATTCATGTGACCTTGCGCCGCCATCGATATCGGGGAATGACTGGGAGCACCGTGAAAACCGGTCCTCACATGGTGTAACGCAGCGAGTTCAATTATCCGTCGCACGTGCGTAATGCCGCCAGCATAGGTCGCAGAGACCCGTATAAAATCGATCAACTCTTCTTCTATCAGCTGCTTGCAGTCCCACACTGAATTGAACACTTCCCCGATGGCGATGGGCACCGTCGTGTGCTGCCTGATCAGCCGAAGCGCGGCCTGGTCGTCGGCCGGCGTGGGATCTTCCATCCAGTACAGGTCGTATTTCTCAATTTCCTTGCCGAAGGCCGCCGCTTCTCGGGGCAACAGGCGGTGATGCACGTCATGCAGGATCTTTAGATCAACTCCAAATCGATCGCGAATTTTCTCGAAGACGGTGGGCATGTAGCGCAGGTATTTTTCGGTGCTCCAGATTTCCGTATCGGGGAGCGTGCCAAACTGCGTAATAAAGTGCTTGGGGTCATCACCCTTTGCCGCGATTCCGTAGCCTCCGGCGGGCATACCCGGAATGCCACACTGCACCCGGACGGCCCTGTAACCGAGGGACTGGTAATGCGCGATGGAATCCAGCAGATCATCCAGGTCATGGCCGGTCGCATGGGCATAGACCAATGCGCCGTCGCGACTTCTACCGCCGAGTAACTGGTAAACGGGCAGACCTGCGATTTTTCCCTTTATATCCCACAGCGCCGTATCGATTGCGGCAATGGCCGCCATCGCCACCGGTCCTCGCCTGAAATACGCGCCGCGGTAAAAATACTGCCAGATGTCTTCACTGTTTCGAGGGTCTTTGCCAATCAGGCAGGGAATCAGGTAGTCCTGCAGAAAGCTGGCTGGCAAAGTCTCTCTGTTGTTGAGGGTTGCGTCCCCTAATCCGTAAACGCCCTCATCGGTCATGATTTTCAGAGTGACGTAGTTTTTACCCGGACCGCCGACAAAGACTTCAGCGTCTGTGATTTTCATTTTCTTTGCTCCAACTAACTCTTGCTAGCGCGAATTATTCGAAATGAGTTTTACTGATCGGTGTCATCAGCGAAGTATTGGCTCTATCGCAATATCCTCAGCGTCATCCGCATCGAACTTGTCTGAATCGTGATCGGCGGGAACGTCAGTAATTGCCATGAACAGCATGACGCCCACGGTAAAGACCAGCGCACCGCAACCCAGATAAACCAGTCGGCCCCAGAGCGGATTCGGTAGCGCCATCATTGCCATTACCAACAGGCCTGCGACGGCGACCATGCGACCAAGCAGCATTCGCTGGCGATTGTCGAGGTGCGCGTGATCGCCTTCTTTCTTCAGCAGCGGCGAATTGATATTGGTAAAGAAGCGATTGACCGACCCTTCTCGCTCCGTCGACAGACCCTTGTAGAACAAGGTCGTTAAACAGAAGAACCCGCCGGTAATGATGACGTGGCTGATCAGGCTGATGGCGACAACGAGGTCGACCCATTCCCGCTTCGTCAACTCGGACGACATCCCGAACCAGGCTTCAATATGCTGGGGTTGTAATACGACCGCGACGATATAGGACACGACGGCGCCGACGAGTATCGTGGCCCACGCCGCCCAATCCGGTGTCTTGCGAATAAAGAACCCGAGAAAGCTCGGGATCATTTGCGGGAATCCCAGCAAGGCGCTCATGTAGAGCATCGCGTCGAACAGGCTGAGTTCTTGCAGAGAGTTCATGAACAAGGCCAGCGCAATGATCAGTCCACCAAACGCGAGCGACGATATTCGGGAGACGATCATCAGGTTCTTTTCCGAGATGTTGGGAACCAGAACCGGCTGCACGAAGTTTTTCACGAAAATGCCGGCGTTTCGATTCAAGCCCGAATCAATTGAACTCATCGTCGCCGCAAACATGGCCGCCACGAGCAGTCCGATCATTCCGGCGGGCATGTACAACTTCACGAAGGCCAGGTAGGCGGCCTCGGAATAGTTGGCACCTTGCTCGGGGTACATGGCCGCGAGGTCCACACCCGAACCCGCCATGAACCAGGCGGGGATGAACCAAATGACCGGGCCAAGGGTCATCAGAATGCAGGCGAGTAGCGCCCCTTTGCGCGCATGCGACGAATCTTTAGCCACCAGGTAACGGTACGAGTACAGAATATTGTTGGTCAGGCCGATCTGTTTCAGAAAAATACTAAAGGCCCAGATATAGAAAATACTCATGTAGTTGAGGCCGGTGCCGGCCACGAAATCTGCTGGAAAATTGTTGATGATCGGGGTCAGGCCGCCGGCGTGGTAAATACCCACTGCGGCACAGGAAATCGTTACCGCCATGATGACGATCATTTGCATGAAGTCGGAGGCGATAACGGCCCAGGCACCTCCGGTCACAGACATGATGATGACGACCATGCCGGTCGCCATGATGGTGGTCTCCATACTGAAGTCGAAAATCGTCGACGTAACAATCGCTAGCCCGTTCAGACCGATACCGGCAGTGATCATCGACGTAAACATGCTGACCCATGCAAATACCTGCTCGTTAGTCTTCCCGAAGCGGAGACGGAGCGCTTCAATGACGGTTACAACGCGCATCTGACGAAAACGAGGCGCGAAATACAGGTAGTTGAAAAAGTAGCCGAGTGCATTGCCGACGAAGATAAACGAAACCGCGAGACCATCGATGTAAGCCTTGCCCGCAGCTCCCGTGAACGTCCATGACGAGAACTGAGTCATGAAAGCGGAGGCGCCGACCATCCACCAAAGCACGTTGCCGCCACTTCTGAAATAGTCGCTGGTGTTCGATGTCAGATTTCTGAACGCCCAGCCGATAATGATCAGGAAAGCGAAATAGATCATGACGATGCTGACGTTCAGATCCATGACTATGCCTTTGCTACCCGTTTGCTGCCACGAGGCCGTCGACTCAGCGTGACCAGTTTGTTCAGGTCTTCGATGGTTCGTAAAAGGAGCGGATTGGCGGACATCGACGCCATCTCATCGTCGACGGCTCCTATATTGTTGAGCAAGGCCTGCTCGGCCCGAGCCGGATCGCCCTCAATAACGGCATCGACAATCGCGCTGTGTTCCTCGATCACTTTCTTGCGATGGCGGATGCCAAACGCCCGTTTCAAGTGACGCACCCGGTCAATTTCCGCCTTGGCGACAGTCATCAGCTGCCAGACACCGGACAGTCCGGCGATATCAAACAGGCTTTGGTGCAGCGCTTCGTCAAGCTGAAAGAAGCCGGCATCGTCATTGTTTCGACGTGCTGCCTTTTGCTCTGTGATGAGCGCCCGCAGCCTGACCTGGTCGGCCATACTGATGCCCTGGCCTGCCAGGCGTCTTACGCAGCCGACCTCGAGCTGGGTGCGCACAAAACAGGCCTCGAAATACCGGTCAAGGCTGATGGGCGTCACGAAACTGCCGCTTTTGGGCGCGACGTGCACAAGCCCCTCGCGCGCCAGCCTGATGATCGCTTCGCGAACCGGTGTCTTGCTGACCTCGAGCACGCCCGCCACTTCCTGCTCGACGAGAGCCGAGTCCGGCGGCAATGACAGGTTAATAATCGACGCGCGCAACACGGCATAAACCTGCTCAACCAGGCTGCCCTGACCGCTAAGATTACGGGCGTCGAGAACCTCGGACAGCGGCCGCACATCGAATGCGAGTTCTTCCATGGCAACTAGTCTAATATATTAGATAGTTCTTTGATATATTTCATTTCCAGAGCGCTAGCACCTTAGGATCAGCAGTCATGAAACCTGAAACCAGATCGATATTGGAAAACACCAGTACCGCGAGCATCGCCACGCTGCTGTTCAAGCGCGGGCTGCGCAACCAGTTTGTGCAGAATGTTGGCCGGCTGAACCCACCCGGCAAGCGCATGGTCGGCCCCGTTTTCACGCTGCGTTACATCCCGGCGCGGGAAGACCTGAATCCCATAGAGGTATTTCGCGACCCTAAACATCCGCAACGACGCGCCGTCGAAGAAATCCCCGCAGGCCATGTACTGGTCATGGACTGCCGCCTTGACGCAAGCGCCGCCTCTGCCGGATCCATACTGATCACGCGCCTGCAGGTCCGCGGCTGCGCCGGCGTGGTCACCGACGGCGGCCTGCGCGATGCGGAAGAGATCGCCAAACTGGACATGCCGTCGTTCTGCGCCAGGCCCTCCGCTCCAACGAACCTGACCCGGCACCAGGCGCTGGATCTGAATGTTCCCATCGGCTGCGGCGGCGTTGCCGTGTTTCCGGGCGACATTGCGGTAGGCGACGGCGACGGCGTAATCATCATCCCCGCTGATATAGCCGACGAAATTGCCGCCGAGGCAAAAGCAATGGAACCGTACGAGGCCTGGGTCGTAGAGCAGGTAAAAGCCGGCGCGTCGATTATCGGCCTGTACCCAATGAACGATGAAACCCGTGCCCGTTACGAAGCATGGCTCGCAGAACAGGACTAGATAATTCCTGAAGAGGAATTGAAAGGGAGAAAACATGAAGCAAAAGCCAACGGTATTGATTTGCGGCACAGGCTTTGCGGGCCAGGGGCACACCCAAGCATTCCGGGATGCGGGCGCGGACGTCGTCGGGATCGTCGGCCGGACCGAAAGCGTTGTCCGCGAGGTTGCGGCCAAGCTTGGCATTCCCTACTCGGGTCTCGACTGGCAACAGGCGCTGCGTGACTGCCAGCCCGACATCGTTTCGATTGGCACGCCAGGTGGCGCCCATGTCGAGCCGATAAAACAGGCCATCGAATCCGGCTGCCATGTGTTCTGTGACAAGCCGCTGACCGAAAGCGGCGAAAGCGCCCGGGAGCTTTATGAGCTGGCAGTCGCCAAAGGGGTTAAGACCGCTTTCGCAGCAAGTTTTCGCTACATGCCTGAAGTTCTGCATGCGAAGCAACTGGTGGCAGACGGAGCCATCGGCGAACCACTCGAGGTTGAAAGCATTTCCCATTTCAACCTGGAACGTTACATCCCGTTTGGCTGGTCGCACCGAAAAGACACGGGCGGAGGTCGCCTGAACAACAACTTCACGCACATCCTGTCGATCGTGACCTCGGTCATCGGCGAAAGGATTCTTGCAGTCAACGGTGAGGTTCGCAACGACATGCGGGTGGCCCCGATCGTTGAGGGCGTGCACAACTTCAAAACACGCCGGGACTTCATCCCGGATGACATCAATGATCCGGCCATCAAGTGGGGCGAAACCGATGTCGAGTGGTCCTATACGGTGCTGGTTCAGCTGGAAAGCCGTTACCCGGCAAAATCCCCGGTTTCAGTACTGTGTAAACACGGCGGCCTGCATCCGCGCTTCAATGAAGACCATATTGCGTTTTACGGCAGCGAAGGCTCGATTTACATCAAGGGGCATTACGGCAGCGGACCGCTGTACCTGCACGACGACGGTAAGGAGTGGCGTGAAGTACCGCTGCCCGATGCCATCGCATCGTCTGTTCCGGATATTGCGGACGACACGCAGCGCAACTGGACCTATCTTGCTAGTGAGTTTGTAAAGGACATCCAGGGTACCCCGGTTGCGCCGTACCAGACGTTCAAGGATGGCAGTCTTTACCAGCAGATTATCGATGTGATTCGCAAAAACGATCGCTGGGTTGATGTGCGCCACCTCCAGTAGGAACGCAACCGCATGAACTACGAATACATTGTTATTGCCTGCTACTTCCTGCTGATCGTGGGCATTGGCTTCGCATTCAAGAAGATGGCCAAGAACTCCACCAGCGACTACTTTCGCGGCGGTGGCAGGATGCTGTGGTGGATGGTGGGCTCGGCAGCATTCATGGCGCAGTTTTCGGCATGGACCTTCACCGGCGCGGCGGGCAAGGCCTTCAACGATGGATTCGCAATTAGCCTGGTCTTTTTTGGCAACACGTTTGCTTATTTCTGCGGCTGGGCCTACTTTTCCCAGCGTTTTCGCCAGATGCGCGTGGACACGCCGACGGAGGGAATAAGGCGGCGTTTCGGTGCGCAGAATGAGCAGTTTTTTTCCTGGGCGATTATCGTCTTCAGCATTGTCAACGCCGGGGTCTGGCTGAACGCCCTCGGTGTATTCACGAGCGCCTTCTTCGAGGCGGACATCAGTTTGACGATCATCGCGACCGGACTCACCGTGCTGTTTGTCTCAGTAATTTCCGGCGCATGGGGCGTCGTTGCGTCGGACTTCATCCAAACGCTCGTGGTCGTGCTGGTCTCTGTCGCCTGCGCAATCGTGGCGCTCGTCGCGGTTGGCGGGCCGGTGGAGCTGGTCAGGAATTTCCCGTCAGGGTTCGTGATGGGCCCGGACATGAACTACGGCCTGCTGCTGTTCTGCACGTTCCTGTTCTTCCTGCCGAAACAGCTGATCACCGTTATGAATCTGAACGACTCGTACCGGTTCCTGACCGCCAGGGATTCAGCGAATGCGAAAAAGGCGGCGCTTTTAACCACAGTGCTGATGGGCGTAGGCAGTATCGTGTTTTTCATACCGCCGTGGGCGACAGCGATCTTGTACCCGAACGCCATCGACGCCTACGCCGATCTGGGTGGCAAAGCCGCGGACTCGGTGTACCTCGCTTTCACGATGACCATGATGCCGACAGGCACCGTCGGCCTGCTGGTTGCAGGGTTATTCGCCGCCACCATGTCGTCCATGGATTCGGCGCTTAACAAGACCGCGGGCATCTTCGTGCGCAGCGTCTATCAACCCTTGTTTGCAAGAAGAGGCGGTGCGTCGAACGACAATCGGCAGCTCCAGATCGGCAAACTCGTCAGCCTCGTTAACGGCGTGCTCATTATCCTCATGGCCCTGTTCTTCCGCTCTTTGGAGAATCTCAGCCTGTTCGACCTGATGATGTCGGTAACGACGATGATCCAGATGCCGCTGCTGATTCCATTGATGTTCGGCATGATCGTAAAGAGAACACCCTCCTGGGCACCGTGGGTGACCATCGCGCTGGGCTTCAGCGTTTCCTGGCTGGTCGCGAACGTAGTCACCGCCAACGTCTTCGCAGCCTGGATCGGGATTGAACAACTTACCCAGCGTGAGGCCAGCGAAATGAACGTGGTGCTGACGATAGGCGCTCACCTGTTTATTACCGCCGCTTTTTTCTGCGCGACTACGTTTTTCTACCGGGAAGAAAAAGACCCGCATCGGCTCGAAACGGACAAATTCTTCGAGGATTTCGAAACGCCCGTTGTTTCCGATGACAAGCAGAGTGCGTATGACCGGCAGCAACGAGAGAAGCTGGGAACGATGGTCATCGTGATGGGCGCCGGCATGTCGCTGATGGTGCTGATCCCGAACCCGGCCTGGGGACGGCTGCTCTTTGCCGTTTGTTCGCTGTCAATTTTGTTCATCGGTGCGGGATTGAAAAGGAGCGCCAAGGCGTAGCTGCCGGGCGATGGGTTAACCATTTGGCCGGTTGACACTATCCCGCAAAATTTCGGGTGAGTGACTGATTTTCTTCAATCAGTGACCCGCAAGACTTGTTTCGCGGTCGCCGCTGCGCGGCTCGGTGCGAACCCCCGGCCCGCTCAGCAGGGCCACTGTCACTAGCCGTTGCAATGGCCTTGGGAAGGACTCGGTTCGAAGCCAGGC
>CAWDCR010000003.1:0-166618 GCA_963800915.1 uncultured Gammaproteobacteria bacterium
AATGTTTTCGTGTCCGTGCGCAGTGCCTGCCAGCCGGCGTCGTAGTCAGTGCCGAATCGGAAAGAGCGAATCTTCACGTGGTCTGATTCGTCTTCGTAGAATCCGAGCGGACCGGTGCCGCGCGGCAGCGTCGTCAGCAGCTCGATGCCGTCGATAACGTGCCCGAGCAGGGTCACGTTGCGATCAAGATGACGCGGCGCATGGCCTGTCACGACGTATAGCTCTGCCGCATTGCCGCTGTCAGCGGCCGTATCGCGGCCCGCGCCCAGCATGCGATAGCAGTGAGCCAACCAGGTGCGCCCGTTTGCCTGACTGCGAGCCACCGGAAAGCCATCGACGAAGCCCACTTCGTCCGCGTAGGCGTCGCGGCTGGCCAGCGGCGTAAAATCGAGGCCCTTGCTGTCACGAAAGAATTCGGGCGCGAGCTTTGCGGCGGCATCGCCAAGCGGGCCAGTGCCGCTCCATTGTGCGACGTAGTTGTCCTGCGAGCGCTTGATTGACGCTTTTTCGAAATGCCCGGCGCTCAGCAGTTTGCGAAGATTGGCAATATGCTGCGGCGCAAATTGCGGCGCAACTTCCATGATGACGGTGCCACTGTCGAGCTCCATGAACAGCAGGTTTTGCGGCTCGATGTCGCGCCAGTCAGCGTCGGTTGCCGTGGCGAGGACTTCCGGCATGCTGCGCCACGCAGGCGCCTCGGCAAGCGCGGCAGCGCCGCCAAACAGGCCGAGACAAGTCAGAACCTGCAGTAACTGTGTTTGCATCTTGTGCCGCCATCGCTAAGAAACCATTTTCGCTGGTATAGCAGATCGACGCGCCGCTGGAAAGCAGGCCAGCCGAGGTCAGGTAGTGGCACCGGTTGCGAAGATCGAATGCACACAGCGGCGCTGGCTTTAAGACATGCTTTGGAATAATCGCGGTCAATGCCCTGTCACTCTTATATTATGCTGTCGCTGGTGGATCAGGAAGAGAACGATCGATGATAACGCCAAGGAAAATCGGATTGATCGGCGCGAGCGGGCGCATGGGGCTCGCTATAGCGCAGTTGGTAGAAGCGGAGTTTCACGATCGTGCGACAATATCGGCGCGCTACAGTCGATCAGTCGGCGACCTTGTCGAATTATCCGGCGTGGATATTGTTATAGATTTTTCACTACCGCTGGTCACAGAAGCCCTGTGCGACTGGCTCGAGGCGCGGCAAGGTACCTTGCCGGCACTAGTTTCCGGTACAACCGGCTTAACGCAGGCTCAATTGAATAAACTAAGCGCGTTGAGTAAGCGGACCAATGTCATGCACTCACCCAATTTCTCGTCCGGCGTAGCGACAGTCAAGTACCTGCTGCAGGTCGCAGCGCCAATTTTGAACAATATGGGATATACGCCCGTATTGACCGATACCCATCATGACCAGAAAAAGGATGCGCCGAGCGGTACTGCAATTGCGCTACGGGAAACCATTGAGAAAAGCTCGTCGGGCCCGGTCCATGTCAATTCCGTCCGTGCCGGTAACGTTGTTGGCAAGCACGAGATAGTATTTTACGGCGAGAGCGACCAAATAGTGATCTCCCATGAAGCACTTAACCGCGATCTGTTTGCGCGCGGCGCCCTGGATGCTGCGCTCTGGCTATCTGCGCAGTCATTGGCCGGATCGCTATTCTCGATGGACGACTATCTCAAACAGCGATATCAGACTCCATAGTCGATGCCGAATCCAATAACTTAAGCTTGCTCATTGCTTCACGAATCCTGGACTTTGTATTGTCCGTAAGTTCAGTGATGGGCAGACGACAATCGGGAGCACACAGGCCCAGTAATGATGCAGCGTACTTCGCACCGGCAGGACTCGGCTCGGCGAAAAGTGCGGCGTGCAGTGGCATGAGCGCTTTCTGAATTTTCATGGCGCTTACAAAATCTCCGTTCAAGCAGGCTGTTTGCATTTCCGCACACATTGCTGGTGCCACATTGGCAGTCACTGAAATGCAACCACGACCTCCGGACGCATTGTAGGCAACCGCCGTCCCATCCTCACCGGACAGGAACGAGAATTCGCCGTCGATAGATTCACGTTCGATGGCAAGGCTCTCCAGCATGGGTCGATTGAGATCACCCGTTGCGTCCTTCACACCGACTACTCTCGGCAATGCGGCGATTCTGGCCATCGTCGCTGGCAGAATATCAACGATCGCGCGCGGCGGAATGTTGTAAACGATTATCGGCAAATCGGTCGCATCGTGTACGGCTTTGAAGTGTTGAAACAGACCTTCCTGATTCGGCCGAACGTAGTAGCCAGCGACATGCAGGGCCGCATCAGCCCCGCAATTCTGCGCATGTATTGAAAATCGGATAGCTTCGACCGGGTTGTTGGATCCGGCGCCGGCGACGACAGGCAACCGGCCGCCTGCTTCATCGACCACAATTTCCACAACCCGACAGTGCTCTTCCGCTGACAAAGTTGGCGACTCGCCGGTTGTGCCTGTCGGCACCAGACCGTGCGTGCCTTGCTCAATGTGCCAGCGAACCATATTGCGCAGCGCCACCTCATCTATCTCGTTATTCCTGAATGGTGTAACGAGCGCAACGAGCGAACCGTGAATCATCATAAGTCCCCTATTCCAGAGAATGCTGCAGCCAAAAAAAAACCCCGGAAGCCGCAGGGCCGCCGGGATTGATAAAATGTCTATTGAGTTTTTTTTCTAACGCAAAAAACAGCAGTATCCCGGCAGCAAGCTGTCCGGTTTTGATTTATTACCCGTTTTCTTCAGATCCGTGAGCACGGCAAAAGAGTGCATCCGAAGGTCAGCCAAGTCAAGCAGCATAAGACCGGCACATCAAATTCCCGCAAAGCACGCGTAAGACCCGTTTTGCGATACGTAAACTCAGTCCGCTCGCCGATAATGAGCGCGCACGGCACGTTGTATTCGCTTCTTGACCCACTGTTTGGTGCACCATCGCGCATCAATCTTCTCGCATACCCTTATGTTGCCGGCGTCAACTTCTCGCAAGGTATCGAAAACCGCCTCGCGATGCAGCGCAGCAGGAACTTCGAGCTCGTAAGCCTCGTTAATAACTTCCTCTAAGGTCATCTCGATCAATCTGTCGTTCTCAATGATTTACAAACAAAACCATCATCAGCATCGGCATTGCCGGCCCTATCGGGATAGCGTTCTCCGAGGCAGAACTCTCGCCTCGACCACTACCTGACGCGCCATTTGCATCAATTTGGCGTCTTCCACGAAGAACCTGCGGCAGCGATCATAATATCGTGTCCGGATACGGCAAGATCGTGTTTACGTGTGTGACACCCACACCGGAAACCTGTCTCGCGGTATAGCAGATCGACGTTCCGCGGGAAAGTAGCAGCGCATTGCATTGTAATGAGGCACGGCGGCGCTAGAATGCAGCGAGCCCCAGAATAATCCATCAAACGGAGCAGCCCATGAAAAGAATGACAGGCCTGATCGGCGTATTCCTGCTACTGGTATCAGCGGCACAGGCCGATACGCTAATTCATGCGGGTCGCCTGATCGACGGCGTTTCCGATAACGCCGCGACCGAGATGACGATTCGCATCGATAACAGCCTGATTACCGCGATTGAGGCCGGCTATACCAGCCCCGCTTCGAACGATCGCGTGATCGATCTGCGCGAACACACGGTGATGCCCGGACTCATGGACATGCACGTGCATCTGACCGGTGAGTACACCAGCGACAGTCGCCTCAAACCGTTTATCACCAACGAAGCCGACTATGCCTTTCAATCTGCCAAGTTTGCGCGCCGCACTCTCAATGCCGGCTTCACCACGGTGCGCAACGTCGGCGATTCCCACAACGTTACCGTTGCCTTGAAAAAGGCTATCCAGCGCGGCGACGTGGCGGGTCCGAACATCATCACGGCCGCGAAAGGCCTCTCGTCCACCGGCGGCCACGGCGACCCGACGAACGGCTGGGCCAATCACCTGATGGGTGATCCCGGGCCGCGCGACGGCGTGGTCAACAGCGTTGCCGATGCCCGCAAGGCGGTTCGCCAGCGCTACAAGGACGGCGCCGACTGGATCAAGATCACCGCCACCGGTGGCGTGCTGAGCGTCGCGGCGAGCGGCCAGAATCCGCAGTTCACCGACGAGGAACTGAAGGCAATTGTCGATACGGCAAAAGACTACGGCATGCGCGTCGCCGCGCATGCGCACGGCACCGAGGGCATGAAACGCGCGGTCAATGCCGGCGTCGCCTCAATCGAGCACGGCACCTACATGGACGACGAAGTGATGCGCCTGATGAAGCGTAACGGCACCTTTTACGTGCCAACCATCATGGCCGGCAACTGGGTCGCGGAGATGTCGAAGGTCGATGGTTTTTTCCCGGAGCTGGTGCGCCCCAAAGCCGCCGCGATCGGACCACTGATCAAGGCTACCTTCGCCAAAGCCTACAAGGCCGGCGTGCCGATCGTCTTCGGCACGGACACCGGCGTTTCACCGCACGGCGATAATGCGCAGGAATTTGCGCTGATGGTCGAAGGCGGTATGCCCGCGATGGCGGCGATCAAGAGCGCCACCAGCGTTGCCGCCGACTTCCTCGGCATCGGCGACAGCCATGGCCGCATCCAGGAAAACAAGATTGCCGACATCGTCGCGGTGCCCGGTAATCCGCTGGATGACATCAAGCTGATGGAACGCGTCAGTTTCGTGATGAAGGATGGGCGCGTCTTCCGTCATCGGCGCTGAACACTCTTGCCTGGTAAGCGAAGATGGCGCTGCGCGAGACCCCCTAGTGGTTTCTGGCAATTTGGGCTTTCGGAGTGCCTTTGAAAGTATCGGAGATCTATTGATTGGCCGTCATTTTTCGCATGGCAGACGCTCGAGAAGTTTGCAGCAAGATGACCCCATGCAGACATTCGATATAGCGCAACTAGTTCATTTAGTGAGAGTCGCACATTTTATGACAGGAGTTTCGTCAAGTTGTTAGAGATTGGGCGGGAAATTCTCTCCATAATGCTGGCTAACCCGGCGCTAATCCCCGTCTATTTGATCGCGCTTTACCTGATAGTCATTCGACCCGTATTGAAGAATCGTGAGTCACGAAAACTCGAATCGTCAACGCTTCGTGAGATTGCCAGTCCAACTGCTTCGGCGGGTCCCACCAAGAGCCTTGCGCCAGCTCCCGGGACCACTCTTGACCTGGAGGCACTCTTTCGATTTACACACCACTGTTGGGCGCAGGGCGACCTTGACGAGATGCTTGGAGATAACCCAAGGCAGACTGCAAACGAGAAGTCTGCGGATGAGTTTCGTGCGCTGTTTGCCGCGCGGTTGCCGGCACTCGAGTACGCATTCAAGGATTTCGTGCCTGGTCCTGACGAGTTTTTGATCGATGTCTACTATGTACCGGTTGGGACAAGCTTCGTCTTAACAAATCGCCACTTCAGCTTCTTCAATATGGACAAGGGCTTACTATCGATGGGTGGCGAGGCCGTGCGGATTCCACTGAGTGCTATCAAGACGTGCGATGTTTACAAGAAAATTGTTTCATACAAAATCGAACTCACGCTGAAGGAGTTCGAGGTGCTAGAAATTACCGTACCCTATGATTTGCCAGCGGCTTATATTCAGAAAGTAATTCTGCAGTAGCCCCGAGGCAATCAGTCAGGATCTCAGTGAGCGACCGTTCACAAGGACGTCGTTGCCTCAGAAGGTTCTTCCATGGCCACTTCTGGGCGGAAGCCGAATGGCGGCGCGCCTGGGCCATAATTTCCGCTAGTTGCCCGCTGCGGCCGGCCGTCCAGTGTCATTCGAATCGCCGTGCGTTTGCAAAACGCGCAAATAACCAATCCGTCTGATGGCATGTGTTATTGACACACGGCAGCTGCAGTGAAAGCATGCAACACGGTAGCTTGAACGGGAGCGGCATATGAAGCGGCTGATTTTTTTTGTCTGTGTCTTCACGGTGGGTGCTTGTGCTAGCCAATCGCCGCGGAACATCGTTCCCCCGCCTGTGGCTCAGCCTGAACTTGCGCAGATTACCGTTAAACGCGAATTTAGACTGGTCGGTGGCGGCAACACGGATTACGTTTACGATCTGTTCGACTTCGGTAATGGTATTGACTACGAATCCGAGATCCCCGACCAAAGCCGGCCGTATGCTCCCCACCTCGTGCGGATCGGAAAAATAGACCCTATTCTGTTCGAGAAGATCGACTCAATGCAGGTATCGCTCAATGTAGCCGCAGGCGAGATCCAGAATTTTGAGCTTGTTGATCCGCGGACCCACTATGAAAAACTGGTCGAGCGTTTCGACACTTCTTTGATAGGCATACCTTTGCTAGCCCGCGTGGACGCCAAAGGTGGTTTGCGGGTTAATCCGACAGCCCGAGATAGCTTGGCACGTGATGGCATTCAGCGGATCAAGTTCAGGCAGCTTTACGACATTCGCGAACGTACGTTGTATCGCGTAATAGAAGTTGCTGACGAAGCTTGTCTGACAGAGCTACGCGTCTTCTCGGTGGAGGGGGATGATTTGACCGAGCTGGATAGGGGCCGGTTTCTGACAAAACAGGATTCAACGAAAATTCAGGAAGCGCAGGTTGCGATCGAGCCTGCCGTCCGCATCAGACCCGACGATTTCCTGTATGGCGAAACCTGTGGACTTCGGGTATCACGCGAGCTGCATTGGAATGCCAGATATCTGGGGGCATTGAAAGGTTTTGACAAAGGCACTTGGTACCGGCCGCCAGGTAGAATGGCATTGTCAGCTAAACTCGGAGCGCTAACGGTTTATGCCAACGAGATCGAGGTGGAAGCAGGTAAGCAGTATGTTGGTCTGTATGACCCCTACAGCAGATCCTTTAACATCGAGGCGATTGAGTAGATCGGTCCAGAGGCCAGAGGCGCTAGGTCCATAGCTGCAAGTCCGGGCAATCTCAAACGAGTTGCATGACCGCTAATGACAGTAAGCATAACGTCCCGGTTTCCCTCACCACGATGATCGTGCGACTGCAAAGCGGAAAACCGGCCATTCAGTTTCCGACACTCTTTGCTACAGGAACTGCCTGACGAGCTGCGCCGGTGCGCATAAACCGCAACTCCTCAGCGCTGCGGCGAGAGCGTCTTGTCCCAGTTTAGCGAATTGTATTTCTTCAGAATCCGCCGCACGTCTGCGATGTTGATCGCTTCCAGCTTGCCGCGCGAGCTTTCTACCGTCGTCGCTTTCAGCAAGGCGTTGTAAATCGCTTCTTCCGTTGCCTCAGCCGTTGCCGCAAACAGCGGCGACATCGCTTCGTTCGTCAGGGATGGCGAAATGAACGGCTCCATGCCGCCGCGCGGGCGCCGCACGTCCGGGTGCGTTGAGAACGCGATCACGTAGTCGCCGGAGCCATTGCTGGCGAACGATCCGGTGCGCGCAAGGCCCAGCATCGCCCGCATCGCGAGCCGATCCAGGGCGCGCGCGGTGAGCGGTGCGTCCGTGGCAACGACCATCATGATCGAGCCGTCCTCCTGGCCATCGTCGCGACCCTTGCGGTCCAGCTCGCCCTGGTACGAATACTGCTTTAACTCGCGACCAACGGGCGCGCCGTTCATGGACAAGACGCCGCCGAAGTTGGTCTGCACCAGAACGCCGACCTTGTAACCACCGAGGGCCTTGGGCAACACGCGGGAACTGGTGCCGATACCGCCCTTCCACGCGAATGCCTGGGTGCCGGTGCCAGCGCCAACGCTGCCCTCTGCGACGGGACCGGACTTTGCATCATTAAGGGCCGCGAAGACCTCCTCGCGCCGAATGGGATCCGCCCACATGTTGTTGACACGCGAATCGTTGGTCTCGCCAACCACCGGGTTTACGGTGTGCTCGCCCATGCCGGGCTGCGTGTACACCCATTCTTTCAGTGCATTGGCAGCGCTCCATACGCACAGCGTGCAGCTCAGCAGAATCGGCGTTTCGATTTCGCCAAATTCGCGAATCTGGGTTTCACCGGCGAGCTTGCCGTAGCCGTTGCCAACGTAAACCCAGGCCGGGACCGGATGAGTGTAGAGGTTGCCCGGCGCAGGAACGATTGCCGTTACTCCGGTGCGAATGTCGTCGCCCTCGATCTTCGTGACTTGCCCGACCAGTACGCCGTCGACGTCGGTAATCGCATTCCACTGACCGGTATCGAAAATACCCACAGCGAGCCCAAGGTCGCGTGCCCTCGGTCGTTCCTCTGCGTGCAAAGTAACGCTGCCCAGCAACGCGGCGGCGAACCCGGCAACCAATATCGGCATTACTTTCATCGCTGGCTCCCTGTGAAATCACGGGCACCGCAGCAGTCATCGCGACCTGTCGATACCGTAAAGCAGCCCGGCCGCTAGCAGGCGGCCGGGCCCTGCGCTAGTTGAAAATATCGAAGATGTGACTGTATTTGATAATGACTTCCCGACCGCTGGGTGGCGCACCGAAATCGCGATCGTCCACCTCGTTGTACACCACGAACAAGCCCGAATTCGCCGACTGCAGCCACGAAAACCGCAGGTTGGTCGCAACGATTTCGGTGGCATCGTTGTATTGCACCAGCGCCTGCAGCAACATTTTTGGCGTGAACGAATAAGACAAACGCAGACGCGTGAGGCTCACTGTGAAATTGCCGTTCGCAACGGGCAGATCGAAATCGTTGTAGTCAACGGACAGCTCGGAGCTGAAGCGCTCGCCGACGCGATAGCGCAAGGTTGGCGCGAACGAGACACGATCGCCACCGAAGCGACCGCCAACAGTCAGCCGAGTATTGATACTGAATGGCGCGCTCTGGTCGGTAAAATAAACGATCTGGGCTTCCGAATGATCGTAGGTACCGGGCTGCACCGTCACGCCATCGATAATATTGAAAGCCTGCTTAACACCGGATTTCGTCACGTTGACGCCCGTGTGAACTTCAGTACCGGTTCTGAATTCCCAGTGCGAATCCATGTGCAGGAAACCGGTTTCCTGGAAGCCGTCGAAATCCCAGAAACCGCGGTAGGAAACGTGCGGCCGGATTTCCAGCAGGTTCCACAGGTTATCCGGACGAATACGCCGCATGACAAAACCTTCGGCACGCTTGTACGCGGTGCGCGCGAGGAAACCGACCTCGGGATTAAAATTCTCGCGTACTTCGGCGTAGTTCAGTCGGGATGACCAGGTTGCCGAACTGTAGTCGCCCTTGATCGCGTACGCGGTATCCCGGTCATTGACGCCCGGGGTGTCGGTGCGCGCTGCCCAGGCTTCAAACAGCAGATTGTCGCCAACGCCCCAGCGGCCATCGATCGCGTAGGTCTGGTTCTGATCCTGCGAACTGCCGCCGGTGAAGGTGCCATCGCCGTCGCGGTTGACCATCAGGAAACCCACGGACGAACGGTTCGCAAGCTCCTGGCTGACGCGCGCAACGGTGTAGTTGTTCGCCGGCGCAAGGCCGTCGACGCCCTCGTCAGCCATGTGCAGCAGGCCCACGTTGGTACTGTCGCCCAGCTTGCCCGACAGGCGCAGGCCGCCATCAATCGGAATCGGGATGCCGCCGGGTCCTACGCCGATGCGCCGGCTGAAGAACAGCTCGACTTCCTGCGGGTTGCCGACCGAGAACAGGCCGGCATTCTCCAGGAAGAACGGCCGCTTTTCGGGAAAGAACAGGCTGAAACGATCAAGGTTCACCTGCTGCTCGTCCGCCTCGACCTGCGCGAAGTCGGTGTTATAGGTTGCATCCAGGGTCAGGCTCGGCGTCAGCGAATACTTGAGGTCGAAGCCGAACTCCTGGTCCGTCTCGGTGCCGTTGAGCGTGCCGCCGCGCGCCGCTTTGGCGAGCACGTAGGGCGTGATCTTCAGATTGCGTTGCGACGGTGGCGCCAGCCCGACCACGGTGCCGGCTTCAGAGACCCGGTAGATATTCCGTTCGCGCGACAACGGTGCCCAGTAGGCAACCTCGTTGTTGCGGCGGATGTTGCGCTGGAAGTTGATGCCCCAGACCTGGTTCTCATTGCGGCCGTAACGCAAGGTGCGGAACGGGATCTCGAATTCGGCGCTCCAGCCGATGTCGGAAATGCGCGCCTGCACGTTCCACGAGGCGTCCCAGTTCAGGTTAAAACCGCCGCCGCCGGAACCGAACTGGTTGGTACCTTCCTTGGTGACCTGCCCGTCGTACTCGAGGCCGGACGGGTTGGTACCGAATACGAAGCCGTTCTGGCGATCATTGAGACCGTCAATCACGATCTGGAAACTGTCCGTATCGCCAAGTTCGGAGTCGCGCCGGCTGTCTGAAACAATAATGCCGGCCGGGTTGTCGTCGTAGGCAATGACGCCGATAAACAAAGCGTCGTCCGTATAGCCGATATACACCTCGGTTTTCTGGCTGGCCGGCTGGCCCTCGTTCGGCTGCGTCTGCCAGAAACCGCTGGTCGGCTCCACGACCCGCCAGGCACTGTCGCCCTGCACGTCGCCATCGAGCAGCGGCCGCTCCTGCAGCGGGAACGCAGTGGTCGACGGGCGCGGCGAAGCCGGGCCTGCCGTCTGCGCGAGTGCGGCGCTGGTTAAAAGACAGAAAAATACCGCGGGCAATACCGCCCGCATTGCGTGGCGCGTTACGACGTTTCTCACAAATCCCCCTGTGCCTGCAGCAACTCGAGTGGCCTCGGCAGTTTTTCTCGATGCATACCGCAGCGGCGCGCACCATCCATTTAATCGTGATCTGACCCGAGTGCCCGGCATCGGTTCAGGCGACCACCGGGAAACTTGGTTTCAGGTGATCGTATATTGTGTAGTCGCTGTTCTCGCCGGGCAGCCCGGTTTGCCAACGCGGCGACAATCGCGGCGACGATCGCGGTATCAGTCGCCGGTACGCAGCAGCTCACTGTAGCCGAACAGGCCGGCCGTGCCGCCGGTATGGACGAATACGACATGCTGCGCATCGTGCAATGCACCGTTGCTGATCTGGTCAATCATACCGGCAAGACCCTTGCCACTGTAAACCGGATCGAACAACAGGCCTTCCATGCGCGCCAGCAGCAGCACGGCTTCGTTCATTGCATCGGTTGGAATGCCATAGCCCGGGCCCACGTAATCGCAGTTCGCGACAACGTCCTTGCGCAGCACGACGCCGGGTGCACCGACAAATTCCGCCGTCTCCAGTGCCAGCTTCCAGACCTTGTCTTCCTGAATTTCGCGCGGCGCATTCACACCGATGCCGAGCAGCGGTACGTTGCTGTGGGTGGCTTTAAGGCCGACCAGCAGGCCGGCCTGCGTACCCGCACTGCCCGTCGCGTGCACGACGTGATCAATGGCGATGCCGGCGCGATTGGCCTGCGCGAGAATTTCCAGCGCGCAATCAATGTAGCCCAGCGCACCGATCGGGTTCGAGCCACCGCCGGGGATAATGTAGGGAACCTCGCCGCGGGCCTTCAGTTCCGCAGCCACTTCGTCCATCGCCGCCACCATGTCGCTGCCCTTCTCCACCTCGCGAATGTGCGCGCCATAAATATGGTCCAGCAGCACGTTGCCCGAGGTACGGTAGGACACCGGCGCATCGCCGACGCGTTTTTCGAACACCAGCTCGCACTTCATGCCCAGTTTGCAGGCCGCCGCTGCGGTCTGCCGGGCATGATTCGATTGCACGGCACCCTGCGTGATGACCGCGGTCGCCTTGTGTTGCTGCGCGTCGGCCATCAGGAATTCGAGTTTGCGCGTCTTGTTGCCGCCCGTGCCGAGCCCGGTGCAATCGTCGCGCTTTACATAGATCGCCGGGCCGCCGAGGTGTTTTGACAGGCGCGGCAGATGTTCGAGCGGAGTGGGCAGGTGCGCAAGTGACACGCGTGGAAAACGGGATAGCAGCACGATAATTACCTCAGTGTTTGTGATCGCTGTAGAGCGATGCTTCACCCAGCGCCAGCGCAACCGTGCGCCGTGCCAGTTCGTCGGTGGAATTGATGAGCGGCACGGTAAGCTGCGCCGGCTGCAGCACCAGCGGGATTTCCGTGCAGCCTGCAATGATCGCATCGGCACCCTGCTCGATCAGCGTACGCGCTATTGCCGCCATGCCGTTCGCGACCGCCTTGCTTTGATCGCCTGCCTTGACGCGGTCGATCAGTCGCATCAGTTCCCGGCGATCCGCGCCCTCGGCGGGCAGCGCGGTCAGCCCGGCATGCTCCAGCGCATCCTGGTACAGGCCCAGTTCGAGGCAGGCCGGCGTCGCCAGGATGCCCACGCGACGTACCTCCGGATGGCGCGCGCCGATAACCCGCACGGTCTCGTCGATGATGTTGACGAAGGGAATGGACACGCGCTGGCGCGCCCGGTCCAGCCAGCCATGCGCCGTGTTGCAGACCAGCACCAGGAAATCGGCGCCTGCGGCTTCCAGGCGTTCCGCCATCGCCGCGAGCATCTCGCGCACGCGCGCATCGTCAGCGACGGACAGCTTCTGGCGACTCGGAATTTTCGGATCGTGATCGATCAGCATGCGGATGTGATCCTGATCGCGTTCGGCCGGCGTCATACGAATGACCTTGGCCATGAAATCGACCGTCGCATCCGGCCCCATGCCGCCCAGCACTCCCACCGTCCGTTCGCTTTTCAAGTCCTTACCCTTAGCAGTCAGTTAACAGCCCGCGCACGTCCGCCGCGGTCGCCGGTCGCCGCGGCCCGCCCGCGATCGATTGCACAAATTGTTCAACGAGGGCGGCATTGTCGCCTGCCACGCTGCCATCGGCCAGCAGCAGATTGTTTTCGAAGCCGATACGCACGTGACCGCCGTGTGCGAGCGCGTGCTGCATCACGGCCTGCTCCGCCGGTCCGAAGCAGCATACGGACCAGGGAAACTGGCTGCAGTCCACGGTCTCCAGCAGCGCATCGAGCTCTGCCACGTCGCCGGCGAGGCCGTCGGCATAGCGTCCCAGCACCAGCAGGCAGTGCGGCCGTTCGCTGCCAAACAGGCCCTGCCGTCGCAGGCGGTCGAAGCGCTGCAAGTCCGCGCGATCGTAAACGATGTACTGCGGCCAGATGCGCTCACCCTGCAGCCAGTTGCAGAAAAGTGCGCAGCTTTTTTCACTGCCGCTGTCCGGGCACAGCTCACGCAATGCGAGAGATACCGCTTCGGGACGCAGCTCGCGCACCATGTTCATCTGTTCATCTGTCCGGTAACGCCCGACCGCTTCGCTGGTAACCTGCAGTATCAGCGTATCGCCGACTGCGGCACGAATCGCGGCAATGGCGTCGCGGTAACGCCCGACATCCAGGGTATGGCCGCCCTGCCCGTCACGCACGTGCAGGTGCAGAACGGCGGTGCCGGCGGCAACGAGTTGCCGTGCACAACGAGCAAGTTCGGCAGGCGTTATCGGCAGCGCCGGGTGATCGCTCGGCGTGCGTCGCGCACCGTTGGGCGCTGCCAGCACGATGACGTGCCGCGCAGCGAACTGCCGGTGCGGCAAACTGGCGGTTTCAGGCGACGACAAGGTCATCAAGCGTTGCAACGAGCCGCGCCGTCAGTTCGTCAACGTGGCTCGCCTCGTATATCAGCGGCGGCGCCAGCAGGATGTGCGCGCCATTGCTGCCATCGGCGCCGGCGCCACCGGGATAGCAAACAAGACCGTTGTTCATCGCCTTTTGCCGCAGCGTTGCCGGCAGCCGCAGCGCGGCCGGGATCGGCGACTTGTCTGGCGCGATCCGCGACCAGCTCGATGCCAACGAACAGCCCACGGCCGCGCACGTCCCCTACGTGCGGATGCTCACGAAACGCATTCCTGAGTTCCCGCATTAACAGTGCGCCGGTTTTTTGCGCATTGCCCAGCAGCTGCTGATCGCGCACGACCTTCGCAACCGCAATAGCCGGCAGCGCAGGCCGTCGGGTGGCCTACAAACGTGTGGCCGTGCGCGAACGCGCCGTGCGCAGTAACGATCGCATCATGAATAAAGCCGCGCGCTATCGCGCACCCAGCGGCTGGTAGCCACCGGTCAGTCCCTTTGCCAGCGTGACGATATCGGGGCGGACGTCGTCCTGCTCGTACGCGAAATGACTGCCGCAGCGGCCGCAGCCCGCCATCACTTCATCAAGAATGAGCAGAATGTTGTGCCGGTCGCAGATTTCGCGAATGCGCTTCAGGTAGCCGGGCGCCGGCGGCACGACCCCGAGCGTGGCACCGACGACGGTTTCGGCGACAAACGCGCAGACCCGCCCGGCGCCCACCTCGATGATCTTCTGTTCCAGCTCATCGGCGGCGCGCACGGCGTACTCTTGCTTCCGTTTCGTCAGCGCGCTGCTGTCGGTACGCATAGCAGGGCGAGATCTTCGGCCAGTCCTGCAGCAACGGGCCGTACAGTTCACGCCGGCCGGGATTGCCGGACAGCGACAGGGCGCCCAGGGTGTTGCCGTGGTAGCTCTGCTGGCGGCTGATAAAAAGATCGCGAGCGGGCTCGCCGCGCGCTACCCAGTATTGCCGCGCCAGCTTTATTGCAGTCTCGTTGGCTTCAGAGCCGCCGGACAGGAAATAGACGCGCGCGTCGTCTTCACCAAAGCGCGTGCGCAGCAGCTCCGCGAGTTCTTCCTGCGGCTCGTTGGTGAAAAACAGCGTATGCGCGTAGGCGCAACGTTCAAGCTGTTGCTGTATCGCCGCGATGACGTCGCGATTGCCGTGACCGACTGAGGACACCGCAGCACCACCGCTGCCATCGAGGTACTGGCGCCCCGCGCTGTCGTAGAGCCACACGCCATCGCCGCGGGCAATCTGCGGATAATCGGCCAGGGGTTCTCGATAAAAAACGCTGCTCACGTTGGCGCGGCTGCTCGTTGCGACGGAAAGGGTGTGCCTTGCAGCGTTGGATCGTATAGCATTTTCGCAGAATTCGTCGCAGCACCACCGCAGGCCGCGACGCGCTGCAATGGGGGATCGTTTAATTTCATTCGCAACCATCAATCGATGGTCCGTCGCGCTGCGTGCCGCATGCTGAACCGGCGCGCCCTGCTGCAGTCGCTCGCCACGTTGCCGCTTGCTGGCTGTGTCATGCAGCCGTCCGCGGGGCGGCAAAATTACACGCCGTCCGGCGAACCGCTGCGCCGTGTACAGGTGACGCCGGACCGGCTGGTGCGGGTGGTCACCGGACTGCGACCCTACCGGCCGGGCGGCTTCGTCGTGCGGGCCGAGCCGTTCGGCGACAAGCTGCTCGTGCACAACTACGGCCATGGCGGCGGCGGCATCACGCTGTCCTGGGGAACCTCACAAATGGCGCTGGAGCTGGCGGCGCAGAGCATTGAGCGGCGCGCCGCCGTGCTCGGCTGCGGCGCCGTCGGCCTGGCCACGACGCGCCTGCTGCAGCGCCACGGCTGGGACGTCACCGTTTATGCGCAGGACCTGCCGCCGGCAACCACGTCGAACATTGCCGGCGCGCAGTGGTCGCCGGCATCCGTTTTCGACAAGGCGGTCGTCAGCGACGCGCACCTCGCCGAAATGGGTATCGCACTGCGCCACTCGTATCGCGAGTTCCAGAACCTGGTCGGCACGCATTACGGCGTACGCTGGATCAGCAATTACCTGTTGTCCGACGAAGCCGCCGACGCCAGCGATATGCGCCTGCGCTACCCGGACATGTTCCCGCAGCTTGCCGAGCTGAGCGCGCAGCAGCATCCGTTCCCGGCACGCCATGCGCTGCACTTTGACACGATGTTTATAGAACCGCCGGTGTACCTGCCCGCGCTGATGCGCGACGTGCGCAGTGCCGGCAGCGACATCCGGGTACGTACGTTTCGCGATGCGGCCGACGTGCACACGCTCGACGAGCCGGTCATTATCAACTGCACGGGGCTCGGCACGCGCAGTTTGTTCGGCGATGACGAGCTGATACCCGTGAAAGGACAGCTTGTTGTTCTCAAACCGCAAACTGACATCAACTACCTGATGATCAGCAACGGCATTTATATGTTTCCGCGCAGCGACGGCATACTGCTCGGCGGCACGTTTGAACGCAATGAATATTCATTGGCAGAAGACCCGCTAGCGACGCGCTCGATACTTGAGCGTCACGCAAACTTCTTTCGCAACATGCAGGATCCCTGGGCAGGCCCCTGGGATTACACTGTGTCGGCATAAATCAACGGACTATTCATGAAAAATTTGTTACTGATTGCTGTTTTCGCGCTTGCCGGCTGTGCAAGCACTGCTCCGCCAGCCGCAGGCGGCGGGCGGTCACGCCGGCCACGGCATGGGCGAGGCCAGCGGTCCCGATGCATTCCTCGCGCCTATTCCGCTTTACACTGAAATGACCGGCGATTTTACCCGTGACATATCCAGCCGGAATCCGACCACGCGCGCGTATTTCAACCAGGGCATGCAGTTGCGTTACGCCTACGCCGTGGACGCGGCCGCGCGCTCGTTTCGCGAAGCGTGGCAAGCGGATCCGGACTGCGCAATCTGCTACTGGGGAGAAGCCTGGTCACTCGGCTCTTACCTGAACGGCGCCAAGAGCGTGGAGAAAGCCCCGTACGCAGCAACCGCAATGCGCGCAGCGAAAGCTCGCGCCGCTAACGCGAGCCCGGTCGAACGTGCGCTGATCGACGCCATCCAGGTCTGGCACATCGATGACTACGACCCGGCAACGCGGCGCGTTGAAGATCAGAAGTTCGCGGACGCAATGGCAAAGGTGCACGAGCAATTCCCGGACGATCTTGATGTGACCGCAACCTATGGCGCGGCCTTGTTCCTGCTCGAGCCGCGCCGCGGCACCCGCGACCTCGCCGATCCGAACGTGATCCGCTTGCACCATGTACTGGAAGGCGGCCTCGCACTCGACCTTACGCATCCCGGCGTATGCCACCTGTACATTCACGCCACCGAGTCGACCGTCACACCGGAACTGGCGCTGCCCTGTGCCGAGTATCTCGGCAACAGCGTGCCGGGCGCGAGCCACCTGAACCACATGCCGTCGCACACCTGGAACGAGATTGGCCGCTGGGGCGACTCGGTGCGCACCAACACGCAGGCCTGGCACTCGGATCTGAAGGCGGCGGCCGGCAAAGGGGTGGCGATTATACGAAACGCACAACCTGCACATGCTGCTGTTCGCGGCGTCGTTTGACGGGCAAGGCGCTGTTGCCATCCAGGCAGGCAAGGACTACGGCAAAATCTCGGACAACACGATGTACCAGGTACTGACACTGGTGCGTTTCGGCCGCTTCGACGAAGTCGTCGGCATCACGGCAAGACCGGCCGACGAGGTTGCGGCGGCGCTATGGGATTTCTCCCAGGGTTATGCCGCGCTGAAACTCGGTGACCGGGCAAAGGCTGCGAGACTTCGTGACAAGGTGCTGAAATTTGCGGAGACCACCGATCTGTCCTTCCGCTTTCATCCGGCCGGCCAGGTCGTCGGCACGGTTGCGCACATTCTCGATGGCGAAATCAAACGCGCCGATGGCAATCTCGACGCCGCTATCGCAGCGTTTACCCGTGCCGCAGAGATTGAAGACTCGATGGACTACGACGAACCGGAGCCGCTGCCGTTCGCCGCAAGGCATTGGCTCGGCGCGGCCTTGCTGGAAGCTGGCCGTAATCAGGACGCGGAACGTGCTTACCGCGAAGAACTCGCGGACCACCCGCACAATGGCTGGTCGCTCTACGGCCTGCAGCAGGCACTGGCGAACCAGGGCAGGCAGGATGCGGATGTCGACGCGGACTTTAAGCAAAGCTGGGCGCGTTCGGATACCTGGATTACTTCTTCGCGGTTTTGATTGCCGCGACGCCGAACTGATCCGGCCGCGCCAGCGGCGCAGTGAGCGCCGGGTCGCGCGGGTAAATCCACAGCCGGTTGATGCCTGCCTCGTTGTAGCTTAGCTGCAGCGTGAAGCTGTAGTCGCGCAGCAACAGCGACAGGATCGCCGGCAGCGGCTGTGCGACCACGGAAATTGAAATACTGTCGCGCAACGCAACGTGCGCCTGCACGGCGATCTGCTGGTGATGCGCGATGTACTCGAGAACATCGCGCAGGCTCACGTCTTCTGCAATCAGCGTCAGCTCGTCACGGTCACCGCCGATGGACACGGACGGGTCCGACATCATCGCGGTGCCGCTTTTCGCCAATAGCAGGCACCCGCAAAAAAGCAGCAGCACGCGACCGGGCGTGGCGCGCTGCCGGGATCTCGCGCGAAGATCGATCGCGCGTTTCACAGTTTGCTGTTCCCGGCCGCAACCGGCGCGGCCTCATCAATAGACTGATGGCCAAGCCAGGCGGCGGGCAGATTGCGTGCTCGCATTGTTGTCGCTTTTCCCTGCGCTGTCGTGAGGGACATGCATCAGACGCGGCGGGAAACGGAAAACGGTCGCGGTAGCGGCATGTGGCAGGCCGTGCGACGCGCGGATCAGGCAGAACCCGCTAGAACTCCCACAGCACGCCGATCGCCGGCAGCAGCGGAAACCAGTATTCGTCGCGCAGGGTCAACACAGCTTGTGGACCCGGTTCGTCATCGAGGCTGAAATCGACGCAGCAGGCGTTGCGCCGATTGCTGGCGTTAGACAGTTCGAAAAACGCCGTCAGTTCGCCGATGCGCAGCGGGCTGCGATAGGCGATCCGCAGGTCGAGCGTCGCGAACGCCCGGAAGTTTTCCCGGTTGCGCTCAGTGAATACCAGTTCCGGATCGGCCGGGTCAGAATCGGCCGCGATCAACAGGCTGGTCTTCGGCCAGCCACTGTGTGCGCTCAACACGGCGGACAGGTCCCAGCGACCGTTTTGCCACAGCGCGCCAAACTGTCCGGCATGGCGCTGATCCCAGCTGCGGGCAACCCAGCGCCCGTCGATCCGGTCTGCAACGTCAGCCAGTGTGTAAGACAACCACCAGCTCAGGTTGCGATCGTTTTCATAGGCCAGCGAAAACTCGATGCCGCGGGCGCGCGCCGCCGTCCCGCTGACCATTATCCGGTCGGGCTTCAGTTCCGGCATGACAGCAAGCGGATCCAGCAAATTCTCGTAACGGGCACGCAGTCGCGACATGTCCTTGTAATACGCTTCGACGCGCCACGACAGCCGATCGTTACTGCGGCGCTGCACGCCGGCGATCATTTGGTCAGCGCGTTCCGCCGGAAAATACTCCGTGACGCCGTCGTTGATCTGCAGGTCATTGATACCCTGCGACTGGTAGTAACGGCCGACGCTCAGCCGCAGGTCGGTCTCTGAATCGAGCGAGTGCAATATGCTAAGGCGCGGGCTCAGCTGCGACTTGTCGCGGGTATCCGTATAGCTTTGCTTGTCCCAGCGCAGGCCCCATTCGAGAATCGTGTCAGCGGTCGCCTGCCAGCGATCCGACAGGTACGCACCGAGGCTGTCGCCGGTGACCGGACGATCTGCCGACCTGCTAATTGAGTTGGGTACGCCGCGAAATTGCGTAAACGGACCGAAGTACTCCGCGCTGGCGCGGTAGCGAAAATCGGCGTCGTAGTGCCGGAACTGCGCACCCCAGGACAGCCGGTGCCGCTCGTTGATGTCGAAACTCCAGTCCTGCTGCAGGCCCAGCACACGGATGTCGCGTCGATCATCGACCAGCGCCACGATCTCTTCCGGATCGGCGATCTCCCCGTTTCGCTGACTGTTCAGTGACGCGACTGACAGCGTGGTGTAACTGCCAAGCGCATCGTTCCAGTCCTGGCTCCAGTTGATCCAGAACTGGGCATTGCGCGTGTCATTGGACGATCTTTCGAGTTCAGAGGGATCGGATTCCGTCACAGCGAGTACGTTGTCGGTCGCCACCAGGCCGTTGATCGACAGGCGCGTGGCCGGCGAAATATTGATGCCGATTTCAGCAAATACGTCGTTGTACGACGGTTCACCGAACTCCGGCTTCAGCACAAGGTCGAGATTGCCGCGGCGCGCCGACACGAGCCAGTCGATATCACCGTCGGCGATGCGACCGGCCGACAGCAACGAGGTGTTGTAGACGCTCAGGCCAATCTCGGTGTGCCGATCACTGTCAGGCGTGACCGTGTCGATCAGCACGAGCCCGCCCATGCCATCGCCATACTTGGCCGGGAAACCACCGGTATAGACTTCGACGCCGCTGATCGCACGCGAATCGATCGCACTGAACAGGTTCTGGTAGTCGCGCACGTGAAATGGATCCAGCAGGCGCTGGCCGTTCAGTATCAATCCAGTATCGCGCTCGGCGCCGCCACGCAGGTGACTCTTCGCCGATGCGCCGCTCGACGCATTGCCCGGCAGGCGCTGCACCGCGCGCAGCGGATCTTCGCCCAGCAACGGCAGCTGCTGGATTGTGCGCTGGCTGATGAAAGCCGGAGCTTCCAGCAGTTCGCGGAGGATTTCATAGCGGCTCGCCGACACCGTCACTTCCGGAATTGCTTTCGCGGCGTCACGGCGTCGCGACGCCGTGGGCCTCGAATCCGGGGTGGCAGCGTTCGCTCGTCCCACGACCAGCAGTCCTTCCACGCGGTGCAAGGTCAGGCTGTAGGGCGCGAGAATGGCGTTGACGACAGTCTCCGCATCCCCGTCCGGAGGCGCGGCGAGCACCACCATGGAATCGTTGACCAGCTCGGTGCTGTAGGCGAACGGCGCACCGCGTGCGCGCCAGGCATCGATGACTTCGCTGATCCGCCGACCTTCCGTCGCGGCCGTTGCAGCGGGCTCATCCGCCATCGCGCGCGATTGCCAGGCGGCCAGCGCAGCAATCATCAGGCACACGATGACCGGCCCGCGCAAGGACGTGCGGGTACCGGGTTGCGCGACGGGCCGGTGCGGCGCCGCGCAGCATTGCTCTTTAATCAACCCGTACACCGGCAGCGAGGCACTCCTTTGTTAGTGACTACCATCGTCTGCGACTGCGACATCAACCACGATATAACCGTCGCTCAGCGAATACTGCAACGACGTCATGAAGGGAATGGTACGCAGAGCGGGCAGCGGTGCCAGCGCGGCGATGCCGCGCGGCTCGCTGGCGGCGAGTTCGCGGGCCGCTTCGTTGCGAAACCGGATCTCCCGACCGGTCTCGCGGGCAATCCACTGCAACACCTCGGCGGTTGTGCGGCCGGCGAGCTGTTGTTCCGGAGCAATGTCGGCCGCCCACTGCCAGCTCGTGTCGTAGGTGGCCACTGCCTGGCGTTCGAAGTAGCCATCTTTCGTCAGCGCAATACCTTCACCCCTGACCAGCGTCACATCGATACGCTCGCCGGCAACGCGCACCGCGCCCTCGCGTACGCTGACCTGCAGCGCGTTATCCGACATGCCGACCTGGAATTGAGTACCGACGTGGCTGACGCGACCGAATGCCGTGTCAATCTCGATTTGCGCCGCTGTCCCGGCAACATTGCCGAACGGCGTCGAGTCGAAATACAGCGTACCGGCGAGCAGCGTCAGGGTTTGGGCGTTGTCGAAACGCACCCGGGTGTCTTCGTCAATCCGCAGGGAGCCGCTGTCCCAGGCCAGCGCAAGCCGGGAGTCGTGCGCCGTCGCGAGCACGTCACCGTGCCGCAGTGTCAGTGCGCTGTTCGCCAGGTCATCGGGCAGATGCTGCGCCGCGTTGTGCTGCACTTCACTGCCGGTCGCTCGTAGCACGGTCAGCTGCAGGAATTCCGCTGGCGCCGGTGTGGAGCTATTCCATTGCATGCCGGCAAGACACGACGAGCAGCAGCGTCGCGGCAATGCCGATGTATGACGCGCGCCGTCGCCAACGCGTCTGCCGCGCAGCCGCTTGCCATTCGTCATGCAGCGCCTCGTAAGCGCGCGCCGCAGCGGCATCGGCCGGCCGCGGTCGCGGCTCGGCATGCCGCAAGATCTCTTCCAGCATTCGCTCATTCCGGCCCGCGTCCGTGTTCGGGGTCTCGTTCATCATTTTATCCTCGCGGCTCTGCGGTGAGCGCCGCTTCGGTCAGTTCGGAATACACGTCAGCAAACGCGCGTTTCGCGCGCGCCAGCAGGGACTGTGCTGCCTCGTAACCAATGTTCAGTTTCTTCGCGATCTCCTGCGAGGTATAGCCTTCCACGTATTTCCATTCGAGCGCGTTGCCGTAGTTGACCGGCAGCCGATCCAGCGCAACCTGGATCAGGCGCACCGCCTCGGTGCGCTGAAAGTTGTGCACCGGATCCGAATCGGCTGACGCATGGAACGACTCGATCGCCGCACGAATTCCGGGCAGGTCTTCGGCCAGCACGATGCGCTGCTCGTAGCGACCCTGGGCCCGGTACCAGTCCGCAATGTCGTTGCGGCAAATCGCGCATAGCCAGGTCTGCAGCTGTGATTCGGCCTTGTAACTGCTGAGCTTGCGCAGTGCCTTCGACATCGTTTGCTGCACCACGTCTTCGGCGGTTACCGCGTCGCCGCCGAGCCGGCTCAGCGCGAAGCGGTACAGGCGACTGTAGTGCTCGTCAAAAAACTGGCGAAATGCAGCCTCGTCGCCGGCCAGCAGGCGCCGGGCGAGCTGCCGATCCTCGGCATAGACAATATCTGAACTGCGATCAGCCATAGTCGTTGGACGCTGTTGCCATGGATTCCGGTCGCGGCCGGCGCATCAGCCTGCATGATAGCCCGCCGCGCTGCGCACCCCGCCGAAAACCGGGTTTGGCTGCCACTGGCGTCAATTAGGACGATGACAGCGAACCATTATGTAATCCGCCGCCTGTTGCCGGTCGCGCTGCTCGCCGCGAGCGGTGCGTTCAGCCCCCTGCAGGCCGCGGAACTCGGCGTGCGCGTTAGCGCGCTGCGCGCTGCAACGGAGCTGCAGGGCCTCGGGCTGGTCGCGCGCTGGCCGTTGTCGCAGGGCTATTTCGTGCAGGCAAGCCTTGATCGACAGCACTACGCACGCGCCGCGAACCCGGCCGAGCTGCCGCCGGCGAGTCTGCAAAGCCACATCGCGGGAGCCGCGATCGGTCGCGAGTATCGCGGCAACCGCGCCCTCGACAGCTGGTTCTGGACGTGGGGCATCTCTGCAGGTTTTCCCGAGGCGGCGCGCAGCGCCGGCGTTGCGCCGCAAGCACACTTTAGCGCAGCAACGGAGGTGCATCTGACTGCGGCCCTTGGCATGTCGCGGCAGCTGTCGGAGCACTGGTCGCTGACCGGCGCTGCACGCATCGAACGCCATTTTATCGACTGGCGCCTGACCGACGAGTTCGGCAAGTTGTTGCAGAGGCAGGACAGCCAGTCTGCTTCGGGATTGTCGCTGTCCGTGAACTACCGCTTCTGAAACAGGCGATCTCGCTCGGATGCCGCGGCGTTTTCCGGCAGCTCCCGCTTCGCGCCGAAACCTGCCAGGCGAATCTGCCGCGCCAGGCGCAAGGTTGTGCGTTTGCCTTCCGCCCGCAGCCAGCGCAGGTTGAACAGCCCGCGTGCGACGAAATCGCAACGCTTGTGCCACCAGCGCCGCAACGCTTGTGACATCGACAGCGACACACGCTGGCGAGCGCCAATGGTCGAGGCTGCACTCGCCGGACTTGTGTTCACCACGGCCGGCGCCAGGGAGAACAGCGGCTGTCCATGGCGCCAGTAGCGCTTGACGAAAACATCCACCGGCGCGCGAAAAATGCTGCTGCGTTCGATAAAGACATCGGCAACGGCCGGGGTGATCGCGTACGCCGCCAGGCCGAATGGATAGCGGGTGCAGTACTCGATACCGCGCTGCTTCTGCCGCACGATGCAGCGCTTGCCACGCTTTTCGTTACGTTGCAGACGAATGAATCCAAAGCGCTTGATATGACGCTGCACGAACGGCATGGCGACGGCGAAGTCGTCTGCCAGCTCGGCATCATCTTCGAGTATCAGGATCGGTTCATCGAGCAGGCGGCAGGTTCGCCACAGCATCAGGTGACTGGCGAAACAACCCAGTTCCCCCGCCATCGGCGTGCGGCCGGTATTCAGCAGGAACTGCTCTTCGTCACAATGATGAAAATAATGATTGCGATCGTTGTTCAGGTTGATCGCGTCATAAAACGAAAACGCTATACCCTGGCGCACCAGCTGCTGCTCAATACGTGCGCGTCGATCGACCGACTCCGGCAAGCTGATAACAAAGGTGCGCATGACGTCCTCGACAAGACTGATGTCTGGTTGGACGCCGCAGCGCAGTTGCTCCGGTCGCGTAATTCAAAATATGGCGGATACGGCGGCGATCAGGGCCCTGTTACAGCCCACTCGCTGTCGTGTTGCGCTATGGACCGTGCGCTTTGGCATTACTGCGCGCGCGGTGATCACGCCGATCGACCCGAGTGCGTCGAGGTACTCGCGAACGAGGCCGACAGGTATCGGGCCGAGTTCCGCAGTCAGCCACTTGCGGATTTCGCCGACGGTGCGCCGGCCATCCACGAGGTTCAGGGCTTCGTAGGCATATTCTCCGCCGCTGCCCTCGGCGCTGCTGTAGCGCGGCAATTGCAGGCGGTCGTAGGCGGCGCTGCCGAGCTCATCGACGATGTAGGAAAAACCGAAGGCATGCATCGGTCCGCGCACAGCCGGGTTGCGCACGAACACCGTGCTATCCGCTGCGGCGGACGTTTCCGGCGGTGCATCGATCAGCGACTGCAAACTCGCAAGGAATCCCAGCGCCTGGTAGCGGTCGGCTTCTGCTATCTCGGCGAATGCCGCAAGGTTGTCCAGCTTGGCGCGTTCGACGTCAAAGTGAATCCGCGCGGTTGCGGCAGCGTCAGCAGCGTCGAGTGACTGCAGGCGCTCGGTCAGCTCGGCGCTGCGCGACAAGGCATTGCGACGCAGCAGCGCAAGGACTGCCGGCACGTCGTCAGGCCCCAGGTTCGCGAGAATGATGCCGCTTACCGCACCGATGAATGCCGCGCGTTTTAGCTTGGTCGGATCGATATTGGCCGCAAGGTCATAGTTGGTGTGGATGTAGCGATCCGGCCAGTCGTGCAGATACAAACCCGGAATGCGAAAACTGCCTTCGCGGAACACGTCATGGTCGCTGCCCATGTCGAGTCCTTCCATCAATGCCAGCAGCGGCTCTTTGCCGCCCTCGGACGCATGCAGCGGAAACGCGACCTTGGCGCCACCGCTGAATGCCTCAGTTTGCGCATTCACGAAATGGCCGATTTCGAAACCGAGGTCGCTGATGAACGTGGGCAAACTCATCGGTCCGCCGGAAATGCGAAACACCGCCTTCGTTACCGGTCCGCCGCCTACCATGTCCATGTGAATGTTTGCCTTGATGCGCGCAACGTCGTCATGTTCGGCGAGGTACATGATGCTGCCTTCGATTTCCGCCGGCCACAGGAAACGAATCGTACGTCGTGGTCGCGGCAGGATCTTACGGTTGATCAGCGTTTGTAGCGTTCGTGCAACTTCAAGAATCGATACGCAGCCGGACGCGTTGTCGTTCGCGCCGGGCCGCGGGTGATCGAGGTGACAGGTAAAAATGATCTCCTCGCCACGTACTGCGCTGTCGGCACCAAGAATGGCTGCCTCGGCAAACCGGTACTTGCCTTCGCGGTGCCGAGCGTCGACCACAGCGTGCAAACGAACCTGCTCGCCAGCCTGCAGCCGCTGCTGCAATTTGCGTGCTTCACCCAGGCTGATCATGAACGCGAAGGATTTTGTTTGCGGAAAACTGCCGAGGTGTCCCCAGCGCACCAGCCGCTCGTCTTCCTGCCACCAGGCCGAGCGCTGATTTGGCGCATAGGACACGATCCCGGCCGCGCCCTGCTCACCCACCGCGCGCTCAACGACCGCGCCGGGCTGGCTGGACGTCAGCACGAAGCGGCCACGCAGATCCTTGCCTGCGTAATCGCTGTTGGCCGTGCCGGCACCGATATCGATCAATGTGCCGGTAGCTTCGCCAGCGAGGCTGTCCTGCGCCAGGCTTAAAGGCACCGCCTGCCAGTCGGCGAGCCGCCGCAGTCGTGCAGGCTGCGGTTCGTCGCCCACTTCCCACAGCTCCGCGAACTCGACGTCCCACACTGGTCGTGACCGCTGTGTGCCGTACATGGTGCGTCCGTCTGCATTGAATTCGGCGGTCGACACCGCGTCGAGACCGTAGCTTTGCAGCTTCTGCAAGACATGGCCGGTTGCATCGTCAAACTGCTGCCCGCTGCGCATCCGGTGCTTGAGCGTAATGAAATCGAGGTTACGCTTCGCCTCTTCGCCGGAGGTCTCGGCCGCGAGTTGCAGCAGCACGGACTCATCGAGCAATGCGCGCAGGTCTGCCTGCGCGTCGACCGTGACGCACAGCAACGCTGCCAAAACCATCAGTCGCTGCATGACGAGACTCGCTAGTGAGCTGCTGGGACGCGGGGAATCAGGAGCAGTGATTTCTGGCGTCCGTCGATATACCAGGTCGTCTCTCCGTCAAAAAAAGCGTCTTCCTCCAGCTTGATGCGTACCGCTTTGCCCCAGGACGGCACGTCGGACTCGGCGTACAGCTCGATCGAGTGCGCGGTATTTGCATAGAGCGGATAATCGCCACGCCCCGGCACCCCGTCCTGCTGGTCCCACAGGCCGATCGTCGGGCCGGCCGCGTGCCCGTGATAGCCGATCGGGTGCGTGTAGATCGAGGCGACAATTTTTTCACGCTTCGCCTGCGCCAGCGTCGCCGCCAGGATCTCGTTACCGCTGCGGCCCGCCTTGAAGTGGCCCGTCAGAATGTCCTGCAGCCGATTGCCGCGTGTGAGTGCGGCCTGCAATTCGCGCGGCGCCTCCGTTTCGCCCGGTCGCAACACGTAGGCATGTTGCTGCGTGTCGGTGTTCAGGCGCAGGTAGGTAATGCCGAAATCCACGTGTAACAGGTCGCCGGGCTGGATGACGCTGTCGTCGTGCCGGTTTTCGATGGAGGTCTTGGGATCGATTGCCGGTTCCTCGGCACGCTGAATGGACACCGACGGATGAAACCAGGTCGTGAGCTTCAGCTCGCGTATGCGATCCCGGTACCACCATGCCACGTCATTCGTCGTGGTCACGCCCGGCTGGATAACGACGTCGGACAATCCTTCCGCGAGGATTTCATGGGCAATCCGCACGATCTGCGGATAGATGGCCATCTCCTGCGCGCTGCGCGTTTCCAGCCAGCCGATCGCGACAGCTTCGGAAGACACGATACGTTCGCGCAGTGGCGCCGGCAGCGCTTCGCGGAACAAGCGGTATTCCGTGTGACTGATGCCGTCAGCCAGTGCGAATTCATCGGAGAAATTCAGCGCAATGCGTTGCGGATTTCGCTCTGCGACCAGCTCGGCGAGGCGCTGCCACTGGTCACCATGCAGTTCCTTGTCCCAGGCTTTCTTGAACGTTTCGCCGACTGCGTAGCGGGCGACCGCCAGGGTCTCCAAAGCCTGCCCCGCGCCCGGGTCATGAATCAGCAGCACGGTGCGGCGGCGTGCAGACTGCCAGGTCGACGGCAGGAAGGTCCGGATGACCGGGTCTTCGTTGTACTCGCGCGAAATAATGATCCACATGTCGATACCGGAACGCCGCATGATCGCCGGCAGGACGCTTTGAATGCGGTCTTCCAGGAGGCGGTCGATAACGGCGGCCCGTTCGCGCATCGGCAGGATTCGGGCGTCACCCGCGGCAGCGGCAGAAACGAACACCAGCAGCAGCGCCAGAAGCATTTTTCTCATTGCGAATTTCCCGAACTCAAAGCCATTAGGGCCGACCGCGGCAATTGTGCCGCTCGCTGCCGGCAAGCGCAAAGCCGCCGGCGGCATATCTGGGGCAACCATCGCCGCAGGCGCTGCGCCAGTGTTATTCTCCGCGTGCAGCTGAACTCATGACGCAACCGGGGGTATGGAATGCGCAACTATCTGGCAGTTTTGACGGTACTGACCGGCCTGGCGGCCGGCGCTGAAGCGGCGGTGAACGTCGACATCATCAAACAACCGTACAGCGGATCGCGCAACGTGCCGGAGCTGTCGATCAATCCTGATTACATTCACGCCGCCGGGCTCGAGCGCCTGGTCGAGTCCTGGGGCGGCACGCTGGTGCGGCCTATTCAGGATATCCGCCTGACGCCCGTGCAGGATCGCCAGTACGGCGAGTGGAACCGGCTCGCACTGGCGAACGCGAATTTCGCCGACGCGGTTCGACAAACCCGCGCCGACGACCTGCTGACCGTCGGTCTCGAAGCCAACTGCAACGGCCTGCTCGGCATGCTGGCAGGGCTAAAGTACGACGGCGCGGGCAATGAACAGCGCGTCGGCCTCGTGTTCATCGACGCGCATGGCGATTTCAACGTGCCGGAAACCACGCTGTCCGGAATGCTCGGCGGCATGCCGGTTGCAATCGCCGCCGGTCACGCCTTGCACAATCTGCGCCGGACCAGCGGGCTCACGGAAGGTCTGCCGATGAGCGACATCGTGTGGGGCGGCGTGCGCGATCTTGATCCGCTGGAAGCGGAGCGTTTTCATGAATACGAAGTGCAGCAGATCAGTGTCGACGACATCCGTCAGCTGTCGGCGAATTTGCGGCAACAAATCGATGAACTCGCAAAGCGCGTCGATGTCGTATACATCCACATCGACATGGATGTGCTGGATCCTGCGGAAGTGCCGGGGCATGGACTGCGAGTTGCGAACGGCCCCAGCAGCCGTGATCTTGCTGCAGCAATGAAGCTGATGTTCAAAAATCCGAAAGTCACGGCGCTCGGTATTGCGTCAACGCCGGCAGGCCCGCTGGACCCGCATGGCGTCAGCAGGCAGGCTGCACTGAACCTGATCGAAGGCGCGATTCAGGGCGTCGCATCGCGCTGAGCGCCAACCCAGGGACTTGAGAAATATTTATGATACGAACAGGAATGTTGCTCGCTTTAATGCTGACCGGCACGCTGTGCGCGGCGCATGATTCGGTATGGAAACTCGAGACCGTGGTCGATTCGTCGAGTTACCAGAACGTAAGCACGCTGTCGCAAGCGTCGCAGCAGAGCATCAGCGATGAATACGGCGTCAAGGAAGTACAGCCGCGCCTTGAGTTTCGCTGTATTCCGGGTAGCGAGGTGACGATAGCTATGCGCATCGACTGGCAGCGCTTTATTTCGTCCTTCAATACCGAAGTTACTTTCGTTGCCGACGATAGCCAGCCACTAACGCTGAAGCTGGGAGTCGATCGCTCGAACAAGATCACGCTGGCCCGCGATGCGGCGGACGTCACGACACTCATCGCTGCTTTAGGGGATCACCAATCGCTGCGTGTAAACGTGACACCGTATTCGGAAGCGCCGGTCGACGTTAGCTACGAGATTGGCGACCTTGCACAGGCGCTGGCGCGGCTCGAGGCCAGCTGCGCGCCCTGATCAGTTCCGGACCTGGTCCTCGATGCCCAGCCGCTCGTGCATGATCGGGCTGGTCGTCGTGTACTGGACATGCACCTTGCGGTCCGGTTCAAGTCGCTGCTTGATGGCAAACGCGGCCAGCGCGGCTTCATGGAAGCCGCACAGGATCAGCTTTTTCTTGCCCGGGTAGTGATTGATATCGCCAACCGCGTAAATGCCGGGCGTTGAGGTTTCAAACTTTTCGGTATCAACGTTGATCGTCTTGCGGTTGATATCGAGCCCCCACTCCGCGATCGGCCCAAGTTTTGGCGCCAGGCCGAAAAACACCAGCGCATGGCTGGCGGCAATTGAGACTTCGTTGCCGTCTTTCGGCTGCACCGTGATTGCGCTGAGGCGTCCTGCATCGTGATCGAAGCGAGTCGCCTTCGCATTTTCGATGACGTCTATGCTGCCCGCGGCCTGTAATTCACGCAGTCGCGACACGGACGATGGCATCGCGCGGTATTCGTCGCGGCGGTGCACCAGCGTGACGCGGCTGGCGATATCAATTAGCGCCAGCGCCCAGTCGAGCGCGGAATCGCCGCCGCCGAATACCGCGATCGCCTGGTCTTTGAAAAGCTGCGGGTCGCGCACGCGGTAGTGCAGCGATATGCCGTCGCACTCTTCCGCGCCTTCCGCGCGAATCGGCCGCGGCTGAAATGAACCTACGCCACCGGCAATTACGACCGCCCTGGCAGAGAATGTCGTGCCCTTGCTGGTGGCGAGTCGAAAGGTCTCGTCAGGCTGCTTCTCCAGCGCGGTGACTTCTTCGCCGAGATACATGCCGCAAGCAAACGGCGCAATCTGTTTCAGCAGGTTCTGCGTCAGTTCTTCACCGGTACAAACCGGGATGGCGGGAATGTCATAGATGGGTTTGTCGGGATACAGTTCGCTGCACTGACCGCCAGGACGTGGAATGGAATCCACAACGACCGACTTCAGGCCGAGCAGGCCGAGTTCAAACACCTGGAACAGGCCACAAGGACCGGCACCGACAATGACGACATCCGTACTGATCACGCAAATCTCCGCTGCTGGGAGCGCAGTTCCGCGCTACCTGTTGATAACAGGGCGTGATAGTACCATCGGAAAGTCGGCTAGCGCCCGGCGCAGGCGACTGCCTGCGCCGGTGCTCATAATTACTGGACGGATTTTATTGCTTCGCCGGAATAGCTGCTCTCGACGTTCGACTGGTTATAGGCGGTCATGGCGAAATACCAGTTACCTGCCGTCAGGTTGTTCACGACGTAGGTTGACAGCCCCGGGCCGTCGAGCGTAACCGAATTCGTGTAGTTGCGGCTGCCAGAACCCCAGTAGAGTTTGTAGCCCGCCAGGTCGGTTAACGCAGAGCCGTCTGTATTCAGCGTCGGTGCCGTCCAGCTGAGCGTTGCGGAACCGAGTGCGACGGCGTTGACGGTAATCGAGAACGGGCCCAGCATTGCAGAACTCTGACCATCACTGACGGTAATCCTGATGCCGCTATAGGTTGCAACGTCGCCATTGCCGGGCGTACCTGACACGCGACCGTTTGAGGCAGTGAAATTTGCCCACGCCGGCAGATTTTGTACGCTGAAAGTCAGGTTATCGCCATCGGGATCGCTCGCCGTTGGCTGGAATGTGTATGTCTGTCCCGGCAGCGCCTGACCGTTCGGGTTACCGTTGATCGTGGGCGCAGAATTCGTGGGCGGAGGCGGAGGCGGGCCCTCGGAAGAAGCCTGTTCAGGCTTATCAACTTCGGCGCTCGGCAGACATGCCGTGACGGCAAACAATGCGCTGATCATCAGCGCCTGCCGGCACAAAATTTTTACGGTAGTAGTCGATAACATTAATTGCTCCAGCCCATGTGGCAGGCAAGCCGTTGCCGCAAAGTCATCCGCATCATTCGAAAGTCTTTGCAGGTCAATGGAACGAGCCAACGAAATTCACTCAAAACACAGCACCAGGACGGCCTGCGTCAGGTGGATCTTTCTGGCAGCCCCGCTATCCTGAGCGTCAGCCGGTAGACCGGAGGCTTTGCGTCCCAATCTTTCGATCGGTTTGCCCTGTTCAGTTTCAGTGTCTCTAAAAACCCGCGCCAAAGGTCTAGTTCCCGGGGCGCGATGACATAAAGCTAACAAATATTTTTGACGAAAAAACCTGTCTCGATTCGGCGACGCAGGCCGTCCGTTGCGGCAGGATTCCGAGGACCGAATCACACTACTTCGCGGCAGGCGGCCACCGCACAGCGCCGCGCGGGAATAGCTCGCCAATGTAAAGCAGCGACAGCCACTTAGCGCTGTTTCCGATGTTTTACTTGAATAACGCGGAATAGCGATTTTGCATAATTTCAGGTCCGGCTAGCTCGTCAGCCGTGAAAAAAATATTTCAAATTTTCTGACGTATCTCACAGTTTCCGCCATCGTCCGAACGGCGCATTTGGCGCAAGCCTTTCGGTAGACAGCGGGCCGATACGCCAGAAAACAGCGGGCAATAGCGGGAATATAGCGGGCGTCCCGGGTATCGCCGGACAGTGCCCGCGATACCCGGTTTGCCTATTGGACGGTCTTCACTGCCTCGCCTGAGTAGCCACTTTCAATGCCATCAGCATTCACTGCGGTCATCACAAAATACCAGTTACCGGTGATCAGGTTTTCAACGACGTAGCTGCTCAGCCCGGGGTTGTCGAGCGCCACCGATTCGGTGTAGTTGCCACTCGTTGCAGCCCCAGTAAACGTTGTAGCCGGCCAGGTCGGTCAGCGCAGAACCATCCGTGTTCAGCGTCGGCGGTGTCCACGACAGGGTTGCCGATCCAAACGTGACGGCTTGCACAGTAATCGTGAACGGTCCCAACGATGCGGTTTCCGCGCCATCACTAACGGTTATTGAAATACCGCTATAGGGGCCAACATCGGCATCACCCGGCGTACCGGAAATTCGACCATTGCTCGTGCTGAACGTGGCCCAGCCAGGCAGTCCCTGCACGCTGAACGTCAAAACGTCGCCATCGGCGTCGCTTGCCTGCGGCGTAAAGCTGTAGGCCGAATTAGCCACTACCTGCGAAGCAGGACTGCCGCTGATCGTCGGCGCCACGTTGCCACTGCCATCATCAAGCACGGTGATCGTAAAGGCCGACAGCGACGCAGAGTCGGCGCCATCCGTTACGGAGATGACGATATTGGTCGTTGCACCAACATTGGCGAGCGACGGTGTGCCGGTCAGCGCACCGCTTGCCGTATTGAAGGTCGCCCACGTCGGCTTGTTGGCAATACTGAACGACAGGGTGTCGCCATCTGCGTCACTTGCCTGCGGTGTAAAGCTGTAGGCCGAATTGGCCAGTACCTGCGAAGCAGGATTACCGCTGATCGTCGGCGCCACGTTGCCACTGCCGTCATCCAGGACGGTGATCGTAAAGGCCGCCAGCGACGCGAAGTCGGTGCCATCCGTTACGGAGATGACGATATTGGACGTTGCACCAACATTGGCGAGCGACGGTGTGCCGGTCAGCGCACCGCTTGCCGTATTGAAGGTCGCCCACGTCGGCTTGTTGGCAATACTGAACGACAGCGTGTCGCCATCGGCGTCCGCGGCTGACGGCTGGAACGAATATGCCTGACCGGCGGTTACCTGCGCCGGCGGGCTGCCCGAAATCGTTGGCGGCGTGTTGCCGGCAACTCTCTCCACGGTCAGCGTGAATGCGCTTAAGGCAGCCGTTTCCTGACCATCGCTGACGCTGATAACGATGCCCTGGTAGCTGCCAACATCTGCTGCCTGTGGCGTACCGCGCAGGCGCCTGTCGTCGAGGCACTGAAGTACGCCCAACCCGGCCTGCCGGAAATTGAGAAACGTCAGCGTATCGCCATCGATGTCACTGGCGGTTGGGCGGAAATCGTAGAACACACCGACACTGGCACTGGTGGCCGGCACACCACTGATAACGGGCGCCGTGTTTGCGTCGGGCACCGAGCCGGTGCGAAGCACCTCGTTGATCATTTCAATCTCGGCAGCCGATGCCGACGCGACCGCCAGAACGCCGGTGTCGAACGCGGTGCGCGTATCCACCGAGACTGCCTGTCGGACCTGGGCCGAACTCATGCCGGCCGAATTCCCGGCAACGTCTGCAAGCAGCGTCGTGAAATTCGTGCTCGGCTGAAACGCCTGCGCTGCCGTTGTGCCAACCCGCAGTGCTGTCAGCAATTCAGCAGTGACGCGCAAATCGGCCAGGCCCGGATTGATGCTGCCGACGAAGACCTGCCCCATAGCAGCCGCGACACGCGCCGTCCCATCGGTGCCCTGCACGCGTAGCAGGTTCTGCATGGTTTCAATCGCGATCTGCGCGCGAACGACGCCGGCTACGGCGGCAATTCGCGCGTTGGTACGCGGTCCGCCACGGCCATCGAGCTTGCCATCGGTGAGGTCTGAACCCAGTGCAGCGACAATACTGTTACCCGATTCACTTCTGACCGGCGGCAGCCAGTGCGTCACGCGTACGCCGCACCAGTTCGCCGAGCGCCTCCGAGGCGCGCATGAGTTCCGCGATATTGCTGCCGCTGACCGGCGATTGCAGCGACGCCGCTGCCGCTAGGCGTGGTCAGGCCGCTGTTCAATTCGCGAACCACGATCTGCATGGCGCTGTCGACGTTCGCCGCGGTCACGCCGTTCTGCAAGTCGGACGCCAGTTCAATCGCAATTGTCGTGAACGGATTCAGATTGGCAACGGAGTTCTCACCAGAGCTCTTGACGACACTCTTCATGTCGAAATCAGGACTGGCCAGCGTGACCAGATCGGTGCCACCGGTCGCAACGATTAGCGAGGGGATAGTCAGTAGTTTCCGTCTCAACGGAGATGTCGTAGCTGGCGGTCGACGTGCTGGTTGTCGTAATCAGCAAGCGTCCGTCGCTGGCATTCACTCGCAGCTGCGCGTTCGTTATCGGGCCGTCGCCGACACTACCGGTGAGCCGGTGCATTGTCGTTGCTCCGACAGGAGGCTCGTTCGGCGTTTCGTCCGGCACATCCGGCTCAGAGCTCGGCAAACAGCCACCGAGTATGAACAGGGAGCTGACAAGCAGTACCGGGTGACGGAAAAACTTCGCGAGATCTATCGATAACATCTATTACTCCTGCCAGGCTGGCAGGCAAACGCGTGTCGCAAGACGTCGTGACCCGTTATAGTCAACGGAGCCAAAGGAACGAGCCAATGAAATGCACGATCGACGGGGCGCCAGGACGGCGCGTGTCGGGTGTATTCTACTGGCGGCCCCGCTATCTTAGGTATGAACCCGTAGACCGGAGGCTTTGCGTCCCAATCTTTCGATCGGTTTGCCTTTTTCAGTTAATAAAAACTTGTATTCACTATATTGCGTTGCTGTTTCATTACAGTGATTGCAACGCTAGCAAAGTATTTTAATAAAGGAACCTGTCTCAAATGGCCGACGTAACAAAATACACTACGTCGCACTTTGCCTGAATCACGCGTCGGGTTTCTGACAAGCCGTTTTCCACACTGTTAAGTAAATGAACAATCCAAAGTAATGACAAACACTTAGACTTGATTTCTATTATTGCCTTTCATTTCTGTGAAACGTGCCTTTCCATAACGACATCGCAAGTTGACAAAAAATTGACGAAAAAAAATATTCAATTTCCAGACTACCGTCACATTTGCGGGTGGAATTCCTTGCTCGATGCGCACATTGCCGCGTGCGTGCTCGCCGAAGACATTGCGTGCGATGTTGTTGTCATCGGCGCCGGATACACCGGTGTCGCCGCTTGCCGACGCATTGCCGAGCTGTCGCCGGATTGCGACGTCGTGCTGCTGGACTCGTCGACAGTCGGTGAAGGCAACCCCGGGCGTAATTCGGGATTCCTGCTGGAGGTCGCGCTCGCTCACGATGTCGACACGAAGAACATTGAACGCATGCGGCGCTGCAACGATCTGCTGCAGTCCACGATGCAGGCGCTACGCAGCGACGTCGAAGAGCACGGCATTGATTGCGGCCTGTCGCGCAGCGGCACGTACAGAGCCGCAGCAGGAAATGCCGGCATGGAATCGCTGCAGCGCTACGAGGCTTTCCTGCGCGCCGCGAACCTGCCCTGCGACGTATTGAACAAACATGAATTGGCTGAACGCATCGGCACATCGTTTTACCAGCGCGGTTTGTACTCTCCGCATTGTTACCTGGTGCAGCCTGCAGCGTTGATACGCGGCCTTGTCAGGCTGCTGCCCGACAATGTGCGACTGTTCGAAAACTCGCCGGCGTTGTCCATCACCAGAGATGCCGACGAGTGGTGTGTTCGTACACCGGGCGCGCAGCTGCGTGCGAGCAAGGTGGTCGTCGCCAATAACGCGTTCTGCAAAGGACTCGGTATCAGCAAGGAGCGCATTGTCGCGATGTATACCTACGCGGCATTGACCGAACCGCTCGGCGCGAATCACCTTGCGCAAACCGGCAGCGATGCGCAGTGGGGCCTGCTGCCCGCACATCGCCTCGGCAGCACGTTACGCCGCACCAATGATGGCCGACTACTCATTCGCTCCCTGTACGGTTATGAACGCGAAGTTGAGAATGAGCGGGTAGAGGCCAGGCTGCGTGAAGCACTGCTGCGACGATTCCCGCAACTGGAACGCGTCAGGTTTGCCGCTGTGTGGGGCGGCGCTACAGGCTTCACGTTCAATGCGGCGCCCATTTGGGGCGAGCAGAAACCGGGGCTTTTCGTGTCGGCGGGCTGCAACGGCGGTGGCGTGGTCAAGGGCACGTTGCTGGGCAAACTGCTGGCAGAGAAGATGCTGGGTCGCGAAACCGTCCCGGTTCACGAACTTTTTGGCGGCGCCAGCCGCATGCCGCCAGAGCCCATTCGCAAGCTCGGCTTCAGGATTATCTCTGCGCTGGAACGGCGCAAAGCGCGGGCCGAAGTGTAAGTCGCGCGCCTTTGCTGTAACGTCTCAGAACAACCAGAGGGGGGAATGATGGAAGAGGCAGTTGCCGTTGGCGCGTGGTCGCTGTTGCCAGCCAGCGTTGCGATTACGCTGGCATTCGTCACTCGCAACACCATCTTTTCCCTGGCCGTCGCCTGCATCGTCGGGGTGTTTGTCGCCGGCGATGGCCTGCTTGGCTTTCCGAATCTGCTGAAGCGATCCCTTGGCACTGAAAGTTTTTCGTGGGTGCTCCTGCTCGAATTGTTTATTGGCGTTTCGATCGCCTTCTTCCAGCGAACCGGCGCGATTCGCAATTTCTCGGACTGGGTCGAGAGCCTGCACATGACCCGCGTGCGGGTACAGCTCGTCGCCTGGTTCATGGGCATGTTTGTGTTCTTCAGCGACTACTTCAGTCCCCTGTTTGTTGGCTCGACGATGCGCAATCTGTCCGATCGCTTTCGCATCTCCAGGGAAAAGCTGGCCTACATTGCCGACTCGACGTCTGCCCCGGTCAGCGTGCTCGTGCCGATTACCGGCTGGGCCGTTTTCATCGCCGGATTGCTGATTGGCATGGGGCCGGTTGAGAACGGCAGCGACGCCATCCAGGTGTTCGTGTCAACCATTCCTTACAACGTATACGCGATACTCGCGGTGCTGATGGTCGGCCTGATCGTCACCGGCATCATTCCCGAATTCGGCCCGATGAAAAAGGCGGAGCTGCGCGCGCAGGATGAGGGCAAGGTGCTCGCAGATGGCGCGGAGCCGCTGATGGCGAAAGAACTTACAGACATTCTGCCGTTTGACGGTGTGCGCACCAGCTTGTTCTGGAATTTCATGCTGCCAGTGCTGATCGTCATCGGCGTTGCAGCGGGTTCGTTTTATTTCACGAAATCCGCGCTGACAATGGAAGCTTTCCTGTTATCGGCGATCGTTGCCGGCTGCGTCATGCGCGTTCAGGGCATACCGCTGTCGGACATTACCAATACCGCGATGGCCGGAATCAAGGGAGTGATGCCGGCCATCATCATTTTGGCGTTTGCTTATGCGCTGAACGAGCTGTCGGACAATCTGAATACCGCCGAATACATTGTCTCGCAAACCGAGGGCTGGCTGACCCCCGCCCTGCTCCCTGCGCTGACTTTCCTGATCGCGGGCGTTATCGCTTTCTCAACGGGAACGTCCTGGGGCACGTTTGCAATCATGATGCCGATTGCCGCGCCGCTTGCGTTCGCGTTCTCCGGCAATCAACTCGAGCCGGTTGTGTACGCGACGGTTGCGGCGGTCGCCGGCGGCGGCGTGTTCGGCGATCACTGTTCGCCGTTGTCCGATACGTCGATCCTGGCGTCGACCGGTGCCGCCTCGGATCACATCGATCACGTGAAAACGCAAATGCCGTACGCACTGCTGGTCGGTGGCGTCAGCGTTGCCGTGTACCTTGCCATTGGCGCAACCCTGTAACTGACGCCGGGATGCTGCCGGGAGGCGGGCAACATCAGCTTGGGCAGAGCGTTTTCGTTACCGCCTGCAGCACCTCTCTGCGAAGCAGCCGCCCGCCTGCTCACGACGCCGCGCGCGGCCGGCCGTCGAGCAGGGACGCCGCAACCTGCGGAAAGAAGCCGGCGGGATTCGGCGACAGGCCGAGCCAGCGATCCTGTTCACCGACCGTGGCAACTCCCGGAAAGTCCCGCCCGAGATCCAGCAAGTCCAGGATCACCTGGAAATGCAGGTGTGGCGGCCAGTTGCCGTTGGTCGGCGGTGCGCCGATCGTGCCGATTCGCTCGCCCGCACCGATCGGCATGCCCGAGCGAAGGCTGCGCAGGCAGTCTTCACCGAGATGACCGTACAGCGTGAAGAAACTGTGACCGCCCGGGGTGCCGTGTTTCAGAATGACGAGCGGCCCGTAGTCGAGTTCGCGCGCATTGTTCGCAACGAGCTCGACGATGCCGTCAAGCGGGGCCAGCACGTTCGTGCGTGCAGCGCAAAACACGTCAACGCCGAGATGCACGATGCGTGGCTCGTCGCCCGCGGTGAAATACTCGGATTGATACAGGGCGCGCCGCTCGCCCCAGCGACCGTACGCGACGCGCGTTGCCTGCTGCTGCAGCGCGTGCTCGATGAGTTCGCTGAAGCGGCCAACGTTCAGCCCGTCAAGCGGCTCACCTAACGCGAGGCTGCCTTCACTGAGGTCGAGCACCAGCGGCTCGCCGGCGACTTCGATATCGACGATTGGCTCAGCCGAAAAGTCCGCGGCGGACAGCCACTCGCGCACCGCCGCAACACCCGTCATCGGCGGCTTCATTGGGCCGCCGGCTGCAGAACAACGCCGGCACGCGCGGCGGCGAGGCTGTCATTCTCGCGCGCGATCACACCGTTGACGATCACGATGTCAAAGCCCTCGGCGAGCGTTAGCGGTGCCGTGTAACTGGCTCGCGCTTTGACCCTGGCAGGATCGAACACGATGATATCGGCGTACAGCCCCTCTGCAATGCGACCTCGATCCGCGATCTTCAGTATGTCGGCGGCGAATGCGGTCATTTTTGCAACCGCCTGTTCGAGCGTCAGCAAACCTTCCTGCACCACGTATTGCTCGATGATCCTGGCGAACGTGCCGTGGCCTCGCGGGTGATAGCCGGTGGGACTGCCGTCCGAGCAGACGCCGACCCAGGGGCTGCGCAACAGGTTGGACTGCAGCTCTTCGTTCATAACGAAGTAGGCGCCGGACGCACCATCAGGCCCGATAACATCGATCAGCAGGTCTTCAAACGACATTTCCAGCTCGTGCGCGAGATCGGCCAGCGTCTTACCGGTGTAGGGATCCGTGCCAAGCAACGTTGCTTCAGGCCCGTTGCGCTGCATTACCCGCTTGTGCAGGTAATCGGCCAGCTCAGCCCGCCGACTGACGCGTGCAATATCAAATTGCTCGCGCGTCTTGGCCCAGACCGGGAACACAATGCCAATGCCGGTGTAGCTCGCGGTATAGGGATACATATCGGCCGTTACGCGCACGCCGTTCTCGCGCGCGTCTTCGATGATGCGCAGGATTTGCGCGGCACGATCCCGGCCTTTGCCGTACACCGATTTCAGGTGCGAAATATGCACGCGGGCAAACTCGCCCTGGTCCAGCAGCTCGGCAATCGCGCCTTCGAGTGCGTCGTCGTCTTCATTGCGCAGGTGACTCATGATCACCCGGTCGCGCTTGCCAACGACTTTGGCCAGTTCGAGCAGCTCGGCCTTGTTTGCGTTCAAACCGGGGTTGTATTCAAGGCCGCTGCTCATGCCGAAAGACACGTCGAGCGCTTCGTCAAGCATGGCGGTCATCGTCGCCAGCGCTTCCGGCGACGGGTTCTTTGCCAGGCCGATACCGGAGCGATCCCGCAACGTGCCGTGTCCGACGAACATTGCGAGATTGGTGCCGATCCCCTGGTCCGCGACTGACGCGAGCCAGTCGGCGAGGCTGGCTACGGCGGGGCTGTCGCCATCCTGTCCCAGCGAAATTGTCGTCACGCCCATTGCCAGGAAATTCTCCAGCTCCGGCGTTTCGAGCGGATTGCCGTGCGAATGCAGATCGATAAAGCCCGGCGCGACAACGCGACCATTGGCATCAATGACGCGCCCGACGCGGTTTGCAAGGTCTGCATCACTGAACAAGGCATCGCCGACGAACACGATACGGTCACCGACAATGGCAACGTCGGCAGATCGCGCCGGCGCGCCGCTGCCATCGACAACGCGACCGTTCCTGATCAGCAGGTCGATCTGCCCGTACTCGGGCAGGAACGGCGCCGCAGCCGGCTGGCATGCCGCCATGCCGAGCAGGCAAAGCGCGGTGAGCACGATGCGAAGTGCGTCTTGCAGATCGACGCTGACGCCTCTCATTTCTGTTCCGTCCGGTAACGCGCGAACCACGCCAGGATATTTTCGACCTTGGCTATCAGCCGCGAAGGCCTGCCCGCGATGCCGTGGCCGGAGCCGGGTATCCGCACCATCGTTACAGGCACTTTTCTCAGCTTCAGCGCCTGGTAGAACTGTTCGGTTTCCGAGATTGGCGTGCGCTGATCTTCTTCGCCGGTCAGCAGCAGTGTCGGCGTGGTCACATTGCCGACCAGCGACAGCGGCGAGCGCTGCCAGTAGTGTTCAAACGCCTCCCACGGCATGCCCGGAAACTGGAACTGCGTCTGGTACACGTAGGAATCAGCGGTAAGCGTTTTGGAAATCCAGTTGATGACCGGTTTCGCAACAGCGGCCGCCCGGAAGCGATCCGTCAGGCCAATGGCGTAGGCGCTGGCAATACCACCGGCCGAGCCGCCGGTGATAAACAGGTTGTCCTCGTCGATAAAGCCGCGCGCAATCAGCGCATCGATGCCCGACATGTGATCGGCAAAGTCCGCTTCGCTGGAATACTTGTTCTGCAACAGCAGACCAAACGCTTCGCCGTAGGAACTGCTGCCGCGATGGTTGTCGTAGAACACGACGTAGCCTTCCGCCGCGTAGCGCTGCATTTCGGCAGAGAACTGCGGCCCGTAGGCCAGGTGCGGGCCGCCGTGAATTTCGAGAATCAGCGGGTATTTGCGGGCAGCGTCAAAGCCCGGCGGCGTGATGTACCAGCCCTGAATTGCCGCGCCGTCGTAAGACGATGTGTAGTTAATCTCCTGCACCTGGCCCAGCGTGCGATCGGCGAGCAGGTCATCGTTCAGCGCCGTCACGATGCGCGTGCTGCGTCGCTCCGCGACGGCAATATCAGCAGGTCGGTACGGCGTGCCGCGGGTGAACGCGACGGTGCCGTTGCCCGCCACGGAATAGCTGCCACTCAGGTAAGGCCGGCCGAGCGTCGTGCCGCCAAGATCGCTGGCAACCCTCGTCAGCTCGCCGTCGAGCGTGACCCGGGCAGCCTGGGTCGTGCCTCTGTCGTCGTACTGCAGGTAAATACTGCGACCGTTCGCCGCCCACTGCGGCCGGTCGACCGAGCGATCCAGCTGCGCGGTAATGGCCGCGTCATTGTCACCATCAATGTCCATGACATGCAGGACGGCGTTGCGGAACGGTACTTTTCGATTGTGCTGGTAAAGGTATGCAATGCGCCGGCCGTTCGGCGCTACGACCGGCGACGACTCGTAGCCCTCCGTCGCAGTGATCTGCTGCAGCTCACTATCGACGATCGACACGGACCAGATATCCGCATCCATCGGTTCGTATTCCCAGCTGGCGTTCCGGTTGGCAGAGAAATAAATCTGCGCGCCGTCGACGGACCAGCTCAGGGGACCTTCGTGCATGAAGTTGCCGGTCGTCAGCTGGCGCGGTGTGCCGCCTTCAGCGGGAATCACGAAAAGCTGCGCGTAGGCAGGCTCGACGAATCCTTCGCCATCACGCCGGTACAGCACCGAGTCAATGGTCTTGACCGCTTCCGCCCACTCGGCACCTTCCGGTTTTGCCGGCGGCTTGGCCAGCGGCTCGGTCTTTGCCGGCACCGACATGACAAAAGCAAGATGGCGGCCATCCGGCGACCAGGCCAGCGCTGTCACGGCCTCGCGCACCGTGGCCAGCAGCGCCGTGTCGCCGGTATCCAGCCAGCGCGCGTAGATACCGCCGCCCTGCTCGGTCTCCTGCAGCCACGCAAGCCGCTTGCCGTCCGGCGAGAACACCGGCGACGAGGCAGATTGCAGCCCGGAGACAAACGGCCGCTGCTCGCCGCTGCTGACGTCAATGATCCACAGGTTCGAGCGCGTCTTGTCGATCATGATGTCGTTGCTGCGTCGTTCGTAAATGATCGTGCTGCCGTCAGGCGAGATCTGCGGATTGGCCGCGTACTCGAGCTCGAATACGTCCATTACCGAAAAGGTTCGGAAATCGGCCTGCGTGTGCGCAGCCAGCAAGAGGCTGCCAATAAGGGTCACTGCTCGGATCATTGTCATACCTGTTAAATGTAGTGTGTGCATGGAGCTGCCCGCGCTCACTGCCGCAGGTAGTCATCGCTCTTGTTTAGCCAGTCGTCGCGGCGCGGCGCCCATAGGTCGACTTCCTCGACGTCGCCAATACACAGCGCTTCGTGTGGCAAGTGCGCCGGGATGACCAGTACCTCACCCGGGCCAAGATCCACCTGCTGCTCGCCCTGCTCGCCGAGACGAAAGCGCAACACGCCGGACACGACCTGCGTTATCTGCTCGTTGTGGTGGCTGTGACGTGGCACCTTGAAGCCGTCCTTGAACCAGATGCGCGCGACGGTCATGAGTTCGCCGGTGATGATGCGCCGCTGCATCATCGGGTTCACGGTTTCGAGCGGAACGGACTCCCAGTCGAGGTGCTCTGCAACGGCCTTGCTCATGTTTTCCCCCTTCCGTAACCGCGGCTAGACTGACACGGCCATCGGGGGTACGGCAACCGCTCAGTCGCTCTGCAGCTGCAGTGCAATCAGCAACGGGTCGTGATCGGCCGCGCGCCACGGCTGGTCAGCAGCGAACAATGCAGGGTCGCGATCGAAATCCAGGTTGTAGTCGTACAACGGTGCTTCGTCAGCATTGATGTGCCACTCATGGATCGCGGTGACCTGTGGCGTCAGCGACGGCGACGACAGGGCGTGATCCAGCACGCCGGATTCGCCGTCGTAGGCAAATGACCAGGCGCGATCGCCCAGCCGGTCCCGAACGAGGTTGTCATAGCCGGCAGCCTCCAGCGCGCGCAGCGGATCCTCGTTCAGGTAGGCGTTCAGATCGCCGATGATCAGCATGTCGCTGTCGCCGCTGCCCGTCGGGTCGTCCGCCAGCCAGTCGGCGAGTGCCTCCGCAGCGCGTGTCCGCGTTACGTTGCAGTTGCCCTGGCCGTCGCCGCGGTTCGGGTCGCCGTCGGCGTCGCAGGGCGAGCCTTTCGACTTCAGGTGGTTGACGGCGAGCGTGAAGACGCCACCGCTTGCCACGCTGCGAAAGGTTTGTGCGAGCGCCGGCCGGTTGCGCCGATCGTTGAAGCGCGGGTCTTTGCGGCTGTCGAGTATGGCGAAGTCGCCGACGGTGCTCATCCGCGCCGGCCGGTACAGGATTGCGACGCGGATTGCGTCATCGCCGATCACGCCGGTATCGACGTACTGCCAGTCAGCACCCTGGGCCGCGAGCGCGGTTTGCAGATCCTTGACAGCCGTCTGCGGATTGTTCTCAAGCTCCATTACGCCAACGACATCCGCCCCAGACAGATTGATCGCCGTTGCCGTGCGCAGCCGCTGCCGTTCCAGTTCAGCGACCGAGTCGGCACCACGGCAACCGTCAGCTCCGGCAGGACCGCAGCGATCGGTGCCGTCATCCGGGGTTGAGAAATAATTGAGCAGATTGATGCTGGCCACGATGACGTCACCCTGCAGATCCGGTTTGGCGGGACGCGGATTTCGCGCCTCGAAGGTCGGCGGCACGGTCGGCATCAGTCGCCAGGTCTCCGCCCCGTGCGGTCCGCTGCCGCGGCTGTAGCGAAGCACGCCCTGCAGATTGCCAAGCGCGTCGCCGAGGCGCGGCGCACGCTGTGGCAGGCCGGCGCCGCCCAGGTAGCGCAGCGGCTTGACGTTCTGCTCCGCGCGGCCGTCGTCAAGCATCAGCGTCCGGGCCGCGACCTGCGCGCGGTGTTCACGGTAAGCGGCAGGGTCCGGCAGGTTCGTCGACGTGAACTGGTACTGGCGCTCCGTGAGCGACAGCAGAATCTCGCCGAATCGTTCGAGGCCCGTCAGGTCCTGCACGAACATGGTTTGCGGGATGCGCACCAGCATACCCTCGTAGCGCTCGAGATCCGCAATCTGCGTGCCATCGCTGTTGTCGACAAGCGTCGCTGCAGGCAACGGCAGATCGATCACATCGGCCTGCGCACGACCCGTTCGCGCAACCTTCTCTGCAGCGATCTGGGTTTCGCCAAAGCGTTCCGCGACAATTCCGGTAACGCTGACGACATCGCCAACCACCAGGTCCGGGCCATTCGCGCCGCGATCAAAGACGAACAATCCTTCCGATGTGCGTGGATCTTCATCCGCTTCGAGCGACTGCAGGTAAAACCCGCCGAGACTGCTGACGCCGTCCGCATCGTCGTCCTGGAAATCGCCGCTGACCACGCCGCTGACCGTAACGAACTGGCCGGCCAGCGGGCTCGCCGCGGTGCTGCCCTGGATCTCGCTGATCGTAAGCCCGAATTCAACGGGCGCCGGCCCGTCGCTGTCGCAAGCGCTGAGGAACGCCGCGACAATGAGATAATAAGGTAACTTCATGCGAACGCCCTGCGCGACGGGCTTTAGCGCCCACGCGCTTTATAACACGCGCATCAATGTGGGCGGCGCCGTGCCGGCGGCGTGCAGGCGGATTTGAAACGGCGTGCTAGCGCGAGACTTCGACGAACGCCGACAGAAATTCGAGGCCGCGCCGGAGTTGCTGGCGATCCATCGCAACGGGTGTTGCGTCCTGGAAATCGGCAACGACCCAGCGAACCTCGTGCTGATCGCAATAGGCCCACAACAGGCGGCCAATTCGGTATACGTCACTGCGCGTGCCGCAGTGCGGACAGCCGCGCATGTCGCGGCAGCGATCGATCGGAAACGGGATTATGTTGCTGGCGGCATCGGCCATCGGAGGACCTCGTAAACCTGTTGCCGGCAAGCGTGTTCCAGTCGCCGTCCGGCGGCTGTGACCGGGCTCTCAGCTGCCGGGTTTCAATGCAGGCAATTGCCGGATCTGAGACCTGTGTCGCGCCCCGGGTTGGCCGTGCCGCGATGGCAAAAGCCGGTTTCCTGCTGTAAAACGAGCACGGACTATTATTCGACCGATTCCTGCAGGGGGACAGCTATGAAAATTCGCCAATTGGGGTACCTCGGTGCCGCACTCATACTCACCGCTAGGGCGTTCGCTCAGGACGACATTTCGTTCAAGTCGACCAGACTCGCTGACGGCCTTTACATGCTGGAAGGCGTGGGTGGCTTTGCCGGCGGTAACCTCGGTTTGCTCGCCGGCGACGATGGCGTTGTGCTGATCGACGACGGCCTTGAGCAATACACCGCGCAAATTGCTGGAAGCGGTATGCCGCAGCGGCCGGTGCACGAGTCGACTTTGTCATCAATACGCACGTGCATGGCGATCACGTCGGCGGCAACGCGGCGCTCCACTCGCATGGCGCACGTATCGTCGCCCACGACAGCATACGCGCCCGCATGGTGGCCTCCGATGCGGCACGCGACGCACTACCGGAACTGACCTTTAACAACGAGATGTCGTTTTATCTGAACGGCCAGCGGGCACACCTGCTGCACGTGGCTAATGCGCATACCGATGGCGATGCCGTGATCGTGTTCCCGGAAGCCAACGTTATTCATACCGGTGACACGATGTTCAATGGCCTGTTCCCGTTTATCGACCTCGACTCCGGCGGCAGCGTCAGCGGTTTCATCGCGGCGCAAACCCGGCTGATCAACCTGGCAAATGAAGAGACGCGCATTATTCCGGGGCACGGCCCGCTCGCGAACCGTGCCGACCTCGTGCGCGCCCGCGACATGCTGGCCGATGCCGAGTCGCGCATTCGGGCTCTGCTCGACCAGGGCATGACAGCCGACGCCATTCTTGCTGCCAATCCGCTGGCCGACTACGGCGAGAGCTGGAGCTGGGGCTTTATAACCACCGAGCGCATGACGCAAACGCTGATCCGCGCGCTTTCCGAGTAGCGGCTGGCCGATATTGCCCCGCCCGGACCTGTTCGGGCGGGACGGCACCGCGTCAATTCGGTAAACTGCCGCGCACAATAAAACAAAGGGGCCTGCAGTCATGAGCGAATCCAAAGCCGTCCGGCAAAGTGGCGTACAGCGCGCACTTGCCGCCGTGGAACGAGTCGGCAACAGGTTGCCGGATCCCGCCATGCTGTTCGTTGGCCTGCTGGTCATCGTGTGGCTGCTGTCGTGGCTGCTGTCGGGCATCCAGTTCGACGTCACTCACCCGCTGACGGGTGAGCCACTGCGCATCATCAACCAGCTGTCCGGCACGTCGATGACGACCTTCTTTACGAAGCTCGTTACGAACTTCACGCACTTTCACCCGGTCGGCGTCGTGCTCGTTGCGATGCTCGGCATCGGTGTTGCCGAACACACCGGCTACATCAACTCCGGCCTGCGCGCGATGATGGCCTGGACCCCGCGCTGGTTGCTGACGCCGATGGTCATCCTCGTCGGTATCGTCAGTCACACCGCGGTGGATGCCGGCTACGTGCTGGTGATTCCGCTGGGCGGCGTTATCTTCTACGCGGCTGGGCGCCACCCGCTCGCGGGTATCGCAGCGGCTTTTGCCGGCGTCTCCGGCGGCTTCTCGGCCAACTTCGTGCCGTCGTCGCTCGACCCGATGCTGCAGGGCATCTCGCAGACCGGCGCGCAGATACTCGATCCGAATATCGTGCTGAATCCGCTCAACAACTACTTCTTCACGACCGTGTCCTCGCTGCTGATCGTCGGGCTCGGCTGGTACCTGACCGACAAGGTCGTCGAACCGCGCTTGCACGACCAGGGCCACGAACTCGACGGCGACCTGGAAGATCTGCCGACCATGGACGCGCTCGAGCCGAACGAACGTCGTGGCCTGCGTTTCGCCAACATCGCGATCCTGCTGGGCATTATTGCGCTGATCGTCACCGCCTGGCCGGAGGGCTCGGCCTGGCGCGACGGGGCAGGCAATCTGACAAGCGGTGCGGCGCCGCTGATGGGCTCGATCGTGCCCCTTATTTTCGTACTGTTTCTGTTGCCCGGCGTCGTGTACGGCTACGCGGCGGGCACCGTGAAGTCGTCACGCGACATTATCGCCGGCATGACGAAATCGATGACCAGCATGGGTTATTACCTGGTCATCATGTTTTTTATCGCACAGTTCATCTACGCGTTCGGGCAATCGAACCTCGGCGTGCTGCTGGCCCTGAAAGGTGCTGCGGTGCTGAAGGCGCTGGCGCTGCCGGGTGCGATTACCATTACCGGCATCGTCTTCCTGACCGGCTTTATCAACCTGTTTGTCGGCTCGGCATCGGCAAAGTGGGCGCTGCTCGCACCGATCTTCGTGCCGATGCTGATGCAGCTCGGCATTTCGCCCGACCTGGCACAGGCGGCCTATCGTGTCGGTGATTCGAGCACCAACATCATCACGCCGTTGATGCCTTACTTCCCGCTGGTTGTCGTATTTTGCCAGCGCTACGTGAAGTCCACCGGCATCGGCACGCTGACCGCGATGATGCTGCCCTACTCGGTGACCTTCATTATTCTGTGGACGATATTCCTGCTCGTCTACTGGGCGATCGGCTTCCCGCTGGGCCTGCAGTCGCACTACACCTACCCGGCCGGCTGACCGCCAGCCGATGCATGAAAAAAACGGGGCTCAATAGCCCCGTTTTTTTTGGCGCGTGCTTTGGCCGCTAGCTGCGCAGCAACTCCTGCACCGCCCGATGAGCCTGCGTGATCGCGGAGTTCGTATCGGCCGCAACGCCGGCGTCGGAATTCGCAATCGCTATGCGACCGAATGGCTGGCGCGCTTTCGCCCACGGCGTCGCTGCAGGATCCGGCCACTCCGGCTCCCAGATCAGGTCATTGCTGTACGAATAGCCGTGCGCCCAGCGATTGACGGTAATGGCCTGCACGTCGCGCTCGGCATCGAAGCCGGCGCCGCCGAGCGCCTGGTCGAGCTGATCCTTGACGTGGTATTCGAACTGCGAGAACGGCGTCGTCAGCAAATGCCGCCGGCCGGCACGCCATTGCTCCGGGCCCTTGATATCAGGGAAATGCTTCACGTGGCACATGTGCAATACCATCGGCTCATCGGGCGAACTGCCAAACTGGTAGTTGCCGATAGACACCGGGTAATCCAGCTCGACCTGCTTGAAAAAATCGTTCGTGTAATACACGAAGTCAGTACCGAGCTCTGCGAACGGCCGCCAGTTCGGCACCAGCACCTTCGTATAGACGAGCGGTATCTTGACGTTGTAGGCGAGCCCGGCTTTCTGCTCCTCCGGCAGTTCCGGACAGATGTACGGCACGACGCTGTTGTAGCAGGCCATGACCACCTTGTGAGCACGCACGGTGTGCGTATCGCCGCGATGTACGTAGGTAACCGCGACATCATCGCCACGGCTCACGTGCCCCACGTTGACGACGGTGCTGTTCAGGCGAATGCGCGTCGCGTTGCCGTCGCGATCGAGCTGCGAATAGTCAACGCGCGCGGTTACGACGTCTTCCATCGTGCTGCCCGGCACCGCCTCGGGCAGCAGTTTGCGCACGATCAGCCTGGCGACCGAGGCATTGCCATCCGGGAAATGAAAGATATACGGCTCGTCGCCACGATAACCAACTCGCGGCAGCGTGTGCGTCATGCCCGGCATACCGCCGTCATACGACTGCACCGACGTTGCAGGAATTTCGTCGATACCGACGCACCAGAAACTCATGCCCCAGCGTCGATAGAGTTCCAGCACCTGCTGATCGACCTGCGCGTAGTCCTTCAGAAAATCGTAATAGCTGGTCCTGCGCAGCTTCGCGTACTTTTCTTCGCGGCTCAGGCCCGGCATGTAGTCGCGCTGTTCGGTCCAGACGCGGATAAGATCGGCACGTGCCTTGTCGCTCATCGGCGCCTGCGCGGCAAACTCCTGCCACGGAATCTTGTTGTAGCCACCGACGAGTTTGCGCTGCGCAAAACTTTGCTCATCGAACATGATGCTCTTCGACAGGTCGAGCGACGCGTAAAGCTGCTGGTCATACAGCTTGTAGAAGCGCTCGGTCTCGATTCCCACGTCCTTCAGCAGGTCGCGCGCCACTTCGCTGTAGGCGGATGGCGTGTCGATCGATTCAGTACCGCCGTAACCGATACGCGTCTTGCCGTTGATTGAGAACTCGTTGCGCTTGGCATGGCCGCCGAAATCGTCGTGGTTGTCGAGAACCAGGATGCGCGCGGCAGGCTTTTCTGCGCGATAAAAGCGCGCGGCAGAGAGGCCGCTGATCCCGCCGCCGACCACGACAAGGTCATAGCTCTCTTCAATTGCACCGGCCTTGAACGCCTGGCCCGACACCCGCGCATGCATCGTTTCCCAGGCCCCGTCGTGGCTGCCACGCATGCCGGTTTTGGCAGGTGGGTAGTAATCGGCGTCAAGCCGGAACGATTTGTTGCCGGCGGCCAGCAGATCGGACCACGGCGACAGCATCGACGCACCAATCGCGACCTGGGTGCCGTTCAGAAAGTCGCGGCGCGTGATCTTGTCTTTCATAGTCCCCCCCGGGCTAATGAGGCTGCGCGGCGGCGCAGCCTGCCGGTCACTTTACGAGAAGCAGCGGCGCAAAAAAAGCCGCAGGCGGCGCGGCAACTGGTTTCAGCGGCATCGATAGCGGAATCGCAATGTGCTCAATAGCGGTAGCGCAGCTCGAGCAGCTTGAAGCGCAGCGGTGTTTGCGCAATTTGCAGCTGTTCAGGAAACGCCTCGCGACACGCTGCGCGCGCTTTGTCGCGCTCGGCCGAGATGAACTCCCGCTGCACGTCAGGGTTGTCGATGGTTGAGAACGCGCGTTCGTGAATCGTTGCATCGCGCAGTTCGAGGCAGACGGTAAAGCGCGCCTCCTGTGCCGGGTCGGGAGTCCGGACCTCGGCGGGCAGCGCAAACTGCGGATCGATGGTCACGTCGAAGAACGCCAGCAGCAGCATAAGCATTGCGCCTGCGGCGAGCAGGGTCCGCAGCAAGTTTTTCTCTTTCATGCGATTAACCAACGTGTTCCTGCTACGCATTTTGCCACCGCCAGCCGCAGATTGCGCCGCCTGCCGGCGAACGACAGCCGCGCTGCGGGATCGGCAATGAGGTTCATTTCTGTCACAATTGCGTCCCGGCCGCCGCTTGCGCGCCACACTGTATGACGGGAATAACAATGGATCGGCAAAAAACCAGCAACTTCGTTAACGCCCTGTGGGACGACTCGATCATCCCAAAACTCAGCGAGTACATCGAGATACCGAACAAGTCGCCGACCTTTGATCGCGACTGGGAAAAGCACGGCCACATGGACAAGGCAGTCGAGCTGCTGGAGGCCTGGTGCCGCGAACAGCCGGTCAAAGGCATGCACATCGAAATCGTGCGCCTTGCGGGCCGCACGCCGCTGCTGTTCATTGATATCCCGGGCCAGTCGGACGATGTCGTACTGCTTTACGGCCACTACGACAAGCAGCCTGAGTTCAGCGGCTGGGTCGACGGCCTGTCGCCATGGAAAGCGGTGATCCGCGACGGCAAACTGTACGGCCGCGGTGGCGCCGACGATGGCTACGCGGTCTTCGGCTCGCTAACGGCAATTCGCACCTTGCAGGAACAGGGCATTCCGCATGCCCGCTGTGTGGTCATCATCGAAGGCTGCGAAGAAAGCGGCAGCTTTGACCTGCCCTTCTACATTGACAAGCTCGAAGCACGCATCGGCACGCCCAGCCTGGTCGTTTGCCTGGACGCCGAGTGCGGCAACTACGAACAGTTCTGGTGCACGACCTCGCTGCGCGGCAACCTGGTGGGCAGCCTGACCGTCGACGTATTGCGCGAAGGCGTGCATTCCGGCGCTGCCAGCGGCATCGTGCCGTCGAGCTTCCGCATCCTGCGCAAGCTGCTAAGCCGGATCGAAGATGAGACCACCGGCAAGATTACGCTCGACGCTTTGTACAGCGACATTCCCGCCGCACGCCTGAAACAGACCGAGCTGGCGGCGGAGGTGCTGCAGGATTCGGTTTACAGGAAATTCCCGTGGGTCGACACGAGCAGCGTACCCGATGAATCGCACTACGAACTGATGCTGAACAACACCTGGCGACCGACACTCAGCATCACCGGTGCCGATGGCCTGCCAAGCGTTGGCAATGCGGGCAACGTGATGCTGCCCGGCACCACGCTCAAGCTGTCGTTCCGGCTGCCGCCGACCTGTGAGCCGGATGCCGCGGCGGCGGCGGTCGAGAAAGTGCTGGCGAGCGACCCGCCGGCGTTTGCAAAGGTCACGTTCAAGGTTGACTCCGCGATGGGCGGCTGGAATGCGCCGGCCATTGCACCGTGGCTGGAGCGCTCTATGAAAAAAGCCTCCGACGACTACTTCGGCAAGCCGTCCATGTACATGGGTACCGGCGGCAGCATTCCGTTCATGGGCATGCTCGGCGAAAAATTTCCCGAGGCACAGTTCCTGGTAACGGGACTGCTCGGCCCGAATTCGAATGCGCACGGCCCGAACGAGTTTCTGCACATCGAGACCGGCAAGCGACTGACCTGCTGCGTCGCGCAGGTGCTCGAAGACCACTTCAAGCGCGCGTCCTGAGCATCATTACCCGCAATCCCGTCAGGCTGCGGGCAGCGCGCCACGCGCCTGCTGGCCTGCTGCGCAGCGTCGGCCTCGCTGCGCTGCTCTGCCAGCCGGCGACAGCCAGCAGCGCGGCCCTGCCGGATCGTGATCTGAGTCCGCTGATCGCGACCATGGGCCTGCCGCGAGCCGACGAAGGCGCGCAACTTGCGCCCGCCGGCCGGCTGCGCTGGCGCTCGTCCATTGCGACGGCGAGTCACGCAGTGCAGGACACGCACGGCGCGGAAACGATGCTGTTCGACGGCGAGACCACCCGGCTGGCGATCGCGTTTGACTACGGGCTGACAGACAAACTGCAGCTTGGCATCGAATTGCCCTACCTGCTGCATGAATCGGGCGGCCTCGACACGCTGGTCGAGACCTGGCACGACCTGTTCGGCTTGCCGAACGGCCTGCGCGACTTTGTTGCGCAGGATCAGCTCGACATTCGTTACCGGGACGCAGGCATAGACCGGCTCGACGTGCAGAGCAACCAGCGTGGCCTCGGCGACCTCCGCCTGCTGGCGGCATGGCAGCTGCGTAGCGATGCGCGCGCGAAAACCGCGGCGCGACTCTCGGTGCAGTTGCCAACGGGCGACAGCGACAAGTTAACCGGCAGCGGTGCCGCGACCCTGAGCCTCGGCATCGCGTCGGACCGCGAGCAGCTATTCGGCAAGCCGGCGTGGAGCAGCTTCTATCGTGCGCATATCGTGCTCCGCGACAGGCCGGATCAACTACCTGAGCGCGCGCGACGAGTCGTCGGGCTGCTGGCGGGTGGCATTAGCCTGCGCGTACACCCGCGCATCGAACTGACCGTGCAAAGCACATTGCGCAGTGCCGCCTACGACTCAGAGCTGCGTCTGCTTGGCAGTACCGCGCTGCAATTGAGCGTCGGCGGCACGATCGATCTGTCCGATACCTTGCGGCTGGCCATTGCTGTGGGCGAAGATGTCCGGGTGAAAACCGCGCCGGACGTCAGTTTCGCCGTCGCGCTGCATTACCTGCCGCCCGCCCGCTAGAGAATCGCCTGGAGCAGAGATGGAACTTACCTATGGCTGAAGCAATCGAGAAAACCGACAAGCGCTCAGGGGACCTCACCTGGGGCGGCTTTGCCTTGCGCTTTGTCGCTGCGCTGATACTGGTGATGGGTACCTACAATCCGACACAGTATTCGGCCTTCGCCTGGTTGCGAGCCGCCTTCGCCAACAGTGAAATCGGGGCGCTGCATTTTTTCGTGGTCGTGCTGCTGCTGATTGGCTGGACCGTGTATCTCGTTGCCAGTTTTCGTTCGCTGGGTACACTGGGCATGGTGCTTGGCGCGCTGTTCTTTGCTGCGCTGATCTGGCTGCTGACGGATTTCGGCCTGCTCGCCACTGATTCTCTAACATCAATTACCTGGATTATTCTCGTTTGTTTTGCGGCTCTGCTCAGCGTTGGCGTGGCCGGCTCGCACCTGTGGCGGCGTCTGACCGGACAGCTTGAAGTCGACGACGACTGACAACTGAAAAGGTGATGGGAGAGAACGGCCACAACGTCATTATGTGCGCCCACCGCAGCCAGCGCGCGATGCTGGCATCCTTGCAGGGCATCGACGTGTTCCTGGATCAGCCGGTCGATATCGACCTGTTTTCGAGCGCCTTGCTCAGGTACCTGACCGCGGTCAGCTGACGCCCTCGCGGGCCCGGTTCTAAAGTTCTGCCGGCGGCGGCCGATAAGCCGCCTGTGGCCCGCTGCGGGCACCCTATGCGCGGGCGGCACAATGAGCATTCGACCCATTTCAAATTCGCTGTCGATCAGGACATCGCAACCGGCACCTGCTCCGTCGCAGGCTGCGGCGCCTGCGAGCGCCGCGAACAACAGCCGTAGCGACCTGCTGCGCGCGCGCGATGAGCTGCTGCGCGTGTATGACGCTCTGCAGGGCCTGGCCGAGCTGGCCAACGTCCGCACCAGTTTCAACCTGGACCTGCCTGACGCGCGCTCGGCCAGCTCGATTAATCTCGACCTGACCAGCAGCGCGGCGACGCTGGCATCAAGCCAGCAGATCAATGCCTCGCCAAGGTCGTTTACGCCATTCGGCCCGGCCTGGAACGGCGTGTCGTCGGCCTTGCTTACCATCGGCGGCGAGTATGACGGCTCGCACGGCAGCGGCGCGCTCACCTTTGAAGTCCGGCGGCCAGGCGTGCACGGTGTCAATGATTTACGGATCCGCGCCTACGATCCGAACGGCGTCACCATCGGCAACTACAATGTCCGCGCTTCGCATGAACCGGACCGCCAGTACGACATCGGCAACGGCCTGTTCTTCACGTTGGGTGACGGGCTAGCTGATTGACAACGACACCGCGGCGCTTCAGATCAGCGACACCGTGGGCAGCGTATTTGACCCGGCGCGCCCGTTCAACGGCGTGCGTAACAGCAACCCGAATTTCCAGTATTACGAAACCAACCCGCTGGACCCGGTGGTTGACGGCTCGTTTCTGCTGAACGGCGAAGTGATCACGGTAAATGCAAGCGACAACATGAACGACGTCATCGCCCGCATCAACCAGTCTGCGGCGGGCGTCACGGCCGCCTACAATATTGGGTCCGAGCAGGTCGAGTTTACGCAAAAGACCAAAGGCTCTGCGGCAACGATTGCAATCCAGGGCGATACGTCCAACCTGATTGCCGCGAGCAAGCTGAGCGGTGCGACCGTGGTTGCAGGAATCGACCCGGATTCCGAAAAAGCGCTGCGCGACGTTGCGGCGCTGTCTTCGGTGCAAAGCGGGAGCGTCTATATCAACAACACGGCTATCGCGATCGATGCGGCAACGGACAGCCTGGCGACCGTCATTCAGAAGATTAACAGCGCGGATGCGGGCGTTACGGCGTCATTCGATCAGGCGACCCGCAAAGTCCTGATTGCAAGCAACGAATCCTCGACATTTGAAATCGACAGCAATGGCACCAATTTTTTCTCCGCGCTGAATATCGCGGACGGTCGCGTCGACGGGCAGGTGACTGGCATTTCCAAGCGTCGTGCCTACGCGATCGCCGATAAAATCGAGGACGTCTTCGAGTCGCTGAACAAGCTGTTTAGCGACAAGAGCTTTACCGACGGATCGGACCACACGGGCGTGTTTCGAAATGTGCTGGCCAGTGCCGTAAACGACAGCTTCGGGCGCAGTACGGAGCGCAGCGATGCGCTGTACGGCATCAGCTTCGACCGCAGCAAACTGGCGAGGCGACGTGGCTATTTCGCCGGCTTTGACAGGCAGGATTTTACGCAGGGACTGCAGCGACGCGGCAATGATGTGGGCCGCCTGCTGGCCGGCAGCAGCAGCACCGACGGCCTGGTTAATGACCTGGGGCAAGCCACGGTTGCCGCGCTTCGTAATATCAATTCAGCGCTCGGACTGTCGGGCAGTTTCGTCGACGTCTTCGCCTAGCCCCTTACGAAAGGGTCAGCTTCTCGAGCTCCAGAAACCTGCCAGCGTCGTCGAACGCGATGCGAAACCTGCCGTGCACGCCGTCATGCAGGACGTAACTGCGCAGAATATTCCCTGGAAAACGCACCGTCTGGCCGGACTCTGCCACGGCAATGACATCACGCGCTTTACCCGCATAGAGCCGCTGGAACTCCCTGGCCGAAATCGCCAGCCGGACCGTAAGCGCATTCGCCGTCACGCTCTCATCGCCAGGCAATTCGCACTCAGCGCCGCACGACTGTGCTCAGGAGCCGGACTTGCGAGTACCTACAAAGCGGATGGCACTGTTGTACGGATCCGTGCCAAACCGGTCGTCATCCAGCTGCTCGTCTTTTGCGGGCGGCGCAGGCAGGTCCGCGGCTTTGACCTGCTTTTTCTTGTGACTGACCGTTGCTGCTTTGTCTGCGGGGTTGGTAAAGGTTGCCATCGCAGTTCTCCTTGGCATTGACACCGAACATGCTACCGGACCGATTGCAGTACGCGAACGGCCCCGGTCGCGTGGAATGCACCGCTTATCGAAAACCATGCGATCGGCAGCAATTTGACTTTTCGTCGAGGTATTTGCCCGAATTGACACCCGCAAGGGCCGTGCGCGACGCGGTGACGTGCCCGACTGTCGGAATTCTTTACAGTTTGGCGGCGTGATCTGCCCGAATACCCCATTTCTGGTGCACCAGGGCAGGCCAGACGGCGGTAATGACGACGAACTGTGAACCACGTCACAACGGCATCGCGAGTGAGCGTCGGGGTACTTTACAGTCGCCCGGCGGGACAAATTCAACTTATTGTTTTTAATGCTTTTTACCGACTGGCACGGTGCTTGCTTTGTAGCAGACATGACTATTCAAAAGCATGCAGTACTCACCCTCGCCGCCCTGCTGCTCGCCCTGCTCGCCGGACCGGCCGTCGCAGGCAACCTGGACGTGGTCATCAACGGCAAGTCGCACCACGTCAACTCGCAGTACAACTGGAACGAAAACAACTACGGGCTCGGGCTTGAATATGAATTCCGGCAGCGCTCGCGCTGGATCAGGACGGTCAATGCCAATTACTTTCTGGACAGCCTTGAGAACATGTCCTACATGGCCGGCGCTGGCCTGAAGCGCCGCCTGTTCGCCACCGAGCGCGTTGGTGGTATGTACCTTGATGCCGGCGTTGTCGCCTTCCTGATGGCGCGCAAGGATATCGGCGACTACTCGCCATTTCCCGGCGTGCTGCCGGTGCTGACGCTCGGCAATCGCTACGGCGGAATTAACCTGACCTACCTGCCAAAGAAAGCCGTGCACGACATGGCACATGCGAACGTCGTCGACCCGACCATCGGTGGCGTGGTGTTCCTGCAGTTCAAAGTCACGATGGACGCGTTCCTGCCCCGGCGTCACTAACTAACCGACGGGTTTCGCGGCGGGTCAATGATTGACCGGCCCGTGAAACGTTATGGCCCTGTACTCCGCTGGAATACAGGGTTTTTTTTGCTCGGGCTGGCAGGCGCCAGTCAGTAGATCTCGCGCGTATAGATGCGTCGATCCTCGCCGCGATAGATGCCGAATGTCGCGGTGCCGACAGGATTCTCGAGACCTGGCGTACCCGCGTCCCAGTCGAAGCGCAGCCAGGCCGGTACGTCGGCCGTTATGGCGACGCTGCCGTTCTTGCCGCTGCCCGGCGCGGCCAGGTGCAGGTTGAAATCGCCGGAGAGCGGCGGCTCACGGTAACGCAGCCCCGCGGGGCCCGGCGCGGCGCAGCCGACGCTGCTGGCGCCGGGTGCGCCGTTCTCAATCACGCAGGTTTCGAGCGCCGTCAGGTTCTCGGTGAACCCCGAAAAGCCCAGTTCGATAGCAGTGCTGCAGCTGTCGTCCGTGTTTTGCACGAAGCCGGTCGACGCGTTGCTAAAGTACTCGCTGCGCATTGGCACGTTCAGGTTAACAAGCTCGGAACCTATCTGGTTCAGCAGGCGCACGCGTCCGTAGCGCATCTCATTGCCGGCATTGAAGGCGATACTGCCAAACGTCACCGGGTTCGCCAGTGTCGCGACGCCGTCACCATCGATGAGGTCGATCGCCAGCGAGATGTCGGCAGCGAAAGGCGCAACCGGAGTCCCTTTGACGAAAGCCAGCCCACTGCCTGACGAGAACGTCAGCGTGCCGACGCCACCGCCGAGAGCCGCAACGGTCGGGTCGCCGGTCGCGGCAGGTAATCCCGACGTATCCAGTGCCCCGGTCGATGCGCTGTAACTGCGATTTGCCAGCGTCGTGTTGTCGACGCGGAAATAGGCGCCCGCGTAATTCTGGGTGACAGAGCCATCCGTGGCGCGGGCCGTGAAGGTAATCACGGGATTCGATGTGTAGGTGAATGCCTCACCGAGATAGGTGAATGAACCTGCTGCACAACTCGTCCCGAACGCGGGCGCGTTCTGCACGGCGGTGAAATGATCGGGGAAGAAGCGACCGATATTGGCCGACGCCACGCCGGTGACATTGCCCGTACCCAGATAACTGCCGTCACCAACGGATGGCGTCAGGCGCATTACGCCGGTTTCCGGCCAGCTGAAGTCGTTGCCGGTTGCCTGCCCTGCCGCGAACACGCCAAAACCGGTCGCGAAATTAACCGCTGGCGCATTGCCGGCAACCGGGCTTACCAGGGTCGTCGCGAGCGCCACGGTCTCGGGAACGGTTTCGCGCCCGTAATTGGGGGTTGGATCACCGTCGGCATCAAGCGCGCTAACGGTAATGCTGAACGGTCGGCCCGCCGCAATGAACGCAGCGCCGCTTGCGTCGGCAGCAGCAGGATTCGGATTACCGACCGAGTCTTCGATGCTGCTCAACACGAAAGAGAACGGCTGCGAGACAAACGCTGCCGTCGCGCCGCGAATTCCGTTCGGCAGATTTGGATCGGCGACGTTATCGTCGTTGAAGTTAAGCCGCAGCGCGCCGACGTCCTTGTAGCGGCTTACTACGACCGCCTGGCCGTTGCTAAACGCGACGGTTTGCGTTGCAGCCGCTGCTTCCGAGGACGCGACGGCAATGCCATTGACGAGCGGTGCGACGCTGCCGGTGCCGGGGTTGACGTAGTCATTCCAGATCTGCAAATCGCGTGCACCATCGTAGGACTCGATCACGCCGCACACCGGATCATTCGGGGTCTGGCCGAAAGCCGTCAGGTATACATTGAAATCGGTGGCCGCGACCTGTGTCGCATTGAACGGCACGATGACGCCGGGCGGCGGATTCGACAGCGGCGCCGCGGTCACGGTAAAGCCGCTTGGCCCGAAATTCATCAGGCCTTCCGCATCGTTATCGCGAATTGCGCTGTCGGTGGACTGGTACACGTCTATATCGAATGCAGCCGTACCCTGCGGGTAGCTTAACGCGAACTCGGCGGAATCCTCGTTCAGCGGCCACTGGTAGGTCGCGATGCCATCGTTTGCGGTACCGTCAAGCAGCGCGCCGGAACCGCTCACGAGGGTCCAGGTGCCGCTGCCGGTTTGCGTATCCAGAGTCACCTGTTCGCTGTAGTCGAGGCGCGGCGCGGCGGTCAGGCTGTCGATGACGTTCACCACGATCGTTTCATCGAGGCAATGAATACCGTTGTTATCGTGATTGATGGTGAACTCGACGGACGAGCAGCCGGTGCAGGGTCGCGTGCGGTTCATGTGATTGACGATATCCTGCGCACTGATTGCGTTGTCCCAGATTGTCAGTTCGTCAATATCACCGTTCCAGTAGCGATTGCGCTGCTGCGAGTTCTCACCGATGAACAGGTCAAAGTTATTGGTATTGATCGCGGAGTTATTGTTCGCCGAGTTGACGAGACTGCCGTTGATGTAGATCCGCATCACGGTCCGATCATAGGTGCCCGCCACGTGATACCAGACACCGGGAGACGGCACGACATTGCTGTTCAGATCCGCGTTGGCGCAGCCGCCGTTCAAGCCGAAGGTAAAACCATGGCGGGTATTGCCGGGTAGCGTATCGGCAATGGTGCAGCCGCCATTCAGGTGCAGGCGGTAGCTGCTGTCGCCTTTGGCGAACACCGCCTGCCAGTCGCGGGGGCCGCCGTTATGGCGAACCCACACCGCAAAACTCAATCCGTTTTGCACGTCCAGTACCGCAGCGTCCGGCACTCGCACGTAGGATGTACTGCCATTCAGTCCGGCTGCGCTGCACATCTGGCCGTTTGCCTCGACGGCGACACCACCCACCGTAGCGCCATCAATGCCGTTCGGGCCCACGTCGTTAACCACGCTACCGTTGAAGCCCAGGGTACAGTCATCCATCGGCCAGTCGCCGATCACGTTCGGCTGCACCTGCACACAGCTGGTAATTTCACCCTGGTCGCCGCCGTAGTACACGCTGCCGCCCGGCGATACCCAGACGTCGTTGATCTCCTGGTTCGCCTCAGTCGACTCGACCCAGGCACTGCCGTTGAAGTGCAGAACAACACCGCTGCGCCCACCGGCATACACCTGCCCGTCGGCGCCGCCGTACAGGCCGTTCATCCGCTCACTGGCGGTCGCCACGATGCTGCAGCTGCCGCCGTTGTAGCGGTAGATGTCTTCGCGGCGCGTCATGTACACGTTGCCGGCGGAGTCGCCCCAGACATCTCGGAAGTTATTGCCCTGCCGGCACGCGTCCTGTCGCGGCAGCCAGTTGCCGGTATTGCGGTTGTAAATATAGAGCTCGCCCCGTTCGCTCATCGCGTAGACAAATCCGGCATTGCCCCAGACGTCTTCGATATCGCGATTATCCGTGCCGGCCGCGCCGCTTTGATCGCTCCAGGTACTGCCGTTCCAGCGCCATATTTCGCCTTGGTCACCGACCGCATACGCTTCGTTCGCCGAAGCCGCCCAGACGCCGAACATGTCGCGATTGGTGAAGCCGCTGCGATTAATCCAGGTCGTACCGCTGAGCTGCAGCACAGTGCCGTTATCGCCCACGGCAAACGCAACGCCCGGGCTGACCACCTCGACGTCGAACAGCTCTTCGCTGGTCGGGCTGCTCATCGCGGACCAGGCTGTGCCGTTGTACTGATAAATACTGCCCTGATCACCGACGCCGATGACATAGCTGTCGCTGCTGCCGGAGATTCCGTAAAAATCGCGGTTGCCGATGGTCTGTGTGGTGCACACAGGTGCTGACTGCGCCAGCACCGTACTGCTGCTCACGATAAGCACGGCAATGCAGCGCAGCCACGCGACCGCCTGCTGTGCGATGGCGCGTCGCCTGTCAAAACGTTTATGCAGGCTGCTGCGCATCAGGTGACGTCCGTAACCTTGGTGCGGATACGCCGCGACACGTAGTCGGGCGAACCGTACAGGCCGGCGTAGGCAAACGCATCAATGACAAAGACCGTACTGGTCGCGGCACCCTCCGTGTGGGACGTGCTGTTGCAGCTCACGTCGACGGTAAATCCGGCCAGGCCGCCCTCGCTCAGCGCGATTGAATTGCTGCTGCAGTTGTTGTTGATAAGCGCCTCGTAAATGGCCGCTTCGACGCCGGCCCGCGCCGCAGCGTAAGCCCGCGTTGACTGGATCGCCAGCACCGTCGTCTGTTGCTGTACTGCCAGCAGCCTGACCGCCACGGCGCCGAGCCCTGCCAGGACGATCAGCAGGAACAGGGCCGGCACGAGCGAGAATGCGGCCTGCCGCTGCGGTGAACGTGCCTGGCTGCGGTTACGGGACATTGTCGACATGCACCTGGTGTAACAGCGTGACCTGTTCGTTGGCCTCGGCGACCGCCAGCATCAGCGTAACGAGTCCCGCCCGTTGCGCGGTGCCCGGCGCATAGCCGATGTTGCACACGTTGATACGGTCCGTCACCAGCGAGACCTGCGCACCGGCGCCCAGCAGTTCTGCATGACTGTCTCGCGTCGTTTGGTCGGCAGCAATCGTGTAGCCCTCGTAGCGCCGCAGCATGCCGCTGACCGGATCGCACAGATAGCTGACCGGGCCGTCCAGCAGGAACAGCCGCTGTCCCGGGGAACCGTATGCAAAACGGAACGCCGGGCTCAGTTGAATGCGGTCTTCGCCCGGCGTCGCGTCTGTATCGATGTCGATTTGCGTGCCGGGTGGCGTAATGACGTTGGCGAGTTCGTAGGCGTTTGCGCCGGTCACACCGACGTTATAGATCGCGAGATAATGCGCTGTCGACGAGAACGGCCGGGCGATTTGCGTAAACTGACCAACGCTGTTGAAGGATGAATCCGGCTGGCTGAAATCGAGCTGGCGAGCGGCATCATCCGGCGGCGGCAGTTCCCGGTAGCGCACGCCATCGACGGAATTCAGCAGCTCGAGTGCTACCACCCCGCCACTGGTCGTGACCCGCACGCTGTTTGGTAACGCCTTGCGGATGTCACGCGCAATCCGCCGCAGCGAATTTTCGGCGAGGTCCACGAGCTCGGCCCGGCGCGTCTGGTCCGCGAAGCCGGCCACCGGGCCGGCAATGAATACCGCCATGAACGACACGACAATCGCTGACAATGCGATCGTCACCACGAGTTCGATCAGAGTAAAGGCGCGCTGCCGCTGCTTCATGCCTGGACCTCAGAAGCGCGCACGGTAGCCGGACAGCAGCAGGCTGATGTCGGTACCGCGGCTGACGTTGACGTCAACCCGCAAAGTGTCACCGGCCGGCAGGCCCGCCAGCGCGGCCGACGGCGTAACTGTCACCGCAATGGTGTAATCGCCGAGCCCTGCGATCGCGTTGCCGAACTGGTCATGAGCACCGACGTCAAGCAGCCCGTCGTAGTCGTCGAGATCGTCGAACGCAGTACGGCTGCCTTCGCCATCGACACCGTCCGGATCGTCGAATGCACGCAGCAGAACTTCCTCAAGATAGGCTTCCGCGATGGCCGAGGCCTGGTGCCGCAGCATCGGGTCCGCGCTCGCGCCGGTCGTCGTCGCGAGCAGGCCCAGGATGATACCGGCGGCGATGCCGACGACCACGATGGAAACCAGCAACTCGATAAGCGTCGCGCCGCATTGTCGCGAACTGGATGCCGTGCGGGGCATCATCCCGGCCCCCGCGTCAGGCCGCTTTCTGCCTGCACGGTGAGAGTATGAGGGCCAACGGTCAGCGCCAGATCGGCGCCCAGTGAGGTGCGGCCCAGCGCGTCGAAGACGATGGCACCCGCGGGTGTCACGGTGACTCCGGCGGGCGCGCTGCCGCTTGCCGCCTGCCCGCTGGACAGGCTGACAGCAACGGGAAAAGACGCGTCAGCCGGATTGCAATGCCCGGCCTGCGGCGCCTGTTGCGCAAGACTGTAGCTGGTCGCGGAGATCTGCACGCGCACCAGGCAGCCGCTGCCTACAGCGACTTTCTGCGCGTAACGTAATGCGGAGGCCAGCTCTTCCGCGTAAGCGCGTTCGGCGAACGAGCGGTCGCTAAAAAAGCGCGGTCCCGCAAGCGCGCCCAGCACGCCGAGGATGACAATCACGAGAATTAACTCGACTATAGTCAGGCCGGCCTGCCGGTGTCGCGCTGTCGGGACACACGGGCGGCATCTTCCGTGATGTCCGGCAGATGTCACCCGTGTCTCTGTAGCCATCTAGCACCCGGAGGTGTTCGTCGTTATCAACGGTGCAGTGTTCGGTGCTGCATCGTTATAGACAACTTCGCAGGTGCCTGGCGCACCCACCCTGGAAAAGGTCGTAACGTCGCCGGCGCCATTTACTGACACCGCGTACCCGGTAGCATCGGCAAGCGTTAGCTGAATCTCACTGGCATCCGGATAACCGTTCGTCAGGTTAATCGCGTTCCCTTCCATGAGAACCGGATTCACGGCCTGCGCAATAAACAGGCTGTGGGCCATTGCAGCGGCACCGCGGACACTGCCGGACAAGCCCAGCGTTGTCGCAACCCGCGCTTCCCGTTCAAGCGAAGCAAAACGCGGAATTGCGAACGCAGCAAGTATGCCCAGTAACGCAATGACGACGACCAGTTCAACCAGCGTAAAGCCGGACTGGCTCTGCTTGATTCGCAGCTTCATCTTACGTCTCCCGAGTAATAGAGCGTGTTGCCTGATAGCGAACAAACCGGGCACCGGGGTCGCTTTCGCAACCCGGGCCCGGATTCATTGCCTGCTATCAGCAGCTGCCGGTGTTCGGCGTAACGCCCGGTGCACCACCTGCGCCAGCTTCCGAGTAAACCACTTCGCAGCCCGGGAAGCCGGTCTTGACGAAAGTCGTATCGGTAGCCGTCGGTGACCCAACGTTCGGCGTGAAGCCGGTAAAGTCAGACAGCGTGTTCTGCACGGTAGCGGCTGAAGGATAGCCGTTAACGAGCGTTACACTTGCGCCTTCCATGCTCACCGGGTTGTTGCCGGTCGCCAGGTTCAGGCCATGTGCCATTGCAGACGCGCTGCGCAGGCTGCCAGCCAGGCCTTGTACGGTTGCGGTACGTGCTTCAGTTTCCAGCGAGGCAAAACGCGGAACGGCGAATGCTGCCAGAATGCCAAGCAACGCGATAACGACAACCAGTTCGATTAACGTAAAACCGCGAGTATTTGCATTTTTCATCGGTACTTCCTTTTCCAGAGGCTTAAAAAATTCGCCGGTCCCCATGACCTGCGCTTCCTGCCTGCCTGGCTCAGTATTGAACACCCTGTGCCAGCCAGTTGGCGCCAGCTATGCGTAGCAGCCTAACGCCGTATAATTCATCGCTCGCAGCATTGAAAATACCGTCTGCGTCACGATCCTCGTAAAAAACCCGGACTTCGAACTCCGGATCGTCAAATCTGTGCACTCGGTACGCTTCTGAATGCGGCTCTCCGAGCTTGTAAATCAGGCGTTTCGTCGATTCATTGAAGTACCAGCGCCGCTCCGGCAGCTCGGCCGTTTCGGCCCTGCCTGAGCCCAGGTAGTTGGCCGGCGCCTCGAGCAATAAAGACATCGGATTCACATACTCCAGTTCAGCGATACTGGCCGCCTCGCCCCTGACAATTCGCTGCGCGGCCTCCATCACCAGCGTGTTTTTCAGCTGGCTCTCAACCGTCAGTACCGCGACGCGCTCCGCTTCATCGAGATACGGAAACAGGCGATTTACAGCAACCACCAGCAGGATGCCGATGATCACGATCACCACCACCAGCTCGAGCAGGGAGAAACCCTGACTGCTGCGTTGCGCGATCGCATTGCGCGTCTCCATCGTCACTAGCCCGCACGTGCGCGAGCCACCATGTCCCACATCGGCAGGAAAACGCCGAGCGCGAGCACCAGCACCATGGCGCCTACCGTGATAATCAGGATGGGTTCGAGCGCGGCGCTCAGGTTTTCGAGGTCGTAATCCACTTCGCGCTTGTAGAAATCTGCAGCTTCGTTCAGCAGCTCCGGCAGCGCGCCCGTCTCTTCACCGAGTGCAATCATCTGCAGCACGAGGGGCGGGAACAGGCCGGTGCCGCGCGCCGTCGCCGACAGCGCTTCACCGCGTTCAACGCCGGCATTAAGGTCTTCCAGCTTGCCGGCCAGGAATACATTGCCGACCGAACCGGTCACCGAGCGCAGCGTCTGGTTGATCGGCAAACCGGCCTCGAGCGCAACGGCCAGCGAGCGCGTCACGCGCGCCAGCGCTGCATTGCGAACGATGCCGCCAATTACCGGTATGTCGAGCTTCAGGCGATCCCAGATCAGTCGCCCGGCAGCCGTATTGACCCAGCTGCGCGTACCTGCCACCAGCACCGACAGGCCGACCAGCGCCAGTGGCCAGTGGTTCGACATGAAGCTGGAAACACCCATGATGATGCGGGTCGGCACCGGAATTTGGTCGCCCAGCTGGCGAAAGATCGGCGCGAAAGCCGGGATCACGAACATCGTGATGATCGCGATCGCGACGCCGATCGCCGCCATCACGATAATCGGGTAGCGCACTGCAGACTTGACCCGCTTGCGAATGTCTTCATCGACGCTCAGGTATTCATACATGCGCAGAAAGGCGGTATCCATCGTGCCGGTTTCTTCGCCGATCGAGATGATGCTGATAAACAGGTTCGAAAAGATTTTCGGGTGGCGAGCCAGTGACTGCGACAGCGAACGCCCCGACTCCAGCGAGCCGATCACGTCAATCAGTGCCGATTTCAGAACTTCGTTGTGCGTCGTCTCCATCAGGCCGCGCATGCCTTTAAGCAAAGGCAGACCCGTACGCGTAATCGTGTGCATCTGGCGGCAGAAAATGACGAGGTCTTTCGCCGTCGGGCGACCGCCGCCAAGGCGCAGCCAGATCTCCTCAACGGTCATCCCGGTCTTCTGATCGGCATTGCGGATTTCAACCGGCGTAACGCCGGTGTTGATCAGGCGCGCGGCGACAGCATCGGCAGAGGCGCCGCTAAGCCTGCCGCTGACCAGGTCACCACGTGGCGAACGCCCTTTGTAGACGAACTCCGCCATCAGTGTGCGGCCTCATCGTGCGCGGCAGGCCGCACGGCGCTGACGTCGATATCGACGCCACCCGCAATGCGGATCGCCTCGTCCAGCGAAATCAAACCGGACAACGCGTAATCAAGTGCGCACTGATCCAGCGGCACGTAGCTTTCCTTCTCTTCGCAGGCGCGCAGAAAACCGTCCAGATCCTCCTTGCGGATCAGGTCGGTGAGCCGGGCGTCTATCTCCAGCAGTTCGTAAACGCCGATGCGCCCGCGATAGCCGGTCAGGTAGCAATAATTGCAGCCACGCCCGCGCACGAAGCGTGCTTTGGCCGCCTGCGCTTCACCGAGCTGCTGGGTCAGCCAGGCCTGTTGCGAAATGCTTGGCGTCAGCGGCTCTTTGCAATTTTCACAAACGCGGCGCACCAGTCGCTGCGCGACAATACCCTGCAGCGCAGCCGCAATCAGGTAGCCTGGCGCGCCCATGTCGAGCAGCCGATTCACGGTGCCGGCCGCGCTGTTGGTGTGCAATGTCGAGAATACGAGGTGGCCGGTCATCGCGGAACGCAGACCGATGTCGACTGTTTCCTTGTCGCGCATTTCGCCGACCAGCATGATGTCCGGATCCTGGCGCAGCGCGGTACGCAGGACTCGACCGAAGTCGAGGCCGATGCGATTGTTGACCTGCACCTGGTTGATACGCCCCAGCCGATACTCGACCGGATCCTCGATCGTGATTATTTTGGTTTCCGGCCGATTGATGTGGTTCAGCGCGGAATACAGGGTCGTTGTTTTACCGCTGCCGGTTGGGCCGGTGACGAGTATCATGCCGCCCGGCCGTTCGATCAGGCGCGTGAAGCGTTGCAGCATGTGCTGCTGCATGCCGAGCTTGCTCAGCGACAGCAGGTTAGCCGACTGATCGAGCAGGCGCATGACGATCGCTTCGCCATGCTGTACCGGCAACGTCGACACGCGGACGTCAATGTTCTGGGTGTTTACCCGCATCGAGAAGCGGCCATCCTGCGGCATGCGCTTCTCGGAGATGTCGAGCCCTGCCATCAGCTTCAGGCGCGTGACCAGCGCGGCGGCAATGCCGCGACCTTCAATCTGGTGCTCCTGCAGCACGCCGTCCACGCGTTGCCGTACCCGCAGGATGAACTCGTCGGGCTCAATATGGATATCGGAGGCCTTGACCTGTACCGCATCCTTGAACATCGACTGCAGTAGCTTGATGACCGGCGCGTCGTCGGTTTCTTCATCGGCCTGCAGCTCGTCGATGTCGATGCCGCCGTCGTCGAGGTCTTCTTTCAGTGCGACCGCAAGCTTGTCGATCTCGTCGGTACGGCGATAGACGATATCGATCGTCCGCAGCAGATCGGATTCCTTGACCAGCGCGAGTCGCACCGGTTTCTTCAGAATGCGCTGCAGCTCGTCGTAGCCGAGGATGTCGGTCGGATCCGCCATGCCCACCAGCAGACCGTTCAGGTTCGCCTGCAAAATCAGGGCCCGATGACGCCGCGCGTGCACTTCCGGCAACAGCTGCACCGTGTCCTGATCAAGTTTCAGCGACGTGATATCGATGAATTCGATGTTCAGGCGTTTCGACAGGAACGCGTGCAGCTCGGTTTCGGTAATTGCGCCAGTATCCATCAGCGACCGACCGAGCTTGTGACCGGTGCGCTTTTGCAGCGCGAGCGCCGCGCTCAGCTCGTCTTCGCTGATAACGCCGGCTTCGAGCAGCATTTCGCCGAGGCGCAGCTTCTTGCGCCGCAGCGAGCCGGTGGTCACACTGAAAGACTGGGTGTTATCCATGGCGGGCCCTTACTGCGGCACCGGCCCCTGCATACGCTGCAGGGAATCGCGTGCCGCGTTCGCCCACACGGAGTCGTTGTCGACCACGATGGGTTTCAGCAAAATGACCAGTTCGGTTTTGCTCTCGACGTCACGTTGACTGCGGAACAGCGCGCCGACACCGGGAATCCTGCCAAGCACCGGCGTCGCGAACGACTCCTTGCGGCTGGAGTTGCGCATGAGGCCGCCGATCACGATGATCTGGCCACTGCGCGCCCTGACGATGCTGTCCGACTCGCGGATCTCGCTGAAAGCGAGCGGCAAGGTGTCTGTCTCGCCCGAAACCGTCAGCGCCTTCTGCTGGTCGATGACCTCGCTGACGGTCGGGTGAATGTGCAGGATGACTTCGCCGTCTGCGCTGATCTGCGGTGTGACATCCAGCGCAATACCGGAGAAGAACGGCGTCAGCTCGACGTCGCGAGAGGTCGCCGACGAAGTGCCGGTTACCGTGTTGCTGGAAATGTTCGTAACAAAGAATTCGTCGGAGCCCGCTTTGATTACGGCCTTCTGGTTGTTCAATGTTGACACCCGCGGGCTTGACAGAACCCTCGTCTCACCCTGTGCTTCAAGCAGTTCGATGAACGCGTTGAAGTCGCCGATATCGAGCGCCACGGTAAACGCGCCGCCCAGCGTCTCTTGCAGGAAGCCACCGACCGCCGAACCCGGCGCAACCGTTACCGGGCTGCCACCCTGCTCGTCGAGGTTGGCGGTGAATTCCCGCGACGGCGCCAGCTGCCCGAAGGTGTGCGTGTCGCCACCGCTGTTCTGCGCAACCGCAACCCAGTTGATGCCGGCCTGGAAGCGATCGTTAAGCTGAACTTCGACGATCTTCGCCTCGAGAATGACCTGGCGCTGCGCGATCGTCTGAATAGTTTCAAGATAGGACTCGACATCGCGCAACTTGTCCGGCATCGCGGATACCACGATCACTCCCGCCTGCGCATTCACAACCACGCGATGGCCATTCTCCTGGCCGACGATTGTCTCAAGCGTCTCCTCGAGTTCGGCCCAGAAATCCGCTTCGTAGATCGTCTCAATGCGCGAGCCGCTCAGCTGCTGCGCGTTGCTGCTGTTGCTGCCGGGCATGCCGCCGCCGAGCAGCGGATCCTGCAAACCGCCGATGCCGCCCGCGCCCGAGCGGTTGCGGCCATTGTTGCCGTTGGACTCACTGACCTGGCCGGAACTGACCCGGGTGCGCGAGCTGCCGCTACGCTGCAGGTTCAGATAGTCGATCTGAAAAATGCGGCTTTGTACGCTGGCTGGCAGCACGATAAAGCCGGCGCCCGTGCGTCGGTAGGCATATCCGTACACGTCGCTGACCACGTCAAGTACTTCGTTGACCGTGACATTTTTCAGGGTCAGGGAAATGCTGCCGTTGACTTCCGGATGCACGACGATGTTGTGATTCGTACCGTCCACCAGGCCCATGAAGAAGTCCGCCGCGGGCGTGCCGCTGGAGTTCACATCAAAACGTTCTTCACCAAGATTGGGCATCGCCGCAGCGGGTGCGGCCGGTTGAGCGCTTTTCGCAGGCGCACTCGCGGGTGCCGGTGCCTGGGCTTCTGCCATGGCCGCGCTGATTTCTCGTTCGGTGGTTTGCCCAAGCTGCGGATTGTTCATCGCGCAGGACGCGGATAACACCGCGGAGGCAAGGGCTGTTGTTATGTTTCTGATCATTGGTACCTACTCCGGTCGAGACTTATTTGCGGCTCGAACCGCTTATCAGGGGCACGGCGAAAACTTCGTCGCCACGTACAAAACTCACACGATCCTGTTCAATCCGGTTGACGGTCGCGCCATTGACGGTTTCGCCGATGCGCAGGCGCTGGCCGTTGACAATGGCAATCCGCCGCTCGCCGGATATGAAAATTGCATTGACCCGCAGGGCGCCGTGGACGGCGCCGGCCACAGTGTCGTCGGTGACGTAGCTCGGGCGCGTCGGGTCCTGCAACTCCGCCGCAGCGCTGCCTGCGCAGCTCGCGAGCGCCACGAAAAGCAGAATCTGCAACTTAGGCACCGATCCACTCCTCGTCGAGACTCAAGGTACTCACTGCAATCCGAATACGGTTGCGCGGGTACTCGACGACGTCGAGCTCGAGAAATTGCCAGTAGAAACGCCATGGCAGCGACTCGATTTCCTGCAGGTAGGCCAGGCAGTCGAGATAGCTGCCCTCGACTTCGATCTCGAGGCCGTGGCGATACAGGATCACCGAATCGTCTTCGTTGTCGGCGGTCAGCGCTTCAGCACCCATGTTGCGGATGCGCTTCAGCTGCAGCCCGGACTGGCTTTTCAGAACGCTTTCGAGCACGAAAGCCATTTCGGCGGGATCAATCAACTGGCCCGAGTATTCGGCCAGTTCAGCGTCGACCTGGTCGAGACGCTGCTGAATCAGCGCATAGCGCGTCTGGTTCGTTGTATCAAGCTGCGCAAGTTGCAGGACCTGGTCCTGCAGGCTCTGGTTCGCCACTTCGATACGCACACGGGTAGCGGTAATTTCGGTTCTGGCGGCGTCTGCCTGGCGCAGCAGCGGCTCCATCAGCATCATGTGCCAGACGGTGCCGGCAATGGCGATCACGGTAACGAATACCAGCGCGCGTTCGCGCAGGGTGAACGCATCGAAGCGTGCCAGCCAGCTCTTTACTGTGTCGAGATTGATGCTTTTTGTGCTCATTGATAAAGAACCTTCTTGCCGTCCAGAGACTCATCACTGGTGACCACGAAACTTACCGTTTGCGCACCACCGGCCTTCTCGTCGATTTCCAGGCGATGAAAGCGTTGCGCCTCAAACGGCTCTTCATCGGCAAGATTTTGCAGGTAAGTCGGCACGAGATCGGCGCGCAGCGCTTCACCTTGCAGCCACACGCGGTCGCCGCGCGCTGACAGCGCAACGTTGGTCAGCCACAGGCCGGGCATCGTTTGCCGCGCCAGTGATTTGAGATGACGAGCGAAACCGTCGGCATCGCCCAGTTCGGTGCCGCCGATCAGGCGCAGGCTGGCCTCTTTCTGGGACAGCTCGGCACCGGCGTCGTCAAGCCGCGCCGCCCAGCTCGTTTCACCAACAACTTCGGCGATCGTTTCGCGCAGGGTTGCGAGGCGATTGACAGCCGTACGTTCCTGCTGTGCGATCAGTTCGAGATCCGACTGCACGTCATTCACGCGGTACGCGGCGTAACTCGACAGCAGTAGCAGGGTAACGATGACCATTGCCGCGACCTGCAGCAGCAGTCGCGCTGGCAGCGTTACTGCCCGTTCGCGAAAACGCTGCTGATAGAAATTGACGTCCTGGCGCAAGCTCTTCATTTCCACTCCGCCGGGGTCAAAGCGCGCAATGAGGCGCCGACCGCCAGCAGGCAGTCTTTTTGTGTTTCTTCATCGAGCGCTGTTTCCAGTTCGAAGATGTCGGCGAGATCCAGACGGCTGACTTCAAGGCCAAGCTGCTCCCGGATCGCTTTCATCAGTGGCGCCAGTGCCGAGCCCGGCGCCAGTACCAGCGACGTTATTGAAGGCAGGTCGTAATGCGTTTCGTAGTAGTCCAGTGAGCGCTGCAGCTCGAGGCAAATTGACGGGATCAGGCCCTGCCGCAGCTGCGTGGTCGGCGTGACGTCCATCTGCAGTTTGCCAATGTCGATGCGACGTACCAGGTACAGCACGCCCTGGCGGGTGATGGTCAGCAGCCCGCTGTCGTCCATGAAATGCAGGAAGGCAACGCCTTCCGCGTCCTGCGGCAGGCGTATCGCGATATTGCGCATGCAGAGTTCGGGAAGATCGATCGTGTCCAGTTTCAGGCCCACCGCCTTGATCTTTTCGATCTGTGTTTGCACGTCGTCGCGCCGTGCGACCACGGCGTATGCCGAATTTGCGCGCGTGGCCCGCGCGTGCTGCGGCATTTCGAGTAATTCAATCACCGCCTCTTCGAGCGGCGTGTCAATGCGATCACGGATGCGCCAGCCGATTGCTTCGCGCATCTCGTTCGCCGGTGCATTCGGCAGCTCTTCGAGCAGCATCTGGTAACTGCCGTCGGCAAGCACGGTACTGACAGGCGAGCGACCCAGCGCTTCACCGCCAAGTTCAATGCCGGAGAAAACGTTATGACCGAAACCGCGTTGCTCGACGTTATGCAAAGCGGCTGCAACCAGCGGCCGATTGCTGTCCGTTTCAGATACGCGAGCCAGTGCTGCACGATCGCCATGCCAGGTCACTGCAGCGCGACCGCGCGTGCTCGATGCTTTTCTAAGCCGTTGAAACAATAGTTTCTTCCGAGGTCATTTGACAGAATGTCAGCGAGTATAGGCACGCGCCCTGTGACCTAGCGTGAGCCTCATCACAGATTCCCTCAGCTTCGGCTGGAACTGCTAAATACCTGACGTATTGGTATTATTTTTGTGACGCCGCGCACACTTTCGGCGCGCCGCGAGCGTCGCTCCGGTGCCGGAAAAAAGCGCTCGGGATGGCGGCCGCAGCCGCGCCGGCGATATCGCAGGCGGCTTGACCTGCCGCAGCGTAGCTAGCGGCGCGCGCCGCTTACTGCTGCCGTGAACACGACGTCGGTGGAACTGTTGAGTGCCGTTTCTGCGGAATCCTGCAGCACGCTGATGATGAAGCCGACAGCAACGACCTGCATGGCGATTTCATTGGGAATGCCGAACAGCGCGCAGCTCAGCGGAATCAGCAGCAGCGAACCACCGGCGACCCCCGAAGCACCGCAGGCCGACAATGCAGCAACTACGCTCAGCAGCATGGCCGTCGCGAAATCGACGTTAATGTTGAGCGTATTGGCGGCAGCCAGCGTGAGCACGGTGATCGTTATCGCTGCGCCGCCCATGTTAATGGTTGCGCCCAGCGGGATCGACACGGCATAGGTTTTCGGGTCGAGCCCGAGTTTTTCGCTGAGCGCGAGATTCACCGGAATATTCGCCGCCGAGCTGCGCGTAAAAAACGCCGTCACGCCGCTTTCACGCAAACAGGTCAGGACCAGCGGGTATGGATTGCGACGCGTCTTTACCCAGACGATCAGCGGATTCACGACAAGGGCAACAATCAGCATCGCGCCGAGCAACACGCTCAGGATGCGAGCGTAGCCAGCCAGTGCGCTGAGCCCGGCATCAGCGAGGTTGCCGGCAACCAGTCCGAAGATTCCCAGCGGCGCGAGGCGAATAACCACCTTCACTATCAGTGTGATCGCGTGCGACAGGTCGCTGAGTCCCTGCTTGGTCGAGTCGGCGGCGTGGCGCATCCCGAGGCCGAGCGCAACACCCCAGATCAGGATGCCGATGAAGTTGCCGTTCATGATGGCACTGATCGGATTGTCGACAATCCTGAATAACAGGCCGTTCAGCACTTCGCCGATGCCCTGCGGCGGCGCCATCGCGATATCGGCGACGTTCAGGGTAAGCACCGTTGGAAACAGTGAACTGAGCAGTACGGCGACGAAAGCGGCGCTCAACGTGCCGACGAGGTACAGCACGATAACCGGGCGCATATTGGCAGGCTGGTCACGGTGTTGATTGGCGAGCGCTGAGGCGACCAGCACCAGCACCAGCACCGGAGCAACGGCTTTCAGGGCCTGTACGAAAAGGTTGCCAAGAATAGCGACAGCCTGCGCAGCGTCGATGGAAATCAGTGCAAGTACGATACCGAGCACGATGCCCACGCCGATTTGCATCACCAGGCTGCCGGAAACGATTCTCTGCAGGAGCGTGTTAGTGGTCATAGTCCCTCGTCGCTGTCGTGAGCTGTCCGTTCAATGCTTTTTATTATCGTTACAGCGTGATACCGGCTTATCGGCGCCGATGCAACGCGCAACGCTCATTTCTTGCTGGCTTTGGCGCGCTCGATCGCTGTAACGATCAGCTCCTCGGCTTTGTCAGCACCAAACCAGTCGCCAATCTTGACCCACTTGCCGGGCTCAAGGTCTTTGTAGTGCTCGAAAAAATGCTCGATCTGCTGCAGGGTGATTTCCGGCAGGTCGGAGTAGTTCTTGACGTGTTCCCAGCGGCGCGTCAGGTGCGGCGACGGCACGGCCAGGATCTTTTCGTCCTGGCCCGCGTTGTCTTCCATGATCAGCACACCGATCGGCCGCACGTTGATCAGGCAACCCGGCATCAGGGCCCGCGAGTTGCATACCAGCACGTCGATCGGGTCACCATCCTCGGACAAGGTGTGCGGCACGAAACCGTAATTTCCCGGGTACGACATCGCGGTGTAGAGGAAGCGATCGACCACCAGCATGCCGGCCTCCTTGTCCATCTCGTACTTGATCGGCTGGCCGCCGGTCGGCACTTCAATAATGACGTTGACGTCTTTCGGCGGATTGTCGCCGATGGCGATTGCATTAATTCGCATTGAATAAACCTGTTTGCTGTTGAATCGGCGGCATATCGTCCGACGCGCTGCCCATTAGTTAATGGCACCCTTTAGCAGGTACCCGGGCGCATCCTGCGCGCCAGGGTCGGAGCCCACCGGCGCGCGTCCGACAGTAGCCCCGCGGTGGCGAGAATGTACACGTTTTCGGCTGGAAATGCCGGCTCGCTGATAGCAGCAGTCGGCCCCGCCTCGCCGCGTCCGCGCTATTCGAGCCGCGCAGACCGATCGCCTGCCCGACCATCGGTATCTGCCATCACTGCTCGCCGGGAAGCCTGCAATTGCCAACTGCCGCAGATCCACGCCGACCAAGGCAATTGATTACCGTGAGTCACCGCATCGTTGCAGCATTCTGCAGAATGCGTCGCGTTGCAGCACATGGCGGTATCAATTGCAGCGACTTGCATTCACTCCAGCGCCGCCGGCGGCCACGGCCCCGGATATTTATTGGCAACACGGTCGCAGCCTGCTTGGCGAAACCCCTGGTCTTGTCTTAAGCTCTGCGGCCGGTCGCAAGGTTTTTTGCGACACCCATTTAATCTGGACATGCGGGATTCTTGATGAAAACACGCTTCACTACGACAGTATGCGTCACTGCTGCCTGCTATCTCGCGCTGATCGCGTACCCGGCAGATGCTGCCAAGACCGAAATCGCAGCGCAATTTCAGGATGAGGTTAAGGTCTTGCGCAATCAGCCGGACGTTGCTGCTGCGCTGGATTACGTGGTCACGCTGGAAGCGCGCTCGCATGCCGATCTTATTGAGCTCACCGAGATTCCTGCACCGCCGTTCCAGGAAAGCCAGCGCGCGGCGCGCTTCGCCGAGCTGCTGCGTGAGGCAGGCCTTGACGATGTCCGCATCGATGAGGTCGGCAATGTTATCGGCCGCCGGGCCGGCAAAAGCTCACAGCGCGTCATCGCCTATAGCGCACACCTCGACACCGTGTTCCCGGAAGGAACGGACGTCACCGTGCGTGTTGACGGCGACAAGTTGCGCGCGCCGGGTATCGGTGACAACACGCGCGGCCTCGTGGTGGTGCTCGGCGTGCTGCGGGCGTTGCAACACGCCGGGGTCCGCACCGATGCCGATCTGCTGTTCGTGGGCAATGTCGGTGAGGAGGGCCTCGGTGACCTGCGGGGAGTTAAACATCTGTTTCGCGAGGGCGCAGAGCCTATCGATGCGCTGATCGCGGTCGACGGCGGGCGCACCGATCGCATCGTTTACGGCGGCGTTGGGTCCCATCGTTACCGCGTGACCTTCAAGGGTCCCGGCGGGCATTCCTGGGGCGCTTTCGGTACCGCGAACCCGCATCACGCTTTAGGGCGCGCTATCGCCTTGTTCGATGAAGCAGCGTTGCCTATTACCAGGTCCGGCTCGAAAACGTCTTACAACGTCGGCCGCCTGGGCGGCGGCACCTCGATTAATTCGGTGCCGTTCGAATCGTGGATGGAAATCGACCTGCGTTCCGGCGACCAGGCGAAGATCGATGAGATCGATGCGGCGCTGCAGGCGGCAGTGGCGCAGGCCCTGCGCGAGGAGAACAAAGGCAAGACGCGGGGTGCCGCGCTGACGGTCGACATCGCGCGCGTCGGTACCCGACCGGCTGCGAAAGGAGATCGCCGGTCGCCGCTAGTGCAGCGTGCGATGGCGGCGACGCTCGCCTACGATATTCACCCGCAGCTGAGAATCTCTTCAACCGATGCGAATCTGCCGATCTCGCTCGGTATTCCCGCGGTCACGATGAGCCGTGGCGGCGACGGCGGCGACGCGCATGCCCCCAGCGAATGGTGGCGGAACGATGACGGCTACGTCGCCATGCAGATTGGCATACTGACCTTGCTGGCCGAAGCGGGCCTCGCCGACTAGTCGGAGCAAGCAAACGGCGCAGGCGATTGGCGCAACGAACCGTTACCGCGCGGTGCCACGCCGATTGCCGTTCGGCGCCTTGAACAATTCCTTGGCGTACCTTTTCGAACCGCTAGTCGTGAGCGTCAAAAGACGCGGTCTTCAGCAGAGCGAAAACCGCCATACCCGGCTGCAGCTGAAGATCCAGTATCGCCTGGCGCGTCAACTGGCAACGCAACACGGCGCCATCGATATCGACATGCACCAGCGCAAATGCCCTGGCTGAATCGGCTTCGATGCGCAAAACCTTGCCGCGCAGCACGTTGCGAATACTGATGCCAGTCGGCTCCGCCACCGCCAGGGCTATCTCTCCGGCGCGCACGCGCAGCAGCATCCGGCTGCCGGGCGACCTGGCCTGCTGCGCAGGCACGACGATGCTTTGCTCGCCCACTCGCAGTTCGGTCAGACACAGATCGGGCAGCTGTCGGGTCACGACGCCTTCAAGCACGGACGAAACCTCGAACTGGCGGGAATCCGCGACCGTGCCAAGACTATTCAAAACGCTGCGCGTCTCACCCTGCGCGATGACCCGGCCACCCTGCAGAACGACAACCTCGTCTGCCAGCCGCAGGATTTCGTCAATCGAGTGACTCACGTAGATCGTCGGCAGCGAAAAACGAGCCTGCAGCGATTCGAGATACGGCATGATGTCTTGCTTGCGGCGTGCATCGAGCGCGGCGAGCGGCTCATCAAGCAACAGCAGCCGCGGATTGCATAACAGCGCGCGCCCCAGGGCGACGCGCTGACGTTCGCCGCCGGACAGGTTGTCGACTGCGCGGCCAAGCAATGCTGCCAGGTCGAGTGCCGCAACAACCTCGTCAAACTGCGGCCCGGCGCCGCCGTTGCGTTTTGCCGCAAACTGCAGATTGCCCTGCACGTCGAGATGCGTAAACAATCTCGCATCCTGAAAGACGTAAGCAATCGGCCGTCGATGCGCCGGGACATTCAGGCGCGCCCCGGAGTTCAGCCAGTCACGGCCGTCGATACTTAGCGTACCACTGGCATCTGCAGCGAAGCCGGCGATGATGCGCAGCAAGGTACTCTTGCCGCTGCCGCTCTCGCCGAACAGCCCGGTAACCCCGTGCAGGCTGATCGCTATGCGCACCTGCAGGCGAAACTTTTGCAGCACCAGCTGCACATCGAGTGCCAGGCGATCATTGCCAATGTCTCGATGGTCACTATTGTCACGTTCAGGCAACACGGACGTCACCTCGGCGATTCGTCGTGTAAACGAACAGCAGGACCAGGAACGAAAACAGCAGCAGGCCGGCTGACAGGATGTGCGCGGACGCGTAGTTCAGCGTCTCGACGTGTTCGTAAATCTGAATCGATATCACGCGGGTTGCACCCGGGATGTTGCCACCGACCATCAGCACAACGCCGAATTCACCGATGGTGTGTGCAAACGTGAGCACCGCGGCCGACAGAAAGCCGCGCCGGGCCAGCGGCATCACAACACTGAAAAACGTATCCATTGGCGACGCGCGCAGGCTGGCCGCAGCCTCAAGTGGTGCGCGCCCGATGCTCTCAAACGCGCGTTGCAGCGGCTGCACCATGAATGGCAGCGAATAAAAAAGCGATGCGATGACGAGGCCGCTGAACGAAAAGCTCAGCGCTGTCTCCGGTGACCGCACCCAGAACGCGCCAATCGGTTGACGCAGGACTGAACATGATCAGGAAGTAGAAGCCGAGCACGGTGGGCGGCAACACGAGCGGCAGCGCCGTAATGGCCTCGAATGCCGGACGCAGCCGCGAACGGCTGTTGGCCAGCCACCAGGCGAGCGGCGTGCCGAGCAGCAGGAGCAGCACGGTCGTTACGCTCGCCAGCGCGATGCTCAGCCAAAGCGGTCCCAGATCAGGCATGCCGGTTACTCGGTGTCATAGCCGGCATCGCGAATCAGCGCCTGCGTTGCAGGGGCGCGCAGGAACTCGAGGAACTGCTGTGCGCCCTCGCTGCCCGCGCCGTGTTGCAACAACACGGCGCGCTGCCGAATCGGCTGGTAAAGATTCACAGGCACATCCCAACGGCTGCCGCTTAGCCGGTTCGCCGGGCTTGTGACCGTTGCCAGTGCCAGCAGGCCTGCGTCCGCGTTGCCGGTGGCCACCATCGAAAAAGCCTGCGATACGTTCTCGCCCATCACGATGCGCTCCTGAAGTGCTATCCATAGCCCTAGTGACTGCAGGGTCTCGCGTGCCGCGATCCCGTAGGGCGCCAGCGCGGGGTTCGCTATGGCGAGTCGCCGAATATTACCCGCTGTCAGCAGCTGCGCGCCGTTTTCGAGAACGAACGTCGGATCCGGGCTCCATAACGTGAGGCGTCCGAGCGCATAGGTAAAGCCACTGCCCTGCACGGCCCTGCCCGACTCCTCCAGCGCCAGCGCGCGCGCTTCATCGGCGGACAGGAATACATCAAACGGCGCACCGTTGCTGATCTGCGCATAAAGCTTGCCGGATGAGCCGCTAATCAGCGTTACTGGCTGACTGTACTCGCGCTCGAAGTCCGCCGCGACGCGCGCGGCAGTTTCGAAAAAGTTCGCCGCGACCGCGACCGTTACTGCCGCTGACCGGGATCGCTCGCCGCAGGCCTGCAGCAATGGCAGAAACAGCAACAGCGATACGGCGAGGCAGCGCCGCCAGCATGCCCGCGCATTGCCGCAGCCTGGGCTGCGGCAGCGCCGGGTCACAGTGCACGCCAGCTTGCGCATCATTCGCTGTTGCCCCGCTATTGCCAGGAAGGCACAACGATTGCCGGACCGGCGGCCTGGTTGAACGGCTCGACCTGCGTCGCGATAAGCGCGTCCCAGCCAGCGACTGCCTTCTGCCACTGCGGACGCAGATCGTCCAGCCGATCGCGCTGCCCCTGTGTTACGCCAAGAATCGCACTGTCGATGTTTTGGTAAACGATCGTGATGAAACTATCGAGCTGCGGCGCAAAATGCAGCACGTCCTGAAAATTGCTGCGTTCCGGCGTCGACACGCCGTTGCGCCAGTCAGCGAGAGCTGCGAGTAGCGATTCGGCCGCGGTAACAAGGCGCTCATCGTCCGCTTTTTCGGCAAGTGATTTACGCAACTCGACCTGCTTCTCGATATCGTCGAGCGAATTGATGCGCCGGTACAGGCCATCCAGCATCGCCAGGGTTTCACGTGCCAGCTCCTGCTGCTCCGCAATCGACTGCTGCGTGTAGTCATTGACAGGATCCCAGCGCACTTCGAGCGCGCTTTCGACAACCTGGTCGCCGTCGGTCAGTCGCAACGTGTAGCGACCGGGCCCAACGACGTAACCCTGCACGGCGGTCGCATCGCTGCTGCCACCCATAATGAAAGGATAATCAACCTTTGCGGTTGGCGCGGTGCGCAGGTCCCACTGCGCGCGATTGATTCCTTTTTCTGCAGGCAGTGCGTAGGAAAGCCCGGAGCCGCCGCCTTCATTGCCCTTGTCGGCGTTTGTCTCGAGCTTGCGGATGACGGTACCGGAGCTATCGAGCACCTCGAGCGTAAGCGTGTCGTTCTCTAGATCGGCATCCGCGCCGAGCGTGTAGTAGATGACAGCACCTTCCGGCGCGCTCGGTGCAAACGTCGCGCCGGCGCTGTTGCTGCCCTCGGTCGGCGTCAGGCGGTATGCCGGCGAGGCGTCATACAAATGCGCGCTTGCGGAGCGCTGATCTGCCGCGTACTGGCGCAACGGCGAGATGTCATCGACGATCCAGAACGCGCGGCCCTGAGTCGCGAGCACGAGATCGCCATTGCGCACCAGCAGGTCAGTGATCGGCACGACAGGCAGCTTGAGCTGCAGGGACTGCCAGTTCTCGCCGTCGTCGAAGGAAACGAACAGGCCGCGCTCCATGCCGGCGAACAGCAGGCCGCGCCGCGCCGGGTCCTCGCGCACGACTCTCGCAAAATGGTCCTGCGGCAATCCGCCGGATATTTTCTGCCAGCTGCGACCGTAATTCCTGGTTCGCCAAACCTGTGGGGTATGGTCGCCCTCCTTGTACTTCATGGCCACGACGTAGGCCGCACCCGCTTCATGTGCCGACAGGTCGATCGAATTGATCATGCCGCGCTCAAGACCTCGTGGCGTCACATTGTCCCAGGTCTTGCCACCATCGCGCGTGAGGTGCAGCAGGCCGTCATCGCTGCCTGTCCAGAGTTCGTTCGCATCGTGCGGGCTTTCCGCCAGCGCAAAGATCGTGTTGTACACCTCGACGTTCTCATTCGTGTACGGACCGGCCCCTTTGCCCTGCTTGTCAATCTCGTTGCGCGTCAGGTCCGGGCTTACCGCCTGCCAGCTGAATCCGCGATCCGTCGATTTCAGTACGACGTTACTCGCGTGATAGATAACCTTGCTGTCGTGTACCGAGACATGGATCGGCGCGTTCCAGTTGAAGCGGAATTTGTAGTTGGACGACGGCAGGCCAAGACCCATTTCTTCGTACGCCTTGATGGACCGGGCGGTGCGCGTCTGCGTGTCGAACTCCGAAATCATGCCCAGGTAGCAACCGGCGTAGGTATAGCGCGGGTTATCAGGGTCGAACGCCACATGCGCGCTTTCGCAACCGCCGTGCACCTCCCAGTCGTCACGACCAATCGCGCCGTCCCGCGAACGGCTCCGAATAGCAACCGTTGAATTGTCCTGCTGCCCGCCATATACCCTGTATTCGAATTGCTTGTCGGCGTTTACCCGGTAGAACTGCGCCGTTGGCTGGTTGTCCTGGCGAGACCAGCTCGCGCCCCCATCAAAGCTGACATTGCCGCCGCCATCGTTTGCGTTAACCATCCACTTCGAATTGTCAGGATTGATCCACAGGTAGTGATTGTCGCCGTGCGGCACACTGACCTTGGAAAAAGTCTTGCCACCGTCGACGGATTTCATGAACGGCGCGTTGAGTACGTACACGGTATCCGCGTCATTCGGATCCGCGAACACGTGCATGTAATACCAGGATCGAGCACGCAACACGCGCTCCTTGTTTACCTGGGTCCAGCTGTCGCCCCCGTCATCTGACCGGTACAGACCACCTTCGTCGCCCTCCGCCTCGATGATCGCCCACACGAGGCCAGGCCTGGCCGGCGATGCCGCAACGCCGATTTTGCCCATGCCCTCAGGGAGATCATCAGTCAGGCGCTGCCAGGTTTCGCCGCCATCCACGGAACGCCAGATGCCGCTGCCAGGGCCGCCGGAACGCAGTGCCCAGGCGCTCCGCTGGTTGTCCCACATCGCGGCGAAAAGAATGCGCGGATTGTCCATGTCGAGCGCGAGGTCGACCGCGCCGCTGCTGTGGTTGAGCGGCGTCAGCACGCGCCGCCAGGTCTTGCCGCCATCGCCGGATTTGTAGACACCGGCATCGTCCGCTGGCTTATAGGTATTGCCCTGCGCCGCGACCCAGATCGTGTCGGGATCGTTCGGATGAATACGAATTTCACCGATCTGTTTTACATTGCGAAAACCGATGTGCTGCCAGCTTTTGCCGGCATCGGTCGACTTGTAGACGCCATCGCCCTGCGAAGACGCGATGTTGCGAAACGGCGATTCGCCCATGCCGACCACAATGACATTCGGGTCACTTGGCGCTACGGCTATCGCACCCACCGCGGAACTGCCAAAGTGATCGTCCGAAACCGGCTCCCAGCTCGCGCCCGCATTTCCCGTTTTCCAGACGCCGCCCGTCGTGCCCATGTAGTACACGTGCGGCTGCTGCCTGACACCGGCGACGGTCATCGCGCGACCGCCACGAAACGGGCCAATGTTGCGGGCCACCAGGCCGTCGAAAAAACCGCGCTCATCGTCATTCGCATTGTCATTCGCAATGGCCGGCCACGCGGTGCAGCCAAGCGCGGCGAAACCCAGCAGGATCAGGCGCAATATCATCAGGTTTACCCCCACAAGAATTCAGCAAACGGCTGCAGGCCGCTTTGATTGTTATTGATTGCTGCCGGGTCGGCAGTGAGCAAAGGATAGCACGTGCCGGCACCGCTACCGCCCGCCCGTCCGGCGCAATTCCGGCTGAGTTCCGGCAAGCAGACAGCTGGCGCACGGTGGACAAAACCGAACCTGAAAAGGTACTCGGAATGCGACGCGCAGCTTTCGTTCCTGCGGCAAAGCCGATTACACTCGTGCAGGCAAACGCGCTTCTTCACAGTGTAATTCGGTATGACGATGCAAACGAAAGATCGGCTTGGACTGGTGTCGGCGGACAGCCCGGTCATCATGGTGGACGACGATGAACTGGATATCGAAGCAGCGACCCGCGGGCTGCGGCGCACCAATATTTCCAATCCGTTCCTGGCGTTCGGCGACGGCCCGCCGTTTCTCCGTTACGTGGACGCAGTGTACCGCGGCGACGCCGGAATGCCTGCCGTGGTGTTGCTCGACATCAACATGCCCTTGATGACCGGCTTTGAGGTGCTCAAAAAGCTGCGCAATTACAAGGCATTCGCAGAGAATCCGCACGTTTTTATGCTGACGAGTTCAACCCATGAAAACGATCGCAAGCGGGCGCTCGCGGCGGGCGCTAATGACTACCTCGTCAAACCGCAGGACTATCGCCAATATTCTGCGTTCTTCGAGTTACTGTTTGACGGTTAGTTGCGCGCGCTGAACAGGCCGGCGTTCGCGGGCGCTGCGCGGCGATGCGCGCTCGGGCTTCAACTAGGGCTTTAACAAGGTGCGCAGGTCAGATTCATGGTCAGCGAGAAACCCGGCATCGACGCTACGGCCGAACAGGCGTTTGCCAACCATGAAACTTTGCGGATCATTCACTGCGTCGACAGCAACCAGGCGATCGGCCGCGAGGTGGAACACGGCGAACTTCTTGTCGTCCATTGACCCGCGCAGCACCTGCGTGTTGCCGTCCGCGGCAAAGCCAACCATCTGCAGCTTGAGCCCGTACTGATCGCTCCAGAACCAGGGCACCGAGTCGTGGATCTCGCTGCCGCCCAGCATGTTGGCCGCCGCCACGCGCGCCTGGTCAAGTGCGTTCGGAACCGACTCTAGCCGCAAGCGGCGGTGCAGCTGTGGACTCGGGTGCCTGGTGCAGTCGCCGGCGGCAAAGATGTCGGGATGCGACGTGCGACAATGCTCATCGACCTGGATGCCGTCATCGCAGGCCAGGCCCGCGGCCACCGCGAGTTCCACGTTCGGTTCGATACCGATGCCAACGATGACGAGATCGGCTGCTATGCGCTGCGTTCCGGTCTCAACCGCTTCGACATGCTGTGTACCCGCGAAGCCAGTGACCTGCGCAGACACATGAATCACAACGCCCTGTTCGCGATGCAGCTTGTCGTAAAAAGCGCTGAGCTCAGGCGTTGCCACGCGCTGCAGCACGCGGTCGCCAGCCTCGAGGATGGTCACCGCCAGGCCGGCAGCGCGAGCGACCGCCGCAACTTCCAGCCCGATATAGCCGCCACCGACGACGCACAGGCGCTGCGCGCCCGCCATCTGCTCGCGAATCCGGTCAACGTCGGCAATGGTGCGCAGGTAATGAATACCGGCGAGGCCGATGCCGGGTACCGGCAGGCCGCGCGGGCGGGCGCCGGTTGCCAGCAACAGCTTGTCGAACGGGATCGGGTCGCCGGCATCCGTGACGACGATCTTTGCGGCGGGATCAACGGCTGTGACGGTAACGCCGCAGCGCACCGTGATGTTGCGATCCTGGTAGAACTCCGCCTGGCGCACGAGCAGGTGCTCGCGTGCAACCTTGCCTGACAGGTATTGCTTGGAAAGCGGCGGGCGCTGGTAAGGCAGCGCGGGCTCATTGCTGACGATGGTAATGCCGCCCGCGAAGTCCTGCTGGCGCAGCGACGCAGCGGCCTGCCCTGCCGCCTGCCCGCCTCCCACAATTACGATATCGGTCATAGCTTGCAGTGCTCCGGCGCCTCGCTCAGGGCAGGTGCTCGTCCATGGCGTTTTCGACGGCGCTGCGAATCGAACTCTCCATCAGCATCAGCGCAAAACCGAGCTGCACGTCGACGTCGATGCGGTCACTGGTGACGGCAATGTGACCGTTCACGCCGCTACCCGACACCTTCAGCGCGTCGCCCTGCCATTCGCCGGACACGCCGAGCTGGCTGCCGAGGGTACCGGCAAGCTTGTCAACGCGCCGCCTGGCCTCTGCCTTGCCGAGCGTGTGTGAGCGGGAAATTCGCATGCAGGAGCGGTCCTAGTCGCCGTCGAGGAAGCGATTGGCGATCGGCGCGTAGGCGTCGACCCGGCGGTCGCGCAGAAACGGCCAGCCGTGGCGGGTTACCGCCATCTCGGCAAGATCAATCTCGACGACAAGCACCGCCTCTTCATCGGCCGGCGCGCGCGCCACGATGCGACCATCCGGTGCTACCACGAAACTCTGCCCCCAGAACTCGATGCCACCGGCGCCGCTCGGATCGGGCTCGAAACCGTAGCGATTGACGGCGACAACGAAACAGCCATTGGCAATGGCGTGCGAGCGCTGAATCGTTTCCCACGCCGCGTGCTGTGCGGTGCCGACTTCGGCCTTCTCTTCCGGATGCCAGCCAATCGCCGTGGGGTAAAACAGAATCTCGGCGCCTTGCAGCGCGGTCAGGCGCGCGGCTTCCGGGTACCACTGGTCCCAGCAGATCAGCACGCCCAGCTGCGCGTCTCGGGTAGCGAACGTCTTGAAGCCGAGGTCGCCCGGCGCAAAATAGTATTTCTCGTAGTAGCGCGGATCGTCGGGGATGTGCATCTTGCGGTACTTGCCGATGTAGCCATTGCCACGATCGATCACGGCGGTGGTGTTGTGATACAGGCCGGTCGTACGTTTTTCGAACAGGCTAGCGATGATCGTAACGTCGTGCTCCGCGGCAATCGTCGCAAAACGATCGGTCAGTGCGGTCCGGGATCGGTTCGGCAAGCTGAAAAAACTTTGCATCTTCGGTTTGACAAAAATACCGGGAACGAAACAGCTCCGGCAGGCAGATAACCGATGCACCGCCGCGCGCCGCGTCGACAGTCAGCTGCAGCGCGCGCTCCGTGTTTTGCAGCCGGATCATCGACCCATTGCCATTTGCACGACACCGAGTTTCAGTGGTCGCGACTGCTGCGTTGCTTTGCTCATTGTTCCTTTACCGCTCCGTCGGCACGCGTGTCGAAGTAGGTCTCCTGCTGAAAGCAGGCGAGGTATTGCTCAAGAATTTCCATGCCGCGCTTCGGCCGGATGTCACCGCTATCGATCTTCGCTTTAATCATCTGGTTCATGCGGCGCTCAAGATCGTTGGGGAAATACTGCACCTGCGCGAGCATGTCCTGCACCTTCACTCCCGGAATCATTTTCTCGATCCAGAAGTTACCCTCTTCTTCCTCGTCAGCATAGACGTGCACTTCCGCGACCCGGCCGAACAGGTTGTGCGCATCACCCATGATGTCCTGGTAGGCACCCATCAGGAAAAAGCCGAGCTGATAGGGCTCACCCGCTACCAGGTTGTGCAACTGCAAGAAAGGACTTGTCGTCATTCGACGAAACGTATTCGGAGATTTTGCCGTCCGAGTCGCAGGTCAGGTCGACCAGCAGCGCGCGCCGGGTTGGCTCCTCGGTCAGCCGCTCCAGCGGCATGATCGGGAATGCCTGGCCGATCGCCCAGTGATCGAGCACCGACTGGAACACCGAGAAATCGCACAGGTACTGGTCGACCAGCTTTTCTTCGAGCTCGCTGACCTCGGGCGGCAGCGGGTCAGGATCGGCCTGGCGCAAACGTCGAAGTATCAGCGAACAAATCGACCAGTAGAGCCGTTCGATCAGCGCGTCCTGCTCGAGCGGCAGGTAGCCGAGTCGAAACAGCGTTGCCGCTTCCTCGTGAACCGTGTCGAGCGTGTGAAACGCCTCGAGCAGTTCGCTGACGTCGCGCACACCGTCGCCATCGCGCAGGCTGTTGTGCATATCGGCGAGTCGTTTGACCGTCTCGTGCACGTTGGCTGGCGGCTCGTAATCGTCCGGGATATTGTTCTTCTGGTACGCGCCCAGCGTCTCAACGACCAGCACGGAGTGATGCGCCGTGACGGCGCGACCGCTCTCGGACACCAGCACCGGGTGTGGCACCTTGCGCTGGTCGCAGGTCTCGGCCAGCGTCGATACGACCGCGTTCGCGTATTCCTGCAGGCTGTAGTGAATTGCACCCTCGTCATTGTCGGCCGAATAGTCGACACCCAGGCCACCGCCCACGTCAACGTAACGCACCGGCAGGCCAAGCGTGTAAAGCTCGGCGTAGATCTGTGCAATTTCCTTGGTTGCCTGGCGCAGGATCTGCACGTCGCTGATCTGGCTGCCGAGGTGAAAATGCAGCAGGCAGAATTCCTTGCTGCGGCCGCTGGCCCGCAGGCGCTCGACCATCTCCATGAGTTCCGGCAGTGACACACCGAACTTCGAGCGATAGCCGCCCGAATCCGCCCACTTGCCGGAGCCGGAGGTGCGCAGGCGGATACGAACGCCGAACTGAGTCGCCTGCTCTTTTTCGTCAGCGAGGCGCATCAGCTCCTCGAACTCGGCAAATTTTTCCATCACCGGGATAACGTTCTTGCCAAGGCGCTGCGCGGAGAGAATCAGCGACAGCATGTGACGGTCTTTGACACCGTTGCAGATCAGCGGCATGTCGTCGTCGACAAGGTGCGGCAGTGCCGCGATCAGCTCCGCCTTGGAGCCGCATTCGAGGCCCATGTCGAACGGCTTGCCTGCGTCCAGCACTTCTTCGACCACTTCGTGCAACTGATTGACCTTGATCGGGTACACGCCGCGGTACACGTTGGTATACCCGCGTCCCTGATCGCGTCATCGAAGGCGCGGTTAATACGCTGCACGCGCGACCGCAAAACGTCCTGGAAGCGCAGCAGCAGCGGCGAACCCAGGCCCTGGCGACGCGCTTCGTCGACGACATCCATGATCTCGATCTGTACCTGCTCGCCGTCCAGCGGCTGGACGGCAACCTGGCCGTTGTCCGTTCACAACGAAAAAGTCGTCACTCCAGGCGTCGAGTCGATAGAGGTCGGCGGCGTCGGGTGCCGTCCAGGCTGTGCCGTCGCCGATTTCAGGCTTGGATGTTTTCAATGTTTACTGGTCCAGAACGCAGGCGAAAATCAGCGGCGCGACGATGGTCGCGTCGGATTCGATAATGAACTTCGGCGTATCGGCCGACAGCTTGCCCCAGGTGATCTTCTCGTTCGGCACGGCGCCCGAATACGAACCGTAGCTCGTGGTCGAATCGCTGATCTGGCAGAAATAACCCCAGCGCGGAATATCGGTCATGCTGCAGGTCCTGCTCCAGCATCGGCACCACGCAGATCGGGAAATCTCCGGCGATGCCGCCGCCGATCTGGAAAAAGCCGATTGAATGCGTCTGGCAGGTTTCCTCGTACCAGTCGGCCAGCATCATCATGTATTCGATGCCGCTGCGCACCGTGTGCACGTTCTTGATTTCACCGGTGATGCAGTGCGAGGCAAAAATATTGCCGAGCGTCGAGTCTTCCCAGCCCGGCACGATGATCGGCAGGTTCTTCTTCGCGGCGGCGAGCAGCCAGCTGTCTTTCGGATCGATCTGGTAGTGCTTCTCGAGCTTGCCGGACCGCAGAATCCGGTACAGGAACTCGTGCGGGAAATATTGCCTGTTATCGCGATCGGCGGTCAGCCACTCATCGAGCACGACGTGCTCGATGCGACGAATCGCCTCCTCTTCCGGGATGCAGGTGTCGGTGACCCGGTTGAGGTGGCGAGCCAGCAGCGCTTCCTCGTCCTCGGCGGTCAGGTGGCGGTAGTGCGGCACCCGCACGTAGTGATCGTGCGCGACCAGGTTGAATACATCTTCCTCGAGATTGGCGCCGGTGCAGCAGATTGCGTGCACCTTGTCCTGCCGGATCATCTCGGCAAGCGACAGGCCCAGCTCCGCAGTGCTCATGGCGCCCGCCAGCGTCATGAACATGACGCCGCCTTCGTCCAGGTGTTTGACGTAGCCGTCGGCCGCGTCGATCAGGGCCGCCGCATTGAAGTGACGATAGTGGTGATGCACGAAGTCGCGAATCGCAGTCACGCCTGATTTCCTCATCTGGGAGCAAGAACGGGGTACCGGCCGGTACCTTGTCAAGGGCGCCTAGCCTAAGTAATGCGACCGCCGGGGGCAAGCAGCAGCGGACCTCAGGGAGCGGCAACGACCGGTACCTGCTGTGTCAGGCAGTGAAAGGTGCCAAGACCGAGCACGAGGTCCGTGCAATCGAGCGCTACGATGCGCCGGCCGGGGAAGGCCGCAGCCAGCAGGCGTTCATTGAGCGCATCGCTCGGGTCATTGAACGCCGGCATCAGCACGACCTTGTTGCCGATGTAAAAATTGGCGTAGCTCGCGGGCAGTCGATCACCCTCGAACTCCACCGGTCGCGGCATCGGCATCTCCAGCACCTTCAATGAGCGGCCATCGGCCAGCCGCAATGTCGCCAGCCGCTCGCGATTCTCTGCAAGCATCTCGTAATTGTCGTCACGCCGGTCGCTCTCCACGACGGTAGCGACAGTATCCGCCGCGACGAAGCGCGTCAGATCATCGATGTGTCCGTCGGTGTCGTCGCCGACAATGCCTTCGCCGAGCCACAGAATCTGCGAGACGCCGAGGCGCGCTTTCAACTGCGCTTCGATCGCGCCACGATCCATCGACGGATTGCGATTCGGATGCAGCAGGCATTGCTCAGTCGTGAGCAACGCGCCGGCACCATTGACATCGATCGACCCGCCTTCGAGCACCATCTCGATACGCTCGCAGGGTACGCCGAGTGCTTCGGCCATCTGCGGCGGGATCGCGTCGTCGAGATCGTAGGGCGGGTACTTGTCGCCCCAGGAGTTAAAACGAAAATCCAGTGCGACCAGCGGTGCCGCCGACGCCGGGTCCGTTACGAATATCGCACCATGATCGCGACACCAGGCATCGTTGGTCGGGAATCGATGAAAACGCACGTTGGCGGCGTTGGCCTGGCCCTCCAGCAATGCGGCGACATGCTGCTCATGCTTTTGGTCGAGCACGTTGATGCGCACCAGTTCGCTGCCGGACAGCGCCGCTACCGCGCGCACCATCAGCGGCTCAACCGGCGCGAACTTGCCCGGCCAGCTGGCGCGTTTGTGGGGCCACGATAGCCAGGTCGCCTGGTGCGGCTCCCATTCGGCCGGCATCCGGTAATTGCTGTTGTTTGGCACTGCAGGGTCCGTCACTGTGAGGAATTGCGGATGATACGTTATCCGCGTGCAGCGGCGCGACCGCGATACGAGGTCGGACAAGGGTCGGGCGAGGGTCGGAAAACGGTCGGGCTATTGGGCGTGCACGGCGTCGTTCGGCGCGTTTTCCATGACGGCATGGTGGCGACTTTCTGCCGTTTTTGCCCACTCACTACCCGCGCAGCAAATACGATTGCGGCCCTGCGACTTCGCTTCGAACATGGCGCGGTCAACCGCGTCAATGAACTGTTCTGGTCTGCCGCCCTGATGCGGTATGGCAGCACCAACACCGATACTGGCGGTAACGACGTCTGCGACGTTGCGCGGATGATGAATCTCAAGGTCCCAGATGAGCTGTAGCGCGCGCCGCGCCACGCGCTCGGCGCCTTCGCGCGGAGTCATCGGCAGAATCAGCGCAAACTCCTCGCCGCCGATGCGGCAGGCGACGTCAAACTGGCGCGACACGGAACGCTGCAGAGCGTCTGCCACCGCGCGCAGGCAGTGATCTCCCTCCAGGTGGCCCAGCGCGTCGTTGAAGCGCTTGAAATGATCGACATCCAGATAGATTAGCGAGATTGTCGATTGCTGCCGCAGGGCGCGTTGCCATTCGCGCGCCAGCTGGCGATCGAAATAGCGCCGGTTGTAGATGCTGGTCAAGGGATCGCGGATCGACTGCTCGCGCAACTTCGGCAAGGTAATGTCGATCGTCTGCTGCAGGCTGCGATTCTGGCGTCGCAGCACTTTCTGTTTAAGCAGGGCCTGTTCCAGTCGCTGGTTCAGCATGCGCATCCGGTGCATGGCGCTGCCCTGCTCGTGACAGGCAAGCAACAGCGCTGCCGGTGCGCCCGGCCGCGCGCCAGGCACGCTGCGCACGGTGCCGCAAAAGCGCTCGTCCCCATTGGCGAGATTGAAGGCGATTGGCAGCTGGCAGGTGCAGCGCCAGGCCGATTGCAGGAGGCGCTCGATCGTTTCCTGCTGCTTCGCCAGTTGCGGGAAGCGGCTGCCCTTTGCATTGATGCGCAACAAGCGGCCCGCCACTTTGTTGAACTTCTGCACGCGACCCTCCCGATCAATGAGCAGGACGGCACCCGGCATCAGGTCGATGGCTGATGAAATCGAATCAAGCGTCGGGCATGTCGAAGTATTCTCTGCCTTCCGCATCTCTGGACTCCTCCGTGTCCTGTAAATACACCACGACGGTGCAGCCGCCGTGGCCATTGGCGATCGTTTTTTCGAGACTGACTTTCGCATAGCCAAGATTTTCTGCGGCGATGGCGCCGAAAACGTTTGACGTCATCATGCACAGCGATGGCCGTCCCTCGACCATTGCGCCAAACGGACAACGATTGTTGCCCAGCACGATCTTCTGGTCATTTTCTTCAATGACGTAGAAATCCCCGTCAATACGGCGCTTCAGGTCGACGAGTACCTCCGACACCTCGCTGCGCGACAGCCTGGACAGTGACAAGGCGCGCCGATAGTCGTGATTGATGTCGTCGCCGATCTGTTGTCCGACGAGGCTGATGAAGCCCTCGGCATCATCGAGCCCCACGACGTCCTGCAAAGTGCCGGACAGGTGCCTGATCAGCGCGGCCATGAATCGATTCTGGCTCAGTCCTACGTCGGCGTTTTGTACGGTGGTCAAGTCGTTCTCCTGTCGTGCACTGCCAATGTGAAGTCGCGCGGCCGGCGTCACGTGAGCGGGCTGTGACTGCGTATCAACATAACCCCTGATGTACATAAGTGCGTGATCCTGGTCACATTTTCGGACCGTATAAGGCCGTATTTGGTCACAATTATTGATTTCTGGCTGTTTTGCACCCGATGCGCGATGTGGGCAGAACCGATCGTTCCGCGTACCAGGATCGCTGCAGGGTGCCGGCACCGCTAGCCGCGGCGGGCGAACTTTCAAAAAAAAGAAAAGCGCCAGTGCTCGTTGCAGCGGCGACGGCGAGATCGGCTAGGCGGGTCGCAGCTGGCGGCGCGCGAGCAGCCAGTCCTGCAGAGACTGCAACAGTTCATCACGCGCGCTGTCGTGATGAATTTCGTGCCGGCATCCCGGGAACAGCTGCAGCGTGGCGTCCGCTGAGCCTGCAGCCGCAACGAACTCCGCGCTGCCGCTCGGCAGGTTTATTCGATCTTCAGCACCGTGGACCATCAGCAAGGGCAATCGGAACTCGGCGGCGTGCGCCTTTATCCAGTCGATCGCGTCGAGCAGCTCGCAGCCCCAGCGGGCGCTGCCGAACTTGTGCACCAGCGGATCGTCATCGTAGGCGGCAATCTCCTGCGCGATGCCGGTGAGGTCACGCGCGTCGACCTGCATTTTCAAGCGGAACCGTGGCCAGACGCGGGAGAACATTCGCGCGGTGACGACGACAAGCGGTTTGGCAATACCCGCCGGCTCGAGCCCTGCGCCACTCGTAATGACACCTTGCAGACCTGCCGGGAAACGCAGCGCGTAATCGAGAACCACCAGGGATCCCATGCTGTGACCGAGCAGGAACAGCGGCACGCCGGCGTACGCAGCGCGCGCCAGGGCAAGCTGCGCGGCAAGGTCGCCGCGATAGTCCGCCATCGAGTCGATGTGACCACGCTGACCAGGCGAGCGACCGTGCCCGCGATGATCCCAGCAGAAAACGGCGATACCGGCGGACGCGAGCACCGTCGCAAACGACAGGTAGCGACCGCTGTGCTCGGAAAAGCCGTGCGCAATAACCAGCAAGGCACGCGGCTGCCCGGCGGCAGGCAGCCACTGCTGGCGAAACAGCGACAGGCCGCCGGCGCCGCTCAACCGGCCTGTCGAATGGCGCACGCCAGTTCCGTGCTCGTCTGCAGCCGACACGCCGATCACCTCGACCGAAGCGTCGCCTGCAGCGCGACAGAGCGCGGCTGCTCGAAAAACGCCGAAAAACCGGGTGTACCAAAGTTGCTGCCGGCCAGCGGCACGTCGCCGCTTAACGTCTTAATGGCTTCGTCCGTCAGGTTCTTGCCAATCAGGGCAATTTCCCAGGCGCCATCGGCGGCACCGACGAATAGCCGCGCATTGAATTTGGCAAAGCGGTCCTGCCGCTGCAGGGGATCGAGGTTCGACGAAGTCAGGTAGTCGTCGGAAAGAATTGCGTCGAGCGTCCAGCCCCACTGCAAACCACTGGCACCCCTGATAGCCGCGAGGTAGTCGGCTGTCAACGCGGCACTATAGTCCGGCGTGAGCACGTTGCCGCGACCGGCGTAGTTGCAATTGATGCCGTCAGGCGCGTCCGGCAGCTGGCCGAAGTAACACTCGCCGAAAAAGCGCTCGTAATTGAAATCGGTGATGGCGAAGGAAGCACTGAGCTGCAGCGCATCGCCAAGCAGCCAGCGACCATCGATTTCCAGGCCGCGAGATTCGGCTTCCGCTGCATTGAACACGCTGAAACCCAGCACGCCATCAAAGATGCTGACCTGCAGGTCAGCGTAGCGAGTGTAATAGGCGGCCAGCCGGATGTCCGCGCGGCGGTCCGCGCTTGCCAGCTTCGCGCCGAGTTCGAAACTGCTGGCGCTCTCGTCGTCGAACTCGAAGGATCCGCCATTGGCCGGCGTGTTGTTCGAGCGCGCGTCGAAACCGCCGGACTTCAGCCCGCGCACCGCAGTGAAGTAATACATCGCGTTATCCACCGGTCGATACTGCACCTCGAACGACGGCATCAGGCCAAGCTTGTCGCGCTTCGCGCTCAGGCTGTGCGCATTGAGATTGAATAACGCCGAATACAGGCCCGCGGTAAACGGTGCCGTCGCGGCCGGCAGTGGCGATCCGTCGATTGCCGCAACACTCAGCACGCGCTGTGCGTCCTTGGTCTCGCTCGACAGCCGCGCACCGACCTGCAGCGTCCAGGCGTCACCTGCGTCCCAGGCCAGCTGGCCGAAGATCGAATACAGGCTGGTGTCCTGTACGAAAGAGCGCGGTGTCGCCGAGTCTGCAATGAGTGCGCCCGCGCCGGGGCCCTGAGCACTCTCGATGACCGGCACGAGGATACTGTTGGCGGCCACCTGGATGACATCGCGAAAATCGAGTTCGTTGCGCTGCAGGTACAGTCCGGCAAGCCAGCGCAGTGAACTGTCGTTAGCGGAAGTGAGCCTTAATTCCTGGCTGAACTGGCGGAACTCCTCGTCCAGTACCGCGGTAAACACGTTGCCACCCGTAAAATCGCAATCGCAGGTTTCCAGCAGATCGTAGTCCGTGTAGCCGGTGATGCTGGTAAAGGTCAGGTCGCTCCAGCCCGAATACTCGGCATTCACGACAGCGACATTGGTCTCGTTGCGGTTGCTGTCACCATTCGACGACCGCCGGAAATCCTGCACGGTGTTCGCAACGCTGGCGTCCTGGCCGAACAGTAGCAGGATGTCGGCAAACCTCAGCCCGGTGAACGGCCCGACGGTTGCTGCTCGATCACTGATGATCTCGATTTGCTCGCCATCAGTGTCGTAGCTGCCGTGCTCGGCTTTCAGCGTCACCGACCAGGTATCAGCGGGACGCCAGCGCAGTGTGCCGCGCAGCATGCGCTCTGCACGATCCGGCTCATCGCGCTGTAGCGTCAGGTTTTCCATATAGCCGCCCATGTCGCGGCCGTACGCAAGCAGGCGCCCGCTAAGGCTGGATGACAGCGGACCGGAAACGTGTGCACTGATTTTGCGCTGTTCGAAATCGGGACTGTACAAACCCGCAATCGACCATTCGAGTGATTCCGTCGGCGCACGCGTAATGATATTCATCGCGCCGGCAATGCTGTTCTTGCCAAACAGGATGCTTTGCGGCCCGCGCAGCACCTCTGCACGTTGCACATCAATGAGCAGCATCCGCGACTGCTGTGCGCGGCCATGGTAGATGCCGTCGACATAGGCGCCGACCGACTGCTCGAATCCCTGGTTGACGCCCGAGCCGATACCGCGAATGGTAAGGCGCGGACCCAGGGCAGTGTCCGTGATCGTCAGGTTCGGGACGTAGGTCTGCAGCTCTTCGATATTGCTGATATCGGCATCCGCAATTTTCTGGCCCGTGAGCACGGCAACTGAAACCGGAACGTCGGCGAGGTTTTCCTCACGCTTGGTCGCGGCAACAATGATTTCTTCGAGGATGTACTCACGGGAGGCGGCTGCGGGGCCGCCGTCAGCCGCGTTCTGCGCGCCCACCGGGGACGCGACGAACAGGACAACGCTGAACAGGCTAAGCGGTCGTGCCTTCACTGGACCCCCGCGACTGATTCACCATCAGTCTGTGGCAATGATCATGCGCCGCCGATTATACCGCTTCGGACCACACGGAAGGGCTAATCACCGGTGAAACGGCAGAATGACCAGCTGCAATAGCGCGGCTTGCCACGCGGAACGACAGTCAGGACGCGCATTTTGGCGGGCGCCGTTGCTGCAAGGTGCCGGCCGGCTGGCGCAAAAAAAATGGCCGACCCACGGGGGGACGTGGGCCGGCCAAACACTCGCCTAGGGTCTAGCGAGCGCGGTGCGCGGTAGCTTTCTGCGGAACATCGAAGCTGGCGAGGTGCTCCAGATTGGCCGATGGCTCGCGCAAAAAGTCCTGCAACTCGACGGATCGTTCGAAGTCGGCGCGAGCGCCGTCACGATCACCCGTAAGCGCTCGCAGCACGCCCCGGTTCGACAGGGCGATAGCCTCGTCTCTAACCCGACGGTTCGACTCGGCGCTGTAGACGAACCGGTCCGATTCAGCGGATCCGGTACGCGCCGTTACTGCGTCGTCGCAGGCCTCGGCAGCTTTGTCGAGCGCCTTGGCCTTCGTATATGCAACGCACAGGTTGCTGGCTTTTTCGAACGCGTACCTTGTCGAGCGCGACGTTTCTATACGCCGAATAGCATCGTTGAATTTACCGTTGGTGATCAGCCGGCCATGCGCAAGGTCACTGAAAGCCACCATCTGGAAACTCGCTTTGGCGCTCTCCGCTGTGGCAGCTCCTGCCGCGAGCAGGCAGAACACTGCGGTGACGATACTTACTTTGGTACGACTATGAGTGTTACTTGTCTTCATTGCGTTCATGGTCTTGCCTCTCGTGTTTGGAACATGGCGCACTCAACGCGCGCCGTCGGCCCCGTTTCAGACACGACCACGATAAGGCTGGCGAAACGCTGCAACAAACGAATAAAGTTGCATTGTTTGGTGAACAGAATTCATTTTGTAATCGCGAACGACTGCAATATCCAGTTGCGCAACGCTGCAATGTCGGGCCTGTTACTATTCTCCTCCGCGCAAACAATGTAGTAGGCGTCGCGCATGACCAGCTCGTAATCGAACAGCCGCACCAGGCGGCCGGAAGCAAACCATTCCGCGGCCAGTGGCAGTGGTACGAGTGCTGCGCCGAGCCCCTGTTCCGCCGCTCTTGCAACGGCCAGCATTGAGTCCAGGCGAATATAGTTGCTGGTTTCCGGGACGGCGATTCCCGAGTGTTCAGACCACGCCTTCCAGGCATTCGGCCGACTGCTGTGCACAACCATCGGCAGCGCGCTGTTTACGCGCCAGCCAACGATATCCAGACGTTTGCGAAACCCGGCGGAACAGGCAGGCACCAGTCGCAACGGAAATAACATTGTCGCAGCGAGTCCCGCAGGAACCTGGCGGAACAGGCGAATTGAAACATCGGCTGCTACAGGATGTCGTTCCGAGGTTTCATCGGAAGTATCTACGTGAATGTCGATACCGGGATTGCTGCCGGTGAACTCACTCAGGTGCGGGACAAAAAATTCGCTGGCAAAAAACGGTTGCACCGATACACGAAGTGACGATCGCAGGTATTCGCCGCGCAAGCGCCCAACAACTTCGTCAACGCTGGCCAGGGCTGCGCTGGCCTCGCAAAAGAGCAGGTTTCCCGCGGCTGTCAGGCTGATCACCCGACCATTGCGGTCAAACAGCGCAACGCGCAGCTCGCCCTCGAGCTTTTTTACCTGGTGACTGACCGCGGACGGGGTAATGTACAAGTCATCAGCAGCCAGCTTGAAACTCTGGTGTCGCGCGGCGGCGCAAAAAGTACGGATGCCGCGCAATGACACCGGGCGCGCGGGTCCTGCTGTTTTGGCATTGCCAGGGTACATTGCTTGAACGGCTTTCAATTGTGCTGACATGAATGGGTCGAGTCCTGTTGATACAGGAATCATGTTGCAATTTGCGTACCACGTTCGGCCGGGGCGTCGCAAACGCCGCAATAATGCCGCAATAATAAGGAATGCCTGCAGGGCCGCAGCCAAGTGCGAAAGGCGTTGCCGACGAATCCGCCCTAAGCCAGTGCAATGAGGTCAGCGCAGGCACCAGGGCGGTGCAGCTGCCAGGAATAGCGCGTGGGGTCGGGTGACAAGACAGCGAAACGGCTTGCCATCCGCACAGCAGCGGTCTTCTATTCGATCGGTTTGTCAGGCGAATAGATCACGTAAATTTTCTGGTAGCCGTCGGTTTCCCAGATCCCGGTCCATTCCTTCGGAATGACCACCGAATCACCCGGACCGACTTTGATGACGGCGCCATCGCTGGAGGTCAGCGTAACGCCACCCTCGATGAAGTGCATGTACTCATCAACACCGTAAGGTTCCTTGATATCAAAGCGACTGCTGCCGGCACGATAGACGCCCGCGTCGAAATGGCGGTCGCTGGACAGAAACGCCTCCACGTCGTGCGTCGTATTGTCACCGTGCGTTGTCACGACCGGCGTGTAGTCCGTGAAAATCTGCCCGGCGATCTGCGCTTTGCTCATCAATACAGGGTGCACGATGGCGGCCGCGCCGGCATCGGCCTTGCCAAACAGGAAACCGGTGAAACCCGCGACCAGGGCTAGCGACACTGTTGCGACTGCAGCTGGAACTCTTCTGGACATTTTGCTTACCTCATAACGATCCGGCGATTAGAATGAATCACGACAGCGACCATGATACACAGGGTCCTGCCATCGTTTCACTGCCAGCATCGCGCAATGCAGGAGCAAAGTATGCAGAACGACAAGGCACTTGGCCTGAAGCGGAACATCGACCGCCGCCAGTTTTGTCAGGGCACCGCCGTCGGCATTGCTGCCAGCCTGTTGCCATTTGCGAGTGAGTCGGCGTTTCACGGTTCACCGGAGATCGGCAGCGGCTACTACCCGCCCGCCGCCCTCGGCCTGCGCGGCGCCCACCCTGGATCATTCGAGGTCGCCCACGGCCTTGTGCACGAAGGCCGGACCTGGCCGGGTGCGCGCGGCACGGGGGAAGGCAGCTACGATCTCGTCGTCATCGGCGGCGGCCTGAGTGGCCTCGCCGCCGCCTGGTTCTACCGGCGCGAGCGACCGCAGGCACGGATACTGATTCTTGAAAACCACGACGACTTCGGTGGCCACGCCAAGCGCAACGAGTTTGCGGTCAACGGCAAGACGATTATTGGCTATGGCGGCAGCCAGTCCATCGATACGCCGTCGTCATACAGTGCGGAGGCCAGCGGCCTGTTGCGCGAACTGGCTATCGATACGCAGCGTTTTTACGCGGCGTACAACAACGAGCTGTACAGGGATCTGGGACTCGGCAGTGGCTTTTATCTCGACGCTGCGACCTTCGGGGTTAACCGGCTCGTGCGCGGCAATTACCTGAGTGGCTGGGGCGCCGCAGCGCACCCGGATGGCGTTCGCGGCTTCGCGAAAGACCTGACGACTTCCGCGGAAGACGAGGCCGCACTGGTCACGTTCCTGGAAAACAGCGAGGACTATTTACCGCAGCTCTCCGCACCGGAAAAAGTCGCCTACCTGCGCGGCCTCAGCTATGAGGACTACCTGGCGCGCCACGCGAAGGTGCCGCCGCGCGTCCTCTGCGTCATCAATTCAATCCCGAAAGGCCTGTGGGGTGTTGGTACCGATGCCATTTCGGCGCGTGAAGCCATGTACATGTCGATGGCCGGTTTCGAAGGTCTGGGCATCGACCTCGAGCGCGACGATCCGCATCTGCCCGCCGGCCACGATGAGCCCTACATCTTTCACTTTCCGGACGGTAACGCGAGCATTGCAAGAATGCTGGTGCGGCAGCTGATCCCCGCAGCGGCGGGCGGCAGTACGATGGACGATATCGTAAAGGCACGCGTCGACTACACCGCGCTCGATACACCGGATAACCCGGTACGCCTGCGCCTCAACGCGACCGTCATCAACGCACAGCACCGCGGCAAGCGCAGCGAGCGGGGCCCGGTCGACGTAAGCTACGTCAAGGCCGGCGAGGCGTGGACAGTGGCGGCAGACCAGGTGATCTACGCAGGCTACAGCGCGATGTTGCCGCGGCTGTTTCCGGAATATCCGGTGGCGCAGGCCGCGCAGTTCGCCACACTCGTCAAGGCACCCCTGCTGTACGCGAACGTCGCGCTCAGGAACTGGCAGGCGTTCGCCGAGCTGGGTCTGCAGGGCATTCGCTATCCCGGCGGCCTGATGGACAGCGTCACCCTCGATTTCCCGGTGAGCCTCGGTGACTACCGGTTTGCGCAGACTCCCGCCGATCCGATGCTGCTGCATTTCTCTTACGTCCCGGCGGAGCCCGGCAAAGGTCTCGACAATCGCCAGCAAATGCGCATCGGCCGTGGCCGTATGCTGGCACTGAGCTTTGAAGAGTACGAGCGCGCGATGCGCAGCCAGCTTGCTGACGCCCTGTCGTCGACGGCCTTCGACCCGGCGCGCGATATTGCCGGCATCACCGTGAATCGCTGGCCGCACGGCTATGCCTACGAGTACAACGATCTGTACGACCCGCCCGAATTCAATCGTTACAACGGGCCGCATATCGAGGCACGCAAGCCGTTCGGCCGGGTGTCGATTGCCGGCTCGGACGCGGAGGCGTTTGCCTATGTGAATGGCGCGATCGATTCAGCGTGGCGGGCGGTGCAGGAACGACTGGCCTGACGCCCGGCCAATGCCGATAGCCGTATCGCGCGGCGCCTACCGTTAATCACTGGCAGGAGCCACCGGGCCGCTGCCCGTTGCAGTCTGTCAGCCTGCCGATTGCCCGCGACATCGTGATGCAAAAAAAAGTCCGCGCCTGGTAGCCAGGCGCGGACTGTTACTTCTTGCTGCTCGCGTGTTACTCGAATTCGTACAACACGCGTAAGCCGGCGGTGCGCGGACGGCTCGGTCCAAAGCGTTGCGCCGGCAGGATGTTGCCGCCATTCGAGGAACCGTCGTAGTACAGCTCGTCGGTCAGGTTCTCGACGTAGGCCGTGAACGTCCAGGATTCGTTGGTGCGGTAGCCCGCACGCAGCGTCCAGTCAGCATAGGAATCGATTTTCGATACGTTGCTGCGCTCCCAGCCACCGCCGCGCTCTGACTCGTAGAACATCTCGAGCGAACCAAACCACTCGGCACCCTTGGCTGCCGGAAACACGCCGTTCAGCACGGCCGCGCCGGACCATTCGGGCGCCCACCAGATACCGTTGCCTTCACAACCGTTCGGATCGGCCAGGCCACAAACACGCTGCAGCCCCTTGCCTTCGCTGTCGAAATAACTCGCCGCAAAGTACAGGTCGAAGTAATCGTTCAGTGACGCCGTGATCGAGCCTTCGAGACCCTTGCCGTCAACCTTGCCGACGTTGTCGACGACAATGCCGCCGCCTTCGCCGCCGACCGTGATCTGCAGATCTTCGTAGTTATAGAAGAACGCGGACAGGTCAACGCGCGCCCTGCCGTCCAGCAGCGTGCCCTTGTAGCCGATTTCGTAGGACCAGACGGTTTCAGGATCGAAAGGATCGGCCGTGAAACCATCGGCATCGGTCAGGTCGCTGCCGGAACCAAACGGAATTTCCGGGAACACCGTGAAACTACCGTAGCCGCCGGACTTGTAGCCGCGGGTGGCGCTGGCAAACAGCAGGTTGTCGTCGTTCGGCCGGTAGCGCACGATCGCGCGCGGGGTAATCTCGTCCCAGTCACGCTTGTCGTTCAGGAAACCGATGGTCGTGAAGCCGAGCGCCCAGTAGGCACCGAGTTCACTGGTCGGCGTTGGTGCACTGAGACCGAATTTCTTCTCGTCGTAGGTGTAACGCAGGCCCACGCCGACATCGAGCCTGTCGGAAAAGGCGTAGTTGATGTCGAAGTAGGTGGCCCAGCCGTTGAACTTGCCGACGGCGCGATTGCTCTCGCGCAGCGTGCCGTCCGCGCTTGGCGTAAATGCATAACCGTAGTACGCGTACAGATCTGCACAGTTGTAATTGACACCGTAGGCGACATAGCCGTAGTACTGGCACATCGCGTCTTCGTTGCTGACCTGCGTAAAGGTCGCATCGATGTCTTCTTTGTAAAACGACATACCCGCGTACCACGACAGCGGACCGTCAGTTTTCGACACGAGCCTGAACTCACCCTGCAGGTAGTCGCCGGATTGCGTCTGGCCGTAGTTGTTAATGCCAACCGGGGTACCGTCGAAATCTTCCGTGTAGAAGTAATCGTGATCCTTGTAACCGAGGTTCGTCGTGAACGTCGCCCAGTCCATCTCGTAGTCGATCTGCGCGCCGAAGGTCAGGATATCGGCGTCATCGCGTGGATCGCCCAGCAGCAATTCACTGGAGATGTCCCGGCCGTTCGTGCCGTCCAGCGTCGCACCGTAGAGCGTCTCGAACAGTGCCCAGGTATCGTCGAGCTGGGTGGCGCGGTACACGGTGCCACTCTGCTCGCGCTTCTCGAACTCGACAAACGTATCAATCGTCAGCTGATCTTTGGTGTAGCGACCCGACAGGCGTACGGCGTGCTTGTCATGATTGACCAGCTTGTCGTCGCCCGGCGTCAGGCGGTTGTCGACATAGCCGTCTTCGGTTGAGTAGTAGCCGGAGGCACGCATGGCGAACACATCGTTCACCGGGATATTGGCGGCACCCTCGGCAACGAAGTGGCCGCGCTCACCCGCGTCAACCTCGAAATAACCGTCGCGCTTGTCGATCTGCGCTTTGCGCGTGTGCACGCTGAAGGCGCCACCGATCGCGTTGCGACCGAACAGGAAGCCCTGCGGACCGCGCAGAACTTCTGCACGCTCCATGTCGTAGAGGCTGGTGACGACCGCGCCGTTACGACCTTCGTACAGGTTGTTCTTGAAGAAACCCGCGGACGGATCACCGCCAACACCGAAGTCGTTGGTGCGAATACCGCGAATACTGATGACGTCGATGAAACTGTCTTTGCTGTTACCCGTGACGCCCGGCGTGAAGGCCACGAGATCCTTGACGTCATCCAGGTTCACAGCGCGGGTGAAGTCGCCGGAAAACGCCGAAATGGCGAGCGGCACATCGTCGATCGATTCCACGCGCTTGGTGGCGGTTACCACGATTTCTTCCAGCAGCTGCGCCTGCACTGGCAGGGCAGAGGTCGCAAACAGTGCCGCCGAGATCGAACTCGCCAGCATGGAATATTGCGGAACTACCCTGGATTTCGCTGGCGCGACGCGCCGTTTCGCGGCTTTAGCGGATTTTCTGACTGGCATAAAAGACTCTCCCCCACGGTGAGTAGCTGCCCAAAACTGTGCCCTGAAGTGTGCAACAAAATGGACAGGGCGTAAATAATAATTGCCACTTGTTGTATTTTGACAACGACTTTTTTTCAGTCGAAACCTCGATTTTCGCCGTTATGCAGCAAATTTCGCTACAAAGTCAGACGAATGCAATACCCAGGTAAAGCAGCGCCGCCGCCGCCGCCGCGATCAGTGCATAGGGGATCTGCGTGATGGCGTGCTGGAACGGCGTACAGCTTGTTGCCTGCGCGGTCAGCACCGTGGCATCCGTGTAAAAACAGGCGTGGCTGCCGAACGTCGATGCCGACAGCGTCGCGCCGATCACGAGGGCCATATCGGCCCCCAGGCTGTTCGCGAGCGACGTCACGATCGGCAACACGATGACAAACACGCCCCAGCTCGAACCGGTCGCAAACGACAGGCCGGCCATGACGAGGAAAATCGATACCGGCAGCAGTTCAGCGGTCATGTAGGGCATCAGCGCGTTGATCGTGTATTCGGGCAGCGCCAGCTCGTCATTGATTTCCTTTAACAGGTACGCCAGGACCAGCACGGCAAGCGGTTCGATCATCGTCTTGAAGCCGTCGATCATCGTATCGACGATATCCGGCATGGCCAGCGTGCGCTGGCCCAGTATCAGCAACACGTACAGCGCCAGCGTCAGGTAGATTCCTTTCAGAAAGTCGAGATCGAAATACCAGGTTGATAGCGCGAGCAGGACAATCGGCGCGATGAACTGCACTGCCGAGCCCTTGACGTTGCGCTTCTCGGCAATCGACTGGTTCGCCAGCTCGATATGCGCAGCCTCCGGTGGCACCGGCTGGCCGGCGGCCGCGCGCGCTTCCGCCTGTCGCAACGGGCCGAAGATCGGGATGACGCCGCTGATGACCAGCGGCACGATCAGTACCGCAAGCCACGGGTAAAACATGTACGGAATGGCGCTCATGTAGGTGCGCACGCCCTCGCCTTCCGGGGCGATGCCGTTATCGATCAGTAGCGAGCCAAAAAACACGGCCCAGGTCGAAATCGGGATGATGACGCTCACCGGCGCCGCCGTGGAGTCGACCACATAGGCGAGCATTTCGCGCGAAATCTTGTAGGCGTCAGTTACGCGGCGCATGGCCGCGCCGACCGCGATCGAGTTCAGGTAGTCGTCAACGAACAGGAAAATACCCAACACCCAGGCGGTCATCAGGGCACCGGTGCGACTGGCAATGCGGCCGATCACGGCATCGGCAAAGGCGTGCACCGAGCCGGTGCGAATCAGCAAACCGATCAGGCTGCCCATCAGGCCACAGACGAGAATGATCCAGGCGACCGTTTCGTCCATCATCACGGCCAGCGACTTGTCAGCAAGCAATTGCAGCGGCGCCTCGGGCGCGACGATAAACAAGCCAACGACGCTGCCCGCCAGCAGTGACTCCAGCACGCGCCGCGTCAGCAGTGCGAGTCCAACCACGACCACCGTGGGCACCAGCGTCAACAAACCAAAGTCGGTCATACTTTCGCGCTCCGCAAATAGAATCCGGCAGGCAAGATCAGGTTGTGTTGTTCATAGAAGTGCTGGCGGCTCAGCATGCGACGCCTTCAGCGCGCAGCGTGTTCAGCAGCGGTTGGAGCTCGCTTGCATAGCGTTTCCAGCGCCCGATCGAACGTGTATGCACAGGTTCGCGCACCTGCACAGCACTGGCTGTCGTGACGGCGCCGCGCTGGCGGTGAAACTCGAGGCAGGCGTCCTGCCACGGCAGACCGAGCCAGGCGATCAGGCGCCTGGCATTGGTTTCGAGGTCGGCGGTCGTGTCTTCGTAGGACACATCGAGGAAGCGATCGCCGAAGCGTTCGCGCCACACCGCCAGCAGGCGCCGATAGCGCGCATGGTGTCGCGCCATTTCCTCAAGGTCGTAGGAATGCGGGTAGGCATCCGCGAACAATTGCTTGTAGCTCGCGAAACAGGCGTCAACCGGGTCGCGCACGAGATGCACGATCTTCGCATTCGGTAACGCTTTCAGAATCAGCGGCAGGTACAGGTAATTGAGCGGCAGTTTGTCCACGAAGTGATCGAGCTCGCCGGTCAGGCGCTCGCTCGCACGCAGGTAGGCGCTGCCCAGCGCCTGCGGATCGACCTCGGCTGCGCGCGTCATCAGCTCGGCCGAAAAACGTTCCGGCTGCTGGTAATCCGTCAGGCGTCGCAACGCCAGCCCGAAATGCTGCAACTCGCCGGCAGAGTACACCGCGGAATGGCTGGTGATGATGCGTTCGATCAGCGTCGTGCCGGTGCGCGGCTGGCCGACCACAAAAATCGGCGCTGCAGCCGGGTCGCCCGCCGGCCCTGCGGCCAGCCAGTCTGCCGTGTAGGTCGCGGCAAGCGTTTCGTACATCGCGATCTCGGCCGCTTCGTCGAACTCGATGACTCGGCGGCGCGCGCTGGCACCGCGGCGAAACGCAGCGAAAGCCTCCGGCCAGCGTTCGAGATCTTCGAGTTCCTTGCCAATCGCGTACGACAGGAACGCTTCGCCCTGCGGCGGCATTGGGCGCTTGTCGAGAATCGCCTGCATCGACTGCACGTGACTGTCATCGCCGGCTTTGCGCACGCCGGCAAGTAGCCAGTGTGCCTGCGCATTTGCCGGCTCCAGCGTCAGCGCGTGTTGCAAACGCTGTTCGGCACCGGCGGTATCGCCAAGGTAGATCAGGCTGTTCGCATAGTTCGCGACGTACGGCACGTGATCAGGGAACTGCTCGACCGCCTTGCGATGCCAGTCACCCGCGGCACGATGTTCGCCGAGCAAGGTGCAGACACTACCAACCAGATCTTCGACGATCGCTTCGCCGTTTTCATTTTCAATGGCTTCCGCAAGCGCCTGGTCGGCGCGGTTCGCCTGCCCGGTGCGCGCAAACAGGCGTGCGAGCTGCGCCCACGCGGCAGCGTGGTCAGGTTTCAGCTTGGTGATCGAACCGAATGCATTGATCGCGGTGCGCTTGTCATTCATTTCCAGCGCGATGAGGCCCACGAGAAAGTGGGCATCGACGAAGTCCCGGCGTATCGACAGCGCTTTGCGGCAGGCTTCGCCCGCCTCGTTGATGCGGCCCGCCTCGAGCGCGCGAAAGCCTGCCTCGAGCAGGCGCTTCAGAGTCGCGTCAGAATCTTTCGCCGGGTTTGTCATGGTCGCGGGTCGCTCGTGCTGCGGCATAACGCGGAGCCGGGCCCCGCCGTCGCCATCTTGTCGTAAGCGGCTTTAGAGTATGATGATTGCCTGCCAATAGCTACAGACCTGCCAGCACAAGGGGATCAGGGACCGATGACTGAAGAACTCGGCAAACGCCTTGCAGCCGTCCGTAAATCCAAGGGTATTTCGCAACGCGAGCTGGCCAAGCGGGCGGGAGTCACCAACAGCACGATCTCGCTGATTGAACAGGACCGGGTGAGTCCGTCGGTCAGCTCCCTGAAAAAAGTACTCGACGGATTCCCGATGACGATGGCCGAGTTTTTCACGCTGGGCGTCGATGAGGACCGTCGCGCGGTTTTTTTTCCGGCTGGCGAACAACCGAATGTCGGGCAGGGCCCGGTCGAGTACTACCTCGTCGGTGCCGGCTTGCCCGACCGCAAAATTTCCGTGCTGCGTGAAGTGTATGGCGTGGGCGCCGACACCGGCGAGGAAATGATTCTGCACGACGGCGAGGAAGGCGGCGTTGTTATTTCCGGCGAGATCGAACTGACGATTGGCAGCAAGGTGTCGGTGCTGGGACCGGGCGACGGCTACTATTTCGACTGCCGCAAGCCGCATCGCTTTCGCAACGTCGGCGACGCCGAGGTCGTAATCGTCAGCGCCAATAATCCGCCGACGTTCTGAAATGAGCGAAACGCAGCGGCCGGTGCAGCCGCTGCAACGAATCGCCGCTTGTGGCGCGTCGCAGCGCGTGACGAAAGCGGTGCTACCGTAACGCCACCGCCCCCCCTGCAACGAGGCGTAGCTTTGTGCTGCGCCGGCTTGCCGGCCGAAACGAACGCGGCCCTTGTGTAATCCTCGTGCAGCGCTGCCAGCGCTACTCGAGCCCCATGATCGCTTTGACTTCGACAAAGTCCTCGAAGCCGTAAACGCCCCACTCGCGACCGTTGCCGGATTTCTTGTAGCCGCCAAACGGCGCTGCGTAGTCACCGCTCGCACCGTTGATGTGCACCATGCCGGTACGCAGTTGATCGGCTACCTTGCGCGCATGCGCCTTGTCGCCGGACTGCACGTAGGCGCTTAGCCCGTACTCGGTATCGTTGGCAATGCGAATGGCCTCAGCCTCGTCGTCGTACGGCAGGATCGCCAGCACCGGCCCGAAGACTTCCTCGCGCGCAATGGTCATGTCATTGCGCACGTTGCCGAACACCGTTGGCCGCACGTAGTAACCGGTCTCAAGGCCTGCAGGCTTGCCGGGCCCGCCGGCGACCAGCTCGGTGCCTTCTTCGATCGCTTTGTTGATCAGCGTTTGAATCCGCGAATACTGCAACTCGCTGACGACAGGGCCAAGCTGGGTGCCGTCCGCCAGCGGATCGCCGACCACGGTCTTGTCGGCCACCGCTCTCGCAATTGCCTGCGCCTCGGCAAGGCGCGCCCGCGGCACCAGCATGCGTGTCGGCGCGTTGCAGGACTGGCCGCTGTTCGAGAAGCAGCTGCGTACGCCGCTTTTCACGGCACGTTCGAAATCGGCGTCTTCCAGCACGATATTCGGTGACTTGCCGCCGAGTTCCTGTGCCACACGCTTCACTGAATCGGCGGCAGCTTTCGCCACCTGCACACCGGCGCGCGTCGAGCCCGTGAACGACACCATGTCGACATCCGGGTGCGTGGCCAGTGCCGCCCCAACCGTCGGGCCGTCACCATCGACTAGATTGAACACGCCGGCCGGGACGCCGGCCTCGTCGAGAATTTCCGCGAACAGGTGCGCGGACAGCGGCGCAACCTCGCTCGGCTTCAGCACCATCGTGCAGCCCATCGCGAGCGCCGGTGCCACCTTGCAGGCGATCTGGTTGATCGGCCAGTTCCACGGAGTGATGAATGCGCACACGCCGACCGGCTCCTTGCGCACAATCGAGGTGCCCAGCCGTTCCTCAAATTCGTAGGTCTTCAGTGCTTCGATCGCCTGCGCGAGGTGACCGGAGCCGCATTCTGCCTGCGCGTGATACGAAAACTTTTTCGGCGCGCCCATCTCCGCGGTGATGGCCTCTGCCATTTCTTCATAGCGACGCATGTAGACCTCGAGAATGCGCTCAAGCAAAGCAATGCGCTGTTCTTTGGTCGTCTGCGAATACGTGGCAAACGCAGCGCGCGCTGCAGCCACGGCTTTATCGACATCCGCCGCCGAGCCCAGCGAAATTTTCGCAACCGGTTTTTCTGTGGCCGGATTGATCACGTCCAGCGTTTTTGCCGTCGCTGGCGCAACCCACGCGCCGTTGATGTAGAAGTCGGTCAGTGCCGGTGCCTTGCGGCCCTTGGTCGATGCAGTGGAAGAAACCACGGTGTTCTCCTGTCAGAATTTATCGCGCAGCGAATAGTACAACATGCCGAGCACGAGACCGGGCCAGCGCAGCAGGGTGCCGCCCGGAAACTTCACTTTCGGCAGCGAGGCCATCACGTCGAAGCGCTCGGCGGTGCCGGCGACCGCTTCGGCCAGCAGCTGACCCGCGAACGTCGCGGTAGGCACGCCGTGCCCGGAATAGCCGTGTGCGTAGAAAACCCCGTCTTTGGTGCGCCCGAAACGCGGCAGGCGATTCAGCGTGATGGCCAGCGTGCCGCCCCAGGCGTAGTCGATCCGCGTCGCCGCCAGCTGCGGGTAAATCTTCAGCATGAATTTCCGGACGAACTGCTTCAGGTCGGCCGGGAAATGACGTGAATAGTTTTCACCACCACCGAATACCAGCCGGTTGTCGCCGGACAGCTTCCAGTAGTCGATGACGAACAGGGTGTCCTGCACCGCGACGTCGTCACGAATCAGTTCGCGCGCGAGGGCAGCGGACAGGGGCTCGGTTGCCAGTACGAAATTATTGATCGGCATGATGTAGCTGGCAATCTCGGGAGCCAGGCCTTCCAGGTAACCGTTGCAGGCAAGAATGACGTGCTTACACTTCACGCTGCCCTGTGCTGTCGTCACCTCGGGACTCGCGCCGCCTTTAAACCCGGTTACCCGCGACTGCTCGTGCAGCACGGCGCCCGCCGCTTCCGCTGCGGTGGCAAGACCGAGCGCGTAATTCAGCGGATGCAGGTGCGAAGATCCGCTGTCGAGCTGCGCCCCGAAAAACCGGTCGGTGCCAAGCATCGTGCTGAGCTCATCACGCTCGACGTACCGCATATGCCCGTAGCCGTAGTCGCGCTCGAGTGCGTCGATCTCGTCACGCAATTCAGCCGCGTGCGCAGGCTTGGCGGCGACGTGCAGAATGCCGTGCTTCAGATCGCAGTCGATCTGGTGTTGCTGGATTCGGTCACGGACCAGGTTGACGGCGTCGACACTGTATTGCCACAGCTTGCGCGCGGTGTCGCGGTCGACCATGGCCTCAAGTTCTGCCTGCCCTTTGCGTTGACCGACGCCGACGTGACCGCCGTTGCGGCCCGACGCACCCCAGCCAATGCGCTCCGCTTCCAGCAGGATGACCTGGTAGCCACGCTCGGCGAGGTGCAGCGCAGCGGACACACCGGTGTAGCCGCCGCCGACGATGCAAACATCGGTACTGGCTGCACCGCCCAGCGGCGCGCGCGCAGTCGCGCCCTTCGCCGTCGCCGCGTAGTAGGAATCAATGTAGCCGGCAGCCGGCGTTGCTAGGGTTTCCTGCATTGGAATTCTCGGCTGTTGCCGCCGGTCAGACGGCGCGCAGACACCATTTTACTTCGAGCGGGCTGACCTCGCGGCGGAAGCGCTCGTGTTCCGCACTTTTGATGTCGCCGAACAGCTTGTGGAATTCCGCGCCGAAGTGGCGGGCAATGAATGCGCTGTCGTCAAAATCGCGGATCGCGTAGAGCCAGTTTGGCGTCAGCGTTGCGGGGCAGAGTTTGTCGGCGTTGCCTTCGATCGGTGCATCGGGTTCCTGCCGATCCGACAGCCCTTCGAGTATGCCGGCGAGCACGGCGGCCATCGCGAGGTAGGGATTGGCATCGGCGCCCGGCAGGCGGTGCTCGATGCGCGTTGCATGACGCTTCGCCCGCCGGGATGCGCAGCGCGACCGTCCGGTTGTTGTAGCCCCAGCTTGGACTTAACGGCACGTAGGCATGCTCGCGAAAGCGACGATACGAGTTGGCGTGCGGTGCAAAAATCAACATCGATTCTTCCATGCAGCGCTGCAGACCGGCGACGGCTGCGCGCAGGGTCGCTGCATCGGCCGCAAACTGGTTGACGCCTTTTTTATCCTGGATGCTGACGTGCAGGTGCATTCCCGAGCCCGAATAATTGGCAAACGGCCGGGCCATGAACGTCGCCTGGTAGCCGAGTTCACGGGCGGCTGCCTTGATAATCCGTTTCAGGTATATGGCATCGTCGCAGGCTGCCACCGGATCGTCGCGATGCTCGAGGTTTATTTCGAACTGACCCGGTGCGTATTCGGCAACCGCGGCCGATGCGGGCACGGACTGAATTTCGCAGTACTTCTGGACGAGCTTGATAAACGGGCCGAAGTCGTCGAGGTCATCCATCGAATAGACCTGGGTCGAGGACTCCGCCTGGCCGGTGGACGGATTGTCCGGCAGCAGTCGGCATGCCGTCGTCGCCGAGCCGCTGCGCGACCAGGTAAAACTCGAGCTCCACGGCAACCGTCGGATACAGGCCCTTCGCGTGCAATTCGCGCACGACTTCCGCCAGCCGCAGTCGCGGGCCCGGCTGGAACGGGCGGCCGTTGTCGTCAAACATCTCGATCAGGCACTGGGCCGACTCGCCCTTGCTCCAGGGCACGGGTCGCAGGGTCGACAGCTCCGGCCGGCATACCCAGTCGCGGTCGCCGGTCGCAACCCCGAGGCTGCTCTCGAACACGGTATCGCCGCACACGTCGCAGGCGTACAGCGACACGGGCAGCAGGATGCCTTCTTCCAGTGATTTTTCAGCGGCGTCACTGCTGACCCGCTTGCCGCGGACGATGCCGTTCATGTCCGGCATCAGCAGATCGAGGGTTTTCAGGTCGGGAAAGGCGTTCAGTGCTTTTTGTATTTCGGTGGCCATGGCAGGCTCCGTCGGGAGTGCTTATCATCGGGCGAAGAGTCCGGCGAATGCTAGCAAACGGCCTCAAAAGCGTAAAATATTTTTGACAAAAGCAGCGTAGCACACCGAAAAACGCCGCAATTAGCGGCGTTTCGTTGAATAAAATGCACACTGGTGCTAGTTTCTGGACCCCGGACGGAGGCCGGGCCGCATGCATCCACGCCCCCTGATCGGCATCGTAGCCGATCTCAAGCTGATCGCGCCGCACAACTACCATTGTGTCGGCGACAAGTATGCGCGCGCCGTGGTCACTGCCGCAGGCGGCCTGCCGCTCCTGATACCCGCCATCAGCGATGACCTCTCCGTCGACGAAATCCTTGCACCGCTCGACGGGCTGCTGCTGACCGGCAGCTATTCGAACGTACACCCCAGTCGTTACGACGGCGGCGAACCGTTCGCCGACAGCCCGCTGGATACGGCGCGGGACGAGCAGTCGCTGCGACTGATACCGGCGGCACTCGAGCGCGAACTGCCACTCTTCTGTATTTGTCGCGGCTTCCAGGAACTGAACGTCGCCCTCGGCGGCACGCTGCACCAGAAAGTGCACGAGGTGCCGGGCTTCAACTATCACCTCGAAGACAGCTCAAAGTCGCTCGACGAGCAGTACGGGCTGGCGCATCCGGTGCGGCTGACCGAGGGCGGCATGCTGGCCACGCTGGTTGGCAGCCTCGAGCAGGACGTCAACAGTTTGCACGGACAAGGGGTCGCCAAACTCGCGCCGGGCGTCAGCATCGAGGCGCAGGCCGAAGACGGACTGGTGGAAGCCTTTACCGTGGACCGGGCGCGTACATTTGCGCTGGCCGTGCAGTGGCATCCAGAATGGAAGCCTGCAAGCAATCCTTTTTACTCTGCGATCTGGTCGGCATTCGGTAATGCCTGCCGCAACCGTCAGTCCCTGCGACTGGCGGGTGACGCGCCTGCCATAGCCAATGGCTGAACCGAAACCGGGACATAACATGATTAAGAACAACGAAGAACTGACAGCGTGGCTGAAGAAACACAATATCGATGAAGTCGAAGCGCTGGTGCCGGACATGACCGGCAACGCGCGCGGCAAGATTATTCCTGCTTACCGATTCTTTAACGGCGAAGGCGTGCGCCTGCCGGAAGCGATCCTGATCCAGACCGTTACCGGCGACTGGCCGGACGACGACATCTACGATGCAGCCGTGCATCCGGCCGATCGCGACCTGTTCCTGCAGGCTGACCTGTCAACAACCCGGCTGGTGCCCTGGGCGAACGAGCCGACCGCGCAGATCATTCATGACTGCGTCAACGCCGACGGCAGCCCGCACCTGCTCGCATCGCGCAATGTATTGCGGCGCGTCCTGGCGCAGTACGAGGAAATCGGTCTGCAGCCGATCGTCGCACCGGAAGTGGAGTTTTATCTTGTCGAAAAGAACCCCGATGCCGATATTCCGCTGCGGCCGCCGGTTGGCCGTTCCGGCCGGCCGGAACGGGCACGACAGTCTTATTCAATCGACGCGGTCAACGAGTTCGACCCGATTTTCGAGGAAATGTACGACTTCTGCGAAGCGATGGAACTCGACGTGGACACGCTCATTCACGAATCGGGCGCGGCGCAGATGGAAGTCAATTTTGAGCACGGCGATGCGCTGAGTCTTGCCGACCAGGTGTTCCTGTTTAAGCGCACGATGCGCGAAGTGGCGATGCGCCACGACGTGTTCGCGACGTTCCTTGCCAAGCCAATGGAAAACGAGCCCGGCAGCGCGATGCACATTCACCAGTCAATGATCAACGTCAAGACCGGCGAGAATATTTTCGCGGAAAGACAAGACGGGGTCCTGAACGACGAGTTTCGTCATTACATAGGCGGCCTGCAGAAATACACGCCGGCGGCAATGGCGTTCTATGCGCCGAACGTGAACAGCTATCGCCGCATCGCCTACGGTGACAGCGCGCCGAATAACGTCGAATGGGGCTACGACAACCGCACCGCCGGTTTGCGTGTACCGGTGTCGAACGCCGTCAACCGCCGCATCGAAAACCGCTTCGCCGGCTCCGATGTCAATCCTTACCTGGCGATCGCCGCAACGCTCGCCAGCGGGCTGCTCGGCATGCGCGAGAAGCTGGAACCGTCCGAACCGACGGATGACAATGCGCACGACTTCGGGCTAACGATGCCAATCGCCTTTGAGCTGTCGATGCTGTCACTCGAAAACGACACGCAGCTGAAAGAACTGATGGGCAAGCATTTCGTAAATGCCTACGTCGGCATCAAGCGCAAGGAGTACGAAACGTTTTTCCGCGTTATCAGCTCCTGGGAACGCGAATACCTGTTGATGAATGTCTAAGCCGCCGAACACCACCCGGCCCGCATAAAGAAGTCACACTTATGGCAACCGCACTATCCGACCTGCAGCGCGCAGACGCCGCGCACCACCTGCACCCGTTCTCCGACAACGGCGATCTCGCGCAGCGCGGCACGCGCATCATTACCAAGGCCAAAGGCGTTTACCTGACAGACATTGAAGGCCGCCGCCTGCTGGACGGAATGGCGGGCCTCTGGTGTGTCAACGTCGGCTACGGTCGCCAGGAACTCATCGACGCGGCAACGCGCCAGATGAGCGAACTGCCCTACTACAACAGTTTTTTCCAGTGCACCACGCCGGCCACGATTGAGTTGGCCGAACTGGTTACTTCGCTCGCGCCGGCGCAGTTCAACCACCTGTTCTTTACCGGTTCGGGCTCGGAATCGAACGACACCGTCGTGCGGCTGGTGCGGCACTACTGGGCGTCGCAGGGTGAACCGGACAAGAACATCATCATCAGCCGCCAGAATGCCTACCACGGTTCGACGATGGCCGGCGCCAGCCTTGGCGGCATGAAGCCCATGCACGCCCAGGGTGGCCTGCCGATTCCGAACATCGTGCATATCGAGCAGCCATACTGGTTTGGCGAGGGCCGCGACGAGGATCCGCAGGCGTTCGGCGTGCGCATCGCGAGGCGGCTCGAAGAAAAAATCAGGGAACTCGGCGTCAATCGCGTTGCTGCGTTTATTGCAGAACCCCTGCAGGGCGCCGGCGGCGTCATAGTGCCACCGGAAAGCTATTGGCCAGAAGTGCAGCGCATCTGTGACGAGCACGATATTTTACTGGTAGCCGACGAAGTGATTACCGGCTTCGGTCGCCTGGGCGAGTGGTTCGGTTCCGATTATTACAATATTCGCCCCGACCTCATGTCGATTGCGAAAGGCCTGTCATCGGGTTACCTGCCTATCGGCGGCGTCGTGGTGAGTGATCGGGTTGCGAATGTCCTGAAAACGCTGGGTGGCGATTTCAATCACGGCTTCACCTACTCGGGACACCCGGTATGCGCCGCTGTCGCGACCGCCAACATCAAGATCCTGCGCGACGAAAAACTGGTTGAGCGCGTGCGGGACGACGTTGGCCCCTATCTGCAGGCACGGTGGGGCAGCCTGGCAGACCATCCGCTCGTCGGCGAAACGCGCGGCGTTGGCCTGGTGGCGGCGCTGGAACTTGTCCAGTCGCGCACTCCGATCGCCCAGTTCGAAGACAAGGGTGCCGCCGGCACCGTGGTTCGCGACCTGGCTATCGAGCACGGCCTCGTGATGCGCGCGGTTGGCAGTACGATGATAATCTCGCCGCCGCTGGTCATTACGCGCAGCGAGATCGATGAACTGGTGGACAAGGCGAGAAAGACACTGGACGCCGCGGCAAAGGTATTATTGTAGGGCGGCTGCATTACATTCGATTGATCGGAGGGTTTGCTGCTTGAAAAAAATTACAGGACGAAACGGCAGGCGCGGCGGCATTGTTTTTGCACTTGCCCTGCTGGGCGCCTGCAGCGGCAAGCCGTCAGTTGAAGCGCCTGCCGACCTGCTGCTGACCAACGGCTATGTTTACACCGCGGACGCTGCGCGGTCCGTGGCGCAGGCCGTTGCGGTGCGTGACGGCGTCATCGTCTACGTCGGAGACGTTGCCGGTGCAGAGGCCCTGGCCAATGCGGCGACCCAGCGGCTCGACCTTGGCGGGCGCATGCTCTTGCCCGGCCTGCACGATGCGCATATTCATCCGCTGGGGATCGTGGCCGCCGGCGTCTGTGATCTCGACAGCGAACCGCTGCCGCTCGCCGATCTGGTTCTGTTTCTGAACGACTGCGTTGCGCGGCTAGAGCCGGATGCAGGGTGGCTGATCGTGGATCAGTGGAATTTCACGGCCGGCAATCAGCCCGACGCGCGCTATACCAACCTGCGGGTTGCGCTGGATGCCGTCAGCAAGGAGCTGCCCATCGTGCTGCTCGGCAATGACGGGCATCATGGCGCCGCCAACAGTGCGACCCTCGCGCTGGCACGCGCGGAATCCGGTGCAACCGTCGGCATCAGCGCAGCAACCATTGATAGCGATTTCGCAGCGTACCGCGAGTACATCGGTGTCGATGCAAACGGCGAGCCGAATGGTCTCGTCAACGAAACGGCCCGCGACCTGTTCGGCATTCCCGCAAGCGCACTGGAGCAATTGCCTGGCAACAGCACAATGCCGCTGATCGCGCAGAAACTGGCGATGAACGGTATTACTTCAGTACGTGACGCGGCGGCCCGCGAAATCGGCTTCGAACTGTACAACTACCTTGCCGACAGCGGGCAGCTCACGTTTCGCCTGACACTTGCCCTGTTCCCTGATTTCGACAGCTATCGCAATGCCGAAGGCGTTCCTGATATCGCTGCAATCATCAGCGACTTCGACAAGATCCGTGACCGGTACCGTTCCAGTCCGCTGATCAAAGCGGACACGGCCAAGATTTTTGTCGACGGCGTGATCGAAGGCGACCCGTTAAGCACGCCGCCGACGCTGCCCAATGCGGCGCAACTGCAGCCGTATCTGCAGCCGCGATTCAGCTTCAATGCTGCGACCAGTGAACTTGCTGTCAACGGCTACGTTGCCACAGACAGTGAGGCCTGCCTCGCGGTGCGACGAGACCCTGGCCTGTACGCCAATCCCGCTCTGCGCGATGAGTTCTTCGCGTCTCACGGTTTTTACGCCGCACAGTGCAACGTGTCGCGCGGCGTGCTGGAACACCCGGAATCATTTATCGAGGCGTATGTTCGAGCGCTTGACAATGCGGGCTACACAATTCACGCCCACGCGATCGGCGATCGCGCGGTGCGCGTCGCGACCGCCGCGTTTTCGAAAGTGCGCCTGCAAAACGGTCGGGTCGTGCTGCCGCACGGCATGGCGCATGCGCAGCTGGTACATCCGGATGACGTACAGCGAATTGGCGCGCTTGGCCTTAACATTGCGTTCACGTTTGCCTGGACGCTGCCGGACTATTTCTACGATCTGACCGTCGTGCCGTTCATCGACAAGGTGACGGGCGCAGACGACCTGTACAACCCCGACCACTACACCTGGAAGAACAGCTACCCGGCCGAGAGCCTGCGCAAGGCAGGCACGCTGATAACCGGCGGCAGTGACGCGCCGGTGGACAGCCGCGAACCGCGCCCTTTCCTGAATATCGAACGCGCAGTGACCCGTGCCAATGACGCCGGCGAGTCGTATAACCCGAGCGAGCGGCTCGATATTCACGAGGCCATTGCGGCCTACACGATCAACAGCGCACTGGCCCTTAACCAGGCGCAGTTGGTTGGCACTATCGAAACCGGCAAGCGGGCGGACCTCGCGCTGCTCGATCAGAATATCGTCGAGCTTGCCGAAGGCGGCAATGCCAGCGCGATCAGCGAAACGAAAGTGCTGCTCACGGTATTCGACGGCAAAGTCATTTACCGTGATCCCGCTCTTGCCAACGATTAGCCTGCCGGGCGCGGCAGACCGGCAGTCGTCCCTCCGCAAGGAGCGCCGGTCTTGAACGCCAAGAGGTCGAGCGGGGCTTTCTACGCTTACCACGCTTTCAAGTACTCGATCTATTGCCTGCTCGCCCTGAATATCTGGCTGTTCTTTCTCGAAGACTACGCGGCCAGCAGCGCAACGTTTACCAACGGTATCGACTGGCGCAATATCGTTGAAGCGTTTTCCGCAACCTTCGACACGCTCGCCTGGGTCATCCTGCTGCTGCTGTTCGAACTCGAAACGGCCGTCATCTCTGACGAAAAGCTGAAGGGCAGCTTGAAGTGGCTGCTGTCCGCAGTGCGCATCCTGTGCTACTTCTTTATCACCTGGTCGCTGTACGGCTACTTCGCCAAGTATGGCGTTGTTACCGATCTCGTGCCGTTCACACAGCTTGACGCCTGTGCCCTCGTGAACAGTGACTATTTGTATGTCCTGCGGCTGGATGACTACCCGCCGATAACGCCGGACATTTGCGGCGCAATGCAGGGTCAAGCACTTTGGCAGATTGCCGGAACGCAGATCATCGGTACCGAGCAGCAGGTTGGTCTGGCGCGCACCCTGGCGTTCACCGACATTATCAATGCATCGGACTGGCTGCTGATTGTGATCCTGCTCGAGGTCGAAGTCTGGCTGCAGCTGAAAGGGCTCTTGAGCAGCCGGCTGCTGATTGCCAACAAGATTACCAAGGGCCTGCTGTATGCGGTCCTGTTCGCCTGCGCCATTTACTGGGGCATCGACGGCGACTTCCTGGATTTCTGGGATGCGTTCCTGTGGCTGGTCGCCTTCGTCTTCATCGAGATGAACATCTTCGAGTGGCACGCGGAGTCGGCACAAAGCGGGGCGACGAAATCGAACGAGCCCGCAGCGCCGTTAACATCGTCCGGCTAGACCAGCGTTCGTATGCTCTTCATCGTGAGCGCTGCTGCACGCTAGCGTTTCTGGCAGGCAATGGTCAGTAGCGGGAAATCCTGCAGGTAGGCGGGTGCGACTGAGGCCTGCCGTCCAAACAGCCCCTTCGCAGTGGGCGCCGTCCGTGCCGCTTCTTCTTCAGCCTTGTTTCTGAATTTTTTCCCGTTCTTTTTCGAATCGTCCTCTGGCGGCAGGCGCAGCCAGTCGCCGTAGCGCATCTCGCTACCGTTGCGGAACGACGGCCGCACCGACCAGCGATAGCTTTTGCAGGGCTCGAGTTCCATCGTTAACGCATGGCGCGGATCCGCGACCTGCTCGGCGATGTAGACGGGTTCGTGCGCGTCGAAAATCTCCAGATCGTAGTAAATATCGGCCTCATCGATCGGCGCACGCCAGCCGCCATCCGCGGCATCGTCGGCCAGCTTCAACTCCCAGGCCAGGGTCGGCTGCGCTGAGGCACTGATGAACTCGCGAGCATTCTTCTTGTTCACTTTCAACGCATCCGTTTTTCTCACCTGCAGTGAGTGCGCCAGTTCGACACGATCGAACAAATCGGCTGCAAGCGCGCGCCCGAGATAATGGCGCGAGAAATTCACATAGTCGCGCCACAGCGCATTGTCATTGGCGGTCCAGTTAGCCAGCGAATCGCGATCCTGGTAGCGAATCTCGGTGCTGTACAGCTCCGCGCCATCGCTGTGCCTTAACAGCTTTGCTTCTGCCGAGGTCGTGATCACGGCGTCCCTGCCCTGCACATCGATTTCGAGACCGCTGAACGCGAGGTGCAGCTCGGCGTCCGAGTCTTCCGGCACCGGCGTCGCTGCCGCGACAATGCTGGAATCGAGGCCAGGCAGTTTGCGCAGTGCCCAGAACACGTCGAGCGCGAGACCGTCGTCGGTCAGCGTCGGGTTTTCGGTTTCAATCAGCTCTTCGGTCAGCGCATCGCGGAAGTCCTGGATTTCGCGCTTGGCCGCACCCGACAGGCCACCGAAAATCGCGCCGGGAATGGTCAGTATCGGAATCGGAATGACGATCGGCACCGGCCCTACCTGCTTGGAAAAGCGCCCCAGTCTCGAACCGGACGCCATGCCGCTGATGAGACCGTCCGTCGCTTTTTCGTAGGTGCCGCTGACGTCTTCGTCGGCCGCGCTGCGGGTCGCGATGACCACGACCTTGCTGATCGAGGATCGCGTTGCCTCGGGCATATGGGGGACAGCGGCAGGACTGGGCGCCGCCTGCAGGCCAGCGATCAGCTCATCTGCCGCCGCCGCGGCAGATGAGCCGGGCCCGCAGGCCAGGACGCTGCAGCACAGAAACAAAGTGATAGCAGATGGAGGCTTAAGGCTGGTCGTAGTCTTCATGCAGGGGTTAGTCCTTGACAGCAAAGTATTGGTTCTGGCGACCTTCGCATTGGCCAGCCTGCGTGGCTCGCCACACACCAGCCAGGTAACGCGACTCCGTCGCAAGCGCGCGGCTTGTCGCTTGTTTTTCCTCGGTTTGCGGCAAGCCCTGCGGGGCACGACAGCCTAAAGAATAGCAGGCAGCCGCCGATACCAAGCAAAGGTAGCCGTGAGCGGCTGGGACCGGAACTGCCAGCGAGCGCGGCTGCGGCACCAGCGCCAGCCTCGGCCGTTCGAATAGGTATCTGTTTTTACTACTATTTCAATGAGGCCCGCGTTGCTAAAAGTAGATCGAATCGGACTCGTCATACTGCTGGCTTCGCTGGCCGCGATCGCGGCCATTGCGTTCGTCTTTTTCCAGTACCAGCAGAATGAACAGGTCGCCGCGATCCGTTCCGAAGGGCTGAGCCTGGCCCGCGCCGTGTCCGGCGTGCCCTATGACCAGCTCGTGCCGGGCGGTCAGCAACAGGGCGTCCTGCAGGTGCTGCACCACAGCGCGGGTAACAACGACCTCGCCTACGTACGGATCGTCAACGAGGCCGGACAGCCGGTCAGCGAAGTGGTCACCGCCGGCGTCATCGTGCCGGTCGCGGGCATGCCGGTCACGCCCGCAGAATGGATTGGAGAGCTGGAACTCACAACGCCTGGGCAGCAGCAGAAGATCATCGAGTTTCATGCGCCGCTGCTCGCGGACGGCCAGCTTCGCGGTTTCGTGCGACTCGGCTATTTCGCGCCGACCTTCGGCCTCGGCGCGGACCAGCTGTCGTTTATGGCGACGGTTTCATTGCCCGTGTTTCTGCTGGTGCCGCTATTCCATTTTCTGCTGCGCCGCGAAATTCAGCCGATCGCAGCGGCCAATCGCGAGGTTTCCCGAATACTCGAATCCGATTCGTTTCAGCGTATCGAGATCTCCGCGACCGGTGAACTCGCGAGCTTTATGCAGCGCTTCAACAGCATGATCGAAATCGCGCGCAACCGCATCAACTCGCTTGAAGACGGGCAGCAAAAACTCATAACGTCCAGCAAGCTGATGAACTATCGCAAGACGCGCGTAGAGACGGTCCTCGAAGCCGTGCCTGAGGCCATGATGGTGCTGGACGAAACCGGCAGCATCACGTTCGCGAACCAGAAACTGGCAGCGATGTTTGGCGTTTCACCGCAGGTGATCATCAGCCAGCCGCCGCAGCAATGGTGTGAGAACCCGGATATCCTGCAGCTTCTCGCCAAGTACAAGGCAGGCGGCAAGGCACGCCATGTCACCGAGACGATTCGCTTCAGCCTCGCATCGCTGAGTGAGCGGGCGATCGCCACCAAGACCTACACATTGTTCTCACCGAAAAACGACAGTGACGTACTGGGCACCCTGATTATCTTTCGTGACGAAACGCACGAAGCCCTCGCGCGCCAGGCGCGTGGCGACTTCGTTGCACATCTGTCTCACGAACTAAAATCACCGCTGAACGTGCTTGCGCTGTATAGCGAGTCCCTGCTTGGCGATCGTGGCAGGACCGAGGAATTTCGAGTTGAAGCTGCAAACGTCATCGCCGAGGAGGTTGCCCGGCTTAGCTCTCTTATAAGCAGTCTCCTCAACCTGACCCAGATCGAAAGCGGCAGCCTGACGCCATCGCGCAGCCTGGTGAAACTGCAGGACGTCGCACAGGCGGCATTTGAGGAAGCACGGCATTCCGCGGGCGATAAAGAAGTGAAGTTCCATTTCGATATTCCGAAACAGATGAACCCGGTGTTCGTCGATAAGGCGTTACTGCGAATTGCACTGACCAACCTGCTAAGCAATGCCGTCAAGTACAACGTGCCGGGCGGCGAAGTCCGCCTGTCCATCGAGGAAACGGATGATGCCATCCAGATTCGCGTCAGGGATTCCGGCATCGGTGTCAGCGAAGCCGAAGCAGCGAAGATCTTCGACAAGTTTTATCGCTCAACGGATCAGCGCGTCCAGTCGATCGGCGGCCATGGGCTGGGCCTGGCGCTAAGCAAACAGATCATCGAACTGCACCACGGCACGCTGTCACTCAATCATGAGTGCCCGGCCGGCGCGGAGTTCATCATAAATCTATGGAAAGAAGCCACCACGATGAAACAGGCTATTTGATCATGAAAAAAATACTGCTCGTTGACGACCAGCCTGCCGTTCTGCGCGTGATGCGACTCGGCATCGAGCAAGCCGGATACGCGATTGAAACGGCGTTTGACGGTCGCGAAGCGCTCGAAATCGTCGCAGCGAGCCACCCGGATTTCATGGTTACCGACATCGACATGCCGGGCATGGGCGGCAAGGACTTGTGTATGGCGATACTCGAACGCCACCCGGACCGGCGCTTCCCGATCGTTGTATTGACCTCTCGCTCCGAGCTCGAACACCGCAACTGGACTGCAAGCATTCCCAACCTGACCTTTATTGAGAAGCCGGTCAGCATGCGTCAGCTGCTGGCTCATATCGCCGCCAGCCTTGCCGACGTCGTCGAAGACAGCGTGGCCTGACATGAGCGAGAAGACGCTGAACTTGCTGTCCCTGCCGAAATACGAGGCACTGTTGCATCGCTCATTCCCGGGCGCCGCCATGATCGAACTGCGCGATCGCAACAACGTCCGGTTGTGGCGTTCTGCGCCGGAAAACGCCGAGGCTGGCAGGGCAGCGCCGCAGGACAATGTCGCCGAAGCCTGGTCTCCTTCCGATTCCGGTATCGAGCGACGCCGGCTGCGCTCCGGACAGCTGCAGTTTCGGCACGCGATTCGTCTGCGCGCCAGCGGCCTGCTTGGCTGGCTGATCGCGGCCTATGACGCGCAATCCGGCGTCGCGCTGTCGACGGCAATGGAGTCCATTCAGGCGGCATTGCTCGAAGCTACAAGTTTCATGCAGGAAGAGCTGGAACTGCAGGTTGAGTGTAATCAGCTGGCTACCGAACTGACTGAACGCTACGAAGAACTGAATCTCGTGTATTCGACCAAGGATCAGGTCGAGCATTTCGAAGAGGGCCAGGAAGCGCTCTCCAAGCTCGTGCATAACTGCGCGGACTATCTCGACGTCGGTTTCGTTGCCCTTGTTTGTCGTGATCGCGGCCTGTGCCTGCACGAAACGAACCGCAGAAATGCGCCGGCCGATATCGAGGCCGCGCTGCAGGTACTCCGCACCACGGTATACGACCGTATCGAATCGCAGCTGCAGAGCATCATTATTAATGAAGCCGATGATGAGCTGCGCACGCGCCTGTTTGCCGGCCGCAGTGAAAACCTGCTGGCCTATCCGATCGTCGACAACTACGGCATCGCGATCGGCATGCTCGCTGTCGTTGCGCGCAAGGAACTGCGAACCTTTTCCAACGGCGATCGAAACCTGCTGGACGTCATGGCGAAAAAGGCATCGCAGATCATCCACACGCACCACGACTCATTGACCGGCCTGTTAAATCGCGGCGGCTTCGAATCGACCTTGCTCTCCACCCTCGCGGCCACCCGCAGCCGCAACCAGCAGCATTGCCTGCTGTATATCGATATCGACCAGCTGCGCGTCATCAATGACCTGATGGGCTACCAGGAAGGCGACCGGCTGATTCGACGCATCGCCAAGCAATCGCGGTCGCTGTTGCGCGACACGGATGTGCTTGCCCGGCTCGGTGGCGACGAATTCGCCGTTCTGCTCGTCAATTGCGATACCAAAATTGGCTTAACGATCGCTGCCAAGATTCGGGAGGCCATTCATGACATGATCGTGGTATCCGGCAACAAGCAGCTAAACATTACTGCCAGCGTTGGCCTGATCGCCGTTACCCGGGAGACAGAGAGCATCATGGCGGTCATGGCTTCTGCCGAGATTGCCTGTCGGACTGCCAAGGAACGTGGTAACGATCGAATTGAGGTCTTTGAAGAAGACAACACCGACCTCGTGCAGCGCAGCGAAGAAGTCGAATGGATCGGCCGGATTCAGCAAGCGCTGCGGCGCAACCTGTTTACGCTTTACTGTCAGCCGGTGCTGCCGCTGCAGGATAGCAATCGCGCAGCTCATTTCGAGGTGCTGGTGCGCATGGTCGATGACGATGGCGCGATCCTCTCTCCCGCCCTGTTCATGCCGGCCGCCGAGCGCTACCAGCTTATGCCGCAGCTGGACCGCTGGGTTATCCGCAATACCTTCGCGGAGCTCAAGAAAAACTGGCTGTTACTTGGCCCGTCCCGCGCCGTGTTCTGCATCAACCTGTCCGGCCAGTCGCTGACCAACAGCGGCTTCCTTACCTTTATTGCTGAAGAGCTGGACAGCAGCGGCATTGATCCCGGCCAAGTCTGTTTTGAAATTACCGAGACGGCAGCAATCGCCAACATCGACGAAGCGATCGGTTTTATCGCGGCGCTGCAGACCATCGGCTGCCGCTTTGCGCTGGATGATTTTGGCGCAGGGCTGAGCTCATTCGGCTACCTGAAGGTTCTGCCAGTCAACTACCTGAAAATCGACGGCAGCTTTGTGCGGGAACTCAGCACTGACCGGTTCTCGGCATCCATGGTGAATGCGATTTGCCAGATCGGGCGCACGATGGGCCTGTCGATGATTGCCGAGTATGTCGGTGATGAGCAAACGGTCGACATGCTTCGCGAAATGGGCGTGGATTTCGGACAAGGCTTCTTCCTTGGCAAGCCGCAGCCGCTTTCTGAAATCATCGAGCGGCTGATGGCTGACGCAGTAACTGCAATAGCATGAGCGCGCCCGCTGCAGCCGTGTCGGAGAGCGTCAGCCGTGTCCGCATCGGTGTGGCCATGCATGTCACACCGAAGTTCTCACTGAGCGGCATCGAACCGCTGCAGGACCTGATGCTCGCTATCGATGACTGCATCGACGCCGGAGAAATCAAACTCATCCTCGATCTTTCGGCGGCGCAGATCATCGACAGCCTCGCCATTTCCGCGCTGATGGACGTACAGGACCGGCTGATGAAACTGGGCGGCTGGATCAAGATCAGCGGCTGCAACAGCATGGTTCGGGAGATCGCGGACATCACGGGCTTTTCGGAGTATGTGAAGTTCCTGAGCGATGACGGCGCACCTGGCAAAAAAAAACCGGACGAAGTACGACCAGGTCCCGGCGCGCGTCTCGGCGACATCCTCGTGGCGCGTGGCCTGACCAGCGAGGCACGCATCGCGGAGGCGCTGAAGCTGCAGGACCGGCTCGGCAAGCGCATGGGCCAGATTATTATCGATAAGGGCTGGGTTAGCGAAAACGACGTACTGCGCGCGCTCGGCGAGCAGCTCGGCGTGCCGTTCGTACGCATCAGGCCCGGGCTCTTTGATCCCGCAATTGCCGCATTGCTTTCGAACGACGTCGCCAAGCGGCTGTGCGTGCTGCCGATGTTTCGGGTGCGCAGCGTGCTGTTTATCGCAACGGCCAAACCGCAGGACATGCCGACGATCGAGGAAGTATCGGAACGCCTGCAGTGCAAGGTCCGTCCGATCCTGGCGCGGCGGGAAGATATCCAGAGTCTGCTGCGCGAGAACGCACCGCTCGATAGCATGCAATTCGACATGGTCGGCAACGTCGATGAGGATTTCGAAGTTGTCGAAGGTCTGCAAGTCGAGGACTACGCCGCCATCGACGAAGTTGCGGCGGGCAGCCCGGTGGTCAATCTCGTCAATTCCATTATCCAGCGAGCCGTGCACGACGGTGCGAGCGACATTCATCTTGAACCGTTTCGTACCCACTCGCGCATCCGCTTCCGTATTGACGGGCTGCTATACGAATTTACCGCGCCGCGAGTCGAGCTGCACCCGGCCCTGATATCGCGCCTGAAAGTAATGGCGAACCTCGATATCGCCGAGCGCCGCATGCCGCAGGACGGGCGTATCCAGGTGCATACGCAGGGTCGCTCGATTGACCTGCGCTTCAGTTCGCTGCCGGGACTGTACGGTGAGAAAGTCGTGCTGCGTATTCTTGACAAGAACCAGGCCATTCTCGACGTCAACAAGCTGAACATGAGCGCGGACAACCTCGCCTGCTTCAAGAAGCTGCTCGACGCAACGCACGGCCTGATCCTGGTAACCGGCCCGACCGGCAGCGGCAAGACCACGAGCCTGTACGCCGCGCTGAATTACCTGAAGAGCATTGAGAAGAACATCGTCACGATCGAGGACCCGGTTGAATACCAGCTCGATATCATCAATCAGAACGAGGTCAGGGACGGTATCGGTCTGTCGTTCGCGAAGATTCTGAAACACGTGCTGCGGCAGGATCCGGATATCGTCATGGTCGGCGAAATTCGCGAGCGCGAGACTGCGGAGATCGCCGTGCAGGCCGCGCTGACCGGGCATCTCGTGCTTTCAACGCTGCATACCAACGATGCCGTCGGCGCCGTAACGCGGCTGATTGATATGGGCGTCGAGCCCTACCTGCTGTCCTCTGCGCTGCTGGGCGTTGTCGGCCAGCGTCTTGTGCGCACCGTCTGCCCGAGCTGCAAATTCGAGCACCTGGCGCCGGCGGAGCTCGTGCAACAGTTTGGCTGGCAGGACCGCGGCGATGTCAAACTGGCGCGCGGCAAAGGCTGCAACGAATGTTACGACTCCGGTTACAAGGGCCGCATGGGTATCCACGAAGTGCTGCGAACCGATGGCGATCTGCAAAAGCTCATTATTTCGCGGCCGAGTCGTGACGTGCTGACCGATTTCCTCGATCAACACCGCTTCCGCAACCTGTTCAAGGACGGACTCTCAAGAGTCCTCGAGCGCACCACTACGATCGAGGAAGTCTCGAGAGTGACCAGTAGCTAGGGAAAGCAGCATGGCATTGCAATATGAACTTGAGGACGCGCCAGCCGCGGCAAGTGCGGATTCGTCACTAGCCGGGCGGTTTGCAGCGCTGGCGGGCCATCGCAAGGTAAAGCCGGCCGACCGGATGTTCTTCACGGAGCAGCTTGCGTTGTTGCTGGAAACCGGCGAAAGCCTGCACGAAGCGCTGAAGACGATCGTAAGCCAGACGGAATCGCCGGCAATGCGCGAGATCGTCGAGAAGCTGGCAACCGACGTGCGCGATGGCCAGTCGTTCGGCCAGGCACTCAGCCGGCACGAGGAGGTTTTTTCCACCACCTATGTCAACCTGATCGTCGCCAGCGAGGCCGGCGGTTTCATGTACCAGGTACTGCTGCAGTTGCTCGACATGGAGAAAAAACGCGAGACGCTGCGCAACACCCTGGTCTCGGCGGGCACCTATCCCTTGTTCCTGATCGGCTTCTCGTTTGCGGTGGTCGCGTTCGTACTGATTGTCGTCTTTCCGAAGTTTGCGACGATGTTCGCCTCGATATACGACCAGTTGCCGGCATCGACGAGAGTCCTGATGGCGGCCAGCGAACTGCTGCGCCATTACTGGCTGTTACTGGCGCTGGGTATCGCTGCCGTCGTCGTCGTACTGCGGCAGTGGCTGGCCAGCGGCAATGGCCATGAAAAGATCGATTACCTGAAACTGCACCTGCCGGTCATGCGCGACGTGTTCACGCAGATCTACCTGGTGCAGGCCTGCCAGGTCCTGAGCCTGTCCCTGTCCAACCGGGTGTCGGTGATGGAGAGCCTCGCGGCCTGTCGCGACGTGGTGCGGAACTCGCTGTTTCGCCAGCTCATCAGTAACGTCGAACAGAAGGTGCAGTCCGGCGCCGGCCTCGCGAGCGGCTTTGCGGAGTCCTCCATCGTGCCGCAGCTCGCCAAGCACCTGATTGCGACCGGTGAGCGCACCGGCAACCTCGGCCCGGTCATGGGCCGGATATCCGAATACTACGAAGCGCAGCTGAAGAAGAAACTCGACACGCTGTCGAAACTGGCCGAACCGATCATGCTGCTGATCATGGGCGTGGTGGTCGGCGTGCTGGTCAGCTCGCTGATCCTGCCCATCTTCAAGCTGTCCCGCGCCGTGTCCTGAGCTGTCTCCGTGCGACGGCCGTCACACTATCGGCGGCTCTCCTAAAGAATCTCTCCGGTGGGCCGATAGGTATCACTAGCAACCCGTCGAAAAACTGATTTTCAGGAGTTAAGTTAATGATTTCGCTAGAGAAGAATCACAGAAACAGCGGCTTCACGCTGGTTGAATTACTGATCGTGGTCATCATTCTGGCGATATTGGCAGCCATCATCGTGCCGCAATTCTCGGCCGCCACCGACGATGCCACCCAGTCCGCCTACGATACCAACGTGGCCAACATCCGCGCTGCCATCGACCTGTACCGACAGCAGCACAATGCGTATCCGGGCGCTGTGACGTCCTCGGGCGGTACCTGCCCGGCCGGCTCCGCCGCCGTCAATGGCGCCGCCGGTGATGCGGCGTTCATTGCGCAGCTGAAAAACTACACGAATGCGGCAGGACAGGCCTGCACCGGTACCGATACCACGTTCCGCTACGGGCCGTACCTGAAGGCCGACCTGCCGACCAATCCGCGCGGCACGAACAACACGGTGGTTGTCGTAACGACCGGCGTACTGGGTCTGGCCACCGGCAGCACCGGCGGCTGGCGTTACGATTCGGTCACCGGCGAATTCATCGGCGACCAGGCTCCGTAGTATTTCGATGGCGGAGTACCGTTAGTTAGTTAGTTTCGTTACGTAGTTTCGGCACCTAGTACCGCGGTAACGTACCGCTGAACAAATCGCTGAACCAATGGCTAACGCTGCTGACGGGACACCGTCCCGCCAGCAGCGCGTCCTGCCTGACGCACGATGCAGCAACCGGCAGCGACCGGTCCGATGCTGACAAAACTGCGCACGATCCCTGCGGTGGGTAGCGTTTGTTTACGCGAACAGCTCTGCACACTGCACCGCTACCGCGTTGGCAACCAGCCGGGTTTTCCTGGTCACGGATTGCGTTAGACGCCAGCGCGCTGCGCCTGGTCATTGCCGGCAGGCCTGTTGCCAGGCGCACTGCATCTACGCACTCCGCTTCCGCCTGACAGCCTGCCACCGGTCGGCGGCACTCCGCCGGGAGCCAAAAACAACGGCAAAATTAAAGATTTACGCCGTTCCGCCGATTAAGTAGCGGACTGATTCTTTTTGCGCCCGGGAGACTCTGGCATTGGTCATTTCCGTCAATTTCGTCGACAGGTGTTCGCCGCAACACCCCGGCCACGCGGCACAGCGTGCTGTGTCGCGAGCAAACGATTCCGCGCCGCGCAGATTACCTTCAGCATGAACCTGCTTACCAACACCCTGGCACGGCTACGCGGTCGCAAGTCGCATAACGCGATTGGCCCGATCGGCATCGACTTTGCCCTGGAAGCCATTAATCTCGTGCAACTTGAGGACGGCGCGAACGGTCGCCCGCGAGTACGGGCGCGGGCGTCGCTGCCGTATGCCGGCACGCGCAAGGAAACGCTGGCCGAGCCGCTGCAGTTCCAGGCGCTGCTCGGGAAAGCGTTCAGTGCGGATGATTTCCACGGGCGCCGTTGCGTCATGGCAGTGCCGTCGGATTCGTTTCGCACGGTCTCGATCAATTACAAGTCCGGCGCCGACAGCAAGCAGGAAGCTGCCGCCGTGCTGGACGCCATGAAATCGAGGCTCGACGGCAACCTGGAAAACTACGTGCTGGATTACCTGCCGGTGCGAAGCCGCACCAAGAGCGATGACCGCCTGGCGCTCGTCGCGATAAGCGAACGCGCGCCAATCATGGCGCTGCTCGAGAATGCCCGCAAATCACGACTCGATGTGCATGCGCTGGAAATCGGCCCGGTTGCCGTCAGCCGCCTGATTGGCGCTTATTACAACGATGCCGATCCTGGCAACGTGATGGTTATCAATTCCGGCCGGCGTGCCAGTTTTCTTACCCTGCTGTGTGGTTCCGACCTGTTGTTCGACCAGGAAGTTGGATTCAGCGAAATGAATCTCGTCCGGCAGGTTGCCGAAGCGCTGGACATGCCGGAGGACATGACGCGCGGCCTGATACTGCGCACCGGCATTCAATCCTCCGACGCGGCGGATGCGGTCGCCGATGCCGTCGAGGAAGCCAGCCTGGTCAGTGCGCTGTCGGAAATTCTGAAGCCGCATTTCATGAGTCTCGTCGAAGACATCAAGCGCGTCTTTCAATATGCCGCTGCCGAAACGCGCGGCGGTGCGGTCGCGAAAGTCTACCTGCTAGGCAGCCTCACGCGCTGGCCGGGGTCGGATAGCCTGATCAGCTCACTGACCGGCGTCGAAGTTCTGAAGATGCCGGATCCGCTGTCGATGTTTGCAACCGGCGACGCTGCGTCCGCAAAAGACCTCGGCCACCCGGTGCCGGAGTTATCCGTTGCTGCCGGCCTGGCTTTGCGCGGGATACACGCGCATGAATGAAATGGATCTTATCCCACCGGACTACCGCAGCTGGCTCGAAAAGCGGGCGATGTTGCGGCGCTTCGCCGGCGTGTTAGGCACCTTGAGCGCTGTACTGCTGATCGCCGCCGGCTGGCTGCACTACTCGGTAGGCACGGCAACGAAGACGCTGCAGGAGCTGACGGCCGCGAACGCACTGGCGCAGCAACAGCAGCAGCAACTGCAGGCGCTGCAGGACAAGCAGTCCGAGTTCGAAAAGCAGATCGCGATTCTGAACGGCCTGCGCGCCGGTGCCGCAATCGACGAAATATTTGCTGTTATCGATCGCTCGATGGTCGCGGGCGATCTCTGGTTCGAAGACTGGAGCTTCAGACGCGCCGGCGTCATCGTCAATGGCGAAAAGCGCGGCATTGAAACCGGCTACTTCATCATCGTCGCGGAAAGCGGTGAAGCCATCGACCAGGATCTTGCTGTCGCGACCCACATGACCATTCATGGCCAGGCGAAGGATCATCAGGCCCTTTCCACCTTTGTGCGCGCACTGTTTGCGCAATCCGACATCAGCGACGTCAACGTACAGAAGACGACGCAGGTCCTCGTCGCAAACCAGCGAGTGGTCGATTTTGTACTAACCGTCGAGCTCAACAGCTCGATGCAGGAATCCTGATGAGTATGACACTGCAGAGATTCAGCGTTAGCGAGCTGCGCCTGATGGCGCTGGGACTCGGTGCAATCATGACCGTTGTTGCATTCAGCGGCCTGCTGCTGCCGGATCTCAAGTTGCTGCACACAACCAGGCAGAGCGTTTCAACATTACGGCAGGCGACACAGGATGCCAGCCTGCTTGAGCAGCAGATTACGCGCCAGCATGCAGCACTCGAGGCGCTCCGCTTCCGGCTGCACGGTGACATGGAAGATCTGCCGCCACGGCAGGTGGAGTCCTACATTATCGGCCGTCTGCAGAAAGTTTCCTGGAACAACGACGTCGAACTGGTCAGCGTGCAGCCACGGGACGGCGACAGAGTACACATCTTCCAGGAGATGCTGTTTTCGGTGCAGCTGGTCGGACATTACAACGCGATCTACGGCTGGCTGTGGGACGTGCGTAACGAACTGGGCTTCGTCGTCGTCAAGGAGCTAAGCCTCTCCCGGCGCAATAACGACGAGGGTCAACCGCTGCTGACGGCGGCATTGACCATGGCCGCCTACAGGAAGGGTGAATGATGCGGCGCAATGTTTACACGACGGCCTGTACCCTGCTCGCATTGCTGGCGGCTGGCAGCCTGCAGGCAGCCGATCCTCCGCCGCTGCGCCACGACCCGTTTGTAAGGCCGCTTTCACTACTTGCAACGAGCAGGTCGTCACTTGCGCCAGGCAGCAGTGGCTTGAGCAGCGACATCGAGCTGCGCGGCACGATGGTCGGCGCCCAGGGTTCACTCGCTGACGTCGCCGGTAGAATAATGCGGCCCGGTGAATCGGTCGACGGCTTGCGACTCGTGCGGGTTTTTGACGATCGGGCCGAATTTGAATTCAATGGCAAGCGGCTGACAGTTTACGTACGGCCGCGAACGGAAAGCAATGATGAATAACTGGTCACGGCGGTCGCTGCGCAAAGCGCGGCTCACTCTAATGAGCATAATCCTGCTCACGTGCGGCGCACAGGCGGCAGATCCTGAGCATCGAATCACGATGACGGTGAAGGACGCGGAGCTTGCCGATGTCATGGACATGATTTCGCGCGAACAGCGGGTCAACGTCTTTGTTGCATCGAACGCCGCGGACACCGTGTCGTTCAGCCTCTATGATATGAAGCTGCCGGATGCCATTCGTTCTATCGCGAATGCTGCCGGCCTGGCCGTGGAGTATATCGACGGCAGCTACTACCTTGTCGAGCGTAACCAGGCGGGCAAGTATGCGCCGGATGCCCTGACGCGGGTGCGCAGTTTCAAGCTGCGCTACAGCAAGGTCGACAATGTGCAGGCCTTGTTGCAGCCCTACCTCTCAGAATATGGCGAGATCACGCTGCTGCTCGATCGCAATATGTTCCTGGTTCAGGACACGCCGGAATTCCTGCAAAGGATTGCAACGCTGGTCGAGCAGATCGACAAACCGCCAATCCAGATAATGATCGAAGCGAAGATTCTCGAAGTCACGTTGACTGACGAGGATTCCTACGGGCTCGATTGGACCCGGTTCTTCAGCAGCGATGGCGGCACCGGGGAATTCGGCGCACAGGGTTTGAGCGATGCAGTGAGCCCGGGACTGTTCTTTAATTACACGACGCCGGAAATCACCGCCACGCTGAACGCTCTGACCTCCCAGGGTCGTGTGCGCACATTGTCGACACCGAAACTGCTGGCCGTCGAAGACCTCGAATCGTCAGTCATCATCGGTGATCGTCGCGGCTACGCCGTTACGACAACCATCAACCAGGTGACCACGGAAAGCGTCGAATTTCTCGAGTCCGGCGTTATCCTGCGCGTCACTGCGTCGGTGGACGACGCCGGCCAGGTCATGATGGACATCAATCCGGAGGTCAGCACCGGAATTATCGATCCCGTCACCGGCATCCCGTCGCAAACGACGACGGAGGTGACGACGAGAATGATCGTGCCCGACGGCCGAACAATTTTTGTTGGCGGCCTGATCAAGCACCGCGTCGATGAAAGCAAGCGCGGCGTCCCGGTTATCGGGCGCATACCGGTCATCGGCCGCTTGTTCTCGAACCGGCAGAAGACCCTCTCGAACACGGAAACCATCGTGCTCATCACGCCGACGATCGTCGCAACCGAGGTTCCGCCGACGGATGACAGGATGCTCGACAAAATACGGCAACTGGAACGGGACCAGACGGACCAGGCCGACGATCTGGAAGAAGAAATGAACCTGTTCTTCGGCAAGACGACTGAAGCAGGAAGCGGCCCGCAGTAAGGCTGCCCTGACGCCGCGGACGGTCGTGGCGGCGTTATACGACGCGCAGCTTTATCGCGTCGTGGTAGCTGCCCTGATCGCGCTTGTCGAGAATCCGGTCGAGGGTGCGGCCAACGTGCGTTTGCAGCCGAATGGTTTCGACCTTTTGCCAGGCGGCATGCTCGCCGTCGCGAATCATGCCGAGCACCTCATCCTTGGTACGCGGCGACAGCAGTTGCAGCGGATTAAACAGCCGCGACGGCGGCAGGATCGTAATATCGCCAGTGTAGGATTGCGATGCAATCGATTCGATGCGGTTGACGAAATTCGTGATCGCAGGACTGAAGTGCAGGTTGCGATTCACCAGCTTGGAAGCCGCCAGGGTCCACTCGCGCGTCGTGTTAAGGGCCGCATACTTGATAATTTCCCAGGAATTCTTTTGTTCCTTCGCATCGTTAATAAACGGGTACACCAGCGGATTGGTCTGGCTAGCGATCGTATGATTGACGCCGTACAGACGCGCCAGGCGGCGGCTTGGCAGATCCTCTGACACTGAGCCATCGATCCACTTACGCGCCGGCAGGTACGGCTTGCGGGCGCCGTCGGGGCCGCGCGCAGCCAGCATTACCGGCGGGTAAAAGCCGGGCACCGCACAGGACGCCAGCACGGCTTCGCGAATCATCACGTTCGGCGACGTAATGGCATTGAGCAGGCGCGATGACTGGTGCCGCTCGGCGGGCGCTACAGAAATATTGATCTGGATGCCGGTGAGCTCATAGGCCTCGTGAAACGTCAGGTCCGGGAGGATGCGCGCCAGCAGCTCGCGCACTTCGGCAATCGGAATCTGCTTGTTCTTGAACGGAATGATTTTGTTAAGAAAGCTGACTTCTTTCTCGATTTCATTGTCGAGAAACTCCGGATCAAACAGTTTTTTGACCTCGCGGTGCGAATGCGTGCCAACCAGCGCAGCGACGACAGAGCCGCCGCTCGAACCGGAAATAATTGCCGGCAGCAGGTCCTGCTCCCACAGCGCCTTGACGACGCCAAGGTGAAAGTACAGCAGCGTACCGGCGCCGCTTAGCATTAGCGCGCTGCGTCCGAAGCAGCGGCTCGCGCGCCGGAAGAAATCGAGCTTCTCGGTTTCCGGAATACTGCGCACCTGCTTGCGCGCAAGGTGGTCGAGCGCCGAGGCGATTTCTTCAACGTAGTCGTTGATCAGCTGCTTGGTGCCGAAGCGCGCCTTGCTGTACAGCCGGCCGTGGCCGATGCCGCTCATATTGCCGTGTATACCTTCGTTCAGCGTGTACAGCAGCCCTTCATTGTCTTTCTCGTTACGCAAGCTGCGCAGTTCCGCGAGCCGCTTGCGAATCGAGCCGTAGTCGTAATGCTTCGATACATCAGAACTCTTCCACTCGTCGAAGCCGAGCGCCACGTCGTACGCGATGGCGGCTTCACGCCACTCGGCGTAACTCTCCGCATCCTGCATCTGTTTTTCGAACTGCCAGGTTTGGGTGAACATAATGGCTCGTGGCTCCTGAAGGTCAGCCGACTATACTGGTCCTGCCCCTGCGAACAAAACCGAATAGGTTTCCATTTCGGCAAATTTGCAGAGTGTCACTTGCCGCAGCGCGGTGACGCGACAATAGTGACGCTTAGCCGGCGTCACCCCGGTCGTGCGGGTAGTGATCAGCGTCAGGTTTGCGCAGTCCCGGTAACCGACGCATCCTGCGCTGCCCGGCGAACGGCTGCGATTTCCGCGTCGATGCCCCGCTCGTCGTAGATATAGCTTGGAAACGTCGCACTCATCGCGCCTGCAACACTGCCATCAATTCCGATAACGGGCGCCGCAACGCAGACAAGGCCGCGGGTTATCTCCTCACGGTCGACCGCGTAACCGTCCACGGCAACTCGCGTCAGTTCACGGCGCAGCGCGGCGGCGTCCGTGATCGTGTTGGCGGTGAACGCCTCGAGTTTGCGGTTTAGTACGCGGCGCAGCGTTTTGCCATCGGCCCTGCTCAGCAGGACCTTGCCCATACCGGTGCAATGCAGTGGAAAACGCTTGCCGATCTCCGAGTGCAGGCGAAAGCCAAATTCAGCGGTCTCGATCTTGTCGATATAGATCCCTGCGTCGTTGTCGAGCACGCCGAGCGTCGCGACATGCCCGGTCTGCTCATGGAGCGACTGCAGGAAGGGCCGCGTGACGGTGCGAAAATCGTAGCCGGCCATGACGGCGCCACCGAGTCGAGCCAACATCAGCCCACCGCGGTAGTGGCGGGTCTCGGGATCCAGCGTTAGCGCGGACAATGCCAGCAGCTCGCGCAGCAGGCGATGCGCGCTGGCTTTCGGGATCCCGGTCGCTTCCACGATGCGCGAAAACGTCAGGCCACTGCGGCCGGCGGCCGTTACGGCATTGAGAATCGCGAAGCCTTGTCCGATCGCGCTCATCATGAACCTCGTCGCGCTTGACAAGCGCCCGGATTGGAGTGATAAAAGGTATCAGATGAGAAACTTAGTTCCATATGTGGAACTTGTCAAGCCCACCGGAGTAAAGTAATGAACGCCATCGACAAACAACTACAAGCGGTGCCGGTTGTACCGCTGGTGCAGGCCGACGACCCGGACATCGCGGTTAAGACTTCCAGGGCACTCGCGGCCGGCGGCCTCACTATCGTGGAGGTCGTGTTTCGTACCGACCGCGCGCTGGAATGCCTGAAGGCGGTAGCCGACCAGGTGCCCGAGGTAACGGCCGGTGCGGGCACTGTGCTGACCGCGGACCAGGCGCGGGCCGCGCTCGATCACGGCGCGAAGTTCATCGTCTCTCCGGGACTCGATGACGACATCGTTGCTGTCGCCAAAAAGCACAAGGTACCGATTTACCCGGGCATCATGACGCCCAGCGAACTGCAGCACGCTCACAATCTCGGGCTCGAGGTGGTGAAGTTCTTCCCTGCGTCGATCGCTGGCGGCATCCCGGCGCTGAAGGCGCTCTCCAGTGTATTTCGCGCGATGCGCTTTATGCCGACTGGCGGCGTATCGGCCGAGAATCTTGCCGACTTCCTGGCAGTGCCGGCAGTGCTGGCCTGCGGCGGCAGCTGGCTGACGCCTGCCAAGGCCATCGAAGCAGGCGACTACAAGGCAATTACTGCGCTCGCGGCAGCCGCCGTCAAGATCGCACAACAAGCAAGGGGGAAATAACGTGAGTAAATTCTTAAGCTTTGGCGAAATCATGCTGCGGCTGAAGTCGCCCGGTCATGAACGGTTCTTTCAGTCACCCACTTTTGAAGCGACCTTTGGTGGCGGCGAAGCCAACGTGGCGGTGTCCTTGAGCAACTACGGACTCGATGCGGGCTTCGTCTCTGCCCTGCCCGACAACGACGTCGGCGAATGCGCCATTCGCGAACTGAAGAAGTATGGCGTGGATACTGCGCACGTAAAGCGCAGCGGACACCGGGTCGGCATCTACTTCCTGGAAACCGGCTCCAACCAGCGGCCATCAAAAGTCATTTACGATCGCGCGGATTCCTCAATCTGCAATGCGAAGCCCGGAGATTTCGACTGGCCGACGGTACTGAAGGGTGCGAAGTGGTTTCACATCACCGGCATTACGCCGGCGCTGAGCCAGAATGCGGCCGACCTGTCGATCGAGGCCTGCAAGGCCGCGAAAAAGGCCGGTGTCACCGTGTCCTGCGACTTCAACTTTCGCGGCAAGCTGTGGAAGTACGGCAAGACCGCGCCGGAAGTGATGAACGAACTCGTCAAGTACGTAGACGTTGGCATCGCGAACGAAGAAGACTGTCAGAAATCGCTCGGCATCAGCGCCGACGTTGATGTCGAGAGCGGCGAACTGGACACCCGCAAATACGAAGCGCTGACGTCGAAGGTTTTGAAGACGTTCCCGAACATGTCGGTCATCGGCGTGACGCTCAGGGAGTCGCACAGCGCAGACCGCAATGGCTGGTCCGCGTGCATGCGCGACAAAGACGGCTTCCTCCTGTCCCGCCAGTACGAAATCACCGACATGGTCGATCGGGTCGGTGGCGGCGACAGCTTCGCGTCGGCTTTTATCTACGGACTGAATGCCTACAAAGATCGCCAGCAGTCACTCGAGTTTGCGGTTGCCGCAAGCTGCCTGAAGCATACGATCCAGGGCGACTTCAACCGTGTCTCGGTCAAGGAAGTCGAAGGACTGATGGGCGGCGACGGCTCGGGGCGCGTGCAGCGCTAGCAAAACGCTGCACGATCCCGGCGGTTATTTGCGTAGCATCAACTGATAGTCGTACAGCGAAGGTACCGCCGCTACCCGTTCGTTCAGGGCTTCAATGTAAGGTGCCGGGCGATAGTCGAGTTTGAATCTGCGATTGCCATGCAGGCCGATGATTCGCGCGCCCGGCCCTTCGTCCAGCCCCTGGACGGTGACGGTTTCATCGCTGTACGCGCCACTCTTAATCAGCACGTTCAGGTTCCACGTCGTATTGAACGCACCGTGGCCCGGCTGCCAATAACCCGCCCCGCTACCGTCAAACACTTTCGCTACCGGACCTTCCTTCGAAGGCTGTGCCGCGATGTGCAACGTCACGTTGTCATACAGGTTCTGGTGGTTCGAACCCGCGTGCTGGTCTAACACGGCCGAGTTCATCACCAGCGCATCCTTATAAACGCATTTGGTCGACTGAGTGTTAAATGTCAGCGAGTGATACACGGGACTCAACACAATGACGCGTTCGGCAAGGACGTTGTGCACGTTCCCCATGTGCACCCCGTAATGTGCAACGCGTGAGCCGTCCGACGTAATGTCCTGTAACGTCACATTGGCACTGTTGTAACTGAGAATGCCGCTGTCAGCGTTCGTGAAACGCACGTTCCGCACCCAGGAATCGAACGCGCTCGTCAGGTAGATGCCGTTGTAGCCGCGCTCCATGTGGTGACCGAAATACGGCGCGACGGGAAACTCAAAGTGCAGATCCTCAATACCGACATTTTCCAGGTGATCCCACTCGGCAATCGCCGCCGGAATCTCGTCGCTGATATCGTGCAGCAGGGGATCGGCAATCGTTAGCTGCAATCCGTCAACGGCGACAATGCGCGTTGACTGGCGCACCAGCGGGCGGTCCGGAAAGGACCAGTGGTGCGAACCTACCTCGATGTCCGGATCGTCGTACATCGCATCGATCAGCTTCGCATCAGGGCCGAAACTGTTGGTCCACTGCAGCTGAACGACGTCGTCTTTTCTGAGCGAAGACGTCGATTTCAAGCGGAGCGTGTGTTCACCGCGCCTGCCTGCGGCAACGTCGACCAAGACGCGAATGGGCGGATCGTACTCCGGCAGGTACGACGCCGCGTGAGTAGCGGGCTTTTGTATCCAGATAAAACCGCCGGTCCAGGAATACTCCGAGAAGTAGGAATCGATATTCAGCTCGGGCTGAACCTGGCGCTTGTCATGCTCGCGCAGGTATTTGCGAATCTCCTCGAACGACGTGCCGCTGTCCACTTGTGCGAGCGGCAGCGGGAATTCAAGCACCGTGCCGCCGGCGCCGGAGCCGGCGCCCTGCAGGACAATGTCGCCACGCCCGATGCGAATGATTTCGGTTATACGGTAGCGTCCCGGCGCGAAGCGAATGCGTACCGGTCCGGCCACCTTGCCGGCGGCGGCGACCGCCGCGATAACGGCCGCGCTGTCGTCAACGCCATCATCCGGTTTCGCGCCATGCTCGGCAACGTCGATGATCCGGCCCGTCGCGGCCGGCACGGGCGTCAGGCCATTGCGGTAGCCGGCATAAGAAAAGTCGGGCAGGTACGGACGGTCGGCAACAGACTCAGGATCGATGATGCCCGGCAGGTTGCCGCCGAGCACGATTGGCGAAATGAGCATGAGGAAGCAGCTGGGGAGTAAGCGCATGCCGGGATACCTTTACAGTGATGATGTCCTGCGCCCGACCCGTCAACAGGGCGCCAGGCGCTGCCAGGCCACCGGCGGCAGCGGCATAATGTCTGTGCGAGGTTCGCAGGAGACGCCATTGCCGGCCAACGATGACCTTATTGACACCGGTAGCAATAGCGTTATGCTACTGGTGTTATTCATAAATACAAGCGGTATCTCCCGGCTAGCGCCAGCGATGTACGGCAAGGGGCCCTGCCTTGAGAACGCGTCACCTTCGACAGCATAAGACCCGCCAGCAGAATGTCCTTGCGATGGCTGCCGGCAGCGCAACGGCATGACGGACAGCAGCAAACTGCAGGCCGTTTCAAAGGCCTTGCTGGAAGCTCGACGGAGCGCCAGTGCACTGGCCGAGTTCCCTGGCGATCTGCCGGCCAAGCTGCGCGACGCCTATGCCATCCAGTCGATGTCGATCGAACGCTGGCCGGACGAGATCGCCGGGTGGAAAGTCGGTGGAATCGGACCGAACCAGCGTGGCGCCGACGAATCGGATCGCCTGGCCGGACCTATTTTCGCGTCATCAGTTCGACACATTGCCGATGGCGAAACAATGACCGTGCCGATTTTCGACGGCGGCTTCGCCGCCATCGAAGCGGAGCTCGTGCTCGAAGCTGGCGCGTGACGTCGCACCCTCCTCGCGGGCGTATACCGCAGACGAACTGCGTGAGCTCGTTGCCGCCGTTTACGCCGGCGCCGAAATTGCCAGCAGCCCGATGGCAACGATCAACGAGCTTGGACCGCCCGCAGTGATCAGCGACTTCGGCAACAATAACGGCCTGTTGCTGGGACCGAAGATTGCAAACTGGACGAAGCGCAATCCCGAGCCCCTGCCAATGCGGGTTACCGTCAATGGCGACGTCGTTGGCGAAGCGCATGGCACTTTCGGTACAAGCACGACGCTGGGCGCGCTGCGTTTCCTGTTGCAGCTTTGCGGCACTCGCGGCATCACGCTCGGGAAAGGTACGTTTGTGTCGACGGGAGCGGTCACGGGAATTCATGGTGTTGATACGAATTCGAAATCGTCCATCGAATTCGCCGGCGTAGGCCGCTTCAACGTTCGTTTTGAGGCCATGCAGGCCAAGTCGTAGCATTCGTAACTGCGACGAATCCAGGGGTTTTGCGGCTATGGCAAGAAGAAGTCGGAAATCCGGGATCGACTACCTGGCGGTTAGCAAAGCCTGGAACGCCGAGCACGGCGGCGGACGTAAACCAACCATCAACGACGTCGCCTCGCTTGCCGGCGTATCCAAGAAAACCGTGTCGCGGGTTATCAACAACTCGCCGCTCGTCAACGAATCCACACGCACCGGCATCAATGAGATCATCCAGCGGATCGGCTATCGACCCGACCCGCAGGCGCGCGGCCTGGCGTTTCGCCGCTCGTTCCTGGTCGGTCTCGTTTACGACAATCCGAACCCGCAATACGTCGTCAATATGCAGCGCGGTATTCTCGACGGCCTGCGCGGTACCGGTTACGAACTGGTAGTGCATCCTTGCGACGGAAGAGCGACACGTTCCTGGAAGACCTCAAGCGCTTCATTGAACTGCAAAAGCTCTACGGCGTAGTCCTGACGCCATCGGTTTCCGAGGACGAGAACATCGCCGACATTCTGCGTGAGATCGGCTGCGGGTACATCCGCATCGCGTCGATCGCGCTCGATATCGAAAGCCGCATGATCGTGACCAACGACCGTGTCGGCAGCAGAGCGGCAGCACGGCATCTTGCCGAACTCGGGCACAGAAACATCGCACTGATCGCCGGTCGCCACAGTTTCCGTTCAACGCACGAGCGACGCGCCGGCTTCGAGGAAGGTCTTGGAGAGTTCGGGATCAAGCTGGCTCCCAGCCACGTACTGCAGGGCGATTACACGTTCGAATCCGGCCTCGCACGCGGTGCGGAGTTGCTGGATCTCGTGCCGCAGCCGACGGCCGTGTTCGCCTGTAACGACGAGATGGCTGCGGGCGTGTTGCAGGCGCTGCGGATCGCCGGGCTCGATGCGCCGGCCGCGATGTCGGTGGTCGGTTATGACGATTTTGAGGTGGCGACCCGCATCTGGCCACGGCTGACGACGGTGCATTCGCCGGTCAGGGATATCGGCAAACTGGCAGCGCAGCGGCTGCTGGATTTCGATGCCGACGACCAGCAGCGGGTCGGGCCCAACCAGACCACGCCAACCCTGGTAGAGCGCGAATCAACGCGGCGGCCGCCCGCCGGCTGACCCCTGAATTGCCGCGCTCTGCCCGCTGCGAGGCGAAATTGCTATTCTTAATGACACCGGTTACCATGACATGCTCCCGTCCACTCAAACAGGGTAGAAACCGTGTACAAGAAGACCTTCCAGGCGACGCATCCCGACATGATGGAGTACGTCGACAACGAGACCCTGTGTGATCGCTACAAAGCCGGTGGCATGTTCCAATCAGGCAAGGTGATCCTCAATTACACCCATAACGAACGCCTGGTGATCGGCGGCGTGGTTGCCTCGAAGGCCGTCGCATTGCCTGCACATTCGGAGCCCAAATCGGCCAAGGGCCAGCCGTTCCTGTCGCGTCGCGAGCTCGGTGTTTTCAACGTGGGTGACTGCAAAGGCGTGGTCACTGTCGACGGCAAGAAGATCGATCTCGAGCCGCGCGACGGCCTGTACGTACCGATGGGTTCGGACAAAGTCACGTTTGCGACCGCCAGGAAAGGCGCCTCTGCCCGCTTTTACCTGATCAGCGCCGCCGCGCACCGCGCGCTGCCTTTAAAGAAGATCACGCCAGCCGAAGCGAAGCCGCTGGAACGCGGCTCACTGGCGGAGAGCAACGAGCGGGTCATCTACCAGTACATCATCCCGGGCATTTGCGAATCCTGCTCGCTGCTGGTGGGCCTGACGCAGCTCGCGCCGGGCAGCGTGTGGAACACGATGCCGCCACACCTGCACGACCGACGCTCCGAGATCTACTTCTACTACGGCCTGTCGCCGGCCAATCGTGTATTTCACTTTATGGGTGAGCCGAGCCGCATGCGGCACCTGGTTGTCGAGAACGAAGAAGCCGTTATCTCGCCGCCGTGGTCCATTCACATGGGCGCCGGCACGTCGAATTACACGTTCATCTGGGGCATGGCGGGTGAAAACCTCGACTACACCGACATGAACGTGCTGGACATCTGTCAGCTGCAGTGAAGCAAGCACGCAGCGCAATGTTCGTGATGCGAATTGCGGCAGTTGCTGCGCTGGCTTTGTTGCTGACTGGCTGTGAACGGCGCGACGATGCCGAAATCCTGACGCTCGCCCACAGTCTTGACCCGGCTCACACCGTGCACAAGGCGATGGTGTTGATGGGCGAGCGCCTGGAGGAATACTCCGGCAGCAGGATGCAGATTCGCATCTACGCAGGCGGCCAGCTCGGCTCGGAGCGCGAGACGCTTGAGCTGCTGCAGATTGGCTCACTTGCCATTACCAAGGTTTCCGCGAGCCCGCTGGAAGGCTTTGTACCGGCGATGAAATTGTTCAGCCTGCCGTACATCTTCGAGAATCGCGAACATCACCTGCGCGTACTGGATTCGGAAATCGGCGCCGGATTGTTAAAGTCGCTCGACGTTGCGCGACTGCATGGCCTCGGCTACTACGACGCCGGCAGCCGCAGTTTTTACACCAACGAGCGCCCGGTGAATTCGCCGCAGGATCTGCAGGGCATGAAGATTCGCGTCATGAAAAGCCAGACGTCCGTGCAGATGGTCGCAGAACTTGGCGGCAGCCCAACGCCCATTTCATTAGGCGAAATTTACACGGCGCTGCAGCAGGGTGTGGTAGACGGCGCTGAGAACAACGCACCCACATTCTTTCGCATGCGCCACTATGAAGCCGCCAAATTTTACTCGCTCGACGAACATACCTTCGTGCCGGACGTGCTGGTCATGAGCAAACGCATCTGGGACCAACTGGACGCCGAGCAGCAGGGCTGGCTGGCGCGAGCGGTGCACGATTCCGTCGAGTACCAGCGCGATTTGTGGCAGGCCGAGACGCAGGATGCGCTTGATGCGGTCGCTGCCGCCGGCGTCACGATTACCTATCCCGACAAAGCACCGTTCCGCGCTGCCGTCAAAGCGATGAAGGCCGCCTACGACGGCACCGAGACCGGCGAACTCCTGAGCGCGATTGAGAAACTGCAATGAAACAGCGCAATGGATTGTTGGGTTTCGTTGACCGGCTGCTCGGACAGCTGCTCGCGCTGCTGATGCTGGTCATGGTGATCTCCGTAGCGTGGCAGGTCCTGTCGCGTTACCTGTTTGTCGTGCCCGCCGCCTGGACCGAAGAGCTCGCGCGCTTCCTGTTGATCTGGATCGGCATGCTGGGCGCCGCTTATGCGTATCGTCACGGCAGCCATATCGGGCTTGATCTGCTGCCTGGCAGACTGCAGGGCGAGCAAAAAACTCGCCTGATACGCCTCACGCATTTCGTGTGCCTGGCCTTCGCGCTGACCGTCATGGTGCTCGGCGGCGGCGCACTGATGTCGCTCACCTGGGAACTGCGCCAGTACTCTGCTGCGATGGGGCTGCCGGTCGCCGTGGTTTACGCGGTGATTCCCGCCAGCGGCCTCTTGATCTGCCTGTACGCGCTGGCCGGCATGCGTGACGGTGACGACCACGCCCTCGCCGGCCACGGAGACGTCTGATGGCCGTGGCGATGCTTGCCTCTGTGTTCGCCGTGCTGTTCGTCCTCGGCATTCCAATCGCATTTTGTATCGGCGCTGCCACTGTCGTCGGGCTGCTGTTCGCCATCGATTTTTTACCGGCGGTGACTACCATGGCGCAGCGCATGGCGGGCGGCCTGGACAGTTTCGCCCTCCTCGCGATTCCACTGTTCATTCTGTCCGGACAGCTGATGGCGCAAGGCGGCATTGCGCGGCGGCTGATCGATTTGTCGAAAGCGATTGTCGGCACCGTGCCTGGCGGACTCGCGTTCGTGAATATTATTTCCTGCATGCTGTTTGGCTCGATCTCGGGCTCGGCGGTCGCGGCTACCTCGGCCGTCGGCGGCTTCATGATTCCGGAGATGACGCGCGACGGATATGACCGCAACTTCAGCGCTGCGATTACCGCAACGGCATCCACGACCGGCCTGCTGATACCGCCGAGCAATATCCTGATTGTTTACGCGGTCGCGAGCGGCGGCGTGTCGATTGCGGCGCTGTTCGTCGCAGGCTACCTGCCGGGATTGCTGATGGGGCTTGCCCTGATGCTTGTCACAGCCGGCTTTGCTCGCAAGTACAAGTTACCGCGCGGCAATCGGGTCAGCGTTTCCGAGGCAGCTCGGCGCACCTTCGCGGCCGTCCCCAGTTTGCTACTGGTTGTCATTGTCATCGGCGGTATCCTGGGCGGCATCTTCACGGCGACCGAAGCCGGTGCCATTGCCGTGCTGTATTCCTTTGTGCTCGCGGTGTTCGTTTATCGGGAGGTCAAACCGCAGGAACTCACCGGTATTCTTCTGAAAGCCGCCGAAACCACGGCGATAGTGATGTTCCTGATCGCCACGTCCATCGCCATGTCGTGGTTGCTGGCGTTCGAAAACGTGCCCTCCCAGATGGCGTCCCTGCTGCTCAACATCAGCGACAATCCGCTCGTGATCCTGCTGCTGATCAACCTGCTGTTACTGCTGGTCGGCATATTCATGGATCTGACACCCGCAGTGCTGATCTTCACACCAATCTTCCTGCCGGTGGCGGTCGAACTCGGCATGTCGCCGTTGCACTTTGGCATGATGCTTGTCATGAACCTGACGATCGGACTGTGCACGCCGCCGGTCGGCAGTATTTTGTTTGTCAGCTGCGCCGTTGCGAAAACCAGCATTGGCCAGATTGTGCGGCCGATGATCCCGATGTATGTCGCGATGACCATCGCGCTGCTGCTGGTAACCTACATTCCCGCGATCAGCGAATTCCTTCCACGTTTTTTCGGATTGATTGAATGAGCAAGAACAAGACTCCCGCAACCGGCGCTGCCCTGTTCAATCTTGAAGGTCGGGTTGCACTCGTCACCGGCGCAACCCACGGGCTGGGCATGGCAATGGCAACAGGCATCGGCGCTGCCGGCGCACGACTTGTTATCAACGGCCATTCATCGCAGCAGAAAATAGACGACGCACTCAGTGAGTACCGCCGTCATGACATCGAAGCGCATGGCTACCTGTTTGACGTGACCTCAGAACCAGCGGTCAATAAGGCGGTGGAACGGATCGAGAAGGAAGTTGGACCGATCGACATCCTCGTCAACAACGCCGGCATTATCCGCCGCGTTCCGATGCTCGATATGCCGCTCGACGAATGGGAACTGGTCATTCGCACGGACCTGACCAGCGCATTCATCATGTCGCGTGCCGTTGCCCGCACTATGCAGAAACTCAACGGCGGCAAAATCATCAATATCTGTTCAATGATGAGCGAACTGGGGCGTGACTCCGTGGGCGCCTACGCGGCGGCCAAAGGCGGCCTGAAGATGCTGACACGCAGCATGGCGACCGAATGGGCACGCTACAACATCCAGGTGAACGGCATCGGACCGGGTTACTTTGCAACCTCGCAAACGGAGCCGATCCGGGTCGACGGTCATCCATTTAATGACTTCATCATTGGTCGCACGCCGGCAGGCCGCTGGGGCGATCCTGAAGACCTGCAGGGTGCGGCAGTGTTTCTGTCGTCGGCTGCAAGTGACTTTGTCAACGGCCAGATAATCTACGTTGACGGTGGCATTCTTGCCACGATCGGCAAGCCTGCAAACGAATAGGCTCGCGCGATAAGCCGGTCGCCATACGCTTCATCTTTTTGGCGGCTCGCAATTTCTGCGCAAATAGCAGGACGGATTGTTCAATCGGATGTCCAACATAAGGCGGCGGCCAATTGGTGATTCAAGCTCGCCCCCAGTTGCCGTCATGTTGCAGGGACTGGTCAAATATCACGACAGCGTAGTGACTCGCTCGCGAAATCAGCACCGAAGAGAATCCGTCATTGATGCGGCACTTCACGCAGCAACAAGCGCTGGCGACTAACCTTGCCGTCTCAGGAGACGGCGCGCCTATCGAGCACGAAATACTGCAGCGCGGCAAGCTCCTGCGGCAACTGCCAGGCGCAGGCCTGCTGATCGGCAAACAGCTCTGCCTGCGCATGGGCCTCGCCGAGGTACGACCGGTACAGGCGATTGCGGACGTCGCTCGGCAGCGCCGTTTTCGCGACAGGCGGTGCGCGCAGCGCGGCGGCCAGCGACAGGTCGGGCGGCACCGTTTTATCGCCGCGATGCATCCAGCAACCGCTGTGCAGGTCGAAATCGTAAAGGTGCACAAATCGTTCGCCGTAACGACCAATAAAGCTGACCGCCTCCATGACGTAGTCGGCCTCGATATCGTCCATCGAAAAATGAAATCCGACGCGGCACCAGCCGGGCTTCAGCCCGGCGTAGCCCGCGGCGACGATATGCCGGTACTGCAGGGACCTTTCATTACCGATATCCAGCAGTCGATGACCGTAAGGACCCGCGCAGGAGCAGCCTGCGCGCGACTGGATGCCAAACAGGTCGTTCAGCAGCGCGGTTACTAACTTCGGATGAAGGTAACGACCGGCGCTGCCCTTCACGTTGAACGACACGATGCCGATGCGCCGCGCCGGATCCGGGTTACCAAGAATCTCGATGTTCTGGTCGGCGCCCCAACGTTCCATCGCGCGGGTCAGCAGAGCATGTTCACGCGCGGCAATCTGCCTGGTACCCAGCGCATCCTTGACTTCAAACGCGAGCGCGGCCCGGATCGTTTGCAGGATGCCCGGCGTGCCGGCTTTTTCGCGGGTCTCGATATCGGCGATGAAATCCTCGGCTTCGGGGCTAACGTAGTCAACGGTGCCGCCGGCGGCCACGGTTGGAGGCAAATCCTCGGCATAAATGCGCCGATTGAAAACCAGAATTCCGCTCGAGCCCGGTCCCCCGAGAAACTTGTGAGGCGACAGGAAGATCGCATCGATGGACGCATCGCCCTCGCCGCTGTTACGCGGGTTCATGTCAATTGCCTCGTACGGCGCACAGGCCGCGTAGTCAAAGCAGGCGAGCGCGCCATAGCGATGCAGCAACGCGGCGATTGCCTCCACCGGTGAGCGCATGCCGGTTACGTTCGAAGCGGCAGAGAATGAACCGACAAGAAAACGCCCCGCAAATTCCGGCGCGCGCAGCAGGCGCTCGAGGTGTTCGAGATCGACACTGCCGTCTTCCGTCAGGTCAACTTCGACAACCTGCGCGTAACCGCCCCGCCATGAAATCTCGTTCGAGTGATGCTCGTACGGTCCGACGAAAACCACAGGCGCATGGCGCTGTTGCCACGTCTGCAGCTGGGCACAGGCAGCTTCGCCGAGCGCATCGCTCACGGCGCGATCGAATCGCCGCTTCGTCGCAGGCGGGCAGGCAATGCCGAGAATCTGTTGCAGTTTATTGATGGCGCCGGATGCACCGGTACCCGTTGCGATAATGCAGCCGTCCGGCCCGGCATTGACCGATTGCTTGATGATCTCTTCGGCCCGCTGCAGCAAATGCGTCATGCTGCGGCCGGTGACGTCGTCCTCGGTGTGGGTGTTGGCGTAGCTGCGGTGAACCTGCTGCAGGTAATTTTCAACAAAGGTCAGGCAACGGCCAGATGCCGTGTAATCGCAGTAGACCATCGTGCGCTGACCGAACGGCGTATCAAAAGTGGCGTCCGCGCCGACGGTCTGTTCGCGCAGGTAGTCGAAGGTGATGCCTGCCGGTGCCAGATCCATTGCCGTTTCGTCGACCGTTTGAATTGAGACAAAGAGCCATAAATTATCGGCGATCGCTGCCACAGCGCCCATGAGTGAAAACACCTAGGACATCAGGCCGTCAAGGCAAATGTGAAAATGGGGTCAGAAAATGGGGTCAGACCGCTTTTTCCTTGTTGCCAGCTGCTTTGAAAATGGGGTCAGACCCCTATTCCTTCTATTCCTTGCCAGGTCCTCCCGGCAATGAGCTGCAGACGGGTTGTCTGCGTGCCGCCAATCACCTGACCCGTCCGAGGAAAAAGTAAATTGGTGTAAGACCCCTGCTGCATTTGCTGCCGAACGCCGACATTCCGCCTAAATGTTCGTTACGTATTTTCGGCGAACTCCAAGCAATCTGCTGATGGGGAGCGTAATGTCCTGTGGTTCCATTGAGCAGCAGTCAGCAACAACTTCAGGTTGCAGTTCGGAACGCCACAATCCAATGGCCCAACGGAGCGCAATATGGCCCCAAAACTAACACGTAGAGAAGCGCTTATAGGCGTTTCGTCAACCTTGCTGTTGCCAATGGCTTGCGGTCGCGCTGGTGGCCCGCCCACTTCATCCGCCAACGCAGCATTCCTGCACGGCGTTGCCAGCGGCGACCCGGACAGCACGAGTATCGTTATCTGGACTCGAATCAGTAACGAAACAGGCAAGACTGACATTAACTGGCGGGTTGCAAGTGACGCCGATTTCAGGAATGTCATTGCGAATGGCAGGTACAGCACCGACGAGAATCGCGATTACACGGTCAAAGTTATCGTTGAAGATCTAAGCCCCGGGCAGAACTACTTCTACCAGTTTGCTGCCAACGGCAAGCCGTCCCCGACTGGCCGGACCAAAACGCTGCCAACCGGCCATGTCGATCGGCTGGTTCTCGCTGTCGCCACCTGCTCAAACTATGCGTTCGGCTATTTTAACGCCTACGAAGCGATTGCTGACGATGCGAACGTCGATCTTGTCGTGCACCTCGGTGACTATATCTATGAACACGGCCGCGATGCCTACGGCGGGGAGACCGGGCGACGGATCGGGCGCAACCACGAGCCCGCCCACGAGGCGCTGACATTGGCCGACTATCGGCGCCGTTTTGCCCAGTACAAAACGGATGCAGGGTCAATGGCCATGCATGCACGACATCCGTTGATCGTGCTTTGGGACGATCACGAGACAGCAAACAATCCCTGGATGGGCGGTGCCGCCAATCATCAGGCGGATGAGGGTGACTGGGCAACACGCCGTGCCGCATCACTGCAGGCCTTTTACGAATGGCTGCCGGTGCGGGATCCGCAGGAAGGCGGCAGCCGTGAGGAGTACTGGCGACACTACAAGTTTGGCGATCTGGCGAGCCTGATTACCCTGGAAGCGCGCCACACTGGTCGCAGCAAACAGGTGGATATCGACGATTACCTGCCTGGCATCAACAGCAAATCTGCTGCGCAAGATTTCATCAATAAGGTGGTTCGTGCACCGAACCGCAGGCTGCTATCCGACAGGATGGAGCAGTTCCTTGGGGACGAACTCGCCGAATCCGTCAGCGCGAATCGTCGCTGGCGAGTCATTGGCAATCAGTCCGTAATGGCGAGACGCATTGCGCCGAAACTTGACGATCCGTTTTTCGCAAAGCTGCGAAATGACCTTGATGACGACGCAAAGGGCATGCTCGATGGGCTATCGAAGCACGGCGAATTCGGGCTGCCTGTCGACCTGGATTCGTGGAACGGCTATCCGGATGCCAGGGAGAGTTTCTACCAGATCAGCAGGAACGCAGGTGCGCATGATTTACTGGTGCTCGCGGGCGATAGCCATAGCTTCTGGCAAGACGCGCTTTACGATGACGCCGGCGAACCGATGGGTGTCGAACTGGGCACGACCGGCGTCACGTCGCCGCGGTCGCTGCTGGACCTGGGCCCGGAAGGAATCGCACGATTCGATGAGCTGAATGCCGCAAACAACGCGGAAGTTGTGTGGACGGATGGTCGCTATCGCGGCTTTATTCGGCTGGTGATCGATCATGACCGCACGCATGCTGACTTTGTGAGCGTAAGCAACGTTGAGTCGCGCGACTACGACGTTCAAGTCCTTCGTTCGGTGGACATTGTGAATGACGGCGGCACATTGCGGTACCTGTGAGGGCTACGGTGGCTCGAGTGAGTCAACAATGGGTACGGACAATAGAACCCGGACCGCGAGTTTTGCCAGCCGTCAGGTCAGGCAGAATTTCCACCGTCGATCGGGATCGCAGCGCCCGTTATTTGGGCAGCGGCATCGGAAGCCAGGAATGCGACCAGCGCAGCGACCTCATCCGGCGCGGTTACCCTGCCGGTCGGGCTTTGTTTAGCGGCCTCCGCGACCGCCTGCTCCGGACCAAGCCCACGTGCTGCTCCCTCTTCATACAACATGGGCGTAACAACATCTCCCGGACAGATCGCGTTGACACGAACACCCTCTGCTGCATGATCAAGCGCCATCGCCCGGGTCATCAGAACAACGCCGCCCTTGCTGGCGCAATAGGCAACCGCCCCCTTGCCACCGACCAGCCCCCAATCCGACGCCACGTTCAGGATAACGCCGCGGCTTTCGCGCAAATGTGGCATGGCCGCACGACTCAAATAAAACGGCGCACTTAGATTGATTGCGATTGTCTGTGACCAGTTCTCATCAGAAGTATGCTCAGCGTCTGCGCCCTGAAGAATACCGGCATTGTTGACCAGCAAATCAAGGCGGCCAAACCTGTCAATACAACGGGCCATCAACTCCGCACAAGCTCGCGGAGACGTAAGATCACCGACCCAGGTATGTATGTTCCGGCTCAGCTCGCGTAGCCGCTCAGTGCGTGCATTATCCCGCCCTGCCGCCATGACGAGAAAACCATCGTCCACGAGGCGCGAGACAATGGCTTTGCCGATCCCGGAGCTGGCACCGGTAACCAGTGCCACTTTGTTGTTCACGTACTGCCTCACTTTCGGCTAAGCGCCACCGATTTCAGAATGAGAAATCTGTCCATGCAATTTCCACAGGTTGATAGGCGGCTCTTCATCGGATATCCGCCGTGGATCATCTGCCACAATTCTAACCCAATCGAGGAGACTGCTTTGCTTCGGCCAGCAGCGGCCCAATAGAGACACACAGATTTGTCGCTATACGGTCAGATTCTTGTAGAAGATCGCTGGCCGCTCAAGTCGTACGCAGGCAAGGCAAAACTACCAATCGAGGGCACATCAACGCGATCGACGATACGATCGAGGCAGCCATCTGTCTTTGCGACCAGCTGATAGCGGAATGTCCATATTGACCTGGGAACGGACAGTCGCATAGTAAGATCATGACCGGCGGAAGCGCGCCCGAAGTGGCCGCGTACAGAGTTCGGGTTCTGCCCAAGCTGAATCTGAATTATGCAGGCCGCCTTTTTTTATCAGAAACCACAACTGCATTTACCAACCCCGCAACCCCGGGGGGAATGTCGAAGCGCATTGGAGAGGATGATCATGGGATTGTTTGAGCGATATCTATCCGTCTGGGTAGGTCTGTGCATCTTGGCGGGAGTCTTGTTGGGCAACTTGTTGCCCGCCGTATTTCAGGCGATAGCACAACTTGAGTTTGCCCATGTCAATTTGGTGGTCGCGGTTTTAATTTGGGTGATGATTTACCCGATGATGGTGCAGATTGATTTCTCAGCCATTAAAGATGTTGGTAAGAAACCGAAGGGACTTTTCCTGACACTTGTTGTGAACTGGCTGATCAAGCCATTCACCATGGCGGCACTGGGCTGGCTATTTTTCAAGGTGCTTTTCGCGGGCTGGGTAGACCCTCAGTCCGCCACGGAGTACATCGCCGGGATGATACTGCTCGGTGTTGCGCCCTGTACGGCCATGGTGTTCGTGTGGAGTCAACTAACCGACGGTGATCCGAACTACACGCTGGTGCAGGTTTCCGTCAACGACATCATTATGGTGTTCGCTTTTGCTCCGCTCGCAGCCCTCCTTCTGGGCGTAACTGACATTGCGGTGCCGTGGGAGACGCTCCTGATTTCGGTGGTCTTGTATGTGCTGCTGCCACTGATCGCAGGCGCACTAACTCGCCACCGACTCGAGCGCAATGGGGACAACGGTCAGGTCGACGCCTTTGTCAGCACGCTGAAACCGTGGTCGGTGATTGGGCTGCTTGCAACCGTGGTGCTGCTATTTGGGTTTCAGGCGGAAAAGATCATCAATGAACCTGTAGTAATCGTACTGATTGCTATACCGCTGCTGCTTCAAACCTACGGGATCTTCGCATTGGCATATGGCATAGCGAAGGCGATGAAGCTGCCCCACAATATCGCGGCGCCAGCTTGCCTCATCGGTACCTCGAATTTCTTTGAGCTGGCGGTCGCTGTGGCCATTTCCCTGTTTGGTCTGAATTCAGGGGCCGCCCTGGCCACCGTAGTGGGAGTCCTGGTTGAGGTTCCTGTGATGTTGTCGCTGGTAGCGTTAGCCAATCGCACACGTCATTGGTTTGAGCATGTTAATCCCGATACATGAGACAGGCAGGGACGCATGACCGGCAGCTAACGAGCAGAGAGCGTCAACCTTGCTTTTCCTCTTGCTCGGCCCACTCAATGCACAACAGGGCAGCCGGGTCGAGATCGAGGCGTTTGTGATGTATCGGATTCCCGCAGGACTGACAATGACCGTACTCGCCGCTATCCACGCGAACCAGTGCAGCGTCGATTTTGCGCAACAGTGCCTTACGCCGCCGACTCGATTCCACAGACATCGCCTGCGCCTGCAGTGCGTCCATGCGCGATAGTCGACCTACACGTGTCTGATCCAGTTCGACGACCTGCGATGACTGGTCGCTCGTAGCTCCCAAGGCCGCCAGATCCTGCCAAAGCTTGCCAAGTCAGGAGCGAACTTCGGCTAAACAGGATCAACCATTCGAATGACTGCCAATGGCAAGAAGCCGCCAATCTACACAGGAGGCCACTGGAGGACGGCAGTCGGCGAGAAGCAGACGCCTGGCACATCACCTCGCGTTGCAATCCATTGCTCAACAGCCATCTTCCGGCAGCAAGGCGTTCATTTCAGTCATGTAGTCCGGCGAGTAGAGGGTTCGAACCTCACACCAGTAATCGCGCATCCCCTTACTTCTGTTTAGAGCAGCTTTCCAGGCGTCCCGTTGCTTTGAAAATTCTATTTCGTCATACAAACCTACCCGATACTGGTAATGAACATCTTCCCAGTAACGAAGCAACGCATTGGTACGCATATTGAACTGGAAACGCTCCTGAGGCGTAAGCTCACCACCCGACTCTGCCCGGTACATCAGATCGGCAAGTTGCTGGTTGCTCGCCGGAACCAACAGTAAATCCACAATCCCCACTGCGATCTCATGGCGGGTTTGCGCACGCATCATTTCGCGGTTTTGATTCAGCTCCAGGACCAGCAGCAGTAATCCGACCAGCACGCCGAAATTAGCGCCCAGTGTAAGCCAGCGATTCATTTTATCGGCGTTCAAACGTGTCTCCTGAAACGGGAATCCAAAAAGCGCTGTCCGCGTTGCGTTTGGTGGCACCCAGGCGTAAGCGGCATTCATTCTACTTCATACAGTTGACCTTCCCAATGCGGCCGTGGCGTTGTGTGAAAAAGGGCCAGACACCTTTTGCGTGCATGAGACTATGTGTTGAGTAGCTGTCGGGCGGTAAAGGAATCGCGCCGGTTAGAACGGCACCGTCGTGCCATTTCTGCTAATTCTTTTTGCCGGCACAACAGCCCAGTAGCAGTGCCTGTAGTTTTTCGCGTCCCAGACTCTTCATTTTTTCAATATTACGGACGGGAATTTGCTCGACGTCCGGATAAGCGGCGATGCTGCGTTCGAGGCTTGCTTCCCTGAGAATATGCAGCAGGGGGTATGGTGAGCGATTCGTAAAGTTCTCCGCATCACCTGTAGCGGTGCCGGCGAACTGGTAGTCAGGGTGAAAGCTTGCAAGCTGATAAACGCCTTCCAGTTTCATCTCTACAAGCAATCGCTCTGCGATATCCAGAAACTGGTTGTAGTCGAAAAACTCCTGCAGGACACCGGGATGAATAAGCAAGGTCGTTTCTATCTCTGCATCGTCGTTAAGCAGCACCAGCTCGGTCTCCAGTGCCGCCAGCAACTGCGCTTCCGTCGTTGCGTCGGTCACAACAAAGCGAACCCGATTCCTGGCCAGTTCACGGCCGGCAAACGGGCACAGATTCAGCCCAACAACCAAATCCTCCACCCAGCGCCGCACCACGTAAGCTATTGCTTCGAATTCCATAAGCCCGTTCAAGCCCGGAAAGCGGGCACGTCATTGTCGATGTTAATCGCAAATCCTCACGGTGATTCCTCATTCACTGGCTGCAGGATCTTCTGCAAAGTGCAGCAATACGCCCGCCGGGTCCCAGACATGCGTAACGATCAGCCCCCAGGGCATCAGTGCGGGCTCGGACACTTTGGTGCCGTCAAAAGTCTCCGCCAATTTTTTCGATAAGAAAAAGTCGTACCATTCCTTTGCCGAATTGACCATAAAGTGCAGCATCAGGCTGTGGGCATAGTTATTGTGATTCCTGGGCAGCAGCAGGAAGCGGTATCCAAACTGGGTGTCGATTTCGCAAACCTCTTCGCTATCCCAATTCACTTTGAAACCCATGTGCTCGTAGAATGATTTTGATACTGCGTAATCGTTGGACGGAATGAATGGTTTGAAGTCCAGAATCTTCTTCATAGGCTATTCCTCTCAATTTGCGGTTCGGACAGTCGGATTGGCGCCATTAGAGGGCGGTTGCGAAACCGGCAGCAGACACGTCTCGTCCGCGCAATGACGATCGCGCTGGTTAGACAGGCGCCGTCACTGTCGAACAGCAACTCTGTATACGAATATATCTTGAATGAATCCCTACCGTAAGCCGATTCGTTCATCGATACCGATCAGTCAATGGCGGAGGCTAGTCAGCTACGCACCGCTTCCGCCCGGTGTCGGTTAGGCAAACACCGGTGTGATGCAACCGCCAAAGCTTTTGCGAGAATTTTCGCGCCGTAGAGCACGAGCAGCTGTAGTTACGCGGTAGCGGTAACACAGCGGGGACGGCCACGCCGTTGCAGCTGACAGGAATTTTGCGGGCCGGAAGCCTGGAATCAACAACTGCTGCACTCGCCGAGCCCTTACTTGACGGATCTGTAACAACGCTGCGCAACTCCTGATGACCAAGAGCTCGAAAGAGCGGTTCCGGCGCCACAGGAAGTAGACGTTTCCCGCGAAAAACACCTTCCTAAGCCACTGACAAATACTGCTTTTTAATCGACTCTGACGCTCAGCACCTGGCGGTAGATACCGTACATAGGCAATTTTTAGCGCTATGCTAGACCGCCGCGCGAAGCGCCTAAAGGTGACGCGACTTTCACGAATTCTCGACAAGTTCATCGCCGCGACCGAACAGGCCCAGGTTGAGGAAATTCGCAGGAAGGCATTGGAAAGTCGCCGGCGGTTTTCACTTAAAGGCCTCGTACCCAGCGCCTGACGATACGGGCACCAATCACACAGGACTGCTGATTGAGCGAGTTCCTCGTCGACGCGCACGCCATGGGAACCGGTGCACATCGTCAGTCCGCTCGCCGGGCTCGGCACGGCGTTGCACACCGCGCGCTTCCTCGCGACCATCAAGGTGCCAGCGGGCCGAGACCGGCGCCAGGTTGATTCCATAGCAGTGAGTCCTCGAACCTGGGAATCACCTGTTACGGCGTTCACGGCAGCACATCAAGTCTGATATCTTGATGCTCTATGCGAAATCGAATGTCCAAAACACTGGCGCTGTTTCTTCCCGGTATTTTCCTGTTGGGATTTAATATCGGCACCGGCAGCGTCACTGCGATGGCGAAGGCCGGTGCAACGTATGGCATGTCCCTGTTGTGGGCCATCGTGGCATCCTGCCTGGCCACCTATTTCATGATCAACGCCTACGGTCGTCTGACGCTGGTTACCGGCGAAACAGCCTTGCAGTCGTTCCGCCGGCACATTCATCCGCTGGTTGGCCTGTTTTTCATCGTCGCCCTGACCGCCGGGGTATCCGGCAGCGTCATGGGCGTGATGGGCATTGTTGCGGAAATAAGTTCGGAGTGGTCAAAGGCCCTGGTTGACGGCGGCATTGCACCGATCTGGTTCGCCGCTTTTTTCGTTTCGCTGGTTTACTTTATTTTCTGGAACGGCACGACGCAGTTTTTTGAGCGCAGCCTCGCGGTCATCGTTGCCATCATGGCCGCCTGCTTCCTGCTGAACTTTTTTATCCTGATGCCTCCGCCGATCGAGATCGCGAAAGGTCTGCTGCCGTCGCTGCCAGATGTTCCCCTCGACGAGGGCAAGGGCCCGTTCCTCGTCATCGCGTCGATGGTGGGCACCACGGTGTTCTCCGGTTTGTTCATCATCCGCACGACGCTGGTGAAGGAAGCAGGCTGGACGATCGCCGACATCGACAAGCAACGGAATGACGCGATCGTCGCCGTCGCCATGATGTTCGTCATCAGCGGATCGATCATGGCGGCAGCCGCGGGTACCTTGTACGTGGAAGGACTGGGCCTCGATAACGCCTCGCAAATGATCGGCCTGCTCGAGCCCCTGGCCGGCTCGTTTGCCGCGACAATTTTCGCCCTCGGCATTGTCGCCGCGGGCGTCTCGTCGCAGTTTCCCAACGTGCTGATGTTGCCGTGGCTGTTGTGCGACTATAACGAGTCCGAGCGGGACATGACGTTGCCGCAGTATCGCGTCATCGTCCTCGGCATTTCCTTGCTAGGGCTGGTTGTGCCTATCTTTGAGGCTCGTCCCGTCATCGTCATGATTGTCTCGCAGGCCTTCAACGCCGTTATCCTGCCGGTGACGGTCGCCTGTATTCTGTATCTCGGTAATCGGCGCGACCTGATGGGCGAGCATTGCAATACAATAGTGGCCAATGCCGTGCTCATCGCGATCCTGCTGTTTTCCCTCGTCACCACGTCGATGGGCATTCAGGGCGTCTGGCAGATCATCGCGTCCTGAATGATCTGAGCTGCCGCTTCTCGGTCGACACACTTTTCATGCGATACATGGGAACGAACAGCCATTGGCCTTCAAGCTAGTAATCTTTGACTGTGACGGGGTGTTGGTTGATAGCGAAAAGCTAGCCAACGACGTTCTTGCAGAAACACTGGCTATTTATGGACATCAGATTTCCGGCGAGGAGTCAGAAGGCCGCTTCCGTGGTATGAAATTTGCGAAATGCCTCGAAATCCTGGAGCAGGAGACTGGCATTGAGCTCCCTGGGTCTTTCGAAACCGATTTCAGGCAGCGCATGTCAACGGTATTCCGGACGCAGCTTCGACCCGTCAAAGGCGCGCTGAAACTTGTCGAGTCGCTGCGAATTCCCTTTTGTGTTGCATCCAGCGGTCCAAAAAGCAAGATCGAGGAAAACCTGCAGACCACAAACTTGTACCCGCACTTCCACGGCAAGATATTCAGCGCGTACGAGTTCCAGTCGTGGAAACCCGATCCGGGCCTTTTTCTGTCCGCGGCGAAACATTTCGGCGCTGCGCCCAGGGATTGCATCGTCATAGAAGACAGCTTCGTCGGCGTCAGTGCAGGAATAGCCGCGAACATGACGGTTCTAGGATTGAGTGCGGCGGTGGACGACCAATCGGTGGCCGCTGCGAATCGCGTTTTCGCCAGCCTGGACGAGATCCGTCAGTTTTTCGTGTCGCAGAATCTGTCGCACAAATAAAAAAGCCCCGGCAAGATGCCGGGGCTTTCCGTCGTGCGATGTTGCGTTTTCTAGAAGCGGTAGCTACCGCCGAAAACGACCCTTCTGTCAGGGAAACCTACGAAGCAAAGTGGGCCACTTGCACCAACGCAATGCTGCGAGATTCGCTCTTCGGTGAGGTTTACAGCTTCAACACCAACATCGAAGTTATCGTTGATGGCATAACTGATACTGGCGTTCAGCTGGCCCCTGTCCAGAGTGGTTACAGGGAAACTGAACGTACTGCTGCCGCTGGAGTTAGCACCGCCACCGAAGTCCTGTGTGCGGAACGCTTCGCGCCACGTGTAGCGCGCTCTTGCTGACAAGTTGTACTTCTCGTAGAACACCGTGACGTTGTAAGCGTCTTCAGAGAAATCCAGCAGGCCTCGACGCACACAAACATTGCCCAGGACAACGAGTCCACGACCCGAGGTGCAATCCTCAACAGAACCACCGCTGAAGTCCTGCTTGGTGTAGTTGGCGAGCACGCCGAAACCAGACGCCCAGCCCAGGCGATCTTCAAACTCTGCAAGATCGTACTGGAAGGCAATTTCGAAACCGGATTGCGTGGTCGTCTCGGGGTCATTGCCAGGACGTGTTAGATCGACACACAAACCAAGCTGGTTTGGATCGCCCAATACGTTAGGGACCACGATGGGGTTGAAGATACCGCCGCCTGGACAGGCCGGATTCGTCTCACGCGCGAGACCACCGGGGGTAATTGTACTTGGAACCAGCAAGGCACCTTCGAAATCGATACCGAAGATGTTTGTGCGATCCTTCGTGAAGTAACCGATGCTCGCGATCGCACCCGGAGCAAAATACCATTCGAAAGATAAGTCGATTGAGTCAACTTCCTCAGGGTTCAGGCCGGGATTACCGAGTGCAACAACTGAATTTTCGCTAGTATCGAATGTGAAACCAGTAGCGAGGTCGTCAAAATCAGGGCGCCTGATGTCTGAGCCATAGCCGAAGCGAATGAGGAGATCGTCTCTCGGTTGAGCGACGATATTCAAGCGTGGCAACAGGAAGTTGTAGTCGCCCTTCGTCGACTGCAGTGACCTGTTGCCGCCGGCGTCTGCGGGACCGAAACCGACCGAATCAACGTCTGTCTGCACATAACGGAAACCGAAGTTGCCGCGGAAAATACCGTGCTCAAAATTTGCCTGTGCGTACAGCGCGTTGGTTTGTTCAGTCAGGTCGTAGAAGGCATTCTGATCAGACCTGATATTCAGAATATCCGGGCTGTTCGGGTCATGCGCGATAATGGCATTTTGCAGAATAGCAATCACACCGGCCTGATCGGAAAATGAGCGATCCGGATCGACGAGCAGGAAGTCGCTAATGAACAGGGATCTGCCGTCGGCATCCCCATAGTTGCTGGGCCCTCTGACAAGCAGTTCCTGGAACAAGGTACCGTTAGGGCTATCTACCATCCGGCTGAAGCCGCCAAGGTTGTCGCCGATATCATAGAAACGGTTTTTGGATTCACTGTAACGGTAACCGAAGGCGAGCGAATTGATGCCCTTCCACTCAAGGTCATAAGTGAAGTCGAAGCGCAGTGCATCTTCCTTCACGTCACGAATATTTCGGCCCACTATTACCTGGTCCAGAACGACATTGGCTGGATTCGTCATGTCAGCAAGGGTCGGCGCAAACGGTGAATCAAAATTAACACCGAAGGCCAGTGAGCCGCCGCTCAGATCGTAGATAAAGGGGACGCAGTTATCGTTACTGGTCCCGTCGAGCGGGCAAGCCGGGTTGATGAAGTTGAGGTCCGTGGACAGGTTAGGGTTCGTTGTCTCCGACGCCGTATGCGCCAGCTCAACTCTCGCAGTCCATCTGTCACTCTGCCATTCGCCGCCCAGCGCAAAGATGCCGCTATCCGTGATGCGAGATCCGGTGTCACTGGAGAAACGCAGGTTAGGATCGTCATCATCAACTGCCAGGTCTGGCTCAAGCACACCCTGTAGCGCCGCCGGGTACATGCCGGGGCCGATACCGAAATTGACGGTTTCAAACGCGGTAGGAATACTCTCGTTGATTAATGCGCTTACACCCGATGCCTGCAGCCTGTAGCTGTCCTGGCTTCGCTCCTGGCTATTAACAATGACATCGAAGTTGAACTTCAGGTTATCATTGGGGGCCCATTCGAGCGTTGTCGCGATGTTAGTGGTTTCATAGTCATAGTTCTCCTGCTCCTGGAGCAGGAACTGAATGCCGAGAAACTCCGCCGGGTTAGAGCCTGGCGGCATAGCGATGTTGTCGCGGTCGGCACGCGGGCGGAAGGACACGGACTCTTGCTTCGTGAAACTGCCGCTGAGAACGAAACCGAAATCTCCGGCATCGGTCGTCCAGTTGTCGCCGTAAGCACCTGAGACTCGTGGCTGAGCGCTTTCAGTACTCAGGCTGCTGTCTTCGAACTGGAGTCTGACAGCGCCCAAGGGTTCTTTCAGCGCAAGCGGACGTATTGTTTTCAGGTTTACCGTACCGCCTACCGAGCCTTCAATCGTCTTGGCGTCCGGGGCTTTGGTAATTTCGACACCGGAAATGATCGACGCGTTGACGTCTTCAAAATTGATACCGCTGCGACCGGCTCCGGAACCTACGGTGGATACACCGTTGATTTCGACCCGGTTTGCGTTGGTGCCACGGATTTGAACGCCGGTACCGACGCCCGCCGTACGCGTAATCTGGATACCGGTTACGTTCTCGAGGACTTCTGCCAGGTTTTGGTCAGGCAGCTTGCCGATATCTTCCGCATAGATGGCTTCGATCAGGTTGTCGGAATTCCGCTTGGTCTCCACAGCATTGGCAAGAGACCCCCTGATGCCGGTAACGACGACTTCCTCGATGACGTCATCTTGCGCAACGGCTGCTGATGCGAAGCTCAGCACGGCTGCGGGTAAAGCGAGCATGGCGATTGCGCGCTGAGTTTTCATTGTGATTCCCCCAAGAAGAATAGAACGTTCTGAATATCGTGCCCGACCAGACTCCTGACCGGACACCTCGCGACTTTATATACCAATTGCCGCGCTGTCGTCAATTCATGTTTGTTTCCAATTTCATTTGTATGTTATTACCAATTGGTCTTAACGGTTGTGGCGCTGGCTGCTGGTGCTGGAGGTGTCGAAGCTCGGAGGCGAACCCGGCGTTCGGCTGGAATTTGGACCAGGTTGCGTCAGGAGCGGGGTTCGCATCGGCAGCCGGGCACCGCAAAAACAAAAGGGCCCCCTTTCGGAAACACTTGTCATTTGGCGCGCCCGGAGAGATTGGCTCGAATCGCCTTAGCGATTTTCGGGTCTGCGACCCGGCGCAGCTGGCGCTCCGCCGCCCAAAACGCTGGCGCGTTTTGTCGAAATGGAGTTCTCATCTGGCATCCGCACACTCCAAATGAAAAAGGGCCCCCTTTCGGGGACCCTTTGTCATTTGGCGCGCCCGGAGAGATTCGAACTCCCGACCGCTCGGTTCGTAGTTAGCTCACCAAGCTGTAAGTAATTGTAATCATTGAATAGTCGTTGGGACGCTCGTTGCACGATTTGCCCAACAATGCACAACGATGCACAACCCAATCACGCAAGATCCCCGCGCGGATTTAATCCGAGAGCGCAACTGCGTTGCTCCGTTATATGGCGGCAAGAGCTTCGACTTAAGCATTTGTATAGATCTTGGCCCCTACCCCACCCGGGCGGTAAGAAACGGCCAATACTTGCCGCTTGCTATCCTTGGGGTATTCCTGAAACTTGCCGCTCGTAGTGAAAGGCCGCTTTTCACGAGATCGGCCGCTCAAATCAAATAAATGGGAATTTCTGCCAGACTGCTTCCGGCCTATTCTGTTGAATAACTCGTTGCTGAAGCCGCTATTGTGGTCGCGATTTAAACGCCGCCGCTTGTCTTGCGGCAAGGCTCCAGCATTGATGGCGTCGGCGATCACCGGCAGCCCGTCAATGCCGCGTTCATGCGATTCGATATTCGAACTCACCCACCCGTCAAGCTTTCGGAACTCCTGCTTCAGAGCTTCGATTATAGAGGCTTCCCGGGCGCGATCCGAACGCGCCTTATTCCAGTTATTGACCTGCAGACCGATGAACACGCCGAAGACGACGATCAGCGTTTCGATCAGGACAGCGACCCAATCCTGTTAGCGAAGGGCAGTGGAGAGACGGCGCAGGATCATTGAGTTTCCATGTTTGTTGTATTGCCGAGAATCACAACGCGTTCAGCCTGGACTGCAGACTGTCAATCAACAAAGCTGTATCTGCTTCAAGCTGTTCAACCCGCTCAATCGTATCCCGCGTATTCCAGCGCCGATTGTCTAGCAACCCCTCCAGCCGGCGCGAGGAGAGCAAACCCTTATAATCACTTGCAAACCGGCTTTCCTCGCTCGGATGGCCCAGCCGTTTATCTATGTCCGGCCAGGCCATATAGTCGTATGTCAGACCGAGGATCAGTTCTTCGCCATGGGTGCGTTCAATGATTTGCCATTCGCGAACCTCTTCAGCGCGAGCCGGCCATTCCGTAAGCGTCGCTTGCAAGGCGCCGTCCCCGATCAACCGAACATCGCCGGATGCGATCAGCGAGTTGGTCGTTCCAAGCCTTGGCACGAATACCGGGTTATAGAGACAGGCAATCAGCGTTTGCGCCATCGCGGTTTCGTCTTCGGGAATTTTCGGGTCCGGTCCGATCATCGAAAGTAATTGATTTGTCGCGACAAGGACACTCTCGTGACTTGTCTTGCTAATGGCGAGTTCATTCAGGTTCACATTGTACTCGGTGATGAGGCGTTCAATAATGACCCGCTCGTCAGCGCGCCTGGCTTGAGCGTCATTCCAGTTCGACACCTGCAAACCGATAAAAACACCGAACACGACAATAAAAAAATCAAGTGCAACGGCGGTCCAGTTCTGCGCTTTGACGTGTTTGGTGATGCGGCGGAGGAGCATTATTCGCTATGTCCTTGCGTATCATGAGCAAACCCCATTTCGGCGTCCAGTTCAACATGGAGCCGGTTGAGGGCGCGGCTTGCCGGGACGATGCCGCGATGCGTATAGACATCGTAAATATAGGTGTTCTCGCCAAGTTGATTCATAAAAGCGGCGTTCGCCCGCATGCCGTCGGCGTTGCATTCGGGATTGATCCACGTGCTGTCCGGCGCCCCTAAACTCTCCGGCGCGGCGCCGTAACGGATGCGGATCAGGTCGGGAAATGCACCCGTCAACTCTTTGTTTGTTGCGCTCTGAGCATTGACAAGCACTTCAGTGCGTGCAGCTTCCTGAAGGAACTCCAGAAGGGACGCTCGGAGCACTTCCGACCGCAGAACGTCGAGACGTCCGGCAGATAAAAGTTCCACCGCCGTTGGCAGATTGGCCGGCGGGTTGGTCGTATAGACGGAAGCCGCGATCGCGGTGCACAATTCCGACCCTATATCTCCCTCCCCGCTGTACAATATTGCGACGGCCTGTTCGAGTTGCGCCGCGAAGCGCGGGCGCGAATTGTCGTAATGCGCGCGCAAGGTAACCAGTTTTTCGATATCGCCATGGAGACGGGAGAGATAGCCCTGTTCACTCGCGCGCCGCTCGCGTTCAACCGTCCATTGTTGAACCTGAAGACCGATGAACACCCCGAGCACAACGATCAGGAAGTCGAGTCCGACCGCGAACCAGTTCTGCGCTTTGACGTGCTCGGCGATGCGGCGAAGGATCATAGCGAGGTCCCCTCGTTGAATTCGCATTCGACGCCGCCCGCAGCGAGAGTCTCGAGCAAAATTTCCGCCCGGTCCTGCAAACGCTGCAACACGTCAACGTGAAACCAGGAAAACACCCGGTAACTCGCCATCGCCGCCGCCAGCTCTTTGTCGGATTTTATTGCGTCAGTGACGTCGTCTTCCGCGCGCGCGCCGTCGATGGAGACACCCGCTTTGTGCATGGCGCGGATGAGATCGGTGCGGAACAATAACAACCGTTCTTCAAACTTTGCGGTTTCATCATGCAGCGCGTAATAGGACTGAATGCATTGAAACGCCGGCAGGTTCGCGATCAGATTGGCGTTGCCGGCGCTGACCAGCGATGAATAGGCCGGCCGGTCACTGTCCAGAAACCGGGTGTAATAGGCAGCATTGATCAGCGCCGACGAGTGGTCGTTCTCCAATGCCAGCACAGGCAATTCGATCTTGCGCTCGACAATGACGACACTGTTGGCGCCCGGCGCATCCGCTTTCGTCAGCAGCATTGAGAGCGCCGCATAACGCCATTGCGACGTCTCGACGCCGACACTGATATCGAGAATGTCCGACCGGATATCCTCCGATAGCTGATCAACATAGCGCTGGGCGAGCGCCTTCTCGCCGCGCGCTTCATTCCAGTTGGCCACCTGAATACCGATGAAAACGCCGACGACAACGATGAAAAAGTCGAGCGCAACGGCAGTCCAGTTCTGCGCTTTGACGTGTTCTGTGATACGGCGGAGGCGCATTCAGTAACCACCGGCTTCGTGGAGTTCAAACATCCCTTCCGCAATTCGCCGAGGAGCGCTTGTCATGTTATTCGCGAATACCACAAACAGGAGGTCGTCGTTTCGCGAGTAAATGAAATAGCTTGTGAAACCGACGATGCCGCCCTCGTGCATCAGGAGATCGCCACTCAATGCGAGACCAAATCCATATGACGCCTCACCCCGAATGCCCTCTTCCGGCCAATCATATGATCCGGCTGGAATTGCTGGCCGCGTCATAAGATCGATTGAACTGGCTGCAATCCACGCCGGCGCAGGCGAGCGGTATACTTCTATCCAACGGGTAAAGTCATTCAAGGTCGTTATAAGACCTCCATCGGGAGGTGTTACGGGAAGCGTCACGACGAGGTCCTTGGTGTGGCGTTGTTCGGTGTCGTTCCATCTATTGCCTCGTGGCTCATCGGGCGACGGTACATGGTCTAGCTGATGAATTCTGGACTTCGTCATTCCTGCCGGACGAAGAATTTTGGATTCCACATAGTCGGCATATGCCAGACCACTGATGTTTTCTATCATTATGCCCAGGAGCGTGTAGCCGATGTTCGAGTATTCGTAATCGCTGCCAGGCTCAAATTCGACAGGTTTACTCATGGCCTCCTGAACCATTCCGTCCATCGTGGCTGCATCCGGCCAACCATCAACAACATTGTAATAGTCACGTTCCAACGCGTAGTCAGGTATGCCGCTTGAATGGGATAAAAGATGGCGGACATTAACGGCGCCCCAGTGACTGGATCGATAGTGTTTGGGCAAGTACAAATTGATATTCTCATTCAGGTCAATAGCGCCTTCTTCGACGAGCTGCATGGTTGCAGCAGCCGTAAATTGTTTTGTGATCGACGCCACATGAAAAGCCATATCGAGGGTGTTAGGCAGTGTGTCGTTGGCCATGCCATAAGCGCGCGCGTGAACAATTTCATCACCGCGTTTGACGAGGGCGACGCCTGAGAATTTTTCTTCTTCGACCATCTTCGAAAGAAAGACTTCGGTACGTGAATCCAGCACAGTTCGAGTGCCGGTTTTTTGGCCGACGCTATCGGATGTGCTCGTTTGAATCGTCCCCGCCGCGCAACCCGAGACCATTAACATCGCTATAGCAGCAAGGCGGCACGTTGGCCGCGCACTGCATCTGGCCAATTTCTTATCATTCATCGTGTAACCTTCCAGCAACTGGGTAAAAGTTATGGCGTGTTTCAATAATGGACAACTTCGGTGATGCGGCGCAGGATCATGGCGCGCGCTCCGGGGCGATAAGCTCTAATATCGTTTTCACTTCATGAAGTTGATTTTGCGCCATAAACTCGGCCGACACCGCCCAGAGGAGCGCCATTTGAACGTCGTGGTCTGCTTCTTTCAGAACTTCCCAGTCATATCCCTCAATGCCCCCGTCAGGATCTTTGAGGACTTCAAGGTCGCTCGAATATCGGAGGGCTTGGACAAACAGAGAGTCTCTTCCGACGATCGGCTCACTAAACAAAGGGAGGGCAAACTGATACAACTCGACCTCTTGTCCATACCTGCTGAGAGCGCGGCGCAGTTCAGGATCTGACAGCGTGGAGAGCCTGCCCGCTGAATTTGCCTCGACATAGGATGCGGGCGGCGAAGGAAGCCGGGGTATATTCGATGCCGCATTTAGCAGTGCAATGACAGCCTCACTGTCTGTGGGCGGAATGTCTGCCCTGACCATATCCAGGAGTTTCGAGACGTCTTCCTCAAGGGTGATAATCTCCTCAATCCGGTTGGACAAGTTCGTCTCAAGTTCGGCAAAATCACGCTCCAGAGAAGCGATCAATTCTGCTTCAGCGCGATCAGCCGAACGCGCTTCGTTCCAGTTGTTGACCTGCAGGCCGATAAAGACGCCGAAGACGACAATCAGCGTCTCGATCACGACGGTGAACCAGTCCTGCTTTTGAAATGCGGTGGCGATGCGGCGGAGGATCATTTGCCGATCTCCTTATCGATGCGTTCTTTAATGGCGGTCGATTTCAAGGCGGCTTCGTCGTAGTAGCCGAGCGCCCTGTCTTTAAACCAATAGGCAGATACCGCGAGGCGTTTCAGTTTTGCCGCGTGTTCGCGAATATCTTTCGCCTCCTCGGCAGAGGCGCCTCCACCGTAAAGCGCAGCAGTCCTTGGATCCCAGCGCAGCGCGTCATATTCATAGATTATCCGTGAGTCGTTCGGCAGCAACCACTCAACATTGACATCAAATCCCTCTTTGGTGCGCTCGTAATATTTATAGAGCCGCGTGATCTCTTCTCTCAGTGCCTCATCATGAATAATTTGCAGATTGCCGCTCGTGACTAGTTCGTCAAACGTAATCTGCGTCGGCTGGAAGTAAGCCACAGGCCATCCCTCTTGAATGAAGGCCTGACTGGCTGAGATCAGTTCGGCATCCGAAATCGCCGGATCGTCCAGCGCGTTGATGAACGTTTTGACGACCATGTTGCGATGAATACTCTGGGCGCGCATTGCGCCGAAGTGCTCGAGGCTTTCCGTAATATCCGCTGATAGACGTGCCAGATAAGCGCGCTCCAGATGATGTTCCTGACGCGCCTCATTCCAGTTGTTGACCTGCAAACCGATGAAAACGCCGAACACGACAATCAGCGTCTCGATCACGACGGTGAACCAGTCCTGTTTGCGGAACGCGGCAGCGATACGGCGAAGAAGCATCAGCGACTCTCCAGTTCTGCCTGGATCAAGTCGAGGACGGCCTGCGCCTGTGGTTCGACCTGGTCATACAACTCAATCGACCTGTCCTTTAACCAGTAGTGAAACGCCGCATGCCGCCTGAGAAGCTCCCGGTTTTCCCGTATATCTTCGGCAAGGCTTGCTTGCGTCTCATCTTTGAACAATCTCTGCGTTCGTACATCGTAGCGAAATGCATCGAAACCGTAATATATTCGGTCTTCGCCCTGTTGCACCCACGATATGTTACTTTCAATGGTGTATCGCGCCGAGTCATACCGCGCGTGGAGACTTGTGAGGCCAGCTCGGATCGCCTCATCTGCGATAATGTCAAAGTTTCCGGTTGTAATAAGATCGTCAAAAGTTGACCGGTTAGGGCGAAAATTCGCAAAGAACGCGCCAGTTGTGAGATATCCGTTCGTCGCCGCGACGAGGTCTTTATCGGATACCCCACTGCTATACAATTGGGTCGTAAAATTTTCGATCGCTTCACGAGAGCTTCTCGCGAATGCGCGCTCTGCGCGAATATGGGCAATCGTCAGTTCGATTTCATCGGTGAAGCGCTCAAGATACTGCGCTTCGCTAATCTGCGCATCTCGCGCATCATTCCAGTCGTCCACCTGAAGGGCGATGAAAATACCTACGACGACAATGGCCACTTCGAGCAAAACCGTGAACCAGTCTTGCCGCCTGAGCGCTGTCGCCAACTTGTTTATGATCATTGCTAGCCCCGATTTGCCTCGCCGGTGCATTAAAACATCATTCGAGCCAGTCAGCAGCGAAACAATGCGACGTCTGCTTTTGGTCGAGGCTGTGTGATAACTCATCATAAATTACCGGTTTGGCTTCATCCTGTCAGCAAGTCACCGATAAGTTTCCGAGATTCGTCGTTTTCGCTGTGATTTTTTCGAGACGAACGAGCTTAGGCTCGGATCGTCGCAATGATTTTCTCGGTTCCCAGCAGGTTGATGGCCCGTTTCATGTTGTAACTCAGAACATGCAGGCTCATCTCGGTACTCACCCTCGGTAAGGTCTTCATCTGGAAGTGCGTTGCACCCATCCAGGACTTGATGGTGCCGAACGGATGCTCCACGGTCGCGCGTCTCACGCGCATGCTGTCCGGTTGTTTATCGAGGCGCGCCTGGGCACGATCCAGCACGTCCGCATGCACCCAGCGACTGACACGGCGATTGTCGCCGGTCGTGCACTGCGCTTTGATCGGGCACCGAGGACAGGCGGAGCTCCAGTAGCGGCGGATATCTTTGCCTTTCTCAGTACGCGTGAACCGATAGATCAGTCGCTCGCCGGCCGGACACTCGTACTCGTCGTCTTTGTCCACGTACGTGAACGCGGATCGATCGAACAGGCCCTTGGCCTTGTTGCCCGAGGTCTTCGGCTTGGGCAGGTAGGCATCGATGCCGGCCTGCTCGCAGGCCCGGATCTCATCGCCGTTGTAGTAGCCCCGGTCGGCAACGACGTCCAGTGTCTCAGCTTGCAGTGTTTCTTTGGCCTGCTTTGCGACATTGGCGAGCTGGCTGCGATCGCTGCCGACGTTGGTCACTTCGTGTGCAATGATCAGGTGATGCTGACTGTCCACCGCGCTCTGCACGTTGTAGCCCACCATGCCGGTGCCACGGCTGTTCATTGAGCGGGCATCCGGGTCGGTCAGTGAGAGTTGTTTGTCCGGTGCCTCAAGCATCCGGACTTCGAACTTTTTTAGCCGTGCCATCTCCTCTCTCAGCTGCGTGATCTTCCTTTCCAGCTCGGGACCCTTATCGTCGTCCGTCTCCGTCGCATCGACCTCGGTCAGTTGCGTGAGGTAGCGATCAACGCTCGCCTCGACTTCCGCCAGACGGCGCTTCATCTTCGCGCGCGTGAAGTTCTTGTCGCGGTTGTTCACCGCCTTGAACTTGCTGCCATCGATCGCGACCAGCGTGTTGTTCAACAGTCCGAGCTTCCTGCACAGCATCACGAACTCGCGGCACACCAGGCGGATCGCTTCACCGTTGTCCTTCCGGAAGTCGGCAATGGTCTTGAAGTCCGGTGCCAGGCGGCCGGTCAGCCACATCAGCTCAACATTGCGCTGTGCTTCACGTTCAAGACGTCGGCTCGACTGCACACGGTTCAGATAACCGTACACGTACAGCTTCAGCATCATCTTCGGGTGGTAGCTCGGTCGTCCGGTGGCATTAGGCTCTGTCCTGAAGCCAAGACCCGAGATATCCAGGTCATCGATAAACACATCAACCACCCGAACCGGGCTGTCTTCAGCAACGTAATCGTCAATGCGTTCGGGGAATAAGGTCGCCTGGGTTCGGTCTTCGCCTTCGATAAAACCGCTCATCGTGCATACTCGTACCGGAAAGCATGATTATAATCGCTG
>CAWDCR010000004.1:0-206838 GCA_963800915.1 uncultured Gammaproteobacteria bacterium
TACCGTTTGCAAGGTGCACGTCCCATTCGCCGATCCAGAAATCGAAAGCGCGGAAGCGTTCCTGGTGCGCACAGGGGAACGCATTGACCTGCATGGCTTCAATCATCGCGTCAAAGTCCGCGTTGCCGGCCAGCGTGCTCAGGGTCGGGTCGCCGGTGATCGGCACGATCGCTGTGAATCCGCCGTCGACCAGCGTTTGCAGCTCGGCGATCGCGGCCGCCGCCTTGCCATTTGCCACGTACTGCCGGGCGCGTTCAAAGCCGGCATTTATCGGCGGCAGCCCGTGGGACTCTGCCTTCAGCAGCGCCTCGGCCGCCAGCTCGAGGTCACCGGCGGTGCGTGCGTCAACCGCGAGCTGGCGCCAGGCCTGTGGGTCGTTGCTGCCGGTTTCCTGCAGCGTTTGAAACATCTCTGCAGGCGTCTCAGCAAATGCGCTGCCGACCATGATGAAGCCTAGCGCGAAAAGCGCGAGGCGGCATACCTTGTCCTGTAGTGCCATGACGAAGACCTCGGATCGATGGGCTTGCGAGCTTCGACCGGACAAAGTGCAGAGGGTTCGGTAAAACTTGCGGGCATTGTGGCTGAACGAAACAGGGACCAGAGAGTCTCGGCGGAGTCATCTTGTAGAACCGGTGGCTTCATGCTGGACACCCTGCACCGATAACTAAAAAAGGGCCGCGGGGGCCCTTTTTTTAGTTATTGGCGGAGAGGGTGGGATTGACTCGGATCGCTTTCGCGATCCTCGCCCCTGCGGGGCGCGCTTCGCGCGTCCAAAACGCTGGCGCGTTTTGTTGAACCGGTGGCTTCAAGCCCAACACCCTGCACCGATAACTAAAAAAGGGCCGCGGGGGCCCTTTTTTAGTTATTGGCGGAGAGGGTGGGATTTGAACCCACGAAGGGCTATTAACCCTTGCTGGTTTTCAAGACCAGTGCATTCAACCGCTCTGCCACCTCTCCTGATTGTTGCGGCTGTCCTGCTGCGCGCGCATTGTGCGGGAGGCCGCGCGGGGATTCAACCGCGCCGGGCGCGAGCCTTAAGCAAGTGCCTGCCTGATTCCTGCGAGGCCGCGCTCCAGCGTCGGACGCGGGCAGGCGATGTTCATGCGCAGGAAGCCCCTGCCCTCGTCACCGAACAATGTGCCGCTGTACAGCGCAACGCCACCCTGCTTGACAAGCCTGTGCTGAACCTCCGCTTCGGACAGATTAAATTGCCGGTAGTCGAGCCACGCGAGGTAGGTGGCCTCGGCAGGCCAGACTCGCAGGCCCGGGATCTCGGCCGCGATGTAGTCTGCGACGAAGCGATGATTCTCATCAATGTACCGGACGACCGCATCCAGCCACCCGGCAGCCATGCTGGTACGCCGCAATCATCGCGACGCCGCCGAAGCTGCTGTCGTGATTCACCGCGAGCAGATCCTGATAACGCTGCAAGGATTCCCGAATAGCCGGGTCCGGAATCACGAGGCTGCATTGCGGCAGGCCGGCGGTGTTGAATGCCTTGTTCGGCGACACGATGGTGATCGATTTTCTATAGCCGAGACTGCCAAGCGGCCGGTGCTGATGGCCGGGTCGCACGAGATCGGCATGGACTTCGTCGGACAGCAGGATCAGATCGTGCTGCTGCGCAATGTTGCACAGCGCCGACAGTTCCTGTTCGCTGAACACGCGCCCGGTCGGATTGTGCGGACTGCAGAACAGGATCATCTCGGTGTCGTCCGCGACGCTGGCCGCGATCGCATTCGTATCCAGCTCAAAGCGCTGCTCGCCTTCGCGGAGCGGACAACGAATCAAACGGCGGCCGGTTTGCTCGACGAGATCGATCAACGGACCGTAGGTTGGCGTCGGCACAATAATGCTGCAGCCCGGGCTTGTTGCGGTCGTGATCAGCCCGTGCATCGCTACGATGGAGCTCGGCGGACAGAATTTCAGCCAGTCTGGTGGCACGTCCCATTGATGCCGTTTGCGCAGCCAGTCAATCTGTGCCGCGGCATATTCTGCAGGGCGCTCTTCGTAGCCGAGCACAGGATGCTGCAGGCGTTTCGCAATCGCGTCCTGAATGACGGGCGCAATCGCAAAGTCCATGTCGGCAACCCAGAACGGCAACAGGTCCGCCTCGCCAAACAGGCGCTTGTTGGCATCCCACTTGAACGAATTGCTGCCGCGGCGCATTACGGGCTGATCGAAATTAAATTCAGTCACGCGTTTCCCACCTAAATAACCAGGTACAGGCCGAGCGTCAGTACTGCAATTAACAAGGCGTACGGCAGTTGCGTAACAACGTGGTCGATGTGATCGCTGCCTGCACCGACCGATGCCAGCACTGACGTATCCGAAACCGGCGACGCGTGATCGCCGAATATTCCGCCGCCGGCTACCGCTGCGACCGTCTGGTAGACGAGCGGTGTAATTTCGCCGCCAGAAAAATCGAAAGCGAGCGGCAGCGCCACCGGCATCATCAGCGCGAACGCGCCCCACGAAGTCCCGGTCGAGAAGGAAATGCAGGCCGTCAGCGCGAAGGTCAGCGCCACGACGGTGTTCGGCGTCAGGTACGCGGCAAACTGGTCGATGATGTACTGCGCCGCCTGCAGTTCGCTCGTCACCGCGTTCAACGCGTACGCTAGTGCGACGATCAATAACGCCTCCATGACGCTCTTCGCGCCTGCCACAATGACGTCCGCCGCATCGCTGACGCTGCGAAAGTCGCCGCGCAGTGCAAGCACGATAAATAAGTAGGCCGTCGCCAGCATGAACGCCTCGACAATTTTTACCGAGCCGGTCGCGATCAGCGTCCAGCTGCCGAAGCCCAGCAACAAAACGACCGGCGCCAGCAGCTCCAGCAGTAGCAGCGGTTTCGCCTCGCGGGTCGGCGGGCCGAGGCTCTCGTCGCCGCCGGCGAGCGGCTTGCCGCCCGGGCGAATCAGGGCACCTGTTTCGCGCACGCGTCGCTCCGCATTGCGCATCGGTCCGAAATCGGGCAGGACGCCGGCGCACAGCAGGAAGGTGAACACGAGCAGCAGCAGCGGATAAAAATTGTAAGGAATAGCCGCGATGAACACGGCGAGGCCCTGCTCGACGGAATCCACCGCCCCGCCCTGCGCAATCAGGCTCGCCACGTAGGCACCCCATGCCGTGAACGGCACGAGGATGCACACAGAGGCAGTGGTCGCATCGAGAATGAACGCAAGTTTTTCACGCGGTATAGCCGCCTGGTCCGACATCGGCCGCATTACAGAGCCCGTCAAAAGCGGACTGAAATAGTCATCGACGATTACAAAGCCCATGCCAAACGCCGACAGCTCCACTCGTCGCCGAGTGCCGCTGCCTTTTGCAAAGCGCTGCGACAAGGCGTACAGCACGCCCGCGCGCCGGAACAGCTCGAACAGGATTCCGATCAGCACCACGATCTCGCAGATCCAGATGAAATCGCCGTTGCCCAGCGAGCGTTGTAATAGATCGTTAAAACCCACGCCGGGCGTTGCGCCGAGCATCAGCGTGCCCAGGAACGTGCCCGTTAACATGGCGATCAACGCCGACCGCGTCAGGAACGCGAGCAGCAAGGTGGCCACCAGCGGCAGCAGCGAACCTATCCCCCAATCGGTCATTGATTACTCCGTAGCCGCGCCCGACGATGCCGAAGTTCCGTGTTGATTACAATGAGTGTCCGGCCAGTGCATCGTGTACAGCGATGGTTTCAGCCGGTTCAAATACTTGCATTGCTCCCGCAAGACTTGGACCATGCGCTAGTTGGCCGGCGACTCAAGCAGTGCCGGCTCACTGGTTACGTCAACAGCAGTCCGGGGGGACTATGAAGAAAGCATTCGCAAGCTTTGGCTTATTTCTGGCAGTGCTCCTGTGCGGCACCAGCAGCTGGGCCGACACTACGCACTACGTCCGTTACGCGCACGCCGACGGTATCAGCTACGGCATCCTGCAAGGCGACAAGATCCTCGAGCTCGACGGCGCGCCGTGGCTTGATGGCCGTCCGACCGGCGAAAGCGTCGCAAAGATCAAGGTACGGCTGCTTGCGCCGGTAAAACCGTCCAAAGTTTTCGCGGTCGGCTTCAACTACGACAGTCATCGCGGTGACCGGGAGCTGCCCGAGCACCCGCCGATTTTCCTGAAGCTGCCGACGACCATCACCGGCGAAAATACGGTAATCGTGCCGCCGGCCGGTGCTACCGATGTGCACTACGAAGCGGAACTCGTCGTGGTAATCGGCAAGACGGCGAAGAACGTGTCGGTTGCCGATGCGAACAACTATATTTTCGGCGTCACTGCCGGCAACGATATTTCGGAGCGGCAATGGCAGGCGAATGACCTGCAGTGGTTTCGCGGCAAGGCGTCGGATAACTTCGGGCCGATCGGTCCGTCAATTGTGACCGGCCTGAATTACAACGATGTACTGGTGCAATCGCGCCTGAATGGCGAAGTTATGCAGTCGCAACGGACCAGGGACTTTATTCATGACGCGCATGCAATCGTCAGCCACATCAGCCAGTACGCGACGCTATATCCGGGCGACGTCATCTTCACCGGTACGCCGGGTTCGACGAGCGCGATGAAACCCGGCGACGTAATCGAAATCGAAGTCGAAGGTGTTGGCATTTTGCGTAACACGATCGGCGAATTCTGAAATCTGCCACCCATTAATTCCAGGGGGAAAACTAAATGAGAGTATCCAGACCGTTCGTACTGTTGCTGGCGTTCGCGGGCAGTACCCTGCCCTTCGCAACGCTGCAGGCACAAAACCACGCACCAAACCCGTACCGCACGGTTGAAGGCTGGGCGCAGCTGCCGGACGGCCGCAGCTGGGGCGCAACAAGCGCGGTATACCCGGCCAACGACGGCAAGCACATCTGGATCGCGGAACGCTGCGGCGCAAACCTGTGCGTCGGCAGCAACGTGGACCCGGTCATGCTGTTCGACCAGAGCGGCAAGGTCGTGCGCAAGTTTGGCGCGGGGAAAATCGTCTGGCCGCACGGAATCTACGTGGACAAGGACGACAACGTCTGGATCGCCGATGCCGTGGGCTATGCGCCGGTGCCGGATGGCGTTGGCCACACGGTCATGAAGTTCAGCCCGCAGGGCAAACTGCTGATGACGCTGGGCAAGGAAGGTGTCGCCGGGGCGGGTCCGGATGTCTTCAACAAGCCGTCCGACGTGCTCGTAGCCCCGAATGGCGACATTTTTGTGGCCGATGGGCACGATGCAGGCGGAAATAATCGGATTGTAAAATTCGACAAGCAAGGCAAGTACCTCGGCGAATGGGGCACGACGGGAGACAATGACGGCCAGTTCCGCGACCCGCATGCGCTGGCCATGGATTCGCAGGGACGGCTGTTCGTGGCCGACCGTGGCAACAGCCGGCTGCAGATCTTCGACCAGGGCGGCAAGCACCTGGCGACCTGGACCCAGTTCGGACGACCGAGCGGCCTGTTCATCGACAAGAATGACATCCTCTACTCGGCCGATTCCGAGTCGAACGCCACGCGCAACCAGGGCTGGAAGCGCGGCATTCGCATCGGTAGCGCCAAAGACGGGTTTGTGACCGCGTTCATCCCCGATCCGGAGCCGGATCAGGACAAGAGCGGCACGAGCGGCGCTGAAGGCGTCGCGGTTGACGCCGCGGGCAATATCTACGGTGCCGAAGTGGGCCCGCGCGCTATCAAGCGATACGTCAAAAAGTAGTCCTGCCGCCCGGCGCGTCGAACTTCGGCGCTGCCGGGCAGTCCTAAGCGACGGTTAACACTAATGCTCGGGCCCCGGGGTGTTAGACTCCGGGTCCCAGCGATTGCAGGAGCTATATGCATGAACGAAAACGTTAATTACCTTCCGCCGGTTGCCGCCGCCTCTGATGCGGACCGGGCGCAGTTTATCTGGCGCTGCTACGCACACGTCGTTGGCGCGATTCTCGCCTTCGCCGGCATCGAGGCGTACCTGATCCAGAGTGGCATCGCGGAACGTATCGCACAGCCGATGCTGCAAAACTGGTTGTTGGTGCTCGGCGCCTTCATGCTGGCCAGCTGGGGTGCCAGCCACGTCGCGCATCGCATTCAGTCTACGCAGGCGCAGTACGCTGCATTCGCGTTTTTTATTGTCGTCGAAGCACTGATCTTCGCGCCGCTGCTCTTTATTGCCAACAAGAGCCAGCCAGGCATTATTGACAGCGCAGCCGGTGTTACCGTACTTGGCAGCGCCGGCCTGATCGCCGTCGCGATGATCACCCGCAAGGACTTCTCATTCCTGCGCGGGCTGCTGCTCTGGGGCGGCATCCTTGCGATGGTCGGCATTGCCGCGAGCATCCTGTTCGGCTTTCAGCTCGGCACCTGGTTCTCGGTTGGCATGGTCGGCTTTGCCGGTGCTGCCGTGTTGTACGACACGTCCAATATCATGCGCCACTACCCGCAGGACCGTTACGTCGCCGCGTCGATGGCATTGTTCGCCTCCATCGCACTGATGTTCTGGTACATCCTGCAGCTGTTCATGAGCCGTGACTGATTTTTAGTACTGATCGGTAATCGTTCGGCGGGGAGCACGCAGCGCGTATCGCTCCCCGCCGTTCATCCCTGCTCGCCGACGCGCTATACTGCGCGTCAATGTCCACCGCCACCCTTTTCCTGACAGCGCAACGACGTCACTTCATGTTGCCGGGCGGCAGCCGTCGCCGCGTTTCGTCGTGATGCGGCAGGGGCATTTTTCCGCACTGCGCCGCCTCAAGATGATTGCCTCTGCCCTGCTCCTGCTGCTCGCAGGGACGGGCAACCTCGCCGCGCAACAGGCCGGGGCTGAATTTGACCCGATTACGGCCGGTGCGGAAATCGATCGCCTGACCGCACAGCTCGATGCAGAAACGGTGGACAGCGAGTTCCTAGATACCGCGCGGGCTCGTGCGGTAACCGTCGCGGCGAGCGCTACCACCTGCAATATCGAAGCGACCGGGAATCGCGAACGTCTGCAGGCGCGTTTCGCACCGCTGGAAAATATCGATGCAACCATCGAAGGTACCTTATTTGACCAGCGGACCTCGATACTCAACCAGTTGAACGCGGCAATCGAACGACAAACCCGCTGCGCCGGCCTGCGCGACGATGCCAGCGCGCTCGTCGCACGCATCACCGAAACCCAGACCCGCATCTCACAACGCTTCCTGTTCAACCGCAGCGATTCTGTGCTTGGTATGGGCCGCACGCTGCCCGAGCGCTTCGCGTCCTGGCCGCGCAACGCGAGTAACGCCATCGACCTGCAGCTGGTCGACGGCGTTTCCGTCGCCCTGCTGTCGTGGTTGCTGCTGGGCGCCGGCATTGTCGCCGCGGCGGCCGGCCTGTATCTGCGCCACCTGTTCCACCAATGGTACGAAGCCGGTGGCGGCAGTTCCGCCGAGCCACGCCTGAAATTCCTGTTTCCGAAACCGCTGGCACAGTACGCACCGCTGCTGCTTGAAGGACTGGCTTTGATGCTCGTGCTGTTCTTCTGCATCAGGAATGCGTCGTTCGACCTCGTCGTCGTGCGGCTGGCTGCGGGCATTTTTCTGTTCGGCCTGGGCTGCGCGGTGGTTGACTGGGCCACCGGTCCGATTTCCCCGTCCGCCAACATCAAGGGACTGATCCCGGATCGCGTCGGCCCGCTGCGCTGGCGGCTGCGTTTTTTCGTGCTGATGCTCGTCGCCAGTTTCGTGGTGCTCGGCACCGACTGGCTGTCGATTCGCCTGCTGGATCCCAGCGTCGGTGGTCGCGCGACGATGATTTTCCTGGTCGCGTTCTCGCTGTTGCTGGTCCTTGCCTATCTGCGCAGCATCCCGGGCCTGCGACATCGCTTCCGGCTGGTGCGCTACAGCGGCGTGTTCGCGCTGATTTCCGGCATTGTCGCGATCCTGCTCGGCTATCAGAACCTGGCCGGTTACCTGATCCACGGCGCCACCCGCACGGCGCTGGCCCTCGTCATGCTGTGGATTTTACTGTGGCTGATCTACCAGGCGTTCGAGTTTCTCGTGCAGCCGGAATCCAGCGCGGCTACTCGCCTGCGACGCAGCCTCGGCGTGCGCAAACAGAGCTCGCGTTCCGGCATCGGCTTCCTCCAGCTCGTGGCCGACCTGATCCTGTGGGTCGTATTCGTCGTCTACCTGATTTACGTCTGGGACGAATCAGGAACGACCCTTGATCGCCTCGTCGAGCTTGTCACCATCGGCGGCACCGTCGGCAACATTCGGCTTGTGCCGCTGAATATTATCGGCGGCATCCTGGTATTCGCTGGCGTCATCGTTCTTATAGGCTGGATCAAGCGCTGGATAGACAGCCGCTGGCTGCAACATATTGTTGCCGAGCGTGGCGCGCGCGAGGCGCTGGTGACGCTGATCGGCTACGTCGGCTTTGTCATCGCCGTTATTATCGGCCTGATACAGGCCGGCGTTGACCTGAGCGGCCTCGCCATCGTCAGCGGCGCGCTCGCCCTCGGCCTTGGCTTTGGCATGCAGGAAATCGCCAACAATTTCGTGTCCGGACTCATCCTGCTGTTCGAACGACCCATTCGCGCCGGCGATTTCGTGACGGTTGGTAACGTGGAGGGTTTCGTGCGCAGGATTCGCATACGCGCAACCGAAATCGAAACACTCGACAACCAGAACGTGCTGGTGCCGAACTCAGAGCTTGTCTCAGGCCAGGTCACCAACTGGGTGCTGCGCGATCCGCAGGGTCGCCTGCAAATACGGGTCGGCGTCGCATACGGCAGCGACACGCAAAAGGTCAAGGAAATCCTGCAGCGCGTTGGCAGCGAGCATCCGGAAGTCATTACGGACGGTCGCGCTCCCGCGCCGCGTGCCCTGTTCATGGGCTTCGGGGATTCATCGCTCGACTTCGAACTGCGCGTCCGCATTCAGCGCATCGAACGCCGCTACACCGTGATCAGCGACATCAACTTTGCGATCGACCAGGCGTTTCGTGAAGAGAATATCTCGATACCGTTTCCGCAGCGCGACCTGCACATGGTGTCTTACCCCAAAACGGAAACCCGCGAGAAACAGCTGCCACCGAAGTCGGTCGACGAAACGATACGCACGCGGATCATTCACGACCCGGAGCACGTTACGCGCAGCCACCGCGAGGATGTCCGCATCCCCGTGGCCGCCGACGAGGTCTGGTCTGCGGTAACCGACATCGATATCTTGAAGAAATGGCTGGCGAACGACGGCGAATTCCGGCCTTTCATCGGCGGACCGTTTGCATTGCAATTGCTTGATGAAACGGAAATGACCGGGCGCATCGACATCTTCATGCCGCCGCGCCGCATGCGGCTGGTGATCGCGCCGCGCGAGAATGAGAACCCGCTGGCCAGCGGCCCGATCACGATCGACTTCATCCTGAAGCAGGATGCAGGCAAGGAAACCACGGAGCTGACCGTGATTATTGCCGGCATTCCGGCATCCGAGGATTGGGAAATGGATTTTCGCCGGACCGAGGATCGCTGGCGTGTCGCACTCGAAGAACTAAAGGAATACCTGTCTTCGAAATAGGCTTAGCGGGCGAGACTCAGCTGGCGCTGATGCGCGTCAGGCCACCCATGTAAGGATGCAACACCTCGGGTATCGTGACGCTGCCATCGTCCTGCTGGTAGTTCTCGAGGATCGCGATCAAGGCGCGACCGGCGGCTACACCCGAACCGTTCAGTGTGTGTAACAACTCCGGCTTGCCCGTTTCCGGATTGCGCCAGCGAGCCTGCATGCGGCGTGCCTGGAAATCCCCGCAATTGCTGCACGATGATATTTCACGGTAGCGCTGCTGGCCCGGCAACCAGACCTCGATGTCGTAAGTTTTTGTAGCACCAAAACCGATATCGCCGGCGCACAGCGCCACTACCCGGTAGGCAAGGCCCAGCCGTTGCAATACGGTCTCGGCATGGGAGGTCAGCGCTTCAAGCGCGTCGTTCGAGGTAGCGGGCGTCGTCAGGTGTACAAGCTCCACTTTTTCGAACTGGTGCTGACGGATCATGCCGCGCGTGTCCTGCCCGTGCGAGCCGGCTTCCGAGCGAAAGCACGGCGTGTGCGCAACCAGCCGGCGCGGCAAATCCGCGGCATCGACGATGGTATCGCGCACCATGTTCGTCAACGGCACCTCGGCCGTCGGAATCAGGAAAAAAGGCGGCTCATCGCTGGTCTTGAACAGGTCCGCCTCGAATTTCGGCAACTGACCGGTGCCTTGCAATGCATCAGCGTGAACCAGGTACGGCACGTAGTGCTCGACGTAGGCATGTTCGCTGGTGTGCAAATCGAGCATGAACTGGATCAGTGCCCGCTGCAGTCTTGCCAACGCGCCCTGCAGGACGCTGAAGCGCGCACCGGACATCTTTGCCGCGGAGCCGAAATCGAGCAGACCGAGGTCTGTCCCGATATCGATATGGTCGCGCGCCTTGAAAGCAAAGGTTGCCGGGTCGCCCCAGCGGCGCACCTCGCGATTGTCTTCTTCGCTGCTACCGTTCGGCACGTCGTCCTGCAGCAGGTTGGGAAGGCCCAGCTCAATATCCAGCAGGTTCTGCTGGACCGTCTGCAGTTTTACCTCGGCCGCGTCAAGCTTCGTGCCGAGATCCTGTACGGCTGCCAACAACGGCGCCGCGTCCTCACCCTTCGCTTTCGCCTGCCCGATTCGTTTGGCGCTCGCGTTGCGTTCATTGCGCAACGATTCGACTTCAACCTGAATCGCCTTGCGTTCTTTTTCCAGCGCCAGGTAAGCGTTTGCGTCGAAACTGAAGCCGCGACGCGCAAGATTGGCTGCGACCTCAGCAGTTGCCTGGCGCAGGAGTTTTGGGTCAATCATAAGTCAGTCTTTTTTCCTGGGCGAAGTGTCGTTGCTGGCAGCATCGCGTTCCGCCAGTTGCCGCAGTTTTTCGCCGATCTGCAGCTCCAGGCCGCGCGGCACCGGATGATAATACGTTCGTGCGGGCATGTCGTCCGGAAAGTAGCGTTCCCCGGCAGCATAACCATCCTGCTCATCGTGCGCGTAGCGATACTTATCGCCATAGCCGAGTTCTTTCATCATGCGGGTGGGCGCATTGCGCAGGTGCATCGGCACCTCGAGCGAACCGAACTCTTGCACATCCGCCGCTGCCGCACCGAAGGCGGCATAGACCGCGTTGCTTTTGGCAGCGCAGGCGAGAAATATCACCGCCTGCGCCAGCGCGAGTTCGCCCTCCGGACTGCCGACCCGCTCCAGCGTCTCCCAGGCATCGAGCGCGATCCGCAGGGCGCGCGGATCCGCGTTGCCGATGTCTTCGCTTGCCATGCGCAGCACGCGGCGCGCGACGTATTGCGGATCGCAACCGCCATCCAGCATGCGCATCAGCCAGTACAGCGACGCATCCGGATTCGAGCCACGCACCGCTTTGTGCAGGGCCGAAATCTGGTCATAGAATTGTTCGCCCTGCTTGTCGAAGCGACGCAGGCCGCCAGCGGCGATTTCGCGCGCCAGTCCCTCCGTTATTCGCGCGTCACCTTTTTCTGCCTGCGCCAGGTCCGCTGCAATCTCGAGCAGGTTCAGCGCACGCCGCGCATCACCATCCGCCGCCTGAACGAGCAGCTCGCGAGCGGCGTCATCAAGTGACAAAGCGCCGTGTTGCGCTTGCTGCTGCAATTCGCGCATTGCGCGTTCCAGGATCTTGTGCAGCGCATCGTCGTCGAGCGACTTCAACACGTACACGCGCGCGCGTGACAGCAACGCATTGTTCAGCTCGAACGACGGATTCTCGGTAGTCGCGCCGACGAAGGTCAGCGTGCCGTCTTCCACGTACGGCAGGAACGCATCCTGCTGCGCCTTGTTGAAGCGATGGACTTCGTCAAGAAACAGCAGCGTCTGGCGTCGATACTGCGCGCGGTACTGGCGCGCTTCGTCGACGGCGGCGCGAATATCCTTGACGCCGGCCATGACGGCCGACAGCGCGATGAAGTGCGAGTCGGTCGAGGCCGCGACAATTCTTGCGAGGGTCGTTTTGCCGGTACCCGGCGGCCCCCAGAAAATCATTGAGTGCGCATGGCCGCTGTCGATTACCTTGCGCAGCGGCTTGTCCTTGCCGAGCAGGTGCTGCTGGCCGGCAAAGTCATCGAGCGTCCCGGGACGCAGTCGGTCGGCTAGCGGCCTGCCGCTGATTTCTTCGTCGGGTTCGAACAGGTCGCTCATCGTCAGCCTACCCGCTGCCGGGCTGCGATCCATTGTTCGAAACGCAGGCTCCAGCCTCCCGCACCTGCCCAGGCCAGCAGCAGGCCGATAACTATCCCCGCGATATCAGCGTAGAGATCAAACCACTCTGCCGAGCGATACGTGGTCATGCGCTGGCACAGCTCGATCAGCATGCCAAAAGCGGACAGCCCGAGCGCGATGCGCCACCATGCCCTCGGCGCGTACTGGCCGCTGAACCACACGGCAAGCAGCGCAAAAGCAGCGCCGTGCGCAACCTTGTCAAACTCGAGCAGCATCCTGAGCGCCCCGCTGGCGCGAAACCAGATCGCTGGCAGCAGTGCACAGAGAAATACGGCGAATAACAGGGCGATGCCGGCAAGCCGCCAGCGCGTCGCGTAACGCAGCGGCAGCATTAGCGCTCCGCGCGATTCGAAACCAGGGGCGTGCCGACCAGATCGGCGTCGGCGGGGGGCGTGAACACAAAACGCTGTGCGTCGATCGCCTCGTTAATGACAACGTTGTGCAACGCGATCAGGGTGCTTTGCCCGAGCGCGTCCATGAAGATCATGCGCGACAACAAGCGATCGGTGAAACCGAGGTCGACGCTGTGAAAGCCACTGTCTTCCTTGCGCGGTGTCAGTCGTACCCAGACAGTGCCGCGATCGGTAAAGCTCTCGGCCAGTTCGAACCCGGCCAGCACATCGCTGCCGCCGCCCAGCAACAAGGCCGGCGTGCTGCCGAGAACCTCTGCCTGTGCCTTCACGGTAACCTGCTCGAGGTCCGCGTCGTAACTCCAGACATTCAGCCCGTCGGCTACCAGCAGCTGCTCGTAGGGCTCCTGGTAGGACCAGCGGAATTTGCCGGGGCGCAGAATTTCCAGTCGACCGGAAGATTCTTCGACGATATTGTCATCGGCATCGACCAGCGATTGCTCGAAGTCGGCGGACATCGTCCGTATGTCTTCAATAAAACTGCGGACCAGCGCCTCGCCTTCGGCCGGCTCGGCCGCTGCCAGGCTGCTCGCAAATGCCAGCACAGCGCCGGCGAGCAAGGGTAAAAATCGATTACGCATTGTGTGAATGTCCCTTTGACCTTCGTCCTTAGTCCTTGGCGGGCGCAGCAACCAGGATTTCGCGCGAGCCGTTCGATTGCAGCGGGCCAACAAGGCCAGCGTTCTCCATCGTCTCAACCATGCGGGCCGCCCGGTTATAGCCAATCTTCAGCCGCCGCTGCACGCCCGAAATAGACGCTTTGCGGGTTTCCAGTACGATCTGCACGGCCTGGTCGTACAGCGGATCCTGCTCGCCGTCGTTGCCATCCCCCGGCAGGCCATCCATGCCGGGCAATCCGGGTATTGGACCGCCGCCGCCATCAACAATTTCATCGATATAGCGCGGTTGACCGCTTTTCTTCAGGTGCCTGACGACGGCGTGCACTTCGTGATCCGCAACGAAGGCGCCGTGCACCCGCTCCGGCAGGGAGGTGCCGGGCGGCAGGTACAGCATGTCACCGTGGCCCAGCAGGGTTTCGGCGCCCATCTGGTCAAGGATCGTGCGCGAATCAACCTTGGCCGATACCTGGAACGCGATACGGGTTGGAATGTTCGCCTTGATAAGGCCGGTAATGACATCGACTGACGGGCGCTGCGTCGCCAGCAGCATGTGGATCCCGGAGGCACGCGCCTTCTGCGCGAGGCGAGCGATCAGCTCTTCTACCTTCTTGCCGACAATCATCATCATGTCGGCAAGCTCGTCGATGATGACGACGATAAACGGCAATGGGGTCAGCGTCGGATGATCGTAGGGCTTTTCTTCATCATCGAACGGCGGCGGCATGAACAATGGATCCTTGATGGGCTTGCCCGCCGCGATGGCATCCTTCACCTTGCGGTTGTAGCCGCCGATGTTGCGTACGCCGAGCGCCGACATCAGCCGGTAGCGCCGCTCCATTTCCCCGACGCACCAGCGCAAGGCATTGGCCGCCTCTTTCATGTCAGTGACAACCGGCGTCAGAAGGTGCGGGATGCCCTCGTAAACCGACAGCTCCAGCATCTTCGGATCGACCATGATCAGGCGCACGTGCTCGGGCGGCGCCTTGTACAGCAGGCTCAGCACCATCGCGTTGATCGCAACCGATTTGCCGGACCCGGTGGTGCCGGCGATCAGCAGGTGCGGCATGCGCGCGAGGTCTGCCACGATCGAATGGCCGCCGATGTCCTTGCCCAGTGCCAGCGTCAGCGGCGACGCCATGTCGTCGTAGGCTTTCGATTTCAGAATCTCGCCAAGCGTTACCAGCTCACGGTTCTCGTTCGGAATCTCAAGGCCGATGTAGGACTTGCCCGGAATCACTTCGACAACCCGCACGCTGATGACCGACAGCGAGCGCGCAAGGTCCTTGGCAAGGTTGGAAATCTGGCTCGACTTGACCCCGGGCGCCGGGTCCAGCTCAAAACGGGTAATGATCGGACCGGGTGACACCGAAATAACCTCGACCGTGATGCCGAAGTCCTTCAGCTTCAACTCAACGAGCCGCGACATGGCCTCGAGCGATTCCTTGGAATAGCCGCTCTTGTGCGGCGGCGGATCGTCGAGCAGCGCCAGCGGCGGCAGTTCACCGTCGCCAGGCGGGTCGAATAATTGCACCTGGCGCTCTTTTTCGGCGCGCGCACTCGGCGGCGCCACGGGCAACACGGGTTCGATGCGCGGCGGGGTGCGATTCGCGGTTCGTTTCTGCTCCTGCTTGAAGACATCCGCGCGCGCCGCCTGCTGCCGGCGACCCTCGGCACGATCCCGCCACTCCGAGATGCGCACCCGCAAACCGTCCCAGCCATTCAGCGACCAGCGGCCGATGCGATCCATCACCTTGAGCCAGGAGATGCCGAGGAACAGCGAAATTGACGCCATCCACAGGAAAAACAGCAAGGTACTCGCGCCGAGCAGCTTCATGACCTCCGCGAGGTTATTGCCGACGACCTGGCCGACGATGCCGCCCGCCGTTTCGCGGAAACCCTGCGAGGAAAAATGCAGTGTGGCCAGCGCGCAGCTGGTGACCAGCGTCGCGACGAAACCCGCCCCACGCAGGGCAACATCCAGCCGCGTCAGGTGCTGCTGCGTACGCTGGCCGCGGTAAATCATCCAGCCCGCGTACAGCACCATCACGGTGAACAGGTAGGCAGGTCGGCCGAACAGGTAGAACAGCAGGTCCGCAACGTGTGCGCCAACACTGCCGATGCCGTTGTGTATCTCGCTGGCACTGTTGGCCTGGGTAAACCCCGGATCCGCAGCGTCATAGGTAAACAGGGCAAACCACAGCAGCAGGGCGAACGCGCCGAACACGTACAGGGCGCCTTCGCGCAGGGTACGACTGACCTGTGCCGACAGCGGGCCGGCAGGTTTTGCAGCTGGGGTGGGTCTTGCCATATTAAAGTAAACTACTATAAAGCCGCGTTAAGGCAATGATTCTAAGGCAAAGGAACGGAACATTCGCACCCGATTGACGCGCCATGCCGCTGCCCTGGCGTGGCTTGCGCCGTGCCTGCCCAGGCGATCTCGCCGCTTTGCCCGCGCTGTGGCTTTTGCCTACACTGGCGCCTCGCAGCGGGCCATCCGCGCCGCAGCGAACGGACTTGAACTCTGCCGCAACGGACGCAGCTTGACGCTTCATTCACAAGACAAACACGTGCCGCCCGGCGCAAAAACTAGGCGAAGTATACATGAGCAAAACGAAACATTGCCGCGTCCTTATCCTGGGCTCGGGGCCCGCCGGCTATTCCGCCGCCGTCTACGCGGCGCGCGCGAATCTCAGTCCCGTCATCATCACCGGCGTTGAACAGGGCGGCCAGCTGATGACCACCACGGATGTCGACAACTGGCCGGGCGACGTCGAGGGTTTGCAGGGGCCGGAGCTGATGCAGCGCATGCTGTTGCACGTCCAGCGCTACAACACCGAGATCGTCAACGACCACATACACAGCGCTGATATCAGTGTGCGCCCGTTCGTACTTACAGGCGATTACGGAACCTACACCGCGGATGCGCTGATCATCGCAACGGGTGCCACGGCGATGTACCTGGGACTGCCCTCGGAAGACGCCTACAAGGGCAAAGGCGTGTCCGCCTGCGCCACCTGCGACGGTTTTTTCTATCGCAACCAGGACGTTGCGGTTATTGGCGGTGGCAACACTGCGGTCGAGGAAGCGCTTTACCTCAGCAACATTGCGTCCAGGGTGACGCTCGTGCATCGCCGTGACGAGCTGCGTGCCGAAAAGATCCTGCAGGACCAGCTTTTCCAGAAGGCCCGCGACGGTAACGTTGAACTGCTGTGGGACCATACCGTCGATGAAGTGCTTGGCGATGAGTCCGGCGTTACCGGCCTGAGGGTTCGCAGCACCAAGGACTTGAAGGCCGTTAGGGACCTGGCGCTGACCGGCGTGTTCATCGCGATCGGGCATCGTCCGAATACCGAGCTGTTCGCCGACCAGCTTGAAATGCGCAATGCTTACATCGTCGTCAAGGCCGGACTGCACGGTGATGCAACCGCCACCAGCGTGCCCGGCGTGTTTGCGGCGGGTGACGTCGCTGACCAGGTCTATCGGCAGGCCATCACCTCGGCGGGTGCCGGCTGCATGGCCGCCCTTGATGCCGAAAAATACCTCGACGCTCTGGACTTGCCTGCGTCTGCCAGCAACGCAGCGGCCTGACGGCCGCTTAACGGATGCGTGTCACGACGATCGACTCGCTGCAGGCTGTCGATGCTGCCGAATGGAACCGGCTCATCGATCCTGACTTTCCTTTTCTTCGCCACGAGTTCCTGCTGGCCACGGAATTGAGCGGTTCGGTCGTCGCCGAAACAGGCTGGCAACCTTGCCATCTGCTGCTGCGGAGCACTGGCGGCGAGCTTGTCGCGGCGCTGCCGCTGTACGAGAAAACGCATTCCTGGGGCGAGTTCGTATTCGACTGGGCCTGGGCCAATGCCTACCAGCAGGCCGGCCTCGACTATTACCCGAAGCTGGTCTCCGCCGCACCCTTTACGCCCGCCGGCAGCCCCCGCGTGCTGTGCGGTACGCAGGACCCAGGCCCCGCTGCAGCGGCACTGCTCGATGCCGCCATTGCCCTCGCCAAAGACCGCTCGTTGTCATCGCTGCACGTGCAGTTTCCGGCGCAAGGCGAGCTGCCGGCGCTGCAGCACGCCGGACTGCGCCTGCGCAAGGACTGCCAGTTTCACTGGCACAATCAGGGCTACCGGAGTTTCGATGAATTCCTCGCCCGCTTCAGCTCCCGGAAACGCAAGAAGGCCCGCCAGGATCGGCGCCGCGTGCAGGTTCAGGGCATCACTTTCCGGCGCCTGCATGGCAATGACCTCGATACAGCATTGCTCGCCACGGTCTATCGGCTCATCAGCCGCACGTTCCTGCAACGCGGCGCACTGCCCTACCTGACCGAGCGTTTTTTCGAAATGATCAGTCGCGCTTTGCCCGAGCAGCTACTCGTGGTGCTCGCCGAGCTGGAGGGACAGCCGATCGCCGCTGCCGTGTTCTATGTCGGCAAGCGTCGATTGTTTGGACGTTATTGGGGCAGCAACGGGGAGTACGACGCGCTGCACTTCGAAACCTGCTACTACCAGGGCATCGAATACTGCATCGATCACGGCCTGCAGGTCTTTGAACCCGGCACCCAGGGCGAACACAAGGTCAGCCGCGGATTCGTTCCCGTGACCACCTGGTCGGCACACTGGCTGGCACATGATGCGTTCTTTGACGCCGTGGCGCGCTACCTCGACGAGGAACAAACACATATTGAGCGTTACATTGACGACATCGAGGCACACAGCCCGTACCGTCGTGCGCCGGACGCCTGCCAGTGAGCGCCGGATTTCCGGCCAGGATTGTATGGCTCAGGGCGGATGATCCGCCGGCCGCGTTTCCTGACATTGCAAGCGCTTGCCGCGAACCGAACGGACTGCTCGCCGCCGGCGGTGATCTTTCCGAAGCGCGGCTGTTGGCCGCCTATCAGCGCGGTATCTTCCCGTGGTTCGACGTCGGTGAACCGATCCTGTGGTGGTCTCCCGATCCACGCTGCGTCATGCGCCCGGCCGACTACCACGTCTCCCGGCGCCTGCGCCGGACGCTGGCGACCTCCGCCTTTTCCGTGCGCTACAACACGGCGTTCGCCGAGGTCGTGACCGGCTGCGCGGGCCGCCGCCTCGGTCAGCACGGCACCTGGATCACCGCGGACATGGTTGCTGCGTACGCGGCACTGCATCGGTCCGGTTGGGCACATTCGGTGGAAGTATGGAACGGCACGACGCTCGCTGGCGGCGTCTACGGACTCGCGATAGGCAAGGTTTTTTTTGGCGAGTCGATGTTCAGCCGGGAGTCGAATGCCTCAAAAGTTGCGATGCTGGCACTGACCCGCGAATTGCAGTCACGCGCCTTCGCGCTGCTCGACTGCCAGGTCGTCTCGGCGCACTTGCTGACCCTGGGCGCGATCAGCATGCCGCGCCGCGAATTTGCCGAAATTCTCGGCACGGCCTGTGTGAGCAGCGACCGCCTGAACGACCTGCCGCGGGCCGAGATAGACGTAAAGTCCCTGATTTAGCGCCGAAATCCGGCGAATAAAGGCAGCTGCTTCGTTGCATTGCCGCCCCTGTTTCTGCACAATGCGCGAGCCTCAAAACAGCAGAGCAAGGAATTTTGGCAAAAGAAGAAGCACTTCAGATGGAAGGCGTTGTTACCGAAACGCTGCCCAACACGACTTTTCGCGTTGAGCTCGAAAACGGTCACATCGTGACGGCCCACATTTCCGGCAAGATGCGCAAGAACTACATTCGCATCCTGACCGGTGACAAGGTGACGGTCGAACTGACGCCTTACGATCTCAGCAAGGGCCGCATCGTCTACCGCGGCCGTTAAAGCCTGCCGGTTCCCGGCCGGGCTTCACTGTAATCAGCTACAGGACCTGCGACGCGTGTAACGCGTCAGCGTTTGAGCGGGCATCGCGCGCGTCAGCTTTCGTGCGTCGGCTGGTGCGTCAGTCCGCGACGGGCAGGCTCGGCTTTTAACTGCAGCTTGTCGTCGGTGCCAACGCTGATATGCACGTGACCACCTTCGGCCAGCGTGCCGAACAGCAGTTCCTCGGCAAGGGGTCGCTTGATGTGCTCCTGAATGATACGAGCCATTGGGCGCGCACCCATCTTCGGGTCATAGCCGCGCACGGCGATCCAGGCGCGGGCCGCTTCGGACAGCTCCAGCGTGACGTTGCTTGCACTGAGCTTGGCCTCAAGCTCAACCACCAGCTTGTCGACGACACGTGCCACCGAGCGTGCATCGAGCGAGGCAAACTGGATGATCGCGTCGAGCCGGTTGCGGAACTCCGGCGTAAACATTTTGCTGAGAATCTCCACGCCGTCGCTGGAGTGATCCTGCGGGGCGAAGCCCAGTGAGCGACGACTCATTTCCTGCGCGCCGGCGTTGGTCGTCATGACGAGTATGACGTTGCGGAAATCGGCTTTGCGACCGTTGTTGTCGGTCAGCGTGCCGTGATCCATGACCTGCAGCAACAGGTTGAACACCTCGGGATGCGCTTTCTCGATCTCGTCCAGCAACACGACGGCATGCGGGTTCTTGGTGACAGCCTCGGTCAGCAGGCCACCCTGATCAAAGCCGACGTAGCCCGGCGGTGCACCGATCAGGCGCGACACGGTGTGGCGCTCCATGTATTCCGACATGTCGAAGCGAATCAGTTCGACGCCGAGAATCATGGCAAGCTGCCGTGTGACTTCGGTCTTGCCAACACCGGTCGGTCCGGCGAACAGGAAAGAACCAATCGGTTTTTCTTCATCGCCAAGGCCAGACCGCGACATCTTGATCGCCGAACTCAGGGCCTCGATCGCCTTGTCCTGGCCGAAAATCGTAAGCTTCAGGTCGCGTTCCAGCGTGCGCATGGCATCCTTGTCGGAGGCGGACACGCTCTTCGGCGGTATGCGCGCCATCTTCGCCACGATATTTTCAATCATGACCACGGTGACGCTGGGCTCGCGCTCGCCTTCCGGTTTCAGGCGCAGACTGGCGCCGGCCTCATCGATGACATCGATCGCCTTGTCCGGCAGCTGCCGGTCGTTGATATGCTTCGCGGCCAGCTCAGCCGCCGCGCGCAAGGCACCGTCTTCATAACTGATGCCATGGTGCTCTTCGAAGCGCGAGCGCAGCCCATGCAGAATGGCGATGGTCTCATCGATGCTTGGCTCCGGTATGTCGATCTTCTGGAAGCGACGTGCGAGCGCGTGGTCCTTTTCGAATATGCCGCGATACTCGGTGTAGGTTGTCGAACCGATGCAGCGCAGCTGGCCGTTGGCCAGCACCGGCTTGATCAGGTTCGATGCATCCATTACCCCGCCCGACGCCGCGCCGGCGCCGATGACCGTGTGAATCTCGTCGATGAACAGGATCGCGCCAGGGTCCTTGCGAACCTCGGCAATCACGGCCTTCAGGCGCTTCTCGAAATCGCCGCGGTACTTCGTACCGGCAATTAACGAGCCCATGTCCAGTGCGTAGATGGTGCTGTCACGCAATACTTCGGGTACGCGCTCTTCGGTAATCAATCGGGCCAGGCCCTCGGCCAGCGCGGTCTTGCCGACGCCTGCATCACCGACATACAGCGGGTTGTTCTTGCGTCGCCGGCACAGGATCTGCACGGTGCGTTCGATCTCCAGATCGCGCCCGATCAGCGGGTCGATCTTGCCCTCAATCGCGAGCTGGTTGAGATTCGATGCATATTTCGACAAAGCGCTTTCTTCACTGTCCGCTTCGCCTGCCACCGATGCGGCCGGCTGCTCGTCCGGCGCATCGCCCGGCACGCTTGGCATGCCGTGCGAGATGATGTTAACGACATCCAGCCTGGTGATGTTCTGCAGCGCGAGGAAGTACACTGCCTGCGACTGCTTTTCACTGAAAATCGCCACCAGCACATTGCTGCCGGTAACTTCCTTCTTGCCACTCGACTGCACGTGGAAGACGGCGCGTTGCAGGACGCGCTGAAAGCCCAGCGTCGGCTGCACGTCATTCTCGTCGTCACTGGCCATGCGCGGCGTTGCCTCGTCCACGAAATCCGTCAGCTGGCGGCGCAGCTCGGTGACGTTCGAGTCGCAGGCACGCAGAATTTCGTGCACACGGGGAATATCCAGGAGCGCCAGCAGCAAATGCTCGACGGTCATGAATTCATGGCGCTTTTCGCGCGCACTCTGAAACGCTTCGTTCAGGCAGAATTCGAGTTCACTGCTTAACATTAAATTGATTCTCTCACTACTTGAGTTGGTTGCTGTATGACCGTCATACCTGTTCGAGCGTACACAACAGCGGATGCTGCTGCTGTTGCGCGATCGTCATTACCTGCGCAACCTTGGTTTCCGCAATTTCGTAACTGAACACGCCGCAGACTCCCTTGCCCTTGGTGTGTATTTCCAGCATTACCCGGGTGGCGGTGGTGCGCTCCATGCGGAACACCGACTCCAGGATGCCGACCACGAACTGCATCGGCGTGTAATCGTCATTGACCAGAATAACGCGGTACATCGGCGGCCGCTTCAGTTTGGGCCTTGACTCCTCAACGGCCTGATCGTGGTCGCCGATCGGCGAAAAGTCGTTGTTCTCTGAAGACATAATCACTTGCACTGTTGGTTTGCCTGCCACTGGCCGCCCTGATGCTGCAACGTCTGGCGGCCGTCCGGGACATTATATATGGGCTGTGTGCCAAGTATTTAAAGGCTGGGTCGCAGTTTTACGCGCCACCGCCGTATGCTGCAGGCCATTGCGCCTAGATGCTTGCCGCGTATGGGATTTTTTGAAACCGGGCTTGTTTGCTGGCGCGTCTAAACCGTATCATCCACGGGCTGCGTTATATAGAGAGAACGGGCCACGGTGCTCAATCGACGCGGCAGCCATTGGCAACGATATTCACTATGACAACAAATGCAAAGTGGCCTGATTTCAGTAACTTGGATACTGAACGGCTGATCGCGTCCGCGTCGCGCACGCTGCCGTACTGGGTAACACTGGTGCTGGTGCTGGTGCTGGGGTGGCAGCTCGCGCGGCTGATCTGGCTGTTTGTGCCCGGCGCCGCCGTCGGCGATCCCATTATTGCTCCTGCTGAAGTTGCCAGCCGCGCCGCCGTGGCGGCCGGATCAGCCGATGTGCAGGCGATCGCGGCAGCGCACCTGTTCGGCGAGGCAAAAATTGAAGACACACCGAGCCAGCCTGTGGCGCAGCCTGTCGAGGATCTGGCGGAAACCAATCTTAGCCTGACATTGAAAGGCACCATTGCTGCGGAGAGCGAGAAACAGTCGATAGCAATTATTGCCGACAGCCGTAATGATGAAAAAATATACTCGGTCGGCCAGACGGTCATGTCAGGCACCACCCTGCATGCTGTATACCTTGACCGGGTTGTCCTGAACCGCAGCGGTGCGCTTGAGGTGCTCAAGTTGCCGAAAGAGGTGCCAACGGCCGGCGCCAGGACGCGGCGCCCTGCCGCGCGGCCCGCGCCCGTCGCCAGCGACGCGGAGGCGCCCGCGACGTCGATTCAGAATGTCGTCGCACAAAACGTGACGAAGCTCGCCGACGTTATTCGGCCAACACCCTACTTTGTGAACGGCCAGCAGCAGGGTTACCGGGTCTACCCGGGGCGCAACCGGCGCCAGTTCGCGGCCCTCGGGCTGCGGCCCGGCGACCTGATTAAGGACATCGACGGCGCGGCGCTGACGGATCCGCAGCAGGCCATGCAGATTTTCCAGAGTCTCGGGACGGCGGAACAGGTTTCAGTTACCGTAGAGCGCAATGGCCAGCCGGAAACACTGGTGCTGAACACCAATCAACTTGAACTCGATGAAGAACAATAAATGGGAATCGGTTTGAACATACGCCGCACACCGGCTCGCGCAGCCGGCAAACGACTACTGACACTTTGGCTGATGACGGTGGCACTGCTGCCGGCTGCAGTCGGCCAGCAGGCGACGATCACCCCGAACTATAAGGACGCGGACCTGCGCCAGATCATCGAGGCGGTCGGTGAAGTCACCGGCAAGAACTTTCTGGTCGATCCGCGCGTGGACGCCAAGGTGACGATGCTGTCGTCCACGCCAATGTCGCCGGCAGCGTTCTATGAAGCCTTCCTTGCGATCCTCGAAGTGCACGGCTTCGTCGCGATCCCGTCTGACGACCTGATTAAGATTCTGCCCAACGCGAGCGCACGCCAGTACCCGGGCTTCACGTCAGCAGTGGGTGCTGGCGCGGACGACATCGTCACGCAGGTTATCCAGGTGCAGAACGTGGGAGCCGCGCAGCTGGTACCCATATTGCGTCCGCTGATTCCGCAGTATGGCCACCTCGCGGCTCACCCGGGCTCGAACATGCTGATCATTTCGGACCGCGCGGCAAACGTTAACCGGATGCTGACCATCATTCGGCGCATCGACCAGTCGAACGACGAAGACATTGAAGTGGTGCCACTATCGCATGCCTCGGCAGCCGAGATTGTGCGGGTACTGACGACGCTCACCCAAACTCCGCGTACCGATGGCATGCCGGTGACGACGAGCCTCGTAGCCGATTCGCGAACCAACAGCGTGTTGATTGGCGGCGACCGCAGCGAACGTCTGCGACTGCGCGCACTCATTGCACATCTTGATACGCCGCTGGAAGATGGCGGCGACACGCAGGTACGTTACCTGCGCTACGCCGATGCCGAGGAACTGTCGACCAAGCTACAGCAGCATTTCACGGCACAGCTAACCGCGGGTGCCGCCGGCCAGGCAGGCGGTCCGCAACAGGAAGTCAGCGTTTGGGCGGATCCGCAAACTAATGCGCTGATCATCAACGCACCGCCGAAGATGATGCGATCGTTGATGCAGATCGTCGACAAGCTCGACATTCGGCGTGCGCAGGTACTGGTCGAGGCGATCATCGTCGAGGTAACCGCGGACAAAGCGTCGGAACTGGGTGTCACCTGGGCGCTGGACGGCAGCGGCAGCAACAGCGTGATCGGCGCCACCCGTTTCTCCGGTGCCGGCACCAATGTTGTGGATCTGGCCGGGCTGGTTGGCAGCACTTCAACAGTTGACCCGTCCGGCTTGATCAGCGACGGTATTACCACAGCGGTCGGCCGTATCAGCCGAAGCGGTACCAGCTTCGCGGCAATCCTCAATGCGCTGGAAGGCGACGCCGACACCAACATCATCTCTACACCGACCCTCGTCACGACGGATAACGAGGAAGCCAGTATCAAAGTTGGCCAGGAAGTGCCGTTCGTCACCGGCTCGTTTTCCAACGCCGGCGGCAACCAGGGCGGTGGTGTCAATCCGTTCCAGACGATTCAGCGCGAGCAGGTCGGCGTTAAGCTGACCATTACGCCGCAGATCAACGAGGGCGACGCGATCCTCTTGAAGATCTCCCAGGAAATTTCCAGCATCGCGGAATCTGCCGCCGCCGGTGCGGCCGACCTGATTACCAACGAGCGCACAATCGACACCACGGTCATTGTCGAAGACGGCGGCATATTGGTGCTCGGCGGCCTGATCGAAGATACGCTGCGCGAAAACACCCAGCGCGTTCCGGTGCTTGGCAGGCTGCCGGTGGTGGGCGCCCTGTTCCGCAATCGCAGCGTGCAGAAAGTCAAAACCAATTTGATGGTCTTCATTCGCCCGAAAATTTTGCGCGATGCATCGCAAACCGCGATTGAAACCGGCGCGAAGTACAACTATATCCGGGACATGCAGCGCAGCGGCAGCGTGCCGCAAATGCGCGGTGTCGAACGGCCGGTGATCCCGCCGCTTACGCCTGCGGACGAAGCGGCATATGACGATGACGATTTGCCGAACGAAGACAACTGATTGGCCGTGATGGAAGATATCCCGCAGCTGGTTCTTGACGAAGCTTTGCCGTTAGTCGAAGCACCGGCCGACGCACAGAACGGTGACCAGCGCGTCCTGCCCTTCTCCTTCGCCAAACGGCACGGTGTGCTGATCCGCCCGGACGAGAACGGCGCACTCGAGGCGGTCTATCGCAGCAACGCCACACCGCTAAGCCTGGCCGAGGCGCGTCGCTTCGCCGGTCGCAGGATGAAGATGATCCGGGTGTCGCCGGAGGCCTTCGACGCCGTGTTGCAGCAGGCCTATGAGCAAGGCAGTCACAAGGCCATGCAGATGGTCGGCGATCTGGATGAGCACACCGACCTGCTGCAGGTTGCGCAGGAAATGCCGGAGCCGTCGGACCTGCTGGAAAGCGATGACGACGCGCCGATTATCCGTTTCATCAACGCGGTCCTGACGGAAGCAGTCAAGGACAATGCATCCGACGTTCACATAGAGCCTTACGAAAACCGGCTCGGCGTGCGCTTTCGCATAGACGGCGTGCTGCAGGAAGTGCTGCAGACCCGGCGCGCACTGGCGCCGCTCGTGGTGTCACGCATCAAGGTCATGTCGAAACTCGACATCGCCGAGAAACGTTTGCCGCAGGACGGTCGCATCTCGCTGCGCATTGCCGGGCGCGCGGTTGACGTACGTGTCTCGACCATGCCGTCAGGTCACGGCGAACGCGTGGTGCTGCGCCTGCTCGACAAGCAGGCGGGTCGACTCGACCTGACGTCGCTTGGCATGGCAGATGCTTCGATGCGCCTGATGGACGAACTCATTCACAAACCGCACGGCATTATCCTGGTCACGGGACCGACCGGTTCCGGCAAGACGACCACGCTGTACGCCGCGCTGGAGCGCATCAACGACCACAGCCGCAATATCATGACGGTTGAGGATCCGATCGAATACTTTATCGACGGCATCGGCCAGTCGCAGGTGAACACCAAGGTGAACATGACGTTTGCCAAGGGCCTGCGCGCAATCCTGCGACAGGATCCGGACGTCGTGATGGTCGGCGAAATTCGCGACCTCGAGACAGCAGAGATTGCGGTGCAGGCGAGTCTCACCGGCCACCTCGTGCTGTCCACCCTGCACACCAATACCGCGGTCGGTGCCGTAACCCGCTTGCGCGACATGGGGATTGAGCCGTTCCTGTTGTCCTCGAGCCTGATCGGCGTCGTGGCGCAGCGACTGGTGCGGGTGATGGACCCTGCAATCCGCGCGCCTTACACGGCCAGGGAGTACGAGTGCAGTGCGCTGGGTGTGGATCCGGAGAAACCGCCCACTCTGTATCGCGCAGGCGCTGATGGCAGTGCCGGCTTTCACGGCCGTACCGGTATTTACGAAGTCATCGCGCTGGACGACGAGATGCGCACGATGATTCACGACGGCGCCAGCGAACAGCAGCTCGAGCGTTACGCGCGCACCATGACACCCAGCATTCGTGATGACGGTCATCGACGTGTACTCGAAGGCGACACTACGCTACAGGAAGTGTCGCGTGTTACGCGTGCCGATTAAGCCGGAGCACCGCGACTAATGGGTGCTTTCGAATTTGTCGCTATCGACAAAACCGGCAAGGAATCCCGTGGACTCCTGGAAGGCGATACGCCCAAACACGTGCGGCAGCTGCTGCGTGAACGGGAATTGCTGCCGGTGCAGGTCACCGAGGTCGCGCGCAAGGAAAGCAGGAAATCCACCTCGTTCTCGCTGCGCCGCGGCATATCCGCTTCCGAGCTGGCACTCCTGACGCGCCAGCTGGCGACGCTTACCCAGTCCGGTCTGCCGCTTGAGGAAGCCCTGCTGGCGGTCAGCCAGCAAAATGAGAATCCGCGGGTCAAGAGCATCCTGCTCGGCGTGCGCTCGCGGGTAATGGAAGGCCATGCGCTGGCCGATGGCTTCGGCGATTTCCCGCAGGCATTTCCTGAGCTGTACCGGGCCACGGTATCGGCCGGCGAGCAATCCGGGCATCTTGACGCCGTGCTGGAACGGCTCGCGGAGTTCACCGAGTCGCGCCAGATTCTGCAGCAGCAGGTCCGCAACGCAATGATTTACCCGATAGCCCTGGTCGTTACGGCCATCGGCATCATCAGCTTCATGCTGGCCTACGTCGTGCCGAAGGTGGTCTACGTATTCGAGAGCTACAACCAGCAGCTGCCGCTGCTCACGCGCATCATGATTCGCTCCAGTGATTTCCTGCGCGATCACTGGCTGTTGTTGATCATTGGAATCGTGGCGGTCATCTTTGGCACCCGCAAGTTATTGAAAAGGGAAGGTCCCAAGCGCCGCTATCATCACCTGCTACTGCGTTTGCCGATCGTGAGCCGCCTCACCCGCGGCATCAACACCGCACGTTTTACGCAAACCCTCAGTATCCTTGCCGGCAGCGGCGTGCCGATTCTCGAATCGCTGCGAATAGCGGCGCAGGTCGTGGCGAACGTGCCGATGCGTGAAGCGGTCGAAGAAGCCTCGCTGCGTATCCGCGAGGGCGCCATGATCAGCAAATCGCTAGCGGCCAGCCGACTGTTCCCGCCGATGACAACACATCTCATCGCCAGTGGCGAAGCCGGCGGACGTCTCGAGGAAATGCTGGGTCGTGCCGCGGCCAACCAGGAGCGGGAGGTGGACAGCCTGATCGCAACCCTGCTCGGCATCATGCAGCCCCTGCTGGTTATCGTGATGGCTGCCGTCGTGCTGCTGATTGTACTGGCCATTCTGCTGCCGATCTTCGAGATCAATAACCTGATCGGCTAAATCCGCTGCGGCAAATACGCTGTTCTCTTGCGGTGTTTTTTTTGATTCGTTCCCGTGTGTTAAAAACTGCCGGTTGTGCAGTTGCGTGCCTGTGGCATTAGGGGTATACAGGCAGACATCGTCATTTTGACGGTGCGCCTTGATAGGCGCTTCGTACAACAGAATCGAACTGAGGGTCGTGTCCATGCCGACAAAGCCGCCAGAGAAAGAAGTTGAGAAAGACAACATTGACGATGACGAAGTCGAGGATTTTTCCGGCGACGAAACCATCGTCATGGACAGCGATGACGACGATGACGATGCGCTGGACGTGTCGATGGAGGTCAACGTTGAAAAACTGATGGCCGAAATGGACAAGACCGAGAAGAACGATATCGAGCGCAAGAAGGAAATCCGTCGTCGCCTGGAGGAAATCCAGGAACGACGCAGCCTTGATGATACCTATTCATTCGACATGTACGGCGAAGACTAGGGCTCGCTGCGCTACCGAAAGTCCCGCGAGCGTACCCGCAGCTCACCGAGTAGCGCGCTGTGATCGAGCAGTCGCTGCGCGATGACGTGAATCACCTTCCCCTCCTTCTGTAATTCACCCTCCACGCCCATCAGCTGTGCGTTCAGCAGCACGCTGCGCTGCGTCTCTGCGATTTTTTTCCACACCACCAGGTTCACGTGGCCGGATTCATCCTCCAGCGTCACGAAGGTCACACCGCTCGCCGTACCGGGTCGCTGCTTGGTAATGACCAGGCCCGCAACGCGCACGCGGCGACCGCTGGCCAGCCCTGGCAGATCCCGCGCGAGCAGGAAGCTCTTTTCCGCCAGGATCGCGCGCAGCACGGCCAGCGGATGCCTGCCCAGGGTCAGGCCAAGGCTGCGGTAGTCCGCGACGATGTCCTGTCCTTCGGTGGGCTTCTTCAGCAGCGGTGTCGGCTCGTAGCGCTCCATTGAGGCAAACAGTGGGGTCGGCGCCTCGACACCGGCCACGTGCCAGCGCGCCTTGTGACGATGCCCGTCAAGTTCGGCCAGCGCACCGGCAGCGGCAAGCGCGGATAGCTCCAGGCGATTCAGGGCGGCGCGCTCACTCAGTTGCTGCACGCTGGCGTAAGGGGCGCTGCTGCGTGCCGTCACCAGCCGCTGCCCGGCCGCTTCCGACAGCCCCTTGATCTGCCGCAGTCCGATGCGCATCGTGGCCGCACCTTCTTTGTCCCGCTCGAGCGAGTTATCCCAGTCGCTTTGGTTGACGTCGACGGCGCGTATCTCTATGCCATGCCGCCGCAGGTCCTGCGTCAGCTGCGACGCGGAATAAAAACCCATCGGCTGGCTATTGAGCAGCGCGCAGCAAAACGCCGCCGGCTCGTGGCATTTCAGCCAGCACGACACGTAGACCAGCAGCGCAAAGCTGGCGGAATGGGATTCAGGGAAACCGTACTCGCCAAATCCCCTGATCTGGCGAAAAATCTTTTGCGCGAACTCGTCCTCGTAACCCCGCTCGCGCATTCCCTTCGTCAGCTTTTCCTCGAACGGGCCTAGTCCGCCGCGACGTTTCCATGCCGCCATCGCGCGCCGCAGCTGATCGGCTTCGCCCGGCGTGAAACCGGCTGCCGCCACCGCCAGCGCCATGACCTGCTCCTGGAAAATCGGCACGCCGAGCGTGCGCTCCAGCACGGTGCGCACTTCCTCGCTCGGGTATTCCACCGCCTCTTCACCGCTGCGACGGCGCAGGTAGGGATGCACCATGTCACCCTGGATCGGGCCCGGCCGGATCAGCGCGACTTCGATCACGAGGTCGTAATAGCAGCGCGGTTTCAGCCGCGGCAGCATCGCCATCTGTGCCCGCGACTCGATCTGGAACACACCCATCGTGTCGCCTTCGCAGATCATGTCGTACACGCGCGGGTCTTCGGCAGGCACCGTCGCCAGCGTGAACTCGCGACCATCGAATTCACGGATCAGGTCGAAGCTGCGGCGGATCGCTGTCAGCATGCCGAGCCCGAGTACATCGACTTTCAACAGGCCGAGATCTTCGAGGTCGTTCTTCTCCCACTGAATGACGGTGCGATCCGGCATCGATGCGTTCTCGATGGCGGTCAGCTCCGACAAAGGCCCGTTCGAGATAACGAAACCACCGACATGCTGCGACAGATGCCGCGGAAAGCCGATCAGCTGTCGCGTCAGCCACTTAAGGCGGCGGATCACCGGGCTGTCCGGATCGAGCCCGGCCTCGCGCACGCGGCTGTCATCCACCTGCTGCCCGTCCCACCACTGCATCGAACGCGCCAGCCGATCAACCTGCAGGCCAGATAAACCCAGCACCTTGCCAACGTCACGCAGCGCGCTGCGCGAACGGTAGGTAATGACTGTCGCAGCAAGCGCAGCACGCTCGCGGCCGTACTTGCGGTAGATGTACTGGATGACTTCTTCGCGGCGTTCATGTTCGAAGTCGACGTCGATGTCAGGCGGCTCGTTGCGCTCTTTCGAAATAAAGCGCTCGACGAGCGTTGCCATGCGATCCGGATCGACCTCGGTGATGCCGAGACAAAAACACACCGCCGAGTTCGCCGCCGAGCCGCGCCCCTGGCACAGGATGCGCTGTGAACGCGCGTAGGCGACGATGTCGTGCACGGTCAGGAAATAAAACTCGTAACAGAGTTCGCGAATCAGCTGCAGCTCGTGCTCGACCAGCCTGCGCACTTTCTGCGGCACGCCCGCCGGCCAGCGCCGCTGCATGCCCTGTTCCGTTAACCGGCGCAGGTAGCTTGCCGGGGTTTCGCCGGCCGGCACGAGTTCGTGCGGGTATTCGTAGCGCAGCTCGTCCAGCGAAAAATCAATGCGTTCGATAATGTCCTGCGTTGCCGCGAGTAAGTTGGCCGGATACAGTTTTTGCAACACCGTGCACGCACGCAGGTAACGTTCGCCGTTCGGGTACAGCGCGTAGCCGGCACGCTCGAGCAGCAGGTTCAGGCGAATCGCGGTCACGGTGTCCTGCAGCGCGCGGCGTGCGCGACAGTGCATGTGCACATCGCCGCTGGCAACCAGCGGCAGCTGCAACTCGGTGCCGAGATCCTGCAAGCGCGTCAGGCGCGCACCTTCGAGGCCATCCGCGTGCAGCTCCACGGCGATCCACAGGCGATGTGCAAACGTCTCGCGGATCCATTGGTGATGACTCGCGAGCTGCAGGCGGTTATCGGGTATCCACAGCAGCAGGCAATCCGGCAGTCCGTCAGCGAAATCATTTTTTTGCAGCAGGTAGCTGCCCTTGGCCGCGGCGCGCCGCCCCTTGGTAATGAGCCGGCACAAGGCCGCATAGCCCTGGCGGTTCTGCACCAGCGCGACGAGTTTCAGGCCATCGTCCAGCACAAACTCGGCACCGATCAGCAGTTTCAAACCGTGGTCTTTCGCCGCCGTGTGGGCGCGCACGATGCCGGAAATGGAGCATTCATCGGTAATGGCGAGCGCGCTGTAGCCGAGTTCCGCCGCCGTTTCTACCAGCTCTTCCGGATGCGATGCGCCGCGCAGGAACGTGAAGTTGCTGAGCGCATGCAGCTCCGCGTAGGCCGGCACTTCAACCGAACCTGCCGTGCAAATACCAGCGCCCGTTGGCACGCTCGCAGAAAATCCACAGGTACGCACCGTGCCGGCTTTTGGCAACGTAGTAATCGCGTGCGACGCCGGCCTCATCCCACCAGCCGGTCTCGATGCGTTCCGGCCCGCTCTCGAACGCGAGCGGCCCCCGGTAATCCGGCTCGCCGTTGTGGCTTTGCAAGGGCTCCGGCTGCTCGAGTAACCACAGCGGCCGCCGCAGCAACAGGCGTTGCGTGCGCTGCAGATCGCCCAGCAACTCCGGCATGCGCGGGTTCGGCGCAACAGCGGGGATTGCCGCACACTGCGGCGCCACGTCGAACGCATGCTGGCGACGCCAGGCACGATCCGGCCGATGTTCGGCAACGGTATCGATACCGTGTACAGCCTGTGCGCCGATGCGCGCGGTCAGCCGTTCGACCAGCGGCGCGATCGATGCCTCGCTGCCACCCTGCTCGGTGAACGCGAGCTTCGCCGTTGTGGCCGTCAGTGCTTGTCCGTCCGCGGCGTGCAGGCGCACCGCAATCACGGGTGCCGGCAATTCAACCCGCTCGAAGCGAATACGTAACAGGGCCAGCCAGCGCGCCGCGTTGTTGCCCGCCTGCAGGCAGGCGAGCGTCAGTGGCGTTGCCGGATGCTGCAGGTGGTAAAAACTGAATGACAGGCGTTGCGCGGCAAGCTGGCGAGTTAACAGGAAGCGTTCGAGCTTGGCGAGTAGCTGTGCGCACACATCGAGCAGCCATTCGCTGTTGTCGTGTTCGCCATCGAGATCGGCATCCGCACAAAATGCGACCGGCGAACGAAAATGATCGCGCGGATCCGGCAGCCGGCCGAGCGCGCGATCGAGCGCTAACAGGCGCTTGGTGCCAAAGCGCCTGGCAAAACCGTCGCGTGGCAGTCGCAACAGCTCACCCACACTGTCGATGCCCATGCCCTGCAGTGCTGCCGTTATTTTGTCGGGCCAGTCCAGGCAGGGCAGCGGCAATGACGTCAGGGCACTGTTGAGATGCTCAGCGTTAACAATGCAGCGCCGCGTGCCGGCACGGGCGAGCCAGGTTGCCGCGAGCGGTGTCGGCGCGATCGCCGGCAAGGCGCTGTATCCCAGCTCAGCGAGTTCCTTAACAATTTGTTGCCGCAAGGCTTTGAGGCCGGCAAACAAACGCAGGCTGGCAGCAATCTCGAGTAACAGGATCGCCGGCGGTGCAACGGTGACAAACGAGGTGAAGCGCTCCGCCCAGGTGGCCAGTGATTGCAGCACCTCGTCTTCGCGCCGGGGGTCACGCTCTGCCAGGAACAAATCCGGCTGCAGCGCGAGTGCCGCGTTGACCGAGAGGCCGGCATGGATACCTGCCTGCCGCGCCGCTGCCGATGCCTGTGACACCTGCCGCACGCCCTTTTGTTCGTCGAAGACTGCGTACAGCTCAGCCTCTTCGGCAACGTCTGCAGCCTCCAGCGGCAGCTGCGGCAGGTACAGGCACAGCCACAGTGACTGGGGCGGCTGCGGCTGCGGCGCACGTTGCGCTGCGCGGTCGCGAACTGTGGCGCTGGGCTGCGACTGCGCGGCCGCTTGCGGTGCCGTCGCGCGCGCTGTGCTCGGCAGGGGTGTCAGGGCCAGCGATTGCTGTGCAGGCCTGCGCGTTACGGTGGGAGTCGGGCCTGCATCCCGCACTGGCACGGGCCTGTTATCCGCGGATCCCATGAGCTAACTGCCCGGTAACGAGGCGTAGTCGTGAATGACTCCGGGTACCGCGGCCGGCCGGCCACCGCGGTTTTTGAGAATGTGGATATCCGTACCCTGCGCACCCTGCTGCAGCGTGATGCGCAAAGCGGCAGCGGAGTGTTGCCGCTGATGCTGCACAGGCCGGAACGCGACCGCCCAGCTTTTGCCCTGCTCCGCCGCGAGCTGCAGCCGCCGGCTCGCGGCATGATCCAGCGCAGAACTCCACAACAGCACCGCCGCGCAGTTGCCGCTCGTGAGTGCCTGCTCTGCGGCCCACAAAACCTCGTCGGGCTGACGCGGGCGAACGATCAGCACGCGCGACAAATCGATGCCCCACTGTGCCAGTGCCGGCGGGTACGGTTGAAACGGCGGCGCGATCCACGCCAGCCAGCCGGCATTGCTACCGGCCTCCTGGCCCTGGCTGAGCCGCGCGAGCGCCGGCATCAGCAGCTTCAACTCGCCGCTACCGTAATGTTCGAGCAGGATTTCGGTCAGTGCATGCCGTGGCCAGCCGCCGCCTGGCAGGTGCTCGTCAAGGCGTGGGTACCCGGTGACAAGCCCCTGCCAGGCTTTGCCCTGTGCCCGCCCGCGCCAGAGACGCGGACTTTGCAGCAGTTGCTGGAGTGCATCGCTCATGCCGACGGTGGCGCAGGGGAACCGATTCGAGTCAGTTCAGCGGCATGCCGTCGCGAATGACGCCGACGACCACCCCTTCAATGACCATGGCCTGGGTCAGCAGGTCGACGCGGATCGGTTCGAAGTCTTCGTTTTCCGGCAGCAGCCAAACGAGCTTGCCGTCCTGGCGATAACGCTTGACGGTGACTTCGTCGTCAACGCGGGCCACGACGATCTGGCGACTGCGCACTTCCGGTGTGCGGTGCACGGCGACGAGATCGCCGTCGAGAATGCCGGCATTCTTCATGCTCATGCCGTGAACCCGCAGCAGGTAATGCGGCTTCGGATTAAAGAACGCCGGGTCGAGCCGGTAATGCGCCTCGATGTGTTCCTGCGCCAGGATCGGGCTGCCCGCCGCGACCCGGCCGACGAGCGGCAGGCCAAGCTGGTCGCGCAGTGAATCCTTGAGCTGGATACCGCGCGAGGCGCCGGGCAGCAGGTCCAGCACGCCCTTGCGCTGCAGGGCCTTTAAGTGATCCTCGGCGGCGTTGACGGATTTGAAACCGAGCTCACGGGCGATCTCCGCGCGTGTCGGCGGCAGGCCGTGTTCGGTGATAAAGTCTTGAATCATTTCAAGAATTTCTTGTTGTCTCGGGGTCAGCTGCTGCATCGTAGTGTCCTGTACAAATAAACAGTAGCTGTGAGTATATACAGTTCTTTTTGAGGCGCCAGCGTTTTTTATCGTTAGTAACGCAGCCGCGGGCCGCGACGATCGACGCGCAGTCAGGCCCTAGCCGGCCGCCGCGGTTTCAAGCTCCTCTGCAGCCGGCTGGGCCGCAAGCCAGGCCTGCACGCTCCTGCAGTAGCGACTCGACGACACGCTGATCTCGAAGATCGGTGCGTATTCAACGAGCTTTTCGAAGACCGCAATCAGCAGCCGTACACAGTGGTCACGTTCCAGCGCAATGCTGGGCGCAAAACGCTGCAGCACGGCGTCCAGCTGCTGGTCCGAAAGCGTCGCGTCGTCCTGTTGCAGCGCGTCGCACACGAGGTTGGCGAAAACCGCCAGATCACGCAGCTTGGCAGCATCGTCCGCCGGCTCGACAACCACAGCGGCCGGCATGCCGCGAATCGCCTGGATGATTGACTTCGGCAGGTTCCAGACGCGCGCCACCGCCGCCCCGAGTTCCGCGAAGCTGACGCCCAGCACGCCGCGCGATGCCGCCGTCTTGTCCAGCCGTTTGGCGTGCTGCAGTTCGCGGATATCGGCATGGTCTTCCGCGAAATAGTACATCGCCAGGTTCTCGCCGAGGTTCTGGCACAGGCCGCAGATGAAAGCTTCCTCGGCATCTTTCAATCGCAAATGCTTAGCCAGCTCCCTCGCGATCAGGCCGGACAGGAAAGAACGCGTCATGCTGTCTTTCAGTTCTTCCGAATCACTACGCAGATGACCAAAGAACGTGAGGCTGTTCGCCGTCAGCCGGATTTGCTTGACGCCGAGAATGACAACCGCCTGCGAGATACTGGATACCTCTGCCGAGCGCGTCCCGTAGTACGCGGAATTGACAAGCGTCAGCAACTTGCTCGTCAGCGCAAGGTCGCGCAGGATGACGTTCGCCAGCTTATCCGCCGACGCCGACGAACCCGCTTCCGTTAGCCGGTTAATGTCCGACAATGTCTTCGAAATGGCCGGGAAGTCCTTCTTGCGCTGCATGCGCCGCATCAGGAAGTCGATCGTGCTGTGTGCGGGCGCCTCGTCCGCACTGTGGCCGTCCAGCCCGGCCTCCGCCAGGAACAGCTCGAACGCTTCGCGCATTACGGGTGCGTCGCGATAACGGCCCTCGCGGTCGCGCTCCAGCGCACCGGCCAGGAAACGCGCCAGCAGCTCGCCGTGCGGCAACGCCAGTACCGGCGCCATGTCGACCTTGGCTGCGGCAATCTTGTGCTGAATATCCAGCACCTGGATACCATCGAACGGGCGCCTTCCCGTTACTAACTCGTAGAACGTTGTGCCGAGCGCGAACACGTCGGTCCACGACCCGAGCGGCTGCTGCACCATGTGTTCCGGCGCCATGTAGTGCAAGGTACCGGTCGCCATTTCGCCCGGCGCGCGCGTGAAGTTTATGTACTGTGCGAGCCCGAAATCCATGATTCGCGGGATGCCATCCTCACCCACCAGAATATTTCGCGGACTCAGGTCGAGATGCAGAATCTCGGCCGAGTGAGCATGTGCCATGGCATCGAGTATCGCCTTGATCAGCGGGATCGCCCGTTCGAGGGCGTACTTTTTTTCGATCCGCAGCAGGTTGGCCAACGGCACGCCGTCGACGAATTCGAATACCAGGTAGGGGCCCTGCGGCGCGCGCCCGGCATCGAATATCGGAATGATATTGGGGTGCTTCAGTTTGCTCGAGGTGCGCGCTTCTATCGGCGTGCCGTCTTCTGTCTGCAGGTTCAGATCCGAGGCAACGTCACTCAACAGTTTGATCGCGACCTGGCGGTCCAGCTTCGGGTCGCGCGCCAGCAGCACGGAGCCCTGTGAGCCCGCGCCCAGCTTCCTGATCAGTTCGTAGCGCCCGATGTTGTTGTTATTGATGTCCGGCTTCATTTGCTGTTGCACCGCTATTTCATAAAAGCGAAAAGATTCTCTATACCTGTCCAGCGCTTGCCGGTGATCCGGGCGCTAGTGACCGCGCACAACTGCCTCAGCCTTTGCGGCGGCCTTGCTGAATTCCTGGGCACCGACGGCTGCGTCGGCCGTCTCTGGCGCGTGATCTGCCTGCACGTCGAGCCAGGCACGCACTGCCTTGCAGTAGTCACTGGACTGCACGCTGAGTTCGAACAGCGGCGCATACTCTTTCAATTTCTCGTAACCCGCAGCGATCAGACTCACGCAGTACTCGTGATCAACCTCGATGCTGCGTTCGAACTTCTTTAACAGCCAGTGAATTTCTGATTTCATTTCGTCGCGGGTTCGGCTCTGAAACAGGTCGCTAAGTTCGTTAGCGAAAATCGCCGTATCGCGCAATGCCTCATCCATGTTCTCCGGCTGCTGCAGCGGCCCCGCCGGCAGGCCGCGAATCGCCGCAACGATCGACTCCGGCAGGTTCCAGGTGCGCGCAACCGCGGCGCCGAGCTCCGCGTAGCTGACGCCCAGCACTCCCCGCGAGGCCGCGCACTTGCCGAGCTGTTGCTCCGCTCGCAGTTCTTCGATATCGGCAAACTCGTCCGGGAAATAGTAAATCGCGAGGTTTTCGCCGAGGTTTTGACACAGCGCGCTGATGAAGGCTTCTTCGGGCTGTGGCAGATAAATCTTGCGCGCGAGATGGCGGGCAATCAGCCCGCTTATGAAAGAGCGGATCAGCGAGTCTTTCAGTGCGCGCGAGTCGCCTTTGAGGTGGCCGAAGAACATCAGGCTGTTCGCCGTCATGCGGACCTGCTCCAGCCCGAGAAACACAACCGCTTGCGAAACGCTGGTAATTTCCGACGCACGCGTGCCGTAGAATGCCGAGTTCACCAGCCGCAACAATTTGCTGGTCAGTGCGAAATCCCGAAGTATTACGTTCGATAGCTTGTCAGCCGAGGCATTGGATTCGTCGCCGGTCATGCGATTGATATCCGCCAGCGTTTGCGAAACCGTTGGGAAATCCGCCTTGCGTGCCATCCGCCGCATCAGGAACTCGATCGTACTGTGATTCGTATCAGTGCCTGCCAGCTCGCTGCCCAGCCCGGTTTCGGACAGGAACAGCGCGAACGCTTCTGACATGACAGCAGCATCGGCGTAACGACCGCTGGCGTCGCGCTCCAAAGCGCCTTGCAGGAAGCGGGTGAACTCCGGCCCGAATTCGAGCGCCTTCAGGGCACTGTAGTCGATGGCGGCGGACACGATCTGTAGCTGAATTTCTTCCTGCGTCGAACCTTTGAATACTCGATCACCGCTGACGACTTCGTAGAAGGTGCAGCCGAGCGCGAACACGTCAGTCCAGGGGCCCACGGGTTTGCCCAGCATGTGCTCTGGTGACATGTAGCTCAGCGTGCCGGATACCGTCTCGTCATCGGTGACGATGCTCGTGACATACTGCGCCAGGCCGAAATCCATGATTCGCGGCAGGCCATCGCCATCAAACAGAATGTTTCGCGGATTGAGGTCTAGGTGCAGAATTTGCCTGGAATGCGCATCGCACAGTCCCTTCAGCACCGAGTCGATGACAGGAACTGCGTCGCGAATTGTCATCGCACCCGATTTCTTCAGGCGCGCGGCGAGCGTTGTACCTTCCACGTATTCGAATACCAGGTACGGCGCGCCGTCGATTTCTCCGGCGTCGTAAATCGGCACAACGTTGGGGTGCTTGAGCTGGCTGGCGATGCGCGCCTCAAGGGGCGTACCGTCGTCTGCCAGGGTATTCAATTCTGCATTGGCGTCGCTCAGTATCTTGATCGCAACGAATCGATCGAGCACCGGATCGACCGCTTTCACCACGCTGCCTTGCGAGCCTCGGCCGACAGGCGCCACCACCTCGTACCTGCCTATCCTTTGCCTGTTTGGAGCTGTCATACGCTGCCGCTACCGCCCTGGGACCGCGGCGACCGGAATGTGCCGCCTCAACAAGACGTAGCGGCCGAGCGGGCAGAAACTTGAGCTGCCTTTGGAGTGGACCGATAAGTCGTTGACCCAATTAGTAAATTAATGAACTATCAGGGTTAGGGCTGGGTATCAGTGAACATAACGGCGCTGGCACTGGCCAATTACAGACGAATCGAGGGGGAATGCCATGAAGGATCTCATCAGAGATGAACCCACGCGCGGCTACTGGATCATCAGTATCGTGGCATTGTTCTGGAACCTGCTGGGCGTGATGGCGTACCTGATGCAGGTGACGCTGACTGACGCAGATTTCGCCGCCATGAGCGCGGCGGAACGCGCGCTCTATGCGGATTTACCAACCTGGGTAACGGCGGCTTACGCGATCGCCGTGTTCAGCGGCGTACTCGGCTGCGCTGCGCTGCTGCTGCGCAAGGGCTTTGCGGTGCCGCTGTTCGCGATCTCGCTGCTCGCCGTCCTTGCGCAGATGGCTTACTCGCTGTTGCTGTCCAATACCGTCGAGGTGCTCGGCAGCAGTGCGCTGATTATGCCAGTGGCCGTTATCGTCATTGGTGCTTACCTCCTGATGTTCGCCAGCAATGCGAACAAGCGCGGCATCCTCAGCTAGCCGCGCAATCGGCAAGACAATAAAAAAGGGGCGGCGCCCACCGGCGCCACCCCTTTTTTTATTTCGCTGCAGGTCAGGCCGACAGTCTGATCGGCAGATCGCGCGCCCGAATACCGGTTGCGGCGAATATTGCGTTACCGATTGCCGGTGGCACGGGAATTAACGGCGGCTCACCCAAACCCACAGGCATCTCCGTACTCGCGACGAATCGAATATCGAGTTCCGGCACATCGGCCATGCGCAGCGGCGTGTAGGTATTCAGATTGCGCTGCTTGACCTGACCATTCTCGAAACTCGCGCCTTCGTGCAAGGCGAGACTCACGCCCCACAACGCGGCGCCTTCGGCCTGCGCCATGGCACCGTCCGGGTGTACGACCGTGCCGCAGTCAATTGACTGCCAGAGTTTCTTCACCTTGACCGCTTTGCTACCCGGGTCCACGGCAACATGGGCGACGCAGGCGATCCAGGTCGGCATCGTGCGCTCCTGGCCGTGGCAAACCGCGACGCCCATGCCCTCGCCTTTGGGCAGGTCACGTCCCCAGCCGCTGCGTTCGCGAACATCGCGCAGAACGGCCGCAAGCCGTGCCGCACCGCCAACGGCCTCCGGCGCCTTGCCGGCGTTCTTGCCTGCCGCATCCAGCATTGCGAGACGAAATTCGATCGGGTCCTGGCCTGCCTGCACGGCCAGTTCGTCCATGAAGCTCTCGACGCCCCAGCCAACCCAGCCCGGCCCCACCGCGCGCAGCCAGCCTGGCAGGAACGTGCGCTGCGCAAGCTCGTTGTTGATCGCCCGCACCCGGTGCGCCGGCAGGGTGTACCAGTGATCGGCACCGCTGACCGAGAAGGCATCGAACTTGCCGTTGCCATCGACACCGTCGGCAAGAAAGCCTGGTGCCATCGTCAGTGTCGGCCACCCGGCAGCCGCCGCATGCTCGATACCGGTCAGCTTGCCTGTCGCGTCGAATGACGCATCGAAGCGCTGCACCGAGGCCGAGCGCACGCAGTCGAAACGGCTGTCGTCAGGACGCTGGAACACAAGCTTCACCGGCTTGCCCAGTTCGCGTGCCGCGAGTGCCGCCGGAATCATCTGGTCACCGTACAGGCGCCGGCCGAAGCCACCGCCGAGGTAGTACTGGTGCAAAACAATATTTGCTTCGTCGATCTGCAGGGCTTTCGCAAGGTCAGGAATGATCAGCGACTGCCACTGGTTGCCGGCGTGCACGTGACAAACGCCTTCCTTGAACTCGACCAGCGCGTTCTGCGGCTCCAGCGTGAAGTGCAGTGCGGTTGCCGTGCGATACACGCTGGTTTTGGTGTTTGCAGCGGCGGCGCGTGCGGCGGCGACGTCGCCATCGTTAACGACCAGCGTGCCGCTGCTCTTGTCTGCCGCAATTTTTTCGCCCTCGGCGAGAATATCCGCCTCGTTAACAGACGCTGTCGGACCTGGCTGCCAGCTGACCTTGACGACGGCCGCGGCTTTCATCGCGCTGGGAAAGGACTCCGCAATGACCAGCGCCCAGCCCTGGATCTTGTCGCTCGGATCCGTCAGCGTGAGTGTCTGCAGGTAGCCAGGCACATCTCGGGCTGCGCTGTCATCGACCGACTGAATCGCGCTGCCGTAGCGCGTCGGCGGTAGCAGCGGATGCGCGTACACCATGCCCGGCAACTCGGCGTCGAGTCCGTACACGGCATCGCCTTTGGTTTTTGCAGGAATGTCGCGCGCGTCGGTCGGCTTGCCGATCAGGTTACGCGCGGACGCTGGCTTGATGGGCATCGCTGCCAGCTGTTCTTCGCTGAAGCTGCGACTGATGTCGCCCTTCTGCACAATCTCTGCGTAACTGATGCTGCGCGTGCCGGCACGCACTTCACTGTTCATCGCCACGCAGTCGCTCGCAGCGACGCCCAGCAATGCAGCAGCGGCGTCGACCAGCACGGTACGACCGGCGGCGCCGGCCTGCGACAGCATGGTCCAGCTCGTAAACACCGACCAGGAGCCGCCCGTAACCATGTAACCCCAGCGCGGGTCGGAATCGACGTGCTTGATCGACACCCGACTCCAGTCGGCACCGAGTTCATCCGCAACAATGCGTGCCAGCGCGGTGCCCACGTGCTGGCCCATTTCCGCTTTCGCGATGTTGATCAGGATATTGCCGCTGGCGTCCATCTCAAACCAGACCGCTGGCGAGAAGCTGCGCGACATGTCACCGGCCACCATGTCGCTGGCCGCCTGTTCCTTGCTGCAGCCGGGCAACACGCTGCCGAGACTCATGATCAGTCCGGCATTCGCGCTGCCGACAAGAAAGCTGCGCCGGGTGACGGCAGTCTGCTGCATTTTTTGCGCTGTCTTGATACTCATGACGATGCCTCCGTTGCGCTTGCCGCGGATTTGATCGCTTTCTTGATACGGGTGTACGCCATGCAGCGACACAAATTGCCGTTCATGGCGGCAACGATGTCGTCGTCAGATGGTTTGGAATTCTGTGCCAGCAAGCTCGCTGCCTGCATGATCTGGCCGGACTGGCAGTAGCCACACTGTGGAACCTGCTCGTCAACCCAGGCCTTTTGCAGCGCATTGCCTGCGTTGCTCGCGAGGCCTTCGATGGTCGTAACGGCCTTGCCGGCCGCCGCGCTGACAGGCGTCGAGCAGGAGCGAATCGCAGCGCCCTCCAGGTGCACGGTGCAGGCACCACACATGGCAATACCGCAGCCGAACTTGGTGCCCTTGAGCTTCAGTTCGTCGCGGATGACCCACAGCAGCGGCGTGTCGGCCGGGCTGTCCGATGAAACGGGCTTGCCGTTGAGTTGGAATTCGATCATGACTGTTCCCCTGTCGGATTTACTGTGTGCGCGACGCGCCACCGCGCGCGTTTTCCTGATGTACAGACTATAGCAGCGTTCACGAACAACAAAAGCTGCCGGCAGCCAGAGCAGGCGCCGGAATTTACCCGGCTAGTCGGCTATGAAGGCAGCCCGGACGCGATCCATGTCCTCCTGGAAGCCGAGACTGGCTGCGTGCGTAACAACCGCCGACTCGTTGCGGCCGTTCAGGAGGTCATCACTGACGGCTTCGATCTGGAATTCGAAGCCAGAGCCGCGCCGCTCGTCATGGAACTCATCGACGACATCGTGCATGACCACCAGGCGGCACTCCCGAGCCGACCAGAAATGCGGTATTTCGATGTAGCCTTCGGTACCGATGATGTGAGCCGTGTTAGGCAGCTTGCACCGGAACGAACAGGCCAGGGCTGCCACACAGTCGTCATAGCGAAACGTCATGACGACATCGTCCTCGACGCCGTTCGCGGCATACCGCGACGTGGCGTGCACATCGGTGGGGGCGACGCCCGTGAACAGCCGGGCGATGGCGACCGGGTACACCCCCAGGTCCAGCAGGCAGCCACCCGCCAGGGCAGGATCGAACAGCCGGCTGTCGGGGTCATACGCCATGGGATAGCCAAACTCCGCCCTGATGTGCCTGAGTTCGCCGATTCGTCCGGCATCGAACCAGGCTTTGGCCTGGCGGATCGCCGGCAGAAACCACGTCCACATCGCTTCCATCAGGTAGCCGCCCGTTTGCGCAGCGACTCGAAGCAGCCCGCGACACTCGGCGGCCGATGTAGTGAGCGGCTTTTCGCACAGAACGCTTTTGCCAGCTTCGAGGGCGGCGCTGGAATGTGGCAGATGCAGGGTGTGCGGTGTGCCCACGTAAATTGCGTCAACCCCGATCGTCGGCGAACAGTCCGCTGTAGCCTTCGAATGATTGGCGTATCCCGTATTTTCGAGCAAACCTCTCGGCGTCGGCCAGACTTCGCGCGGACACCGCAACGAGTTCCGCATTCGACGCGAACACCATGTCGGCGGCGAACGTGTTCGCAATTGTCCCGGCACTTACGATGCCCCAGCGTACTTTGTTCATGGATCGCGGTTGTCCGGCAGTTTGACGAATCGCCTGAGCAATAGTGTTGTGGAGTCAAACAAACTTCTTCTCCCCGGACCCCGGATTCGCTTAGACTATAATGGCGCCGAACGTAATGCTCACCGGGCTGCACGCAGGAGTAAATTTTCTCGTCGGCGGGTGTAGTTCAATGGTAGAACTTCTGCTTCCCAAGCAGATAACGTGGGTTCGATTCCCATCACCCGCTCCAGTTATCGCCCACCCGACCGGCCTGCCTCGAGCAACCACGCTATCTGCACGCCACGGTTTTCATCGTGAATCGGCGTGGCGGCAGCTGGCGACAGGCCCGCGTCCGCCAGGCGTTTACCCAGACGTTCGATATCGTTCGCCGTACGGGCGACCCGCAGCATTTGTTCCTGCCGCAAGACCACACCACGCGCCGTCTCGACACCCTGCTCGACAGAACGACGCAGGTCCGCAGGCCAGTAGTTGTCGCGCTGCGCCCACAGGCTGAGGCACTCGCTGGCGTAAAATAATGCCGAATCGTCGGCAGGCGGATTACGGCCCAGTTCTTTCGTGAGCTCGATCGCCGCCGGCAGGTGGGCTGATTTCTGTTTCAGCAATTGCGTATCACCCGCCTCCGCGGCGCGCGCCAGTGCGAGTACCAGCGCGACCGGACCGTCACCGCCCAGTACGGACTGCAAACGTTCAACACGATAGCGGATGTCACCTGCAACGGCGCCATCACGAGCATGAATTATGAGACGCAGTTGCCCCGCGGGCGCGAGCACTCGCGCTGCTTCCCGGGCAGCGGCTGCTTCTTCTGCGTATTCGAAACCGAACTGTGAGACGACCCCGTCGAACTCACGGTCCGCGAAGGGCAGCGATTCGAGTTTGACGCCGCCGCGGAACTGCACATCCCGAAACAGTTGCTGAGGATCCGGCACGAACCTTGGCGGGTCGATTTGCGCCGCATCGACCGCCGTAATCTGCAAGCGACGATTGAGCGCGCGAGCCGCCGCGGCGCAGCTCCGCGCAACCGTGCCGTTACCGGTTGCCAGATCAAGCACGCGCGCACCGTCGGCAAGGCCTGCTACGTGGCCCTGCCATACCTCGTTAAGACGGAGCTCCAGGTCTCTCCCCGAAAAACAGCTCGCACCAGTGCCGGTCTGCCAGTAGCTGGTCCAGGCATCGATAGATGGAGTGTCTTCGCGGGTCACGTTGTGTAAGCCTTTTTCGTCCTGGTTAATGCACGAATCCCGATACAGGCGACCGTACGCGGTCGCACCCGGATAGTCATTGTTAGTGAAATGCCGCTCATTGCAAGTTCTGCCCGTAACTTGTAGCCAGCGCAGCGCCAGTCCACGCGGCGCTGCCGTGCACGCAGCTCTCCGATGCTGGACATGGGGCATGATCGATGTTGCCATGGCGATACAGTTTGTCAGGCCCATCCACTATGTTTCGCAAACCACTTTCGTATATTTGTCTCCTTCTCGTCGTCAGTGCCTGCGGTGGCAACGCACGCTACCCGGAGTCGGCGGGCATTGGCCCCACGCCGGCGTTGCCGGCAACGCGCGATGCGCTGATACCGGTCGTCAATATTGCGACGGCGGTCGGCTGGCCCGCGGGTGCGACGCCTGTCGCTGCCGCCGGCTTGCGCGTTGCGGCTTTCGCCAGCGGTCTGGATCATCCGCGCTGGCTTTACGTGTTGCCGAACGGCGATGTGCTGGTTGCGGAAACGAATGCGCAGCCTTCGAAGCCGAAAGGGATCAAGGCCCGCATCCAGCAGTCGGTTATGAAACGAGCAGGGGCCGCGGTTCCAAGTGCTGATCGCATTTCACTGTTACGCGACGCCGACGGCGATGGCATCGCGGAAATACAAACGGTATTGCTCTCGGGGCTGACGTCACCGTTCGGCATGGCACTAATTGACGACCACCTGTACATCGCCAACACCGACAGCGTAGTGAGCGTGCCTTACTCGCCCGGCGCTACAGAAATCAGTGCCCCGACCACGCTGCTTGCCGCACTGCCGGCCAACCCACCCAACTATCACTGGACCAAGAACCTGCTCGCCAGTCCCGACGGCAGCAAACTGTACGTCGCGAGCGGCTCGAACAGCGACCACGGTGAACGCGGTATGGCCAGCGAAGACGGGCGCGCCGCGGTGCTCGAAATTGACCGCGCAAGCGGAGAGACGCGGCTATTCGCCTCCGGATTGCGAAATCCGGTCGGCATGGCCTGGGAACCGGAATCGGGCGTGCTGTGGGTCAGCGTGAACGAGCGCGACGAGCTCGGTGGCGACCTGGTGCCCGACTACATGACGGCGGTCGTCGACGGCGGCTTCTACGGCTGGCCTTACAGTTATTACGGTCGCAATCTCGACCCGCGCGTCGCCGACCAGCGTCCCGACCTCGTCGCCAGCGCCCGGGTGCCGGACTATGCGCTTGGCGCTCACACCGCCTCACTCGGGCTGGCCTTCGCGCACGGCAATGTGCTGGGGCCGGCCTACCAAAACGGCGCCTTCGTCGGCCAGCACGGCTCCTGGAATCGCGATCCGCGCAGTGGCTACAAGGTCATTTTCGTGCCGTTTCGCAACGGCAGGCCGGCGGGCATGCCGCTCGACGTGCTGAGCGGCTTCCTCAACGACAAAGGCGCTGCTCAGGGCCGGCCGGTCGGCGTCGCTATCGACCAGACCGGCGCACTGCTGGTCGCCGATGATGTCGGCAACACCATCTGGCGGGTGACCCGCAGCCGCTGAACGGAGTTCGCAGATCGTTGAGAAAGTGCTTCCCTTTCCGTAACTTGCTGTTATAGTCCGCCCCGTCTTGGCGCACATCGGTCTGCGCCACTCGCTCCGCGACGGCATTCCGCCAGCGGAGTAATCAATAAGAATTCCAGCCTGGACCGAACCCTTAGCGGTGATTTCCGTCATTGGTCAGGCGATTCGGAGCTTTACCCCAATGCAATTCAATGAACTCGGCCTCGCTGCCGAACTGCTGCGCGCGGTCCATGATAAGGGCTACACCACAGCAACCCCCATTCAGCAACGCGCTATCCCACCTATCCTTGAAGGACGGGACATCCTGGCCAGCGCCCAGACCGGCACCGGCAAGACGGCAGGCTTTACGCTGCCGCTGCTGCAGCGCCTGAACGAAAGTACAAAAAAGAACGGCACGCTGCGCGCCCTGATCCTTACGCCGACCCGCGAACTCGCGGCACAGGTGGAAGAAAGCGTGCGCGAGTACGGCCGCTTCCTGCCCTACCGCTCGACAATGATCTTCGGCGGCGTCAGCATCAATCCGCAGATCACCAAGCTGCGGCGCGGTGTCGACATCGTTGTTGCCACGCCCGGCCGCTTGCTGGATCACATGCAACAACGCACGATCGACCTGTCGTCGGTCGAACTGCTGGTGCTCGACGAAGCAGACCGCATGCTCGACATGGGCTTTATTCGCGACATGCGCAAGATTTTCAAAGTGCTGCCGGCGAAGCGCCAGACGATGCTGTTTTCAGCAACGTTCTCGAACGAAATCCGCAGCCTTGCCGCCGACCTGCTGCACAAGCCGGTTGAAGTCGAGGTTGCACCGCGCAACACGACGGCAGAGCGCGTCAGCCAGGTGGTGCATCCGGTCGATCGCAGTCGCAAGCGCGAGATGCTGTCGCAGCTGATTGGCAAGAATAACTGGCGCCAGGTACTGGTCTTTGCCCGCACCAAGCACGGTTCGAACCGGCTTGCGGAGCAGCTCAATACCGACGGCATCAGCACCTCGGCGATTCACGGCAATAAATCACAGGGCGCGAGAACCAGGGCACTGGCTGATTTCAAAGCCGGCAAGGTGCGCGTACTCGTCGCAACCGACATCGCTGCACGCGGCCTCGACATCGAGCGCCTGCCGCACGTAGTGAACTACGAACTGCCGAACGTCCCGGAAGACTACGTGCACCGCATCGGGCGCACCGCGCGCGCCGGTCTCGACGGCCAGGCCGTATCGCTGGTATGCGTTGATGAAGACAGATTGCTGCGGGATATTGAGAAGGTCCTGAAGTCGTCGATACCGAAACAGCTCATCAGCGGCTTCGAACCGGATCCGCGGATTCGTGCCGAGCCTATCCAGAATGGCCGTAGCGGCCGGGGCGGCAATTCGCGTAACAATCAGGGTGGCCAGCACCACAAGCGCGGCAGTTCCGCAGGTGCTCGCGGTAAGCCCAAAGCGGCTGGCAGTCGCCGTCGGCGCAGCGCGTAGGCACTGCCAGGCAAGGCTGCTATGCAAACGGCTGGCCGGCGCCGCAAGGTACCGGCCGGCGCGCTGCCTAGTCAGCGTGAGTGGTCGCCGGGATGGCCACACTGTCAAGGCGATCGCGGCCAGCCGATTTCGCCCGATACAAAGCCGTTTCTGCGGCGGCCTGCAGGTCCTGCTCGTTGACAGCTTCATCAGCACAAACGCTGCATACGCCGATACTCGCCGTCACGTTCAGATCGATACCTGCCAGCGCAAGTTCGCGCACCGCGTGCAGGACTCGTTCACCCTGCTCGACTGCCTCTTTGTTATTCATGCCGGCCGACAACACCGCGAATTCGTCGCCGGCAAAGCGCGCAATGTAGTCCGTTGCCCGCGAGAAAACCCTCGACAGCACCGCGCCGAAACTCCGCAGGCAGGCATCACCGGACGAATGACCGAGGCTGTCGTTAATCGCTTTGAAATGGTCGATGTCGATCATGTACAGCGACAGGTTGCCGGCGCTGCGCAGTGCGCGCCGCCACTCGCGGTTCAGCGTCAGGTTGAACATACGGCGGTTCTGTAACCCGGTCAGCGGGTCAATCGAAGCGAGCCGCTGCAGCTGCTTGTTAAGGACCTGCAGCTCCGTACCGCGGTCGCGCAGCAGGATTTCACGCGAAACCCGCGAAGTGACGTCTTTCTGTATACCGATGTAGTGCGTGATGTGGCTATCAACATCTTTGACAGGCGTAAGACTAAGCTCGTTGTGAAACAACTCGCCATTACGTCGGTAGTTGCGCAACGTTACCAGGCAATCCCGCCCGGCACCCAGCGCCTCGCGCATTCTTTCGATGCTTTTCTGCTCGCGATCGTCACCCTGCAGGAAGCGGCAATTGCGACCAAGCACCTCTTTGCGCGAAAAACCGCTCATGCGTTCGAAGGCGCGATTGACAAACACCAGCGGCATATCGGGTAAGCGCGCATCGCTGATCGTAACGCCATCGCGAGTCGCTTCGAGCGCTGCGCGAAACACCGCGGAATCCATGTCGCGAATGGAAACCCCCGCAATGCTGGACGGCTGCAATGCCGCAATACTGGGAATGGTGTTACCTGAAGCCATCGAAACTGCTCCGCAAGCGTCTAGCGTCCGCTGTCAAATTTATCAACCCACTGCCTGCACATAGTCCGAGCCATCGCCGTCGGCATCGCGGAATTCAGTCAGTATCTTGCTCAACGGCTGCGGTTTGCCGAAGCGATAGCCTTGCGCAAAATCAATCCCCATCTGCTTCATCCGCTGCAGGATCAGGTCATTTTCAACGTACTCCGCGACAGTTCTCGCGTTGATGACGCCAGCGATCTTGCAAACGGACTCGATGATCGCTTCGGACAGGGGGTTATCCAGGACGTCGCGAACGAAGGATCCGTCGATCTTCACGTACTGCACCGGCAGGTCCTTGAGATAAGCGAAGGAACACTGCCCCGTGCCGAAGTCATCCAGCGCCAGCCGGCAACCCAGCCTGCGGAAGCGATTGAGCATGTCCAGCGCATGCTGCAAGTTCCGCATGACAGCGGTCTCGGTAATCTCGAAGCAGAAGGTGTCAGGCGAGATACCGCTGTCGAGGATGCAAGTCTCCACAAACGTCGGAAACTGTTCGTCCATCATCGATTGTGTCGACACGTTGATACTGAAGCTGGCGAGATTGACCTCAAGATGATTGTCAGTCTGGCTCAGCATGTTGGTCGCAGTGCGCACAACCCAGCGATCAATCGACGTCATCATCTGGTAGCGCTCGGCAGCGGACAGGAAACGATCCGGCGACTGCAGTTTGCCGTCCTCACCAATCATGCGCAGCAGGATTTCATAACGCGGCCGGCTGTCCGCATCGTGCAGCGACACGATAGGCTGCGCAAAGAGTTCAAAACGTCCGTCAAGTAGTGCGGCCTGCAGCTGCCCGACCTGATCAAGATCTTCACGCCGCCGCATGACGCTCGCGTCAAGATCATCGAACACGACGACCTGGTCACCGCCGCGCGCTTTTGCCGAGCGGGCGGCAACTTCGGCCGTGTTCAGCGCGCTGGCACCATCCTGAGCCATCCCCGGAATCATCGCGATGCCAAAACTCGCAACAATTTCTATCAGTCTTTCTTCGTAGCGCGGACGCTTGGCGGCGAGCGACTCCCGGATGCGCTCGGCGCAAGCAATCGCGCCCTGTTCATCGCTCTGCGGCAGGAACACGCCGATCGTTCCGCCCTGCAGGTCACAGACAGCCGCCTGCGCTCCGCAGGCTGTTTTCGCGGCGGCGAGCGTGGCCTGGATAGCCGCGTCACCGCCGAAGTGGCCGTGCATTTCGTTGATGACGTGCAGTTTGTCGATATCGATCAGCAGGAACGCGCACGAGGTACGCGCATCGTTGTCGAGATGCTGGTCGATGTGGCGCAACAGCTCGTGACGGGTCTGTACGCCGTCTGCATCGGGCGCCTGCTGTTTGACAAGCCCGGCCAGCTTCGAGGCAAGCACCCGCGTGAGCCGAATATCCTGCCGACCAAATTCATCAGTCCCGATCAGGCCAAGCACGCCCGCCACTTCGTCCGCGTCGTTGAGTATGGGCGAGGACAGAATGTTCGCAGACTGCTTATCAATCCTTGCGAATTTCAGCAAGGCTTTTGGCGCGGCGGTATCCATGACCCGTCGGCGTTTCTTTGCGGCCGCCAGCAGGCGATCGAAAACCGGCGCCAGCGCGTCACAAGCGCGCGCACTGACGTCGCCCTTGACGCGCCAAGCCTTGCGCACCCTGCTGTCTGGCAGCCACAGAACAGCCAGGCTGCTGTTAAAGTGTTGCGCCGTCAGCCGCAGTGCGGTTTGCACACGCAGGGCGGCATCCGCCACATCCTGCAGCTCGTCGAGCTTCATCAGCAAGGCCATGCCGCGCCGTTCGCCGTCGGTCTGCCGTCTTACGGCGGACAGCTCCAGGCGAATATCGAGCTGCTTGTGAATACAGTCGAGTATCGGTTTGACGTTGTCACGAACTTCCCTGACGGGAACCCGGGTGCCGCTGACGGTTTGTACCAGCACGTAGCCGAGCGGATCGTCGTGCAGCGACTGGCGCAACGGAAACGCAAACGCGAAGCGCCCGTTGTTCAATTCAACGCAGGAATCATCAGACGCGAAGGGGTTGTCGACGAAACCGCCGTTCGGCCAGTGCTTGTGGTCGTCCGCACCGGGGCCGCACCAGGCAAGCGAACCGTCAGTATCAAAGACGGCCACGGAGCGGGTCTTGTCGACAGTCTCCGCCAGCTGGGTGGCGAACAGGTGCAGCGACCCCGCGTCGAGGTACTTCCTGATGCCAGCGTCATTTTCTGTTGGGACTGCCATGCGTGGGTCAGCATCCATCCTTAGGCGACCGGATAATCATTACAAATATATGATTATCATCGATATTTATTGCGAGTCGTGCATGCCGCCCGGCGCCCGGTCTGTCCGTGGCAGCGGCGCTTGCAAGGCAGAACAGGCCATCCGTGGTCTGTGACGTGCCCTCAAAGTCATGCCGAAACGCCCCGCCAAGGTACCGAACAGCGGCCTCGAGTGTCCGGTACTGTTCCACATAATCAACGATTTGCGAGGCTCGCCGGATTTGCCGGGCAATCGCGCGCCGCTGCCTATCGGCGCGCCATCACAGTAGACTCTGATACCAGCAGCCTTCTTAAGCCGGGTTCACGGGAGATTCCCTGCAGTGTCATTTTTGCATCGATGGTTCGCGCGCCTGCGCGGCAAGCCGGCAGTACCGCCTCGCCAAAGCGTGCTGGCTTTTGATCGTTACGAGGAAATGACGGCAACCCAGGCGCTGCGTTTTGAGGACCTGCAGCGCGCGCTGCGCGAGCAAGGCATCGAGGTCGAGCCCGCCGAGCCGGAGCAGCCCTGGTATTCACTGGAAGACGCCGGCAGCCGCACGGGTCACACCGGGCCCGAACTGTTAACCGCAGCGGCCGCCGGTCGGCTGCAGTGCTTTGTGTACGCGCAAAATGCGGCAGGCTACTGGGATGCCTCCCCCACCACGCCGGTACCCGCTTCCGTCCCGGACTTCCTGGCACTGCCGGCCAGCCAGTGCCGCGAGGTACTGGAAACGGGCGGCGCTAACGTCAGGATTCTCGAATTTCATCACTCCGCCAAGCACGTCGTCCGCTATCGGCTCAAAGAGCTGGCCTGGGTGGGCAGCGACACTTTGTATCTGCAGCATCCTTTGCCTGGCCCGGGGTTACGGATCACGTGACCCGCCCCGCCGGCCCTGAAGAACGTGCTGTAACGGTAACCACCAGCGATGGCTTTCCGCTGAGCGTTACGGCCTTCGAAGCCAGGCAACCGCAGGCGCAGATCGTCTTGCTCGCGCCCGCGAATGGCGTACCCGCACGCTTTTACAAGCCGTTTGCCAGCTGGCTGGCGGCGCAGGGATTTACGACCGTTACCTGGGACTGGCGCGGCCTTGGCGATACGGCACCCACGTCGTTGCGCGGCTTCGACGCCACCATGCTCGACTGGGCGACGGCGGACCAGCCGGCCGTATTCGACTGGGCACACGAGCGTTACGACTCACCGATCATCGGTATTGGCCACAGCTTTGGCGGCCAGGTTTTCGGGCTCGCCGGTGACCCGCAGCGCTTCGCCAGGATTATCCTGTTCGGCGCCAGCAACGCCTATTGGCGTCTCTGGCCCGCACCGTTTCGCTACGGCTTTCGCGCCTGGGTAGGCGCAATGCGCGTGGCCACCGCCGTCGCCGGTTACCTGCCCGGCCGGCAACTCGGCCTTGGCGCAGACCTGCCGGCCGGCGTCGCGCGGCAGTGGCTGCAGTGGTGTCTGCACCCGGACTATCACCAGCGCTGGCAAGGCCATGCGCAAATCACGGCGCCGGTGCTGTCGTATGCCTTCAGCGATGATCGCTACGCGCCGCTCGCGGCACGCCAGGACCTGCTGGGTCGTTACGGCGGTCAGAAGACGCTGCTGACGCCGACGCCGCGGGAGTTCGGCCTGCGACGAGTCGGACACTTCGATTTCTTTCGAAAACATAACGCGACGATACTGTGGCCTGCGTTTCTGCCGCACTTGCGCATTGCGCAGCCCGAGTCGTGAAGATCATTCGAATGGCCGCAGCGTTACTGCTAATCTCGCGCTGGCGTGCGACGGCAGCGTACCGCAGGCAAATAACTGATCCCCGGGGGGGAACATCATGCAGGTAGAGACTTCATTTTTCCGATTGCTTGCGATATTTGCATTGCTGCTGATCGCCTCCTGTACAGACCGGGCGCAGCAGGCGCCCGATCCGGAGGCGTCGCGCCTTGCCGGGATAGCGGACCGCGTAGAGATCATCCGCGATGATTTCGGCGTGCCGCATATTTACGCGAAGACCGACGCCGATGCCGTGTTCGGCATGCTGTATGCGCAGGCGGAAGACGATTTCCCGCGAGTCGAGCGCAACTATATCTGGGCGACCGGCCGCCTCGCCGAGATCGACGGTGAAGAGGCTATCTGGAGCGACCTGCGTGCGCGGCTTTACATGAGCGTCGCCGAAGCAAAGGCTGCTTACGCGTCAGCACCTGCCTGGCTGCAGGAACTGTGTAACGCCTATGCGGACGGTCTCAATTACTACCTGCTGACGCACCCTGATGTGAAACCGCGCCTGCTAACCCGGTTTGAGCCGTGGATGCCGATGTTCTTCAGCGAAGGCTCGATTGGCGGCGATATCGAACAAATCCCGCTGGACGGCATCAAGGCGTTTTATGGCGAGGGTCGTGCCCTCGAAGCGCTGGGGAATTCGCAGGCGGCAATACCGGATCTGTCGGAACCTGCCGGTTCCAACGGGATTGCCATCGCACCGAAACTGACCAGGAACGGTAACGCGTTGCTGCTCATCAATCCGCACACCTCATTTTACTTTCGCGGCGAAATTCACGTTGTCAGCGAAGAAGGGCTCAATGCTTACGGCGCCGTGACCTGGGGACAATTTTTTGTTTACCAGGGCTTCAATGAGAATACCGGCTGGATGCATACCTCGACGAGCGTCGACTTCATGGACGAGTTCGTTGAGGACGTCTTCATCAAGAACGGCGTGCCGCTGTATCGTTACGGGCAGGAGGAGCGTCCCGTGCGGGTTTCGGAGGTGACTCTCAAATACAAAGATGGCGGCAAAATGCTGCAACGAACGTTTCCCATGTATCACACGCATCACGGCCCGGTCACGCATAAGCTGGGCGATAGCTGGGTCGTAACCAGCATCAACTGGGATCCCGTGAACGCACTGCGCCAGTCCTACATCCGCACCAAGCTAAAGAACTATCAGGAATTTCGCGAGATGATGGACATCCGGACTAACTCGTCGAATAACACGGTATTCGCCGACTCGTCCGGCAACATCGCGTACTTTCATGGCAACTTCGTGCCGCGCCGCGATACCGCCTTCGACTACTCGAAACCGGTTGACGGCAGCAACCCGGCTACCGACTGGCAGGGATTGCACAGCGTTGCTGAAATCGTAACGCTGACCAATCCGGAAAACGGCTGGATCCAGAACGCAAATTCAACGCCGTTTACTGCCGCGCTGGAGTTCAGCCCGAAACGTGACCAATACCCGGTCTACATGGCACCCGATCCGGAAAATTTTCGCGGCATTCATGCGCAACGTGTGCTGACCGGAATCAGGGATGTCACGCTCGATAGCCTGTTGGCGGTCGCCTACGACCCGCAGCTGCCCGGGTTTGAGAAGCTTATTCCGGGACTGATCGCTGCCTATGACGCCGCGGCGAAGAAGGATCCGGCGCTGGCCAAACCGATCGAGGTATTGCGTGCCTGGGACATGCGGGTGAGCGCCGATTCCGTCGCGATGTCGCTCGCGCATTTTTACGGCATGCGTTATGAGGACGAGGGTGACAACCCGAAAGATCTGAATGGCATGGACAGAGTGAATTATTTCGGCAGCGAGTCACCGGCCGCAGAGCGGCTCGAGATTTTCTCGGAAACGGTCGCCATGCTGGAGGCAGATTTCGGCAGCTGGCAAACGCCGTGGGGCGAAATCAATCGATTCCAGCGCCTGTCCGGGGCCATTGACGCCGAATTCGACGATGACGAACCGAGTCTCGCCGTGCCGATGGCAACCAGTCGCTGGGGCGCCCTGGCCGCCTATGGCGCGCGGCGCTATGAAGGCACAAAACGCATTTACGGCTATCGCGGCAACAGCTTCGTCGCAGTGGTCGAATTCGGCAAGAAAGTCAGGGCAAAGTCGATCCTCGCCGGCGGCCAGAGCAATAACCCGGACTCGCCGCATTTCTTCGACCAGGCCGAGCGTTACGTCAACCGCGACTTCAAGGAAGTGGCCTACTACCGGGAAGATGTCGAGCAACGCGCGGTCGAGCGATATCGTCCGGGCGGGCGCTGACAGGCCGCGAGCGAACTGGCAGGCGGCGCTAGCTGGCGGTTGCGCGTTAACCAGCCACGCCGGAACAGCGACCAGACCACCAGTGCCGCCGAGGCAAGCATCAGCCCCAGCGCGAACAGGTAGCCGTACTGCCAGCCGAGCTCCGGCATGTTGAGCGGTGCCGCACGATCGAAATTCATGCCGTACAGGCCGGCGATGAAGGTCATTGGCATGAACACGGTGCCAATGATCGCCAGCACTTTCATTGCTTCGTTCATCCGGTTGCTGATCGTGGTCAGCTGCAGGTCCACGAGGCCGGATGCTATCTCGCGGTAAATCTCCAGGATATCCAGTAGCTGGAATGCATGATCCGCGCAGTCGCGCAGAAACACCCGGGTCTCTTTCTTGATCAGCTTCAGGTCATCGCGCAGCAGTGTCGCGACCACCTCGCGCAGCGGCCAGATGGCGTGGCGCAAATCGAGCAGTTCGCGCTTTAGGACGTGGATATCGCCGATGTGCGCGGGCGTGGCTTGCAGCAATACCTGCTCTTCAATTTGTTCCGCACGCTCGCCGCAGGCTTCCAGCACCGGGAAGTAGCTGTCGATAAGCGCGTCGATCAGGGTGTAGGCGAGATAATCCGAGCCGCTGCGGCGCATCCGCCCTGCCCCCGAGCGCAGCCGCTGGCGCACGCCGTCAAAACAATCACCGGGCCGTTCCTGGAACGTCAACACGCACTGGTCCGTCAGGATCAACGTCAGCTGCTCGGACATCACATCGTGGGACATGGCGCGGCATACGCATGACGACAACGACGATAGGCGTCGTGCACTTCGACCTTCGGCCGCTGGTGAGTATGCACGATGTCAGCAACGATCAGCGGGTGCAGCCCGAGCTGCTCACCCAGCTCGTTGATCATGGGCAGATCGGCAAGGCCACGCACATCGATCCAGCGCTTACCGCGCCCCTCGAACATGGCTGCGACCGACTGCGGAGTGAACTCTGTTATCTCATCCTTTTCGTAGCGAATTACGCGCACTTCACTCGGCTGCGCATCCGCTGCGGCGATCAGGGTATCGGGAGATGCGCCTGCAGGCCCGCGGTGCGCTGACTTGCGCCGCCGTGTAAGGTAGCGGGCGATCCCGTGGCTGGCGTGGCGGGCTTTAGTCAATTGTCGATCCACCAGTCCGCGAACTCGCGGAAGCCGATGCGGCCGTCTTCGTCACTGTCAATTGCGGCAAACTCGAGGCTGCGAATTTCTGCACCTTCTGCGTAACCAAGGCTATCGAGTATCTGCGAGAATTCGCGCTCATCGATTGAGCCATTCCTGTTTACATCGAAGCGATTGAACAAGCGAATCAGTTCGGCTTCCATTTCCCCGGTAATGCTGGTCATCGGACAACCCTCACATTGCAAAGATAGCTCTCAGACGCTTTCACAATTCTTGGTGCGCCGGAACTACTGGCGCTATTCTACGCCTAAGGACAAACCTGACAATGGCGAGCTGGAAATTCGCACCTCGTCCGGACAGGAAATACCGGCAAATGCCTCACTGCCCGCGAGCAGAATTTTGCTTGCGATGATGATGCTCGCCTTGCGACAAGATCGCCTGGAGACAAGATGCTGAAACGCCTCGTGAAGAACATGACCGCCGCTTTGACCGCGGAAAAACACGCCGACAGCAGTCCCGCGGATCGCGAGCGCGCGATCCGGATGGCCACTGCCGTGCTGATGGTCGATGTCGCCCGCGCTGACAACGACTTTGATGAATCCGAGTTCGAGCTGTTGCTGGAGCTGATCGAGCGGCACTTCAAGCTGAGCGCTGATGAGGCCAGCGAACTGGCGAACGCAGCGCACGAACAGTCAGAGGAGCTGGTGGAAATCGGCCGCTTCACGCAGCTCCTGCACAACAACCTGAGCGAGGCTGAAAAAGAGCACGTGGTCGACCTGTTGTGGAAGGTGGCGTTCGCGGACGGACGCCTGAGTCGGCACGAGGATGCGCTGGTGCTGAAAATAAGCGACCTGCTCTACGTTAACCGCGCCAGGGTGATGCGTCTCAAGCATGACGCGAAAACAGCCACTGACTGAGCAATCAGGACAGGCGCGTTACCCAGCCAGCAAGCCACTCCCAGCTGGCCGTTTCCGCAACCAGCAGCCGCAACGGCTGGCTGGCAATCAGGATAAGGCCACCCCACAGAGTTACCGGATGCACGCGGCCAAGCGATCGCAGATCCCAGGTTGCCAGCGCGATCAATAGGAGATCAACGACGAGGAACACCGGCAGGAGCCCAATATCCTGCAGCCACGTTGCTGGCAGCAGACGCGCAACCGGCGCGCCGAGCAGGTTCATCGTCGCCAGCACGATCCAGCGCTTGTGTGACTTCCTGCCGCGGCGGGCAACATAGGCAAGGCCGACGAAAACTGCAAACAGCAGGATATCGATCAGCGGCACAAGCAGGAAAACGAGCGTTGGCAAAGCCGTTTCGATGAAAGCCGCAGGCCGCGATGCAGCCAGGCTGCTGCTAACCAGGCCGACCATCACCAGCAGCACGGCGAGCAATATGCCGCCAAAACCGATGCTGCGATGCAGCTGCATGAAGCCCTTGCGCACCAGCGTTGCCTGCAACAGCAGCAATCCAAACCACGCGGTCACCAGGGCGCTGTGCAGTACGACCAGCCTCTCGCCTGCCGCGTAACTGCCGGAAGCGCTGAACCAGCCACTCGCGTAGTAGGTCGGTGCGAACCCGCCAATCGCGATGATCGCCATGGCCACAGCCAGCGTCGAGAAGAAGCGACTTTCTCGCCGGCGATCTGCCAGCGGTGGAACGGAAACGCGCATGCAGGGCTCCCCGATCAAAAGCAGTTTGTGGCTGTTTTCGCCTGCAAAGGTTACACGAAAGCCTGAGCCAATTCCGCTGCCAGCTGCTATGCTGCGAACCGCGCCAGTCGCCACGGCGCGCATTTTTTCCACGAGGTTTTGCCTTTGACGATGACGCTAAACGCTGAAGAAGCCCGGATCGTTGGCAGCCTGATCGAAAAGTCGATTGTCACGCCGGATCAGTACCCCCTGTCGTTGAACGGACTCACCAACGCCTGCAACCAGAAGTCCGGGCGTAATCCCGCGATGAAGCTGACGAAAGGCGAAGTGCAAAGGCATGCGCGACTGCTGGCCGGCAAGAACATCGTGCGGGTTGACGAAAATTTCCGCAGCGGTGTCGAAAAATATTCGCAGCGCCTTTGCAACACCCGCTACAGCGATTACCACTTCGACGAGGCGCAGCTCGCACTGGTTTGTGTGCTGTTGCTGCGCGGCCCGCAAACCCCGGGTGAACTGCGCACGCACTGTCGACGGCTGCACGCATTTGCTGACAATGGCGCAGTAGTCAGTTGCCTCAAAACTTTGCTGGCGCACCCGCGCGGCGCCATCGTGCAAGCGTTGCCGCGTACGCCGGGGCGCAAGGACGCCGAGTACATGCACCTGTTTTCCGGTCCGCTGGATGCTGCTGCTTACGCCCGGCAGGCCGAGGCGACAAGCGGCGGCGCCGCCAAACGCGACCAGGTCGCTGAACTAAGAGAGCGCATCGCGCAACTGGAAGCTGAAGTTGCTGAACTCCGGGCACGGCTTCCTGAGGACTGATTGCTATTGCAGCAGCGTCTTGTCAATGGCGTGCCAGGTACTCGCTGCCTCAATAAGAACATTCGCCGTCAGCGGCTGCACTCCCCAGACTTCGGCCTTGACCCCATAGTCCTTGCGGACCTTATCGAGCAGCATTGCGAAATCACCGTCGCCTGACAGCAGCACGACAACATCGACGGTCGGCGCCAGCTCCATCACGTCGATGGTGATGCCAACGTCCCAATCCGCCTTCGCCGAGCCGTCGCCACGTACGACATAGGGTTTGAGCTTCACCGTGAAGCCGATATCGCGCAGTGCATCCTGGAATTTTTTCTGGCCGTCGTCACCGCGATCCGTTGCATAAGCAATTGCCGAGACGATCTCGCCCTTGCCGCTGACGCGTTCCCACAGCTTGCGATAATTGAACTGCTTTTTGTAAGCATCACGCGTCGTGTAGTAAATGTTCTGCACGTCGGCGAAGATCGCGATACGTGTCATGCTGTTGCTGCCTTTTGCATACCCGGCTGCAGGAACAATGCCCAGGCGGATGCGGCGAAACAATAGATACCCATTACCAGCATCTGCGACTGCAGCGATACTCCGGTATCCATCAATACGCCAACCAGGCCAGGCGCCACCGCCGTGGCTACCACCATCAGCGCTGTCGCGATGGAGCGGATCGCACCAAGATGCACGACACCGTATAGCTCCGGCCACAACGCGCCACCGGTCGTCGCCGCCACACCCATCGTTATTCCCAGCAGGCCCATCGCCAGCGGCAGGACCAATGGTGTCGATACGTAAACGAGCAGCAGGATTGCGACTCCCAGCGGCAACAGGTAGAGCACCAGCAGATGCCTGGCACCGAATTGATCAACGAGTTTGCCGGCGGTTAGCGCGGCAATCATGTGCATCACTGCCATTGCCGGGTAGCTCGCGGCAAACCAGGACAGTTTCCAGCCTTTGCTTTCGATCAGTGACACCTGGTTGATAAAGATGGCGGTGAATATAAAAGGCGTCGCAAGCACCACTGGCAGCACGCCGTAAAAGACCGGGTGACGCAGCACTTCGCCACGTGACCAGTGGCGCCGCGCGGGCTCGCCGGAATTGACCGGCCTGGTTAGCGATTCGGCCATCTTGCGGCGCTCGAAGCGCAGCAGCGTTAGCAGCACCGGGATCGCAAACAGCAGCAACAAGGCGGCGTTCAGCAGCCATGCCTGACGCCAGCCGGCAACGGCAATAAGCAATACCACCAGCAGCGGCAATACCGCTTCACTCAACGGCAGGCCGAGTGCGGCAATCGATACCGCCCGCCCGCGCTTGCGCTCGAACCAGCGTCCCATCGCCGTCATGGCAACGTGCGTGCACATGCCCTGCCCGAAGAAACGTAGCCCGAAAAAAACCACCGCGAGCATCCATCCCGACGACACCTGCGACATCGCAATAGCGGTCAGTGAAAGGCCGGCCAGCACGCCGGCGCCGAGCCAGCGCGCGCTGACGCTGTCGGCCAGCTTGCCTGCCCAGGTGAGCAGTACGGCACTGGCCAGTGTGCCCAGCATGTACAGCGAACCGAATTCGCCGTCGCTTAGCGTCAGCTCATTCTTCAGATGGCCAGCGTAGAGGGCGATGTAATACGTCTGGCCGAAGCCCGAAAAAAACGTCAGCAGGAAGCCGCTGGAGAGCCACCGAAATTCGCCGCGCAGGTCGTTGAAAAGCATTCAGTCGTTCCTGTCGTTCTTCCGGGACCGCCGGGCGATTGTACGTCAACTGCTGACGTCGACGCACACGTTTCGCTGCGCAGCAAAGCATGTCGCAAGCAGGCAGCGACGCCACAGGCGCTGCGCGAGGTGTTATGGTTATGCCGCTGGAAGATCTTTACACACTGTCTTACAAAAAGGGGCGCTCCATGATTGCTTGCCGTCACGTCCTGCCTGTTGTCTTTGCCTTGTTGCTTTCAATCACCGTTAACGCACAGCAAGCGCTAACAATCGAAGAAGTCGTCGCAATGAAATCGGTCGCCTCGGTCCACATGAATCCGGGCGGTGACAGGATTGCCTACACGCTGAGCGTCCCGCGCGAGCTGTATGTGGATGACGACGGGCCCTCATTCGAGGAACTTCACGTTGTCGATCTGCTCGGCAATTCGACGCCGTACGTGACAGGCAAAGTCACCGTGAGCAGCGTCAGCTGGTCCGCTGACGGTACCTCCCTTTTCTTCCTCGCGAAGCGCGACCCGGACGCAACGCTGAATTCGCTGTACCGGATTCCGCTGCAGGGTGGCGAGGCGCAGAAGCTCTTTACGCACGTCAGTTCGATCGATGCGATTTACCCCTCGCCCGATGGCAGGACCATCGCTTTCGTGGCGACCGACGCGCCACCGGACCAGCTCGAAGCGCTGGCCCTGAAGGGATTCAAGGCGGTGGTTTACGAAGAGTCCGCACAGGCTGCCACCGTCTGGCTGCTGGACCTGCGCAACAACAAGGCGACGCGCCACGACCTGCCGGGTCACGCCTCCGACTTCAGCTGGGCTGCTGACGGCGAACACTACGCGGTCGCGCTCGCACCGACACCGCTAATCGACGACAACTATACGTCGCGCGATATTTACGTCGTAAACACCGCGTCGGGCGAGGTTCGCAACGCAGTGGGTGCGGTGGGCAAGCTCGGTCATTTCGAATTTTCGCCGGACGGTGATCGCATCGCCTACATCGGCAGCGTCGATATCAATGACCCGAGCAACGGGCGACTTTACGTGTCGTCGGCAAGCGGCGGCGAACGCCGTGACATGGTGCCGAATTACCTCGGTCATGTTGAAGACTTTCGCTGGAAGGACGATCTGACCCTGCGCTGGCTCGGCGCACGCGGCGTCTGGACAGAATGGAAGACCGCCTCAATCCGCGGCGCTCGCGAGGCGGGGCCGGCGCCGAACAAAGGCGCCATTGTTCGATCAATCAGCGCCAATTCAGGTCAGGCAGCCGCAGCAGCCGTCGCGGATGCGCCGATCCATCCGCGCGAGGTTTACCTGCTGCGAGACGGCCAGGCGGCCAAGCGCCTGACCAATTCAAACCCCTGGCTTGCAGAACGCAAACTGGCACGCCAGGAAGCGATCACCTTCAAGGCGCGCGACGGGCTGGAGCTGGAAGCCATCCTGATCCACCCGTTCGAAAAACAGGAAGGCGGCAATCCGCTGGTGATTTTCGTGCACGGTGGACCCGAGGCGCACCAGTCGAATGGCTGGCTGTCCGGTTACTCGCAACCCGGCCAGGTAATGGCGGCGAACGGCTATACGGTCGTGTACCCGAATTACCGCGGCAGCACCGGTCGCGGGGTCGAGTTTTCCAAACTCGGCCAGCATGATTACGCCGAAGAAGAGTTCAATGACCTTGTGGACCTCAAACATGTCCTCGTTGAAAAGGGACTGGCCGATGCCGCACGCACCGGTATTTCCGGCGCGTCCTATGGCGGTTATGCGTCAATGTGGGCAGCAAGCGCATTGACGGAAGAGTTCGCGGCGGCCGTCGCGTTCGTCGGGATCTCCAACCAGGTCTCGAAGTTTGGTACCGGCGATATCCCTTACGAGATGTATCACGTCCATGCGCGGGCCTGGCCGTGGGATGACTGGATGTGGATGCTGGAGCGCAGCCCGGTATTCCATGCCGGCAAGACGAAAACACCGTTGCTGATCATGGGCGGCGACAAGGACCCGCGTGTCCATCCGAGCCAGTCACTGGAGATGTATCGCTTCGTCAGGATTCGCACCGATACGCCGGTGCGGCTGGTGATTTATCCGGGCGAAGTGCACGGCAACCGTAACAGCGCGGCGCGCTACGACTATGCATTGCGTTTGAGCCGCTGGATGGATCATTATCTGCAAGGTCCGGGCGGCGAAGCACCTCCTTATGAATTGCCACATGCTGCAATGCTGAAAGCAGCGACAGAAGACGGCGCAGCGCTCAGCGACGATAGCAACGTCGTCGCGCCGCGCGCGGAAGCCGCCGCTGAATAGCGACAGCCCTGACCTGCGCAAACTGCGCGACAGCGGCATACGCTGGCGCATACTGCTGTTAATTGTCGGCGCCAGTTTCACCTCCTACCTGCTACGCAGCAATCTATCGATCGTTGGCGACAGCATGATCGATGACCTCGGCCTGACCGAGGCACATCTCGGCATGATCTTCTCGGCGTTTGCCCTTGGCTACGCGATATTCCAGCTACCGGGTGGCGTACTGGGCGATCGTTTCGGCGCGCGGCGGGTACTGGCCATTTCAGCGCTGCTGTGGTGCCTGTTCACGGTGCTGACCGCGCTGGTGCCGGGGCCCGCCACGCTCGCCACCGGCACCATCGTTGCCGCACTCGTGGCACTGCGCTTTATGGTTGGTGCGACGCACGCGCCGTTGTTCCCCGTCACCTGCGCCGGCACCGTTGCAAACTGGTTTCCGGCAGGCGGCTGGGGACTGCCGAACGGCCTGTCCAGCACCGGCCTGACGCTGGGCGCCGCGGCGACCGCGCCACTGATGGTGTGGTTGATGGACCTTGCCGGCTGGCGCGGCGCATTGTTGCTGACGGCGCCAGCGGCGCTGCTGCTGGCGCTGGTCTGGTGGTGGTACGTACGCGATCTGCCAAAGGACCATCAACACGTCAACGCGAAAGAGCTGGCGCTCATCGACGCCGATCGCCCGCCGCCCGATGCCGATGACGACAAGGTCGCCTGGCGCGAAGCGCTGGCCAATCGCGACGTCATCCTGCTAACGCTCAGCTACTTCTGCATGAACTATGTCTTTTACCTGTTCTTCAACTGGTTCTTTTATTACCTCGTGCAGGTGCGGGAATTCAGCGCGCAGGACGCCGGCATCCTGACGTCCGCGCAATGGATACTGGGCGCGATCGGTGCGACCGCCGGTGGCTTCCTGTGCGATTTCCTGAGCAAGCGCTACGGGCTGCGCTGGGGACCACGCTGGCTGGCAATACCCAGCCTCCTGCTGTGTGCGGTGTTCCTGTACTTCGGCGCCAATGCGGCGACACCCGCAATGACGGTCGCCCTGCTTTGCCTGTGCTTTGGCTGCACCCAGTTAACCGAAGCGGCGTACTGGGCCACGACGATTGCGGTCGCAGGGCGCCGCGCGGCGTCAGCGGGTGGCATTCTGAACACCGGCGGCAACGGCGCAGGGTTCGCCGGCGGTTTGCTGGTGCCGCTGGTCGCGCACAGCTTCGGCTGGACACAGGCCGTCTCGACCGGCGCCCTGTTCGCGCTCATCGGCGCCGTGCTGTGGTTTTTTATCCGGGGCGACAGGCAATTCACTGACGACAGCGCCTCTGCCCGATAAAGATGCCGATTTCCGCCGTCAGCGGTTCTGTTCAGACAGCTGACCGGTCGGCAACCCTGCAACGGAAAATCACGCAGGCGCAGATCGCCTGGCAGTGAATGATGATCACCCGGTCTTCAGGCCATGCACGGGCAGTTGCCGTGCTATTCTGCCCCGCTCTGCACCCGCGCCGGTCGGCGCAACCGACAACGAGCCCCGTAAATTGGCCAGCACGCCTTACTCTTTCACCCATGCCGAGGAACTGGCGCACGCCTGGAGCCACGGCGCGGGCGCACTGCTCAGTGTTTTCGGCCTGACCTGGATGCTGTACATCGCCATCCCGACCGCCGATGGCTGGCGAATTGCGGCCAGCGTGGTTTACGGCACGAGCCTTATCCTGCTGTTCCTGAGTTCAACGATTTACCACGCCCTGTACGCGTCGCCGCGCAAGCACATCTACAAGCTCGTCGATCACTGTGCGATTTACCTGCTGATCGCCGGAACCTACACGCCGTTCCTGCTGGTCGCGATGCGCGACAGCCTTGGCTGGTGGTTGTTTGGTGCCATCTGGGCCCTCGCTACGGCCGGAGTTATCACGAAACTCTGGTTCCGGCATCGCTACCCGAAACTGTCACTGGCAGGCTACCTGATCATGGGCTGGCTGGTCGTGTTTGCTGCGCCGCAGATTGTCGATGCAATCGGTCGCGACGGAATGTGGTGGCTCATCGCGGGTGGCCTGAGCTACACGATTGGCGCGGTCTTTTACAGCGCACAGCGCATTCGCTACCACCACGTGATATGGCACGCCTTTGTGCTGACCGGCGGCGTGTGTCATTTCATGGCAGTCGTCCGCCATGTGCTGCCGCCAAACGTTGTCCCGGCCGTTAGCGGCTGACCTTAGCGCCAGCCAGCCCGCCCCGCCGTAGCCGGCCGAGCCGCAGCGCATACCGAATATCGCCGCGAACTGCGGTATATTGTCAGACCTCATCGCAATGGAGGTCGCTGATGGCCTGGTGGTCCTGGTTAATTCTTGGCGTCGTGTTGTTCGGGGCCGAAATGGTCGCCGTCGATGCGCAGTTCTTCCTCGTTTTCCTCGGGCTGTCAGCCGCAATCGTCGGCCTGCTTGAACTGGCTGGCCTCAACCTGCCTGAATGGATGCAGTGGCTGGTGTTTGCGGCGATTGCGCTGGTGTCGATGTTCACCTTTCGCAAGCAGCTTTACGAAAAGATTCGCGGCACGGTGCCCGGCTTTAAAGACGGGCTCGAGGGCGAATTCATCGTAATCCCGGTCGATCTCGATGCCGGGGGACAAGGCCGGGCGACGCTGCGCGGCGCAAACTGGACGGTCGTCAACGACGGTGGCACGGCGATCACGGCGGGCTCCCGCGCAAAAATACTGCGCAACGAAGGCCTGACCTTGCACGTCACTGCCGAATAATTCTTCTACCCACAGTAACCGGATAATCTGATGGAAAATTCACTCATCGTCGCCCTGGTGATTGCCGCTGTCGTCATTTTCGTCATTGCGAAGACAGCGGTCGTTGTGCCGCAGCAGAATGCTTTCGTTATCGAGCGCCTCGGCAAGTTCAGCCGCGTGCTGAAGGCCGGGTTTCATATCCTGATCCCGTTCATGGAACGCATCGCCTACCGCCACACGCTGAAAGAACAGGCGATCGATATCGCCGAGCAGATCTGCATCACGAAAGACAATGTGCAGGTCGGCGTTGATGGCGTCCTGTACATGCAGGTCCTTGACCCCGGCCGCGCCTCGTACGGAATCGGCAATTACATGTTCGCGATCTCGCAGCTCGCACAGACGACGTTGCGTAGCGAGATCGGCAAGATCGATCTTGACCGTACTTTCGAGGAGCGCGGCACGATCAATTCCAATGTCGTCGAAGAGCTCGACAAGGCGTCGGACCCCTGGGGCGTCAAGGTGATGCGCTACGAGATCAAGAACATCAACCCGCCGCGCGACGTGCTGAGTGCGATGGAAAAGCAGATGCGCGCCGAGCGCGAGAAACGCGCCGTCATCCTGACCTCGGAAGGCCAGCGCGATGCCAAGATCAATGAGGCAGAGGGCGAGAAGCAGCGCGTCATCAAGGAATCGGAAGCCGCGAAAATGCAGCAGATCAACGAGGCTGACGGTGAGGCCGCCGCGATTCTCGCGGTCGCGACGGCCACCGCGAACGGCCTGCGCGAAGTCGCCGCCGCCCTGGTCGACGACGGCGGCCACGAGGCCATGCAGCTGCGCGTGGCGCAGCAGTACATCGATGAGTTCGGCAACCTGGCGAAGTCCGCCAATACGCTGGTGGTGCCGGCCAACCTCGCCGACATTTCATCGATGATCGCCCTGGCGACCAACATCGCGAAGGATTCTTTTCGCGCTAAACCACTTTAAGTAATTCTATTGTAAGTAATTGTTTTAAAATATTATTATTTTCCTAATTTGAGCTTGCAGGCGGCGCCGGCATGGCCTGACTGACCGTCCAAGGCAGACAAAACCATGGTTAAAACCCGGCGCGGCCACGCCGCATTTTTCGTCCTGTTAACCGCGCTGCCGGTCGCCGCTGTCGCCGACGCGGGCAAAAACTTTCACGAGCTGCTGGCCGAGCACTGGGCCGCGGCCGAACGCGAGCAGGTGTTCTTTCGCAGCGATCCCGATGCGTTCCGCATGAACGGGCGACTACCCTCTTTCAGTCCCACGTCCTATCAGCGCCGCCAGGCATTTAATGAATCAGTCCTGTCGCGCCTGCAGCAAATCGATCCGCAGGAGCTTGGCCGGGAAGACCGGATTTCTTACAAGATATTCCGCTACGAGCGACTCACCGAGCGTGACAGTTACGCGCAGCTTGATCGCTACTTCCCGATCAACGCGCTGTTCGGCTACCACAGCTATTTCGCCGGTGCGCCCGCCAATATGGGATTCCTGTCGGCCAGCGACTACGACAACTACCTCGTCAGTCTCGCCGATTTTCCGCGCTACAACGCCGAACACCTGGCGATCCTGCGCGGGGCGGCCGAGCGCGGTTACACGCAGTATTGCGACTCCATGCAAGGCTACGAGAAGACAATATCGCAACACATCGTGGCCGCGCCGGAAGACAGTGCATTGTTTGGCCCGTTCCGGCGCTTTCCTGACTCGATAGGCCCGCAGCAACGTGACGCCTACCGCAAGCAGGGTGCGGCACTGATTCGCGACAAGGTTACGCCGGAGTACCGCAAACTGCTGGAGGTGTATGAGCGGGAGTACGTCCCGCGCTGCCGCCGCGAGCCCGGCATCAGCAGCGTGCCCGGCGGCGCCGAGTACTATGCGTGGCTGGTGCGTTACTTCACGACTACCGACATGACGCCGGTCGAAATCCACGAACTCGGCATGGCGGAGCTTTCGCGAGTTCGCGCCGAGATGCAGCAGATCATCGAGAAGGTCGGATTCGACGGCGATTTCGCCGCATTTCTCCATTACCTGCGCAATGAGCCGAGATTCTTCGCACAAACGGAACTCGAATTGCTGGGCCGCGCCGCGTTACTTGCCAAGACCGCAGAAGGCGAATTGCCGCGCTTTTTCACGCTGCTGCCGCGTACCCCCTACAACATCAAGCCCAGTGGCGGGCGCGGCGCGTATTACGTCGCCTCGACTGGCGACGGCAGGACGCCTGGCACCTATTTCATTGCCACTGGCAACCTGCAGGCGGCACCCCTATACGGCCTCACGGCGCTGACCCTGCACGAGGGCGTGCCCGGCCATCACCTGCAGGCGGCACTGGCGCTGGAACTGGACTTGCCGGCCTTCCGCCGTTCGCTGTACCACGCTGCCTATGGCGAAGGCTGGGGACTGTATTCCGAACGCCTCGGCCTCGAGATGGGAATGTACGACGACCCGTTCGATGACTTCGGGCGCCTGACCTTCGAGGCCTGGCGAGCCGTCCGGCTGGTTGTCGATACCGGCATCCATATGTTTGGCTGGTCACGCGCTCGCGCGATCGAGTTCATGCTCGACAACACGGCACTGACGGAGCCGGAAGTTATCGCCCAGATCGATCGTTACATTACCTGGCCGGCACAGGCCACGGCGTACAAGATCGGTGAAATCCGCATTCGTGCGCTGCGTACGCAGGCCGAGGCGGCACTCGCTGCACGCTTCGATATTCGCCGGTTTCACGATACGGTCGTGGGCAACGGCTCGCTGCCGATCGCTGTCCTCGACGAGGTCGTTGCCGAGTGGATCGAGACGCAGTAGATGAATCGTCGCCGTCAGGACCTGCCCATAGTGTTCGAATCACAGTGAAACCTGCGCGCCTCCACGGCAGCAAGCGCTTGCCAGCAGCAACGGTTGCCGTGCTGCTTTCCTTGCTGACGGTATTTCACAACTCGGACGCGCAGGATGACCCCGTTGCACCCGCGTTCCAGTTCGACGAAGCGCGGCAGTTCGATTTCTGGAGCGGCGCGTGGCGTGTCAGTATGCGCGCGCAGCAGGACGACCTGAGCTGGCAGGAATCGGTGCTCGCTGACGCGCGCGTCTGGAAGATTCTCGACGGCAAGGCGGTTCTGGAGTTGTGGGACTCGGAGCCCATCAAGGGTTTCAGTCTGCGCTGGTTCGACACGACAACCAACCGCTGGAATCTGTGGCTCAACTGGCCGTCGCCGAATCGCTCTGCAGGCTCGAAACTGGAGGGACAGTTCCGGCACGGGCGCGGTGAGTTTTTCTCCACCGCGACAGCACCTGACGGCGGCTCGATCCTGACGCGCTATACCTTCAGCGATATCGCGGCGGACCGGCTGCGCTGGGATGACGCGTACTCCAGCGATGCCGGCAAAACCTGGACAGGCAACTGGATCATGGAGTTCAGCCGCAGCGCCGCGGCCGCACTCGCGCCGGATCGTGAGACCAACGCACACACCTACGACTTTGGTGATCGCTGCACACTTCCTGAATTCAGGACGCTTAACGCGCTGGCGGGACACTGGCAGGGAACCGTTGCCGATACCGATCATTTTGGCGTGCGTGCCGAACATCCGGCGACGCTCAGTATTCATCGCATCCTCGACGGCTGCGCCGTCATGGCATTCACGCATGCGCCGACGGCACAACCGGCCACGCGTGAGTTTCGCTTGCTGACGTTCAATACCGTGAACGGAAAATTTGAGGAAAACCTGCTCGACAACGAGCCAGGAACGCCGTTCCGGCTGCGCTTCGGTGAGCACGACGCCGGCAGCCTGCAGTTTGAGAACAGCGACGAAGGCCATCGCGCCAGCTGGTCAAGTGCCGCCGACGGCACGCTCACCATCCGGGAATTTCGTGTGCCCGCGGCAGGTGGCAGCTTCGCGCAGCGGCGCTTTCAGCTGACCCGCGAGTGAGCGCGGCGCGGGCGCGACTCTTGCCGACGCTGGCAACAGCGCTGGGCGAGGTGCGCAGGGCACCGCAGTTTTTCGGCGATGACTGCTTTGACAGAGTTAGTATTCAGTACTGACGAGCTACGCGGGAGGTAACGGCGATGCCTGAAGACTTCGCAACGATCGGCAAATTCCAGCTGTCCGCTGTCGCCGATATCCCGGACTTTCGCGACTGGGAATTCTCCCCTTCGCTGCTGTCACTGAAAAAATCGATAGACCCGCCCGACAAGCTGCACATTTTCAATCAGGGTAGCGAGAACTCCTGTACCGGCTTTGCGCTGGCCGCGGCGGTCAATCTGCTGCGCCGACGCAGCCGGCGCAGCGGGATAGTCAGCCCGCGCATGCTGTACGAAATGGCCAAGCGCCACGATGAGTGGCGCGGTTTCGACGACAGCGGCTCCAGCTGTCGCGGCGCGATCAAGGGCTGGTACAACATGGGCGTGTGCCTCGACAAGACCTGGCCGTACCTCGAAGGCAAGCCCGGCGTACTCACAGTGAAGGCAGCGAAACAGGCGCGTGAAAATACGCTCGGCGCCTACTACCGGCTCGGCACCCGCATTTCCGATTTCCACACGGCGCTGAATGAAGCCTGCGTCATTTACTGCTCCGCGGATGTGCATAGCGGCTGGGACAAGCCCAGCAAACGCAAGCCGGTCATTCCGCTACAGGATGACAGCGACGGCGGGCACGCGTTCTGCATCGTCGGCTACAACGCCAAGGGCTTCTGGGTGCAGAACAGCTGGGGTCGCGACTGGGGCGCTAACGGCACGGCCCTGTGGCTCTACGAGGACTGGCAGCAACACCTGTACGACGCCTGGGTCTTCGGCCTGGCCCTGCCGACGCCGCAGATCTGGCACCTGCCGCGCGAAGGTGGCTCCGATGCCGGCCGCAGCGAGGGATTGTTTCGCAAGACGCCGACCAGGGCCGAAATTGCCGGCCATTTCGTGCATGTCGACGACGGTCGTTTCCATGACTCGGGCCGCTACTGGAGCAATGCCGACGACGTGCGGCAAACGGCCGACCTGCTGGCACGAAGCGACAAGTACGACCACCTGCTCCTCTATGCGCACGGCGGGCTTAACAGCATCGACGACTCGGCGCGCCGCATTGCCGCGATGAAAGAGACGTTTAAGGCGAACCGGATCTACCCGATTCATTTCATGTACGACACGGGTTTGCTGGAGGAGCTCGGCGACATCCTGCGCGGGCAGCATGACGACCTTGCACGTCGCGCCGGCGGCCTGCTTGAATGGATGGATCAGCTGATCGAACGTGCCGCGCGCAAAGCGGGACGTGCGCTGTGGCGGGAAATGAAGCGCGGCGCGGAGCGCCCGTTTGCTGACGACGGCGCAGGTACGACCGTGCTGCAGATTCTCCAGCAGGCGCAGGCCGCAAGGGACGAACCGCTCAAGCTGCACCTCGTCGGACACAGCACCGGCGCTATCCTGCACGCGCACCTGTTAGAGCGCCTGCTCGCGCTCAACAGCGAGCAGCGCGTCAGCACTGGCAGCCTGCTGGCACCGGCTGCGACCGTTGAATTATTCCGCAGCCACTATCGCCCCTTACTGACGAACAAGCCGCCGGCCGGCGGCATCGAATCGCTCGATGTCTACAGCCTGAATGACAAACTGGAGCAAGCTGACAGTGTCGCCGCGCTGTACCGCAAATCGATCCTGTACCTCGTCAAGCGCTCGTTTGAAGACGAGCCCCTGCCCGCGCGCCTGCTCGGCCTGACGGTCGACAACATGCGACTGGCCAGCCGGCTGCGCAACCTGACGCTGCGGGTCAGCGATGGCAAGGCCAAGGGCAAGCCGACGACGGAAAGCCGCAGCCACGCAGGCTTCGATAACGACGTCGCCACGATGAACAGCGTGCTGCAGCGCATAACCGGCGCCAAACCCGAGCACCCGTTTACGGCCAAGACGCTGAAATACTAGCTTTCGGGTCGGAACGAGCCAGGTTGCGAAATTGTGCCGTACACGATTGCGCCGGTCATCGGAAATACTCTATGTTGTTCCCCTGATGAGCGTAACGCCGATTAAATCCGTACCAGCCGAGCCCGCAGCGCCCGCCCCTGCGCGTGCGGCAGTGGGCAAACGGGACCTGCGGGACCCGCAGCTGTACCTGAATCGTGAGCTTACCTGGCTCGCGTTTAACAGGCGCGTGCTGGCGGAAGCCGAAGATGATCACAACCCGTTACTCGAGCGGGTCAAGTTCCTGGCGATTTTCGACTCGAACCTGGACGAGTTCTTCATGAAACGCATCGGCGGATTGAAGCACCTGGCGCGCGCCGGACTGGCATCGCCAACGATCGATGGCCGCACGCCGCAGGAACAAATCTCGCAATGCGAAGATCGCGTTGCCGAAGCATTGCAGGACCGCGCGCAGGTGATCCAGCAATTGCTGCGACTGCTGCACACCGAAGGTATACGGGTCGAGTCTTTCAAAGACCTCGATTCGGCCGCGCGTGCCGCTCTGCGCAAACGCTATAGGACGTCCGTCGTGCCGCTTATTACGCCACTGGCAATCGACGAGGCACACCCGTTTCCGTTCGTATCGAACATGTCGATCAACCTGCTGCTGCAGGTGCATGACGAAACCGAGGACGAGCCGCACCTGATTCGAATCAAGGTGCCGGTCTCGGATCGCACACCGCGGTTCATGCGTATCGGCAAGGAAGATCGTTTCGTCCCGCTTGAAGAAGTTATTGCCGGCAACCTGGACATGCTGCTGCCCGGCGCGAAAATTCTGTCAACGGGTTTTTTTCGCGTAACCCGCAATGCCATTGTGGAACGCGACGAAGAGTCCGCCAACGATCTGCTGGAAATGATCGAGGCTGAACTGCGCGAGCGACGCTTCGCGCCCGTTGTGCGTCTCGAGATCAGTCCCAACTTTAGCCACGAGTTGCGCGATTACCTCGCCAAGGAACTGAGCCTGTCACACCGTGAAGACATCTACACGGTGCCCGACCTGCTCGGCGCTCGCGACCTGATGCAGATCGCGGGCATGGATCGGGCCGATCTTAAGTTCCCGCGTTTCGAACCCGCCGCTCACCCGCGCCTTGCGAATACGCAGTCCATTTTCAATGAGCTCGACACGCGCGGGCCGATATTGCTCAAGCATCCGTACCAGTCCTTCGATAACTCGGTGACCCGTTTGCTGCGCGAGGCAGTCAACGATCCGCTGGTGCTTGCTATCAAAACGACGGTCTATCGCACGTCGCAGGATTCAGCGATCGTTCCGCTGCTGGTCGAAGCGGTTACTCGCGGCAAGCAGGTGGCCGTCGTCGTGGAACTGCAGGCACGTTTCGACGAGGCCGCAAACATTCGCTGGGCCAATCGCCTGGAAGAAGCGGGCATTCATGTTTCCTACGGCGTAGTCGGTTACAAGACGCACGCCAAGATCACCCTGATTGTGCGCCAGAAGCCGTCGGGCAAACTGCGCCGATACGTTCACCTCGGCACAGGCAACTACCACTCGGTTACGGCGCGGCAATATTGCGACGTGGGCCTGATGATCTCCGACAAGCACATCGGGGCTGATACCTCCGAGCTGTTCAACCTGCTGACGTCCGGATCGCTGAGTCGTCGTCGCTATCGAGAGCTGCTGGTGTCGCCGCTTGGCATGAAGCGTTCGCTGATCAAAAAAATTCGCCGGGAAACGATTTTTCACCGCAAGTCGGGCAACGGTCACATTCAGCTGAAAACCAACGCGCTCGAGGATGCGGACATTACGCGGGAGCTCTACAAGGCGACCCAGGCCGGTGTGCGAGTCGATCTGATCGTGCGCGATTCATGCCGCCTGCGACCGGGCTTGAGCGGCATCTCCGAATCGGCTCGCGTCATCAGCATACTCGGGCGCTTCCTGGAACATTCGCGCATCTACTATTTCCGCAACGACGGCAACGAAGAGTATTACATCGGCTCGGCCGACCTGATGACCCGCAATCTCGTCAGTCGGGTCGAAGCGCTGGTACCCATCAAAGACCTGGAACTGCAGAAAGAGTTACGCGAAATCCTCGACCTGCAGGTCAACGACACGGTTGGCGCCTGGGAAATGAACAGTGAAGGCGTGTATCGACGCTTGTCACGTACCGACGGCGCAGTTCACTCACAGGTTGCCCAGGTTGAGCTGAACGCGAAACGCGCCAGCATGCCGCTCGCCGACTGAACGAGCGCCCTGCTCGTACCTGAAGCGGCGCGCTGCAATCGCGGCGAAAGCCCGAATAGCCAGCGCCATTGTATTAGCTATCGTTCCGCGAAATGTCGTCGCCAGACAAGGTCAAGCCGGCGCCGTTGCCCGAGCCCCGACGCGATGCGTTCAATTCCCGGCAGCCGTGATCGCCTGAATTCAACTGGCTTGATCCAGCGACTGAGCACGCTGACATAAATATCGAGCAACGAGAAACCACTGTCGAGAAACCACTCCCCGTCCGATAGCGCGCTTTCAACTATCAGGAAGCGCTGATTCCAGATTGCCTGCGCGTGGGCCGTCAACGCTTCGCGGCGTGCCTGCGGGGTCGCCTTACCTTCCGGCTGAAACCGCTCCGGGTAGTCCACCATTTCGATAATCGGATACAGCTCGGCCGCCATGAATAACAGCCAGCGCCGCGCCGCCGCCCGCGCGACGCTATCCGCCGGCAACAGGCAGGCGGCGGGATACCGTTCGTCCAGCGTCAACAGAATTGCCGCCGATTCGGTCAGCGTTTCGCCCTTGGGTGTAATCAGGCTGGGCAGCTTTCGGTGCGGGTTGATCGCCGCATATTTGCTGCCTGTCTGCGCATTTAGCTGTAACGGCACCTCGCCCAGTGCCACGGCTTCGCCCAGCTCGGCGAGAGCCAGCTCGACGATGGCCGAGCCGGAGCCGATATCGCCATACAAGCGGTACGTCACGTTTTGTCTCCAGGGCTGGAATGGGGTTCGGCCTATCATAGCCGGCTGAATACGCCCCGGCCGCCGCAAAGAATATTTGGGCCCGGAGCCCGAAATCGGATGACAAACCTATTAAATAGCGTATTCTCGGCGCTCGCTGATGGGGTCCGGGCTTCCAGAGCCTGTCGCGAATGGCAGACATCGTGAGTTAAATCACGAGTTTTATTGAAGATAGCCGCGCTTTAGGAAATAATGCGCGAGCAATTTTACTCCACAGAGGAAGTTTGGATGATGATTAAAAACGCAATCAAAGTGGGCGCAGCCGTGCTGGTCCTCGGTCTGGCCTCTGGTTGTGCCAGCACTGAAGGCATTGATGCAGTACGGGCAACGGCAGAAGCCGCAGCTCGTGACGCAGCCGCCGCCAAGTCGGCCGCAGAAGCCGCTCGCGCAGCTGCTGACAGTGCCGCTCGTTCAGCTGCCAGCGCACAAAGCACAGCCGATCGTGCACTGTCTGCATCGAATGCAGCTCAGTCGTGCTGTGACGCAAACCGGGATCGACTGGAGCGCATGTTCCAGAAGTCGATGTCCAAATAAAGCACGCTTTAACGCTTTATTCGAACGCCGCGCTTGTCGCGGCGTTTTTTATGCTGCGTCCTATGGTCAGCGGGATGCCGCTGGGAGCGGCCAGCTGACGTTCTGCAACTTCCCAGTCGATCGCGCCCTCGCGTGATTGCGTCGCCGCGACGAACTGCGCCGTCAGTGAACTGAGACCCTCTGCCTGAGCGGCCAACGGATCCTCGGCGAGTGATTCCGCCAATTCGGCAGTTTCTTCGACCTCTGCCAGGATGTCGGCAACATCCGCCAGGGTCGCGTCTTCCGGCGGCTTCGCGGCAAGATGACGATGCACCTCGAGCACGAGTTCGTCACCGTCCCAGCCGACCTTCAACGGTTCATTGATAATGCGCACCGGCGTTTCCGTCGACAGCTGTTCGAACAGGTATTCGATGTCTTCCGGAAACATGCGGATGCAGCCGTGCGTGACGCGCATGCCAACGCCGGCCGGGCGATTCGTGCCGTGGATGAGGTAGCCGGGCAGGCCAAGCCGCATGGCGAAATTACCCAAGGGATTATCGGGCCCTGGCGGCACGATTCGAGGCAATGGCCGACCGTCCGCCTCGTGCTCGGCGCGCACCGAGTCTGGCGGGTACCAGGCCGGGTTGCGCACCTTCGACACCACCCGCGTCAGGCCCAGCGGCGTTTCCCAGTCCATCCGGCCAATGCTGACGGGAAACGTCATGACGACCGGCCGCTCGCCCGGCTTCGCCTGCGGATAGTAGTACATGCGGTACTCGGCAAGGTTCAGCACCACTCCCTTGCGCGCGCCCTGCGGCAGCACATAGCGGGTGGGCAGCACCACCTCCGTGCCGGCGCCGGGCAGCCAGACGTCGACATTCGGGTTCGCAATAACCATGTCTTCATAACCGAGGCCATGCTGGCGCGCAATGTCGACCAGCGTGTCATCGGCGCGCGCGATTACCGTGGTCACGGCGCCGATCACGTCGCTGCCGTCGACCGGCAGGTCGTAGACCTCGGCCCGGCCTGCAGCAGGCAGGCACAGCGCCATGATCGAAACGATTCCGCAAACTGGAATTCTCATTGCCCTTTCTCATCCTGTTCTATGACTTCAATCTCTGACTCGCTTTCTTCCAGCCAGTTCTGCATTGCGCTGCTTTGCAACAGCCTTGCCGGATAATGGCAGGCCTTGTCCGGCAGGTTTATGCCGTACGTTCGAAAGCGCAATACGACTGGCGCATACATGGCATCCGCGACGCTGAAACGATTGAACAGCCAGCCACCGGCATCGCCGTAGCGCGCCCGGCAATCCGCCCAGATCTCGAAAACCCGGTCGATATCGTTGGTCACCGCATCGGGCAACGCCACTTTGCGGCCCATTGCCCGGCAATTCATCGGCATGGCCTCGCGCAATGCCATGAAGCCACTGTGCATTTCCGCGCAAATGCTGCGGGCGTGGGCCCGCTCATTGGGATCGTCAGGCCAGAGTTTTGCCTGCGGAAAGCGCTCCGCGATGGTTTCAGCAATAGCCAGCGAGTCCCAGACGACTGCCTTGTCGATAATCAGTATCGGCACGCGGCCGGCAGCCGAATAACGGCGGATTTGCGCGGCGGTCGAGCGTGTATCCAGCGCAACGCGTTCTTCGGTGAACGGGATACCCGCCTCGGACAGCAGCAGCCAGGGCCGCAAAGACCACGACGAGTAATTCTTGTTGCCAATGATGAGTTTCAGGGCCACGAAGCACCTCCTGCCGCCATATTAATGCATTTGGCGCGTTCAGGATGCAGCGGCTTGACGCAGCTAGTAGCGGAGTAGCGCGGAACCCCAGGTGAAGCCGCCGCCAAATGCCTCCATCAGCACCAGCTGGCCACGTTTGATGCGGCCATCGCGGACGGCGGTATCGAAGGCGAGCGGCACCGAGGCCGCCGAGGTGTTGCCATGATCCTGTACGGTCAGGATGACCTTCTCCATCGGCAAATCCAGCCGCTTTGCCGTTGCCTGGATAATGCGCAGATTAGCCTGATGCGGCACCAGCCAGTCCAGCTCACTTTTGTCGATGTTGTTCTTCCGCAGCGCCTCTTCGGCCACACCGCCGAGCGTCTTCACCGCCACTTTGAAAACCTCATTGCCCTTCATCATGATCTTTGCCTCAGGCAGATGGGTTTTATGCAGCTGGTTGGAAGCGCCGTACGGGTAATACAGCAGGTCCTTGTACTGGCCGTCGGCGCCGAGGTGTGTGGAGATAATTCCGGCTTCATCTGACGGTTGAAGAATAACCGCCCCGGCTCCATCACCGAACAACACGCAGGTCGTGCGATCCGTCCAGTCGACAATCTTCGAAAGAATTTCCGCGCCAACGACGAGCGCACATTTCGCCTCGCCTGCGCGCACAAATTTGTCGGCAGTCGACAAGGCGTACAGAAATCCGGTGCAGGCTGCCTCAATAGAAAATGCCGGGCAGCCATGAATGTCGAGTTTTTCCTGGATGAGCGTCCCGATATTCGGGAACAGCAGGTCCGGCGTGGTCGTGCCAACAACGATCAGGTCGATGTCATCTTTCGTAACGCCTGCAGCGTCGAACGCATTCTGCGCGGCTTCGATACACAAATCGGAGGTCGACTGGCCATCCGCGGCGATGTGTCGACGCTCGACACCTGTTCGAGTCTTGATCCATTCGTCACTGGTTTCGACCATTTTCTCGAGGTCGGCGTTGGTCAGAATCCGCTCTGGCAAGTAGCGGCCCGTTCCGGCGATTCGCGAATAGATCATGCGGTTTCCTGTTTCAGCAGATTGCCGATTTGCTGCGGCACCTGATTTCTTGCCTCAACCAACGCCGTTTCGATCGCATGCTGAAAAGCCACTGAATCGGCGCCGCCATGGCTCTTGATAACGATACCATTAAGCCCGACCAAAGAGGCACCATTGTAGTTACGCGCATCCATACGGGAACGCAGGCTGCGCAGCACCGGACTCGCCAGCAACGCCTGCAGCTTGGCAAACGGGCTGCTGGTGAAGGCCCGACGCAAATAATGCGAAGCCAGCCCAACCGTGCCTTCCATCGTCTTCAGCGCCACGTTGCCGGTAAAGCCATCTGTGACGACAACGTCCGCCTTGCCGGAGAATATCTCGTTGCCCTCGATGTACCCGACGTAATTCAGGCTGCTGTTTTTCAGCAATTCCGCCGCGCCCCTCACCGTGTCATGGCCCTTTGTGTCCTCGACACCGATGTTCAGTAAAGCAATGCGGGGTTTCTGCAGGCTGCGAATATCGGCGGTAACAATGGAGCCCATCACGGCGAACTGGAACAGCTGCTCCGAACTGCATTCCGTATTCGCTCCGAGATCGAGCATGTGGACCGTGCCGCCTATTGACGGCAACTCGGCAAGAATCGCCGGCCGATCGATACCTGGCAGCATCTTCAGGACGAACTTCGCGGTAGCCATCAAGGCACCCGTATTGCCCGCGCTGACGCAGGCGCCTGCCCTGCCTTCTTTGACAAGGTTGATAGCAACACGCATCGACGAGTCTTTTTTCTTACGGAGCGCATCGGCCGGAGACTCCGACATCTGCACGACCTCGGAGGCTGCCTGGATGGCAAGTCGCGAATCGCTGCCCATGCCCTGCGCGGCGAGCGTGCCAAGCAGGGCCTGATCGCCGACCAGGATGACCCGCAGATGCTGGTGGCGCTTCAGGCAGGCCTGCGCTGCGCTCACGGCAACCTCGGCGCCGAGGTCGCCGCTCATCGCGTCAATCGAGATGACGGATTCAAGGTCCACGCGTTCGTCCGGCGCTGCGCTGGGACGGGAGGTGGCGGGTCCGTCGGGCGACGGACCCTGACGACTACTCGTCGTCTGCGTCTATGGACGGCTGCTCGATAACCTGATTGCCGCGATAGAAACCATCCGGCGAAACCCGGTGACGCAAATGTGTTTCACCCGACGTCGGGTCGACGGACAGCGCCGGCCCTTTTACTTTGTCGTGCGAACGGCGCATGCCGCGGGTCGACGGTGTTCTGCGACTCTTTTGAACAGCCATTTACTTTCTCCTGTTTAGCGAAGTGACGTGCACCGCCGCTGTATTTTTAATGCGTGTTTGCAACACCGTTAACCGGCTTGCTCCAAATCTTTCTTCAGATTCGCAAACGGGCGAATCCTGTCCTGCGAAATCCGTTCGGGCTGCGCACTGACAACGTCCGCACCGCCACACTCTGCGAGATCCCGGTGCTTCGGCGCCAGCGGCAATGCCATCACCAGCATTTCCTCGACGATATCGAGCGGCCGCAGCAGCTCGTTATCCAGCTCCCAGATCTCCAGTGCGTCGTCAGCGGAGCGCGTATCACGGCTCTTTATCAAGAGCAGATCAATGGCCACGCGCAGCTCGATGTGGCACAAGCCGAGGCACCGCTGACATACCGCCGGCAACGCCACTGCCGCCGTGCCCTGCACCCGCGGCCAGCGCTGCTGCGCATCGGCCCAGCCGAATTCCAGCCTGGCCTCGACCGGTGTCGCGCTGAAGTCGCCTGCATTCGCCGACGCTTCGAGCGCGGCCAGGTCGGCCGCCACGATTTCTGCCAATCTGCCGTATATTGATAATTTATCAATACTTTCAATGACTTGCTGTTTTCGAGCCAGCAAATCAACTGCCGTGCGGAGGAGCAAAGGGTTCGCCATGGCGGGCGCATGATAAGGAGCGCCGGGGCTGCTGTCAAAGCACAATCGTCTTGCAAAAAGCCTTGCCGGTCTGGGCCTTGCGGCAGTTTTGAGGGTGGCCGGCGCGCGGCCTTTGGGTACACTGGCCGACCCGCCCTGCGAGACCCTGAAACGGATCCGAAAACCGATGAGAAACCCGAACGCTGTCCCGCTCGTGCTCGCCTCAACCTCGCGCTATCGGCGCAGCCTGCTGGAACGGTGCATTGACGACTTCGACGTGATCGCGCCAAACGTGGATGAGGCAGCGCTGACGGCGGATACGCCGCTGCAGCTGGCCGCCCTGCTGGCACGTACCAAGGCAGAAACCGTCCTGCCACAACACCGCAAGTCCATCATTATCGGCTCGGACCAGCTGGCGGTGCGCGACGGCATTGTAATCGGCAAGCCCGGCGATCATGCGCACGCGATCGACCAGCTGCTTGCGGCATCGGGCAAGACCGTCGAGTTCCTGACCGCGGCCTGCGTGCTGGACCCGGCCAACCGCCGGCGTTACGAACATGTTGATCACACCCAGGTCCGCTTCCGGCAATTCGATCGCCGGCAGGCGGAGGTCTATCTGCAACACGACAAGCCTTACGACTGTGCCGGCAGCTTCAAAGTGGAAGGCGCGGGTTTCGTGCTGTTCGAGGGTGTGAAGTCCGAAGATCCGACTGCGCTGGTCGGCCTGCCGATGATCTGGCTCGCGGCGACGCTCAGAGAACTCGGTCAATTGCTGCCCTGATCGACTCGCGTTCGGCCCGCACTCGGCCCACGTTCTGCCGCCGCAAAAAGCCGGCTAGGGTTTTCGGAGAAACCGCGAGCGGCGTTTTTGCCGTGCCGGCAGGCGCCCCGCCAGGAAGGCTTCGAGGTCGTCCGCCAGCGGCGCCGTGAAGTGCTGCTCGTTGCCACTCATGTCAGGAAAGGAAATCGACTGCGCGTGCAGAAACAGGCGCCTTAGTCCGTGTGCATGCGCTTTCGCGTTAACGTCCGGGTTGCCGTAGCGCTCGTCACCCAGGATCGGATGGCCGGCGGAAGCGAGATGCACGCGAATCTGGTGCGTGCGGCCGGTCTGTGGCTGGCACTGCATCAGGCTGTATATCTCGTAGTTTCGCGATAACTTTACGCGCGTCGTCGATGGTTTGCCGGCCTCATCGATGACGACGTGCCGTTCACCGCCACGGCGATTGGTGACCAGCAACGGCGCATCGATCAGCTGCTCGCCTTGCTGCCAGTCACCGGCGACCAGCGCCAGGTAGTTCTTTTCCACCCGGCCCTCCCGAAACATCTCGTGCAATGCGCGCAGCGCGCTGCGGCGCTTCGCCAGTACGAGGCAGCCCGACGTCTCGCGATCCAGCCGGTGAACCAGCGACAGATCTTTCAGTTCAGGGCGTGCCGCACGCAGCAATTCAATGACTCCGTGACTGATACCGCTGCCGCCGTGCACGGCAACGCCGCCCGGCTTGTTGACGACCAGCAGGTACTTGTCCTCGAAAATGATGGACGCAGCAAGATCATCGACGCGACCGCGCGCCGGCTGCGCGCCGGCAGCATTGATGTGAGCCGGCGGCACCCGCACCTCGTCGCCGGCGGCGAGCTTGTGATCCGCCCGCACCCGCCCCCCGTTGACACGCACCTCGCCACGCCGCAGCAAGCGGTAGACACGGCTCTTCGGCACGCCGGGCAGGTGCCGCCGCAGAAAGTTGTCGATTCGCTGACCGGCATCGTCGGCGGCGACCGCGACCTTCCTGACCGGGGTCTTCTGGCCGTTGCCGGGGGGAGGAGAATTTTCTTGCATGGGCAATCACTTATTTTCAGGACTGCGAGCAAATTCGGGGTGCGCCGCAGAAAGGCTGTGCTATATTACGCCGCTGTGACAGCTCTTGAAGATTTTATGTCTTGCAGCGCTGTGACGAGATGTAATCGAACGGTCGATGCCGTTCAAAACGTTATTTTATTCATTTCCGCCCCGCTCCGGCGAGGACGGACATCCATTTGGCAGCTAACCGGCAAACCGGCAAGTGCCAGAGCGGCTGGTCCGCAGGGTAACAATGTTTCTTTTCCTGTTTGGCTGGATCTTCAACGATGCAGCTACTGCCAAGCATAACTTACGCACAACCGGTGTACTGCACCTGCGTTTGCCTGTGCTGGCTCCCTGCTCCGCTCTAATCGCCTCGCCCTCCCCCCGTGCCGCGCTGCCCTTTCAACAAGTAGGGCATCATGCAAAGAATGTTAATCAACGCAACTCAGGAAGAAGAGTTGCGCATGGCGATGGTCGACGGCCAGCGTCTCTTCGACCTCAATATCGAAGCACCGGCCAGCGAACGTAAAAAAGCCAATATTTACAAAGGCAAGATAACCCGCGTCGAGCCCAGCCTCGAAGCGGCGTTCGTTAACTACGGCGCGGAGCGCCACGGCTTCCTGCCGCTCAAAGAAATTTCCAGCGAATACTTCGTCAAGGACCCCGGCAACGGCAAGGTCAATATCAAAGACGTATTGCGCGAAGGTCAGGACATCGTCGTCCAGATCGACAAGGAAGAGCGTGGCAACAAGGGCGCTGCACTGACCACCTTCGTGAGTCTCGCCGGCCGCTTCATCGTGCTGAAACCGAACAAGCCCCGCTCCGGCGGCGTGTCCCGGCGCATTGTGGGTGACGATCGCGACGCGGCCCGACAATCGCTGAAAGACGTGGAGATTCCGGACGGGATGAGCGTGATCCTGCGCACCGCCGGCATCGACCGCAATACCGAAGAACTCGCATGGGACCTCGAAAACCTGCTGAGCGTCTGGCAGGCGATCCTGAAAGTGGTCGTCGAGCGGCCTTCACCGTTCCTGATCTATCGCGAGAGCAACGCCGTCGTGCGCGCGCTGCGCGACTACCTGTCCAACGATATCGGCGAAATCCTGATCGATGACGAGGCGACTTACGTCGAAGCTCGCGAGTTTGTCGAGCAGGTCATGCCGCACAACCTGCGCAAGCTGAAGCACTACACGGACCCGGTACCGTTATTCACCCGTTACCAGATCGAATCCCAGATCGAATCGGCGTTCGCGCACACGGTGCACCTGCCGGCGGGCGGCAGCCTGGTCATCGACCACACCGAGGCGCTCGTGTCGATCGACATCAACTCGGCGCGCGCCACGAAAGGTGGCGACATTGAAGCGACCGCGCTGAATACCAACCTCGAGGCCGCCGACGAAGTCGCACGGCAGCTGCGCCTGCGTGACCTGGGTGGCCTGATTGTTATCGACTTCATTGATATGGGGCCGCCGAAGAACCAGCGCGAAGTCGAGAACCGTTTGCGCGAGGCGGTCAAACAGGATCGTGCGCGCATCCAGATCGGCAAAATCTCGCGTTTCGGCCTGCTCGAAATGTCGCGGCAACGACTGCGCCCATCGCTCGGCGAATCGTCCTACCTGACCTGCCCGCGTTGCAGCGGTATTGGCAACATCCGCAGCGTCGAATCCCTGGCGCTCGCGATTCTCAGAATCATCGGCGAGGAAGCCCGCAAGGAACGCACCGCGAAAGTAATCGCGCAGTTGCCCGTTGAGGTTGCGACCTACCTGCTGAACGAGAAGCGAGACTGGGTACAGAACCTGGAATCACGCAACGATACGCTGGTCGTTCTCGTCGCGAATGAATTGCTGGAAACTCCGCATTACCGGATTCGCCGGGTGCGTGACGATCAGGTCGAATTGCCGGAGAACACCGGCAGCAGCTACACGCTGGTTGACCCCGAAGACGAGGACTCGATTCCTGCCAGCCTGCAGGAACAGAAGCCGGCAGAAGTTGCCGCAGTCACAACCACGGTTGCGACGACGCCGGCACCTGCACGACCGATACCGGAAGTACCAAAACCACCCGGCTTCCTCGCCCGACTGGCTGCCCTGTTCGCCCGCTCATCGCAGGATGACAAGCAGGAAAAGGACAGCGGCAAGAAGAAGGCGGTAGCAGCGAAGCGCGGCAAGAAAAAGAAAGACGACTCTCGCGGCAAGCCACGCCGGCGAGGCGAGCGCGGCAAGGACTCGCAGGACGCCTCGCAGAGTCGCGGCGAACGCGGCGAGCGCGGCAAGGGCAAGCCAAGAGCGAAGAAACGCGGCAAGAAATCGGACCAGAAGCAGGACGATGCCGGCGTGCAGGCGAAAGCTGATCAGTCTGCCGACCAGAAGCCGGAGCAACGTTCGCAAAATGACGGTGACGATGCAACGAAGGCGCCGCGCAAGAAACGGCGGAGTCGCGGTGGCCGGCGGCGGCGGAAGAGTGCCGATCGCAGCGATGCGCAGAACGAGACCCAACAGCAGGACGCGCAGCAGGGTGAACAGTCCGCAAACGGCAAAGACAAGGCCGCCAGCAACGACGACGCAGCGCAGCAGGACACGCAGGTCGAGCAGCAAGGTAACGGTGCTGACGCGGCTGACAAGAAACCACGCCGGCGCGCCGAAACAGGGCAAACAGCACGGCGCAATGAGCGCACGCAGGCGCCCAGGGCCGAGAGTGGAAACTCAGGGAATGCAGATTCAGATTCTCCGCCGGCCGCAAAGGCTGAGCCTGGCAGCGACGTTGCCAAAGCTGCATCGGCTGCGGTGGCGGTAGGCACGAACGCGGAATTCGACTACGAAGATACGCAGCCGGAGCTGCCGCAACTGCACGTCTGGAAAGAAGACGCGGACCCGATCGTGCCAAGCGCAAAGGCTGACGTCAGTGGTCCGACGAAAGCACCTGCCATTGCGCCGGCCGTGGCTATCGATTCGTTTTCGCAGGAACGGCCGGCGGCAAAACCCGCTGCGCAGGAAAAACCCGAGCCCGTGCAGCCAGACCACGACGACGCAATGAACGCGACCACGGCATCGCCGGTCGTTGAGAAAACCGCGGCGCCGGCCGGTTCCAGCCCCGCTCCGGTCAAGCAGAAGCCGGCCATTGCAGAGAAAGAAAAAGCGCCGGCCGCGGACGACAAGCCGCTGGGTCGATTACTGCCGTGGGAACCGCAAACACCGCCCCCGGAGGACAGCGTCACAGCGAACGAGGACCCGCTTCAGAAGTAACGCGCCGCGCAGAAACGGCGGCGAATCAGCGTTCGCCGCCGCGACCAAGCTCCGCCCGCAGCGTTTCAAGTAAAGCTCGCGAGGCTTCCTCGACCAGGTCCAGCACCTGCTCGAATCCTGCCGTGCCGCCGTAATACGGGTCCGGCACTTCGCGGGCACCCGTTTCTCCGTAGTCGAGCATCAGGCGAACTTTTTGCCGGTGTTCCGTGCCTGCCTGCTCCAGCAGGCGCGCATGATTGCTGCTGTCCATCGCGAGCACGAGGTTAAAGCGTTCGAAGTCATCGACCGTCACCGGTCTCGCAGTGATTCCGGCCAGCGAGTAGCCGCGCCGTGCGGCGGTTGCCGCCGCGCGTTGATCGGCCGGCTCACCAACGTGGTAAGCATGAGTGCCGGCGGAATCGACAAAAATTCGCTCGTGCAAGCCGGCATCCGCGACCTGCTTGCGAAACACACCCTCTGCCGTCGGCGAACGGCAAATATTGCCCATGCAAACGAACAAGACCGCGTATTCAAAATTCTCGGGCTTTTGTTTAGTCATTTTCTTTCCAAAAGGTAGCCAGCGCATGATCACGAAACGGCAGGATCAATGCCAGGCGGGCTGACGGGTTCCTGCATGCCGGTACCAACCGCGCAATCCGGATCCACAATTAGTCGCTGCATTCTCATGATAGTTTGCAACGCCGTCATCCCTGCAGCAACGCCTCTGCCGCAGCGAGGTCGTCTTCCGTATCTACGCCCGGACCGGGCCGCTGCCCGGGTACGCCAACGCGAATCGTCAGACCCAGGCTCAGCGCCCGCAGCTGCTCCAGGCGCTCACTGGTTTCCAGCGGTGATGGTGGCGAGGCGACCAGGCGTTTCAGCACCGCGACCCGGTACGCGTAAATACCGTGATGATGCAGCGCAGAGTGCCACGCCAGATCCAGCTCGCGCGGATCGCGTGCAAAGGGTATTGCCGCACGGCTGAAATACAGCGCATTGCCGTTTTCCGCACAGACGACTTTCACGATATTCGGATTATGAAAATCCTCTACCGACAGAAGCGGCGACGCCAGCGTAGCTAAATGCGCGCTCGCATCGTCGAGCAGCGCCGCACACTGGTCGATCAGTGCCGGCGGCATGAACGGTTCGTCGCCCTGCAGATTCACAATGCAGGTTTCGTCATCCCAGCCTTCGATCGTGCAGACTTCAGCGAGGCGCTCGGTCCCGGACGTATGCTGCTGTCCTGTCATGCAGACCTTTGCGCCAAACTCCTGCGCCGCTGTCGCGATGCGCTGATCGTCGGTCGCGATAATCACTTCGCGCGCACGGCTTTCTTGCGCACGGGCATGCACGTGTTCGATCATCGGTTTTCCGGCAATCAGCCGTAACGGCTTGCCGGGCAGTCGCTCAGAGGCGAACCGGGCCGGAATCACTACGACGAAATCACTCATTTCTCAACAATCCTCTGGGACTTGCGCAGCAGCAGTTCGAGCTCATCGAGCCAGCGACTCTCGTGCATATCAACGTCGACCGGCACGTACCAGTGCCGCGCGCTTGCAAACTCCTGGCATTTAACGGCGTCCTTTTCGGTCATGACAATTTCGCGCGCGTCATCGAACGCGAGGTCGCGCGCGGTAAGCCGGGCATGGTCGGCAAAAGGATGGCGAATGATCGTCAAACCACGCTGCTCTAACGCCCCGAAAAAACGCTCGGGATTACCGATCGCGGCAACTGCATGCACCGTTTTGCCACGAAACTCGCTGAAGTCGCGCGTTTCACCGCTTGCGAGACTGACAAGGTCGTGACTCACAAGATGAAAGCTGCTGGTTGTGCTCGCCGGCAACTCCAACTCGGCGCGCGTCGGCGCATCGCGTCCGTGCTGGTGCACCAGGATTCGATCCACATCAGCGAGTCGCGACCGCCGCTCACGCAGCGGCCCAGCCGGCAACAGGAAGCCGTTGCCAAATCCGCGCGCGCCGTCGACGACCGCAATTTCAAAGTCGCGCCGCAATGCGTAGTGCTGCAATCCGTCGTCAGCAACAATCACATTAACGCCTATTTTGAGAAGTTCCTCAGCGGCGGCAAGCCGCTGCCGATGCACGACGACCGGCACCCTGCTCCGGCGCGCGATCAGCAGGGGTTCGTCACCGACGATCTCCGCACGGCTGCTCGCGTTAGCCTGAACCGGCAGCTTGCCTGCCATGCCGCCGTAGCCACGGCTGATAACGCCAGGCCGAAAACCGCGCCGGCGCAGTTCGTCGCACAGCCAGATCGTGACGGGAGTCTTGCCAGTGCCACCCACGGTGATATTGCCAACAACGATCACCGGCACGGCGACCCGGGTCGAGCGCAGGAGCCGCCTGCGATAGAGCCAACGTCGAGCGCCGCTAAGCACGGCGAACAGGCCACTCAGCGGCAACAGCAACCAGGCCAGCGCAGAATCTGAATACCACAGGCGTTGCAGGCGATTGGCAGTTTGCTCAGGCATCTACCCGAATCCGCGTCAGGCGCCGGCGGAATCGTCGCTGAACTGCATCCGGTACAACGCAGCGTAGTGGCCATTGGCCGCCAGCAACTCGCCATGCGTACCTGATTCCACGACCTGTCCGCGATTGAGCACAATAATCTGGTCCGCGCTTTCGACCGTCGACAGGCGATGCGCGATGACCAGCGTGGTGCGATTTTCCATCAGCGCATTGAGTGCATCCTGAATGCGCCGCTCCGACTTTGTGTCGAGCGACGAGGTTGCCTCGTCCAGTATCAATACGGGCGCATTCTTCAGCAATGCACGACCAATGGCAATGCGCTGCCGCTGCCCACCCGACAGCAGGACACCGCGATCGCCGACCATCGTATCCAGGCCGAGGGGCATCTCTCGTACGAATTCCAGCACGTGCGCGGCTTCTGCGGCTGCAAGCACCTCGGCCTGCGTACAATTCTTGAGCTGGCCATAGGCCAGGTTGTTGCCAATCGTGTCATTGAACAGCACGACGTCCTGGCTGACGAGACTGATATTCGAACGCAGGAAATTAAGCGAGTACTCTTTTATCGGACGTCCGTCCAGGCGGATCTCGCCGCTTTCCACATCGTAGAAGCGCGGCAGCAATGACACCAGCGTGGATTTACCACTGCCGGAGTGGCCGACGATGGCAAGCGTTTTGCCGGCTGCGACTTTGAGCGACAGCTCATGCAGCACCGGGGCGTCTTCGTCGCTGTACGAGAAACTGACCTTGTCGAACTCGACCGTGCCCTTGGCGCGCTGCCCGACATACGTCCCCTCGTCGATTTCATCCCGCTCGTCGATCACCTTGAACAGGCTGTCGCCCGCCGCGATGCCGCGTTGCAGGGTTGCATTGACATTAGTGATACGTCGCAGCGGCTGCATCATCAGCATCAGCGCACCGAAGAATGCCATGAAGCTGCCGGGACTCAGGTTATTGTTTACCGACTCGTAGCCGGCAAAATAAACGACACCGGCGATGCCCATACCGAACACAACCTGGGTTACCGCAACACCCATCGAGCGCGCCCGAATCAGTTTCATGTTCTGCAGGCGATTGCTTTCATCGACATCGGTCAGGCGCTTCATCTCGTAATCCTGACCGCCAAAAATCTTCACGACACGATTGCCACTGATAACCTCGTCGGTAACCTGCGTGACCTCGCCCACCGAATCCTGAATGCGGTTGCTGTAACGACGAAACGCACGGCCGAGAAAGCGAATGAGGATAGCGACGATCGGCAGCACGATCGCAACCGTGACGAAGAGTCTCGGGCTCTGGTAGATCATCAGGCCCATCGCGGCAATCACCGTCAGGAAATCGCGCACCAGGATCGTCACAACGGTCGTCACCGATTCCGCCACCATTTCGACGTTGTAGGTCATGCGTGACAACAGCGGGCCGCTGGATTGACGTTCGAAGAAGCTCGACGGTAAAGTCAGGAATTTGTGGAACAGATCGCGGCGCAGCGAGCTGATCACGGTACGGCCGATCCAGCCCAGTGACGCCTCGGTGGCGAAACCGGCGGCGCCGCGCAGAATGAACACGATGATGAATGCGATGGGTAACCAGCGCGCGGTCTCAAGATTTTTCGCGACCAGCGCTTCGTCGGTCAATGGCTCGACAAGGGCCACCATGCTCATTTCAATGACCGCGGTGCCCGCCATTGCGACCAGCGCGACCGTGCCAATGGCGCGGTGCGGCAGTACGTATTTCCAGAGACGCTTGTAAACCGAAACGAGGCGCGGATCGACGGCGCTGCTCACGGTTGCTCGTCTGCCGGATCGTTTAGCGTCGCGATACTGATCTTGGAGAAACCGAGCCGGCCTGCCACGTCCATCGCCGTCACGACGTGCTGGTGCCGCGCGCTGGCATCCGCGCTGATCGTTAACGGCAGGCTGGTGTCGCCGTTCGACAGTTTCTCAAGTGCGTTGCGGATCGTTTCCGGGCGATTGTTAATCAGCTCGCGGCCGTTGATCAGGTAGGTGCCCTGCTCGGTAATCATGATCTCGAGTGACTCCGGCGTCTCTTCAACAATGGCCGTGCTTTCCGCCTGCGGCAGCCGGATCGAAATTTGCGACTGCTTGACGAAACTCGTCGACACCATGAAAAAGATCAGCAACAGCAGCACGACGTCGATCAGTGACGTCAGGTTTACCTCGGGTTCGGCGCGCGGGCGCATGCGAAGATTCATGAGGGTTTGCGGCGTTTCTTCGTTTCCTGCTGGTACGACTGCCGGCGATGCAGCGCTTCCACGAGCTTGATCGCCTCTTTTTCCATATCGACCACCAGCGTGTCGACGCGATTGCGATAAAAGCGATAGCCGATCAGTGCCGGGATCGCGACGGTCAGGCCGGCCGCGGTCGTGATCAGTGCTTCGGCGATGCCGCCGGCCAGCACGGTCGGATTACCGACGCCGTGCGTTGTGATCGCGGTGAATACTTTGACCATGCCGATCACCGTGCCCAACAGACCCAGCAGCGGCGAGATCGCGGCTACCGTGCCCAGCGTATCGAGATAGCGTTCAAGTTCGTGCACCACGTGTCGCCCGGTGTCTTCAATACTGTCTTTCATGATCGTTCGATCGCGATCACGGTTGATCAGGCCGGCGGCCAGGATCTGACCGAGCGGCGAACCCTTGTGCAGCGTCTGGATCTGGCGGTGATCCAGGCGATCTTCCTTGACCCAGTTCCAGACCTTGCTGGTCAGATCCTCGGGCAGCACGCGCTTCTGTTGCAGCGTCCAGAAACGCTCCAGCACGATGCCCATTGCCAGGATCGCGCAAAGGATGATGGGCGCCATCAACCAGCCGCCCGACTTTACGATTTCAACCATATAAATAGACAGTTACGTGGAAAAATCGAAATATACAGGTTGGAGACCGAAAATTCCCGCGCAATGCCGCAGGCGCTCGCGATTACGGGTCGTGCCAGTAACGCCGCGCATCGCGCCGGTACTCGCCCAACAGGGTAATCCCGCCATCCGCGCAGACGCGATGCCACAGGGCGCCGGATCGCGCCGTCTCCAGCAGCCGCGTACCGGCCGCCTGCCAGCGCTGTACGACATCCTCTTTGGGGAAACCCCAGCGGTTTTCGTAGCCGGCCGACACGATGCCAATGTCTGCCTGCAGCGCAGCAACAAACTCCGCGGTAGACGAAGTCCGGCTGCCATGGTGGGGCAGTAACACGAGGCCGGCCTGCTGTAGCTGCCGTTTCTGCAACAGGATTCGTTCTGCGCGCGCCTCGATATCGCCCGTTAACAGCACGCGGGATGCGCCAATCGTGATCGCAAGCACGCAGGAACTGTTATTGCCGTCGCGCGGCAGATCGGCGCCCGGGTACAGCAGGTCGAATTGCACACCGTCCCAGCGCCAGCGCTGGCCTGCCTCGCAGAGCTCCTGCGCCCACGGCGGCGCCGGCGGCTCGCCCGCCAGGACCCTGTCGACCGGCACGGCGGACAGCAGAGTGGCAAGACCGCCGGCGTGGTCCTGGTCGGCATGACTCACGATCAGCGTATCGACAGCACGCACGCCGATGGCCGCGAGGAACGGCAAGACGACCCGCTCCGCACTGGAACTGCCGCCGGCATAGGCCGGCCCGGTGTCATACAACAACGCGTGCCGGGGCGTACGCACCAGCAGCGACAGGCCCTGCCCGACATCCAGCGTATGCAGGTCGAAGCAATTCGCCGGCACCGCTGGCGGTCGATACAGCAGCACTGCGACGAAACTCAGCCAGGCCAGGTAGCGGCCGGGAAAGCCCTGCGGCAGGACTACCCAGAGGCAGGGAAACAGCAGCAACAGCAGCGCGGGACCCTGCAGCTGCGGCAGCAGCAGCAGCGCCGCCGGCATGGCAGCCAGCAGGTCGATGACGAGGTGCGCTGCCCGCAGGCTGTACCAGGCCAGCCACAGGAGCAGGTCCCCGACCGGCGCCACCGGCCCGTCCAGCGCGACGCCGAGCAAGGCGGCCGGCACGGTGACCGCGCCAAACAGCGGTATGACAAGCAGATTCGCAAGCGGCGCAAGCCAGGCGCTGCGACCGAACAGCAATCCTGTCAATGGCAGCAAGCCGAGCAGCAGCGCCGCCTGCAAGCGGACCAGTTCGCGAATCCCTCGCGCCGCTGCGGAGACTCCGGCCGCGCCGCGTTGCAGCCTGCGAAAAGCGCCGACATACAGCAGTAACGCCACCGCTCCGAAAGAGAGCAGAAAGCCGGGCGCCAGCAGGGCCAGCGGATCCACGGCGAGAACGACAATGGCGGCCAGCGCCAGCAGCGCTGGCGCGCGCTCGGTACGCCGCAGCAGCAACAGGCAGCTGCCGCAGACGGTCATCAGCAGCGCTCGTTGCGCCGGCACGGCGAAACCAGCAATCGCGGCATACATAACGGTAACCGGGACGGCAGCCAACAGGGCGCGATCCCGCAGATTGCCGGTCGGCCGCAGCAAGCCGCCAAGCAACCACACCAATAATGTCGTGCCCGCCGCCGCGAGCCCGACGTGCAGGCCGGATATCGCCATCAGGTGTGAAGTGCCGGTCGCCGCGTAACGTTGCCAGGCGGCCGCCGAAATCTCGTGGCGGGTACCGACGGTAATCGCGAGCAGCGCAGCACGCGCAGCGCCCGGCGGCAGCAGCGCGCCGATACGCTCCACTACGTGAGCGCGCAGGCCGGCCAGTGACCCGCGCGGAGCTGCTGCCAGTTTTGTTGCGGAGACAACGTAACCGCTGGCACCGATTCGCTCGCGATGCAGCCAGCCTTCATAGTCGAAACCGCCGGGGTTGCGGGTACCGCGCGGTCGCCGCAGCGTCGCCTCGAATTGCCAGGTGTCGCCGAGCCGCGGCCTGGCCTGCGATCGATACCAGCTCAGCCGCAGTCGGGCCGGCAGGCGGACGTCGCTGCTCTGCACCAACAGGCTGATACTGCTTTCAGTAATCTTTGGAAAATCAATTATTTCTGCTGTAAACTGCATCTTGTTTCGATGCAGTGCCGGGGACAGCTGCTGATCGAGCGCAACCTGCGCACTGAGACAAAATGCGATGAATCCCAGTGCCGCTGCGGCGAACGGTCGCGCGCGGCCAGCGACCGCCAGCAGCGCTGCCAGCGCGGCAAACAACAGCAGGCCCGGGCGCGCCGGCAAGACCGGTAACGCGCTGGCGGCAGCGGCGCCAAAGATTGCGGACAGGCAAATTCGCAGCATCGTCCGCATTCCCTGCGGTTTATCGATATCATGCCGCCCTCAACGCGACACCTGCACCATCACAACGAAGCAAGCTCTGCATGCCAAGACGGTTTTTTCGTAAATTCGCCCTGAAACGCCACCATTTTGCGGGGCGCTGGTACCTGGCACCCTTTAATCACCTGCTGCATGACCAGCGACTGTGGGGCGTACGGCGACGTACCATCGTGCCCGCGTTCGCGCTCGGTTTGTTTGTCAGCTTCATGCCGGTACCGGGGCACGTGCTGATTGCGGTGCTGCTGGCCCTGTTGCTGCGCGTGAACATTCCGGTCGCCGCATTGACCACCTTTGTCAGCAATCCGCTGACGATCGGTCCGATGTTTTACCTCGCTTACCGGGTCGGCCGTTTCCTGCTCGGTTTGCCGGAACGACCGTTCAGCGTCGAACTTTCGATTGACTGGCTGACGGACAGCTTTGTGAATATCTGGCAGCCGCTGACCCTGGGTGCGTTCCTGTGCGGGTCACTGGCGGCGCTTGCCGGTTACCTGGCACTCGATGCCTTCTGGCGCGTATCCATCGCCAACTACGTCGAGAAACGCCAGCTGCGCAATGGCAAGGGGCGCCCTTCGCCGGACGAGTAGTCATGCAAGCGGCGCTGGCCGGGCCGTTGCGGCTAGGTCTCGCGTAATTTGCCGTCTTCGAGCGTCAGCACCCGATCCATGCGCGCCGCAATATCGTGATCATGAGTGACGATGATCAGGCTGGTCTGCAGCTCGCGGTTCAGTTCCAGCATCAGGTTCAGCACCTGTTCGCCATTGCCGGAATCCAGGTTGCCGGTGGGCTCATCGGCCAGTACGAGCTTCGGCTCATTGATCAGGGCACGCGCCACGGCGGCGCGCTGGCGCTCGCCGCCCGACATCTCGCCCGGCTTGTGCGTCAGGCGCTGCCCGAGACCGACGCGCTCCAGCAGGGCAGCGGCCAGCGACAGCGCCTGCTCGCGCGGCATACGCCGGATCATCAGTGGCATGGCGACATTCTCGGCCGCCGTGAATTCCGGCAACAGGTGATGGAACTGGTAAACGAAACCGAGGTACTTGTTTCGCAACGATCCCTTCGCGCGCTCGTCAGCGTGCGCCATGGTTTGCCCGCCCACGATCACTTCGCCACTTGTCGGTTCGTCCAGGCCGCCCATGATCTGCAGCAAGGTGGTCTTGCCCGAGCCGGACGCGCCGATGATCGCCAGCCGCTCACCGGCGGCAACCTCGAGATTGACGCCCGACAGCACTTCCAGCGTCGCACCACCCTCGCGAAAGCGGCGTATCACATCGCGGCATACCAGTACCTTCTCAGTCATATCGCAAGGCCTCCGCCGGCGACGTGCGGGCGGCGCGCCAGGCCGGATACAGCGTCGAGAGCAGCGCAAGGATCAGCGCAATGCTGCAGACCTTGATGACATCGGGCCAGCGCAGGTCCGCCGGCAGGTCGCTGATGAAATAGACATCAGCGGCGAGAAACTTGATACCAAAGCTGGCTTCGAGAAAACCCACAATGTTCTCCAGGTTCACGGTAAGCAGGACGCCAAGCAACAGCCCGGCGAGGGTCCCTGCCACGCCGATTACCGTGCCTTGCGTTATGAAAATGCGCAATACGGACGAAGGATTGGCACCGATCGTGCGCAGGATTGCGATATCCGACTGCTTGTCTTTCACCACCATTACTAATGTTGAAACGATATTGAAAGCGGCCACGGCAACGACCAGCAGCAGGATGACAAACAGGATCGATTTGGTGATCTGGATCGAGCGAAAGAAGTTGACGTGCTGACGGGTCCAGTCGCTGATCAGCACGCCGCCGCCCCCCGCCAGCGCAACATCGCGCACGATTTCAGGCGCGCGAAACACGTCATTGACGGCTAATCGCAAACCGCTGACAGCCGTGCCGAGTCGAAACAGCCGGCGCGCATCGTCGAGATTAATAAACGCGAGGCGGCGATCGAATTCGAACATGCCAACGCGGTAAATGCCGGTGACGGTAAAACGCTTGCTGCGCGGTATGACGCCGAGCGGCGTCACCCGGCCTTCCGCCAGCGTAACGGTCAGCTTGTCGCCAACCGCAACGCCCAGCTCTTTCGCGAGTTCGATCCCGACCACGATATTGAAATCGCCGGCTGTGAGCGTCGCCAGGTTGCCGTCGGTCATGACCGAGTCGATACCGGATACCTGGCTCTCAAGCGACGGCTCCACGCCACGCAGCGCCGCACCGCTCAAGCCCTTGCCGGCGATCAACAGGGCCTGTCCGTCAATAAACGGCGCACTGGCAACCACCCGTGCATCCTCGCTGGCGACGACGGCAAATTCCTGCCAGTTGCGCAGCCGCTGCTCGCCGCCTTCGATGCTGGCGTGGCCCGTCATTGCCAGCAATCGGTCCTGCAACTCGCGTTCGAAACCGTTGACCACGGAAAGCACGATAATCAAGACCGCCACCGCTATCGCGATACCCAGCATCGAGATCAGTGAAATCAGTGAGACGAAACGATTGCCGGTGCGCGAGCGCACGTAGCGGTTGCCGATCCAGAGCTCGTACATCGTGCTGCCCTACTCGTAACGCAGCGCGGCGGCCGGCTCGACAAGTGCCGCGCGGCGTGCCGGGTACAGGGTTGCCAGAGAGGTCAGCAGCAGAGCGGCGACGGCAATCACCAGCACGTCGGCAGTTTCGAGAATGGACGGAATCTGGGTCACGTAGTAAACGTCGCCCGGCATGATCTGGAATCCCAGCAAGCGTTCCAGTGCCGGCACGATCGTTGGTACATTGACAGCAACCACGATACCCAGCAGCAAGCCGAGCAGCACACCGAGCCAGCCGATCACCGCGCCCTGAATAAAAAAGACGCGTACGACCCCGTTCGGATCCATCCCTAGCGTACGCAGTATCGCGATATCCGTGGTCTTGTCCGTGACCACCATGACCAGGCTGGCGACAATATTAAAGGCGGCCACGCCGATGATCAGCGACAGGATCAGCGACATCATCATTTTCTCGATGCGGATAGCACGAAAATAGCTGGCATTTTCGATGGTCCAGTCGCTGGCCTGATAACCGTCCCCTAAGGTCTTGCGCAGGTCGGCCGCAACTTGCGGCGCCTGCATGACGCTCGTCGACAGGAAACGCAGAGCACTGACAGCCCCGTCCTGGCCTGCCAGGCGCGCGGCGTCCTGCAGGTTCATCAGGACAAGGCCCGAATCATGCTCCATCACGCCCGCGTCGAACACGCCACCCACAACGAAGCGCTCCAGTACCGGTTCCATTTCGCCATTGCCGATCACTCGCGGAATCAGCAGGACGACGCCGTCGCCTATGTCGACGCCGAGGTCCCAGGCCAGCAGTCGACCGATGACAATCGCGGTTGCGCCCTGCTGCAGCACCTCGAGCGACCCTTCGACAAAATTGATCGTGCGACCGGCGACGGTTGCTTCGGCCGACGGATCAATGCCATCAATCTGGACGGGCTTCAGATCGTTGCCGGTGCGAATCATCCCCTCCAGGCGCACCACGGGGGCGACCGCCTCGACGCCGTCGACCGCCAGCATGCGCTCGCGAACCTCCGGCCAGTTGCGCAGGCTGCCGTCGCCAGCGTCCACAAAGCCGTGCGCGGTCATGCTCAGCAACCGCGACCGCAGCTCGCCCTCGAAGCCGTTCATGACCGACAGGATCACGATCAGCGCCGCAACGCCGAGCGCAATGCCGGACAGCGAGATCAGCGTGATAAAAGAGACAAAGCGCGTGCGGCGTTTGGCGCGCAGGTAGCGCAGGCCGACGAACAGTTCGACAGATTGAATCATCGGCCGCATTAAACCACATCGCCCGGATGGCGTATGCGGGCGCTGGCTGCCAGAAGTCTGCCGCAAACTGTGAACCAGGTCCGCGAGCCAGGCCACCGCGAGGTGTACAAAACGTGCTAAGTGCATGTTTTGCGTGAGCCTGCCCGGTGCTATAGTCGCCGGACAAACCAGCGGAGAGTTTCAATGAAATACGTTCGTGCCCTGTTCCTGACCGCGCTTGCCGCCGGCCTGTTTGGCGTGGTGCAGGCAGAAACGCTGCAAATGGGCACTGCGGACAAGGCCGCCCGCTTCGATGAGGCAGGCAAACCCACGCGGGGCATGAGCCGCGCCAAGGTCGAGGCCGTCTACGGCACGCCGGCGTCGCGCCAGGGCCCGGTTGGCAATCCGCCGATTTCGCGCTGGGATTACCCCGGCTTCGCGGTGTTTTTCGAGTACGACAAGGTTATTCACGCCGTCTCGAAGTAGCGTTCGCTGACAGCCGCAGCGCTGTCGCCCCCCGTCAATCCCGACGATCCTGAGGACCGCCAGACGGCTGCCTGCTGCTGGTCGTTGCTGGTCGTTCCTGCGACCGGCGCGTGGCGGGCTGTGCGATAATCCGGTCCCGCTTATCACCCCACCGGATTTCCGTGCCGCAAAAGTCGTTCCTGATTCCTGAGCAATCGCTCGCCGGCCTTAACTGTATTGGACGCCTGACCGGCGCCAGTAACGCGCTGGCCGCGGTCGAAATAGCGCGCGGGCTGGCGCAACCGCTGGTCGTGCTCGCCGCCGACGCCCGCGAAGCAGACCGGCTTGACGTCGAAATACGCTGGTTCGCCGGCGACCTGCCGGTCGCCCATTTCGTCGAATGGGAAACCCTGCCGTGGGACAGTTTCTCGCCGCACCAGGACATCGTGTCGCAACGGCTTGCCGTGCTCGGCGCGCTGCCGCGAATGACCCGGGGAATCCTTATAGTTACCGTGGCGGTCCTGCTGCAGCGCCTGCCGCCGGTCGGCTTCGTCAGCGCCAGGACCATGCAGCTCAAGATCGGCGATCAGCTGGACCGTGAGGCGTTTATTGATTCGCTCGTGGCATCCGGCTACCTGCGGGTGCCGCAGGTCGAAGAGCACGGCGAGTTTGCAGTGCGCGGCGCGTTGCTCGACGTCTTTCCGATGGGCTCCGCGCAACCGCTGCGTATCGATTTTTTCGATGACGAGATCGACACGCTGCGTGACTTCGATCCGGACACGCAAATGTCCGGCGACAAGCGCACGGAGATCAATATCCTGCCGGCGCGCGAAGTGCCGCTCGACGCCGCTGCGGTCAAGGCGTTTCGCCTGCGCTATCGCGAACGCTTCGAAGGCCAGCCGTCGCAGTCGCGTGTCTACCGGGATATTTCGGACGGCATCGCGCATGGCGGCATCGAGTACTACCTGCCGCTGTTCTTCGACGACACCGCGACACTGCTCGACTACCTGCCGGGCAATGCCGCGATGCTGGGCCCTGTTGATATTGCCGACGTACTGCGCAACGCCTGGCAGGATATTTGCGAACGCCATGAGCTTTGCCGGCTGGATCCGGAGCGCCCGATTCTGTCGCCGGAAGAAACTTTTGTAACGCCAGGCGACATCGACGCAAGCCTCGCGAACTTTCGTCAACTGCGCGTCAGCGGCAATTCCCTGCCCGCTGCAAAGGGCACGCTGAACGTCGAAACACGCATGCCACCGGCCGTGAAAATCGAAGCGCGCTACGAAGATGCAGCGCGCGCTCTGATGACGTTTCTCGGCACGTTTAAAGGTCGGGTCCTGTTTACTGCCGATTCGGCCGGGCGCCGCGAAAGTGTCAGCGATTTCCTGCGTGGCCGTGACCTGACGGTTGCACGCAGCTCCGGCTGGACCGACTTCGCGGCCAGCGACACGGCCATCGGGGTTGCGATTGCGCCGCTGGAAGATGGCGTGCTGTTGCCGGCAGCCGGCCTTGCCATCATCAGCGAACAGCAGTTGTTCGGCGACCTCGTTCGGCAGAAGGCGCGCCGCCGTCGCGCGGAACGCGATCCCGAAACCATCATTCGGCAGTTAAACGATCTCGTTGCCGGCGCGCCGGTCGTCCACGCCGAGCACGGTGTTGGTCGCTACCTGGGATTGGTGACACTCGAAGCCGGCGGCACGGTGGGTGAATTCCTGCACCTCGAATACGCCGGGGGTGACAAGCTGTACGTGCCGGTCCAGTCACTGGACCTGATATCGCGTTACACCGGTGCGTCACCCGAGAACGCCCCGCTGCACCGGCTTGGCAGCGATCAGTGGGCGAAAGCGAAAAAGCGCGCGATCAGCAAAATCCGCGACGTGGCGGCGGAGCTGCTGGACGTTTACGCGCGGCGTGCAGCCCGACCTGGCCACGCGTTTCGCTGGCCCGAAAACGACTACCGAAGTTTTGCAGCGGCCTTCCCGTTCGAACCCACTCCCGACCAGCAGCAAACCATCGACGATGTGCTGGCCGACCTTGCCTCACCGCAACCGATGGATCGCGTCGTGTGTGGCGACGTCGGCTTCGGCAAGACAGAAGTCGCTTTGCGCGCCGCGTTCGCCGCCGTCAATGGCGGCAGGCAGGTTGCCATGCTGGTGCCAACGACGCTGCTTGCGCAGCAACACGGCCAGACGTTTCGCGATCGCTTCGCCGACTGGCCGGTTCGCGTCGAAGTGCTGTCGCGCTTTCGCTCCAACAAGGATATGCAGGGAGTCGTCAGTGCCATGCGCGACGGGCGCGTGGATATTGTCATCGGCACGCATCGCCTGTTACAGCACACCAGGGACTTCAAGAACATCGGTCTCGTCATGATCGACGAGGAGCACCGTTTCGGGGTACGCCACAAAGAACAGATGAAAACGCTGCGCGCCGAGGTGGACGTGCTGACGCTCACCGCAACGCCGATTCCACGTACTCTGAACATGGCGCTGGGCGGCCTGCGCGAGCTTTCGCTGATCACGACGCCGCCGGTGGACCGGCTCGCCGTAAAAACTTTCGTCAGCGAGTGGAACGATGTCGTGATACGCGAAGCCTGCCTGCGCGAAATCAAGCGCGGCGGCCAGGTATTTTTCATCCACAACAAGGTGGAAGACATCGCGCGCATCGGCGAGCGGCTGGCAAAGCTCGTGCCGGAAGCGAAGATTCGCGTTGGTCATGGCCAGATGCCGGAACGCGAGCTCGAGCAGGTCATGCTCGACTTCTATCACCGCCGTTTTAATCTTCTGTTGTGTACGACGATCGTCGAATCCGGTATCGACGTACCCACTGCGAACACGATCATCATCAACCGCGCGGATCGTTTCGGCCTCGCGCAGTTGCACCAGCTGCGCGGTCGTGTCGGCCGCTCGCATCATCGCGCCTACGCGTACATGATTGCACCGCCGAAGCGCGCCATGACCGCCGACGCGGTTAAGCGCCTGGAAGCGATCGACTCACTGGAAGATCTTGGCGCAGGCTTCACGCTTGCCACGCATGACCTCGAGATTCGCGGTGCCGGCGAGCTGCTGGGTGATACGCAGAGCGGTCAGATCCAGGAAATCGGCTTTTCGCTTTACACCGAATTGCTGACACGAGCGGTCGATGCTCTGCGCGCTGGAAAAGAGGCGGATCTCGATACCCCGCTGAATGCCGGCGTCGAGGTGAATCTGCACGTTCCCGCCCTGCTGCCGGATGACTACGTGCCTGATGTACATCTGCGACTGATTCTCTACAAACGCATCAGCAGCATGCGCAACGAAGCCGAGCTCCGCGAGCTGCAGGTGGAGCTGATCGACCGCTTCGGCTTGCTGCCGGACCCGGCCAAGAACCTGGTGCGGATCGCGGGCCTGCGCGCCAAGGCGGCAGCGCTCGGCATCGAAAAGATCGACGCCGGCCCGGCCGGCGGTTACCTGCAGTTTGGCAAACAGTCCGAAGTGGATCCGCTACAGCTGGTGCGACTGGTGCAGGGCAAAAATCGCGGCTATCGAATGCAGGGTGCGGATAGGCTACAGTTTCGCCAGCCACTGGAAGATACCGAGCTGCGCTTTCGCAGTGTGGACAAGCTGCTCGATACGCTGGCGCCAGCGACGGACGCAGTACGCGCGGCGAGCGCCTGACAGGAAACATGAAGGGAGTTACAGGAACCATGCGGCAACGCCTATTAACATTCGTGCTGGCAACGACGCTGTTCGCCGCAATCCTCAGCGCGCCGCCGGTGGCAGCCCAGGACGAGGCCATGCCGGTCGAGGTTCCGCGCTACTCGGTGGAAATCATCCTGTTCCGCTATGGTGCCGGCGTGCCTTCCGGAAACGAGCGCTTCCTGCCTGACAAACCGCCGCCGCTGTCGGGAATCGACGGCGAGTTGCAGGACGGCGCTGTGCCGGTGTTCGGCGACAGGCCGGAAACACGGCTGCCTTCCGGCACAGCCGAACAAGCAATGCAGGATCTGCAAGATCCACCTTTCGACATCGAGCTGGCGATCACGCCGCGGGACCAGCTGGCGCTGCGGGATGTCTATGACAAACTGCAACGCCTGGATGCCTACGAACCCCTGCTGTGGACAGGCTGGAGCCAGCTCGCGGTTGAGGCAGCTGCCGCACCCGAGATTCCCCTGCAGCGTCTCGGCACGGCACCGGCAAATTTCGATGGCTCTCTGCAGCTTTATCTAAGCCGCTTTCTGCACCTGGTTGTTGATCTGACCATGACCGAACAGCCGGACGGCTCACGCATGGACACCAGCAATCGCCTGCCGCAATCGGTACGGCTCCGGATAAACGAAGATCGCATCATGAAAAACGGCGACCTGCGCTATTACGACCACCCGAAGTTCGGCCTGCTGGCGAAGGTCGTGCGGCTCGAACAAACTGTGCCAGCCGGCGCGCGCGCGGTATCGCCCGATACACGCCAGGGTCAGCGCGACAGCACGGTCTTCAGAAATGAATTCGCGGCATCCACATCGCCGCTTGCCGCGGTGATTGCAGACTGCGTCGATACCGTGATGAACCGTTCTTTCTTCGAATGCGGATGATGTAAGCCGAGATCGCGGACCTGGCCCGCAATGGAACGCGCGAAGCGGTCCAGCGCCTGCTGATCGTCTGCCTGGCACAGCACGACGAGCACCTCGTCCTCGCCATCAATTAAACGGGTCGCCACGTCGCTGGCGCGGCGCAGACAGCGCTTCATCGTTTGCGCGACACGGCGCAGGCAGGAGTCTGCCGCGTGCCGGCCAAATACTTTCAGGTAGGCATCAAAATGATCGATGCGAAAGGCGATCAGGGCCAGCGGGCGCTGGTCACGCGCAGCAACTGCCCAGTCATGCGCAAGCACCTCGTGAAACGCGGCTTCATTCAACAGGCCGGTGAGGCTGTCGTCGCGCGACAGGTCGCGAATCCGTCGCCGTGCGCGCAGCAGCGCCTGGTGCGCTGCGCTGGCATCGCCGCCACCGGTCATCGTGGCGCTGTCACGCCAGCAGGCGGCGTAGTAACGGGCGCTACCCTTGTTGTCGTCGCGAATCGGTTTGAGAACCAGCAGCCAGTTGCGGCCGCGTGCGTCAATCGGAATGGTGGATGCCTGGCCTGAACGTATGGTCTCGCTCAGCTCACGCGCCGCGTCACGGCCGTGCAGGGATTCGACCAGGTCGGCGACCGGCACGTTGAGCAAGTCGCTGCGATCGGCGAACGCTTCGAAGGCCGGGTTGGCCAGTACGATAGGCCATTCGCTCTGGTCAACGCGGGTCAGCAGGATCGGCTCACCGCTGCAGCAGACGAGTTGTTCAAGAATATTGCGTTTGATCGTTGGCATTTGACTGGCAGAAAGTCCCGGGTAACGAGGTCAGGAAACGCGTTGTTCGAAAAAGCGTTTCAGCACGCGCATTGCCTGCAGCTTGGCGGTCATCGTGCTGTCCTCAATATCGTCGTGAATCGCGCGTTCGCCGCGGCCTGCCGCGTAGTTGACGATCAGGCATAACGGTGCCAGCGACATACCCAGCTCGCGCGCCAGTGCCGCCTCGGGCATCAGGGTCATGCCGAGGTAGTCAACGCCATCGCGAGCAAAGCGGTCGACCTCTGCCGCCGTTTCCAGGCGCGGGCCCTGGGTAACGCCGTAAACGCCGCCATCGTGGCACTCCGCTTCCGCCGCCTGCGCCGCGGCCAGCAGCGCAAGTCGCAGCGGCCGAGCGAACGGCTCGGTAAAGTCGATATGGTCGACGCCGGCGGCGGGCTTGTCGTAAATGCTGTGCACCCGGCCCCAGCTGTAGTCGATCAGCTGGTCCGGCACGGCGAGCTGGCCTGGCCGCACCTGCTCGCGAATAACGCCCACCGTATTGATCGCGATGATGTGCGTAACGCCGAGCAACTTCAGCGCCGCAAGGTTGGCAGGGTAATTGATAGCGTGTGGCGCAATGCTGTGATCCTCGCCATGCCGCAGCAGGACATAAACCGAGTGATCGTCATACTGCAACTGCTTCACGGACGACGATGGACTGCCGAAGCGGGTGGATATGGACAAGCCCGGAGAACCGTCGCCGAACGAGGCGAAGCCGCTGCCAACGATAATTGCGTATTGCTCCTGCTTAGCGGACATCAGCAACGGTTTCCATCAGGCGTTCAAAGTGAGTTCGGGACGATCCAGCCAGTGTGCCAGGCTGCGCTGCGCGTCCTGCCATTCGTTGCTGGCCTGCAGCGTCTCGCGCAGCGGCGCACCGACGCCGTGCAGGCGTGCCAGCCTGACGAGCGACAGCGGATTCGAATAGTCGGCAAGTTTGGCGACCGCGGTGCGCGCCGCCGGCCGGTCGTTGCAGATCAGCACCATGTCGCAGCCGGCCTGCAGGGCGAGCCGCGCGCGCTGCGTCATCGTGCCGTAATCGGCGGCCGCTTTCATACCGAGATCATCGGAGAACACCGCACCGTCGAACCCGATCTGCTTGCGGAGCTGCTCCCTGATCCAGAACTCGGAAAATCCTGCCGGCTGTGCGTCCATTTCCGGATAGACAATATGCGCCAGCATGACGCCGGCCAGAATGCGGTTCTGCACAAGCTTTTCGTAAGGCTGCATGTCGTCGAGCACAACGCTGTAAGGTCGCCGGTCGACGGGCAGCTTTTCGTGAGAATCGGCCACCACCGCGCCGTGGCCCGGGAAGTGTTTCGCGACCGCCGACATGCCGGCCTCGCGCATGCCGCGCACCAGTGACAGTGAAAGTTCGGACACCGCGCGCGGCTTGCGGTGGAAGCTGCGATCGCCAATCACATCGCTGACGCCCCAGTCGAGATCCACGCAGGGCGCAAAGGACAGGTCGATACCCATCGCGCGCAGCTCGGCGCCGATCAGCCAGCCGCAGGTCTTGGCCATCGCGATGGCGGCGGCGGGATCGCTGTCGTAGTGGCGGCCCAGGCTGCGCATCGGCGGAATCGGCGTGAAGCCGTCGCGGAAGCGCTGGACGCGCCCGCCTTCGTAGTCAGCCGCGATCAGCAGCGGCGGACGCCGCAGCGCGCGAATTTCGCTCACCAGGTCGTTCAGTTGAGACGGGGATTCGTAGTTGCGGCTGAACAGGATGACGCCGCCCACCGCAGGCTGCCGTAACAGCTCCCTGTCGGCAGGCGTCAGCGCTAATCCGTCTACATCCAGCATCACCGGGCCGAGTGCCATGTCGATCCCCTTCAAATGGCTTGCCTGTGGCGTGTCATTACCTTAGAACGCATCGAATTATAGCCAGTATTTAGCTGTTTTAGCTCATATTTTATCGAAAACTGCGATCGACTCGACGTGCGCGGTATGCGGGAACATGTCGATGATGCCGGCACCCGAGATCGCGTAGCCCTGCCGCTGCAACTCCGCCGCGTCGCGTGCCAGGGTCGCCGGATGGCAGGACACGTAGACAATTCGCTGTGGTGCTATCCGCGCAATGGCCTGCACCACTTCCAGCGCACCGCTCCGCGCCGGGTCCAGCAGGACCCGCTGCCACGGCTGCTGCAACCAGTCTTCGCGACCGCTGATCGCCGCGAGGTCGGCGGTCCGGAAACGTGCGTTTTCAATGCCGTTCAGCGTCGCGTTGGCGGCGGCCCGCGCGACCTGCCGCTGCTCCCCTTCGATGCCGAGTACTTCGCCGGCGCAGCGCGCGAGCGGCAGCGAAAAATTACCGATACCGCAGAACAGATCGAGGACCCGATCGTCCGGCGCGGGCGCGAGCAGCTCGATGGCGCGACTGACCATGCGCCGATTGATTTCGGCATTGACCTGCACGAAATCGGTCGCCTCGAACTGCAGCGTCACGTCAAACTCCGGCAAGCGGTAATACAGCGGCTCGGGGACCTCCGGGTACAGGTCCTGCACGGAGTCCGGGCCGGCGGTCTGCAAAGCGATCGTAACCTGCTCCTGCCGCGCAAACGTCGCGAGCCGCTCGCGATCGGTTGCGGACGGCGCATCGAGTACCCGCAACACCAGCCGGGTCTGCGCATCGCCGACTGCGACCTCGATCTGCGGCAAACGCGCACGGATCGATAACGAGCCGATCAATTCACTCAGTGCGACCAGCATGCCGTCGACCGGCTTGCTCAGTGTTTCGCAGCGCTGCATGTTGGCGACGTACGGCGCATGTCGCTCGCGGAAGCCAACCAGCACGCGCCCTTTCGCCGCCACGTCCTTGACCGCGAGCCGCGCGCGGCGGCGATAATTCCAGCCGCCATCGGGGCCGTCGTCGAACAGCGGCTCGAACCAGGCTTGCAGGGGTAAGGCCACCAATGCGCTGCAAGGCATCCTTCAGCGCATCGAACTTGATGCGCCGTTGCGTCTCCTGCGCCTGGTGCTGCAATGAACAACCGCCGCAGGTGCCGAACACCGCGCAGCGCGGCGTTACTCGCTCCGCAGAGGGCTCGAGGACCTCGAGCAGTTCGGCCTCGTCGTAGTTACGACGGCGCTTGCGGCGCTGCAGACGTACCGTCTCGCCCGCGAGCGCGCCGGCAACAAAAACCTTCTTGCCATCGATCGTCGCGATGCCCCGCCCGTCGTGAGTAATGGCACTGATCCCGGCCGTCTCCGGACCGCTTTTTTTCCTGGCCATTGCGGCGCCGCCTAGCCCTGTTTCCAGGCGGCAGCAAATTCTGACAGGTGCGCCTGATCCATCGTTTGCAGCGTCTCACGTACCAGTGAAAATTCGCGTTCAAGCGCCGTCGCATCAAGGTTGCCGCGCATGAACTCGAACTGCAGGTAAACGAGGTAGGTATTCAGCACGTCGGTTTCGCAGTAATTGCGGATGTCGTTAATGCCGCCTTTCAGCCAGACATCCCAGACCTTGTCGCCACTCATGCCGAGTTTCCCGGGAAAGCCCAGCATTACGGCGATCTGATCGAGGCTGGCACGACCGCGCGGCTGAAACCCCGCGAGCACGTCCATCAGGTCAATATGTCGCCAATGGAAGCGGCTCAGGTAATTGTTGTAGCGAAAATCGCGCTCGCGCTCGCCGGTTTCCCAGTAGCGCGGCGCCTGGATGCCGTGCCGCATGGCGCGGTAATGCAGCACCGGCAGATCGAAGCCGGCGCCGTTCCAGGTAACAAGCTCCGGCGAGTAGCGCTCGATGCCGTCATAAAAGCGCTGCACGATCTCCGCCTCGTCAGCATCGGGATCCCCTAAAGACCAGATGCGGAACGTATCCGCAGTGCGCAGGGCAACCGAAATCGCGACGACACGATGCTGATGCAAGGGCAGAAAATCGCTGCCGGTTTTCTGCTGCTGCATGAAGCGCATCGCGGTACCCGCGTCGGCGTCCGACAAGCCGTCGAGGTCGAACATACGACGGCCAAACTCAACGTCGGGTACCGTCTCAATATCAAAAGCGAAACAATGCATTGTGGGCCTCTGTTTACTGCGTGGAGGCGTTCATTACGACAGCGAACGCCATGATAAGGCCGGCATCGTCGGTCAGGCTGACGTGCCCTTCGCCAATGCCGAGTTCGTCACAGACTTTGCGGCCGCGCTCTGACCAGATAATCACAGGGCGGCCACGCCGGTCGTTGAGTATGCCAACATCGCGTATCCACACACCGTGGGCGAAGCCGGTACCCATTGCCTTGACGGTGGCCTCCTTGCCGGCAAAACGCATCGCGAGAAAGCGATTCTTTTGTTTGCTTCGGGCGAACAGCGCACGCTCTTCATCCATCAGCAGGCGCTCGACGAAATGATCGCCAAAGCGCTCGTAGGTTGCCGCGATCCGGGATAACTGCACAAGGTCCGTGCCTACGCCGAAAATCACACGCCGCCCCCGGCTGCGGCGCGCGCAGCCAGCATGACGCGTTTCATTTCCGCGACGGCCGCCGCCATGCCGTCGAAAACGGCGCGAGCAACGATCGCGTGGCCAATATTCAGTTCGACAATCTGTGGCACACGCGCAATCGCGGCGACGTTGTCGTAATGCAGGCCATGACCTGCGTGCACCGTAAGGCCCAGTTGGGCGCCAAACGTCGCCGCGTCGACAACCCGCGCGAGCTCGCGTTGCTGCGCGACACCGTGCTCTTCCGCGTAGCTACCGGTGTGCAGTTCGACGACCGGGGCACCTGCGGCAACGGCGGCCGCAAGCTGCGCGTTATCCGGATCAATGAATAACGAGACGCGCATGCCGGCAGCCGCAAGCTGCGCGCAGGCGGCGCGGATACGATCCGGCTGGCTAACCACGTCCAGCCCGCCCTCGGTGGTTAGCTCCGCACGTTTTTCCGGGACGAGGCAGACGTCGCCTGGCTTCAGTTCACAGGCCAGCGCCAGCATTTCGTCGGTCACCGCCATCTCGAAATTCAGATGCGTGCGCATGCGACCGAGCAACGCGGGCAGATCGGCATCCTGGATATGACGACGATCCTCGCGCAGGTGCATGGTGATGCTGTCTGCGCCCGCCGCTTCCGCGATCAAAGCCGCGTCCACAGGCGACGGATAATCGGTGCCGCGGGCCTGCCGCAGGGTCGCCACGTGATCGACATTCACACCCAGCTTGATTGGCAAAATACTAGTCAAACTCTCGTTCCTGGTAAGCCGCCGTATCGCCGGCGAGTTCGTCATGAATGGCCGGTAAAGGCGGCGGACGCTTGCGCAACTCCTGCAACACCTTGCGACTCAGCAACTCCTTGCCGTCAAGATGGTACGCGATGACGCCGCGCAGCAGACGCGATGCCGCGCGCAGGGTGGCCGGCTCGGCAAAACGCCCGCCACGGATTGCGAGCAACTCGCGTCCGGAGAATATCATCACACCGTCGGAGCGATCGACCGGCATCGCGCCGAGCGCGGCCCGGTACTCGTAGTACAGCTCGTCTCGCAGCTCGCGGTGATCCGCCACATCGTGCTCGAGGTTCAGCGCATAGCCCAGCAAGCCGAGCAGTTCGACCTCAAACTGCCGCAACAGCGGTGCGGGTTGTGTCGTTCCGGCCAGGCGCTCGATCGTACGCGCGTACAAAGCGAAGATTTCCGGCTGCGGGTCAAAGCGATGCAGCAGCTTGAGCAGCAGCTCGTTCGCGTAATAGCCCGATAGCAAGGCGTCACCGTTCAGTGATAGCGGCGCGCCATCCATTTCAGCACCCGTCAGCGTGCCCAGATCGCTGCGCGAGACCCACGACAGTGACAACGGCATGAACGGTCGCAGCAGGCCGCCAAGCCGCGACTTTGCAGACCGTGCGCCACGTGCCACCAGCGACAGGCGGCCGTGATCGCGGCTGAGTATGTCGAGAATCCGGCTGGTGTCGCGGAACGGACGGTGGTGCAGCAACCAGGCAGGTTCCTGCTGTACGCGATTGGTCATTCGCAGCTCGCTGCCATCACGGCAGGTCGTAGCCGAGCTTCGCCAGGTCCTGGTCGTTGTCTGCCCAGTTGTCGCGTACCTTGACCCACATTTCGAGGTGGACCGGCACTCCGTAGTCGCGCTTCATTTCCAGCCGCGCCTGGCGCCCGATCTTCTTCAGCAGGCTGCCACCCTTGCCGACAACAATGCCCTTCTGGCTGTCACGCTCGACCCAGATGACGGCGTGAAGACTGATCCCTTCAGCCTCTTGTTCAAAGCGTTCGATCTGCACGGTAAGGCCGTAAGGCAATTCCTGCCGCAACTCGAACGTCAGTTTTTCGCGAATCAGCTCGGCGGCGCGAAACGAATCGTTGCGATCGCTGATCATCTCCGCCGGAAACAGCGGCGGCGATTCAGGAATGTACTGCGGCAAGCTTGCCAGCAGCGCATCGAGATTGTCGCGGGTCTTCGCGGACAGCGGGATGATTGCCGCGAAGTCATGGCGTGCGTTCATCGCCGCCAGCGCGCCAAGCAGTTTGTCTTTCGGCGTGACGAGATCGATTTTATTGAGCAACGCGATGACCGGCTTGTTGCTGTCCTTGATACGCGCCAGCACCGTCTCATCTTCGGCAGTAAATCGTTCGGCTTCGCACACCATGACGATTACGTCGGCATCGTGCAGGGCATTGACCGCGGTGCGATTCATCATGCGGTTCATCGCCTTGGCGGCGTCGCTGTGCAAACCCGGCGTATCAACGAACACTATTTGCGCCGCCGGCGTATTCAGTATCGCCAGGATCCGGTGTCGTGTCGTTTGCGGCTTCGGACTGACAATGCTGATCTTGCGGCGCAGGATCGCATTAATTAACGTCGACTTGCCGACGTTCGGCCGGCCAACCACCGCAACGAAACCACAGCGATGCGCGCTCACCGTCACGCTGACTGTCCCTGCCGCAGCTGCGACTCAAGGCCGCTCAGCATGGTCTCAGCAGCCTGTTGTTCCGCGCCGCGCCGCGACGTGCCGACGCCTTCGCGTTCAAGGCTTAAGGCTGCGATCCGGCAAATGACCGTGAACTGGCGGCGATGCGGTTTGCCGGCGATCCGCGTGACTTCGTATTCAGGCAGCTCGTGGCCGTGCGCCTGCAGCTTTTCCTGCAGGCGGGTTTTGGGATCTTTCAGGTCCTCGGCGTCCGGCAGCGCTGCCAGCCGTTCTTCGTAGACGGACAGGATCAGCGCGCTGACGGCCGCATAACCACGGTCCAGGTACACGGCACCGAACAGCGCTTCGAGGGCGTCGGCCAGAATCGACGAGCGGCGGTGGCCGCCGGTTTTTTTTTCGCCGCTGCCCAGCCGGATATGCTCACCGATACCGAGCGCCGCGGCGAGCTCGCCGAGCGCCACGTCATTGACAAGCGATGCACGAAGGCGACTCAAGTCACCCTCATTCGCGGCGGGGCGCCGTTGATACACGGCGTCGGATATTACGAAATCGAGGATTGCATCACCGAGGAATTCCAGTCGCTCATTGCTCGCGCCGCTCGCACTGCGGTGACTCAGCGCATCGGCCAACAGGCGCTCGTCCGCAAACTGGTACGACAGGGTCTTGTGCAGCCAGCTGGCAGCTTGGTCCTCGCTCACGTATTGCCCTTGTGGAATCAGCGAAACAGTTGCGCCTATCCTGCCAGACAGCACCCGGCACCGCTACGGGAGTCGTAGCAGCGCCGTGAACGCTCAGCGGCGGACAACCGCCTTTTTGTCGAAGTGCACGCTAAACGACACATTGCCAAGGTAATGGGTCGTGTGATCGTAGGACGCATCCACCAGGAACCCGCCCTGCTCCGGCGTAATCTTGATGTCCTTGGAGGTAATCACCGAGACGTTCTCGATACTGAAACGCCGGTCGATGGAGCGCCGCATATTGCCAACGGTCGGACTCTGCCCGTCAAACTCTTCCTTGATACCGTCGACGACGCCCGCGATCTTCATGTAATTGAGGTAAATGGGCGTCAGCTGCAACCCTGCATAAGCGAACATGCCGACAAAGATGACCAGGATGATCATGCCCACCGTGGTCATACCGCGCATGCGCGGCAGGTTGCCAGTCGTGGTCATTCTCAAGAATCGCGGTTTCACGTGAGCGCCTCCGGTGAACACTGGAATCGCCAGGGCGACCCATAGATGCCTGAATTAACGGGGATTTTAGCGGTCATTTCAGTGATTTACACCACATTATTGAATTTTGTTGCCAATCCGCTCCCAGCGCGGCCAGCTGAAACCGTCAATGTGCATCCAGATGCGCACGGCTTCGCCAACGAGGTGGGTCTCGGGAATGGCGTTGATATAGCGACTGTCGCGGCTGTTATCGCGATTGTCACCCATCATGAAGTAATGACCTTCAGGCACGATATACCTGCCCTCGCTCGCGCGGCTACCCGGATTGCTGATCAGGATATCGTGGCCGCGCTCGCCGAGCATCTCCCTAAACTGGCTCGGTGCCGTGCCCTCTTCCAGCGGGATCGTCTCACCGTTGATCGTGAGCTGGTGATCCCGGTACTCGATCGTGTCGCCAGGCAAACCGACCACCCGCTTGATGTAGTTGACCGAAGGATCTGACGGCAAGCGAAATACCGCGACGTCACCACGCTCCGGCGCACCGGTTTCGAAAAACTTTTCCTCGATGACGGGCAAGCGCAAACCGTAGGAGTACTTCGTGACGAAAATATAGTCGCCCTGCAACAGCGTGGGCATCATCGAGCCTGAGGGGATGCGGAATGGCTCGAAAATAAACGAACGAATAACCAGCACCGCCAGCAGCACCGGGAAAAACGACTGCGCATACTCGACGACGGTGTTGCGCGCGGAGCTTGCCGGTTCGTCGCGTTTCTGCCAAAGAAACTTATTCAGCGCGACGATCACGCCGGACAGGGCGGTCAACGCGGTCAATATCAGGGCCAGGTTAATATTCAAAACAAAATCTTCCTTGTGCCAATCACTTGTCTACTCGGAGTACCGCCAGGAATGCTTCCTGCGGAATCTCCACGGAACCGATTTGCTTCATGCGGCGTTTGCCCGCTTTTTGCTTTTCCAGCAGCTTGCGTTTACGGCTGACGTCACCGCCGTAGCATTTTGCCGTGACGTTCTTGCGCAGCGCCTTGACCGTGCTGCGGGCGATGATCTGCGACCCGATCGCCGACTGAATCGCCACATCGAACATCTGCCGCGGAATTAGCTCCCGCATCTTTTCGACCAGCTCGCGGCCTCTATGTTGCGCATTCTCCCGATGCACGATGATCGACAGCGCATCGACCCGCTCCCGATTGATCAGCACGTCAAGCCGCACCAGCGAAGCAGCGTCGAAACGCAGGAACTCGTAGTCAAATGAAGCAAAGCCGCGACTGACCGATTTCAGGCGATCGAAAAAATCGAGCACGACTTCGGCAAGGGGTATCTCGTACACGAGCTGCACCTGGCTTCCCAGGTAACGCATCTGGGTCTGCACACCGCGCTTTTCGATACACAGCTTGATGACCGGACCAATGTGTTTTTCGGGCAGCAGGATGTTGGCGCGGATGATCGGCTCGCGAAGCTCGGCAATCTCGTTCGACGGCGGCAGTTTCGACGGATTATCCACGTAGATGGTTGTGCCATCGGTCTGCTCGATCTCGAAAATTACGGTGGGCGCGGTGGTGATGAGGTCCAGGTCGTATTCACGCTCCAGCCGTTCCTGCACGATTTCCATGTGCAGCATGCCGAGGAAGCCGCAGCGAAAACCGAAGCCAAGGGCCGCCGACGTCTCCGGCTCGAAATGCAGCGCAGCATCGTTTAGCCGCAGCTTCTGCAGGGCCTCGCGGAAGCCCTCGTAGTCGTCGGAACTGACCGGGAATAAACCCGCAAACACGCGCGGCTGTACCTGCTTGAATCCCGGCAGCGGCTCCGCACACGGTGCCGCGGCGAGCGTCAGCGTGTCGCCGACCGGCGCACCGAAGATGTCCTTGATGCCGGAAATGACGAAACCCACCTCACCGGTCGTGAGTTCGTTTTTGTCGGTCATTTTTGGCGTGTAGCAGCCAATCCGGTCGGCGTTGTAATTGCGACCGGTCGACATCACGGTGAATTTTGCGCCCTTCTTCAGGCTGCCATTCATGACCCTGACGAGCGACACGACGCCGACGTAATTGTCGAACCAGGAATCGATGATGAGGGCTTGCAGCGGTCCGTCTTCGTCACCGCTCGGCGGTGGAATGGTCGCGACGATCTGTTCGAGCAGGTCCGGCACACCGAGCCCGGTTTTGGCGCTGACCCGCAGCGCGCGCTGCGCGTCGATGCCGATAATGTCTTCGATTTCGTGAATCACGCGATCGGCTTCCGCGGCCGGCAGGTCAACCTTGTTGAGGACCGGCAGCACTTCGAGGCCCATGTCGATCGCGGTCACGCAGTTTGCGACGCTCTGCGCCTCGACGCCCTGGGCGGCGTCCACGACCAGCAGCGCGCCCTCGCAGGCCGCCAGGGACCGGGAAACTTCGTAGGAAAAATCGACGTGGCCCGGTGTGTCAATGAAATTGAGCTGATAGGTCTGGCCGTCTTTCGCCAGGTACTTCAGCGAAACGCTTTGCGCCTTGATCGTGATCCCGCGCTCGCGTTCGATATCCATCGAGTCCAGCACCTGCTCCAGCATCTCCCGATCCTGCAGCCCGCCGCAGATCTGGATAAAGCGGTCGGCCAGCGTGGATTTTCCGTGATCTATGTGCGCGATGATCGAGAAATTACGGATCTGCTTCATTAAGGGTTTCAGGCTGCGGGTGAGTGAGCGGCAAAATGCCAGCCGCGAAGTATATACGTTTGGGAAATCAGGGGTTGGCCGGCTTAGGCCGCCGCGAGGGCGCTGAGCACCGCGGGTCGGTCCAGCGTGTAATGACAGAGCCGCTCACCGTTTAGCTCGACGACCGGAATCTCGTTGCCAAAGCGGTCGCGCCAGTCCTGGCGGCTGTCCACGTCGCGGATCTCAAGCTCGGCCTGGCCACGAAGCATGGGCAATAACTCGTCGACCAGCACTTCGCACAGGTGGCAGCCGGCTCGGCTGTACACGACGATGACGGGCATGCCGCTGGCCTGCCCGGTCAAGCATCACCCGTCGGCGCAGGCCCGGCGATGGTCGGCGTCATGCGCTGCAGGCAGGGCTCGCGGCGCAGCAACCGGCGGCCAGCCGCAACCGCGACGGCGACGGCGACAAGGGCCAGCCCTGCGAGCAGCCCGTCGCCAAGCGGCCCCCACAGCGCATTGGCCAGCAGGGGCACGAGGGTCAGCGCCATTAGCGGCAGGCCGTAGGCATAAACGCTGGCCTGCAACAGGCCTGCCGGCTGCATCTCGAGCAACACACGATCACCATTGGCAAAGCGGCCGTCTGCAGGCAGCGGCAACCGCAGCTCGCGCGGGGCCTGCTGACCAGTGAGCAAGCCGGCGCCGCAGCCCTTGCCGGCCGCACAGCGCGCGCAGGCAGGTGCCGCGTCAACCCGCAATAATGCGGTCGGCCCGTCAACGGAAACGATGTAGGCGGTTGGTGCGTCCATCAGGCGGGACCTCGGTAGGCCGGCGCGGATCGCGAACGGCGTGGCTGCCGTCTAGCGTTGCCGCATTGCTCTTGCGATGCGCTGCACCGTAACGGCGGGCACTTCGCCGACCGCCGTGACCTGGTGCTCGTCCACCAGCGTGCTGTAGGAGTTTGCAGCGCCAACCCGGTGGTGCTCCGCGATATCGCGGTCCTGTTGCGCGGTGACGAATACCGACACGGTCGCCAGCCCGTCGCTATAGACGATGTGCGTAACCGGGGCTGCAATGCCCGGCATTTCCTCGATACGCGTGGAGACCAGCTGGAACCCGCCGGGCAGGTCTTCACAATGCCACGCACTATCGACATCCGCTGAATCAGTCCGCGCAGGTTCCGAGTACCAGGTGAAGTTCGCGAGATCGAACGATGGGCGCAATGCCGCATCAGAAATATCCGAATTAAACTTTATGTCCGCGAACTTCAACTGCTCCAGTACCGTGCCGTCACCGTCGACGAGTTCGGTGCGGAGTGGAAACGCGGTATCCAGGTCGAGCCACAGGCGATGACCGAATCGATAGGCATCGTGGGGCCGAATAGCCAGCAAGACCGCGGCGCGACCGGCAACCCGCTCTTCGCGAACGATCGACAGATCGTATTCGCTGCCAAAGCGCAACTCGCTGCTGGGCAAGGTGGAAAACAGGGTACTGCGATCGTTCCACTGCTCGATCAGCACGGATTTCTTTTCCGGCAGGATGCAGTGCACTTCGTTGCCTTTGCGAATGATTTCGAGGCCGTCGCCTTCCTGCGTAACGACCTTCTCGTTGACCACTCCGTCGACGACCCGATGCATGACCTTGAGGGCCTCGGCACGTCCGTTCTTGCGGCGCATGACCGTGCCTTCGTAATCGATCGTACTAACGACGCCGGACATGCGGTCAAGCCAGTCATTGGGCGTGAGGCGGTCGCGGGCATCGGCAGCCTGCAAACCGCCCAGCAGCACAACCGAGGTCAATAGTGTCAGAGCGGCGGGCCGGCCCCGGTGCGAAGTGCTGCGAATGGCTTGCGGCATCATTGTTGTTTATTGGTCCTGCGCGCTGTCGGTGGACGTATTGTCGTCTTCGGCGGCCGGACTCTCAAGCTCTGCCTCATCGGCAGGCGCAACCTCAACCAGTTCACCACCGCGCAACTCGAGCGTCACGAGACGCGACAGGATGCCGTTCGCGCCAAGTTCGCCGGAGGTTTCGCCATGGCTCAGGTAATACTGCATCAGCATCTCGCCCGGGCGGTCTGCCATGACATCGATAGCCAGCGGCTGCGTGTAGGCGCCTGCCGCACTGTTGGCCAGCTGCGCCGCGCCGGGTGCCGCAATATTGTCAGGTGAACCGATATCGACCTGCCGTATTCCGGCCAGGGCCAGCAGGGCCACCGACGCGGCTACCGCGACGCCGGCGGCCGGTCGCAGCCAGTTGCTGCGCACGGCAATTGAGGCGGCATCCTCGGCCAGCGGCTGCTCGCCATCCAGCGCTGCCGCGATTCGCCCGGCAAGGCCTGCACTGCCCGGCACGCTGCGCTCGCCGCGCAGCAAGCGGCCAATCCGCAGATACTCGGCAGCCTGCTGCCGCAGCTCTGGATCCCGGCCGAGCCGGCGCGTCAATAATTCCGCTTCCGCCGCCGGCAGTTCGCCGTCAATGAAGGCCGATACCTGGATTTTCAGTTCGTCGTTCATGTCTCACCATTCGGGCCGTAACCCTGCTTGCCAATACTCGTCGGGCAAACGCCCGTCACTCAATCAGATTCGCTATTTTCTTGCCGATCGCGTCGCGTGCGCGAAAGATTCGCGAGCGCACCGTACCTACCGGGCATTCCATCGTCTGCGCGATTTCCTCGTAACTCATGCCGTCGATCTCGCGCAGCACAATGGCCGTGCGCAGGTCCTCCGGCAATGCGGCAATCGCCCGCTGCACGGTTTCGTTGAGTTCCCGACTTAAGACCACTCCTTCCGGAGTGTCCGTTTCCTTCAATTTCGCATGCAGGTCGTACTGCTCGGGGTCCTGGAAATCGAGTTCCACGTCCTTCGGGCGCCGCCGCTGCGCTGCCAGGTAGTTCTTTGCCGTATTCACTGCTATCCGGTACAGCCAGGTATAAAACGCGCTATCGCCGCGAAATCGTGGCAACGCGCGGTAGGCCTTGAGAAAGGCATCCTGCGTAATATCCAGCGCCTGATCCGGGTCCCGCACATATCGCATTACCAGGTTGACGATCTTGTGCTGGTACTTCAGCACCAGCAGGTCAAAAGCGCCTTTATCACCCTGTTGAACTCGCTTGACGAGTTGCGCGTCCGGCGTTTCAGTCATGCAGGCTGACTCCACCGTTGGCGCGGGGCGCTCCGTCGTTGTCGGGGTAGACCGACACGGTAATTGAAAGTTCGCCTGCTGCCTGCTTTTTCATGGGTTTTGGTCGGTTCTGTGACGACGGTCGCACGCACGACCTGTGGCCGGCCGTGCACGCGGCGCATGGTAGCAGTATTGCCTCGCAGCGGCCAAAGCACGGCCGCTCTACCCGCGCATGCCGAGCAGCAGCTGCAGCCGGCGCCAGGCGGTCGCATCGACCCTGCTTGCGCACAGCAAGGTCGCCAGGCGTCGGCCATCAGCAGCCCGCAACCGCAGCCACAGGAATCGCCGGCTGACGAAACTGCCGGGCTGCAGGTCGAGATCCAGCCACTGCCCGCATTGCAGGCGAGCGCTGGCGTCATGCGCGGAGAGCCGCAGACGATCGAATCGCGCGATATCGCACGCGAATCGATACAGCTCGAGACCCTGCAAAACGCACCAGGCCAGCGCGGCAAGAAGGCGCCAGACGGGCGCGATCGGCAAGTGAATAATGATACTGAAGCCGCACGCGAGCGCGGCGGCCGGAACCAGCAGCAGCCGCCGCTGCAGCCGCCGGTCAAGGTCCAGCGTTACTGCGAATTTGTCCGACGAGGTGTTGCAGGCCGGGGATATCGATGGGCACACCCCGCACAAGGTAGGCCGCGAGGTCCGGATCCGGCAGTTCCAGAAGTGCCTGAAACGCCGCCTTTTGCTCATCGTCAACCCGGTCGAAGTGCTGCTCCAGCCAGGTGCTCAGCAGCACGTCGAGCTCCCGCATGCCGCGCCGGCACTGCCAGCGCAGGCGAGCTTTGCTGATCTCAGGCACCGGGCGTGCTCAGTGACGCCGCTCCACCAGCATCTTTTTCGTTTCGGCGATCGCGCGTGCCGGATTCAGGCCTTTCGGACATGCCTGGGTGCAGTTCATGATCGTGTGACAACGATACAGTCGGAACGGATCCTCAAGATCATCGAGGCGCTCACCCGTGGCCTCATCGCGGCTGTCGACCAGCCAGCGATAGGCGGCCAGCAGCGCGGCGGGGCCAAGGTAGCGATCGCTGTTCCACCAGTAGCTGGGGCAGCTGGTCGAGCAGCAGGCGCACAGGATGCAGGCGGAAGGTTCGTCAATTTTTTCCTGGTCTTCCTTGCTCTGCAAGCGCTCGCTGTCGGGCGGCGCCGGCGTGCGCGTCTGCAGCCAGGGCTTGACGGACGCGTATTGCGCATAAAAATTGGTCAGGTCAGGTACCAGATCTTTGACCACCGGCATGTGCGGCAGTGGATAAATCTTGATGTCGCCGCGCACGTTGCTGATGGGCATCGTGCAGGCCAGCGTATTGCTGCCATCAATATTCATGGCGCAGGAGCCGCAAATGCCCTCGCGACAGGAGCGTCGAAAGGTCAGCGTCGAATCGATTTCATTCTTAATCTTGATCAGTGCATCGAGCACCATCGGACCGCAGCTGTCCATATCGACTTCATAGGTGTCCATACAGGGATTGTCGCCGCTGTCCGGGTCATAGCGATAAACAACGAATCGCTGCAGGTTTTTTGCGCCACCCTCTGCAGGAAAATGACGCCCTTTCCTGATCCTTGAGTTGGCCGGTAGTCGGAATTCCGCCACGTCGTGCTCCTCGTCCTTAAATCGTCGCTGTGCCTAGTAAACGCGTGCCTTCGGCGGCACGGCTTCCACTTCATCGGTCAATGTTTGCTGGTGCACCGGTCGGTAATCAATGCTCACCCTGCCCTCGGTATTGACCCAGGCCAGCGTGTGCTTCATCCAGTTCTTATCGTCACGATCCGGGAAATCTTCATGCGCGTGCGCGCCGCGACTTTCCTGCCGATTCGCTGCCGACTCAATTGTCGCCATCGCGTTTGCCAGCAGGTTTTCCAGTTCCATAGTCTCGATCAGATCAGTATTCCAGATCAGCGAGCGATCCTTGACATCGACATCGGCGAACGTCGCAAACGTTTCATGCATCAGCTTCACGCCGGCGGCGAGCGTCTCCGTGGTGCGGAAAACCGCCGCGTGATTCTGCATGACCTTTTGCATCTCGAGGCGTATGTCCGCGGTCGGCCGCGTACCCTGCGCATTTCTCAGCTTATCGATACGGGCCACGCTGTTCTGGCCTGCCTCTTTGGACAGCTGCCTGTGGCGCGCATCCGGCGTCATGGTGTCGGTGCAATGCTTGGCCGCGGCCCGCCCGAAAACCACGAGGTCAAGCAGCGAATTCGAGCCCAGCCGGTTCGCACCGTGCACGGACACACACGCTGCCTCGCCCACTGCCATCAGGCCGGGTACCACCGCCTCATAATCGTCGCCGCGGCGCGTTACCACTTCGCCTTTGTAATTCGTGGGTATGCCGCCCATGTTGTAGTGCACGGTTGGCAATACCGGTATCGGCTCTTTGGTCACGTCAACGCCGGCAAAGATGCGCGCGGTTTCCGCGATACCGGGCAAGCGTTCTTCGATCACCTCGGGCCCGAGGTGCTCAAGGTGCAGATGGATATGATCCTTGTCCTTGCCGACGCCGCGACCTTCACGAATCTCGATTGTCATTGAGCGACTGACCACGTCGCGAGACGCCAGATCTTTCGCGTTTGGCGCGTAGCGTTCCATGAATCGTTCGTTGTCGGAGTTCGTCAGGTAGCCGCCCTCGCCGCGCACGCCTTCGGTAATCAGGCAACCCGCGCCGTAAATACCGGTCGGATGAAACTGTACAAACTCCATGTCCTGCAGCGGCAAGCCGGCACGCAGCACCATGGCACTGCCATCGCCGGTGCAGGTGTGCGCCGAGGTGCAGGAAAAGTACGCGCGCCCGTAGCCGCCGGTCGCGAGTATGACCTGGTGACCCCTGAAGCGGTGCAGCTTGCCCGTCGCGAGATCCAGCGCAACGACGCCGCGGCAGGCACCGTCTTCCATGATCAGATCGATAGCAAAGTATTCGATAAAAAATTCTGCTTCGTGTTTCAGCGATTGCTGATACAGCGTATGCAGCATCGCATGCCCGGTGCGGTCCGCCGCCGCGCAGGTGCGCTGCGCCGTGCCGTCGCCGTAGTGGGTCGTCATGCCGCCGAACGGCCGCTGATAGATCTTGCCGTCTTCGGTGCGCGAAAATGGCACGCCGTAATGCTCAAGTTCGATCACGGCATCCGGCGCTTCCTTGCACATGTATTCGATCGCATCCTGGTCGCCGAGCCAGTCGGAGCCTTTGATCGTGTCGTACATGTGCCAGCGCCAGTCGTCCTCGCCCATGTTGCCGAGCGCGGCGCTGATGCCGCCCTGCGCCGCGACGGTATGGCTGCGGGTCGGAAAAACCTTGGTGACACAGGCGGTCTTGAAACCGGACTGCGCGAGGCCAAAAGTCGCTCGCAGGCCAGCGCCACCGGCACCTACGACGACAACGTCGTAGCTGTGATCGATAAATTCGTAGTCGCTCATGCGCCACCGCCAAATGAAATCTTGAGAACGGCGAAAATCGCGACCGCGGCGGCCAGCATGTGAGCAAACTTCGACATGATCAATGAAACCACCTTGACAAAAGCTCCGTGCACATAGTCCTCGATGATCACCTGGATACCGAGGCTCGAATGCCACGCCAGCGTGGCGGCGAGTAACGCCAGCAGGATGCTGTTTAGCGGCGCCGCGATCCAGCTCAGTACGCTGGCGTACGACAGCGCATCGAGCTGCAACAGTGATACGAGGAACCAGCAGCCGAGCAGCGCGAGTGCAACAGCTGAAACCCGCTGTACCCAGAAATGCTCGGTGCCCTCTTTTGCCGAGCCTGAACCCAGCACTTTGCCCAGCGGCGAACGCAAACTCACAGGAGCACCCAGAAGCCGGCCGTTAACAAAACCGTCAGCACCAGCACGAACCAGGCGGAGGCATTTGCGGTACTGATCTCGAAGCCGTAACCGAAGTCCCAGACCAGGTGGCGGATACCATTGGCGAGATGATAGAAAAACGCCGCAGTCCAGCCGATCAGCATGAGCTGGCCGGGCAACGAGGAGGCGAAATCGGCGAACTGCCGGTACTCGGCTGCACCCGTTGAGGTGGCCAGCAGCCACCAGGCGAAAGCAATCAGGCCGACCGACAACACGATGCCGCTGACCCGATGCAGAATCGACAGGGTCATCGTAATGGGCCAGCGATAAATGGACAGATGCGGCGACAGCGGCCGCCCGGAACTAGTCATGGCCAGGCAGTTTCCTTGTGGTGGATGCGATTGCTCGACGAGCGACGTCAAAAATCAATGCAACGGCCTGCCTTCTCCCAGTCGCCGAAGCGGGTAGGATCCAGCCCCTTGCGACCACCGATCTCGCGCGGCCGCTGCGGCTTGTCGTCATCACCGGTCGGAGTATCATGCCGGCTGGACGCTTGGTCGTCCTCTGGCGCGGGCTGCTTTTGCCGTTCTTTATTCATGCGTGGAGTATGCCATACCCCATTGCTTGACGCAGGCCACGCGCGGTAACAATTTGTAAGCAATTCACTACGCAGGAACCGCCGCGGCGGCAGGAGTTACATGTATTCAAAGATCACGGTCGCCGGCCCGGACGCAATCTCCTTTTTGCAGGGGCAGCTCACCCAGGATCTGCGATTGGTGACTGAAAGTTTCAGTCCGCTTGCAGCCTGGTGCACACCGAAGGGCCGGGTGATTGCGGTCATGCGCCTGCTGCAGACCGGCGACGGGGTCGATCTGGTATTGCCCGGCGGACTCGCCGCCGAGGTTACTGCCGGCCTTGCGGTCTACAGGCTGCGCGCCAAAGTCGAGTTCAGCGCGGCCGGACCGGACTGGCGCGCCCTGGCCATTGCCAATACCACGGATCTCGAGTTGCTCAGGGCGCGCCAGCTGCTGCCTGCCGCCGCCGCGGGCGCGAGCTGCGTAGCGGACGGCCTGCACATCGTCAGCCCGAATGCCCGGCAAGATCACATTGAAGTGTATGGCGATGCGACCGCGCTGCAGTCGGCCGGCCTGTCATTTGTCAGCCCGCTCACAGACACCGATTGGCAGGCCGCACGCATCGCCGCCGGGATCACCGACCTGGTACCCGCCACCAGCGGCAAATTCACGCCGCAGATGCTGAACCTCGACACGCTGGCCGCCGTGAGCTTCAACAAGGGCTGCTATACCGGGCAGGAAATCGTGGCGCGCACCCAGCATCTTGGCGCGGTGAAACGGCGGATTGCCCGTTTCCATGCCGCGGCCCCGCTGGCGCTGGGAGAGAACGTGACGCTGGATGGCACAACCGTTGGCGAAATCGTGGCCGCCGCCGAACGCGACGTACTGGCAGTGCTGCCGATCGCCCTGCACGGTGTCGAACTGCACGCGACCAACATCGCGTTGCACCCGCGCGAATTTACGACTGGCTGACAGCTGGCCGTAAAGCCCCGCCTAGGCCTCCGGGCGCATGTGCGGGAACAACAGCACGTCTCGAATGGACGGCGCGTTGGTAAACAGCATGACCAGCCGATCAATACCCACGCCCAGACCGGCGGTCGGCGGCAGGCCGTATTCCAGCGCGCGAATGTAGTCTTCGTCGAAAGCCATGGCTTCGTCGTCACCTGCTTCCTTGTTTGCGACCTGTTCGCGAAACCGCTTCGCCTGCTCTTCCGCATCGTTGAGCTCGGAGAACCCGTTGGCAATTTCCCGCCCGGCGATGAAAAACTCGAAACGATCGGTGATAAACGGGTCGGCGTCATTCTGCCGCGACAACGGCGATACTTCTGTCGGATAGGCGATCACGAAGGTTGGCTCACGCAGCTCGCTTTCCGCGGTTTTCTCGAATATTTCAATCTGCAGCTTGCCGCTGCCGTAGTTGTCCCTGACCGGAATGTGCAGCCGCTCGCAGTGCTTCAGCAGGTAGTCGCGATCGCGCAGCTCGGCACGCGCCATTTCCGGGTTGTACTTGAGTATTGCGTCTTCGATCGTCAAACGGGCGAACGGCTTGCCGAAATCAAACTCTTCACCCTGGTAAGTGATTCGGGTGGTGCCAAACAGGCTGTCCGACAGGCCGCGCAACAACGCCTCCACGAGTTCGATCAGGTCGCGGTAATCGGCGTATGCGCGATACAGTTCCAGCATCGTGAACTCGGGATTGTGCTGCGTCGAAATTCCTTCATTGCGGAAGTTGCGATTGATTTCGTAAACCCGCTCGAAGCCGCCCACCACGAGTCGCTTCAGGTTGAGCTCCGGCGCAATGCGCAGGAACAACGGCATATCGAGCGCGTTGTGATGGGTGCGGAACGGCCGCGCGATCGCTCCACCGGCGAGCGGCTGCATCATCGGCGTTTCGACTTCCAGATAATCCTGGGCGTCTAGGAACGAGCGGATGTACGCAATCATGCGCGTACGCGTGACGAATACCTCGCGACTGTCATCGTTCATGATCAGGTCGACATAGCGTTGCCGATAGCGGGTCTCCTGATCCGACAAACCGTGGAACTTTTCCGGCAACGGGCGCAGTGATTTCGTCAGCAGGCGCAGTTCGTCAGCCTTCACGGTCAATTCGCCGGTCATGGTCCTGAACAGCTTGCCGCGGGCGCCGAGGATGTCGCCGACGTCCCATTTCTTGAAGTCCTGGTAGACGCCCTCCGGCAGGTGATCGCGCTCGAGGCGCACCTGGATTTGCCCGCTGCGGTCTGCCAGCTTGATAAAACTGGCCTTGCCCATCACCCGCTTGGCCATCATGCGGCCCGCCACGCTGACCATGATTCCTTCTGCCTGCAGCTGCTCATCGCTGTGCTCACCCCAGGTGCGATGCAGCTCATCGGCGAGCGCATTGCGGCGGAAGTCATTGGGGAACGCGATGCCCTGCTCGCGCAGCGCATCCAGTTTGCGGCGGCGTTCGGCGATCAGAAAGTTTTCGTCTTTGTCCGTCACTTAGAGTCCCTGTTTCAAACTGGCTTCTATAAAAGAGTCGAGCCCGCCATCCAGCACGGCCTGAGTGTTACCGGTTTCGACACCGGTGCGCAAATCCTTGATACGACTTTGATCGAGCACGTAGGAACGAATCTGACTGCCCCAGCCGACATCCGCTTTGCTGTCCTCGATCTCGGAAGCCGCAGCCCGGCGAGTTTGCAATTCCAGTTCATACAGCTTTGCTTTCAGTTGTTTCATTGCCGTCGCTTTATTCTTGTGCTGTGACCGATCGTTCTGGCACTGCACCACGACGTTGGTCGGCAAGTGCGTGATGCGTACGGCAGACTCCGTCCGGTTGACGTGCTGACCGCCAGCGCCGGACGCCCGGTACACGTCAATGCGCAGATCGGACGGATCGATCTCGATGTCAATGTCATCATCGACTTCCGGTGACACGAAGACCGACGCGAACGACGTATGGCGCCGATTGCCCGAATCGAACGGGGATTTCCTGACCAGCCGGTGCACGCCGGTCTCGGTGCGTAACCAGCCGTAGGCGTAGTCACCTTCGACGCGCACTGTTGCACTCTTGATGCCGGCGATTTCACCCTCGGATGCCTCGATGACTTCGGTACGAAAATCATGCGCCTCGGCCCAGCGCAGGTACATGCGCAGCAACATGTCCGCCCAGTCCTGCGCCTCGGTACCGCCGGCCCCCGACTGGATGTCTACGAAGGCATTGGCCGCGTCCATCTCGCCGCTGAACATGCGACGGAATTCGAGCGTCGCGAGACGCGACTCAAAGCCATCGAGATCATTGACGATTTCCCGGACGGTGCCCTCATCGTCCTCTTCGATCGCGAGATCCAGCAACTCGCCAGCGTCCGTCAGGCCGTTGCGTAACGCATCCAGTGTGTCGACGATGTCTTCAAGAACGGCGCGCTCCTTGCCAAGCGCCTGGGCACGCTCGGGAGCGTCCCACACACCGGGTTGCTCAAGCTCACGCTGGACTTCGGTCAGCCGTTCCGCTTTGCCGTCGTAGTCAAAGGTACCCCCTTAACGCCTGGCTGCGTTCCGAGAGGTCGGTGATGGTTAGACGAATCTGGCTGGTTTCCATGGGATGGCCGGGCGCTGCGCTAAAAAACGCGGCATGTTAGCACGCTCATGCGGCCGGCACAGCGCGTTGTAGCGCGACGATCTGTTCGACCACGAGCTGCGCCGAGTCGACACCGCGAAACGAATTGACGTCAAGCCGGAACGCCAGCTGCGCCGCGCCGCGCACGACCGTTTCCGCCTGGTTAAAAGCAATCGCGTCAAGCGTCGGACCACCGTCCGCGGGTGCAACTCGCAGCTTCAGGTGCCGCTCACCGACCGTACGCTGCTCCTGGACGACGAACGCACCGTGAAACAGCGGTTCCGGGAAACCCGCGCCCCACGGACCTGCAGCGCGCAGGGTGCGGGCGAACTCGAGGTTCAGCGCGTCTTTCGGCAGCACGCCGTCGGTCAGCAGCGTGCCGCGAAAATCGGCATCCGGATAAAGCTTCGAGAGCTGCCGGCTGGCGGCGCGTTGAAATGACTCGAACTGCGCCTCAGCAAGACTCAGTCCGGCAGCCATCGCGTGACCGCCAAACTTGTCGATCATGCCCGGGTTCGTTGTGTCAATTGCCTCCAGCAGGTCACGCACGTGCACTCCCGGAATGGAGCGTGCCGATCCCTTCAACATGCCGTCCTTGTCACGGGCGAACGCAATGACCGGTCGATGACAGCGCTCGCGCACCCGCGCGGCGACGAGGCCAACGACACCCTGGTGCCAGCGCGCGTCGTAAACGCAGACGCAGGGCGGCAGGTTGCGCGCGTCAAGTCGATCAACGAACTCGAACGCCTGATCGCGCATGTCCGATTCAATGTCGCGCCGCTCCCGGTTGATCTCATCGAGAAGTGCGGCGAGTCGTTGCGCTTCACCGGCATCGTCGGTCAACAGGCATTCGATGCCGACGGCCATGTCTTCCAGTCGGCCCGCAGCGTTGAGTCGCGGGCCGGCCGCAAAGCCGAGATCGCTGCTACTGATCGTTGCGATGTCGCGACCCGCGATCGCCAGCAGTGCGGCAATACCGGGTATCCCCTGCTTCGCCCGAATTCTTTCAATGCCGTGACTTACCAGGATGCGGTTGTTGTGATCGAGACGCACCACGTCGGCGACGGTACCGAGCGCGACCAGGTCGAGGTACCGCGCCGGAATTCGTGCCGCATTCGCGACACCCTCTTCCTGCAGCCGCCTGCCCAGCGCTGCCATCAGGTAAAACGCGACGCCTACACCGGCGAGGTTCGGGCTCGCAAAGTTGGCGCCACGCAAATTCGGATTCACCATCGCCGCTGCCGCCGGAAGCTCAGTGCCCGGCAGATGGTGATCCGTCACGAGCACCTTGATGCCAAGTTCATTGGCTTTCGCAACGCCGCGGATACTGGAAACGCCGTTGTCGACAGTAACCAGCAGGGCGGGCGAGCGTTGTGCCGCCACCTCAACGATCTCCGGTGTCAGGCCGTAGCCAAACGCAAAACGATTGGGCACGAGATAATCGACCGAGCGAAAGCCGAAGTCCCGCAGACAGCGTAAGACCAGCGCCGTGCTGGTTGCACCGTCCGCGTCAAAATCGCCAACGACGATAATCGCCTGCTCGCGATGCGCGACCAGCAACTCGATCGCAGCGTCGATACCGGCCAGGGAACTGACCGGTGCCAGCTTGCGCAATGAATAGTCGAGGTCCTCTGCGCTGCGAACACCGCGCGCTGCGTACAGCCGCGCGATGACCGGATGCAGCCCTGCCAGTGCCGCCAGCGCCTCGGGTGCAGGCCTGCGCGTGTCGAGCGGCCGCTCATTGTTGCTCATGCAGTAACTTCTCCAGTCGGGCACGTCCGCCAAAGCGGGTCAGTCGGCGCCAGCTACGTGCCTGCTCTATGGCGATGTCATCAAACAGCACGAGAAAATCTGCCAGCAGCCGCTCGCGCCACAGCGCGCCAATCTCCGCAAACAGCGCCTGCAACTGCTCGTCACTTGTGTAAGGCGGAGCAGCGACAAAACTGCCTCGGACCTGCGCGACGCATTGGCGCAAGCTGCCGGGCCAGGCGTGCCAGGCCGATTCGCTACAGGCGGCGAAACCGCGCAACAGGGGATCGTCGGTAAACATCGCCGGCAGCGGCCGCGGTGCTGTTGTGTCGACCGTGCCACCGCCCCACAGCCAAAGTCCGTTCAGCGGCCGCCGGCCGCGCTGTTCTCTCGCGACATTGTGCGGATGCGCAAACAGCGACATCTCGATCTCGCTGTGCAACGTATAAAAATCGGCGGCGCCCGCCTCGGCAAAATCCGGCATGAAGGCGCCGGGGCGACTGCGATCAATGGACGTTGCCGGCAAACTCGCGACCGGCAAAGCATCCTCACCTCGCAGGTAAGCATACGACTCGTGCGTCTCGAAATATAAGGCGCGCTCGGCGAGCAGGCTCTGCTGCAGGTCCTGCATCACGCTGCGCAACGCCGCAGGCTCGATATCCGCCGGCGGCGGTACGTGCAAGAACAGCTGTTCGCGGCCGGCTTCCAGCCACACCGGGTCCGCTGCCGCCACCCAGCCCTGCGGCCGGGATCCGGTTTGTCCCCACAGGCGCAGGGCCGCCCTACCCTGCGGCGCCGCTGCCTGGTGCAATTCCTGCAGCAGCCGCTCGAGCAGGGGGACGGCAGGTGGCAGCGTACGAATTCGCGCCGAGCCGAGCCAGCGACCGCCGGCAGCGTCGTCGACCACGGTGGCCACGCTGCATGGCAGCACGATGATCACGCGCCCGGCGTTATCGGTGACGGGCGAAGCGTCGCTTTGGCTGGCTTGCATAAGTGTAGAAACGCATTCGATTCGAGGCGCAGACCTTGAATCGCCATTCGATGTGTATTATGACGCGCCTGCAGCCGGCAAAAAGGCTTGCCCTGGCAGCGCACCGCGCAGAGCCGCCATGGTAACCGCGCCGGCTGCGCACTGCATCCATGATCCGAACTAAAGAGTTGCAAGCAATATGCTTTTTACCCGGGAAGACAGCGCCGACCTGACCATTCGCAGCGTCGCGCGCAATGCAATCCGCATCGGCGAGGAAACGCTGACCGCAAGCGTCGCATTGACCGCTGAACGCATCGTTGACGAGTGGCAGGCAAAGGCTATTGCCGACATGACGATCGCCGACCTCGAGCCCGTTCTCGCCGAACAACCGGAGCTACTGGTTCTGGGCACCGGCTGGACGCCGTGCCTGCCGCCGCGGGAACTGATGTTTGCGCTGGCGAGACGCGGTATCGGCCTGGAAATGATGGACACGCCGGCGGCGTGCCGCACCTTTAACATCCTGATCGCGGAAGGACGGCGCCCGGCCGCCGTACTGCTGCTGGATTAGCAGCCCGCCGCGGCTACTCGAGCAGGGAATCGAGCGACAAGCCGTCACTTTCAATAATTTCGCGCAGGCTGCGCAGGGCCTCCAGCTGGATCTGCCGGACGCGTTCCCGGGTCACGCCGATTTCGACGCCGATCTGCTCGAGCGTCAGGCGCCGCTGCCCGTGCAGGCCAAAGCGCCGCTCGATGACAGCAAGTTGTTTGCTGCCCAGCTTGTCGAGCCAGCGATCAAGCAATCGTTCAACCGCCATGCGCTGCGCACAGCGCGGCGGCTCCGCTGCCTTTGCGGCCGGCAAGGTATCCAGCAGGCCACGGTCGTCGTCATTGCTCGATGAACCAATCGTTACGCGCTCGTGCAAACCCAGCAGTCTTTCCACGTCCGCCAGCTCGCGATCCACGGTCGCGGCAATATCAGCGGCGCTGGGTTGATCCACCTTGTGCTGGCGCAGTTCATGCGCGGCGCGCAGGCACACGTTGATCTCCTTGATCACGTGAATCGGCAGTCGAACGGTACGCGACTGATTCATAATCGCGCGCTCGATGGTCTGACGAATCCACCAGGTTGCGTAGGTCGAAAACCGAAAGCCGCGTTCCGGGTCGAATTTTCCGACCGCGTGGATCAGGCCAAGGTTGCCCTCCTCGATCAGGTCGAGCAACGGCAAGCCACGGTTACTGTAGTTGCGGGCAATTTTTACAACGAGGCGCAAATTCGCCACGATCATGCGCTGCCGGGCCGCATGGTCGCCGCGCCGCAAGCGCCGCGCAAGATCGATTTCCTCATCCGCCGTGAGCAGATTTTCGATGCCGATTTCATTCAGGTACAGGCGCGTGGCGTCAAGGCTCGCGGACGGCCTGCTGGCTCGGCCATTATTCGCGGCTGGTGGCAAGTCGAGGCTGGCCGACGCCCGCTTGCGATGGCCCGCGGCGGGCGGCTGATTCCACTGCTGAGGTCTCGGGTCCACGCGTGACTCTCCGAACTGAGATGGTCAGTTCGCGACTGCCGCTGGGGTCAGTGCTTGAAGTCGAATTATCTCGCAGGCATAAATTGTCGCGGGTTAACCGGCTTACCGTTGCGCCTGATTTCGAAATGCAGTCGCGGCTTTTGTTCCGGCCCCTCACCCATGGTCGCAATACGCTGACCCTGCTTTACTGACTGGCCCTCCTTGACGAGGAGCGACGCGTTGTACCCGTAGGCACTCAGGTAGGTGTCGTTGTGTTTAACGATAATAAGCTCTCCATAGCCTATTAGTCCACCGCCAGCGTACACCACGCGGCCATCGGCAGCCGCGACAACGGACTGACCGGTACGACCGGCAATCAGCACGCCGGTGCCGGTGCCCGGACGCTGCCCAAACTCAACGGCGACTTTGCCGCTCGTCGGCCACTGCCAGTCCGGCGCGGGACTCGCCGGGATCGTGGGTAGCGGCGCCGGCTGCCGGGGCGTGGTCCCCGGGCGGGTCGCCGCCGGCGCGCGGGCGGCATGCGCGGGCGGGGTCAGTCGTATTCGTTGTCCCGGGTAAATCAGCGAGCCATCACCCAGCTTGTTCCAGCGCGCGAGATCGCGATGGTCGCGGCCGTAGCGCCAGGCAATCGTGAACAGCGTTTCACCGCTGCGTACCACGTGAATGTCGCGGCCCGGCCGCACGTAGCCAGTCGCGCAGGCGGTTACCAGCAGCAGCAGCGCCAGGCCAAGCAGCAGGCGTCGGGTGCGACCGGTCAGTGCGGGTGTTTTCGTCATGAAGATCGGCAGACGGCGCGGCGGGCGCTGCACAGCGCCTCAGTGACGTACCAGCCAGACTGCAACGATTACCACCAGCAACACGACAGCCCAGCCGATACGCTCGACGTAGCGCGGCAGTAATTCAACCATGCGCGGGCCACCGGCCTTGATGATGCCGGCAACCATGAAAAAGCGCGCACCGCGCCCGATCAGCGACGCGAGGATAAATCCCGGCAGGTTCAGCATCGCAACGCCGGCAGCAATCGTAAAAATCTTGTAAGGAATCGGCGAGAAACCGGCGAGAAAGACCGCCCAGACGCCCCACTCGTCAAACCACTCGCGCCCGACCAGGTACGCTTGCCAGTAATGGGTCGTGCGCAGCCAGGGCTCAAGCGCATCGAACAGAAAATAGCCGATCGCGTAGCCGGCGATGCCGCCGAGCAACGATGCAATGGTGGTTACCGCGGCAAGGCGCCAGGCGCGCTCCTGGCGTGCGAGACACATCGGCGCCAGCATGACATCGGGCGGGATCGGAAAGAACGACGACTCCGCAAAACTCATCACCGCGAGTATGCTCTCCGCGCGCGGGTGCGAAGACCAGCGGAGAACGCGCTCATAAAGCGGACCAAACAATTTCACAGGCGACGCACCCGAACCGCAGCGCAGCGGCAACGCATTGCAATGCCGGTGTCCATCGCCACCTGCTAGCCCTGCACCAGCGGCACGAAACTGACGGCGCCCAGCGAGCGCTGTTCGAAGCCTTCCGCCGTGCGGGTGACGAGCGACAGATCCTGCCGCCCAGGCGGTCCAACCGGCAGTATCAGGCAACCTTCCGGCGCGAGCTGCTCGAGTAATTTAACGGGCACGCTGGACGCTGCAGCCGCCACCAGGATGCCGTCGTACGGTGCGTACTTCGGCCAGCCCAGCCAGCCGTCGCCCTGCCGGAAGCTGATGTTATAAATATTCAGATCGGCGAGCCGACGCCGTGTCTTGCGCAGCAGTTCGGGAATTCGCTCAACCGTGTGAATCTCCTTGACCAGCGGCGCCAGCACCGCCGTCTGGTAGCCGCAGCCGGTGCCGATCTCCAGCACGCGCCGCTCGCCTTTGAGGTTGGCGAGCAGGGCTTCGGTCATGCGCGCAACCACGTAAGGCTGGCTGATCGTCTGCCCGAGCCCGATCGGCAGCGCTGTATCTTCGTAAGCGCGACTGGCGAGTGCTTCGTCGACAAACAGGTGCCGGGGTACGTTACGAATTTGCGACAGCACCTCCTGCGAGGTGATGCCCTGCTCCAGCAAGCGTTGCACGAGGCGCTCGCGCGTGCGGGCCGAGGTCATGCCGATCCCGCGAATTCCGCTGCCGGCTGTGATCATTTGTTAAGCCATTGTGCGAGCGGCGCGACAGCCTCGTGGCGCGTGAGATCGACCTTCAGCGGCGTCACCGCGACGGCGCCCTGCTCGATTGCTTCGAAATCCGTGCCCGGCCCTGCATCCTGGCCGGGCCCTGCGGGCCCGATCCAGTAGATGGTTCGGTCGTGCGGGTCTTTCGCGCGGATCAGCGGTTCGGACCGATGTCGAAAACCGAGGCGGGTCGCGCGCAGGCCGGCAAGCTCTTCGTAGGCTCTGTCCGGCACGTTGACGTTCAGGATGACGTCGGGCGGAAGCGCGTGATGCTGCAGCTTCTGCACCAGGTCGCGGGCAACGGCGGCGGCGGCGGCAAAATGCGTGGCCCGCGGCCCGACCAGCGACACAGCGATTGCCGGGAAGCCGAGAAAGCGGCCCTCCATGGCGGCCGCAACGGTGCCGGAATAAATCACGTCATCGCCGAGGTTGGCACCGTGGTTGATACCGGACACGACGATATCCGGCTCGAAATCGAGGTAACCGGACAACGCAAGATGCACCGAATCCGAGGGTGTGCCGTTCACGCAATACCAGTTGTCCTTGACCCTGCGAATTCGCAGCGGTGAATGCAGCGTCAGCGAGTTGCTTGCCCCGGAGTGATTGCGATCGGGGGCAACGACAATGACATCGGCTATTTCGGCCAGCGTTTCCGCCAGGACATTGATGCCGGTCGCCAGGTAGCCGTCATCGTTACTAACCAGGATTTTCATCAGAAAGAGGACTTCAAGCGTCGGATCGCTGTCGCGAGCATCGGGTGGGTTACACTGAACGCCGCTCACTATACTGAATGTTGCCTGCACACCATAGCGCTGTGGCCTTATCCGCATGAAAGATAAAAAAGACGCCGATCAGGCTCCGGATGATGATGACGATGCAGCGCTGTTTCGTCGCGCGGTAGCCGGTGCGCGGCCGGTTGAAGTGAAGTTCGCCGAACTGCCGAAGCAACGCCCGCCGCCGAAAGCGCGTTTTCGCCGCACCGACGAGGCGAACGTGCTGCGCGAAAGCCTCGATATCGATATCGACGAGCTCGAAACGTCGGCCGGCGAGCGGCTGCGCTTCAGGCGCCCGGAAGTCGGCGAAAGGACGCTGCGCCGGCTCGCGCGCGGCCGCTACGCCGTGCAGGCGGAAATCGACCTGCACGGACTCACGGCGGCCCAGGCAGAAGAAGCGCTGCGCGACTTCATTGATGCGAGCCTGCGGTCCGGCCAGCGCTGTGTGCGGATAATTCACGGCAAAGGCCTGGGCTCAGGTCTCGGCGGCCCGGTGCTCAAGGTGCGCGTCAATCGCTGGCTGCGACGCTGGCGCGAAGTGCTCGCCTTCGTTTCGGCGCGCCAGGTCGATGGCGGCGCCGGCGCCGTCTACGTGTTGTTACGTGCCGACTGAACGCGACAGCAAAGCCGCATCCTGGTAGTCGAATACCTCGCGCAACACGGCGGTCGCAAAAGACCCGGACGACAAGTCGAACTGCAGGTGCAGCGTGTCAGCATTTTGCGTCCAGCTGAGGTCCGCAACGCCGATGCGGAGCGCCCGCCGCGCGACGTCAGTCATTTTCTCAAGACCCGCGCACAGCCCGGAATGCTGCGCAGCGATGCGGCGTTCGACCTCGGGGCTGGCAGCATCCCCTGCCCCGCGGCCCCACAGTGGCCCGCAGGGGTGCAGATCGAAATCAACGCAGCGCTGCGCGAGGACAGAGTCGAGCTCCGTAACCCGGAAATGGCTCTGGGTACCTGCAAGGTTTGCGTAGTCACCGGGTAACAGCGTGTTCCAGGTGCCTTCTTCAATGCGCGCGGCAAGAATGTCATTGAACAGTAAGGAACGCGCCGCCGACAATGCGATAGAGCGCTTGTCACGGCGCAGGCGGCGGCCGCCAAACAGTGAGCGCGCCATCTCGATGTTGCCGCCGGCATGGCCGAACCGTTGCTCACCGAAATAATTTGGCAGCCCCTGCGACTTGATGCGCTGCAAACCGGGCAAAGGGTCGCCTGCCAGGTCACGCAAGACAAGCTCGAAGCGATTGCCGCGATGCGCGCCACGGCGCAATTTGCGGCTGTGGCGCACGATGTCGAGAATCCGCACATCCGGCAGCTGCAACGCCGACCAGTCGTAGCCGGCGCCACTGGTGCGTCGCACACTGAACCATTGCCGAGTTACTGCATTGCGATCTTTCAGCCCGGCATAACCGACATCCTTGGCGACCACGCCGGCGAAACGTGACAGCTGCCGTGCCAGCCACTCGGTATTGGTCGCGCGTTTCTCGATCCACAGCCAGTCATGCTCACCCTGGCCATCGAATTCGATCTGCAGGATTTCATCGACGCAAAAATCTTCCGGCTGCACCCGAATACGCGCCGCGCACAGAGGCTCAGCGCCTGCTCGACGCCACTGCGGCAGGGGCTCAGTTGTCACGCTGTGTTAGTCGGGGAAAGGCTGCGGTGAATGGCAGGTTCTGGAATGCGCGATCAGTGCGCGCCACGCGCGGGCACAACCTGAAAGAAGGTTTCGTTACGACCGATCATGCCAAGATCGGTCCGGGCGCGTTCTTCCGCAGCCTCTCGACCTTTCTTCAGATTCACCACTTCGGCATCGAGCGCAGAATTCCGCTCACGCAGCATTTCATTCTGGACGCGTTGCTCCGTGACGGCCACCCGCAGCTTGTGCGTCTTGCGGTAGCCAGCGTCGGAGAACCACAGCTGCGCTTGCAGCGTAAGCACCGAGATGATGAGCGTAACCAGTAATGTGCGCATGCTTCGCTATTCCAGTTATTCCGACCTGACGACCCGCTGTCGCCCGGTCATGCCGGCAGCTTGACGTTAAACGCCTTGCTGCCCGCGTAACTTGCATCCTGCCCCAGCTGCTCTTCGATCCGCAGCAGCTGGTTGTACTTCGCGATGCGATCCGATCGCGACAGCGAACCTGTCTTGATCTGCGTCGCGCGCGTGCCAACCGCAATGTCGGCAATCGTGCTGTCCGACGTTTCGCCGGAGCGGTGCGAGATTACCGCCGTATAGCCCCCCTCGACCGCCATAGTAATGGCATCAAGAGTTTCCGATAAGGTACCGATTTGGTTAGGTTTTATCAATATCGAATTTGCGATCTTTTTATCCAGGCCGGTTTGCAGAATGGCGGTGTTGGTCACGAACAGATCGTCACCGACCAGCTGCAGCCGATCGCCCAGGCGCTGGGTCAGCAGGCCCCAGCCCTCCCAGTCGCCCTCGTCCATGCCATCCTCGATCGAAATAATCGGGTAGTTGTCGGCAAGACCGGCAAGGTATTCAGTAAAACCCGCAGCATCGAACTCCCTGCCCTCGCTCGCCAGTACATAACGACCGTTCTTGTAAAACTCGGAGCTCGCCACGTCGAGACCCAGGAATATGTCGCGGCCCAGCTTGAAGCCGGCCTTGTCGATCGCCGTGACGATCGTGTCGAGTGCCGCCTGGTTTGACGGCAGGTTCGGCGCGAAGCCGCCCTCGTCGCCGACCGCGGTGTTCAGGCCCTGTGCAGACAGCACGCCCTTCAGCGCGTGAAACACCTCGGTACCGTAGCGGAGTGCCTCGGAAAAACTCGGCGCACCCACTGGCAGGATCATGAACTCCTGGATGTCGACGTTGTTGTCCGCATGCGCCCCGCCATTAATGATATTCATCATCGGCACCGGCATGACGGAGCTGTCGCCCAGGAACCGGTAGAGCGGCAGGCGGCTGGCGCGCGCGGCAGCGTGCGCCGTTGCCAGCGACACGGCCAATAAGGCATTCGCGCCCAGCTTGCTCTTGTTGGCCGTGCCGTCGAGCTCGCGCATACGCTCGTCGATGGCGCGGATATCCGCGAACTCTTTGCCTTGCAGCGCCGCTCGCAACACGCCGTTAATGTTGGCAACGGCTTTGCGCACGCCTTTGCCCAGATACCGTGACTTGTCACCATCGCGCAATTCGACCGCTTCCCGGGTTCCGGTCGAGGCGCCCGACGGAACCGCGGCACGCGCCTCGGTGCCATCGGCCAGCGTTACGTCCGCTTCCACCGTCGGATTACCGCGCGAGTCCAGGATCTCGCGGCCATGAACTTTTGCAATCTTGATCATCGTTGAGTGTCTTCCTGTCAGTTAACCGGCGCTAGACGCCGAGGCCGAATTCTGCTTCCTGAAAGCCGCGTCGTTTAACGCAGCTATCGAGTTCCTGCAGCGTTTCCAGCAATTCGCGCATCATGCCAAGCGGCCACGCATTCGGCCCGTCAGACAGCGCGACGCTGGGATCGGGGTGCGTTTCCATGAACAGGCCGGCAACGCCCGCGGCGGTCGCGGCTCGTGCCAGAACCGGCACGAATTCGCGCTGTCCGCCGGAGGCGCTGCCCTTGCCGCCGGGCAGCTGCACAGAATGCGTTGCATCGAAGACGACCGGGCAACCGCTGCCGCGCATTACCGCAAGACCGCGCATATCTGAAATCAGGTTGTTGTAGCCAAAGGTGAAACCACGTTCGCACACCATGATGTGCTCGTTGCCGGTTGAGCGCGCCTTATCGACCACGTTCTGCATTTCCCACGGCGACAGGAACTGCCCCTTCTTGATGTTGACGGGCTTACCGGTCCTGGCAACCCGCAGAATGAAATTCGTTTGGCGACACAGGAAGGCGGGGGTCTGCAGCACATCGACCACATCAGCCACTTCATCCATCGGTGTGTCCTCGTGCACATCCGTCAGCACCGGCAGTCCAAGCTGGCGTTTGACCTCCGCCAGTACCCGCAGCCCTTCTTCCATGCCCGGCCCGCGAAAACTCTGGCTGGAGCTGCGATTGGCCTTGTCGAACGAGGATTTGTAAATCAGCGGAATGCCCAGCGCGTCGGTTATCTCCTTCAGCGTGCCGGCCGTGTCGATCGACATCGCTTCGCTTTCAACGACGCAGGTTCCGGCGATCAGGAAAAACGGCTGCTGCGCGCCGACCTCGAAACCGCACAGCTTCATGCCTCGGCAACCTTCGGCAGCTCGCCGCGCTTGAACTGTCTTGCCGCCCTGATAAAGCTGGTAAACAGCGGGTGGCCATCGCGCGGGTTCGACGTGAATTCAGGATGGAACTGGCTGGCAATAAACCAGGGATGATCCGGCAGCTCGACCATTTCGACGAGGTCATCGACGGACACGCCGGAGAACCTGAGGCCGGCCTGTTCGAGGCGCTCGCGGTAATGATTGTTGACTTCGTAGCGATGCCGGTGGCGCTCCTGAATTTCTGTCGCGCCGTACACGCTGGCTGCATGCGAGTCGGCCTTCAGCATGATCTTCTGCGCGCCAAGACGCATCGTGCCGCCGAGATCGGACGCCTCACTGCGTTCTTCCAGCTTGCCCGACTCCGTCTGCCATTCGGTAATCAGCGCGACCACCGGGTGCGGCGTAGACCGATCAAATTCTGTGCTGTGCGCCCGTTCGAACCCGCCCAGATTGCGCGCCGCTTCAATCACGGCGACCTGCATGCCGAGGCAAATACCGAGGTACGGAATCCTGCGCTCCCTGGCAAAGCGAACAGCAGCGATCTTGCCTTCGACACCACGATCACCGAAGCCACCCGGCACCACGATACCGTCCATCGCCGCCAGGCACTCCGCGCCATCGTTTTCGATCTGCTGCGATTCAAAGTAATGCACGCGTACCCGCGTGCGGGTGTGAATGCCGCCGTGCAGCAGCGCTTCGGTCAGGGAGATATAGGCGTCACGCAGGTCGACGTATTTGCCAACCATTGCGATATTCACCTCGTCCTCCGGATTGAGCTTCGCTTTAACAATTTCTGCCCATTCGCTGAGATCCGCATCAGGCAGCTCGAGCCGGAACTGCTGCACGACAATCTCATCAAGCCCCTGCGCCTGCATCAGGGCCGGGATCTTGTAAAGGTCGTCAACATCGACTGCAGAAATAACCGCCTTCTCCGCGACATTCGTAAACAGCGCAATCTTGCGGCGCTGCTCAGCCGGCAACATCTGTTCCGAGCGACACACCAGGATATCCGGCTGGATACCGATAGAGCGCAATTCCTTGACCGAGTGCTGGGTCGGTTTGGTCTTGATCTCCGAGGCGGTGGCGATATACGGCACCAGGGTCAGATGCACATAGGCAACACGTTCGCGGCCAAGCTCAACACCCATCTGGCGAATAGCTTCCAGAAACGGCAGTGACTCTATGTCACCGACCGTGCCGCCGATTTCAACCAGGCAGATGTCCGCATTGCCAGCGCCGCGTTTGACGCTTTCCTTGATCTCGTCGGTGATGTGCGGAATGACCTGCACCGTTGCACCGAGGTAGTCGCCGCGCCGCTCCTTGCGGATGACCGTCTCGTAGATGCGACCTGTCGTGAAGTTGCTGTTGCGACCGCAGGTCGTCCGCACAAAGCGTTCGTAGTGGCCAAGATCGAGATCCGTCTCGGTGCCGTCTGCCGTTACGAAGACCTCGCCGTGCTGGAACGGGCTCATCGTGCCGGGATCAACATTAATGTACGGATCGAGCTTGATCATGCTGATCGACAGGCCGCGCGATTCGAGAATCGCCCCGAGGCAGGCCGAGGTAATACCTTTACCGAGGGAAGACACCACGCCGCCGGTGATGAATACATACGATGTCATGAACAAACCTGCATGGGCACGGGCGGGAAATAATAAAGGGCCGGACCAAAACACTGCCGCTTGAGGTGCTGCGAAGTGTGTTGCTCCAACCCTGACGGCACCCCGCTGCGGGGCCCGGAACTAGATTCCGCCGATTGATTAAAGACGGTGTTGCAAGTTATCAGAAGCCCGCCGGCATAACAATGAATGAGCGCGACGACGAAACGCGAAACGCAAGCCCCGCCTTAGTGCAGCGCCGGTTTTTTTTCCCAGACCACGTGATATCCGTCCGGCGCAAAATATTCCTGCGCAAGCCACAGGTCGGCGACGGCAACCAGTGCATCGTCGGCGTACAGCAACGGCAGCCGGGCGCGCATCCATGGAACGATGCCGGCTTCCTGTGACAGCTTTTTCAGGGTCTTGCGGGTGCCGCGACCGAGTGGCTGCAGGCTTTCGCCACCGCGCCGGAACCTGACTGTCAGGCCCTGCTCCGCAAGCTGCGGCGAAATACCGCCCTGCGGACCCCGGCTGAGCTGCAGCTCGCCGAGTCCGTTGCCCAGTGCGACGCGATCGCCGGCGTGCAGCATCAGCCCACCTGCCCCGGCGTCAAGAGCGGGCGTTGCCAACAAATACAGATGATCGCGGTAGCGGCGCGCCTCGGCGCCCGGCCAGGTCACGCAGGGTGCCCTGTCTGCACCGGCCCCGGGAAGATCAGACAGGATGGCCGCAAGCTGACGGCGCGGTGGCAACGGCAATCCGGCAACGCCGCAGGCATGCCGCAACAGGTTGGCCTGGCGCGCCGCCGACAGCGACTGCAAGGCGCTTATGGACAGGCGCCCGGCGCTGCCGCAGCGCTTGATGTCCAGCGCGGCCAGTTCCTGATTGAGCTGCGCCGCATCGGCGGCCAGCCGTGCGCTCAGCGCGAGTTGCTGATGCGCGGCCGGCCAGCGCTCTGCAAGCACCGGCAGAACCCGCGCGCGCAGAAAATTGCGATCGTGCGAGGTGTCCTGATTCGACGGGTCGTTGATCCAGTCGAGGCGTTGCTGCCTCCCGTAGGCCTCGATGTCGGCAGCCGCTGCCCCCAGCAGCGGCCGCAGCAGGTAGCCGCGTCCCAGTGCTCGACAATTGGCAATGCCACGCATGCCGCTGACGCCGCTACCGCGCATCAGGTTCAGCAACAAGGTCTCCGCCTGATCGTCTGCGTGATGGCCGGTGAGCAACCAGTCCCCCGCCTGCAACAGGTCCGCCAGCGCGTGGTAACGCGCCTCCCGCGCGTTGCCCTCAAGCCCGGCCCCGCCGCGCACCTCGACCTGCACGGTCAACGCGTGAAATGGCACATTGAGGCGCGCCGCGAACTGCTCGCAATGCGCCTGCCAGGCGTCGGCCGCGGGCTGCAGCTGGTGATTGACGTGAACCGCGATCAGTTCGCTTCGCAACCGCGGCGCAATGCGCGCCAGCAAGGCCAGCAGCACGCTGGAATCCCGGCCGCCGCTCAGCGCCACGTAACAATGGGCCGGCTGGCCCAGCGTCTGCGCATGAGCCTGCAATGCGGTCAGCAACTTGTCGGGATCAAGCGGCATGTGAACCGCCCCGGAGCTCAGCCGTCCTTGAAGTCACCGAAACCCGCGATGCGTTGGCGGCGCCGTTCCAGCAAGGCGTCCTTTTCCAGGGAATCGAGGTCGGCCAGGTGCTTCAGCAGCGCGTTGCGAATCACTTCCGCCATTGCCTCCGGGTTGCGATGCGCAGCGCCCAGTGGTTCGGGCAGCACTTCGTCGATAAGTCCGAAGCCGCTGAGGTCCTTGGCGGTGATGCGCATGGCTTCCGCCGCCTCTTCTGCTTTCTCGGCGCTCTTCCACAGGATCGACGCGCAGCCCTCCGGCGAAATCACCGAATAGATGCCGTACTCGAGCATCAGCAGGCGATCGCTGACGCCAATGGCGAGCGCACCGCCGGAACCGCCCTCGCCGATCACAACGCTGATAATCGGGGTACGCAGCTTCGCCATCAGGTACAGGCTGTAGGCAATCGCCTCGCTTTGCCCGCGCTCTTCCGCACCGATGCCCGGGTAGGCGCCGGGCGTGTCGATGAAGGTAATGACCGGCAGCGAGAAGCGCTCGGCCATGCGCATCAGCCGCTGCGCCTTGCGATAGCCCTCCGGTTTCGGCATGCCGTAATTGCGGCGCACGCGCTCTTTCGTATCGCGGCCTTTCTGGTGCCCGATGAACACGACGGGCCGCCCGTCGAGGCGGCCGACGCCACCGATGATCGCCGGATCATCGGCGTACATGCGATCGCCGTGCAGCTCCTGGAAATCCGGCGCGAGCAGCTGCAGATAGTCAGCTGTGTAGGGACGCATCGGGTGACGCGCGAGTTGCGCTATCTGCCAGGCGCTCAGCTTCGAAAAAATGGTCTTCGTCAACGCCGCGCTTTTGTTTTTCAGCCGCGCAACTTCTTCATTGATGTTGACTTCCGAATCGTCACCGACGTAGCGCAACTCGTCGATCTTCGCCTCGAGCTCGGCGATGGGTTGTTCGAAGTCCAGGAATTTAAGATCCATAAATCACTCGTTGACCAATAGCTATTGTGTATAGGCAATCGGCGCGCAAACAGGCAGCGACGACTCTACATCATTTCCCGGCCGGGTGCGTACAGCAGGCGCACCGCGTCGCGGCCCAGCAGTTCGGTAAGCTTGTCGCGCAGTTCGCGACTCGGTCGCACGCTCCACTCGGGCCCCAGTTTGAGGCGCGCGGATGCGTCACTGCCGGTGTACTGAACGGCAACGTCGCACTGGCCTTTGCGATATGGCAGCAGGACATCATGCAGCCTCGTCAGCAACTGCTGTCCCTGACCATTGGGGCTCACCTGCAGGATCATGCTGCGCGCCCGCTGTTCGATCACCCGATCGATCGGCAGTATCGTCTTTGCGCTGACCTGCCAGCCGCCCATGAAGTCGTCGTAACGCAGCCCGCCCTGCACGACGATAATCTCGTCTTTGCTGAGCAGGTGGCGGAACTCCTGGAACGCTTCGCTGAACAAGCTCACGTCCAGCCTGCCGCTGTCGTCGTCGAGCGTGACCGTGACCCGATTGCCGCGCTTGCGGATATCCATGATGAGGCCGGCAACCGTAACCGCGCGACTCGCCTGCGCATAGTTGCGTTCGCCGTGCGACTGCGGCGCGGGCTCGGAGCTGATCGTACCGATCCTGCCATCAACGAAACACGCCGCATCGTTGCGCACGGCATCGAACGGATGCCCGGTCAGATACAGACCCAGCGCTTCTTTCTCGTTGCGCAACAATTCCGCATCCGCCCATTCGCGCAGCGGGGCCGGTGCCGCAACGTTGACTGCCGGCATAGCAACTTCGCTCAGGCCAAACATGTCGTTCTGCCCCGCCGCGGCCGCTCGCGCTGCCTGGCCAGCACCCTGCAATGCTTCGGGCAATTGCTCAATCAGGCCGCGACGTGAATCGCCGAAGTTGTCGAGTGCGCCGGACTTGATGAGCGCCTCGAGGGCCCGTCGATTCACTTTATCGAGTTCAATGCGTCGTACGAATTCCGCGAGGCCGGAGAAAGCACCATTGCGCTCGCGTTCGGCAATCATCGCCTCTACCGCGCTCTTGCCGACCCCTTTGATGGCACCAAGCCCGTACAGGATCTTCTTGTCGCCCGCGACGCTGAAGCGATAGGTCGAACGATTGATATCCGGCGGCAACAACTCAATCCCGAGTTGCCGGCAGTCGTCCTTCAGCATGACGAGCCGGTCCGTGTTGTCGATGTCGGCCGTCATGACCGCCGCCATGAAAGCTTCGGGGTAATGCGCTTTCAGATACGCAGTCTGGTACGACAACATCGCGTAGGCTGCAGAGTGCGATTTGTTGAAGCCGTAACCCGCAAATTTCTCCATCAGGTCGAAGATGCGCGTTGCTGTTGCCTCCGCTACGCCGCGCTCGGTCGCACCGCCGACGAAAATAGCGCGCTGCTTCGCCATCTCATCCGCGTTCTTCTTGCCCATGGCGCGCCGCAGCAGGTCGGCACCGCCGAGCGTGTAACCGGCCAGCACCTGCGCAATCTGCATCACCTGTTCCTGGTACAGGATTACGCCGTAGGTTGGTTCGAGCACGGGCGTCAGGTCAGGATGCAGGTAATCAATTTCCTGTTTCGACAGGTCGTGCTTGCGCGCAATAAAATCGTCGACCATGCCTGACTGCAGCGGACCGGGCCGGAACAGCGCCACGAGGGCAATCAGGTCTTCGAACTGATCCGGCCGCAGGCGTTTGATCAGGTCGCGCATGCCGCGCGATTCGAGCTGGAAAACCGCAGTCGTATGACAGGCCTGCAGCAGCTGAAACGTTTTGGTATCGCCCATCGGCAACAGGCTGATATCGACCGGCGCATCGGGATGCGCCTCGTTGATAATGTGCACAGCCCAGTCGATGATGGTCAGCGTCTTGAGGCCGAGGAAGTCGAACTTCACGAGTCCCGCCGCTTCAACGTCATCCTTGTCGAGCTGCGTGACGACGTTGATGCCGCCTTCTTCGCAATACAGCGGCGTGAAGTCGGTGAGTTTTCCCGGCGCAATAACAACGCCGCCGGCGTGTTTGCCTGCATTGCGTACCAGGCCTTCGAGCGAGCGCGCGAGGTCGATGATCGTGCGGACGTCATCATCTTCCCGGTACAGCGTGGCCAGTTCGTCTTCCTGTTCGAGCGCCTTGTCCAGCGTGATGCCGAGTTCGAACGGAATCTGCTTGGCGATACGATCGACGAAGCCGTAGGGATGTCCCAGCACCCGGCCCGCATCCCGCACCACGGCCTTCGCCGCCATCGTGCCGTAGGTAATGATTTGCGAAACGCGCTCACGGCCGTAACGTTCGGCAACGTAATCAATGACCCGATCGCGGCCTTCCATGCAGAAGTCAACGTCGAAATCCGGCATCGACACGCGTTCCGGATTCAGGAAACGCTCGAACAGCAGATCGAAATCCAGCGGATCGACGTCGGTAATCCCGAGCGCATAGGCAACGAGCGAGCCGGCGCCCGAACCGCGGCCCGGCCCCACCGGAATACCCTGCTCACGCGCCCAGCGGATAAAATCAGCAACGATCAGGAAGTAACCGGGGAAGCCCATCTCGCAAATGACATCGAGCTCGCTGGCCAGCCGCGCGCGGTACGGCACTTCGATCTGCTCGCGTTGCGCCGGCGCGGTTTTTTCGCGCGTGTGTTTGAGCTGCAGGACACGCTTCAGACCACGCGCCGATTCCTCGCGCAGGTAGGCCTCCTCGGTCTGCTTGCCGGGAACCGGGAAAGCGGGCAACACCGACTGTCCCAGCTGCAGGTTGAGATTGCAGCGCCGTGCAATCTGCAGCGCGTTGTCTATCGCCTCCGGCAGGTCCGCAAACAGCGCCGTCATTTCATCGCCGTCACGCAGGAATTGCTCCGGGCTGTAGCGGCGCGAGCGGTCAGCGTCGTCCAGGGTGCGGCTTTCCTGGATACACACGCGCGCCTCATGCGCGTCGAATTCGTCGCGACGCAAAAACCGCACGTCGTTGCTGGCGACGACCGGCACGCCACGCTGGCTGGCGAGTTCCAGCGCGCCCTGCACGCACAGGGCTTCCTGCGGGCGACCGGTACGGCTTAGTTCAAGGTAGTAGCGGTCGCCGAAAATCTGCAGCCATTGCTCGAGATGGCGGTTGGCGAGGTCTTCATGACCCAGCGCCAGCGCGCGGCCGACGTTGCCGTGCAGCCCGCCCGACAGCGCCAGCAGCCCGGCACAGCTTTGCCGGTCAAGCCACTCGCTGTGCGCCATCGGCACGCCGCGAAACTGACCCTCGAGATAGCAGCGACTCACCAGCTGCGTCAGGTTGCGATAACCCGCCTCCGACTGGCACAGCAGCACTAAACTGCTGTGCTCACCACCGTCCGGCGTATCGCGTACCCGCAGGTCTACTCCGATTATTGGTTTGATACCGTGCCGCAAGGCCGTCTTGTAAAACTTGACGAGACCGAAAATATTGTCCTGATCGGTCAGCGCGACGGCCGGCATGCCGGCGGCGACGCAGCGCTCCATGAGCTCCGGTATGCGCACCGTACTGTCGACGATCGAGTACTGCGTATGCAGGTGCAGGTGGACGAATGGGTTGCTCATTCAGGAAACTTGCCAGGATGCCGCGACGGAAGTACCCGCATTTTATCAGTCCCGGACCGGCGGATGGGGACGAGCGCCGCGTCTCTCATGCCGACATCGACAGCGGCCGAAAACTGCGGCGGTGCTGCGGACAGGGGCCGTGCCGTGACAGGCTGTCACGGTGCGCGCGCGTCGGATAGCCCTTGTGCTGCGCGAATCCGTACTCGGGATACAGCCGGTCAAAAACCACCATGGTGTGATCCCGCGCTACCTTGGCGAGGATCGAAGCGGCACTGATTGCCGCAACTTTGGCATCGCCTCCGATAATCGCGGTGCCCGTAAGACGGCGGCTCAGGAACTGCAGGTCCGGGAGTCGGTTGCCGTCGATTTCAACGTGATCCGGGTACAGGCGCAGGCCGGCAATCGCCCGCCGCATGGCGAGGTGACTGGCAACCAGAATATTCAAACGATCGATTTCTTCGGCGTCGGCCCAGCCAATGGCCCAGGCGCAGGCATCGCGCCGGATGCATTCCGCGAGGCTGGCGCGGCGCGGCGCCGACAGCTTTTTCGAATCGGCAAGTCCGGCAATCGGCCTCGCCGGATCGAGGATCACGGCAGCGGCCACGACCGGACCGGCAAGCGGCCCGCGACCCGCCTCATCGACACCGGCGACTTTGCGCCAGCGCGTCACGGCCTGCTCGCCGTTTGCCGGGCAAGACCAAGAACCGCCGCCGCCGCGCGCTGACTGGCGTCGCGCGCAAGGTCGTCACGCAGACTGGCAAACGTCGCCTCGATCGCATGGCGCCGCGGCGCATCGTCGAGCAGGCGCCCAACGGCATCCGCCAGTGCTTCAGGTGTGACCGCTGCCTGCAAAAACTCCGGCACCAGCGGTTCGTCGGTCAGGTGATTTGGCAAGGTGAAATAGCGCACTTTGACCAGCCGCAGCGCGCGCGCGATGAAATAGGTGAGCGGCGCGAGCCGGTAGGCGGCAACCATCGATCGACACAGCAGCGCAGTCTCGAGGGCGGCGGTACCGGACGCGAGCAACACGGTATCGCCCGCGATGATCGCCTGCTCCGAGTTGCGCATGACGAGGGTAAATGCCGACTGCATTTGCGCCGCGCTGAGCTGTTGTGCGAACAACTCGCGAGTGGCGTTCGTGGCGAACGGCGTAACGAACGCGAGACCCGGGAAGCGCTGCTGCAAGAGCCGGGCTGCCTCGATAAAAATTGGCCCCAGCCGGGTCACTTCGGACAGGCGGCTGCCCGGCATGACGGTAACAACCTGGTCACCGGCGATACCCAGCGCAGCGCGCGCGGCGGCGGCATCGACAGTTCTTGGCAAGCGATCCGCGAGCGGATGGCCAACGAATTCGGCAGGCACCCCGTGCCGGTCGTAGAACGCCTTTTCGAATGGCAACAGGCACAGCACCTGGTCAACGGAGGCGCCGATTTTTCGCACGCGCCCCGGGCGCCACGCCCATACGGACGGACTCACGTAGTGAATCGTCGGGATGCCGCGCTGTTTGAGCTGGCGCTCAAGGCCGAGGTTAAAATCCGGCGCGTCGATGCCGACGAATGCGGCCGGTGGCTGCTGGCTCCAGTGGCGGACCAGTGAGCGACGCAAGCGCAGTAACTCGGGAACGCGGCGCAAGGGCTCGATCAGGCCCAACACGGCCAGCCGGTCAGCGTCGCCCAGAACTTCGCAGCCTGCCGCCTGCATCGCGGTACCCGCGACGCCTTCGCAGCGTACGCCGGGCAGCTTGTCCTGCAGCGCAGCGATCAGGCCAGCGCCCAACAAATCGCCCGACGCTTCGCCGGCTACCAAACCAATACGCATGTGCTCACCGTACTCTATCGAACGATGCTGCGATCAGATTCCTGCAGGGACTTCAGCAATGGCTGCAGCTCCGGCTGGTGTGCAGCAAGTTCCGCGATCTCGGCAACCGCATCAGCCAGTTTCAGACCACGCCGATAGACCAGGCGATACGCATTCTTGATATTGCGGATCTGGGCTGCGCTGAAGTCACGCCGCTTAAGGCCCTCCGAATTGATGCCCCGTGGCGACGCCGGGTTACCGGATACCAGCGTGTAGGCAGGCACATCCTGCGCAATGCCTGCGTACATACCGAGAAACGCATGGGCACCGATACGGCAAAACTGGTGCACTCCGGAGAAGCCACCCATGATGACCCAGTCAGCCACCTCGACATGCCCGGCAAGCGTTACGTTGTTGGCGAGAATCGTGTGATCGCCCAGCACACAATCGTGGGCAATGTGCACGTACGCCATGATCCAGTTGTCATCGCCGATCCTGGTCAGGCCCTGATCCTGCACGGTGCCGCGACTGATCGTGCAGAACTCGCGAATCGTATTGCCGGCGCCAATCTCCAGGCGGGTTGGCTCACCCCGGTATTTTTTGTCCTGCGGATCGTCGCCAACCGAGGCGAACTGGTAAATACGATTGTTTTCGCCGATGCGGGTCGGCCCGTTGATCACGACGTGTCCGGCGATGCGGCAGCCGGCGGCGATTTCCACGTTCTCACCGATCAGCGAGTAAGGACCGATCTCGACAGTTTTGTCGATTGTCGCGGAAGGCGCGATGATGGCCGTCGGGTGGATCATTTGCCGGGCGCGCAAAGTATCCTCGCGCCGACCGCCAGGTCGCCGTCGACGAAGGCCTCGCAGCCGTAACGCCACATCCCGCGCCGCACTTTTTCCTTGCTGACGACGATACGCAGCTGATCGCCTGCGGTTACCGGGCGACGAAAACGCGCGTCATCAATGCCGGCCAGGTAATACAGCGGTCGCGGCGTCACCGCCGTTTCGGACAAATGCGACAACACGCCGCCGGCCTGCGCCATCGCTTCGATGACCAGCACACCCGGCATCACCGGATTACCGGGAAAATGTCCCTGGAAGAACGGCTCATTCACCGAAACATTCTTGATTGCCGTAATCTGCTCGCCCGGCGTGCAGCTCAGGATCCGGTCGATCAACAGGAACGGATAGCGATGCGGCAAGAATTTCATGATAGCCGTCGCTTCGAGCACCGTGTCGTTGCTAGTCATTTTTGTTGTTCCCTTTTTCCAGCTTTGCGACGCGACCGGCCAGGTCATCGAGTCGTCGGAAGCGCGCCACACGGCGCTTCCAGTCACGATCCGGTTCAGCCGGAAAACTTGCGGTATATACGCCTGGCTCGCTGATGTTCTTGGTGACCATCGTAGCACCGCCGATCACGACGTCGTCACAAATCGAAATATGCCCGACGAGGCCGGATTGGCCTGCCAGCATACAACGCTTGCCAAGCGTCGAGCTGCCCGCAATACCGCACTGCGACGCCATCGCCGTATGTTCACCAATACGGACATTGTGGCCAATCTGGATCAGGTTATCGAGGCGCACGCCGTTCTCGATAATAGTGTCTTCCAGCGAGCCGCGGTCAATGGTCGTATTCGCCCCGATTTCCACGTCATCGCCGATGCGCACGGTGCCAAGCTGCGGCACCTTGACCCAGCCTTCCGGACTCTGCGCATTGCCGAAACCGTCAGCGCCAATGACCGCACCAGGATGCACAATGCAACGTTCGCCGATGACCACGCCGTGCATGATCGTGCAGTTCGCGAGCAATCGTGTGTCAGCCCCCACGGTAACCCGCTCTGCAACCACACAGCCGGGTCCGACATAGCTACGCGGCCCGATGCGGCTGTGCTCGCCGATCGTCGCATTGGCAGCCACGCAGGCGCTGGCATCGACGTCTGCCGACGCGGCGATCACCGCCGATGCATGGGCACCGGCGACCAGCGGTGGTTCGGGATGCAGCGACCGCGCGATGTGCGCATAGCTGAGGTAGGGGTTGCTGCTCAGCAGCGCGTCGACCGGGCAGCCAGCGCCGTGCTCAGGCTTCAGGATGACGGCCGCGGCCTGGGTCGCCTTTAGCTGGTCACGATAAAGCGGGTTGGCAAAGAAGCTGATCGCATCGCCGCGAGCGCTACCCAAAGTCGCTACCCGCTCGACCCGCCGGGCAGGATTGCCCTTTAGTTCCAGCCCGTAGCGGGCTGCCAGTTCTCCCAGGCTAACGGCCAATCGCAACCTCCGGTGAGACCTGTCGCCGCCGTGTCAGGCATGCGACAGGTCCAGATTTGCTAGCGATTAGCTGCCTGGTAGTTCGCCTCTACAGCGCGCAACACCGACTCGGTAATGTCGACAGCGGTGCTCGCAAACAGCACGCCATCGCCAACCACCAGGTCAAAACCCGCACCCTGCGCATAGTCCTGCACTTCCTTCAGCAGGGAGCGCTGCAGATTACCCAGCTCTTCGTTGCGGCGCAGGTTAAGGTCTTCGCGAAATTCGTTCTGCAACCGCACTACTTCACGCTGCAGATCTCGCAGGTCTTTTTCTGCATTACGACGCTCAGCTTCGCCCATTACTGCGACATCGCGCTGAATCTTTTCCTGCAGGTCCTGAAATTCTTTCTGACGTGCAAGAATTTCGCGCTGGCGCGGGGCGAACTCTTCTTCCAGTGCGGACATCGCCGCTTTCGTCTGCGGTGCGCGATCCATCAGCAGCGGCACGTTGACGAAACCGATCTTCTGGTCTTGCGCCTGTGCTGGCATGGCGCATGCGAAGACGAACGCGAGCGCGATAAGTGCCTTGGTGAAATCTTGCTTTGAGAAACTCATATAACAATCCATCTGACTTTTGAAAAATAAGCAGGCCTAAAACGCCTGGCCGATGGAGAACTGAAATCTTTCGACCTCATCTCCGAAATAGCGGTCATTGCCACTCGCTTCGTTAAGCGGTAGTGCATAGCTGAAGCGGAAAAAACCCAGCGGCGCGAGCCACTGTACTGCAAGTCCGAATGATGACTTGATTTGATCGAGATCCGGCTCGTAAGAATCTGGCGTTCCCAGTCGGTCCGTGAATGACACCTCGCCAGTGTTAAAGACGTTGCCAAAATCGTAGAACAGGCTGGCCTGGGTCTTGCCGCTCCATTTCTCAGGCAGCGGGATTATAAGCTCAAGCTGGTTGGCAACCAACACGTTGCCGCCGTAAGGATTGCCGAAGCTGTCGCGCGGGCCCAGCCACGACTCCTTGTAGCCGCGCACCGATTCCGGCCCACCGCCGTAGAACTGCTTGAACGGCGGCAGCGCGGTCGTCGCGTGCAGGCCCTCACCGAAGGCCAGCTCCGAGTTCAGGCGCAGGGTCCATTGGCCGTAAATCGGCAGGTACTTGGTAAAATTGTAACGCGCGGTCCAGTATTCAACCTCGCTGCCGGGGATTGTCATGCCAACAACAAACTGGTGGCGGCTGCCGCGGTTCGCGAAAATGCTGCGATTGCGACTGTCATAAGTCCAGCCGGTAAGGAACTCTACCGAGTCGAACGAGGTACCGAAGAAATTGATGCCGCGCGCGGTTCCGCCGGAGAACGTATTGCCGTTATTTAACACCCATTCCTGCGCCTGCTGCGTGCTGGAGGTCGACGATAGCAGCTCGGCATGCTGGTAATTGAAGCCGAAACTCAACGACTGGAATTCGGTAATCGGGTAGCCGTAGTCAATCGATGCGCCGAGGCTCGTGGTTGAGAAGTCGGACGAACCCGAAGTGAACTGCGTGATATCACGATAGTTGATACTCATCGTGCGACGCAGCTCGTTCTTGCTGCGGTACAGATCCGTGTGCGACAGGCTGTAGTAGGTCGAGAAACGACCGGAATTCAGCTGTAACGCGACGCGGTCACCCGTGCCCAGGAAATTGGTATGAACGACGCTGCCATTCAAGATCAGTTTTTGTGATTCCGAGTAACCGACGCCGCCGCTGAACTGGCCGGGCATGCGATATTCAAGATCGAAATCGACATCAACGAGATCAGCGCTGCCCGGGACGGGCGAGTTCTCGACCTCCACTTTCTCGACATAAGGCAGGCGCTGCAAACGCACCTTGGAGCGGTCGATCAGGCGATTCGACAGGTAAGCGCCTTCAGCCTGCCGCATTTCCCGCCGCAAGACTTCATCGTCAACTTCGTCGATACCGTTAAAATTGATGCGCCGCACGTAAACGCGGCTCTTCGGATTGATGAAGAAGGTAACGTTGGCTTCTTTGGTTGCGTAATCGAGCTCCGGCACCGGTTCGATCTCGGCGTTCGCATAACCCTGCTCACCGAGCCGGAAAGACATGAATTCGGCCGATTGGGTCAGCAGCCGCAGATTGAAGATCGAGCCCGGCTGTGCCAGCACGAACGCGCGCAGCAGGTCTTCCGAGACCACCATGTCGCCGACCAGCTTGATGTCCTTGATCGTATAGCGCTCGCCTTCGTGGATGTTGATCGTAACGTAGATGTCCTTGCGATTCGGTGAGATCGCCACCTGCGTCGACTCAACCCGAAAATCCGCAAAGCCCCGATCCATGTAGTACGAGCGAAGAATTTCCAGGTCGCCGCTCAGTGCTTCCTTGGCATAGCGATCGTCCTGGCGAATCCACGACAGCCAGTTGGCGGTATCGAGCGTGAACCCCTCGCGAATGTCTTTCTCGTCAAAGTTGTCATTGCCGATGATGTTGACCTGGCGGATACGCGCGCGATCGCCCTCGGTCACCTTGATCTTGATACGCACCGTGTTGTTCGGCCGGTCTACAACTTCTGCGTCGACCACGACGCCGTACTTGCCTCGGTCGTAGTACTGCTCGCGCAGGAACATCTGAACATTGTCGAGCACGGAGCGATCGAAGGTGCGGCCACGCGCGAGGCCGACATTGCGCAGTGAATCCATCAGATCCGGCGTCTTGATGTCCTTGTTGCCCTCGATCGTGAAGTCCTCGATGGACGGCCGCTCCCGCACGGCGATGACCAGCGTCGTATCATCGCGGCGCATCTCGATAGTGTCGAACAGCCCCTGATCGTACAGGGCCCGGATGGCCTCCTGGATGCGACGGTCGTCGACCCGATCCCCGACGTTGATCGGCAGGTAGTTGAACACCGTGCCTTCAGCGATGCGTTGTAAGCCCTCCACCCGCAAATCGCTGACCACGAAGTCGGCCGCGCGGGCCTCCACGGACAGCCCTGATGCCAGCGCCATACTGACAAGCAAGGCAGCAAAGTATTGCCGAAGTACGCGGGCGGAACTCAGTTTCATGCAGGAATCCATAGCAAAACGGAAAGTCGCAGCCTCATTGAAGGATGCGTGTTATATCGTTATAGAACGCGAACGTCATCAGCAGCAGCAAGGCAAGTATGCCGAATTGCTGGCCGATCATCTGCGATCGGTCAGAAAGCGGACTGCCCTTGATCCACTCCGCGGTCTGAAACACGATCTGGCCGCCATCCAGCACCGGGATGGGCAGCAGGTTGAGCACGCCAAGACTGATACTGACGAGGGCGAGGAAACGCAGGAACGAATTCAGCCCCGCCTGCGCCGAATCGCCGGCGTACTGGGCAATATTGATTGGCCCGCTGATGTTCTTCATCGACACGTCGCCGGTCACCATGCGGCCCAGCATGTTCACGGTAAACGCCGTCGACGCCCAGGTTTGCGCGCTGGCTTCGACCACCGCGGTCAGCGGCCCGTACTTGCGAACGTACCAGTAGCTGTCGCCCGGGTTCTCGATACCGACGCCCAGCAGACCCTGCTGCTGGCCGTCGACATCGCGACTGCCAAGCCGCAGCGAAACGCGCTGTTCAGCGCCGGCGCGACGGTAAACGATAGCAACCGTTTCGTCCGGCCGCTCGGAAACCACGCGTTGCAAATCACCAAAGGTCACGATGGTTTCGCCGTCGATCTCGATGACATGATCGCCCACCTGCAAACCGGCGCCATAGGCAGCGCCATCCTCTGCGACGCTGCCGATGCGGGCGGGTGGCTGCCATGGCTGAAAGCCGAGACTCGAGAACAGCATGCCGGGCTCGGTCAGGCGCGCCCGATCGCTGCCCACCGCCAGCACCACGGAACGCTCCCAGCCGTCTTCACCCTCAACGTCGAGCTCGACCTCGCCCTTGCTGACCAGCTGATCGAGCATGGTCACCAGCACCGTTTCCCAGTCGGACGCTTCGCGACCGCCAACGGTCCGGATCTGGTCGCCGTACTGCAGGCCGGCATCCGCGGCATACGACGCCGGCGCTACGTCGCCCACGGCAGGCCTGACGGTCGGCACGCCGTTAATGAACAGGGCCCAGTAGGCCAGGATCGCGAACAGGAAATTGAACAGCGGGCCCGCCAGCAGCACGGCAATGCGCGCCGGAATCGGTCGCTGATTGAACGCCCTGCCCTGATCGGCGTCGCTGACCGGACCTTCGCGCCCGTCGAGAAACTTGACGTAACCGCCTAAGGGAATTGCAGAAATGCAGTATTCCGTCTGGTCGGCGCCGGCCACTTTCATCAGCAGCGGCTTGCCAAACCCGATCGAGTAGCGCAACACCTTCATGCCACAGAGCCGGCCGACCAGGTAGTGGCCAAACTCGTGGATCGCTACCAGCACGCTGATGGCGACGATGAATGCAGCAAGGCTCGTCAACGCCTCGATCATGGGCACAGTCCTTGGTCTCGGGCGCTTGCGACTTGCGCAGGCGAAGCAATGCCGCTGCCGACGGCAACAGTTCTTTTCAGACTGTGTGACGCTCGTGCAGTTCCCCCGGAGCCTGCCCGTCGCCCGCTGAACGGATGCTGAATACCGCTGATCATGCGAGACCCGCCCAGGCCATGCCCAAAGCAAACAACGGCGCCGCTGCCATTACGCTGTCGATACGATCCAGCAGTCCGCCGTGGCCGGGAAACAGCGTGCCGCTGTCTTTCATATGCACACTGCGTTTGAACGCGCTGACGGTGAGATCCCCGACTATCGACAGCAGGGCGACGCACACAGAAAATGGCAGCAACGTTGCCGGTCGCAACCCCAGGTAGCCTGCACCGGCAAAACTCAGGGCAACAACCAGCGCCACTCCGCCAAATACGCCTTCCCAGGTCTTGCCCGGGCTGACGCGCGGCGCGAGTTTGACCCTGCCAAACTGTTTGCCGGCAAAATACGCGCCGATGTCTGCGGCCCAGACGATCACCAGCATGAACAGCAGCAAGGTCGGCGACGCGCGGTACACGTAGTCCAGCGCCAGCCAGGCCGGCAGCAGGACCAGCACCGCGGCAAGCCAGGTCAACCAGCGCGGCACGGGTGTCGGGTAAAAGAACAGCCAGACCAGCGCAGCTACCCAGGACACGAGCGCAACTCGAAACACATCAAGCGCCGCAAGGTCGCCGGTCGACAGCAGGAAGTAGAGCAGTCCCTGCAACGCAGCGACCACCACAACGCAGAGCCCGCGCGTGGCCGTCGATTGCCCGAGGAATCCGCCCCATTCCCATGCGGCCACCAGCATGACCGCCGCGATCACGAAGCGCGCCGCGGACGCCGGCAAAACGAACAGCACGACGCCCAGCACGACGATCGCGATGATGGCGGTAATGACTCGTTGCTTCAGCATGTCACGCCGCTCCGATCTGCTCGCCAGTGAAACCGTAGCGGCGCTGCCGCTGTGCAAAGTGCGCTAACGCCGCATCAAGCTCCACACTGGTGAAATCCGGCCAGTAGCAATCGCAGAAATAGAGTTCGGCGTAGGCCAGGTTCCACAACAGGAAATTACTGATACGTTGTTCGCCGCCCGTGCGAATCAACAAATCCGGGTCTGGCACGCCGCTGAGCGAGAGTTCGGCGGCAAAGCGTTCGTCGTCGATATCGTCCGGGTCCAGCGTGCCGGCCACCGCCTGCTGCGCCAGTGTGCGCGCCGCATTGACGATGTCCCATCGGCCACCGTAAGAAACGGCAATCAACAGCGTAAGCCCGTCGTTGTCCTGTGTCTTGCGCTCGGCGTCCTCAATTTGCCCGCGCAAGCGCGGCGCCAGCCGCTCGCGTGCACCGATGAATCGCAGCCTGACTTTATTACGATGCAGCTCATCCACTTCCCGTCGCAGCGCCTCGACAAACAGGTTCATCAGGGTGCTGACTTCCTCGGCCGGTCGTCGCCAGTTTTCGCTGCTAAAGGCAAACAGGGTCAGGTAGTCAACGCCGCGCTGCGCCGCCGTCTCCACCGTTGCGCGCACGGCTTTGATACCGGCGCGATGGCCGCTGTGCCGCGGCCTGGAGCGCGACTTCGCCCAGCGGCCATTGCCGTCCATGACGATCGCCACGTGCCGTGGCACTGAACGCCTGGCGCGCTCTGCGGGCTCTGCCGTTGTCTGCTCGGTAACCACGACAGCCGGATCAGATTTCCATCAGGTCTTTTTCTTTCTCCGCAAGCACCTCGTCAACCCGCGCGATGTACTTGTCCGTAATGCCCTGGACTTCATCCTGGGCGCGGCGCTCTTCGTCTTCGCTGACCTTCTTGTCTTTTTGCAAAGCCTTCAGGTCGCTCAGCGCATCGCGCCGAATATTGCGAATGGCGATACGCCCGCCTTCTGCCTCGTTTCGGACCACCCGGATCATGTCCTTGCGCCGCTCTTCGGTGAGTGCCGGCAGCGGCACGCGGATAACGGTGCCCGCGGACATCGGGTTCAGGCCGAGGCCGGAGGTCATGATCGCTTTCTCGATAGCCTGCACCATGGATTTTTCCCACGGCGTCACGGTCAGCGTACGCGAATCTTCGACGTTGACGTTTGCGACCTGGTTCAACGGAACTTCCGAGCCGTAGTAGTCGACCGTGATGTGGTCAAGCAAGCTCGTGTGCGCGCGGCCGGTGCGCAACTTGGTCAGTTCCTGCTGCAGCGCAACCACACTTTTTTCCATGCGTTCGCGAGCTTTCTTTTTGATTGTCTCGATCACTGTAGGGCCCTTTCCATCCAATCCGCATTCCAAACCGACAGTACCGCAGTAGATGCTGTACTGACCAAAACGGTTGCCACCTTCGTCACTGCGTCACCAGCGTACCGACCTCGCCATCAGTCATCGCGCGTACCAGCGCGTTTTCCTCATTCATACTGAAAATGCGCAGCGGCAGGTTGTTGTCCCGGCACATCACGATCGCTGTAGCGTCCATTACCTGCAGTTTATCCATCAGGACCTTGTCGAAGGACACTGTGTCGTATAGCGAGGCAGATGAATTGTGCTGCGGATCAGAATCGTAGACGCCGCCGACTTTGGTCGCTTTCATCAATACATCCGCGCCGATCTCGATAGCCCGCAGGCTTGCCGCAGTGTCGGTCGTGAAAAACGGGTTACCGGTGCCGGCCGCGAGAATAATCACACGCCCTTTTTCCAGGTGCCGGATTGCGCGGCGTCGAATGTAGTCCTCGCAGACCTCGTTGATTTTCAACGCCGACATGACGCGGGCATACACTTTCATGGACTCAAGCGCGTCCTGCAGGGCCAGCGCATTGATTACGGTTGCCAGCATGCCCATATGATCGCCGGTTACCCTGTCCATGCCAGCGCCTGCCAGGCCGGCGCCGCGAAAAATGTTTCCGCCACCGATGACGACCGCAACCTCAACGTCCAGCTTGCGGACTTCAACAATTTCCTCAGCGATACGGCCAATTACCTTGGGGTCGATACCGTAGTCCAGTTCACCCATCAACGCCTCACCGCTTAATTTCAGCAAAACGCGACGATAAAGAACGGGACTTTTACTCATAGTCTTTTGCCTTCCTGAGTTTGCGGCGACCTGCGGTAACAGCGAGCTTGTGGACTGCCAGCACCGGGCAGTCGCCAGCGTTAGGCGGCACTGCCGCCTTTGACCTGCTTCATCACTTCTTCAGCAAAATTTTCCTGCTTCTTCTCGATGCCCTCGCCCACTTCGTAACGAACAAAGCTCGTTACCCTGGCGCCGGCATTCGACAGCAGCTTGCCAACCGTGACGTCGGGGTCCTTGACGAACGGCTGGCCTACCAGGGTTATTTCCTTCAGAAACTTTGCGACCCGGCCGACGACCATCTTTTCCACGATGTCTGCCGGCTTGCCGGATTCGGCGGCCTGCTCGGTGAAAATGCGTCGCTCGCGTTCCAGCAAGTCTGCCGGCACGCCGCTGTCATCAACACAGGCAGGATTCGTCGCTGCAATGTGCATCGCAACGTCGCGAGCAAGGTCGGCATCGCCGCCAGTCATTGCGACAACCGCGCCAATGCGCACGCCGTGGGTGTAATCGCCGAGGTGATCCTTGCCTTCGACGATCGCTACACGTCGGACCGAAATATTTTCGCCAACTTTTGCCACGAGCTCGGTGCGAGCAGTCTCGACCGTACGGCCATCCGCCAGTTTAGAGGCATTCAGCACGCTGACGTCGGTGATGTTACCCGCCAGCGCAGCCGCTGCAACGGCATCGGTATACGCCACGAAGTTATCGTCTTTCGCAACGAAATCCGTTTCCGAATTGACCTCAAGCAGTGCCGCACGCTTGCCGTCCGCCGCAATAACGATGCGGCCTTCGGCAGCGACCCGACCGGACTTCTTGTCAGCTTTCGCCTGGCCGGACTTGCGCAGGGTTTCCACCGCCTCGTCCATGTTGCCGCCGGTTTCCACGAGCGCCTTCTTGCACTCCATCATTCCCGCGCCGGTGCGCTCGCGGAGTTCTTTTACCATCGATGCACTAATCGACATCTGCACTACCTCTTAAACATTCTGTATCGCAAAGTGTGCCGCATAAGCGGCCCTGGACTTATTCCGCTGCCGGTTTTTCGACAGCTGCGTCGTCACCTTTTGCTGCAACTTCGGCAGCGGCATCGACCTTCTTCGGCTTTGGCAGTTCTGCTGCAGGTTCTGCTGCGTCCGCGGCAGCAGCGGCTGGCGCCTTCTTTGCAACCTTCTTCGTTACCTTCTTCGCTACTTTTTTGCCAGCAGGCTTCTTGGTTGCCGGCTTGCGCGCCGTCTTCTTCTTGCGGGCGGCCTTCTTCGGCTTGCCGTCTTCATCGAGCTCGACGAAGTCATCTTCGCCCAGCGCAACTTCTGGCAGTGATGCCTTGCCGTCGAGGACCGCGTCAGCCAGCAGGGAGGCGTACAAGGAAATTGCGCGCATCGCGTCATCGTTGCCCGGTATGACGTAGTCAACCGAATCCGGTGAGCAGTTGGTATCTACGACGGCAACGACCGGGATTCCCAGCTTGCGCGCTTCTTTGACAGCGATGTCTTCGTGATCGACATCAATAATGAACAGCGCATCGGGCAGCGAGTTCATGTCCTTGATGCCGCCGAGGCTGCGCTCGAGTTTTTCCTGCTCACGACTGAGTCCAAGAATTTCTTTCTTGGTCAGCCCGTCGAAGGTGCCCTCGGTCGCCATCTGCTCAAGGTCTTTGAGACGCTTGACGGAATTCCGGATGGTTTTGAAGTTGGTCAGCATGCCACCCAGCCAGCGATAGCTGATGAACGGCATTTCGCAGCGCGTGGCCTGCGTAGCCACGGCATCGCGGGCGGCGCGCTTGGTACCAACGAAGAGTATCTTGCCGCCGTCAGCGGTGAGCGCTTTCACGAAGGCATACGCTTCGCGTGCCAGCGGCAGGCTCTTTTCAAGATTGATGATGTGGATCTTGTTACGTTCGCCGAAGATGTAGGGTGCCATCTTCGGGTTCCAGTAACGGGTCTGATGACCAAAATGCACGCCAGCCTCTAGCATCTGGCGCATAGTTACGTCTGCCATGTTATATCTCCGGGTTGAGCCTCCGTATATCCCATCCCGCAACCCCTTTTTTGGTGGGGCACCCAGCAGGATGTGTCGATATACGTGTGGATTAATTGCCTCAAGGGCGCGCGCTTTATACCATACCCGGCTTTGCTCAACAACGCAGATTTGCAAGGAATTTCGGGCCGCCGGGTGCGGCCAACCCCAGCCATGACAGTCACCATTAAAACGCCCGAAGAGCAGGACAGGATGCGCGTTGCCGGCCGCCTCGCCGCCGACGTGCTCGACATGATCGGCGAGCACGTCCGCCCCGGCATTACGACCGGCGAACTGGACGCCATCTGCCACCGCTATATCACCGAGACGCAGCAGGCGATTCCGGCACCGCTCAACTATCGCGGCTTTCCCAAATCCGTGTGCACCTCGGTGAACCACGTGGTCTGCCACGGCATTCCGGGTGATCGCACGCTGAAATCGGGCGATGTCGTCAATATTGATGTGACCGTGATCAAGGACGGCTACCACGGCGACACCAGCCGCATGTTCAACGTCGGCAAGGTGGGCGTGCAGGCCGAGCGCCTGTCGCGGGTTGCGTTCGACGCGATGTGGCTCGGGATCGAACAGCTGGCGCCGGGCAAGACGCTCGGAGACGTTGGCGCGGCAATCCAGCAATTTGTTGAATCGGAACGTTTTTCTGTCGTCCGGGAATACTGCGGGCACGGTATCGGCCGGGTGTTTCACGAGGACCCGCAGGTGCTGCACTACGGCGAGCGCGGCACCGGCCTGACGCTGCGGCCCGGCATGACGCTGACCGTCGAACCGATGGTCAATGCCGGCAAACGCCACGTGCGCCTGCTGCCGGACGGCTGGACCGTCGTCACCCGTGATCACAAGCTGTCGGCACAGTGGGAGCACACGGTGCTGATCACGGCCGATGGTTACGAGGTCCTGACGCTGTCGGCAAACGACCGGCCGAGCCACTAGGTGGGCCGGCGATGAGCACTGCCGCGGTCGCCAGAACGGCGCCGGAAGCCGACGCGCTGCTGAGCGACCTGCGCGCGCAACTGGCCGGCCACTGTGACGCGGGCAAGGCACGCACGGCGCTGCACGGCGCTGGCGAGGCGATGGCGCAACGCTTTCGCGACGGCGAGGATGCAACCCGGCTGGTGCGGCTGCGCGCCCTGCTGATCGATGAAGTCATCCTTGGCCTGTGGCGTCGCCAGCAACTGGATGACGCTGTCGCGCTCGTCGCGGTCGGCGGTTACGGGCGTGGCGAGCTGCATCCCTGCTCGGACGTCGACCTGCTGCTGCTGGTCAAAGCGCGGCCCGATGACGCGGCACAACAGCGCATCAGCGCGTTCGTGACCGACCTGTGGGACGCCGGCATCGAACTGGGCCAGAGTGTCCGCACGGTGAAGCAATGCCGCAGCGAAGCCATCGCTGACCTCACCGTGGCAACCACCCTGATGGAAGCCCGCCTGCTCAGCGGACCGCCCGGCCTGTTCGAGGAGATGACCGCGGCCGTCGCGCCGCCCGCAGTGTGGCCCTCGGCCGAGTTTTTTGCTGCCAAGGTGGAAGAGCAGCAGCAGCGCCATCATCGCTACGACGATACCGCTTACAAGCTCGAACCGAACGTCAAAGGCAGTCCCGGTGGCCTGCGCGACATCCAGATGATCGGCTGGGTTGCCAAACGCCACTTCGGGGCGACGACGCTCGCCGAACTGGTCGCTCACGGCTTCCTGACGAACGAGCAATTAAGCCGCCTGGTGGCCGGCCAGGCCTTCCTGTGGCGCGTGCGCTTCGCGCTGCACCTGTTGACCGGGCGTCGCGAAGATCGCCTGCTGTTCGACCACCAGACCAATCTCGCGAAACTGCTGGGTTTCGAAGACGCTGCCTACACGCTCGCCGTCGAACAGATGATGCAGCGCTACTACCGCACGATCATGGAACTGAGCCGCCTGAATGAAATGCTGCTGCAATCGTTCGAGGAGGCAATTCTGCTCGATCCCAATGCGGTTCCGGTAGCGCTTAATGCCCGCTTCGAGGTCAAGAACGGCTACCTGCAAGCCGTCGATGACGAGATCTTTCAGCGCGAGCCCTCGGCATTGCTCGAGGTGTTCCTGCTGCTGCAGCAATACCCGGAGATCCGCGGCGTCAGCGCCCAGACCGTCGGCCTGATCAAACAGCACCTGTTCCTCATTGACGAAACGTTCCGCCAGGATCCGCGCAATCACCGGCTGTTCCTGAATATCCTGCGCGCACCCGAGGGTGTCACTCACCAGCTGCGCAGGATGAATCGTTACGGCGTGCTCGGCCTCTACATTCCCGCGTTTGGGCGGATCGTCGGGCGCATGCAGTACGACCTGTTTCACGCGTACACGGTCGATGAGCACACGCTGTTCGTGGTCAGCAACCTGCGGCGCTTTGCGCTGCCGCGCTTCGATGCCGAGTTTCCGCATTGCAGCCAGATCATGCAGGCGCTCGACAAGCCCGAAGTCATCTACCTGGCCGGCTTGTTTCACGACATTGCGAAGGGCCGCGGCGGCGATCATTCCGAGCTTGGCGCGATCGATGCGCAGGCGTTTTGCCTTGAGCACGGCATGAGCGAATACGACGCAAAGACCGTTGCCTGGCTGGTCCGCAGCCACCTGCTGTTGTCGATGACTGCGCAGAAAAAAGATATCGGCGACCCGGATGTGATCAACGAGTTTGCCGCCGAAGTGCGCGACAAGACCCGGCTTAATTACCTGTACCTGCTGACCGTGGCAGACGTCCGCGGCACGAACCCGAAACTGTGGAACTCCTGGAAAGCAACTCTGTTTCGCGACCTGTACAACCATACGACACGCGCGTTGCGCAACGGGCTCGAGAACCCCGTCGATCGCGCCGAAATGGTCAATGACAAACAGGATACCGCGCTGGTCTTGCTGGACGATCAGGGCGTCGACAGGACCGCGATTGCCGCGCTGTGGGACGCGCTGATGACTGAGGACTATTTCCTGCGCTATCGCGGCAGCGAAATTGCCTGGCACACCAGCGCGATGCTGAGGACGGACCTGCAGTCGACCAATAGCTTTCTTGACGTACGGCGCCAGCCGCATGGCGACGGCATCGAAGCCATGTTGTACACGCCGCGACAGAAACGTACTTTTGCGCAAACGACGTCGCTGCTTGCGGAACTCGGCATGACGATTGTCGATGCGCGGATCGTGCCACTGCAAAACGGCTTCAGTCTCGATACCTTCGTGTTCATGGAACTGGACTCGCGCACCGAAGTTGACGAGGCTCGACTGAGTCGTATCAAGAAAGTGATCGAGCAGGTGCTTACCACGGAAGATGACCACGCCAAACCGGTCACGCGTATCGCATCGCGCCGCGTGCGCATGTTCTCGACGCAGAACTCCTTGCAGTTCGACGAAGACATTGCCAATCGCCGCACTATCCTGGAAATCGTTGCAGCAGATCGGCCGGGTCTGCTGAGCACCATCGGCCAGGCGTTCATCGAGTTTGGTGTCGACATCGATACCGCCAAGGTACTGACGATCGGCGAACGCGCGGAGGACGTGTTCTACCTGATCGATGAACGAGGTCGGCCGCTCTCCCCGGAAACCTGCGAAAAACTGCGCACTCACCTGCTCGCGAAACTGGCGCAGTAGAGATTCCCGCGCGCGACAACGGAAACGCGATGAATACAGAAAAGTGCAAGACAGTCATTGAAGCTGCCTTCGAACAGCGTAATGACAAGAATTTTGCGAGCGACGAACTGCGCAACGCAGTGGCGGCGGCGCTGGCGCTGCTGGACTCCGGGAGCGCGCGCGTCGCAGAAAAAATCGCTGGCGAGTGGCAGGTTAACGACTGGCTCAAAAAAGCTGTACTGCTGAGCTTCAGCTTGCAGAATAATCGACTGATCGACGGCGGTGCCAGCAAGTATTACGACAAGGTCGCGTTAAAATACGCCGACTACACGGACGAGAAGTTTCGTGCAGCAGGCGCGCGCATCGTGCCGAATGCGCAGGTACGTTTCGGCGCGCACATCGCGCGTGACGTCGTGCTGATGCCGAGTTACGTGAACATCGGTGCCTACATTGACAGCGGCACGATGGTTGACACCTGGGCTACCGTGGGCAGCTGCGCCCAGATTGGTCGCAACGTGCACCTGTCGGGCGGCGTTGGCATCGGCGGCGTCCTCGAACCCTTGCAGGCGGCGCCCACGATCATCGAGGACGATTGCTTCATCGGCGCCCGCTCTGAAGTGGTAGAAGGTGTGATCGTCGAACAGGGTTCGGTCATTTCGATGGGCGTCTACCTCGGCCAGAGCACCCGGATTTACGATCGGCGCACGGGCGCCATCAGCTACGGTCGAATTCCCGCCGGGTCCGTCGTGGTCGCCGGTAACCTGCCTGCCGCAGACGGCTCCCACTCCCTGTATTGCGCCGTTATCGTCAAACAGGTGGATGCAAAAACCCGGGCGAAAACCGGCCTTAATGAATTGTTGCGCAATGCCAGTGAGGAAGACTGAATGACATTTACGCTGTACGGCATCAAGAGTTGCGACAGCTGCCGCAATGCGCTCAAGTGGCTTGAGCAGCACGGCTTCGCCGCCAGGTTCCATGATTTCCGGCAGGATGGCTATACCGTGCAGATGCTGGAACGCTGGAGCGATGCGCTCGGCTGGGAAATCCTGCTGAACAAACGCAGCCTGACCTGGCGCAAGATTCCGCAGGCGGATCGCAGCGAACTGAATGCGGCCAAGGCGATAGCCCTGATGCTGGAGAACCCGACGCTGATCAAGCGGCCGATCCTCGAAAGCGGCAAGACGGTCAGTGCGGGTTTCACGCCCGAAGCTTATGCGGAACAGTTCGCTAGAAAGAAGTGACAGTGGAAGTTGCCCGAATCATCGTTTGACTCGAGCCGCGCAGCCTGCAGGCTGAATCAGCCAAAGCGACCGGTGATGTAGTCTTCCGTCAGCTTGTGACGCGGGTTGGTGAAGATACGGTTCGTTTCATCCACCTCGATCAGGTCGCCAAGGTGAAAGTAGGCAACCCGCTGTGACACGCGCGCGGCCTGTTGCATCGAGTGCGTGACAATCACGATCGCGTAGTTTTGCGAAAGCTCGTCGATCAGGTCCTCGATTCGCGCGGTCGCAATCGGGTCCAGCGCAGAACAGGGCTCGTCCATCAGGATTACTTCAGGATTAACGGCGATCGTGCGCGCAATGCACAGGCGCTGCTGCTGTCCACCCGACAGGCCGGTGCCGGGTTCGTCCAGCCGGTCACGCACTTCCTTCAGCAGGCCGGCGCGGTCCAGGCTGCTGTGCACGATGTCGTCGAGTTCCGAGCGATTGGCGGCCAGCCCGTGAATGCGTGGCCCGTACGCTACGTTGTCGTAGATGCTCTTCGGGAATGGATTCGGCTTTTGAAACACGATGCCAACCCGCGCTCGCAGTGCTACCGGATCGAGATCCTTGCTGTAAATATCCTGGCCATCAAGGCTGATCTCGCCGGTAACGCGCGCGATGTCGATTGAGTCGTTCATCCGGTTCAGGCAGCGCAGAAAAGTAGACTTGCCGCAGCCGGAAGGACCGATCAACGCGATAACTTCGTTGCTGCCAACCTCGAGCGTGACGTTTTTGATGGCATGGATATCGCCGTACCATACATTGACCTGTTTCGCGATCATGCGCGCGTTTGCCGAATGCACATTGCCAACGGTTTTGGCTCCGACCTCGGCGAATTCGTGTTTCGGTGCTTTTCTGCGTGGCTCTTGATCCGCTGACGACACTGTTTCCGCTCGCTCTTGGTTGATTGCTGTGGATTCCGAAATTGCTATGCGCGCTGCCCTGTTTGTCACTGTCGACATTACCATTGCCGCTCCACGCGCCTGCGCATAATAACGGCGGCCAGATTCATTACCAGCAAAAAGCCAAGCAGGACAATGATCGCCGCCGAGGTGCGTTCTGCAAAAGCACGCTCCGGACTATCGGCCCACAGGTAAATCTGTACCGGCAGCGCAGTGGCCGGATCGGTAAATCCCGCCGGCACGTCAACAATAAACGCCACCATACCGATCATTAACAAGGGCGCCGATTCGCCAAGCGCGCGCCCCATGCCGATAATGGCGCCGGTCAGCATGCCGGGCAAAGCCAGCGGCAGGACGTGATGCGTCACCACCTGCATGCGCGAGGCGCCGAGCCCCAGTGCAGCTTCGCGGATCGACGGCGGCACCGCTTTGATGGCAGCGCGCGCCGCGATGATGATAACGGGCAGCGTCAGCAGCGCCAGCACGAGACCACCGACGAGTGGCGCCGAACGCGGCAGCGACAGCCAGTTGATGAAAACGGCGAGGCCCAGCAGGCCGAACACGATCGACGGCACGGCGGCCAGGTTGTTGATGTTGACTTCGATAAGGTCGGACCAGCGATTTCGTGGCGCAAATTCTTCAAGATAGATCGCCGCTGCCGCGCCAATCGGAAACGCAAGGACGATGGTTACGATGAGCATGTAGAAAGAGCCCATTAACGCGCCCTTGATGCCGGCCAGCTCCGGTTCGCGCGAATCGCCGTTCTCGATCAGCGCCGCATTGAAACGTTTCTCGAGACTGCCTGCAGCAAGCAGTGCGTCGATCCAGGCGAGCTGCTGATCCGACACGGGCCGCGTGGTCTCATCACCATCGCGCGCAATATTGCCCTTGATGACCATGTCAACGTTGGCCGATGCCGGCACCCAGACTTCCTCTGCAGTACCCAGCAAAGCCGGATTAGCCACCAGCCTGTCGCGGAGCTGGTAGGCCGCACCGACGCTGACGAGCTGGTTCAGATCACGCCGCGCACGCCGGTCGCGAACATCGGGAAATTTGTCGCGCAAGGCGTTGCGGACGACGGCGTCGAAATCAGCAAGTTCCGGGTCGAACGTGCCGGCCGGCGCCAGCAAGTCGGCGGAATATTCGACGTCGAGCGACACGTAGGTTTGCTGGAACGCCGACGCGCCCTGCATTATCAAGGTTGCAAAGAACACGAAAAGAAACGACAGGCCCAGCAACGTCGCACCGAGACCCGAATAGCGCAGCAGCTTTTCCTTGCGGTAACGGCGCTTCAGTCCCGCCTCAACGCGCAGCCGTGTATCTGTCGTCGCAGGCATCAGTCGTATTGCTCGCGGTATTTGCGCACAACGCGTAGCCCGATCACGTTCAGGCACAGAGTCACGATAAACAGCATCAGGCCCAGCGCGAACGCGGCTAGCGTTTTCGCGCTGTCGAATTCCTGGTCGCCAACGAGCAAAGTAACGATCTGCACCGTCACCGTGGTAACGGCTTCGAACGGGTTGGCCGTTAGATTGGCAGCGAGTCCCGCGGCCATTACAACGATCATGGTTTCACCGATGGCGCGCGACACCGCGAGCAGGATGCCGCCGACAATGCCGGGAAGTGCGGCGGGCAAAATGACCTGCAGCATGGTTTCAGCACGCGTTGCGCCAAGCCCGAGCGCCCCGTCACGCATCGCGCGCGGCACGGCATTGATGGCGTCGTCGGAGAGTGATGAGACCAGCGGAATAATCATGATGCCCATGACCAGGCCCGCGGCCAGCGCGCTTTCCGACGCCACGTTCAGGCCGATGGATTCGCCCAGCCTGCGAATGGTCGGCGCGACTGTCAACGCAGCAAAAAAACCGTAAACAACCGTGGGAATACCGGCCAGCACTTCGAGCAGCGGCTTCGCGACGGTGCGCACCTGGCGGCTCGCATACTCCGCCATGTAGATAGCCGTCATCAGGCCGATCGGTACCGCGACCAGCATCGCGATGCTGGTAATCAGCAACGTTCCGGCAAACAGCGGTACCGCACCAAAGCTTCCGGATGAACCCACCTGGTCGGCCCGGATCGCTGTTTGCGGGCTCCAGTTCAGGCCGAACAGGAAGTCCGTCAACGGTACCTCGCCGAAGAAACGCAGCGATTCGAACAGCACGGAAAACACGATGCCGATTGTCGTCAGGATCGCGATGCTGGATGCGGCTATCAGCCCGCCGAGCATGACGGCCTCCACGCGATTGCGTGCGCGGAACCGCGGCTGGATACGGCTCCATGCGATTGCCGCGCCGAGCACGGCGATACCCAGTGCGCCGACCGATAACCACAGTCGGCCCTGTTCCCGGTAGGCCTGGTAAAGGGCCGCTGCACTGCGCAGGTTTGCGTCGACCGCACCGGCGACCGCATCACCGGTTGCGAAGTTTCGAATGTTGTTGATCAGCAAATTTACCTCACCGGGTGATAACGCGCGCTGCGCCTCCGGCAGGTCGCCGATCAGCAGCGAGGTAATCAGCCGCGGTTCAAAAAATTGCCAGACCAGGATGACTGCAAGTGCCGGCAGTAAGCAGCACAGGGCCGTGAAATATCCGTAGTAACCCGGCAACGAATGCAAGGTGCTGACCCGGCTCGCACCGCCAACGGAACGCACGGCACGCTGGCGGCCCGCGCTGTACGCAAGCAGCGTTACCGCAAACAGTATGAGAATCAGGGTCGTAATCTGCATCGCAACAAAGTCTGCCGTTACTTGTTCTTTAGTATTGTTCGAAGTAGGAACAGGCGCGCCGTCATCTTACTGCCGGCGCGCCTGCGATTCTGCGCTAATTTGGCGTGAGCCTCGCGGCTCCGCGACTTTAGCGCTGTGACACGGACAACGGCGTCAGCGCATTGACCGATGCAGCCATTGCCAGCCGCTCTTCGTCCGGCATCGGAATCAGGCCGCGGTAAGACAGGTAACCATCTTCACCCCAGGCGCGTTCGCTGGTGAACTCACGCAGGAAGCCACGCAACCCCGGAATAACGTCCATGTGCGCTTTCTTCGCGTAGAAATACAGCGGCCGGGACACCGGGTACGAGCCATCGGCAATCGCTTCAAACGTCGGCTCAACGCCGTCAATCAGGGCGCCCTGCACTTTCTCCGCATTCTGGTCGAGGAAGCTGAATCCGAATATGCCGAAAGCAGCCGGGTTCGCCTGCAGCTTCTGCACGATCAGGTTGTCGTTCTCGCCGGCTTCAACGTAAGCACCGTCTTCGCGGACCGTGTGGCAGATCGCCTTGAAGCGAGCGCCGTCGGTGTTCTTCAGCTCCTTGATCCAGGGCACCGTCTCGCAGCCGCCTTCCATTGCCAGTTCGACGAACGCATCGCGCGTTCCGGAGGTCGGCGGCGGACCCAGCACTTCGATATCGACAGCTGGCAACGACGGGTCGATCTCGTTCCATTGCTGATAAGGGTTGGCCACCAGGCTGCCGGCGTTGTTACCGGGTACTTCTTTGGCCAGCGCCATGAAAATGGCACGGCGGCTCAATTCAACCGGCGCGGCCTCGCGCGAGTTGGCAACCACGATACCGTCGTAGCCGATCTTGACTTCGATGATTTCGGCAACGCCGTTCTTCGTGCAGCTGTCAATTTCCGACTGTTTGATCGCGCGCGACGCGTTCGCGATATCGGGGTAATCCACGCCGACGCCGTCACAAAACAGCTTCATGCCGCCGCCGGTACCGGTCGCTTCGACTTTCGGCGTTTTGAAATTGCCACCGCGGCCGAAGCGCTCGGCTACAACCGTTGAAAACGGGTAGACCGTGCTGGAGCCGACGATATAAATGTAGTCACGGCCAGCCTGTGCCTGGGCGCTGGGCGCCAGGGCAACGGTCATTACCGCGCTTGCCAGCAATGCCAGGGCTGTGGTTTTCTTGAACATCTTTGCTTACTCCGCTGAGCGATCAGGATGGCGCACAGCTTAGTCGCTGAATGTTACGGTAATGTTGCAGTGACCGCGGCTCGCGAAACGCCCGGCAAATGCAGTTAACTATCTGTTTTCAATAACTTTTCAACAACAGGGCCGGCATCTTTATGCTGCCGGACCGCGGCGCGCCCGACACAATGTTACAAAACGACACGACACTGACTTTGCTCTGCGACCTGCTGCGCCTGCCGTCGATTACGCCCGCCGACGCCGGCTGCCAGCAAATCCTGGCCGAACGTCTGGCGCCGCTGGGCTTTGCCTGCGAGTCGCTGCCCTTCGGCGATGTCAGCAATCTCTGGGCGCGGCGCGGCGACAGCGGCCCGCTGCTGTGTTTCGCCGGCCACACCGACGTCGTCCCGCCCGGTGATCGCGAGCAATGGCATTCCGACCCGTTTACACCCCGCGAGGCCGATGGCCTGCTGTACGCAAGAGGTGCAGCCGACATGAAGTCAGGCCTCGCCGCGATGGTCGTCGCGATCGAAGAATTCCTCGCCGAGAACCCGCGGCACGACGGCAGTATCGCCTTGCTTATCACGAGCGACGAAGAAGGACGCGCGCGCGACGGCACCTTGAAGGTCATTGAAACCCTGACAAAGCGCGGAGAGAAAATCGACTGGTGCGTCGTTGGCGAGCCCTCCAGCAAAGAGGCCTGGGGGACATCGTCCGCATCGGCCGGCGTGGCAGCTTAAGCGGCATGCTGACCGTCAACGGCGTGCAGGGCCATGTCGCCTACCCGCAGCTTGCCGACAATCCGATCCGCCGTTTCGCCCCGGTCCTCGCTGCGCTGCATGAAACGATCTGGGACGAGGGTAACGAGCATTTCCCGCCCACCAGCTTCCAGGTCGTCGAGCTTTCGAGTTCCGGCGGCGCGCCGAACGTGACGCCCGCGTCGCTGTACACGCGCTTCAACTTTCGCTATTCGACCGAATGGACCTACCTCGAACTGCAGAAAAAAGTCGAGAGTCTGCTCGCCGGCTTCGATCTCGACTGCGAGCTGCGCTGGCACCTGTCAGGCGAGCCGTTCCTGACGCCGCCGGGCAGACTCACTGACGCCGTCGCGCAGGCCGTTCGCGACGTCGCGGGGCTTGAACCCGAACTGTCAACCGGCGGCGGCACCTCTGACGGCCGCTTCATCGCGCCTGCGGGCGCCGACGTTGTCGAACTCGGCGTGCTCAACGCCTCGATACACAAGGTGAATGAGTGCGTGAAGATCAGCGACCTGCCGCTATTGAAAGGAATGTACAAGCGCGTGATGGAACTGCTGTTGCTGCCGGCAAGCCAGCGCTAGGCAGGACAGGTCAGGCGCGCGGCGCTTTCAGGTTTGCGTACAGGCCAGCCGCCAGCAGTACTGCGAAACAGATAGCAACCCACGCCGGCATCGTGAGACCAAGAAAGCGCCAGTCGATCGTCGCGCATTCGCCAGACCCGGTGAAAATCATCCGCAGTGCGTCGCTTAACGGGAACGCATCGATGATGTAGTCGAGACCGGGACCGCAGGCAGGTACCTCGTCAGCCGGCAGGTTCTGCAGCCGGACATGCCATGCGGCAACGCCGAAACCCGCACCGCCTGCCAGCAACAGCAGCACCGCGTACACCCGCCTGCCCCAGGCCTGCGGATTATGCAGGGCAGCGACCAGGAAGACAGCGCCAAGCACGATGGTCGCAAGCCGCTGAAACACGCACAGCGGGCAGGGTTCCAGCAGCAGCTGATGCTCGGCATAGAGCGCATACGCCATCATCGCGACGCAGGCGAGAAAGCCAAGCCCGTTCAATAACCTTGCGTTCATCGCCATCGCAGCTTACTTGTGCGCTTCGAGGACTTCTGTGTGCCGAACGTCGCGCCCTTCGACCATGTAAATGACGTATTCGCAGATATTCTTGGAGTGGTCGCCGATACGCTCGAGCGAGCGCGCCGCCCAGGTTACGTTCATCACGCGTTTGATGGAACGTGGATCTTCCATCATGAAAGTGATGCCCTGCCGGGTAATCGCTTCGTACTCCCCGTCGACATGCTCGTCTTCGCGGACGACGGCAATACTGGCTTCGACGTCAAGCCGCGCAAACGCATTCATCGCGTCGCGCAGCATCTGCAGCACATGGTTACCAAGGTTTTTCAGTTCGCGGTAGGAATCTGAAGGCCGGTCCATCTCCGCCAGCTTGGAAGCGAGGAAGCCAATCTTTTCGGCCTCGTCGCCGACCCGCTCAAGGTCGGTAATGGTCTTGATGATAGCCACGATCAGACGCAGGTCACCGGCGGCCGGGGCGCGGGTTGCCAGCACCCTGCTGCATTCTTCGTCGATCTGCACTTCGAGCTTGTTGACCTTGTAATCATCGCGGGCAACTTTGAGGCCCAGCTCGCTGTCGCCGGTCACGACGGCAGTGATGGCCTGTGACAGCTGGGTCTCAACAAGTCCGCCCATTTTCAGGACGCCGTTGCGGAGCTCTTCAAGATCCTTGTTGAAGCGCTGCGAGATGTGGCCGGTCACGTCGGAGGTACGCATCATGCAAAATTCCCGCGTCTTTATCGTTGAGGTAAGGATAGCACTTTAGTTTGCGGCACACGGCCAATCCTGGCGTCGCGCGGTCCGCAAACTGGCGGCATGCTTATTTAAAGCTGAACTCGATATCGAGCATCAGGCGGTTGTAGTCGACGGCCGGGCCCGCGAACCCGCCGCGCTCGCTGACGATCAGCGTACCGCCAAGAGCGACATTATTACGGACAGCATATTTCACCCGTATTAAATGTCCGTTTGCATCGGTGAAGCCGCCGGCAAAATTCGAGTCATTGAACGTGCCGAGGACGGCATCCGCTTCCGTGTCGACCCAGGCGTAACCAACGTCCGTCTTGCCAAAACCAACCGTCGCGCCCAGCGTCCAGGCGAGGTCCTGGCTGGTGCTCGCGTCGGTGTTCTGGACAAGGTCGGCGAAAACGGTCAATGGCAGGTCGTCGATCTTGGTATCGTACTCGGCGAACAGCTGCAGGAGCTTGTAATCCGATACGTAGTTGCCCGCTGCATCGACCGTATTGCCCTGCGGGTCACCGTTGTAGAAAGGCGTCTGCCCGACCGTATTCGTGTAGGCATAATAGCCAACGCCCGCAGTCAGGGACGCGGTGCCGTTGATCTCGCCTCGCCAGCCTCCCTGCGCGCTTAGCAACAGCGAGTCGTCACTTGAAGAACGTTCCTCGACCGACAGCGCTGCGACGGAGCCGAATAACGCACCGCTCTTGCCGTGCAACACGATCCCCTCCGGATTCAGGTCGCTGTCGATCAGCAAGCCCGTTCCGCCGGGACGAAACCACGGGCTCTTGACTTTGCCAACCTGGACATTCCACAGGTCATTGATGCGCCAATCGGCATAGGCGCGATCGACGAAGATATTTTTTCCTGAAAATCCGCCGTCCATCGTGACGTTGGTCGACACCGGGCTGCCTTCGCCCGTCGCGAAGCGGAACACGAGCTTCAGGTCGTCGCTGGCCTTCGCTTCCATCGCGAAGCGCGCGCGGAACCGGCTGCGCTCGCGGCTGGCACTGCCTTCGGCGTCGATAGTTTCAAAGCGCACGCGCGTGTCGCCGCTGAGCTTGATACTGTCGGTCCAGCTCGCCTGTGCCAGCGCCGGCGGCGCGGCCAGCACGAACGCCGTACTTAATAAAACAGAAATATTACGTTTTGACGTCATCATGTCATCCACCAGTGTGTGACCCATTTGCGAGTCGGGCGTGTGTCGGATTGGTGGCGATTAAATGACAGGAATGTTACAGCTTCGTTACAGCGTCGGTTTTTTTGCCTCGGGCAGCGCAGTTCCGCCCGCCGGCAACAGGCGGCTTGCCGGGAAGTAGCAGCGGAACTCGCTGCCCTCACCGAGCGTACTGTGAATTTCCAGCCGGGCGTCGTGCAGCAGCAGTGCGTGCTTGACGATAGCAAGACCGAGCCCGACCCCACCGGCATCCCGGCAGCGACCGGCATCCGCCCGAAAAAAGCGCTCGGTCAGTCGCGGGAGGTGTTCTTCCGCGATGCCCTCGCCCGTGTCACGCACGGCCAGCACCGCGCCGCCGTCTCTGGCAGCGCGCCAGCTGAGTTCGATCCGGCCGGCGGCCGGCGTGTGACGAACGGCATTCGTTAACAGGTTGCTGATGACCGATTCAATCTCGGCGGCAACACCGCGCAGCTGCGCTTTTAACGGCGCGTCGGTGATGATGGTCGGCACCTCTGGCTGACCGTCGACGGCACGGCGTGCGCTCGCCAGCAACGCCGGGACATCGACATCGTCTTCTTCGCGCTCCGCCTGTGGATTCTCCAGCCGCGACAATTCCAGCAGCTCGGCGACAATGCGGTTCATGCGTTCTGCCTGTGCGTGCATCTGCGCAAGCGGCCGATGCCACTCGGCTGGTACCTTGTTGTCACCGACCAGCACGTCGAGGTACCCGGAGATCACCGTCAACGGCGAACGCAGCTCGTGAGAGGCATTGGCTACAAAATCGCGGCGCATCTGGTCGATGCGCACGGACTCCGTGATATCCCGCAAAATCAGCAGGAACTGGTCCTCGCCGAACGGCACCAGCCGGCAGGACAGCCAGCGGTCGTCCGCGACTGGCGAGGGAATCTCGGCGGCGGCGGTGCCTGCGGGCTCACGCAGGTAGTCGACCAGTGCCGGGTCGCGCAGGATATTGTCGATGCGCTGGCCGCGATCCTGCACGGGCCGGATGCCCGCCAGCTCTTCCGCGGCAGTGTTACTTAACTGAATTTCGAGGTTGGCATTCAGGACAACGGCGCCATCCGGCATCGCGTTCGTCGAGTTGCGGACTTCCTTTAGCAGCCGCCGGTGACGGCGCTTGTTCTTGCGCACGCGCTGCCGCAGGTAACTGATACGGGCCGCCAGCTCCGCCCAGATGCCTTCGCCGAAAGACAAATCGTCGAGCGAATCGTTGGACAGCGCGCGATCGAATCGCAGTACCTGCCGCGCCTGGTAGCCGAGCGCCAGCAGCGCGGCAAACAGCAAGCCGGTCAGCGGCGCGTCGTAAATTGCACCGATGCCCAGGCCCGCGAGCAGCAGCAGCAGCAGGCCGACCAGAAATTTGCGCCACGCAGCGGGCATCAGGCGATCTGGGTGGAGAAGCGATAGCCGGCGCCGCGCACGGTCTGGATATAATTTTCCGCGGCATGGTCCGACAGCGCCTTGCGCAGGCGTCGGACGTGCACGTCCACTGTGCGCTCTTCGACGTACACGTTGGCGCCCCACACCCGATCCAGCAGCTGCGCGCGGCTGTAGACGCGATCCGGATGCGTCATCAGAAACGACAGCAGTCGATACTCGGTGGGCCCCAGCGACACTACGGAACCGCGCGCGGTTACCCGGTGGGCCGCGGCGTCCAGCTGCAGCACGCCCGCGTGCTGCGCGCCGTTACTTTCCAGCTGCGTGCGGCGCAGCACCGCCTGGATTCGCGCCAGCATTTCGCGCGGCGAGAACGGCTTCGTCATGTAATCGTCGGCGCCGCCTTCAAGACCGGTGATCTTGTCGTGCTCGTCCGCGCGCGCTGTCAGCATGATCACGGCGAGGTCCTCGAAGTCCTGGTCGCGCTTTAACTGGCGCGTCAGTTCGAGACCGCTCATGTCCGGCAGCATCCAGTCGATGAGCGCCAGTGCCGGCCGCTCGTCGACGAGCAGCTGCCGTGCCTGCCGGCAATCGGCGGCCTGCAATGCGTCGTAGCCGGCGCGGGCAAGATGAAACGCGATCATCTCGCGAATAGCGGTTTCGTCTTCAACGATCAGAATCTTGGTCACCGGGATTTCCGTGGGTCTGCCGTGGCGGCACGCTGGCTGCCGTGGCTGAAGACTGTATTACAGCAGCCGCGTGTGACATTTTTGTGACGCCTGCTACGCGCGCTGTCGCAGGCCCTGTGATTATTACGAAACAGTTTCATTGGGCTTCGCTGCAACCCGCTCACGCAGGTACGCGGGTTCGAGTTCCTCCGGTGCAATTGCGCCACCCTGCCGCCAGCGCGCAGCGCCGATGCTGACGAGCTCGCGCGCATGCGGATAGTCCGGCGCAACGCGCGCCGCCAGCCGCTCCTGATTCGCTTCCCACAGCAGCGGATACTGCGCCCACCCGGCACCGGCTGCACAGTAAGTGCCGCGCAGATCGGGAACAGGACCGACCGCCTGCAGGCGCGGCGCCAGCTCGCTGCGCGGCTCAACACCGACGCCGCGCGTAAAGCCTGCCAGGTACACCTCGTTCATCCGCGCATCCTGCGCGACCAGCACGCGCTGGCAGTCAGATTGAGCGAACGCCGCGGCCGCGAGCACCTCCAGCGACGACACCGGCACCAATGCCGCGCCAGAGGCAAAACACAGCCCCTGTGCTACCGATGCGGCGATACGCATGCCGATGAACGAACCTGGCCCGTTGCCGAGCACAACAGCGTCGAGATCAGCAGCGCGCAGGCCGGCCTCCGCCAGCAACCCGTTAATCATTGGCAGCAGCAGGCGGGTGTGCTGGCGCGGTTCAAGCACGTGCCGGAAGCGCAGCTCGGCGTCGCACTGCAGCGCAACCGAGCAGGCGAGCGTCGAGGTTTCGAGTGCCAGCAGCTTCACGTGCCCGCCTCGCGCAGCGGCGCCTCGTGTGCAGCGAAAAATGCGCGCACGTCCTGCAGGTCACCGGTTACCGGCATCGGTCGCAGGCAGTCCGTAAAAATCTTGCCGTACGACTTCGAGCGCACGCGCGGATCGCACAGCACCACCACGCCGTAGTCGGCCTCGTCGCGCAACAGTCTGCCTGCACCTTGCTTCAGCGCCAGCGCCGCCTGCGGCAACTGGTGTTCGGCGAACGGGTTGCCGCCCTGGCGGCGGATAAACTCGGTGCGCGCCATCGTCATCGGATCGGCGGGCGATGCGAACGGCAGCTTGTCGATGGCGACGATCGTCAGTGCGGGCCCGCGCACGTCGACACCCTCCCAGAACGTGCCGGTGCCCAGCAACACCGCATTGCCGTGCGCGCGGAAGCGGCGCAGCAGGTCGTCGCGTGGCGTCGTGCCCTGCACCAGCAGCTTGCGGCCCTGCAGGAAACGCTTGTTCGATTTGCACCAGCGCGCCGCCGTTTGCAGCGCACGATGGCTCGTGAACAGTACGAAGGCACCGCCCACCGTCATCCCGAGCAGCGGCACCACCGCCTCCATGATCGATTCGGTATAGCCGAAGTCCGCCGGTGCGGGCAGCCCGGGTGGCGTGTAGACGAGTCCGTGACGATCCAGTGCGTAAGGGCTGGGAAAGCACAGCCCCGGCGCGTCATCGAGGCCGAGCCGGGCGGTGAAATGGCTGAAGTCCTCGCCAATGGCAAGTGTCGCAGACGTCAGAATCCAGGCCTGATGGCCGCCGCCGAGCAGGCCGCGCATCGTGCCCGACACATCGAGCGGCGTCAGGTGCAGCCGCAGACTGCGCGGATTGACCTGCAGCCAGCGCAGGCCCTCCCAGCTGTCCTCATTAATAATGTGTGTGAGTTTTTCGCGGGCCGCGAAAATCTGCTCGGTCGCCTTTTCGATCTCGAGCGAACTCTCGGAAATCTTCAGCAGCGGTGCATACAGCTCGATCAGCACTGCGCGCAGCTGGTCGAGCGGTTGCTGCAGGTCCGCGCGCACGCTGTTCAGATCGTAGCGCCCCTCCTTGCGCGGCGCCGCTGCCTGCAATGCCTTTACGGCGGTGCGGGCGCGGTCGATCAGGCGCACCAGGCTGGTGTTGCGGTAACTCAGCGTTGCTGCTTCAACATCATCCAGCAGTCGCAGCAATTCGCGGCTGCCGAGACTGATGCCAAAAAATTGCGCAGCCAGATCCGGAATCTGGTGCGCTTCGTCAAGGATGATGGCGTCAGCGCCGGGCAGGAATTCGACGAAGCCCGATTCCTTCATCGCCAGATCCGCCAGCAGCAGGTGATGATTGACCACCACGAGGTCGGCTTCCTGTGCCTTGCGGCGCGCCTTCGCGACGAAACATTTCTGGTAGAGCGGACATTGCTGGCCGAGGCAGTTCTCAGCGGTCGACGTGACCAGTGGCCACACCGGGGAATCCTCCGGCACCGATACCAGTTCGGCTTTGTCGCCGGTGCCGGTGCTGTGACGCCAGCGCGCGACTTCGTCGAGATCCCTGCGGGCCGCCGCGGAGTCCGGCGACGCCTGTTCGAGGCGCTGCAGGCACAGGTAATTCGCGCGTCCCTTCAGCAGCGCCGTCGTGACCGGTCGGCCGACCGCCTTGCCGATCAACGGCAGGTCGCGATGGTAGAGCTGATCCTGCAGCGCGCGCGTGCCGGTCGAGATGATGGTCTTTACGCCGGACTGCAAGGCGGGCAACAGGTACGCAAAGGTCTTGCCGGTGCCGGTGCCGGCCTCGATCACCAGGCATTCACGTTTGGCGATGGCATCCGCCACGGCCTCCGCCATCCACGCCTGACCCGCGCGCGGCTGGAAGCCGGGCAGGTACTGGGCAAGTGGACTGGCGGCAGAGAAAAAGGCTTTCAGGGAATCGCTCACAGCGCGACTATACCGTGACCGTTCGAACCATGCGCAGTGGAAAAGCGGCGTAATCGCCGGCAATGACTATCGGCAGCCGTCTGCGTTCGGGCGGGGTTGGTAGTTAGCTGCGCAGCTCGTGGCGGCGGATTTTCTCGACCAGCGTAGTACGACCCATGCCCAGCCGTTCAGCCGCTTTTTGCACAACGCCGTCGGCAGCACGCAGCGCACTCGCGATCATGTCGCGCTCGAGCCGTGCAAGGTGCTGTTTCAGATCAATACCGCATTCCGGCAATTCGCTTGCCGGATCAGCTGCGCTGCGCTGCAGATTCCTGCCAATCACCGCAGGTGCGGAGTTGCGTAACGCGCCGGGCAGCTCCGCCGCGGGCACCCGTCGATTCGGGTAAATGACGGCGAGCCGCTCAACGAGGTTCGCCAGTTCGCGCACGTTGCCTGGCCAGGGGTAGTCGCGCAGTACCGCCAGCGCCTCGTCATCGAGACGCACGCGCACGCCGTAATTGCCGGCGACGCGCTCGATCAGCGCGTTGGTCAGCGGCTCAATGTCTTCGGGGCGCTCGCGCAACGGCGAAACCTCGATGGGAAACACGCTGAGCCGATAGAACAGATCTTCGCGGAAGCTGCCCTCGGCGATGCGCTCCTGCAGGTTGCGATGCGTCGCAGCAACCACGCGAATGTTCACCGGGATACTCTTGATACCACCGACCCGTTCGACCACCCGCTCCTGCAGCACGCGCAGCAGCTTGACCTGCATCGCGGTGGGCATGTCGCCGATTTCGTCGAGAAACAGCGTACCGCCCTGCGCCTGCTCAAAGCGGCCGGCGCGGGCTGCGTGGGCACCGGTAAACGCGCCCTTCTCGTGTCCGAACAGTTCGCTTTCCAGCAGGTGGTCCGGAATCGCACCACAGTTGATCGCAACGAACTCGCCTTTGAGCCCGGACTGTTCGTGGATCTGGCGGGCTATGAGTTCCTTGCCGGTGCCGGATTCGCCGGTCACGAGCACCGTTGCCTGCGACGGCGCGACGCGTTCGATCAGCGCGCGAATCATGCGCATGTCGGCACTCTCGCCGATCAGGCGCGAGCCGAGGCCCGCACCGGGCTCGGTCCGGCGGTTACTGTGCAGTGCCCAGACTTCTTCCAGCACGGCGTTCAGCTCGTCGATCTGCAAGGGGTTTTCCAGCTGCAGGACACGCGCCCAGGCCGGCTTCTTTGTGCCGCCCGTGGCGCTGGCGCCGAGCAGCACAACCGGTACGTTGCGATCAATCTTCGCAACCGCTGCAAATGCCGCCGTGATGGTCTTCGCCGGGAGTCCGCCAGCGAGGAACAGGGCGGCGAGGCGATGTGCGCCGAGCGCATCGACCCAGTCGGCGGGCGTCGCGACGATCACCTCGGGCGCATCCATGAATTCAATGAGGTCTTTCAGGACGGCAGCAGTGGCAGGATCGTCGTGCACGACGAGGATGCGTGTTGCAGGGTGTCCCTGCCGGGTCAGCGTTGACCGGGTAATGTTCACAGGGTGGCCTGGGGCACTAAGCGAGCTGTCGGGCATGCTGCATGATCCTTCATGTGAGCGTTGCAAATGGGCTTCCGGTCTGTCCAGGCAGGCTGGCCTGACCTTCGCTGGCGGCTTCACTGCCTCCGGATCGCGGGTTTCCAAACGCCCGGCACCTGTGCCGGACCCCATTAAGAATGTCACTTTTGGAACAAATCTGACAATACCTATTTACTGTGAACTTAATGTATTCCGTATTCCCCATTGGAACAACAACCGACGTCACATTTCTTTTGCTGAGCTTCTCCGCCTATATACAGTTCGTTTAACACAATACGGCCCGGCCCTGCGCCAGCCCTGTGGCGGACCACGCCCGCTAAAGTTTCGCCAGGATCGGGCGATATCAGCAGGAGAGTTGCTGCGCCGCCGGCGTGGCGTTTCCGTGATATCGCCAGGCAGGTCCTGTATGGAGTTCGTAGCGAAATTGATGGGCACCGGCAAGCGCCGGTCTGCGCCTGACGCCAAAGGGACCGCCTCGCCTTTGCAGGACGGCGCACTCGACACGCTCGGCACCGTGCTGCGAACGCTTGGCAGCGAGGCGTTTGCGATCGACGATGGCCAGGCGCTCGAGCAATTCCAGGCGCAATGCGATGAACTCGCGCGCCATGTCGAACATGGCGCTGCGGCCCCGACCGTGAAGCTCGCCGCCACCGAGGGCAGTGACCGGCGCTGGGCCAATATCCGCCGCTTTTTCGTCGACCGGCGGCGCAACGAGAAAAAATTCGTCACCGAACGCCTGACCGATTACCGGGCCGTTGTTGATGACCTGGTTTCCGGCTTGCGCGAAATCGGCAAGCGCGACGCGGACACCGCGAACTGCGTCCAGGTCAACCTCAAATCAATCGAAACCGCGGTCGGCACCGGCGTATTGACCGAGATCAAATCGAAGCTAGGCGACACCATTCGCAATATTTCGGAAAGCCTTGCCCGCCAGAGGCTGGATTACGAACAGCACATTAATGAACTCAACCAGCGCATGAACAAGATGCGCGAGGATCTGGTCACGGCGCGCGAAGAAATGAAGCGCGATGCGCTGACCGGCGCCTATAATCGCGGCGCTTTCGACACGGCGATCATTCACAGCCTGAACCTGAATTTCATACTGGACCAGCCGGTCACGGTGATCCTGATCGACCTCGACCACTTCAAGTCCATCAACGACACCCACGGACACGCCGCTGGCGACACCGTGCTGCGCGCCTTCGGCGACCTGCTCGCGCGCAACTTTATTCGCAAGAACGATATCGTCGCGCGCTACGGCGGCGATGAATTCGCGGTCATCCTGGCGGACACCACGGCGGCCGACTCGGGAACCTTGCTGCACCGCTTTTATGACCAGCTTGCCGCCCTCTGCGTTGACGAGGTGACCGAGGGCTTCCGGATCAGCTGTTCTTCCGGCTACACGGAAGTCGCACCCGGTGACTCTGTCGAGGCCCTCGTCAAGCGCGTCGACCGGGCGCTGTACGCCGCCAAAAAGGACGGCCGCGGCTGCTTCCGGCACGAGCCGGCGCCAGCGCCGGCAAAGCTTACGCTGGCCGGTACCTGACGACCCGCAGCGCAGCGCAGTTTTTCGCCAGGCTGCTAAAGACTGGCGCCAATCTGCCGATAACCGCGACATGACATCAGATCCCGGCGACACGGTTCGTAACGCGCGCGGGGAAGTTCCGAATGAACGGAGGAGACCGGCTTGGATCTCGCAACATTAATTGGGCTGATCGGCGCGTTCGGCATCGTGCTGACCTCCATCATGCTGGGCGGCTCGGCGGGTACCTTCGTCAACATGCCCTCGGTGCTGGTGGTGTTCGGCGGTACGGCACTGGTCACGATGATGAAGTTCAGCCTCGGTAAATTCCTCAGCGCCGCAGGCATCGCCGTGAAGGCCTTTCTGCACAAGCCGAGCGAGCCCGCTGACCTGATCGCCAAAGCCGTCGAACTCGCGAAGACCGCCCGCCAGGGTGGCCTGCTGGCGCTGGAAGACGCCGACGTTCCCGACGAATTCATGAAGTCCGGGCTCAGCATGCTGATCGACGGCCACCCGGCCGATGTCGTGCGTTCGACACTGACCAAGGACCTGAACCTGACCGTTGCGCGGCACGGCGATGGCCAGGATATTTTCAAGGCGATTGGCGATGTCGGCCCGGCCATGGGCATGATCGGCACACTGATCGGCCTCGTGCAAATGCTGTCGAACATGGACGACCCGAAGCAGATCGGGCCGGCAATGGCGGTTGCGTTGCTGACAACCCTGTACGGCGCGGTGCTGGCGAACATGTTTGCGCTGCCGATCGCCGACAAGCTGGCGGTACGCAGCCGCGAGGAATCAACAACAAAGTCACTGATTATCGACGCCCTGCTCGGCATCCAGGGCGGCCAGAACCCGCGCGTCATCGAAGGCATGCTGCAAACCTACCTGCCACGCTCCCAGCGTCCGCAGGAGGAAGAACAGTAGCGGCGGCCTGACGAGATGTCGGAACCAGCAAAAAAAGCGGAAGCGGGTGGCGTCCCGGCGTGGGTAATGACCTTCGCCGACCTGATGACCCTGCTGATGTGTTTTTTCGTACTGCTGTTGTCATTCTCGGAAATGGACGTTGCCAAATTCAAGCAACTGTCCGGCTCGATGAAAAACGCCTTCGGCGTGCAGGCGGAGATCGAAGCGAAATCAATTCCAAAAGGCACCAGCGTGGTTGCGCAGGAGTTCAGCCCTGGCAGGCCTGATCCCACGGCGCTGCCCGTGGTGCGCCAGTTCACGATCGACTCGAACAAGAGCACGCTGGAAATTCTCGATCGCGAAAAAGAGCTGCGCGATGACATGGAAAAACAGGCGAAGCGACTGCGCGCGGCGCTCGAACAAGAGATCAAAAATGGCAGCGTCTCGATCGAAACCGAAGGGATGCGCATCATCATTCGAATTCTGGAGAAAGCGTCGTTCGATTCCGGTAGCGCGGACCTGCGACAGGATTTTTCGCACGTGCTGATGAAGATCGGCGGCATGATCGACAACAACAGCGGACTCATCCGGGTATCGGGTCACACCGACGATGTACCGATCTCACGCACCAATACGCAGTTCCGCTCCAACTGGGAACTGTCGTCGTCGCGCGCCGTGTCAGTCACGCACGAATTGCTCAAGACCAGCAAGGCTGAACCCGGGCGTTTCACGGTAACCGGTCACGCCGACACCAAGCCGCGCGCCGATAATCTTAACGACGACAATCGCGCCAAAAACCGCCGTGTCGATATCAGCATCATTCGCGGCGAGGACGATCCGGCCACTGAAACGTCAGTGTTCAATCCTGCTCCGGCCACGGGCGTGATGCCGGTCGGCCAGCTCGGCCCCGACGCCGGCGCAAACGAGGACAGCAGTAATGACTAGCATCGAGAATCGCCGCTCGTTCCGCATCCAGGAAGCCGCTTACGTACATCACGAAGTGATCCATGAAGCAGATTTTTTGGGCGGCATTGAGCGCTGGCGCCTGCGTAACGCTAACGGTGCCGGCGTGCGCTCACGCATGATGGACCTGGACGCGCGGCTGGAGGAGCAGCTGTTCCTGCTGAAAGGCTCGAGCCCGAAAGCCGCGGAATGCATGGACCTGATTCGCCAGAAGCTGGAAATCGTAATTGACCAGCTGCCGATCTTTCGCGAGTGCAAGACATCACTGGCAAAGGGCGCGCCGCAGCTTTGTGAGATCAGCGCCGATGGCATGGTGTTCGGCTGCGCGCAGGCACTGCAGCCGGAAACCAAGCTGGCACTGCGGCTGCTGCTGGAAACCGACAGCCGCTACATCGAAACGTTTTGCCGGGTCGTGCGCAGCACCGACGCCCCCGATGCCGACAATGCAAAACTCAATGTCGGCATTGCGGTCGAGTTTGTCGGCATGTCAGCTGCGCAGAAAGAAATCCTGATACAGCACCTGTTCAGCCGGCAGTCGGAAACGCTGCGCATGCGGCGCCTGGAGATGGACGCCTGAGCAGACAGTCACGCTGACCGCTACGCGGTCAACGCTTCGCGCACTGCAGTAAGTTTCTCCTGGAACACGAGGTAGAGCTGCGGCAGTTCGTTCTCGTGTATTCCGAGACGCGCCATGGCCGGCTCGTCGTCTGCAACAAAATCGCATTCCGTGAGCGCCGGGTCCACGCCCGCCTTGCTTGCGCGACTGACATGCTTCAATAACAGCTTCGCGACGACAACGACATCGACCAGCGTCGGTGCCTTGCTCGTGTAGGCAGTCTGGTGCTCTTCCGTGTCGAGGGTCTGTGCAATTTCCGCTGGAAAATCCCAGGACTCAACGATGCAGCTGCCGACCTTCGGGTACCAGCCGTCCATGATGTCCTGCAGGGCCTGCGGATTGCCCTTGAACTCAGGGTAATTCCTGGCACGCGTGATGATGTACAGCTTGCCGACGAAATGCAGCAGGCCGCACAGGAATGCGGTTTCCTCCTTGAACACGCGGCGACCATCAACGACAGCCGCACACATGGCAGCCAGCTGCGTGCTGTTCTGCCAGATGCTGCGCAGAACTGGCGCAATATCCTTGTGCTGTTCCGCTAGAAACATCTGCCGCACCGCGAGCGAGACGGCCGTGTTCTTGACCAGTTCGAAGCCGAGCCGGCTGATTGCCGCTTCCACCGTTTCGATACGGTTGCCGCTCGGGTTGTAGGCGGATGAATTCGCGAACAGCAGGAGCCGGGAGACCAGCACCGGATCGGTGTTCACAACCTGCGTGACCTGGTCAATGTAGACATCTTCCTTTTCCAGCGTTTTCCTGATTCTCACGACGATGTCGGGAAAAGACGGTAAAGCAATTTCGCCGTTATTGAAGGCTCCCGCCAGATCGGCGACGAATTTGAAGTGGGGTGAGGCAACCATGATCTGCTCCGGGTTCAGTGTGTGACGGCCGTTGCCGGCTTACGTGTGTTGGAATGGAGGCGAAGCAGCAGCTGCGCTTCACCGATGTTCAGGCCGCAGCCCTGTACGAGATCGTTGACCCCGGCACCGGAACGCGCCATGCGCACCGCGTATTCAACCGGCAGTTCGTTCTTAAGCGGCGGCACCGGTGCCTGCGGCGATAGCGGCACCGGCTTTTGCTGCTGGCGCACCGTGTGCAGCAGGCGCTCTTCGAGAATCGTCAGGCGCCGATCAAACATGCGCCGCAGTTCGCGATCGTCAAATTGTTCAACGGTCGCCGGTGGCGGCCGCTGCGTCGCGGCACCCTGCTGCGCAACTTCCAGCCGCAAGCGGATGCAATGCCAGGTGCAGGCAGCCAGCAGGACGGTTATCAGCAGCTGCAGTCCGTACAGCATTAGCAATTCGAGGTTTGTCATCATACGTACTCGTCAATTATGGGTTTGTCGTCGGCGTCATCGTCGCCGGCGCTGGCGTTTTCGTGGTCGTTTTCACTGTCGACGTTCTGCGGCTGCTGCCGCTCGCGTTTCTCTCGCTCATGGTCACGCTCCTTGTCCGCGGGCGTGGGCGGTTGCACAGGGCGCATCGGAATGATCCTGTAGACCCCGGATATGCTGTTATCCGCCACCAGCCCGCCTCCTCACCTGTCACTCATGCTGCGCAGGCGGATCAGCGCCTGGCCATGAATCTGGCACACGCGCGATTCGCTGACGTCCAGCACCGCGCCGATTTCCTTGAGGTTCAGTTCCCGCTCGTAGTACAGCGACAGCACCAGCCGCTCGCGCTCGGGCAGACGCTGGATCGATTTCGCGAGCTGTTCGCGAAACTGCGCTTCTGTCAGCTCCTGGTCCGGTGCGGTCGTTTCCGATGCCGGCAGCTCGCGTTGATGAATCGGATCGTCCAGCGTTTCGTCGAGGCTGAACAGGCGACAGCCGGCGGTGTCGGCAAGAATCGCGTGATACTCGTCGACGGTAATTTCCAGGCGCTCTATGATCTCCGCCGTTTCCGCAGCGCGGCCGGTTTCGCTCTCGATCTGGCGCACCACGGCCGAAACCTTGCGATGTTTCTGGTGCACCGAGCGTGGCGTCCAGTCGAGGCGGCGCACCTCGTCAAGCATTGCGCCGCGAATCCGGATGCCGGCATAGGTGTCAAAGCTGGCGCCCTTCGATGCATCGAAATTGCCCGACGCTTCCAGCAGACCAATCATGCCCGCCTGCATCAGGTCATTGATGTCAATGCCGGACGGCAGGCGCGCGGCAAGATGGTGTGCAATGCGCTTGACGAGATCGACGTGATTGGTCACCAGCTCGTTTTGCGAAACGTAGTTGTTCGTTGCGTAGCTTGCATATGACATCAGGCCATACTCCCTACGCAGGCCGTGTCGGCGTGCAAGATCCGCTCAAAGAAGAATTCGATGCCACCGCCCGGCCCGCCGACAGAGGGCAAATCGGCCAGCGTATCCGCAAGCCGCGTAAAGGCCGCGCCCGCAGCGCTCGCGGGATAAGCGTCAACGACGGCGCGTTGTTCCTGCACGGCACGTCGCAGATATTCGTCGTGCGGTACGTTGCCGACATGGCGTATCACGACGTCGAGATAACGATCCGTCACCTTGCGTAACTTGTCGAAGAGCTGCTGACCGTGACCCGCATCGCGAGTCTGGTTCGTCAGCACCTGGAAACGGGAGATGTCGTAGTGGCGGCTGAACACCTTGATCAGCGCGTAGGCGTCGGTGATCGACGAGGGCTCATCGCAGACGACGATGACCGCCTGCTGCGCGGCCTGCACGAATCGCGCGACGCTCTCGGAAATTCCTGCCGCCGTGTCGACGATCAACACATCCGGCTGGTCCACCAGCGTGGAGAAAGCCTGCACGATGGCGGCCTGTGACACCGCGGGTATATCGGTCATCAGGTAATTGCCGGAACTCGCCGGCACGATCTTCAGGCCGCAGGGGCCATCAATGATCGTACTGGCGAGATCCGCTTCACCGCTGATCACGTGTGACAGGTTGAAGCGCGGCTGCAAGCCCAGCAGCACGTCGACGTTGGCGAGACCGAGATCCGCATCGAGCAACAGGACCTTGCGATTGCGTTTCGCCAGCGCGATACCGAGGTTTGCTGCGACGTTGGTCTTGCCAACGCCGCCCTTGCCGCTTGATATCGCGATCACCTGGACCGGCCGCCTGCGCAGCGCGGTCGCGACCTTCTCTTCCTGAGAAATTTTATGCATGGATTGCACTCACCATTCCGTAGTTTTCTGCCATTGTGTGTTCGTCGATGCGCGGCTCGCTCCTGTTGATGCAGTCGACCGCGCGTTGCAGCAGCCAGACCTTGTGGCGGTCGGCAGCGTGCAGGTCGTCGGGAATGTTTTGCCCGTCGGTCAGCCAGGCCAGCGGCAGCTGGTGCCGGATCAGCGCGCTCATCACGCAGCCGAGCTGGCCTGCTTCGTCAATCTTGGTCGCGATCGCACCGGCCAGCGGGAGCCGCTTGAACGCCCGCAGCGTTTCGTCGAGCGCGGCTTCCTGGCTGCTGGATGACAGGGTCAGGTAAAACTTCACGGCATCGCTGTTGCGACGCCAGCCGGCAAGGCGTTCTGCCAGGTCTGCGTCACGCTGCCCCAGTCCCTCGGTATCGATCAGCACCAGTTTCTTCTGCGCAAGCTGTGCCAGCAGCCGCGGCAGGTCGTCTGCACCGTTGGCAACGAACACCTTGACGCCGAGAATGCTGGCGAACGCGGTCAGGTGCTCGCGCGCACCGATCCGATAGGCGTCGGCGCAGACGAGCGCTATGTCATCGGTACCGTGGCGCACGGCATAGCTGGCCGCGAGTTTCGCAATCGTGGTGGTCTTGCCGGCGCCGGTTGGGCCGATCAGCGCGACGACGCCGCCGTCAGCCAGCAAGGTGCTGTTGGTTACTGGCAGAAGTTTGGCCAGTGCGGTCAGCGGCTGCTGCCAGATGCTCTTCAGGTCCTCGACGGGTCCCAGTCGCGCAATGATGGCTTTTGCGATATCGGGTGCGACGCCCATGCGCGCCAGGTTGCGCAGGATCTGCGACAGCATGGGCGAGCGACGGTTGCCATCGGCCCACAGCAAGCCGGACACCTGCGTTTCCAGCAGCCCCCGCAAGTCGCTGATTTCGGCGCGCATCGAGGCGAGCGTCGAGTCACTGCCGGCTGAGCTCGCCGGTGCGACGTTGATGTGTTCGATTTCTACCGGGGCTTTGGCGGGCGCCGGGGCGGTGACCGTGGCGGCCTGCGCCCGTGCCTCTCGCTGCGCCTCACGTTCGGCAAGAATGTTGGCGGCCTGCAGCGCAACGGCGGCGCGCGCGGCTTCACGGACCTCGCGGGCTTCACGTTCAGCGGCGTAGGCCGCCTCTTCGGCCGCGTCGTCAGCGAGGGCGGCGGCTGCCACATCGCCTGCTGCATTGTCGGTGTCCTTCGTTTCGGCATGCGCCTCGCCCGACGGGCTGCCCGACGGCGATTCCGCGCCACTGCCAGCGTCTTGCTGCTGCCGTGCAGACGTCGCTGGCGCCGCCGGCGCTTCCTGGCCCACGGCGTGCTGCATCAGCGCCTCGTCGTAATCGATCGCGGCGATCACCTCGATGCCCTCCGCGACCCGGCGGTTCGACAGGATCACCGAATCGGCGCCCTGCTCGTCGCGGACCCGCTTCAGCACCCGGCGCATGTCTTTATCTACAAATCTTTTTATTTTCACAGTGTGGTTCCACTAAACATCGGGTTTGTTACGACACCGCGCCAATCATCTGGATGCGCTTGTCGTCCGGAATCTCGTTGTAAGCGAGCACGTGCAGGTTGCGGATGCCGCGCATCATGCGGGACAGCCACGGCCGTAATGCCGGCGGCACCAGCAGCACTGCCGGCTCGCCGTTGATTTCCTGTTTCTGTGCCGCTGCGTTGAGCGAGTCATGCAATCTCTCCACCAGGCCCGGCTCGAGCCCCATGCCCGTGCCGTCTCGAGTAGTCTCATTCAAGATTCGTTCCAACTCTGGCTCCAGCGTCAAAACCGGCAGCTCAGCCCGCATGCCTGCTACGTTCTGGACGATCGAGCGCCCCAGCGAGATGCGCACCGCGGCCGACAAAGCGTCGGGATCCTGACTCTTGACGCCGCGCTCTGTCAGCGTTTCGGCGATCCGCCGGATGTTCTTCACCGAGATGCCCTCTTCCAGCAGGTTCTGCAGCACCCGCGAGATCACGCTCATCGGCAGGGTCTTCGGCGTCAGCTCCTCGACGAGCTTCGGTGCCGTGACCGCCAGGCGGTCCAGCAGTGCCTGGGTTTCTTCATGCCCCAGAAGCTCATGGGCGTGTTTCTTGAGAAGTTGACTTAAGTGTGTGGCGACCACGGTGGCGGCATCGACAACGGTGTAGCCCAGCATCTGGGCCTCTTCGCGCTGCCCCGCCTCGATCCAGAATGCCTCGAGATCAAAGGCCGGGTCGCGGGTGGCAATGCCGGTCACCTTGCCGAACACCTGGCCCGGGTTGATCGCGAGATCGCGGTCGATATGCACCTCGGCCTCGCCAATCGGCACACCCATCAGCGAGATCCGGTAGGAGCTCGGCGTGAGATCGAGGTTGTCGCGGATATGCACGGCCGGAATCAGGAAGCCGAGTTCATCGGTCAGCTTCTTGCGGACACCTTTTATACGCGCCACGAGCGCGCCGTCCCGGGCGCGATCGACGAGCGGGATCAGCCGGTAGCCGACCTCAAGCCCCACGAGGTCGACGGGGTCCACGTCCTGCCAGCCGAGGTCCGGCAGTGTGGCCGGCGCGCTGCGCGGCGGCTCGCGGCTGGGCGCGGGTGCCTCGCGGCGGGCTTTCATCCGCCAGGCTGCGAACCCGCACAGCCCGGCCAGCGACAGGAAGGCGACGTTCGGCATGCCCGGGATGATGCCGAGTATGGTCATCACGCCGGCCGTCACGAGCAGTACGCGATGGTCCGCAAACAATTGCGCCAGCATCTGGCTGCCCATGTCCTGCGAGCGCGACATGCGGGTCACGATGATCGCCACGGCGGTCGATAACAGCAGCGACGGGATCTGTGCGACCAGCCCGTCACCGATCGTCAGCAGCGTGTAGTTATGCATCGCCGCTTCGAGCGATAAATCGTGCTGCGCGGTGCCGATAATCAGGCCACCGATAATATTGATGAACAGGATCAGGATGCCGGCGACGGCATCGCCGCGCACGAACTTGCTGGCACCGTCCATCGAGCCGTAGAAATCCGCCTCTTCGCCGATTTCCTGGCGACGATTCTTGGCGGTCTCCTGGTCGATGATGCCGGCGTTCAGATCGGCATCGATCGCCATCTGTTTGCCCGGCATCGCGTCCAGGGTAAACCGTGCGGTGACTTCCGAAACCCGGCCGGCGCCCTTCGTCACGACGACGAAATTGATGATGACAAGGATGCCGAAAATAACGAGACCGACCGCGTAGTTGCCGCCGACCACGAACTCACCGAACGCTTCGATGACTTTGCCGGCAGCCGCCGTGCCGCTGTGACCTTCCAGCAGGACGACGCGGGTCGAGGCGATGTTCAGGACGAGGCGCAGCAGGGTCACCAGCAGCAGCACCGTCGGGAACACGCCGAACTCCAGCGGCCGGCTGACGTAAATCGCGGTCAGCAGGATTGCCACGGCCAGCGCGATGTTAAACGTGAACAGGATATCGAGCGCCATCGGCGGCAACGGCACCATGACCATCGCCAGCATCGTCAGCAATATCAGCGGCACGCCAAGCCCGCGAAGTACTGCGCTCAGGATTTTTTTCTGTTCGTCCATTTACAGGTCCAAGTTTCGTTGCGGGTTAGAACTGACTTTCGTCTATGCTGGGCTTTGGCCGTTCCGGCCACTCGTGTCGCGGCAGTTTTGCGTCGCGAATCTGGAAGATGTAGGCGAGCACCTGGGCGACGGCGGTGTACAGCGCGGCCGGAATTTCCTGGCCCAGCTTCGTGCTGCGGTACAGCGCACGCGCCAACGGCGGCGCCGAGAACAACGGCACGTTATGGTGGACGGCAATCTCACGGATTTTCGCGGCAATCAGGTCCTTACCCTTGGCGACAACGCGCGGTGCGCCGTTGCCATCGACGTCGTACTTCAGCGCGATCGCGAAATGAGTCGGGTTAGTGATGACAACGTCGGCCGTTGGCACGTCTTCCATCATGCGCCGCTGCGCCGCCTGTCGCTGCAGCTGGCGGATACGGCCCTTGACCTCGGGACGTCCCTCCGTTTCCTTGTATTCGTCACGCACCTCGGTGCGCGTCATCTTCAGTTTCTTCTGGTAGCTGTGTAACTGGAACGGCACGTCGACCATGGCAATCACGATCAGGCCGGTGCTGACCACGAGCAGCGACACACCGCACAGTTCAAGCGCGCTTTGAATGGCTGAGGCGATCGGCTGGCGACCGAGCATCAGCAGCTCGTCGACCGACCACCACAGCCAGCACACGGCGATGGTGCCAACGAGAAAAAACTTCGCGATCGCCTTGACGAGTTCATTGATGCTGTTGGCACTGAAAATTCGCTTCAGGCCTTTCAAGGGACTCATGCGCTCGCCCTTGAACGCGCAGGCTTTCATGCTGAAAGACCAGCCGCCGATCAGCGTTGCGCTGCCGAATACGGCGAGCAGCAGCACGATGGCGAACGGTGCCAGCCCGATCAGCGCGTCCAGCGCGGCGTCGGCAAATGCCGTCGGCAGGTAGGCGGTTTCGAGCAGGCGCTCACGTTCGATCTGCAGCGAGTTGCGGAAGCCTCCGACCAGTACCGTCGCCAGCGGGCCGGCGAGAAACAGCAGTGCCGATGAGCCAATTAACATGACGCCAGTCATCGTCAGCTCGCGCGAACGCGGCACATCCCCTTTCTTGCGCGCGTCTTCACGGCGCTTCGGTGTCGCCTGTTCAGTGCGGTCCTGTTGCTGCTCGTCTGCCATGTCGTTGGTCCCGTTGCCTAGCGCGTGCTAAGCAGGACGGGCAGCATCTCCAACGCGGCACTGGACGACCGGGACACGTTTTCCGCCAGGCTGCCCATGCTCAGAAAAATGACCACGAAGCCCAATAACATCGCAACCGGGAAACCCACCGCGAACAGGTTTAGCGTCGGGGCGGCCCGGCTCATCACACCGAAGGAGAGGTTCACAATCAGCAAAGCGGTCACTGCCGGTAACGCGATTTTCATCGCCACGATGAAAACCTGCGCGGACCAGGTAAGCAGCTCGCCGATCGCCGCCTGGGTTAGTCCCGGACCATCGATTGGCAGCAACTGAAAGCTGTCCGCCAGCATCCTGATCAATGCCAGATGGCCATCCAGGGAAAGAAAAATCAGCATGCCCAGCATCAGGAAGAACTGTCCCAGGACAGGAATATTCACGCCACGCGTCTGGTCGATGAACACGGCGAAACCGAGACCCATGCTCATCGCGATGACCTGGCCGCCCAGCGCGATCGCATCGAAGATCAGCTGCACCACGAAACCCATCGCGATCCCAATCAGCAACTCCTGCAGTACCGTCAGCAATCCGGCAAGACTCAGTGCCTGCACCGGCGTCGTTGGCGGCATGGCGGGGGCGATCACGAAGGTCAGCATCAGCGCCAGCATCAGGCGCACCGGTGCCGGTACGAAACTGCCGCCAATCACCGGCATCACCATGACGAATGCGCCAATCCTTACGAACGGCCAAAGGTAGGTACTCGAGATCTCGAGCAGCGGTGCAATGGCCAGATTCAAATCCATGAGTCTGTCTCGCGTTCATGTCGTGTTCCTCGGCGCATCTGCGCGTTACGAAATCAATGACGGAATCTGTTCCATCAGGTTTTGCGTGTAGTTCATGATGACGCCGAGCATCCAGGGCCCGGCGACCACCAGTGCAAGGACGATGACGAGCAGCTTTGGAATAAAGCTCATCGTCATTTCGTTGATCTGGGTAGCGGCCTGGAACATGCCGACGAGCAAACCAACGGCAAGCGCCGACAGCAGCAGCGGCCCTGCGATAAGCATCGTTACCCACAGCGCTTCCTGGCCAATCGTCGTTACGGTTTCCGGTGTCATCCCGCGGCCCTAGGTATAAAAACTGGAAGCGAGCGTGCCGAGGACCATGGCCCAGCCATCGACCAGCACGAACAGCATGATTTTGAACGGCAGTGAAATCAGCATCGGCGACAGCATCATCATGCCCATCGACATCAACACGCTGGAAACAACGAGATCGATGACGAGAAACGGAATGAAGACGAGAAAACCGATCTGAAACGCGGTCTTTAACTCGCTGACGATAAAGCTGGAAACCAGTATCGAGAACGGGATATCAGCGACTTCCTTGATGTCGTCGCGTTGCGCGATACCGGCGAACAGGGCGATGTCGCTTTCGCGGGTCTGCCCCAGCATGAATTCACGCAGCGGCGTAAGCGCCGTGGTAAACGCCGCTTCCGCGCCAATCTCGTCGGCCATGTACGGCTTTACCGCATCGGCATAGACCGTATCGATCACCGGCGTCATAACGAAAAAGGTCAGAAACAGGGCAACGCCCAGCAGCACCTGGTTCGGCGGCGTCTGCGCCGTGCCGAGCGCCTGCCGCAGGATCGACAGCACAATGATGATGCGCACGAAGGCACTGGTGGAAAGAATGGCGGCTGGCAACAGGGTCAGCAGCGTCATCATCACGAGTATCTGGATACTCAGCGTGAATGACTGCCCTTCGCCGGTCGTTACAGTCACGGGCTCTGCCTGCGCCATGGCCAGCAGCGGGCAGCACAGCGACAGCAGTAAGACTGCCAGCATCAGCGACCGCTTCATTGCGCCTGGCCCTTCACAGCGGCGCGCAGTCTTGCAGCGAAACTTTCGGTCGGCACCTCGTTAATCGTGATCGGCTGCTCAAACACGTGCAGCGTCTGCACCTGGGTACTGGTCATGCCAACCAGCAGCTGCTGGTCCGCAACCTGCAGCAACACGACGCGTTCCTTCGCACCCAGCGGCTGACTCGCGATAATGCGAATCAGATCGCTGGCACCACCGCGCAGTTTTTGTGTGCGCGTATACAGCCAGCCGCACAGCAGGATAGCGCCGACGACCAGCAACAGGCCGGTGCCGACGTTCAGCAGATCACCGGGTCCCACTGGCACCGGTCCCTGGCTGGCACCGTAAGCTTCGCCGCAGGCGAGTAGCGTCGCGACAAGGGGAGCTGGCAGGAGGCGCGTCAATGCGGTCATCGCCAGCCTCAGTTGATCGTCTGAATGCGTTCGACGGGACTGACGATATCGGTCAGCCGTACGCCAAACTTTTCGTCGACAACAACGATCTCGCCATGCGCGATCAGGGTACCGTTGACGAGCACGTCCATCGCCTGGCTGGAATCGCGATCGAGCGCAATCACAGAGCCTTCGACCAGCCGCACGAGCTCGCGAATCGGAATCTCGGTGGAACCGACCCGCAGCGACACATTGACCGGAACATCGAGAACGAGGTCAAGATTGACGTCCGCGTTCTTCGGCTTCGCTGCCGGGTTGGCGGCGAGCTCGTCCGGTGTGAACGCTTTCTTGTTGTCTTCCGGGTTACTCACTTCTTCACTCATGGTTCAATTCCTTCAGTTCAATGGGTACGAGTATTCGGGTCGAGCCACGCGACCGTTTCGATTGCGTTACGCCCGGCCTGCACGCCGAAACGACCTTCGAGCAGCGGAATACCGCGCGCCCTCACCGTTGCAATTCGGGGTGTTTCGATGCCGATCACATCGCCTTTTTGCCAGCGCATCACGTCGGCGAGGGTCATGCGTACATGACCGATGGTGGAGTCGAGCCCGACGACAACCTCGGGCAGGCGCTTTCTGAGAATTTTGTGCCAGCGGGCGTCTTCCGCCGGATCGCGCTCGCGCGCGTCACCGGACAGCGCCGCACGCAGCGGTGCCAGGCTGGCTTCCGGCCAGACGATGCAGAACGTGCCACGCTCTTTGCCGGTCTCGCCGATCGCAACTTCAAACTCCGACACGATCACGCGATCGCCCGCGGCAATCGCATCGACCATGTCGAGGCCGATCTTCATTTTCTCGCGATTCGGCGTCAGCGACTTCAAGGGCTCCCAGACTTCGCGCACGATCCCGAGCAGCTCCAGTGCGAGCAGCTGCACGATGCTGAGCGAGCCCGGCGAATGTGCCGCCTGGTTGTGGGCTACCGATTCAGGGCTGTTGCCGCCGAAAAAGGTCTCAACCAGCGGACCGATCATGACGGAGTCGATAACGATCAGCGCAGTGCCGCTCAGCGGACTTGCAGTAAACGAAATCGCCACCGAACGCGCCGGCCAGGATTCGCAAAAATCACCGAAGGGCTGGCTACGGGTCGCGCGAAAAACGGATTCGAAATCGGCCTGCAGCAGGTTGCTGCAGTTTTCTGCGAATTTTTTCGCAATCTGGTCGTTGAGATTGTCGAGCCGCGGCATGCTGTTGCTTTTTAGCCGCGCCCGCGCCGAGATGATGTACGGCACAACCGACGCGTAATGCGGCCCGCTTGCGGACTGCACTTCGATAGCGCCCGAGGCAACACCGTCCAGCAACGCGTTCTTTTCATCGTCCGTGAGCACCGGCTCGCCGGCGCCGGGCGCAGTTTCATTGACGTCCTGTTCACTCATTCCAGTGGCGCTCCGCTACTGCACAATCAGGCTGGTGAAATACAGGGCTTCCGCGTTCGGTGTCTTGATGCGCGGCTTGAGTACTTCCTGGACGATCGCCAGGCCGTCAGCCAGCATTTTTTCCTTGCCTGCGCGCGTCGTAACGTCTTCGTAGCTTGCGGTGCTGAAGCGCAGGATCAGGTTGTTGCGAATCAGCGGCGTGTGATCGCGAATCGCGTTGATCGTGTCCTGGTCACGCGCCATCACCTGCATTTCGATCTGCATGAAATGCGACTCGCCCAGCGCGTCTTTCAGGTTGATGACCAGCGCCGGGTGCAGCGGCTGATACAGCTCCGCCGCGCTTGAGGCGGCCGCCACCGCGGCATCCGCGTCAACCGTCGCCTCGCCGGCCGGTGGAGAAATCATGTTCTGGATTGCGGGGCCGGCAAATATGCCGATCGCCAGCAGCACGGCTGCGCCACCGCCCATCATGATGAGTTTCATTTTGCCGCCGCCCGCTGCGGGTTCGGCGGCCTCGTCTATCGTGTCTGCCATGTCCTGCTCCAGTGTTCGTCCATCAACACTGATGCAATCCCTGTGCCAGCTTCTCAGGTATCCATTTACTGGCTTTTTTTCAATAACTTAGGGAAAGCGGACGGGGGATCGGGGCGGTGACCGTCAGGAATTTGGCGAATCCCTGACGGTCTGCAGACGGGCCGCCGACGCTGGCGTCGGAATACCGACGCGATCAGGCGAAGGTGTCGACTAGGCCTTTGCCGGGTTTCGCCGCTGCGACGCCGTTACCGTTGCCGGCGTCAACGGCGGATTCCTCGGCTGCGAATGTGCCCTGCTGACCGCCGGACTGTTCGTGGCCGCCGGCATCGCGGCGCAGGCCCTGCTCGCTGACATTCGCGCCGGTCAGGTTCAGGCCCTCGGCCGCCAGCAGCTCACGCAGTCGCGGCAGCGCCTGTTCGATCGCTTCCCGGGTCACCGCATGCAGCGCCGTAAAATTCACCTGCGCATTGCCGTCGTCGACCTTGATTTCGACCCGCAGCGGGCCGAGCTCGGCCGGGTTCAGGCGGATCTCGGCGCTCGTCAGCTTTTGTCCGGCAAGGACCGCAACGCGCGCGCCCAGGGCTTCGCCCCATGCGTTATCGGTCACCGGGATTGGCAGGGTTTGCAGTGCCGGCGGCGGCGCAACGGTCGCTGCCGGCGTCGGCGTCGGCGTCGGCGCCGGCGCCGGCGTTACGGTTGCAAACGTTGCCTGCGGGGCCAGCGTCGCGAGCAGGTCGGGCTTTGCTGTCGTCAGTGGCTCAGCGCCTTGAACAACGCCAGCGGCAACGGATGCCGTTGCGGCGCGCGTCGCTGTGGTACGCAATGTCGTCATGCCGGGTGTGGTGAACAGGTCCTGGCGAGCGGGCGCAAACGGCGCGGCGAGCAACGCGGCGTCGCCGCGCGTTTGCGCGGCGGCAGCATGGACGGCGATGTCCTGTTGCGGCACGGGCTGCGCCAGCTGCACGGCGTCACTGACCGCTCGCGCTGCGTCGGCCAGTTGTGGCGTTACGGCCAGCGCGGATCCGGCCTGCGCGCCGCGCAAAATAGTCTGTGCGGTTCGGTCCGGCTGCAACGGGGCGACAGCGGCCGTCGGTAGCGGCGCGGGCAGCGGAAGTTCCTGTGGCAACGGTGGCGTCGCGCCGGTGATTACTGCTGCGCCGGGACTCGTCGGGGACAAAGCGTTTGGCAGCGGCGGTGCCGGCGGTCCGCTGGGTGTCGCCTGCAGCAGGCGAGCCTGAGCCAAAGCGGGCGGCGCCTCGTGTCGCTGCACGGATAGCGGTGACTGCCCGGGTGCCGCCTGCATCAGGTCGGGGACCAGCCCTGCACTGCGCAATAGCGGCGCGCTCGTGCCTGCAGCAAGCGGTGTCAACTGCACCGCCGGCGCGGCATCCCGCGCTACCGCTGAATTGCCCGGCAGCGATACGTCGAGGCGTTGATAAGGTGTTGTGACAGGCAGCGCAGCCGCCTGGCCGGCTGCACCGGTCAGCGCATTCGGAAGTGCATTGTTAAACCTGTGGTGCAGTGCATTCAGCGGCAGCCCGCGCGGCGGCAAGCCGTCAGCGACAAGATTGTGCAATGCCGTCGATGGCAGTTCGGGCAAAGCGGGCGCGGGTAGCAGCGTCGCTGGCACCTCGACTGCGGCGGGTTCAGGCGCAGCAGCGCTGTCTGCCGCCACGTCCATGAATTCGGTGCGGCCTGGAATACGCGTCATGCGCTGCGTAAGCGGCGCCAGCTCGAGTCCGCGCCCCTCTGCAGATACCGAGTGGTCAACCAGCGCAACGCCCGGCGGCAGGGTAACTGCCTGCTTGATCGGTCCGGTCACGGGCAGCGCGGCAGCGGCCGGCAATTTATCAGGCTCAGCCGCCAGCGACTTGATCGGCCCGCTCGCCGGCAGGTCACGCGACGGCGGCAAGCTCTTGCCGTCAGCCGGCAAACGTCCGCCGGCAGCGTCTGCTGTGGCGGTCGCTGTGCCCTGCTGCGGTTGCGTCGCGCGCAGCGTATCGGAGAAGCCGCCGCCCTCCGCCGTGCTGCCGGCGCCGCGGCTGAAAGCCTTGCCGGCACTGGCCTCGCCGTTGGCCAAAGCGGAATCGAGTTTGAAAGTCTGGGGTAACGACAGCATGGATTGTCCTCAGTAGCGGGCCTTAACGGGCAACAAATTGTGTGCTCAACAGTTAAGGGAGCAAGTTCCGTGCCAGACTCAGGGCAGGCGTCGGAACGGGTCTGGCTTGCGCGGCATATCGTCCTGTACTTTTTGTACGAGGCGCTCGTCATGCTGCAACTCATCGGCCGCGTGCCGATCGACCACGCGCTGCAGCGATTCCATTTTCTGGCGCTTGATCATCCAGCGCGCGCGGTGCGCATCACGCTTCTGTTCCGTCGTACGCACGGCTTCGACCTGCGCCCGCACCGCCGCATCGAGCCGGCTCAGAAAATTCTGGAAGTCTGTGTACTGCGTGCTGCTGATGCTGCGCCCGGTCTTGCCGGGATTGCGCTTGCTCGCGTACTCGAGGCGATAACGCCGCAGCTCCTCGAGCTGCTTCAAATGTTCGTTCAGGGTGCGTTGCGCGTCGCCCATGGCGCGACAATAGTCGCGCTCCTCGGAGGCGGCGATAGATTGAACGCGCTTTAACCGGTCCGATCGCCTGTTCATGTTACTGGCTCTTCACTGCCGGCTTCGGCGCGGTCGCGAGTAATTCGCGCAGTGCGCCAAGGCTCGCCGCAAAGTTCACCGCTTCGTCGTGGCCCTGCCGCAGGAACTCCAGCATTTTCGGCCACAGCTGTATCGCTTCATCGACGCGCGGATCGGCGCCCTGCTGGTAAGCGCCGACGGCGATCAGGTCGCGATGCTCCTGGTAGACCGAGTAGATCTGCCGGAAGCGCGTGATAAGCGCCCGCTGTTCGCCTGACGTGACATTTGACAACGCGCGGCTGACCGACGCTTCGACATCGACCGCCGGGTACAGTCCGGCTTCCGCCAATTTGCGCGACAACACGATGTGGCCGTCGAGAATCGCGCGTGACGCATCGACGATCGGATCATTCGGGTCGTCACCTTCGGCCAGCACGGTATATATAGCGGTGATCGAGCCCTTGCCATCCGCGCCATTGCCGGCACGCTCAACGAGCTGCGGCAACTTTGCGAACACCGACGGCGGATAGCCCTTGGTGGCCGGCGGCTCACCGATCGCGAGCGCCACTTCGCGCTGTGCCTGTGCAAAACGCGTCAGCGAATCCATCAGTAACAGTACGTTCTTGCCCTGATCGCGAAAGTATTCAGCGATGGCGGATGACAGCCACGCACCGTGCATGCGCATCAGCGGCGTGTCATCCGCGGGCGTCGCAACGACGACCGCCTTTTGCATCGTTTCACTGCCAAGGGTCAGGTCGATAAATTCCTTCACCTCCCTGCCGCGCTCGCCAATCAGCCCAACGACCACCACGTCGGCGCGGGTGTTGCGGGTCATCATGCTCAGCAGCATGGATTTGCCGACGCCGGAGCCGGCAAACAGCCCGAGGCGCTGACCGCGTCCTATCGTCAGCAGCGAGTTGATTGAACGCAGACCGACGTCCAGCGGTTCGCGAATCGTCTGGCGCTGCAGCGGATTGATTGGGCTGCCGATCAGCGGCACGCTCTTGTGCCGCGCCAGCGGCTTGCCGCCGTCAATCGGGCGACCGCGACCGTCGAGGACACGGCCGAGCAGGTCATCGCCTACCGTGACTTCATGCACGCCGGGAACCGGCACGACGCGCGCGTTTGGCACGATGCCGCGCATCTCGCCATGCGGCATCAGGAACAGGCGTTCGCCGGCAAAGCCGACCACCTCGGTTTCAATCATGCGCCCGTCAGCAGCCTGCACATCGCAACGGCCGCCAACTGCGGCGAAGCAACCTTCTGCTTCCATGGCCATGCCGACGGTACGCCGCAAGCGGCCCTCAACGACGAGCTGCGGTTCGGCGTGATCGGCGCGCTCGATATAGCGCGCCAGTGCCGCCGAGCGCAGTGCATTCCGGTTCACAGGCGGCTCGCCAGTGCTACTGTTCGGAACGGTCACGGGTGCCGCTCGTCGCCGGCGATTGACGCAATCAGTGCGTTCAGGCGCGTCTGGTTCTCGGCATCGATTTGCGAGGTCGCGGTCGTGATCCGGCAACCACCACGATTGATCAGCGGATCTTCGACAAGCGCCCAGGCGCGATCGCCGTCGGGTGTCGACAAGGCTTCGCGAATCAGGCTCGCATCGTCCGGGTGCAGATGCACCTGCACATCGCGGCTTGCCACGGGCAGCAGGCCAAGCGCTTCCCGCACAACACCAACGACGTGGCCGGGATCCAGTTTCATTTCGCGCCGAAACAGCTTGCGCACGGCTTTCATCGCGAGGTCCACAATTTGTTGTTCAATAAGTTCGTCGAGTTCCGCAAGCGGCTGCGCCTGTGCGATGAGCAAAGCATCGAGTCGCGCAACGCGCTCGGCCAGTTCCTGCTGGCCAGCGGCGAGACCATCGGCGAGCCCCTGTGCGTACGCCTCGTCATAAGCCTCTTTCTGCAGGTCCTGCAAACGGCTGGCCGTCATCAGCCCCTGCCCCGGCGCGCCATCAATCGCCGGCACTTCCCAGCGATTCAGGTCCTGTGCCGCGGCCTTCGCGTCAGACATATTCTTCTCCGCCCTGGCCCAGGTTGATATCGCCGGAGTCGGCGAGTCGGCGCGCGATATCGAGGATCGCCTTCTGCGCTTCCTCGACTTCGCTCAGCTTGATCGGTCCACGCGCCTCCATGTCTTCGGCGAGCAGCGCGGCAGCGCGTTTCGACATGTTGCCCAGAATCTTGTCACGCACGGCCGGATCGCAGCCCTTTAGCGCGACCACGAGAATCTCGTTGGAAACCTCGCGCAACAGCGTCTGGATGCCGCGATCGTCGACATCGATCAGGGTGTCGAACACGAACATCAACTCCTGGATACGCTCCGACAGGTCCGCGTTGCGCTCCTTGATTTTTTCAAGGATCGCTTCGCTCTTTTCCGGGCCCAGTGAATTGACGATGTTGGCTGCGACCCGATCACCGCCTACTTTCTCGGTGCCGCTGCGCTTCTTGTTGCCGGACTTGCTCGCGATCAGGTTTTCGATTTCCGCCAGTGCGCTTTGCTGTACATCGCTCAAGCGCGCGATACGAATGACGACCTCGGTACGCAGCTGCTCAGGCAGACGATCGATGACCTCCGCGGCCTGCTCCGGCTCGAGGTAGGCAACGATTATCGCGATGATCTGCGGGTGTTCGCCGTCGACGATGTCGGCAACTTCCAGCGAGCTCATCCATTTCAGCTCGGCGAGGCCGCGGGCATCCTGGCCGATAAGGATTCGATCGATAAACGCATTCGCCTTGCCCGCACCAAAGGCGCCGGTCAGCACATTGCGAACGTATTCTTCGGTGCCCACGCCAAACGGCGTCTGGTCCTCGACCTCGGTGACAAACTGGTCCAGCACCGCATTAGCCTGGTCCTTCGATATGCCATTTAGCGTGGCCATCGCGGTGCCGATACTCTGCACTTCGCGCGGCCCCATGTACTTCAGAACCTCGGCGGCCTGCGCTTCGCCGAGCGTCATCAGCAACAAGGCCGCGCGCTGGGTACCGCTCAGTTCCTGCAGTGCATCAGTCATTGGCCGCCACCCATTTCTTGACGAGCTGCGCGACCCGCGCCGGGTCATGGCCCGTGATATTGCGCGCCGCGGTTATTTTTTCGTCGAAACTGGGAGCAGCGATCGCGCCCGCATTGCCCGCCGGCAGCAGTTCACCGGTCGCGGGATTCGCAATGAAATCGCCGCGTCCGCCGCCGCCAACCGACAACAGGTTGCGCAGCATCGGCCGCACCAGCCCGAACGCGAGCGCCAGCACCAGGATGACGCCGAGCAACTGCTTCAGCGTGTCACGCAACGCCGGCTGTTCCCACAGCGGCGGCTCGTCCACCTCGTCTGCTACCGTCGCTTCACGAAACGCGGCGTTGACAACGACGACCGTGTCGCCGCGCGCCTCATCGAAACCAACGGCCTCTTTGACCAGCGTTGTAAAGCTGGCAATGTCGGCCTCGCTAAACGTCGGCGCTGTACTCGCAGCGGCTTCGCCTGCGGCAGCCGCCACCAGCGGACTGTCGTCAATCAGCACAGCCACCGAAAGGCGGCGAATCGTGCCGGTCTGCGGACGCACGTGGCTGACGGTGCGATCGACTTCGTAATTGCGCATGCTGCTGCGCGTTGAATTCAAAACTTCGCTTGCCGCTGCCGCGCCGTCGCCGGCAACCGTCTCTGGCGGCTGGTTGCTCAGCGCGCCGGGCACGCCCTCTGCGGCCGTGTTGCCGGCGCGGCGTTCATCTTCGCTGAGCTGTTCGCTGCGCAGCGCGGTGCTGGCCGGGTCGTAGGTTTCGCGGGTTTCTTCCGTCACCGTAAAGTCGAGACTTGCAGCAACCTGCGCGCGTACCCGGCCGGGCCCGACGAGCGGCGTCAGCAGTTCTTCAATGCGCCGCGTGTAAATTTCCTCGAGACGTTCGGCGTGCTTGAACTGGGTCATCGTCTGCCCGTCGCCCCATTGCTCGCCGGCAGAACTCAGCAGCCGGCCAAATTGGTCAATCAGCGTGACATTGCCCGGTTTCAGGTTTGGCACGCTGGACGCAACGAGGTTAACGATTGCAGCGGCCTGGTCAGCCTCGAGACTGCCACGGCCGAGCTGCAGCAGGACCGACGCACTGGCACTCTTCTGGTCACGCAGGAACGCGGTCTGCTTGGGTAGTGCGAGGTGCACACGTGCTTCGCGCACGGCGCCGAGACTGGTGATAGTGCGCGCCAGCTCTGCCTCAAGCGCGTGCTGATAGCGTGCCGACTCCATGAACTGGCTGACGCCGAAGCTCGACTGGTCGTCCATCAGTTTCATGCCGCTGCTGGTGCCCTGCGACACGCCCTGACCCGCCAGCTGCATGCGGGCGTCGTGCAGGCGTGACTGCGGCACCATGATGCTGCCGTTGTCGCCGAGCTTGTACTCGATCTCCGCACTTTTCAGCGCTTCGATAACCTGCGCGGCATCCGCCGCCTCGAGATCACCATAGAGTTGCGTGAAGCCGGGTGTTTGCGACCACAGGAAAATTGCGAAGCCTGCCGCGACGGCGGCTGCAACTCCGACCAGGGTCGTTACCTGGCGAACGGCCGGAATGCGCAGCACTCCGCCCAGATTCAACTGGCTGACTGGCATTCTTGATGTTGGGATGATGGCTGAATTGTCCATGTTTCAGTTGTGCTTCCTTAAACGGGCATGTTCATGATTTCCTGGTACGCATTAACGAGCTTGTTGCGTACCTCGGTCATCGCGCGAAATGACAGGTCTGCTTTTTGCGAAGCGATCATGACCTCGGCAAGGCTCGCCGGGCTGTCGCCAACCTCGAAGGCCTGCTTCATCGCCGCAGAAGTCTGCTGGGTCTCGTTCACCTGGCTGATAGCGGTTTTCAGCATGTCGCCGAATCCTTCACCGGCGGCCGGCCTGACGGCGTCCGTGCCGTGCAGCTCGGGCTGCATCGCGCGGATCTGGCTAAGTAGTTGTTGCGGGCTTATTGCGCTCATCGGTGCTTCCTCATCCGTCAAGCGGGTTACGGGAATTTGCGTCGGGGGTAATGCCGGCGTCGCGCATGCGCGCCAGCTTGTAGCGCAGCGTTCGCGGACTGATACCCAGGGTCCTGGCAGCGGCTGCACGTTTGTCGCCGTGCTGCTGCAGTACCGCGAGAATGCGCTGGTATTCGTGTTGCCGGACGTCATCCTGCAGGCCGGCCGGCGCTGCCGGCTGCGGGGCACTCTCTGCCGTGCTCTCTTCGAAGACGATGTCGCTTGCTCGCAGCGTCGTGCCGGGCAGCATGATCAGACTGCGCTGAATGGTGTTTTCGAGTTCGCGCACGTTGCCCGGCCAGTCGTAGGCCTCGAGCTGCTGCTCTGCACACTCGGCCAGCTGCGCGCGTGCGCCGCTATTGGTGCGATGGCGCAGTATTGCCAGTTTGGCGAGCGGCAGGATATCGCCGCGCCGCTCGCGCAGCGGCGGTATCCGCAGCGGAAATACGTTCAGTCGGTAATACAGATCCTCGCGGAACGCGCCATCGCTGACGCACTGCCTGAGGTTGCGATTCGTCGTGGCGAGCACGCGCACGTCGAGGGCAATGGTGGTCGACGCGCCGATGCGCTCTACTTCGCGCTCCTGGATCACCCGCAGCAGCTTGGCCTGCAGCGCGAGATCCATCTCGGAAATCTCGTCGAGCAATAAAGTGCCGCCGTTGGCCTGTTCGAACTTGCCTGCGTGCGCTGCGGTCGCGCCGGTGAATGAGCCTTTTTCGTGACCAAACAATACCGCTTCCAGCATGTTCTCCGGAATGGCCGCGCAGTTGATCGCTACGAACGGTTTGTCATGGCGCGCCGAGCGATCGTGAATGAAACGTGCGAAGACTTCCTTGCCGCAGCCGGACTCGCCACTCAGCGTAACGGTGGCATCGCTGCGCGCGACGCGCTCCGCGATGCGCAATAGTTCAACGGTCTTGGGATCGCCGGCGATGGGCTGGCCGTCGTCACTGTCGTCACGCAGGTAGCGATCGACGACCGCTTTCAGTTCAGCCGCCTCGAACGGTTTCACCAGGTAATCAGAAGCGCCGTCGCGCATGACGTCGACGGCGTTCTCGATCGTACCGTAGGCAGTCATCAACACGGCCGGCAGCGTCGGGTGCCGGCGCCGTATTTCACCAAGCAGTTCGTGGCCGTTCATCGGCTCCATCTGGATATCGCTAACGACGAGTCCGACGTTCTGCTTGTTCAGAATCGACAGTGCTTCGGCGCCGTTGCCTGCGCTCAGCACCGGGTAGGCACCGCCCGCCAGCGTATCCGACAAAGCAGCCCGCAGGTTCGCGTCGTCCTCAACGATCAGCACGGCCGCATCAGCCATGACAGGCCTCCACTGGCCGCGTCGCGACCTCGTGGACATTGAAAGAACGGACCTCAGCAGGGGCCGGCACGCAGATCGCGAAGGTCGTGCCGCTGCTGCTGGTTTCGACCAGCACATCGCCGTCGTGCGCTGCGGCGACCGACCGCACGACCGCGAGCCCGAGGCCGGTGCCCTGCGGTCGTGTCGTAAAAAAGGGTTCGAATATTTTTGCGCGCGCGTTCGGCGGTATGCCGCAACCGTTATCGGTAACGGTGAGACACAGCTTGTCTGCCTCGCGAACTGCGCCGAGCTCGACGATGCCATCACGGCGGCAAGCTGCGGCCGCATTGTCGAGCAGATTCAGCAGCGCGCCCTTGAGCGCACCGCGATTGCCGGCGATGCGCAGCGTGTTGTCCGCTATGCTGACGACAATACGTACGTCCGTTGCGCAGCGCGCACGGCCGGTATCGGCGACATCGTGCAGCAATGCGGCGACCAGAATATCTTCGTCGTCGTGGCGTGCACCACCGGCAAACTGCAGCATGTCGTCGATCATTCGATCAAGTTCCCGCAGTCGCGCGACAATGCGAGTGCCGAGGCTTTCTTGCACCGATCCGGCTGCCGGCAGCTGCGAGGCGTACAGCAACGCCGATGCGAGCGGCGTGCGGACCTGGTGCGCGAGGCGCGCAGTCATCTCGCCAATCGCCGACAGGCGCTGGTGACGCGCCAGCAGCTCGCCAAGACGGCGACTCTCGGTCACGTCCGTCAGCAGCAGAATCTCGCCCTGGCCGGCCATCAGACTGCGGCGCTGCAGCGAGATGATCCTGCCGTCATTGAGCTGCAGCTCGCCATCCGCATTACCCGCCGGCGTGAATTCACGCTTGACGATTTCTGCCCAGGGCCGACCCAGCAAAGGCTGGTTCAACAGGGCGGCGGCATTGTCGTTGCGTTCGATAATCGTGCCGAAAGTGTCGAGCATGACCACGGCACCGGGGAGCGCATCGAGCGTGCGCGACAGCTGCTCGCTGAGGCGTTCCTTCTCAAGCAGTTCGCGATGGCGCGCGGATTGCGACGCCTGCAGCTGCGCCGTCAGCTGCGCGACCTGTTGCTGCAGCTCACGGTACGAACTCTCGAGCAGCTGCGAGCGCTCGTTGAACGCATGAAATGCAGATTCAAGGGTCGCGGCGTGGGTGGCACTCATCGTCAATCGACTGACTCCGTTGGTTGATCGGGCGTAACGTCATCATTAGCAAAGCAAGATGTGTGCCAAACTTTTGGTATTTATTTATCAAACACTTAGCGTTTTCGCTGGTCCGCGAAAGCCGTCAGAAATCTGACGCCGGCGGATTGCTGGCGGTTGTGGAACTGCGGGGTTAGCGGCATTGAGCGCCATCGCGACAGGCCGGCGCGCGGCAGCGCTGACGGCTGCCGCAGGGACTTACTGGATTGCGTACTTGTTGATCTTCTCGAGCAGCGTCGTGCGCTGCATTTTCAGCTCACGCGCGGCGCGGGCGACGACACCTTCGCAGCGCGCCATTGCCTGCGCAATAAGATCGCGTTCAACCTGTTGCAGGTAATCTTTCAGATTCACGGTATCCGGCAGAGAGGCGTCCGCTGCGGCGCCGTCGTCGTCCGCCAGCGGCGGCGCATTGCGGTACTTGGCAGGCAGATCGTCTAGCGCGATTTCGCCATCCGGGTGCATGATCGCCAGCCGTTCAACAAGGTTGCCCAGCTCGCGAATATTGCCAGGCCAAGGATAGCGCGCGAGCGCATCGAGTGCCGGCGCGCTGAGGCGCAGCTCATCGCCGGTGCCGTGCTGGCGACCGAGCAACTCGTCGAGCAGTTGCGGCAGGTCGCTGCGCCGCTTGCACAGCGGCGGCATGTCGATCGGGAATACGTTGAGGCGGTAAAAGAGGTCTTCGCGAAAACTGCCTTCTGTAACCATCGCGGTCAGGTCACGGTGAGTTGCCGCGACAATCCGTACATCGCAACGGCGCGTGCGATTGCTGCCGACGCGCTCGAAGGTGCGCTCCTGCAGGACGCGCAGCAATTTGACCTGCATCGGCAGGGTCATGTCGCCAATCTCATCGAGGAACAGCGTGCCACCCTCTGCCAGTTCGAATCGACCGACGCGGGTGCTGACGGCGCCGGTGAACGCGCCCTTCTCGTGGCCGAACAGTTCGCTCTCCAGCAATTCCGCCGGGATCGCGCCACAGTTGATGGGTACAAACGGCTGCTCGGCGCGCGGTGACAGGTCGTGCACCGTGCGGGCAACAACCTCCTTGCCGGTCCCCGATTCGCCGGTAACGAGGACGTTGGTGTCAAACTCGGCGACACGCTCGATCAGCTCGCGCACTTTGCGAATCGTCAGCGATTTGCCGGTCAGCCGCTGCCGCTGGTCACGACCGTCGAAACGTTCGGCGCGTTTCAGCAAGTGCGAAAGCTGTGAGCGGCGAATCGGCATGTCGAGTTGCCAGGACTCCCGCTCATCCATGGATGCGGCCATGCTGCTGTCGTTGCAGGCGACCAGCACCGGCAGGTCAGGACGCGACTTCAGCAGATCCTGCACGGCACGTTCCAGCTCGCCACCGACGATCGTGTCGCCCAGCATCAACGCGATGCTGCCATCAGCCGCAAGACCGGGCGCCGCGCTGCCAGTGCCGGGCAACACCGGTTCGTAATTCAGGAAACGCAGCCGGCAGCTCAGCTCAGCGGCACGTTGTTCGTCGGCTTCCATGACCAGGACCCTGGCCGGGTTGGCGCTTGCCTGTTGCATTGCAAAGAATCCTCATTACTCGTGGTAAAGCCCTTGAACGGGTTCGAGCATAGAGGGGCTGCTGTCGCCGTTTAGTGACAGCGATCACAAAATTTGATCGGGGCGTCGGGATTTTGGCGATATGTGGGCTTTTCGCCTTTTTCGCGGTATTTCAGACCGTCGGAATCTCCCTTCAGCAGCAGCCCGAGCCCTACGCGCCGCCCCTGCCCGCTCTCGCGGCGCCCACGCCTCATCGCAACGCCTGGAACGACAATTCCCCCGTGCCTTCGCCTTACGCCGTGCCTCAGCCTGCATTTACGCCTGCGCCCAAGCCTGCACCTGTATCTGCGCCTGCTGCCCGTTATCGCGTCGCTGCGGAGTAAGTTCACATGTCAGAAGTCACTCGTACGGCCGCCACGGTCCGCCTCGGCGTGCGCGTCATCCTGGCCGTAGGCGTCATCGGCCTGATGTGCCTGTCGGTGCTGGCCTAAGCACTAGCGCTCATCCTCCCCCGAGCGGGGGAGGAGCCCCGAGCACGCCAGTCTCCACAAACACCGCCCAGGTGGGGGGCCGCCCTCACGCGCGTCCACCTGTCCCCCACCCAACCCCGACGGCCTAACCTTCAGCAAGCGTGGCTCCTCCCCCGCTCGGGGGAGGAGAACATCTCGCCGCTTGCCCGATACCCTGCGAAACGCCAAGCTCAAGTCGGGGGACGAAATGAACGAGCGCACCTATCGCACAAAGCACCAGACGCTCCGCGCCCGCGACCTCCGTCGCGACGTCTCGAAAACCGAACGCAAGCTCTGGCCACATCTGCGCAACGCCGCGCTTGGCGTGCCCTTCCGTCGCCAGCACCCTGTGGGCCCGTACTTCCCTGATTACTACTGCGTGCCGCTGAAACTCGCCGTCGAAGTCGACGGCCCGATGCACGACCTCGCAAAGGACTCCGAACGCGACGCCGTACTCGCATCGCTCGGCGTCACCATGCTCCGCTTCAGCTATCAGGAAATCGAAGACAATCTCGAAGGCGTCATCAACACGATCCACCAGACCATCTGGTTCCTCCAAAACCAGAAGCCCTGACTTCACCCTCCCCCGAATGGGGGAGGAGCCCCAAGCACGCCAGTCTCAACGAATACCGTCCAGGTGGGGGGCCGCCCTCACGCGCGTCCACCTGTCCCCCACCCAACCCCGACGACCTAACCTTCAGCAAGCGTTGCTCCTCCCCCGTTCGGGGGAGGAGACCAGCTTGCCCGCAGCAATACGCTACGACTGCTTTCCTGCTCGGCATGAACACCGCCGCCAGGCCCAGCACCGCGATGAACGTCTTGTACACCGCGTCCAGCTGTTCCGGCGCCACCAGCACGCCGCCCGTCGCCGCCAGCGCAGCAATGCCGCGCCACGTCGAGAACTCGCGCAGCCTGTCGATCACATAGTTCACGATCGCATCCTTCATTTTTGCTCCATCAAAAAGAACGGGCGGCTGTTTCCAGCCGCCCGCTTCACCCACCTCCGACGCCTTCACGCCAAAGCTCAATTCGCCCCACCCCCGCCAGCCGCCGCTCTCCTCGTCCGTCAGGAACGTCGCCGCGTTCAGCCGCGCCCACAGCGCATCCCGCTCGGGCTGCAACGCCGGCACGCCATCCAGATCCGCCTCGATCCCGCACCCCGCGAACCGCCCACCCAGCCACCCGTCAGCGCCCCCGCCGTCTTCCTCACCAGCGGCACCACCGTCCCGCGCCAGAAGGCGGCATTGGCCTCGCGATAGTTGGCATAGGTCGCGTCGCCCGGAATCCCCAGCAGCTGCGGCGGCACCCCGAACGCCAGGGCGATCTCCCGCGCCGCCGCGTGTTTGCCGGCGATGAAGTCCATGTCCGCCGGCGTCCAGCTCATCGGCTTCCAGTCCAGCCCGCCCTCCAGGATCATCGGCCGCCCGGCGTTCCGGCGCCCCGATGGCGTCCGCTCGACCTCGGCCCGCAGCGCCTCGAACTGTTCGGCCGTCAGCCGCTCGCCGTCCTTCGCCCCATAGACCAGCGCCCCCGACGGCCGCGCCGCATTGTCCAGCAGCGCCTTGTTCCAGGCCCCCGACGCATTGTGCACATCGATCGCGAACGCCGCCGCCTCCAGCGGCGAAAAGCCGTAGTGATCGTCCGTCGGATGAAACAGCTTCAGCTGCATCACCGGCAGACCAGCCGTCCGCCTCCCGCCCGATCCGCCGCATCGTGCCGATCCGAATACTCCCACGCCTCCGGCCACCCGCGCCGCCCCTTCACCACCTTCATCCGGTCCGGCCGCAGCACGAACAGCTCGCGCACCTCGCCCTCGATCGACGCCGCCTCGAGAAACGCATCCCCCGACACCGCAAGGTGCCCGTAGAACGCCTCCATCAGGTCCGCGCCATGCTCCTCCAGGGCTCGGCCGCGCCACCAACCGCGCCATGTCATCGTCGCCATCCATGGCCACGAACGGCACGCTCCCCGCCGCCTCCGCGATCAGCCGCACACAGCGATACGCCACCACATTCCGCTCGAACCCCTCGCGCGTCAGATGACCGAGGCCAGACCACTGCGCCGCGCGCAGATCCGATATCGCCACCATCTGCCCGGCGGACTTCATCTCGCGCTTCCGGAATAACCTCACTGAAACCCTCCTGCCCGGCGCGCCGTCCCCATCTCGCGCGCAAACGCAATCGCGCGCGCCTCGCGAAACGAGGACGGTTCAACACCGATGTTGTGAATTCAGGCCGCCGGGTGCGTCGTGCGAAGGACGATTGGTCTGCGCTCTTCACGATGTGTGGCCATGCGCCTCGCGCTGACCCACCTGTCGACCATGACCAGTTATAACCCGGGATGTGATGCCATGGAATCCAAAGTCCTGTTTCCCTCATCTTTGGTGAACAAGACCCTGTTTTGTCGCGTTTAGTTTTTTCTGTTTCCCTCGGATTTGTACAACGAGTTTCCCTCATTCTCGGGCTTGCCGCGCCCATGCCGGGCCACGTTCAGTCACGGGAGCAAGCCATGGCCATCGACGCCGTTTCAGCAGATCGCGCCGCCGCCGCGGATCGCCGTGAAGCCGCGCGCCAGTCCGCGCAGCAATACCTCGCCGAACGCGCCGACGCCCGCCGCGACACCCGCGTCGAGGAAGCGAAAGCCACCGAGGCCTTGCGCCCGACCGTCTCCGAACGCGCCGCCGCCATGCCGCCCTCGGTCTCCGACCGCCTGGTCGACATCAAGGTCTGACATCGCGCTCTCCACCCCCGCCGCAATCCTTTCCGGCTTGCTAACCACGTCCGCGCAATCGGCGCGCGCGCCCGCACGCGCCCTTCATGCAGCTCTGTCATGCTCACCTATGTCGCCACAGATGCGACAGCAGGTCAGACGCCCATGTCCTATGATCTCCAGCTGCTCCGTGAAGTCGCCCCGCCCAGCGCCGTCCTCGTCCGCGAGCACGCCATCTACCTCGACGCCCAGCGCACCGACCGCAAGGTCCACAAGGCCCGCAAGGCCCGCAACACCGCCGACCTCCTCGAGCGCGGCCACCG
>CAWDCR010000005.1:0-197387 GCA_963800915.1 uncultured Gammaproteobacteria bacterium
AGGTGGTTTGCGAAGTCAACCTGACCGCATCCAACGTCCGCGCACTGCAGAAAGCGCTGCAGGACAAGGGCTACTACAAAGCAGGCATCGACGGTGTTTTCGGTAACCAGACGCTGAAAGCTGCGCAGTCCTATGCTGCCAGTAACGGGCTGCCAGCCGGCAGCAACTACATCCCGATGGATGTCATCAAGAAGCTGGGCCTGGATATCTAGATCGCGTTCTTCCACCGACGTTATCCAGTACGAGCCGGCTGCGGGCAACTGCAGCCGGCTTTACTTATTCTGGCCTTGCATGAACGGCGTCGATCTCCCCGCTGCAGATAGTCTCCCGTGCCACCAACCGCGCAACAAGCCGCTGCTTCGATACGGCCAGCTGGCGCAACGAAATGCCCGTAGGCGACCATTTACAAGGTAGTTAGCGGCGAAAACGTGACCTGAGCCCGGAATTGACTGTGATGGCTCCGGTTCCCTTTCCGCGCTGAACAATTAATAATCAGATCAAGCCCGTAGCAGGAGAAACCACCGCGGACGGCAGGGACTGCTGTCTCGCGATCAAGACGGCGGCGGCCCAGGTCGCCAGTAGCGACAAGGTTCAAACGGGCTATCCGTCCACCCGCGCCTGAGAATAAAGATCAACTGAGTGAGCGGCGCAAACGTCAAGAATTGTTTCGGGTCACGATAGTGGCCTCGCAGCCATCTACCATCACGCCCGGCCCCGGCCGGTCGCCAGAAAATGCAGTCATATCGAACACCTAAGGGATAGAGCCTGATGATGAAGCCACAACGCACCGCAACTTTCGTTGCCGCAGTTCTCGGCGCAGCGCTGACAGCAATACTGCCGTCGCTGGCACTGGCCGAAGGCTCCGCCCAGTTTGGCCTCACACAAAGGCTCATCGATTACCAGGCTTCGTTGACGCCGACCGGCAGTGGTGATCCGGTGTACGGCATCGACGATAACTCCGCATCGCAGTTCGTCAATATTCTGACTGCCGGCGAAGTGATCAACGTCTCGCTGTGTGGCTCGCAAGACAGTGACGACGTTGGCGTTATCATTTACAACCCATCCGGCACGCAGGTTTACTCGAATACGGCATCCTCGGGCAACGTCGCTTGCAACAACCCGATGACCGCGGCGCTGACCAACCCGTTCCGCTATACAACGACGACGACCGGCGCCTACCGCATCCAGTTGCGCAACATCTCGCAAACCGCTTACGGCAACAGCTACTTTGAACGCTGGGATATTTCAGTAACACCGAACATAGCAACCAACCCGAACCCGACCATTGCCGCCGGTCGTCTTTACGGCTTCAGCTGGAACATGAACGCGCCCTCTTTTACCGAGGCGGACTCTACTGACGCAAACCTCTATGCCCTGGTCCCAGGCGGACGGCCAAACACGAACTATATCTGGCAGCTCGACCTCAACAATATGGCCGGCCGCGGCTACAACATTGTGGCCAATGCGCGCGGCGTCAACCCGCCGAACTCAGGCTTCTCTACGCCGCTTACCGGCAACGGGGCAACCTATCTTTACCCGGTATATCTCGGCGTTCCCGCTGTTGCCCAGGTCCAGCCAACCGCACCGCCGGTAATTTCCGGCCTGCGCTTTCTGGACAACGCGAGCGTGGACAACGGCATCTCGCCCGGCTTTACGCCGGGCGTGCAGGACAGTGGCACCTTCCAGTTCACTTCAGACGTTGCCGGCACCTCCGCGGTCTTCGTTGACGTCAACAAGAACAACGTCTTCGGCGATCCCGGCGACGTTTTCCTGCTTGGCCAGGCGAGCGCTGGCGCCAATTCCGTAAGCTGGAATGGCCGCGACGCCAACAACAATATTCTGCCGGTCGGCACCTACAACGCGCGCGTTTCGGTGCGCATGGGTGAATACCACTTCGTCGCGAACGACATCGAAACGAGCGGTGGCGGCAGCCAGAACGGTCTTACGATTCGCCTGTCAAGCCAGACGGGCGTGCTGTCGGAGACGCTGGTTTACTGGGATGACGTCACCATTCTTGGCCAAGCTGCCGGTGGCACGAGCACCCGGCCCGCCGGTGCCTCGTCCGGCACAGCAGCTGGCCGCCACACCTGGGGCAACTTCACCACCAGCGGGTTCGGTAACGAGCGATTCATCGACACTTATGTTTACGGCCTCAGCACGAGCGGCTCCGTATCGGTTGTCATTACCTCCACTGACGGCGGCACCATTGTCGGCGTCAACGGCACGGTCGCCGTGCCTGCGCTCATTCTGCGCAACGCCAGTCTCAACGTCACTGTAACGGATGCCGACCTGAATACTGGCGCGACTGCAGTTGAAACAGTGCTCGTTGCGCTGCTCAACAACGCAACGGGCGAGATTGAGACAATCACTCTGACCGAAACCGGCGCGAACACGGGCGTCTTTACCGGTGCATTGCCAACGACGTTTGCAACGACGGCGGGCACCAGCAACAACGGCAACATGAATGCGCAGGAAGGCAACACGATCACTGCGACCTACGAAGATTACGAAACGACCAGCGGCAGTCAGCAGACCCGCACCAGCACCACCACCGTTGCTTTCGACAGCGACGGTGACGGCGTACTGGATCCGGCTGACCTTGACGACGACAACGACGGTATTCCGGACAGCAGCGAGGCTGCAGGTGACTTTGACGGTGACGGCCGCAACAACTCGCGCGACATCGACTCCGATGGCGACGGCATTCCCGATAACATTGAAGCGCAGCCGGAAGGCAATTACCGCGCTCCGACCGGCGTTGATACCGACGGCGACGGACTCGACGATCGTTACGATACCGAATAATGGTGGCGTTGCTATCAGCATCACCAACACCGACGGTACCGGCCTGCCCGACTACCTTGATCTCGATTCCGACGACGACGGCGTTCCCGACGCGATTGAAGGTCACGATGCGGACTTCAATGGTATTGCAGATCGTCACACCGGCAGGCGCCGACTCCGACAACGACGGTCTCGACAACGCCTACGATACGGTGGTAGCACCGGCGGCTGGCAATTCCACCGGCAGCAATGCCGCACTACAGAACACGGACGGCGACGCCCAACGCGACTGGCGTGACGCGAACGACGACAACGATACGCTCGGCACGCTCAACGAAGACACCAACAACAACGGCAATCGTGCTGACGACGACGACGATGGCGACGGCCGCCCGAACTACCTCGAGTCCTCGACAGCGGATGCGGACGGCGACGGCACCACCGACCAGGCCGACCCGAACAGCGCGGACCCGTGCATTCCGAGCACCTTCGGCACCGGCTGCACCACGGACACCGACGGCGACGGCACGCCCGACAGCGTTGAAGGCCCGACCGCCGACGACGATGGCGACGGCACGCCGAACTACCTCGAGTCGTCGATTGCGGACGCGGACGGCGACGGCACCAACGACCAGGCCGACCCGGCGAACCTCGACCCGTGCATCCCGAGTGCCTTCGGCACCGAACTGCACCACCGATACCGACGGTGACGGCACGCCCGACAGCGTCGAAGGCCCGACGGCCGATGACGACGGTGACGGCACGCCGAACTACCTCGAATCATCAATTGCTGACGCCGACGGCGACGGCACCAACGACCAGGCCGACCCGGCGAACCTCGACCCGTGCATACCGAGTGCCTTCGGCACCAACTGCACCACCGACACCGACGGTGACGGCACGCCCGACAGCGTTGAAGGCCCAACCGCCGACGACGACGGTGACGGCACGCCGAACTACCTCGAATCATCAATTGCTGACGCCGACGGCGACGGCACCAACGACCAGGCTGACCCGGCAAACCTCGACCCGTGCATACCGAGTGCCTTCGGCACCAACTGCACCACCGACACCGACGGTGACGGCACGCCCGACAGCGTTGAAGGCCCAACCGCCGACGACGACGGTGACGGCACGCCAAACTACCTCGAATCATCGATTGCGGATGCCGACGGCGACGGCACCACCGACCAGGCCGACCCGGCGAACCTCGACCCGTGCATACCGAGTACCTTCGGCACCAACTGCGCCACCGACACCGACGGTGACGGCACGCCCGACAGCGTCGAAGGCCCAACCGCCGATGACGACGGTGACGGCACGCCAAACTACCTCGAGTCATCGATTGCAGATGCGGACGGCGACGGCACCAACGACCAGGCCGATCCGGCCAACCTCGATCCGTGCATACCGAGCGCGTTCGGCACCAACTGCACCACCGATACCGACGGTGACGGCACGCCCGACAGCGTCGAAGGCCCGACGGCCGACGACGACGGTGACGGCACGCCGAACTACCTCGAATCATCGATAGCGGATGCGGACGGCGACGGCACCAACGACCAGGCCGATCCGGCGAACCTCGACCCGTGCATACCGAGCACCTTTGGCACCAACTGCACCACCGACACCGACGGTGACGGCACGCCCGACAGCGTCGAAGGCCCAACCGCCGACGACGACGGTGACGGCACGCCGAACTATCTCGAGTCATCGATTGTGGATGCCGACGGTGACGGCACCAACGACCAGGCCGACCCGGCGAACCTCGACCCGTGCATTCCGAGTGTCTTCGGCACCGACTGCACCACCGACACCGACGGTGACGGCACGCCCGACAGCGTCGAAGGCCCGACCGCCGACGACGACGGTGACGGCACGCCAAACTACCTCGAGTCATCGATTGCGGATGCGGACGGCGACGGCACCACCGACCAGGCCGACCCGGCGAACCTCGACCCGTGCATACCGAGTGCCTTCGGCACCAACTGCGCCACCGACACCGACGGTGACGGCACGCCTGACAGCGTCGAAGGCCCGACGGCCGATGACGACGGTGACGGCACGCCGAACTACCTCGAATCGTCTATCGCTGACGCGGACAATGACGGCGTCAATGACCAGGCTGATCCGGCCAATCTCGATCCCTGCATCCCGAACGGATTCGGCTCGGGTTGCACAACGGACACGGACGGCGACGGCATACCCGACAGCGTTGAAGGCCCAACGGCCGACGACGATGGCGACGGTACGCCGAACTACCTCGAGTCATCGATAGCGGATGCGGACGGCGATGGCACCAACGACCAGGCTGATCCGGCGAACCTCGACCCTTGCATACCGAGTGCGTTCGGCAGCAACTGCACCACCGATACGGACGGTGACGGCACGCCCGACAGCATTGAAGGCCCGACCGCCGACGGCGACGGTGACGGCACGCCCGATTACCTGGAATCGTCAATCCTCGACGCCGATAACGACGGCACGAGCGATGAGGCGGATCCCGCCAACCTCGACCCCTGCATTCCTAACCCGTTCAACGTCAGCTGCAACGACGACACGGACGGCGATGGCATCACGAACGCGGTTGAAGTGACCAATGGCACTGACCCGAACGATGCCGACACCGACAACGACGGCCTGAGTGACGGCGCGGAAGTTGGCGCCAACGGCATCCAGGATCCGGGCGAGACCAACCCGCTTGATGTCGACAGTGACGACGATGGCCTGGGTGACGGCACCGAGGTGAACGGCAGCGGACGACTGTTGCCGTACGGGCCGACCAATCCGCTGAACCCGGATAGCGACAACGACCAGTTGAGTGATGGTCTTGAAGTGGGCGTCACCGCGCGCATCCCGGCGGGCGTCAGTGACGGCAACGGCACGCCGTTCGCCGGCACAGCGCCAGGTTTCATCGGCGACGCGGCCCCGGTCTCTCGCACCAATCCGCTGAACCCGGACACCGACAACGACGGGCTTCCGGATGGCGTCGAGGACGCGAACCGCGACGGCCAGACCGTGAATACGATCGGCGGAACCGGCACCTCCGGCACGGGCGAGACGAACCCGAACATCGTTGATACTGACGGCGACGGTTTGTCCGATGGCGACGAAGTGAATGCGACCGGTCCGCTGGCAGGCATCGGCGCTACCGATCCGCTGGATACCGATACCGACGATGGCGGCACGCAGGACGGCACCGAGGTGCTGGCTGACGGCACTAACCCGACGTTCGGCAACGGCGCCGACGATCTCGGCGCGGATCCTGACGGCGACGGCCTCAGCAACGCGCAGGAAGTAGCGCTCGGCACCGACCCGAACGATTCGGACACCGACAACGACGGCATCGATGACGGTGACGAACTGGGTAACGACGCCTCGCTGGACCCGGGCGACACCAACCCGCTTGACGCGGACACCGACGACGACGGCCTGTCAGACGGTCGCGAAGTGCTGGGTCTCGATAACTCGCCAACGACGGGCGACGAGCTCGATCCGCTGTCGCCGGATTCCGATAACGACGGTATTCGCGACGGCACGGAAGCGCGCGTGGTAGCACCGGTTCCCGGCGGCGTCAGTGACGGCGACGGCATTCCGTTCGCCGGTACCGATACCGGTTCGCCGAACTACGTTGCTGACGCAGATCCCGCGACCGGCACGAACCCGGCCAATCCGGACACGGACGGCGATGGCCTGGCCGACGGTACGGAAGATGCCAATGGCGACGGCGCGACGGTCAACGTCATTGGCGGAACCGGCACGGCGGGCAGCGGCGAGACCAATCCGAACAACGTTGACACGGACGGTGACGGCCTGCGCGATGGCGACGAGGTCAATGCGACCGGACCGCTGGCGGGCATCGGCGTGACGGATCCGCTGGATACCGACACGGACGATGGCGGCGCGCAGGACGGTACCGAGCTGGCGGATGGCACGAACCCGACGGCGGGCAATGGCGCGGATGATCTCACTAACGATCCCGACAACGATGGCCTGACCAACGCGCAGGAAGCAGTGCTTGGCACGGACCCGAACGACAACGACACCGACAACGACGGCATCAGCGACGGTGCGGAAGTTGGCATTGACGGCATCATCGGTGCCGGCGATACCAACCCGCTCGATGCGGACACCGACGACGACGGCCTGTCAGACGGCGCCGAACGGCTTGGACCGGACGGCAATCCGAACAGCGGCGACGAAACCGATCCGCGATTGGCGGATACCGATGCGGATGGCCTGAGTGATGGTCTGGAACGTGGCGTTACGGCGCCATTGCCAGGCGGTGTCAGTGATGGCAACAGCACACCGTTTGCCGGCACTAACGCCGCGTCGCCGAATTTCACGGCCGACACGGATCCGGCAACGACGACGGACCCGAACGATGACGATACGGATAACGACGGCCTGTCCGATGGCGATGAAGATGCCAACGGCGACGGCGCGGTCGTGAACACGATCGGCGCTACGGGAACTCCCGGCAGTGGCGAAACCGATCCGAACAATCCGGATACGGACGGCGACTTGCTGTCAGACGGTAACGAAGTGAATGCCACCGGCGATCTTGCCGGCATCGGCAGCACCGATCCGCTCGACCGTGACACGGATGATGGCGGCGTGCAGGACGGTGTCGAAGTGCTGACGGATTTCACCGATCCAGACAATCGCCTGGATGACATGATCGACACGGACGGTGACGGCATTACCGATCCGCTCGACCCTGCGCCGACCGATGCCTGTGATCCAAATTTCCCGGGCATGGGTTGTGCTGACACGGATGGCGATGGCGCGGCTGATTTCGGCACGCCGACGACCAGCGTACCGGTCGAACCGAACCCGGCCGCGAACACGGATCCCTGCGTGCCGAGCAACACGGTTCCGCAATGCGACAGCGACAATGACGGCGTAACCGACGGCGACGAAATCGCTGCCGGCACGGATCCGAACAACCCGGACAGTGACGGCGACGGCATTCCCGACGGTGTCGAAATGGGTGATTCGGACGGTGACGGCATCATCGACGCGCTCGATACTGACGCCGACAACGATGGTGTACCGGACAGCGAAGAAGCGGGCCCGAATCCGGCGATGCCCGTCGATACCGACGGCGACGGCATTGCGGATTACCGCGATCCCGATTCCGACCAGGACGGCGTACCGGACAGTGTCGAAGGCAATGCCGATATTGACGGCGATGGCCTGCTGAACTACCAGGACGACGATACCGATAACGATGGCATCCCGGATGCGGTCGAAGACGGCAACCTGACCGGCCTGGATAGCGACAACGACGGCATCGACAATGCCTACGACGTCGACCTGACCGGTGGCACCGATGCGAACAACGATGGCGTCGACGACGCGGTCAGGCCGCGCGATACCGATGGCGATGGCATGGCCGATCTCGCCGACATCGACAGCGACAACGATGGCATTCCGGATTACCTGGAAGCCGATCTCGATCCGGCGGCGGACAGCGACAATGACGGTATCAACGATGTCTACGATGTCGACCTGACCACCGGCATGGATGTCGATGGCAACGGCGTTGACGATAACGTACAGCCGACCGACACCGATGGCGACGGCGTGCCGGACTATCGCGATCTCGACAGCGATAACGACAGCCTGACGGACGTCAGCGAGTCCGGCGGGGTCGATGTCAACGGCGATGCAATCATCGATGACCCGTTGAACAACGAGGGCACCACGACGCAGCCGCGCGACACCGATGGCGACACGATTCCGGATCACCGCGAGGTCGACAGTAACAACGATGGTATTAACGATATCGTGGGTACCGAGTTCGAACGGTTTGACAGCGACGGCGACGGCGTGATCGATAACCCGACGGATTCGGATGGTGACGGTATCCCGGACGTTGTTGACCGGCGCAACGGCTTCGGCACGATCCCGGATGCCGATGGCGACGGCATTCCGGACGATGTTGATGGTTACGGAGACACTGACAATGACGGGATCCCGAACTACCGTGACACCGACAGTGACAACGACGGCTATCCTGATTCCGTTGAAGCCGGCGCCGACCCGAACAACCCGGTCGACACCGACGGCGACGGCATACCGGACTTCCTCGACACCGACAGCGATAACGATGGCATTCCCGACAGCCTCGACAATGGCGACAAGGACGGCGACGGTATTCCGGATCGGCTGGATGCAGATGAGGGAGAATTGAGAACGGCGGTACGCGGCAGCGGCAGCGTTGGCGCAGCCGAGCTGCTGGTGTTCCTGATGCTGGTGCTCAGTGTCGCCGCGCTGCGGATGCGCCGCGGTGCGACGCTCGCACTGGTTGCCGTACTGCTCGTGCCGCTGGCAGCGCCGAACACCGCAGACGCCGAAGATGACGTGTGCGGTTACTCGGGCGGTGAGTTCGAAGGCTGCTGGTACCTCGGCGCAGGCCTCGGCATCACGCACGTGGCGCCCGAGGGCCAGGCAGCCGGCTGGCGGACCAGTGACGATCGCGACAGCGGCTGGAAGATCTACGGCGGTTACCAGTTCAAACCGCTGTGGTCGGTGGAACTGACCTATACCGACGGCGGCGCAGCAGGACTCAGTAATGTTGATCCGGCACTGAACGCGCTGATCTCAAATCCGTCGCTGGATTACAGCACGCCGTCGCTGATGGCGGTGCGCTGGCTGAAAGAGCGGGACGCTCAGCTCAATGCGTTTGTGCGGCTCGGCATTTCATCGATCAGCAACAGCATCAGCGACTCGCGCATTCCCTACCAGAAACAGACCAGCCTGCAGCTGGCGGCAAGTCTGGGCGCACAATTCTCGTTCACCGAGCGCTGGTTCCTGCGCGGCGATCTCGATTTCTACGATCGCGATCATTACTACGCGGGGCTGTCGATCGGCGGCAATTTCGGCGGCGCCGGGCAACCCTTGCCCGCTCCCGCCGTAATGCCGAAGCCGGTCGCAGAGCCCGCTCCGGCACCGGCGCCTGTTGTCAGGCCAGCGCCAGCGCCTGCGCCAGCACCACCGCCTCCAGCCGCCGCCCGTGTGCAAGGACGTGGTACGCACGCTGGATGGCGTGACGTTCGAAACTGACTCCGCGCAGCTCACGATCTACGCGCGGCGCATTCTCGACAACATTGCCGAGGACCTGCGGGCAGCGCCGGGTGACACCGTACGGGTGCACGCACATACGGACAGCCGTGGCTCTGAAACCTACAACCTCGGCCTGGCGCAGCGACGCGCCAAGTCGGTTGAGGAATACCTGCTTGCCGCGGGGATTTCGCAGGCGCGGCTGGCATCCGAGGGCTTCGGTGAAATGCAGCCGATTGCCAGCAATGAGACGGTCGAAGGTCGCGCGAGGAATCGCCGGGTTGAGTTGATCTGGCGTTCTGAAAACTGCCAGTAAGGCGCGACGACAGGCAGAGCTGAGTAGCCGCTGGCGACATCGTGTCGCCAGCGGATTTTTTTGCAGGTTAACGGCGCGCCGTCCGGCGACGTCGGATTCCGCCACTGCAGGATTTCCGCAGCGCACCATAACGTAGCCGACGGTGGCCGGATCGAACTCACCGGCAAACCAACGGTCAGTGCCAAGTGAGGCTTGCGTAAACCTTTTCTTGCGGTGACACTGTTGTTGCCATTGCCCGGAGTTCAGCTCGCGACCGTGAAATACTTATCCCGTCAATTTGCCCTGGCAGTGCTGGTCATCACCATGATCAGCCTCGCGACGGCCGGCGTACATGCAGCAACTCACGCGTCGCTGGACCTGCAAACCTGTGACCTGTGCTCGGCGCAGGGCAATCCTGCTTTTGCTATTCCCCCAGCTGCGCTGCCGAATCCGCCGGCGGCCGTACAGATCCTCGTGCCGGAAGTCGCCCGTTCGACGACAGCGAACGCCTGTCGCCGCGCCTGGCAATCGCGAGGCCCGCCCCGCGCCGCCTGACCGTTTCCGTTAAGTAGGCGGTGCCGCTTGGCACCATTCCCGTTTGATCTGTTTTTACGAGGGCGATGCAATGCGTATCGACTTTACGAAGAGCGTCCTGCTGACGTTCGCGATTATCTGCTCCACTGACACCCTGGCACAGGATGCCGACATTGAAGAACTGCGCGCGTCCGTCGCGGCGCTGCGCAGCGAGTACGAGGCTCGCATCAGCGAGCTTGAGCGGCGGCTGGCGGTTGCCGAGCAAAACGCCCGCCAGGCAAACACGGCACCGGCCGCGCCGATGGCCGCCACCAGCCAGTCGCGCTTTAACCCGGCGATCGGAGTCATCTTCAGCGGCACTGCCTGGGATCACAGCCGGGCAACCGACGGCAACACGATCGCGGGCTTTCCGTTCGGCGGCGAAGCCGGCCCGATCACGGAGGGCCTGGCGCTCGGCGAAACCGAGATCAACATGAGCGCCAACGTTGACGACAAGTTCACGGCGTGGCTGACGCTGCCGGTTGCCATCGAGGACGGCGAAGCGGTCGTCGAGATCGAAGAAGCGTGGCTCGAAACGACCGCTCTGCCGGCCGGCCTGTCACTGCGCTTCGGCCGTTTCTTCTCCAATATCGGCTACCTGAACAACAAGCACCTGCATTCCTGGGATTTCGCGGACCAGCCGTTGCCCTACCAGGCGTTCCTCGGTGACCAGTACATTGATGACGGCCTGCAGCTGCGCTGGATAGCGCCAACCTCAACTTACCTTGAACTGGGCGCCGAGCTATTGCGCGGCGAGCGCTTCCCTGCCGCGGGTGCTGATAACTCGGGCATCGGTGGCCATAGCCTGTTTGCAAATGTCGGCGGCGATATTGGCAGCGACAGCAGCTGGCTCGCCGGTTTGTCGTACCTCGACGTCAGCGCCGTGGATCGGCCATCCGGCGACGAGGACGATCCGCTGTTATTTACCGGAGACGCAAGCGTTAGCGGTGCGCACTTTGTCTGGAAGTGGGCAGAGAACGGCAACTGGAAGCAGCGCAACCTGATCGTCCAGTCGGAACTTATGTGGCGCAATGAAGACGGCCTTTACACCTTGCCGGGTGGCGCACCGCTCGCGTACGACAACGACGGTTTTGGCTGGTATCTGCAGACCGTGTACCAGCCGTTCCCGCGCTGGCGGTTTGGTGCGCGGGTTGACGGCCTGTCCGCCGATACACCGGGTACCGCGTTTCTTGGCAGCGAGCTCGATGCAGCGAATAATGATCCGATCCGCTACAGCCTGATGGCCGACTGGTCGAACAGCGAGTTCAGCCGACTGCGGTTTCAATATATTCGCGACGAAGCCAGTTTGCTGCCTGGCCATCAGTGGGGTCTGCAGTACATTCTGAGTATTGGCGCGCACGGCGCACATTCGTTCTAGCCGGGGATATCGTCATGAAAACTTTTGTAGCGACACTGCTGCTGGCGATGCTCCCGGTTGCTGCGCAGGCAGACCTGAGAATCTTTGCCTGCGAGCCTGAATGGGCGGCGCTCGCCGATGAGCTGGGCGGCGATAAAGTTTCGACCAGCTCCGCCACCACCGCTTTCCAGGATCCGCATTACATCCAGGCGCGGCCCAGCCTGATAGCCGCCGTCAGGCGAGCTGATCTCGTCATTTGCAGCGGCGCGCAGCTTGAAATCGGCTGGCTGCCGGTATTGCTGCAGAAGGCGAACAATCCCGGCGTAATGCCCGGCGCCGAGGGCTACATGGAGGCCAGCAGCTACGTGCAAAGGTACGATGCAACCGGCAACGTTGATCGCGCGCAGGGCGACATTCACCCGCAGGGCAACCCGCACGTGCAGACAGACCCGCGCAACATCGCAGTTATCGCCAGAGCACTCGCCGACAGGATGACGTCGCTGGACCAAACGAATGCTGAACATTACGCGGCGCGGCTGCAGGTCTTCGAAGCAAAATGGCAGAGCGCCGTTGCGCGCTGGGAGACCATGGCCGAGCCCTTGCATGGCCGCCGCGTTATTACGCACCATAAGTCCTGGGTGTACCTGGAACGCTGGCTGGACCTCGAAGAGGTCGCGAATCTTGAGCCCATTCCGGGACTGCCGCCAACGGTCTCGCACCTCAGCGAGCTGGCCTCGCGATTCAAAGATGGCGGCGCCGATTTTATCGTGCGTTCCACGTATCAGGACGACAAGGCGTCCAGCTGGCTGCAGGAACGCAGCGGCATTCCGGCGGTCATGCTGCCACTGACCGTCGGCGGCAGTGACGACGCCCAGGACCTGTTCACGCTGTTCGACGACATCATCGCGCGCCTGCTCGGCGCGCTGCAACAATGATGGCGAGCATAGACTGGACGATCGTCGGGCCGGCCCTGGCCGCGGGCCTGATCGTGCTCAGCACGCACGTGCCGCTCGGCCAGGAAGTGCTGAAGCGCGGCATCATTTTTATCGATCTTGCAATCGCTCAGGTTGCGGGGCTCGGCGTTATCGCAGCGCACAGCATGAGCTGGGATCCAAACGGTTTCGAGGTGGAGCTCGCGGCGATCGGCGCCGCGCTGCTGGCCGCGTTTGGCCTCAACTGGACCGAGAAGCATTGGCCGAACATTCAGGAACCGCTGATCGGCAGCCTGTTTATTCTGGCGGCAACCGGCGGCATCCTGCTGCTGTCCGGCAACCCGCACGGCAGTGAGCATCTGAAGGAACTGCTGGTCGGACAGATCCTGTGGTCGACCTGGGAATCGCTGTGGCCGATCGCGCTGCTCTACGTCGCCGTGCTCGTCGTCTGGTTCACGCTGCGGCAACGCTTCGGCACGCTCGGCTTCTACGTAACGTTTGCCATTGTGGTCACCGCCTCCGTGCAGATTGTCGGGATTTATCTGGTGTTCGCGAGCCTGATCATCCCGGCGCTGGCAACCTCACGCCTGCGCCGCGGCAATCGCCTCGTTATCGCCTACTCGATAGGCGCATTGTCGTATTTTCTCGGCATCCTGTTATCAGCCGCGTTCGACCTGCCAACCGGTGCCATCATTGTCTGGTCGATGGCCGCCGTTGCAATCGCCGCCGGCCTCGCGCTGTCGGGCGAGCGCGCGGCCAGCTGACTGGCGGGAACGCTGTAATATCCACACCGAAACGGCGGTCCTGCTGGACTGGCCCGCAGGAGAACTTCGATGACGTCGACCCGATCCCCGTTAGTTTGCGCGTTACTCATCGCACTGTCGTTTCTGGCCGTGCCGTCAGGCAGCGCAAAAGCAGCGGCGCCGCTACCCAGCAGCGCCGCTGACGTCACGCCCGTCAGAAGCGGCGAGCGTGCGCCGAGCTTCACCGTGCGGACCGTGGATAACGAACCGTTCGTCTTCGATCCGGACCGGCTTGCTCGCCCCGCTGTTTTGATTTCCTTTCGCGGCGGCTGGTGCCCTTATTGCAATCTGCACCTGTCCGAACTGCGCCACGTTATCCCGCAGATCAGGGCGCTTGGCTACGACGTGCTGTTCCTGAGTGGCGACCGCCCGGATCAGCTGTACACAAGTTTGCGCGACGATACGAAACAAGACATCGAAGGCCGCGACTATATAATCTTGTCCGACGCCGACACCGAGGCCGCGATCGCGCTGGGCACAGCGTTTCGCATCGACAAGGGGTTGACGGATTACCTCGACGGCAAGCAACACGATTACCGGGACTCGTCGATCGCCAAACACGAGGCGCTCGCCGTGCCCGCTGTTTACGTTGTGAATCGCGAGGGCAAGATCGTGTTTGATTTCGTCAATGCGGACTACAAGGTGCGGCTGCCCGCCGATGAGTTGCTGGCGGCGGCGCAGAGGTTCGCACCGTAGCCGACGACCTGCTGAACCAACGCGACAGGTAAAACGCAATTCGCCACCCGCTCGCCTCCCGGCCAGTGGCTGGCAGCTCCCGCCTTGGTCGCTGGTGCGGTATGAACGCGTCTGCCATTACAGAAACCGCATACCGCCGGGGCCGCAGCCCCACCGCATTCAGCTGCGCACACCGTCTCGCAGCTGACTCGCGATTGGCAGGTGCCGTATGCGTTTGCCAGTAGCTGCAAATATCGCGTTGGTGACGGCCGGCGCGACCGGTGGCAGCGGTGGTTCACCCATACCGGCCGGCTGATCTGCGCCCTGCACGATATGCACATCGATGTCGCGCGGCGACTCATCGATGCGCATCATGCGGTATTGATGAAAATTGGTTTCCTTGTGACGGCCGTTTTCGACGCTGAGCTCCTGGCCCAGCGCCGTGCTGAGACCGTCGCAGGCGCCGCCCTCCATCTGCGCGCGAATGCCATTCGGATTGACCGCCAGCCCGCAGTCGACCGCGCCAGTCAGCCGCAACACGCGCAGTGCGTTGTCAGCAACGCGCACGTGGGCTACCCAGGCGACGTAGCCGCCGAAGGTGAAATGACCCGCGATGCCGAGACCTTCGCCCGGCGGCATCTTGCGACCCCAACCGCCCTTGTCTGCCGCGACCTGCAGGACTTTTGCAAGCCGCCCCGGATTCCACACAGGGCCGCCGTGGTTTTCGTACTGCAGCTCCCGCGATTCACCCAGCATTGCGAGTCGATACTCGAGCGGATCGCGCTTCGCGACATACGCCAGCTCATCGATAAAACTCTGGACCACAAACGCGTTTGCCGTGTGTGCCGGTGCACGCCAGGAGCCGCGCCACGCGCCGGAATCCATATCAAAGTATTCGTAGACGAGGTTGTCGATGAGCCCCGCGGGCGGATCGTCCGTATAGATTTCCGACTCCCAGCGCGTGGCGTTTTCCCGCCGGTAATATTTCGACGGACTGGCAAGCCGATGCCGCCAGCCGATGGCCTTGCCACTGTCATCAAGGCCGGCAGTCAGTTCGTGCCAGCCGCCGGGGCGCAGGAAATCGTGCGCCATGTCGTCTTCCCGAGTCCACGTCACTTTGACCGGCACGCCGGCGGCCTTCGAGACCAGTACCGCTTCGGCAGCATAGTCGGATGTCAGGCGGCGACCGAAACCGCCACCGAGACGCGACATGCGAACCTCAATTGCAAGGCGGTCAAGGCCCGTCAGTTCCGCGACAAGGCGCGACGCGCCGGATGGCATCTGCAGCGGCCCGATCACGGTACAACGGTCTTCGCGCACGTCGGCGAAGCAGTTTTGCGGCTCCAGCGTCGCGTGATGTACGTACGGCAATCGATAACGGTGCGTGACGACCTGCGCCGCCGCTGCCAATGCAGCATCGAGCTCGCCATCATTGCGCACGACTTCGCCGTTGCCGGTATCGAGTGCAGCCCGACAGGCGGCGTCAAGCGACGCGGTTGATTCGTTGGCGTGCGTGCCTTTGTCCCATTCGATCTTCAGCGCATCGCGACCGCGCATCGCGGCCCACGTCGACTCTGCAATAACGGCAACGCCCGGCGCCATTGTCGTTGCAGGGCCACCGGCATCAGGTCCGGCTATCGTTACGACATCGAGTACGCCGGCGATCCTGCGCGCAGCAGAGTCGTCGTATCCCAGCAGGCGACCGCCGAAAAAAGGACAGCGCGCGATAACGGCGTGACGCATGCCGGGCATCCGGGTATCAATGCCATAGCTCGTCGCACCGGTTACCACTTCGCGCACTTTGCGCGGCTCAACAACCTTGCCAATGAGCCTGAATTGCCCGGGCGATTTCAAGGTCGCCTGCAAATCCGCCGGGGGCAGCTCCGCCGCAACTTCGGCAAGCCCGGCGTAAGCAATACGCCGGCCGCTCGTACGGTGCACGACCACGCCGGGTTCGGTATCCAGTTCCGCCAGCGGCACGTCCCACAGTTCGGCTGCCGCACGCAGCAACGATAGTCGTGCGGCCGCGCCGAACTCACGCAACGGCTGGTACAAGTCGACAACGCTCGTGCTGCCGCCTGCCCCTTGCGGCACGTACGCCCACGCCATGCTGCCGTCTTCGTTGCGCTTGATCATCAAGGGCAGTTGCTCAACCGTAACGCGTGACCAGTCGGCGTCCAACTCCTCCGCGACGAGCATGCTCATCGTGGTGTACATACCTTGCCCCATGTCCGGTTGAGATACACCGATTACGGTCGCGCCATCAGGTTCGATGGTGACAAAGGCATGCAGCTCACCGCGACCTGTAGCGGCCAGCTTTGAGGGTACGGCGGATGCCAGCAATAAACCGCCGGTCGCGGTCAGCGACGCTTGCAGGAACGTACGACGACTCAGGCTCAGTTCGACAGCGGCCATCTTATGCCTCCTCGCGCAGGTAGCGGGCGGCACGGTGGATAGCCCTGCGGATACGGTAATAGGTGCCGCAGCGACACAGGTTTCCGTGCAGGCGATCGATGTCGTCGTCCGTCGGATCAGGATTGTCTTTGAGCATGCTCACGACCGCCATGATCTGGCCGGCCTGGCAGTAGCCGCACTGCGGGACGTCTTCCTCGAGCCAGGCACGCTGCACCGCATGACCGGCGTCTTTGGACAGTCCTTCGATCGTGGTCACCGCGCGACCCGCGACGGCGGCAACAGGCGTGATGCACGCGCGCTGAGCGTCGCCGTCGATGTGAACCGTACAGGCGCCGCAGGAGCCGATACCGCAACCGTACTTGCTGCCGGTCAGTCCGTATTCGTCCCGCAGTACCCACAGGAGTGGCTGTTCCGGATCGCCGTCGTAGTCGAACGACTGATTGTTTACTCGCAGCTTCATGTCGCCCCAGCATGTCGGTTAGCGGTAATCCAGTGGACAGTCGACACGCCAGCAAGTTCAGGCGACCGCTGCTCGCCCGCGCGGCCTTGCAGGGATCCAGGACGTAACACACAGAATCATCATGGCCCTGCCGCACGTGCGGCCTTAATTGCGAACCGTTGAATACCGCAAAACGCATGGATTACGCTCGCGGCCTGGTCGCAGCTTTATCGCGAAACGTGGATTAGAAAAGGTCGCAAGGACCAAGCGGGATGCAACATGAAGCGACAATTCATTGCTACCAGGCGATCTCGGGTAAGGCTGCCAAATGTCCGGGTCTCGACGGTGACTTGTCGGCCAAAAAAAAGCCCCGCCGAAGCGGGGCTTCCTTAATCAACTAGCTTGCGGTGCCGAATCAGGTTTTACGGCGACGCGCAAAGCCGGCGCCCAGCAGGCCAAGACCCAGCAGAGCGAGCGTGGCAGGCTCAGGGACAGCTGCGTAGGCAATCGTCAACACTGACTTATCAATGTAGAAGTCGCCAGCAATTGAAGCGACAGTAACCCGAAACTGGCCGTCAGCAAGCGAGGCAATCCCAACGTCATACGGTGATGTCGCGCCGTTTGGAATCTGGCCAATCTCCCAGCCGCCGTCTTCTGCATAACCGAATGCAATGTCACCAACAAGCTCATTCAGGCCGCGGCCATCATCGGAGAACCAAATCTGCAACGTGGCGGAAACCACAGGGCCCAGACCGGTAAGATCGAATACATGATCCCAGGTAACGTAGTCTGGCGAAAGGGAACACGCCAGCCCGCCGGCAAGGAAATTTACACTGCCACAGCCATGGGCTACGTAGTCGCCCGGACTGTTCGTACCTTCTGAGTGGAAGTACGTAGTGTCCGTGATGAAGTCGGCATTTGCAGCCAGCGGACTAAATGTCCAGAGGGCTACAGCGGCGACTAACAACTTATTCTTCATGAAATTCTCCCCACGAGATCGAATTATTTGACTTTACAGAGTAGTGGGAGCAAGAAGCGTGCCGGATTTTACTAAATAGATTTACAACAGATACTTAGTTAATTTCCCTAGAAACAGGCTGCACTGAAGTCGGCGAAGATGTAAAGAATTCCGACGGATTTCGGCCCGTAGCGTATTGCCGCAGGGGCCGATCGTCCCTGCAGTGCTTTGGGCGGAAATCGCTGGGTGCCAAGCCGAACAGGAACGCCCGGCCGCGCAATGCCCTCAGCCGGTGCCCGGCAGGCCGCACAGCTCTGCCGCGAGGGCCCACTCGCCATGCCAAGTGTCAAATTTTCTGACAGTTGAGCCGGTCCTTCGAATCATTCGCAGGACAGGCGGTGACAGGTCCGCCGGATGTCAGGATTCAGCGCAATGCCTGGCGGTTATTGCACAGGGCCAGTAGTCGCAGCAGGGACAGCAACAGCAGACCTGCCAGCCAGTTGTGCGCGACCGCGATGCCGATGGGCAGGTCAGTGAGGATCGCGGCGACACCGACCGCGAATTCGGAGGCCACGACCGCGATAACCAATGCGCCGGTCAGTCCCAGTCGTGCCCGCAGTGCCAGCGCGCCGGCGGCCAGCGCGGCAAACAAGGTGACCACGGCAGTGAGGCGATGCAGCTTGTGGATGTCAGTACGTTCGGCGCCGCCCAACACAAACCCGTCCGGGCCAACCTCGTGCGCGCGAGTGAGATCAAACGCGGTGGCCAGGTTGCTGCCGGGCCACCAGCTACCGTGACAATCCGGCACGGTCTGGCAGGCAGATGCTGCGAAGTTGGCGCTGGTCAGGCCGCCCAATGCGATTTGCACGCCGAGTATCACGAGCGCGGCGACGACCCAGGGGCGAACGCCGCGGCGCGTGTAGGCCCGCGGCCTGTCGTGACGAAACACCATCCAGCCGAGCAGTCCGAGCATCAGGAATCCGCCGAGCAGGTTGCCCATGACGACTGCGGGGCTGTGCAGACCGCCGGAATAAATGCCCAACCAGGCCAGAAACACGGTTAAGGCCAGCAGCGCAACTGACAGGAATCGGTCGCGACGACGCCGGATCGACACGAGGGTCATCGCCACAATCAGCAGGCCGAGCACGCTGGCGACCAAACGGTGGGCCGGCGTGGCCCACGACATCGGTTGGGTCGCGTCATCAACCAGTCGCTCGTAGGCATCGCCAACGCTCGCGGCGGGCTGCTCGGGCGAGCCGATGTTGCCGTAACAGGCTGGCCAGTCCGGGCAACCGATGCCCGAATTCTGCAAACGCAGGTAAGCGCTGAGCGAGACGAGCGCGATAACGAGCAACAGGCTGATGATCGCGAGCTTTCTCATCGGATCCGAGCGCTATTCCTTGACTGCCGGTAATTCAGTGGCAGTCCCGCGCACCAGCCGCAGGTATTTTGGCGTGGCCTTCCAATCGACACGATCCAGGCCAAATTCAAAACTCCAGCCCCACGCGGCATTGTGCTGAAAACTGTAGTCATTGACGGACCAGTACTCTGCGGACTGCGTATTGGGAAAGAAGCGAGTGTTAATCGTCGGTGGATTCTCGTGGCGGCGCAGGTCGCTGATGGAATACAACTCGTTCTTGGCCGGGACGCGCCAGTCCGAAAAACCGCAAAATCCGGTTTCGTTGACGGCCTCTGCGTAGTGGACCGTATCGCAGAGGCTGCCGACGCAGACGCCGCCATTTTCGGTGCCACGGTAGTCCAGTTCGCCATGATCACCATCGGGGTCAAACCAGGTGTAGGTGTTACGCCAGTCATGCAGGCCGGGCTGGTCACTTTTGACCTCCCAGTAGAGGCCGGTCAGCTTGTCGAGGACGCAGGCATACGGCGCTTCACCAACACCGCTGAATTTCGTGTCATGAGCGACAAGCGCCGGGTCAGGGACCTGGTTGCAGGCAGCAGCCAGGAACGCGAACAGTATCGTTGTCAGTAGTTTTTCCATTGAGGCGAAGCATACCGGTTTTTTCCGGAATCGACTTGCCTCCTGTCGCTGGCCTGAACGCAACAGCTGGCTGCTAGGTACTTTCCGAAATAACGCATGCCGGCTGCGAGGTCTACTGTTCGGAGTGAGTCACAAAGGGCTCCTCGAGCTTCGCGCGTGCCAGGACGGGCACTACAAGTCGGCGTCAAACAGCCCGGGTCATTGGCAAATAGCAAAAGGAACAAACAGCCATGAGTGAAGAAGCACCTGAGACGCAAGTGCCGGAAAAATTCCCGGTCATGCAGCGCATCCTCGACAACCCGTTCCTCCTGCTCTTCATAGGCGTCGTATTTCCGACGGTGTTCTACATTATCTGGGGAATCATGGAAATCGTGACCATTCCGCTTACTCCCTAATCACCAGACTCTGGTAAAGGAACAGGTACAGCCGTGAGTGCAATTCAACCGCCTGCCGAAACCAACTGGTGGAAACAACCACTGGATCGAGTTGAAGGAACCTGGATTGCCATAGCGCTGCTGTGGTCGTTATTCATGTTCTTCATGATGCCGTTCTGGCATATCTACGGAAAGCAGAACCTTTCCAACGAAGCGTATCGAACCACGCCGCGCGCCTACATGGCGAAAACGCAGGCGATGGTCGATCAGTACACGGTGCGCACCGAAACCGATGCGAAACTGCCGGTTGTCAGGCCGCCGCCAGGCAGTGATGTTTACCTGCTGGGGCAATTGTGGCGCTGGTGGCCGCTGCTCGAGCTGGAGAAAGGTCAGACCTATCGACTGCACATCTCATCAATGGACTGGCAACACGGCTTTTCGCTGCAACCGGTCAACATCAACACGCAGATTCTGCCGGGCTACGAAATGGTCATCACCATCACGCCGGACACCTCGGGCGCGCAGACGATTATCTGTAACGAGTTCTGCGGTTTGGGGCACCACAACATGGTCGGCAAAATCTACGTGACGGAGGCCGGACAATGAGCAAGGAACAATTCAGAACCTGCCCCGAATCCGGCCTGCAGTTTCACAAGCCGGCCGAATTGCTGATGCGCACGCATGCGGTGCTCGCGGTGGTCATTTTGCTGTTCGGTGGTATCACGGCGCTACTGGTGACGCTGACACGCTGGCCGGCAGTGCACCTGCTGCCCGCCGACCGCTTCTACCAGCTGCTGACCATGCACGGCGTGAATATGCTGATCTTCTGGATGGTCTACTTTCGAAATTGCGGTCCTGTATTTCTGCTCATCGACATTGCTGAAATGCCGATTGGCAACGCCGAGGCTGGCATGGGTCGGGTTTGCACTGATGGTCACGGGCATCATCGTCAACAATTCCGCTGTGTTCAATGGCGATGCCTCAGTGATGATGACGTCCTATGTGCCGATGCCAGCGAACCCGAATTTCTATCTCGGCCTGATCCTGTTCGCGGTCGGCGCCCTGATCGGCTGCTTTATTTTCCTTGGCACGCTCGTTGTTGCCAAGGAAGAAAAAACCTATGAAGGCTCCATCCCGCTGGTGACGTTCGGTGCGTTGACGGCCTGCATCATCGCCATATTTACGATCGCTTCCGGCGCGATCATCCTGGTTCCCACGTACCTGTGGTCCATCGGCTATATCAATCACATTGACCCGGCCATGTACCGGCTGGTCTGGTGGGCGCTCGGCCACTCGTCGCAACAGATCAACGTGGCGGCACACGTTTCCGTCTGGTATGCGATCGCCGCGATTGTGTTTGGCGCACGACCCTTGTCGGAAAAGGTCAGCCGCACAGCGTTCTTCCTGTACATCGCCTTCCTGCAACTCGCCAGCGCGCATCACCTGCTGGTCGACCCGGGCCTGAGCTCCGAGTGGAAGATCTTCAACACCAGCTACGCGATGTACCTCGCCGTACTCGCCAGCATGGTGCACGGACTGACAGTACCCGGCTCAATCGAAGTAGCACAGCGCGCCAAGGGCCTGACCAACGGCTTGTTCGAATGGCTGCGCAAGGCACCGTGGGGCAACCCGGTATTCTCCGGCATGTTCATTTCACTGGTGGGCTTTGGTTTCATCGGCGGTATTTCCGGCGTCGTCATGGGCACTGAGCAGATCAACATCATCATCCACAACACGATTTATGTGCCGGGGCATTTCCACGCTACCGTCGTAATCGGAACAACCTTGGCCTTCATGTCCCTGACGTACTTCCTGATCCCGACCTTGTTTCGCCGACAGGTCGCGTTTCCGGGGCTGGCAAAGCTGCAGCCGTACCTGTTCGGTATCGGCATGTCGGTGTTTACGCTGGCGATGATGGGCGCAGGCACCCTCGGGGTGCAGCGTCGCCACTGGGATATGGCGTTCACCAACTCGGCGCTTGGTTTCGACTACCCAGCCAGTGCCTACACGTTCATGGGCGTCGTCGGCGTTAGTGGCATGGCGGCAATACTGGGTGGCGCGGCGTTCATCCTCATTACCGTCGTTTCCGTCTTCTTCGGCAAGCGCGTCGAGTCCGAGTCGACATACGGCTTCGCTGTGAGTCGCGCGATGCGTGCCACACCGATTATCGAGCCACAGGGTGGACACGCGGCCGCAGGCAAATGGGGTCTCGCTGCTCCCGGCACTTTCCTGCTGGCGCTCTTTTTCCTGGCCGTTTTCGTGCTGTACTACGCAGTCAACTGGAAATACCTGGCGTCTGTCTGGCCCATATCATAAATGCCCAACAGGCTAAGGGGCTCTTTACCGAGGGCGGGCTTCGAGCCCGCCCTTTTCACGTCAAGACACTGATTGTCCGTATAGTTAGTTACATGAAAAACACCTACCTCACTATCCCGCTATTGCTGCTGGCCATCCTCGCTGCGCCGCAGGCGCAGGCGCAGGCGCCGCAAGACGATCGCTATGACGCCGATCGGGCACTGCAGATTTCACAAGCTGCAATTGGCCGGCCACTGGGCAACTATGCGCTTACTGACCGCGACGGCGCGGTCGTCAATTTGCGCGACGACTACGCAGGCCGGCCGTTAGTGATCAGCATGATCTTTACGTCCTGCCACCATGTATGCCCGATGACCACGAAACACCTTGCAACGTCAGTGCGTGCGGCCAGGGACGCGCTCGGCGATGACAGTTTCGACGTGGTTACCATCGGTTTCGATGTGGCAAACGATACCCCGGAGGCGATGCGCGGCTTCGCACGCGAACAGGGGGTGAATCTGGATCGCTGGCGCTTCCTGAGTGCAAGCCCGGAAAACATCGAGCAGATCAGCAACGATCTCGGGTTTATATTCTTTCCGACGCCACGCGGCTTCGATCACCTGAACCAGGCCACGATTATCGACCGTAGCGGCAGCGTGTACGGTCAGGTATACGGCGTTACTTTCGAGTTGCCATGGCTGGTCGAACCGCTCAAGCAGCTCGTCTTCAATCGTCCCGAGTCTGGCGGCCACCTGGTGGCGAGCCTCGTCGATAAAATCAATTTGTTTTGCACCGTGTATGATCCAAGCACCGGTCGCTACGAATTTGATCGCTCACTGTTCTTCAGTATTTTTGCCGGCTTTACCTTCGTCATGGGTGTCACGATCTATCTCATTCGGGAAATTCGCAGCGCGCGCAAATCGCCACAACCCTGATCGACCAGTTGCACGTATCTCAATGGACTGCCAATGCTAGCCCTGCTCCACAAAACCGGCCGTGCCGCGCTCAATATTATTAGCACGCCGATGCTGCGCGTGTTCGCGGCGGAGCAAAATCCGCTTAACTACCTGGGTGCGCTGACGATCTTCTTCTGCTGGATCGTATTGATCAGCGGTATCTGGCTGTTCATCTTTTTTCATACCAGCGTGAACGGCGCATTCGATTCCGTGGAATACCTGACACGGCAACAGTGGTACCTCGGTGGCATCATGCGCAGCCTGCATCGCTATGCCTCGGACGCGGCGATCGTGACAATCTTTGTGCACATCGTGAAAGAGTTCGTATTGGATCGCTACCGGCGCAATCGCTGGTTTAACTGGGTAACGGGCATCCCGCTAATCTGGATCATCTTTCCGCTGGGCATAACCGGCTACTGGCTTGTGTGGGACGAGCTCGCACAGTACGTAGCCATCAGCACGGCAGAGCTCATGGACACAATTCCGATCTTTACCAACGCAATGGCGGGCAACTTCCTGACTGCTGAACTGCTCAGCGATCGCTTTTTTACGCTGATGGCGTTCCTGCACCTGATCGGGCTGCCCATCTTTCTCGTGTTCGGCATCTGGCTGCACGTGTTCCGCCTCAATAGTCCCAAGATCAATCCGCCGCGCCGCATGATGGCAGCGACCCTGATCGCCCTGCTGGTTCTGTCGGCAATATTGCCGGCCGTGAGTCACGACAAAGCGGACCTGGCCATGACGCCGCAGGCGCTGAATCTGGACTGGTACTACCTGCACATTTATCCGCTGATCCAGCTATGGTCGCCGGGCTGGGTCTGGGTGTTGCTCGTCGGCCTCAGCGCGCTGATCGCGTTCGCACCGTGGCTGCCGCCGGCAAGCAGGTCACCGGTCGCTGTCGTCAGCCTTGATAACTGCAATGGCTGCAAGCGCTGCGCGGACGACTGTCCTTTTGGCGCGGTGCAAATGCTGCCACGCAGCGATGGCCAGAGCTATGCGCATGAGGCGGTTGTGAATGCCGATCTGTGTATCAGCTGCGGCATTTGCGTCGGTGCCTGCCCGACGGCGACACCGTTTCGCACGCGCAGCGACCTGGTGCCGGGCATCGACATGCCGGGCCAGCCTGCGGCCGAGTTGCGCGAGACCATTCGCGAGGCAGCGGCAAAGCTCACCGGGCCGCAGCGCGTACTGGCCTTCGGCTGCCGGGGCAATCGTTCAGTAGCGGAGTTGCAGAATAACGGCGCCGCCGTCGTGGAAATAATCTGCATGGGGCAGCTGCCGCCGTCGTTTGTCGACTTCACGCTTAGCCGGGATCTCGCCGACGGCATCTTGTTACTAGGCTGTGAGGGTGGTGATTGCTCCTTCCGACTCGGCGCGCTGTGGACAGAACAGCGCATCGCCCGGCAGCGGGATCCGCAGTTGCGACGCCGCGTAGCCACGCAACGCATCGCGCTTGGCTGGCAGGCACCGTGGTGCGATGCCAGCAATGCGCTTGCTATGCACAACAGGTTCAGGGCATCACTTCCTGACGACGCTAGCCTCGTAACGGGCGCGGCTTCCGAAACGCCGGCGACATGAAGATCATCGGCGAGGTATTTTTCTATGGCCTGTTTGCTGCGGTAGTCGGCTTGCTGTCGGTCTGGCCGCGCTACGAACTCGTTGGCGAGCAGCAGGCGATTATTTCTTTGTCCCTGACCCACGCCGGTACGCGCGTCGGCGAGTGCCGCACGCTGAGCCAGGAAGAGCTCGATAAACTCCCGCCGAACATGCGCAGACCCGCGGACTGCCCGCGTGAACGCCATTCTGTGCGCGTCACGCTGCGCAGCGGCGCTGATGTGTTGTACGAAGAGACCATTGCGCCATCCGGGCTCTGGTCTGACGGTAAAGCCAACATCTATCGGCGCGTGATTGTTGATGCAGGGCCACATGAACTGTTCATCGGTATGAACGACAGCGGCCGCGAGAGCGGCTACGACTTCGAAATGGCAAGGCGTGTAGACATCACTCCGCGTCGCAACCTGACGATTCAATTTAACGGGCTCGAACAAGGGTTCCAGATACAGTGAGCACCTAATGAGTTTCTTGAAGTGGAAGGACGAGTATTCGGTCGGCGTGCAGTCGATGGATGACGAGCATCGGCACATGATTGAGCTGATCAACGACGTGTACGAAGAGCTCAGGGGGCATCCTGATGCCGATTCGATCGAACAGTTCCTCGGCGATGTCTATCACGCGATCGCTGCGCATTTTGCGCTTGAAGAACGCCTCATGCGCGAGGCCGCCTACGCCGAATACGCCGCTCATAAAGAAGACCATGAAGAACTGCTGGACCAGATTCGCGACATGATGGATTCGGTCAGCCGCAACGGTGAACAAGGACTCGCAATGCTGGAGCAACGCCTGTCAGCGTGGTTCGGCAATCACTTTGCCACCTTCGATGCGCGCCTGCACCACCAGCTGGAGGTGCACTGATTGGCACAGGCCTTGCGGCTAGCTCGGCAAGAGCACCCGAAGTAATTGAAATGTCAGCAACGCCAGTGACAGAAAAATGGCGAAGAAGACAACCTGCCGATAAGGTAGCGGCTCAGTGCGGCTGGCCTCGAGCCTGCGCAGCAGCCAGTCAGACAGCAGGTAGACGAAGATTGCGTTTAATGTGAAGACCAGGATGTCCAAATCTCAACTCACTTTGTGACGCATTGATTTCCAGGCGACGATCAGAAACAGCAGGCCGCCGATAACCGAGACCAGTCCGCCAAGCCCCATTAAGCCCATACCGGCAACCTGGCCGAGGCCTTCCAGGCCTTGTGCAGCCCCGGCCGTTTTGCGCTGCACGCCGTAGCCACCCGTCCAGGCAAGCCCCAGGATATGCATGAACTGCCCGCCACCGTAGAGATACGGTTGCCAGGTAGCCATGCGCGGTGGCAAGGGTCCGAAGCCGAGTCTCGGCAGCAGGTAGTAAGTCAGGCCCATGAAGGCGATGGTGACGCCCACGGTAGCGCCGTGATAATGCGCAGGAATGACGATATCGAGTCCCGCGATCATGAAGCCGAGCACCCCACCGGTTGCAAACAGCAACAGCGAGCTCAGTAACGCGGCGCGCAGGTAACGGCCTTCATCGCTGTCGGTCGCCTGCGCGTTCCACAGGCTTGCGGCGACGGCGAGCCCGAGCGGCAGGCACGAAAGGCCGCCGTATTTCATCAGCTCGGTGAACGCGATGCGGTGCCCTGCACTGGTCACGTCGTGCGCAAGGTACAGAAACGGCACGGTGATGACAGGCAGGGACAGGAAAATCAGGAACACGAAGGTCAATCGCGGCGTCAGCTCATAACGGCAACCACTGGCGTTTGCGAGAACGACCCAGGCGATCATCATCAGCAGCGTATAGCTGAACTGCATGATGTGACCGCCACCCCAGAACAGGAATTCGAAATAAATCTGCCCGCTCATGTCGGCAGGAACACCAACCCAGGACAGTCCGACGGCAATAATCGCGAGCGCCGTCAAAAGCGTCGACAGCGTAATGCCGGCCTGCAGTGCCTCGGTACCGCCGAGTTGGGCGCCCAGACGCTTGCGGGTCAGTACCGAACGCAACAGGTGGCTGCAGATTCCCGCGATGAACAGCAGAAGGCCGGCGAAGAACAACGGGTGCTGCAAAACCGGCACGTAGTTGCTCATCTGCGGGCTACCGGCGCCGAGGAACGGCGCAACGATAACGATGGCAGTGCCGGCTGCCGCCAGCAGGACAGACACCCGGTCCCAGACCGGCTTATCGATATCGGTGCTCAGGCTCCAGGTGGCGGCTGACGCTGCGAGCAACCAGATCAATACTGACAGCGTGACGTGCACGACCAGCGCGACGTGGAAGAAATCGAGCAGTGGAATAAGGCCCTGCACCAGCGGTGTCCGCGCCAGCACCAGCAGGATCGAGAAGACTCCGGCGGCGACCAGCGCCACCAGGCCCAGCACAAGCCAGGCCGTGGTCGTCCTCCGAGCCGTCGCACTGCGGACCGGCAGTTCGTAACTCGCGTCTTGCATGAATTTACATCGGCTTAGGTTCCAGTGCCGAAACCTACAGGGCCTGCTGCATCGCCGTCAATCAGTCATCAGACCTATGCGCTCGATGCCTCGCTGAGTCCATTCGTCCGCGGCAATTTGATCGGGAAAGTAGCAGCTCGCAAGCCGGCAATCGTGCAATAGTCGGCTGCAGGGAAGCAGCGACGCTATGACGCATAGTCGCTGTTATTCAGACTGCTGGCGGATCCACCCAATCCGCGTTTGCGAATCCTTCGCATTGCCAGCCGGGCGGTTTGCAATTTCAGCCTGAGCCGATCGATGACAGACAGTGCAATCCTGCCGTTCCGTACATACACTGAATCGGTCTTGTCCATGTAGAACAGGCGGTAGTCATTCGTGGCCATCCACTCCTCGATGTCACCAAGGTGCGGATTGCGATAAGCCGCCCCGTGCGTTTCGATCGAAATGACATCCGGACGGCTTAGCATGTATTTCAGTACGTACCACTCACTGCCTTCGGTATCGATACTGATCAGATCGATCGAGCCATCGTCCAGCTTGTCGAAGGTGGTGCATTGCACGGTGAACTGGTCAGCGTCTGACACCACGTAACCGTCATTAACGATAGCCGGACTGGATTCCAGCTGACTGACGAAGGTTGACGCGTCGCGCTGCGAGAGATCCAGCGTCCCGGTGAAGTCGAAAGCAGCAAGCTGGTGCAGCGTTACGCCCGGAAGCTGCCCAAAACTCTCATTGATGCGGCGAATGGCCTGCGGATCGGGCTCCACCAGCGTGGTGCGAACGCCCGCCACGATATAGTCGAAAATATTGGAGGTTTCGGGAATGTAGACGCCGACCTCGGCCGCGTGTTGTGGCCAAAAGCCTTTGCGTTGCAATTTGACGAAGAGGGTCTTGGCGGGTCGGCTGTGCACCGATTGGATAATACCCGAAATCCGCGCGCAGTATTCCTCGTGCCGCTCAGTATTGCCGGGTGATATGCTTTGCTACGCTTTGAATCACGTCAACTGCGGACCGGGGCACAGCACGGATATGCCGAAAAAACTTCTCGTGGTCCGCCAGGACAAGCTTGGCGACTTCATGCTGACGCTGCCCGCTTTTGCCTTGCTGAAAAAGGCGCTGCCGGACACCGAAATTCACGCCCTCATTTCACCGATGGTGCTGGAAATAGCAAGGGAACTGCCGGCAATCGACGAAGTGCTGCTTGATCCGGGCGAGGCTGCAGATTGGGCCACGCAACGTGCGTTTTTCAGAGAGCTGCGCCAGCACCGTTTCGATGCAGCCGTAACGCTGTTCTCAACAAGCCGTATCGGCTTTTTCCTGTTTGCGGCAAGGGTGCCCTATCGGCTGGCACCGGCCACCAAGATTGCGCAGCTGTTTCACAACCGGCGACTTGTGCAGCGCCGCTCGCAATCGCGCAAGTCCGAGTGGCAATACAATCTCGATCTTTCCCGGCGTTGTCTCGAAGACCACGCGATAGTGCCGCCCACGGCGGCAAGCCCACCGTTTCTATCTTTTCCAGCCGACGAACGCGAGGCGTTGCGCGTGAGCTTCTGCCGCGAACGTGGCCTGGATCCCAAAGGCAAACTTGTATTCCTGCATCCGGGCAGCGGTGGTTCGGCGGCGAATCTTGCGCCCGATCAGTTCGCGACGCTGCTGCGCGAACTGCATCAGCGCAGCACCATCCAGACCGTGATTTCGGCGGGCCCGGGCGAGGAGCCCATCGCGGAACGCGTGGCAGTCGCGCTCGAAGGCCTGCCGAATACTGTCTACAAGTCGCAGCAGGGTCTCGCACGCTTTGCGCGGCACCTCGATCTGGCGGATCTGTTTATCAGCGGCTCGACCGGACCGCTGCATATCGCGGGTGCACTCGATCGGCCAACAGCGGCGTTCTATCCGCGTCGCCGCTCCGCCTCGCCGCTGCGCTGGCAGACTCTGAATCGGCCAGAGCGTCGTCTGGCGTTTACGCCGCCCGAGAACGAAGATGAACGCGCCATGCACACGATCGACCTGCCTGCTGCCGCGCAGACGATCGCTGCGCAATGGCTCGGCGGATCCGTTCAGGGCCAGGCTTCGGATTGAGAAAAAGCGGCTCCGGCAGTGCAGCGGCTGGCTGTTGACGAGTAGCGGCCAGCGTGCGCCGAAGAGTCCAATTGATGCGTTCTTTGCGTTAGGAAATCCGAACCTGGATCCAGGTGTGTGACTGCGTTACGGCAAAGTATCCCGCAGGTGGCAAACATCGACACCAACGGTATTTACCCCGCAGGCGCTCATCGCGCCAGGTAGCGCCTGATTGATAGCAGCAGCGCCAGCTGCGTCGCCACCGCTGCAACCGCGATAAACGTCCAGGCGAAATGCCCGGCAACGAGAAAAGCGACGAGCGCAATCACTCCGTTCGTCACCGCATACGGCATTTGCGTACGGAAATGATCCAGCGGTGTGGTCCCGGCGCCGGTCGACGACAGTATGGTGGTCTCCGACACCGGCGATGAGTGATCGCCGAACAAGCCGCCCGACAGGACTGCGCCGATAACCACCGCCATTGACGCATCGATTGCCAGGGCGGATGGCACCGCTAGCGGCATCATGATGATGATCGTGCCCCAGGATGAGCCAGTCGCAAACGAAATGATGGCCGCCAGCAGGAACACGAGCGCCGGCAGGTAGGCGGCGCTGATACCCTCCTTCGCAACGGCAGCGACGTATTCCCCCGTGCCCAGCACGGCGCTGATATCCCCCAGTGCCCAGGCGAGAATTAGCGTCGCGGCAATCACCATCATGCCGCTCATGCCATCGATATAACGACTGATCGCAACGGCGGCAGTCTGCAGGCCGCGCCCGACCAGCAGCACGAGCAGGGTGATCGCAGCAAAGAAATAGGCGGCAGACAAGGCCGCCCGAAAATCGCTGCCGGCAACCTGTTCGGCTGGAAACCCGTGTTGTGCAAGTACCGCAAACAACACGCCGCCGAGCACCAGCAGCGGCAACCAGACGAGCATGGCGGTCGCGCGTGGATGAGACGTATCTTCAGCCGAAGAGTCAGCTGTGTCGTCCGGCGCATCGGCAACACTCGCCTGCGCCTGGCGCATCGGCCCGTAGTCGAAATCCAGCACGGCCAGCAGTGGCGCCATGGCGATGGCGAGCCACGCGTATACCTGGAAAGGAATCGCAGCGATAAACGCGCTCCATTCCGATTCGTCGATGCCGCTGGCGGCAAAGGCTTCGGCGATGACGCTCATGATGAAGACGCCCCAGCCGATGAATGGAACCAGGATAGCGACAGGCGACGAGGTCGAATCCAGGATAAATGCCAGTTTCTGCCGCGAGACCCGGAGGCGGTCGGCAAGCGGCTGGAACACCGGGCCGACGATCAATGGCGTACCCAGATCGGAAAAAAAGATCATGACGCCACCCAGCCACGCCGCCAGCTGCGTGCGGGTGCGGTCGACCACCCAGCGGGCCGCAACCCGGGCGAATGCGGCACCCCCACCGGAGCCCTCGATCAGCCGGACGAAGCCCCCGATGAAGGCCAGCAACACCAGTACGCTGGCGTTGTAACTGTCCGCGACCTGCGGCACGAGATGATCCTTCACCAGCGAGGGTACGAATCCCAGAACGCCGTTTCCGCCAATCATCGCGACGCCGCAAATGACACCAACGAACAGGCCAACGAGAACGTTGCGCGCCCAGAGCGCGACAAGCAGTGTGGTTGCGACGGGAAGTAAAGAACTGATGTCGGCATCGATCATCGGGCGACTATACTATGCGAGCGACGCCGTATTCAGGTCAATCTGGCATCGGTTCAGGGTTGCTGCCTGATGCCCGGACGAACGGCATGGCGCTGAAAACAACAGGCACACTTTTTTCTGTTTGGAACGACACTGGCGGCACCCGGAGACACAGCATGTCCGATTCTTTTCACAAGGCAGCGGTGGACGAAGCAAGAAAAGGCTTTGCCGCCGGCGGTATCCCGATCGGTTCGGTACTGGTTATTGACGGCAAGATCGTCGGTCGCGGTCATAACCAGCGAGTGCAGCGCGGTAGCCCCGTACTGCATGCCGAAATGGACTGCCTCGAAAACGCCGGTCGCTTTACGGCGGCGGAGTATGCACGCGCAACGCTGTACTCAACGCTGTCGCCTTGCGACATGTGCAGCGGTGCGGCGCTGCTGTACGGCATTCGTAAAATTGTTATCGGCGAGAACCGCACGTTCCAGGGTCCCGAGGACTACCTGCGCTCGCGGGGCGTGACGCTTGAAGTGCTGGACGATGAAGCCTGCTACCAGCTGATGAGTGACTTCATCGCCGCGCATCCGGAACTGTGGAACGAAGATATCGGCGAGTAAGACCTTGCAGCAAAGCACGTGCCGCAGGAATCAAGCGGTCGACTTTCGACGCATTGCGAAAGGATGAAGCGCCAACGCGCGCGCCGGTCGATCGCTGACTTCCCAGTCGGGCAGTTCTGCTGCGACTGCCAGCGCGCCCGGCACCTTTATGTCCGGCCTAAACCCCGACAGCCTCGCGCGCCCTGGCAAGCTCTGCCCTCGCCCCAACATCGGCGCGCGCGCAGACTTCGAGCAACTCTGCGAAATACTGCTTCGCCTTTGCTGCGTCCCCACTCTGCTCTGCCGCCACGGCCGCGCCGTATAGCGCCCGGAACCGTTTGGGTTCCTTCGCCCGCGTCTGCTCAAACTCGGCCAGCGCTTCTGCAGGCTTACCGTGTTCAAGCAGCATCTCACCAAGCAGCTCGCGAGCCGGTTTGAGCGGGCCCGGGGAAATGGCACTTTTCTCCGTGGCATCTTCCATCTGCACCGCAGCCCGCATCAGCGTCAAGGCCTCGGCTTTGCGGCCCTCCGCATTCGCGATCCAGGCACTGCTGACTTTTTCCTGGATGGCAACCTGGCCGCTCCAGTAGGCATTGCCCGCCGCTTCCAGTTTCTGCTGCAGGACGGTCAGAATAGCGGCTTCCTTTTTTGCCGCGGCAAGGTCGCCGCTGCGTGCCGCGCCGAGCGCACGGGCAAAATGCGTGGTTGAATCAACCCACTCGAAGCGCGTCTGGCGCGCCGGCAGCACGGCGGCTTCGGCCCATGCGTTTCTTTCAAGGGCGTAGCGGGCGGCAATGGCGGCCGAGGCGAAGTAGCCGGCCGGGGACGGTGCGGCGTTGCCTGCCGAGCTCGATTCGATCCGCGCGGTGATTGCAGGCGCCTGCTCGAGCACCTGCCGGGCGGCCGCATCCTGGCCCGTTTGCAGGTAGGCATAGACCTGGTAGTCGAGCGCGTGCAGTTCCTCGGATGCCGCATTGTCTTTTCTTGCGGCCGCGGCCGAGGCGAGGTTGGTCTCTATGGATTCCTGCCAGGAACCGATGCGCGTAAAGGTGTGCGACGGCATATGCAGCGCGTGCGGCGCGTCGGGCGCAATGCTCGCATAGCGCCGTGCAGCGTCGACCGCGCGCGGGGCAAGCGCGGGTACGTCGTAACTGTGAATAATATAGTGTGCGATGCCCGGATGATCAGGCTGGAGCTTGAATTCTTTTTCGAGAATCTCTGCTGCAGCCAGCAGATTCGCGTACGACTTGTCTGTCGGAAGGTTCGTTTGATCCAGCGACAGCGCGTAGAAAATACGGGCTTCGGCATCGTCAGGATAATCGTCAGCCAGCGTCTTCATCGCTTTCTCGTAGGCGAGTGTGCGGGTTCGCTGGTCGACCGTATCGGCATCCTTGTAGAGCAGCTCCAGCGCGGCAATGTACGCGCGCTCCCTGGCTGATTGTGCCTGCGCCGCTTTCGCCGCCGCAACGGCAGCCGCGCCATTCGCGATGGCGGTCTCGGGACGGAAGCCACCAAACGGGTTGCCCCACCAGCTCATCGCGGAACCCCAGTGCGCCATCGCGCATTGCGGATCGCTGGCGGCGACGGCTTCAAACGACTCGATAGCAGCAGAGAACCAGAAGGAATGCAGCAATGCGACAGCACGATCGAAGTCGTCTTTGACCGCCGGGCTGCAGGTCGTTTCGAAATGCACCTGGCCAAGCCGGTCCGGCGGATTACCGTGCGTTGCGTGGTCGGACGTATGAGCCTCGGCCGAGGGTTCAGGCTGGGAAGGTTTGCCGCAGCCCAACAGGGTGACCGCGCAGACTGCAAGAATCCACTTTGAGAAATTCATGAATCGACCTCCTTTTAGACGGACCCGAATCATACACTTGCGGGGGACGTAGCGCCCTATGCCGCGGCGGTTTGCTGCCGTGCAGCGCAGGAAGTCGCCTGTGGACAAGCGGTCAATTGGATGCAGCAGATAATAGCAACGACCGGACGCGCTGCGCACGACCAGGTCGTTGCGCTCCGCAACGCAATAGCAATAGCTAGAGCGAGCGGCCCGCTGATCGACCTGCGATGAGCAAGCCCTTAGCAGGCGCACCTCGCGCAGGGCGATTTTCTCGACGCAAGACAGCCGTCCGCGGACTTGCCATCGCAAGGTGCTTGCGGCCGCAGCGCCTGGCGATCGACAGTGACAACTGGCAACTTGGTGTCCGATTCATGCGCTATCGGCATGCCTGAACGCATTAAGCTCCGCCCCGCCTGCACCATTCGAGTCAGGTTGCCACCAGCGTCGCGAGAAACAGGCAAAAACGATTGACCTGGTTCACGATCACGAACAGCACCAGGGACAGTGGCACGGCCGCTGCAGCAAATACCCAGCGAGTTTCGTAAACCCGCCGCCAGGCAAAGAGCACGTAGCTGCCTATCAGTACGATGCCCGTCAGGCTGGCAGCCGAAAACAGAAACTGGAAAGACGCCTCTTCGCCCGCAAGAGAGACAATCATTTTTAACAACCACGCGCCGGCGGTGGACGTAACGATCATCACGAAAAGCAGCACAGTAAAGAAATGCAGGGCGAACACGAAATGATCGACGTACAGCATGTCACGCCGGATGAAAATCAACCGCAGGAACAGGGCGAATACGGGCACATTGATTATGATCAGCGCCTTGGCAAGGTTCTTGGTTTGCTGGTTGTACAGCACCTCGAATTGCTCATAGCTCAATTGAGACCAGTGCAGCTTGAGATCAACGAGCTGCTGCGCCAACGCAGCGTATGGCTGCAGCTTGACCTGTTCGTAGAGGCTTGGACTGAAGTCACTTAATGGCGGCGCAATGAAGTACAGCAGGTTTGCAATCAGGAACAGCGAGATCGGCGTTGTATAGCGGGCACGCTGGCCGTCAATGTAGGCGCGGGTCAGCGCGCCGGGCTTGAAGAACAGCAGCCGAAAAGTACGCAGCAGGCGGCTGTCCCACATCGTAAGTGCGGCCCACCATTCGCCGAGCAGGGTGCTGAACTGTCTTTGTTCGGATTCCAGGTAACGCTGACCGCAGGCGTGGCAGTAGTCGCCGCGCCGTGCTGCACCGCAATTCGGGCATTGAGATTGCTGCGAGCTCATTTGTTCGCGGGCTGTCATAGCAGCGGATACTGGAGTGCCTTGCGGGAGAAAACAATACGTTTGCGCCGGCTGGCCGCGGGCTTGCGGCTAGTTTGTCCTCGAAGGGAATTGATTAAACGGCAGGCTCTGTTACAAGACCAAGGCGTGGGTCACTCGTGGGGGCCGCGCTGTCGTCGGCCCAAGGGAACTTGTCTGATGAGACATGGCCGCCACTCAACTGAAAACCATCGAACGAAGGACGCCGCGGATCTCAATAAAAGCGACCGGATCCATCAGGTAGGGGCTATCCCTTGCGACCTTAGTCCAGCACCTTGCAGTAGATGACCTTGGCGTCACCTGGCGCATAGAAATCCTCGAGGCGCGCCGCCACCCCGTAGCCGTTCTGCTCGTAGAAGCGCCGCGTGGGCTTGTACTGGGCGCGCCCCGAGGTATCGACGTACATCGTGTGCGCACCGAGCTTTGCCGCCTGGCGCTCGCTTTCGACCAGCAGTTCGTGACCCAGGCCATTGCGCTGCTGCGTCGGCGCTACCGCAATCCAGTACAAGTCGTAGCTTGCACGGGTCGCCGGAATCGGGCCGTAGCAGGTATAGCCCAGCAGCTCCTGCGGATTGTCCGGATCATCGAGAAACACGAACTCGTAACCGCTCGCCCTGCCTTTCGCGAGGCGCTCGTCGACAAGTTCTACGGCAACGTCCAGTTCCTCGGCGGAGAAAAAGCCAGTATCTGACACGAGCTGGCGAACGGCCGCAGCGTCAGCCGCGTGCGGTGTCAAACGAAACGGCATCAGCTTTTGCCTTTGGCCTTGCCAACCGGCCCCGCAGCGTGCGGTTTCGAAAGCTCTTCCCAGAGCCCGACGAAGAAATGGCGGGCATTGATGCCCAGCGTCTGCGTTTTGTAACCGCCCTCCTGAACCACCAGCGTCGGCAAACCGAGGCTGCCAATCATCCGGCCATTTTCCTTGAAGTCCTTCGCCATTAGCTGGAACGAGCCGGTCGGATCGCCCTTGGCGGTATCCAGGCCCAGCGCCAGCACCAGGAACTGCGGATTGTATTTGCGAATTTTACCGAGCGCCTGGGTCAGCACTTTGCGGTAGTGCTGGCCGTCGAGGTTCTCCTGCAAAGGAAGATTCAGGTTGTAACCCTTGCCCTCGTCCTCGCCTTTCTCGTCATCGAAACCGGAAAAGTACGGGTATGAGTAGCGCGGATGACCGTGCAGCGAAATCGTAAACACGTCCTTGCGCCGCCAGAAAATATCCTGCGCACCGTTGCCGTGGTGGTAGTCGATGTCAAGCAGCACTACCCGACCGTGCTGGCTAAGGTGATGTGCCGCGATTGCTGAAGAATTGAAATAGCAGAAACCGCCAAACGCCTCCGATTCGGCGTGATGTCCTGGCGGTCGCACCAGCGCGTAGGCGGCGCGGCTGCCGTCGAGCAGGCAGTCGGCACCGGTCATCGCGCAATCGACTGAACGGCGTGCCGCCTTGTACGCGTTCGCATTCAGCGGCGTAAAGGTATCGATGCAGTAGTAACCTGCGCGCAACGGCAACTCGCGTGGCGGCCGCGTGCGGTTGCGAACCGGGAACACGTACGGGTAAACCGATTTGCCAGGCGGCACATTTTCGCAGGCCTTCTGCAGAAAATGGACGAAATCCGGCTTGTGCACGGCTTCGATTGCGCTTAGCGGCGCCCTTTTTGCCGGCATCGTCTCGAATAGCTGGGTTTTATCGAGCTCATTCGTGATCGATGAAATGCGCACCGGTGCTTCAACATAGCCACGATCGTTCACGTGGTGGATTGCATGTCGGTCGTTGATGATCAACGCAATCTTGCGCTGACGCGGACGCTGTTCGCTCTCCGGCACCTGCTCGCGCAAATAGCACGCCGGTCGCAGCTGCGCGCGTTCGTCCCTGATCGACTTGACGATCTTGTCCACGTATTCCGGCGGGCACACGCCGGCATACTTGCGCTCCAGGATCGCGCGCACGATCTTGCGCAACGCATCTTTCTTCAGCGGCCGCTCTGTCTGCCCAAGATGATCGAACACCAGATACGGCGGATCGGTATCGCCCTCCGTCATCGGCGTCTCGTAGGCGGTGTTCACGATCGGGAATGCGCCGAAACGTTCGTAAAAACGCAGTCTCGCGACGTTTTGCTTGCGGATTGCTGCATCGGGTGACAATGCGGGATCGTCCGGCAGGCACTCCAGAAAAATTCCAAGCGACATCGAGCTGGAACGCTTCTTCGCGAACCCGTGCGTACAGGGCGCCGCCGATGCCACCACCGGTTTCCCCGCGGCCGGCGCAAATGTAGTCGAGATAACAAAACTCGAGATCCGGCGCGTGCAGCAGCATCGCGAAGCCACGCACGTTGGCGTCACCGTCTTCCGCGACCAGCAGTATCGAGCGGAACCGGTATTTCATCGGATTGGCGAGCTGTGACGGCAGCTTGGCGATGTCTTTTTCGCTCAGGCCGCTGAACTGCACGCGCAGCATCGCCTGCACCTGGCTCAGCAGCTGCCGGTTGGTGGGTGTGGTGACGTCGAAAATTCGGTGGATTCGAAACATACTTAATAGCCGCCTCCGCGGTCTAGCCAGCGCGGCGCTGATGTTGTTGTTTGCGCGGCCCTACGGCCGCTACGATACGCCTGATCAGTTCGTTATAGCTAATGCCGGCTTGTTGAGCGGACACGACAAAGCCGGCGTCCTGCGCGAGACAGGGATTGGCGTTGATTTCCAGCACGTAGGGAATACCCGCTGTCGACAGCCGAATATCGACGCGGGCGTAGCCGCGCAGTTCGAACAGGCTCCAGCACTGCCTTGACGCAATCGCTCAGCGCGTCTTGCTGCTCTGCGGGCAAGGTTGGGAAGTCGCGGCGCGTTGCGTCGTACTCGACAGCGTCCGGGTCCCACTTCGCGGCATAACCTACAATCTTCGGTTTGTCATCCGGGTAGTCGACGAAAGTGATCTCCGGAATCGGCAACACCAGCGGCTCGCCGTCCTGCTCAATAACCGAAATATTGAATTCGCGGCCATCGATATACTCTTCCGCGAACCATTCGCCGCCGTATTGTTGCTTGCAGCGTTCGATCTTTTGCCGGGCGGCCTCGCTGCCAGTCACGACGGAGCTGTCGTCCAGCCCGAGCGAAGCATGCTCCCACACGGACTTCACGATGTACTGGATAACGGGCTCGCCGGCAGGTGTCTTCGGTCGCAAGATCGCGCGGCGTGGCAATGCCATGGAATCGTAACCATTGCTTCGCAAGCTGCTTTTGCGAACGTCAGCAACAGCGTGTCACTGCCGGAGCCCGTAAACGGGATATCCATTCTCTGCAGCAACGCGGGTACCAGGTGGATCAATCGGCCATCACCGTCCAGCGACTCGACCAGGTTGACCACGCAATCCGGCGCCAGCAGCACGAGCGCCTTTTGCAGCGACTTCAGGTCGCGGGTCGCGGCCAGTACCTTGCAGCCGCCAGCCGTTCGCGTCGAGCGCTGCCGACACCTGCTCGACCTGCACCAGCACGTCCGCTTCATCCGGTCGTGAGTCGGCGCTGATGGCATCGTGCAACAGCAGCGCCAATGGCTTTTTCATTGGCGCGACACGCTCAGGCGGCAATCGTGGCGGCGCCGTTGTGCGCAGCCTTGCGAGGCGCGCTGCGTTGTTTGGCACGTGTCAGCGCCGGAACGCGTTCCAGCGCCGAGTTCATGATCATGCCAATCAGGGTGTCGTAGCCGATACCGCTCTGCGTGGCCATGATCGGCAGATCCGAATGTTCCGGATGTATGCCGGCCAGCGCATTCACTTCGATGAACTCAACCCCGCCCTTCTCGTTAAGGCGCACGTCGATACGACCGGCGTCGCGCCCGCCAAGTGCGCGCCAGGCTTTCACTGCCAGCGCCTCGGCAGCGCTGCGCAGTTTGCCCTCACCCAGTAATTTGTACACCACGAGTTCTTCGCAGAACTCCTTGTTACGGTATGAGTAAACGTCAGCATCGGCATTCGGCAGCAACTCGATCTCGAGCGTTGCGAGTGCCTTTGCCTTGCGTCCGGTGCCGATAACACCGACGGTGAACTCGCGACCGGGCAAAAAGCGCTCGACCAGCACCGGCTGCTGGTACTGCTGCAGCAGGCGACGGCACACGTCGTGCAGTTCAGCCGGCGTGTTGATCTTGGAATCGGCTTCGACGCCTTTGCCGGTACCTTCGGCTACCGGCTTCGCGAACAGCGGGTACGGCAGCTTGATGTTCTTGACCGCCGCTAGGTCGCTGACCAGTACGTAATCCGGTGTCGCAACGCCAGCGGCACGCACCACGTCCTTGGTCATGGCTTTGTGCAAGGTCAGGGCGCAAACCAGCGTGTCCGAAAACACGTAGGGAATATCGTAGGCATCCAGCAACGCCGGCACCTGCGCTTCGCGCCCTGCTCCGCGCAGCCCTTCGCAAATATTGAAAACAATATCGAAGCGATCGCCGGCCACGAGACGCGCAGCCAGCTGGCGCACGTTGCCGATGCGATCGACCGGTATAGCCGAGTTCGCTGAGCGAATTGTCGAGGTTGTCAATCGTGTCTTCACGATCAAACTCGGCTGTCTCCAGCTCGCTGTAGCCCGCTTCAAGGTAGGCGTCGCGCAGGTCGTAAGTCAGCCCTACGCGTAGGTTACTGCGGTTCATGACGGTTCTCCGTCGGCAAACGAGTGCGTTGGATCGGGATAGCGGTAGGTGCCGCCGTCATAGCTGTTCAGCAACAGGTCGTCACCGTCGTAGCCTGCCAGGTAGTTCGGCGCAACCGGGATCTTGCCGCCGCCGTTCGGTGCATCAACCACGAAGGTCGGCACGGCGTAGCCGGTCGTGTGGCCGCGCAGCCCGCGAATCAGTTCGACACCCTTGGCAACCGGCGTACGGAAATGCGCCGAGCCGCTGATGGGATCGCACTGGTACAGGTAGTAAGGCTTCACGCGGATGCGCAGCAGCCCCTGCATCAGCTTGGTCATCGTCGGCAGGTCGTCGTTAACGTCTTTCAGCAGGACGGTCTGGCTGCCCAGCGGAATGCCGGCATCGGCAAGCCGCGCGCAGGCCTCGCTGACTTCCGGCGTCAGTTCATCCGGATGGGTGAAGTGCAGGCTCATCCATAACGGGTGATAACGCTTCAGGATGCGGGTCAGCGCCGGCGTGATGCGCATCGGTTGTACGACCGGCTGCTTGCTGCCGATACGAATGAATTCAAGATGCGGTATCGCGTGCAGGCGCTTAAGGATGTACTCAAGACGGTCGTCGTCGAGACTGAGCGGATCGCCACCGGAGATCAGCACGTCCCGGATGGCGGGCGTGTTCGCGATATAGTCGAGCGCCAGCTCGATGTCGCCTTTCTTGACGCTGCGTTCACCGGCCGAACCGACCATGCGCGCACGCGTGCAATAACGGCAGTACACCGAGCAGAAATTGGTCACGAGCAGCAGCACGCGATCCGGGTAGCGGTGCACCAGGCCAGGCACCGGGCTGTGCGAGTCTTCGCCAAGCGGGTCTTCGTTTTCACCCGGCGTCAGGTCGTACTCGCCCAGCACCGGCACGACGGTACGCCGCAGCCCCTGACCGGCATCCTGGCGGTCCAGCAAGCTGGCGTAATAAGGCGTAATGCCAACGGGCAAGGCGCCACTGTGACGCTTGATGGCGGCCGATTCTTCCGGCGACATTTCGATCATGCGTTCCAGGTCCGCGAGCGTGCGCACACGGTGACGGTTTTGCCAGCGCCAGTCGTTCCAGTCTGCCCGCGTGGCCTCCGGGTAATAGCGCTTCAGGAACTCCGCCGACCTCTCGGACAAGCGAAACGACGGCAGCGTGCGACGCGCTGATTCGGTCGCCAGCTGCACCTTCGGTGCCCGGGCGGCCGGAACAATCTGTGTGGCGAGTGGGCGGCTGCTAGCCGTGGTATCCGGAGGTTCGTCCGCTGCAACGGTGGCGGTTTTCATTAATGCCTCAATGCTGCAGTTGGGCGACCTGCAAGCGAAAACCGGCCCGGCCCGTCGGGTGGCGGGGCAGTGTGCCCCTGTTCGTGCGCGTGAATATATTAATCGCGTGAGCAGTGTCAATGGTTTTTTATTGGCACGCCACCGTTGCCGCTGCCAATTGCCGGTGACGGCGAAGACCAATGCAGAAAACGGCCGGAATGCTTCTCTTTTGAGCGGCGATCGCGGCGCGCACCGGTATTCCCGAAGCCGGCTTAGCGCAGGATATTTTTGGTTTGCGCCGGTTTTGCGCAGATCACGCGCACGGGGTGCGGGCTGGCGCGACGCGCTGGCGTGTCTCGCGATAATCCAGTCCGGCTCGGGCCGGGATTGGTGGTTTCGAATGTTGTCGTTGATAGCAGACAAAAAAAAAGCCCCGCACGAGGCGGGGCCGGAGTGGAGCAGAACGTTGGAGGGGGACTAACGTGCCGCTGGGGTTACTGAAAGTCGTCGAGCAGGATCAGGTTCAGGGGTGCGCCGCCACCGACCGCGTCGCGCGCGATCGCTGTGTAGACACCGCTGGCGTCGATCGTGATCGCAGCCGGACCGATCGCTGCCGTCTTGCTGCCGGCAGGCGTTACGGTGACGTCATAGGTTCCCGGCGCCAGGCCGAGGAAGCCCGTGTTTGCCTTGAACGGCACGGCAGCCAGCGTCGGGGAGACTGAATTGATATCAGTGCCCGGCGCGGTTACGTAGATGTCGACATCCTGAGCGGTCGGCGAGGCATGTACGACCCGCAGCTTCGCTTCCGTGGCAACGCGGCGGAAATCGTCGGCGAGTACCAGCGGCTCGATGGACGCAAGACCTCCAACGGCGAGTACGTCGTAGCTCGTGCCCGCATCCAGCGTCAGGTCTGCGTCGATCACGACGGCGCCCGGGTTGCCGGCTGCCGTCACCTTCACATTGTAGGACGCCGGGTCGACGCCGAGGAAGCCGGCGGCCTGCGTGAACGGCAGGTCGCTGACCAGCGTTACCGCGTCGTTTGCGATGACATCGACGTTCGGCGCATCAGCGGAGGCGTGGACAACGCGCAGATCGGCCGACGCTGCCACATCGAGAATTTCCGCCGAGCCTGCACCCGTCAGGGCGACCAGACCGATAGGTGCTGCACCGGCTAAGGTGTTATTGACCGCGGACAGCAGCAGGTCGTCACCAGCATTAAGCGTCAGAGTGCCCGAGTCGTTGACGACCGTCGCAGGGTCGCCGACGAGCGTTACGCGGATCTGGTAGTCGCCCGAGGCAACTTCGACCGGTCCGAGCGTCTCTTTGAATGCAAACGATCCCAGCGGAGCAGTGGTCGTCAGGTCGGCACCGGGGGTGGTTACGAAGACATCCACGGGCGGAGCATCCGAAGCGCCGTGCAGTACAAAGGCACGGGCGCTGCCGGCTGCAACGGCGGTGCGCGGCTGACTCAGCACGACCGGTTCCAGCGAAGCATCGCCGACCTTGCCGACAGCCGCGATCGCGTAGATCGTGTCCGCCGCGAAGTCGATCGCGACCGGGCCGATGACGGTGGCTGCGCCTGCCGGTGTCAGACCGTCAACCTGGATGGAATAGTTGCCGGTCTCCAGCGTGAGCTGCGAAGAACCCGCCTTGTAGTCGACGTCTGACAATACCGCGTTGCCGTTGGCGAGCACGTTAACCGCAGGGGCATCGGCAGACCCATGGAGCACCTGCAGCGCGAAGGTCTCCGGCGGAGGTGGCGGAGCAGGAATGGTGTCGTTGGAGTCACAGGCCGTAACGGCAAGTGCAGCCAGCGCAAGCGAGATGTAGCGGAAGAGATTCATTTGCAGTTACTCGAAGGGGGTAAGTGAGTTCGAGTTCGAGCGTGCAATGCTTCCGCAGGGTTTTGGTGTCAGGGAAGTTACGGTTTGTTGCGGATTGTATCGCTGCGTGAAAAAGCATCGCATCGGTATATCAAGGCTCGGCAGCGGGCCGCACCGGGCAATTTATGGAGAGATTGCAATGAAGGCGATTCATCAAGCTCGTCGCGCGCGGTGCGGGACACCCCGGTAACGAGCGCTGCTATATGGATCCACAACACGGACCAGCTGTATGAATCCGCTTTACAGATTCTCTACATGGATTAGTTGCGTGCGCGGTTAATCGGGTTCCAGTCGGTTCCGGGTTCGAACGATGCGTCGTTCGTCAGCACGTACTCTCCCCTGCCGTTACTGAACACACGATCGTAGCTCGACGGCAACGTGACGTTGCCGCGGACAGTCGGATCCGCATAATCCTGCTGGTCATGAATGTAGTTGACGAAGTCCCGCTGGCCACGATCCTGCGACGCGTTGCGCGCGTTATAACTGTTCATGATGCCTTCGTTTATCTGATTGTTGGCGTTATAAGTCGACTGCGAGATCGCCATGTAGGTGTTAATCGTTTGCATCGTAATTTCGTGGCTGGTTTTGGAGCTTCGCATCTGGAGCTCGGCAATTTGCTGCGTGTACTCGGGGGTTTGTCGCAACGAGTTGACGATCGCGAGCAGCACTGGCATCTGCGCATCCAGCGAACCTTCGGGCGCACGAATGGAGACTGCATCCCTGATATCCCAGCCGGTGTGGTAGTCGTAGCCACCAAACGCACTGACGACCTGGCCAACCGACACGAGGTGATTAAATGCGTCGATCTGTTGCCAGCGACCGCCACTTGCGCTGTAGGCTGACTCGACCGACATCGAAAGCTGGTCGCTGCGGATAGAAAAATCAGACGCATTGAAACTGGCCATTAGCCGCGCCTGTGGTTCGTACAAATGGCGCAGCTTCGCGGTCAGCTCGGGAACAACTGAGACTTTGGTTACGCGGATATCGCTGGCGTCCTTGTAGACGGCACGAATCGATTCGTTCTGGATAAACTGCGCCCATTCGTTGTTATCGCCGGGCACCGGCAGGTTGATGAGCCCCGAGGCGTTCAGGGAACCGGGCTGGGCCTTCGGCGTTGCCGCAATGCGCTGATCCATTGCTGAAATATTCGGCCTGAATATTACTTTGCTGCCGTCAGGTCCGGTCACGGTAATCAGCTGGCTTGGCATCCAGGCAAACGCCTGTGGCGGTGGCGACCAGGCGCCGCCCTCAACCGTCCAGCCTTTCGGGACCAGCAAGGTATGTGTGCTGCCGAGCGTCTTCTTGACAAGCTCAACCGTTTTCGGCGTCGCGGAGTTTGCCACCGGTCTCGGTGCCGGCGCAGCTTGTTGCCCGCCCGCATTCGAATTGCGTGAGGTGTTGCCGGAATCGTTGCCGTAGCCGCCAGGAGTGCCATTTTCATAGCCGCGCAGTTGGCCATTCTCGTTGCCGCGAGCCGGGACATTCTCAACGCCGCGAGGCGGACCATTCTCAATGGGTTGCTGACGATTGCCGTAACTGCCATTCGGCGGGTAGCCACTGTTACTGCCGGGCTGCTGGTAAACAAGCCGATACCGGCGCCCCTCGAACTCGGCGACCGTGACTTCTTCGGCTTCATCTCTTGCGCGAATAGGCTTGGGCCCGGAGGGTGTCATGACGCGCCCTTCGCTAAGCTCACCGTACTGACCCATTTGCATCTGCAGTTCAAACGGCATCGGTCGCTGGTCGCCGACCGTTAAGGTACCGCGGGCGTAGGTGCCCGAATCATCGACCTGCTCAATGCTGACGCGCATGCCATCGCCCGCGTACACAATCGGCATGCCGCTCGCAGGGCCACCGTCATAGCTGCCATCGCGTCCGTACGAATCCCCGGATTCGTATCGCTCACCATAGCGCTCGCTGTCCGCGTACGACGGGTCCCAGGCGCCGTCATCCTCCTCGGAACCGCCGACATCGACATCAGCCTGCGCGAAACACAGCGTGGCAAAGAACAGGAACAGCACTGGTGTCAGTCGGGAGAGGAAAGTTTTCCCAAGGTATGCCTGCATGTCTCACTCCTGGCTAAGGATTTTCGTCGCGGCGAAGCCGCCGTGATATCCGTTGGAAGATATGCTTGTTTCTTCAGGCGCATTTCGTGCAGATCCTGGCTCGAACCCGCCGCAAAACTGCCGTTTGCCCCGAAAAGTATAGCAATGGCGGGGCGCAACGGCGGCGCTCCGGCTCCACAGTGGGAATATTCTTCAGGCGCAGCTCGGCGGCGCGCCAGATCGCCGCAGCGCCATAAATCGTCGCGATACGACGGCCACCAGCCTCAGCGCAAGCGATAGCATCCGGCAATGCGTTGCGGCGACTATCGGCAAATTTATCCGCAAATTTATCGGCAAATTTATCGGCAATTCTATCGGTAATTCTATCGGTAATTCCGGATATTCAGATTGTTCCAACTGGCCTGTAATCAATGCTTGCAAGCTCCAGGAGCAGTGCCGCTTGCTGCACTTTTCGAGACAGTTCCAGAAGGGATCGGCGGCCTTGAGCACGTTGGTCGTCATCGCCGCGATTAGCATCGCGCTCAGCGCCTGGCGCTGGAGCGAAGTTCGGGCTGAGCGTGAGGTCGTGGAGCGCCTGTTCAGCTGGCAGCCGGCCACACCGGCGATATTCGATCCGGCGCTGGTCGCGGAGCTGCCGGAGCCGGCGCGCCGCTACTTCGAATTCGCGATAGCGCCGGGCACGCCGCTGGTCACGGTTGCCGCAATCAGCATGGAAGGAGATTTCAGCCTGGGCGACAAGGATCAGCCGGGCTACATGCCGATGCGCGCGCGGCAGGTAATTGCGGCACCGCACGGTTTTATCTGGCAGGTACAGGCCGGCACCTCGCTGCGCTTGTCGGGCTCTGACGGAGCGCTGGAAGGCACTAGCTGGAGCCGCTTCTGGCTGTACGGTTTCATACCCGTTGCCCGCGCGGGTGATAATGCGGACCACGCGCGCGCCGCCTTCGGTCGCTACATTGCTGAAGCGGTGTTCTGGACGCCCGCCGCTTTACTGCCGGCGGACAATATTCAGTGGCAGGCGATCGATAAAGACACCGCACGCGTCACTGTGCGCTACAAACAGATGGTGCAGGCAGTTGATCTTTACCTGGATGAAGACGGCAAACCTCGCAAGGTCATTTTCCAGCGCTGGTCCGACGCGAACCCGGACAAGGTGTACCAGCTGCAGCCGTTTGGCGGCTACCTGTCACACTTCAGGAACTTCAGTGGTTATCAGCTGCCAACGCGCATTGAGGCTGGCAACTTTTTTGATACGGACAATTACTTTCCGTTCTTCCGCGTCGACGTTGCAGCGATATATTTTACGCTGCCGCCTGCGCTCTAGTGCCGGCGACGCATCAGCCAGTCCGCCTGTTGCATTACTGGACCAGCACCGGCGCCAGGTAGAACGCTGCCAGCGACACGATAATAACGCCCATCAGATTTAGCAGGATTCCGGCTTTCACCATCTGCGGAATGCGGATCGAACCGGTCGCAAACACGATCGCATTGGGCGGCGTTGCAACCGGCAGCATGAACGCGCAGCTCGCGGCGATGGTAATTGGCACTGTCAGCACTATCGGTGGCACACCGGCCTGGATCGCAATCGCGCCGACTACCGGCAGCAGGGTTGCCGTCGTGGCGAGATTGCTGGTGAGTTCAGTGAGGAATATGACGAGCGCGACCGCCGCAACCACCAGCACCGCGGTGCCCAGTGCGTTCAGCGGCGCAAGCTGCTCACCCATCCACAACGCAAGGCCGGAGTCGGACACGGCCGCCGCCAGGCTCAGGCCGCCGCCGAACAGGACCAGCACGCCCCACGGCAGCCGAATCGCATCGTGCCAGGTCATCAGCTGCGGCTGCGCCGCATTGCCGCTCGGGATCATGAACAGCAGCACGGCCGCCGTCATTACGATGCCGGCATCGGATACACCGGTGATGCCCAGCCATTCGGTGACCGGCCGACGAAACATCCAGCACAGCACAACCGTTGCAAAAATATACGCAACGCGGCGTTCAGCGACGCTCATCGGTCCCATCTGGACGCGCAATTCATGCAGGTGATTTCTGACCGCCCTGTTCTCCGGAATATTGACTGGAAACAACAGGCGGGTCAGCACCAGCCAGGCAATCGGCAGCATGATCGCGCTGATCGGCACGCCAACGACCATCCAGCGCGCGAAGCTGATTTCGATGCCGTAGTTGCTGGCAAGGTAGCCAATCAGCAGCGCATTCGGCGGCGTACCGATCAGCGTCGCGAGCCCGCCAATGCTGGCCGCGTAGGCCAGGCCCAGCAGCATCGCAACCTGGAAGTCATCGCGTTGCTGGTCGTCAAGATCGGTAACGTTATCGTGCACCACGCCGATCACCGACAGCACGATCGGCAACAGCATCATCGTGGTCGACGTATTCGTCATCCACATGCTGAGCAACGCGCACACGATCATGAAGCCGCCGATCAGGCGACGGCCGTCGGTGCCGGTCCGTTCGAGTACCGCGAGCGCGATGCGCCGGTGCAGATTCCAGCGCTCCAGCGCCAGCGCCAGCATGAAGCCGCCAAGGAACAGGTAGATGATCGGGTTCGCGTAGGGTGCCGCTGCATCGCGCAGGGTGGTGATGCCGAGAAGTTCGAACAACACGATAGGCAGGAATGCCGTGACGGGTACCGGAATCGCTTCGGTGGCCCACCACGTCGCCATCCACATGCCGACAGCCGCGGTGCGCCACGCCACCGGATCCATTGCGCTCTGCCAGTGCTCCGTTGCGAGCATCACGGCGAACAGCAGCGGTCCGAGGATACGGCCAACGATCTGGTAGCGTGTCGGGCGGACGAATCACCGATGTCTCGGCCGGGCTGGGTGTGGAAGTCACAGTCATTCCTGCTTTGCAAGCCGCAGGACGCCTGAGCTCCCTGCAAAGAGATAGCCATCAAAATATACGATCAAGAGCCAACGCAGGAGCGTCAGTGCTGTGTGCATTGCCTGACTTACGCGAACCCGAACCAGTTACAGCGCCTGCGAAGCATCAGGCGACCCAGCTATTTAATCAATGCAAGCCAGGCGACGAGTCAGTAATGGCGCATCTCCGCAACAGCCCTGGGTTGAAACCATCGCGCAGCTCGCCCTGCTTTGCGTAGCCCGCATCACACACTGCGTTCAGCAATTTCCCGCTATTCGTTTCGCACAGCCTCAGCAAGGCTGACAAGACTCGCCTGATTAACTTCGATCAGGCCGCGCCGCGGGCGGTCGAGATCGATGATGATGAATACCAGCACCACGATCAGTGCAACCAGTATGTAACTGCCTTTGGACACGCGCGATCCACTGACGCCGGCGGCGTACCCGATCAGGCTCCCCGTGAGGATAAACGTCCCGTACAAAAGAAACAGCACCAGTTCCGGAACGTGGCGATCGAGCGCCGCATCGCGACGCGCATTGGAATCGATCATTTCGTTAACTGTTTGCAGGTACAGATTGATAGTCGGCGGTTTATCGGTCACCTCGGTGGCTTGAACTGCCAGCGTCCAGATCCGCTGTTGCAGATCGAACGCGGCCTGCTGCAACTCTTTGCGATCCTCCTGACGATCGAGCGATACCATGCCCGCACTAACTCGCAGATCAACATAGTCCTGTAACAAGCCCCGCGACTCGGCAGCTAACTCGCCAGGCAGCAAATCGGCACGCAGGTAGGTCGTACCAATAGCGTTAGCCTCCTCGACTACTGCGGCACTGCGCTCGTCGTAACGCTGCAATGATTGTGAAAAAGTGAAGCCAAGGAGCAGGGCGAGAATACCGAGCAGCGAGCCTTGCAACCCGTTTACCTGGGTCTTTAATGCCTCATCCTTGCCATCGTGAAGCCGGCGACCGACACGGTTGCCAACCTCGATTGCAACTGCCATCGTAATGAACAGCAGCAGCGAGATTAGTACACTATTTTGGTCGTACATGACTTCCTGCATATTTCACCCTGAGGCTTCTGGCGCAAGTCTCGCATCATGCCGTGGCTCAGACAAACTGTGCAATCTTCTGGCTTGGCTGGAGTGCACCACGGCTACAAGGATCAGACACCTATGCCCGGCGCGATCTGCGCCCTCCTCGCGCCATGGGCGATGGCGCGTTTTTTGCCCGCGAAGAACTAGCTGCCACGGATGCAATTGCTACGGCCAGCAGGTGCGTCGCTAATAAAGTGCCTGACATCCGATTCAAAGGTTAGCAGTTATATAGTCCAACATAGTTAGACCAATAGGCCTACACTGCGCGCACGCTTCGGTCTCCAGGCACCAGCTGGATTCGTGACCGCGGCAATGCAATATCAATAATTAAACCAATTTAGGAAATAAAAATGCGATTAAAATTAATGATTGCCACGCTGGCGTGTCTGTTCGTATCGGGAACTGCCATGGCGGATCTCGATCCATGGAAAGACTATGAGGTCAGCGATGCCGTCTGGTCGATCACTACGGTCAAAGTTCACTCGAATATGAGCGATGCTTACCTCGAGGGCCTGCGAGAGACCTGGGTACCGGGCAACAAGATCTCAAAAGAATTGGGTCAGATCGAAGACTGGTGGATTTACCGCAGCGACCTCGAGTCAAGCGGCGACTTCAATCTGCTGCTTGTGGTCAAATTCGCTAATACCGCGGCGCTGGCGCCAAACAAGGCGAACTACGAAAAGTTCATGGCGAAGTTCACCAAGGAACAATCGGACAAGACGACGGCCTATGCGCAGAAAAATTATCCGGCAATGCGTGAGATTACCGGCGAGTACCAGATGCGACTTATCACGATCAAGTAGGCAACGGGGCTCTCTGGCAACATCAGGGATAGATAGTATTCTCTGGTTGCCGCCGAACGGTTGAGTTAACCGAAGGGCGTAGCAGGTCCACGAGAAAACACGAAAAAGGGACCCTGTGGTCCCTTTTTTTTGCTTATTCGTGGTGCAGCGAGTCATGTGAAGCATGTTGCTTTGCGGCGATTTTTCCTTTCGAGTGGGAATTCTACGGAAGATTGCTCAGCAGCTACCGGTGAGCGGCGCGTGACGGCGCAAGGTCAAATGCGCTCGAGGAAGAATGTGCGAGGTAGCCAACAATAAAAAGCAAGAGTTACTACAACCTAACGACGCCGCACCCCGGCAGCCACCAGCAATCCGAAACACAATAACCAGCCGAACGCACCGCCGCCGCCGGAACCGGATTTCCATTGCACGTCGGCAACGGCGGGATCCTGTTTCACGCGCTCACGAAACACGTCAAGTTCCGCCGCCAGGTTCTGGGTCATGCTGCCCATCGCGGCCGTGAAACTTGCATCCCGCGTCTTGCGAATGACCTCGTTGCTTTCGACGAGCGTCGATCGATCCGACATTTTGTCCAGCCCCGGCGCACGAAACAGCAAACGCGCCGTCTTGACATCAAATACCGCGGTATCGACAAACGTCTGGACCTCGTTGGAAGTCGCTTTGATCACGTAGGAGCCGACGATCGTCCAGTAGAGGAACGATGTCGGGTTGTCTTCACTGACGGCCACCTGATCGTAAGAGACCAACGCCAGCACATCGACGCCGTACAGCCGCGCGACCTGCTGCATGCCATTGATGCCTTTGCTGGAGCGCAGGTACGTGTCAGGAATGACTTCGATATGCTCAATGAATTCGCGGTTGACGAACTCCGCCTTGACCTTCTCCAGCAGCTCGATCTTGGTCACCTCGGAGATCGTGCTGCGACCACCCTGGCTGGGCACGAAAGCAATTCCGACGCGCAAGGGTAGCTCAAGAAACGGAATAGAATCCTGCAGGTTCGGCGGCACTTCACCTGACGGATAAAGATAATCCACGAGGCTGCTCGAGACGCCGCTGCGGGTCTGACCGCCAATATCCAGCAACGACGAACAACTCGTCAGCAGCAGGCCCATCAGCCCCACCATTAGCAGCTTTAGGTTGCCCATTTCGCGTCCTCCACGGCATGTGCGAATCACGGTTCGCTGTGGGCGCGAATATAGGCCTTCCGTACCGGTTAGCAAACCGTTTTTTTTTACGCGGCACAGATGGTGGGACAGGCGCCCTGCGGCGCCGCATTTGGCTCGCGCGATGCCGGACCTCGCCCGTTCAACCGGTCCTCGTCAGGGATGTCGGTCGCGGTGAGACAGCGTGATAACGACAGGAAAAGTAAACCGGGCGACAAATTGCATCAATCTTGGTAAAAAATCGTGCAATCATGGGCCAGCCAAATTACCGGGACGATAAATGGCAGCAGCAATCGAACCGACCAGCAACGACGAGCACAGCCGTGATCGCACATCGCCGTGGCCGCCAATCGATGCGGCCGTCGTCGCGTTCCTGTTTGACGCCCGTGACAACTTCGAAAGCGAACTGCTACGGGACTGGGTTGAACGGCACAAGCCGGCTGGCGTTTCGCCTCAGCAGTACTCGATCGTTGCGATCTCGAAATCCGGCGCCAATGATTCGCTGGCCGAGGTGCTCGATGACGGCAACTGCACCTGGATGCAGCCACTGCGTATTGCGTGGCTGCCGGCCTCTGCCGATGCCGGCGATCGTCCCCTGCACGATTTTTTCTTCGGACGGTTAGCCGCAACTGTGCCCATCGGGCGGCGCTGGCTCGCAAAGCGGCAGTCGGATCGGCTTGCCTATGTCGCAGGCGACGGCGCCACCCTGCCCGACCTGTGTGACCGGCATGCCTGCAGCGGCGCGCTGCCGGGGACCCGGAATGAACTGGCGGATTTCGTCGCAGGCCAGGCGCTGATCGCGCTGGAGCGCGCGGAGCGGACGATCCGTGGCACACGCTACAAAATACCCAGGATTCTGCCCAGCAACGTGTTCGCAAACGAGAACTTCCAGCGGACGCTTGCCAACGCCGCGCAGCAGCGCGATCGCCCCGTAACGGAAATTCTTGCGAAGGCCGCTCGGTACCTGAAAGAAATGGCGGCCATGCAAACGCCGCTTCACGCTGGACCTGATGATGTCGCTGTACCGCACCGCGATCAAAAGCCATCATGATCCGGAGGTCAGCGTGGACGAATCCCAGCTTGCAACCATCAAGCAAACCCTGGCCACGCGGCCGGTCGTCTTCCTGATCAGCCATAAATCGATGCTCGATACCGCGGCCCTGTCGCTCGTTCTGTTCAACGCGAACCTGCCGCTGCCGCTGACCTTCGGTGGCATCAATTTGCGGACACCGGGCATCGGCGCCCTCGCCCGCCGCAGCGGTATTATTTTTCTGCGCCGGTCTTTCCAGAATAACGAAATCTACAAGGCGACCTTTCGGCGCTATATCGACTACCTGATCGAAAAGCGTTTTTCACTGCTGTGGGCGCTGGAAGGCACCCGCTCACGCACGGGCAAACTGCTGCCCCCGCGTTTTGGCCTGTTCAATTACGTTGTCGAATCAATCCTGCGAACGAAACTGTATGACGTTACGTTCGTGCCCGTCAGCGTTGCCTACGACCAGATCACGGAAGTCGAGGACTATGCAATCGAGCAGCGTGGCCGGAAGAAGAAGGCGGAGGGCTTTACCTGGGCATTGCGTTTCCTCAGGCGTGGCAAGTTACGCGGCAAGATCCATCTGCGGTTTGGCGAAGCACTGACCCTCACGGACATTGCCGACAGAGCCGAACTTGACGCTGGCATCGATGACCAGAAGAAACAGATCCTCGTGCCAACGCTGGCTTTCGAAGTCGCGGTTCGCATGAATGCGGCAACCCCGATTACCGATATCGCAATCATGACCCTGATCCTGCTTGCCGGTGGCAACCGCGCCATGAGCCTGCGCCAGGTCCAGGCGCTTGCCCAGTCGGGCGTGGCGCTGATCCGCCGCCGCAAGCTGGAGATCGTCGGCCACTCCAACTTCGAGGATCTCGCCGCGGTACGCGCCACGCTGGACGAACTTCATCAGACAGGTGTCGTGACCTATCTCGATGACGGCACCGAAAGGCTCTACGCCATCAGCGCTAACCAGCACCACAATGCGGCCTATTATCGCAATACGGCGATACACTATTTCGTGCTCGATGCCTTCGTCGAGATCGCATTGCTGACCGCCACGGCGGACCCCGACGACCCGGTTGAGGCATTCTTTGCAACCGCGGAGAACCTCCGGGAGTTGTTCAAGTTCGAGTTCTATTTCCCGCGCCGCGCGGGCTATCGCGCCGAGATCGAGCGGCTCGCCCGTGACCGTTTCGGCAACTGGGAAGACCTTGTCCGGCAGAGTGAGGCGGAAGTACAGGGTGCGTTTCGTGAGATTCGCCCGCTGCTCGCTCACGTGGTGCTGCGTTCGTTTGTAGACGCGTATCGCATTGTGGCAAGAACGCTGGCAGCGAAAGGCGCGGATGCCCTGGGCGACGAAGCCGGCTTCCTGACGCAGTGCCTGAAGACAGGCAATCAGCAGGTATTGCAGGGCCGGGTCTTTTCGGCAGAGTCGGTTTCAAAGACGCTGTATGCGACCGGTCTGCAACTCGCCCGGTACCGCGGCCTGCTGGCGGCAGGTCAGGCAAAGGAACGCCAAGGGCTTTATCAGGCGATCCGACAAATCAACGACAGGCTGGATCAGATTCTCGCCATTTCAGTAGCGTTGGCGAATGAGGAAGATCGTTGAGTTGCGTGAATAGTGAATAGGGGTCGAACCGAATTAAAACAGTGGTCGAACCGCGATTATTGTCAGCAAATTGCGGTTCGACCCCTATTTTCCCGGGGATATTCTGCAATCCGATGCCGAGCGCCAACGGCAACCCGTTTGACAATTCTCCGCCTGCAAATCCGACCCCGACTGCCATGCCTTCGGGAAAATTGTGCAGCGTGATTGCGATGACAAATAGCCAAATTCGGCTGAGTTCGGTGGCGTCCCCACCCTCACGACCCAGCTGAAAATGCTCGTGGGGCACCTGCTGGTGGATCGCGAACAGCGCTACCGCGCCAAGCAGCAAACCCGCGGAAACGATGCCAACTGACAAAATCTCGCCATGCTGCTGACCAGCGAACTCGAGCCCAGGCAACAGCAGCGAAAAAAAGGTCGCGGCCAACATGATGCCCGCCGCAACACTGAGCAGAATGTCCTCAAGCTTGCGCGACAGGCTTGAAATGAATAGCACACCAACGCTGCCGACAGCAGTACCGACACTAGCGCAAAAACTCGCGATGAATCCCAGAGCGATGACATTAGTCGTTTCTACCACCGCGCTTATCCCCAGCAACTTTCACTGAGTTCATCATCTTCTATGCCTAAAAGTTATGCAATTTAGCGGGCCAGCGTCCTGTTAATTTCTTTTTGCAGCTCATCGAAGGGAAGATTCGTTTCGGGGTGCGAGGGAATGCCGGTCGACACAGGCCATGACGGTTTCGAACTCGCATGCCCTATTACAAAAAAAGGCCCCGTTTAGGGGCCTTTTCGTTTTCTGGCGGAGAGGGTGGGATTGACTCGAATCGCTTGGGCGATTCTCGCCCCTGCGGGGCGCGCTGCGCGCGTCCAAAACGCTGGCGCGTTTTGTCGAACCGGGTGGGTTTGAATCCAGCACCCTTTCCGGCGAATAAACAATAAGGGGCCCGGTGGGCGGACTGCACGTCTTTTTAGATCGAGGTGACGGTGGCTGTGGGATTGACTCGAATCGCTTGGGCGATTCTCGCCCCTGCGGGGCGCGCTGCGCGCGTCCAAAACGCTGGCGCGTTTTGTCGAACCGGGTGGGTCTGAATCCAGCACCCCCTTCCACGAATAAACAAAAAGGGGCCCGGTGGGCGGCTGCACGTCTCTTTAGATCGAGGTGACTGTGGCTGTGGGATTGACTCGAATCGCTTGGGCGATTCTCGCCCCTGCGGGGCGCGCTGCGCGCGTCCAAAACGCTGGCGCGTTTTGTCGAACCGGGTGGGTCTGAATCCAGCACCCCCTTCCACGAATAAACAAAAAGGGGCCCGGTGGGCCCCTTTTTGTTTATTGGCGGAGAGGGTGGGATTCGAACCCACGGTACGGGAGAACCGCACACCTGATTTCGAGTCAGGCCCATTCGACCACTCTGGCACCTCTCCAATTCTTTACTTTGTCTCCAATCCGGCTCAAGCCTGACGGCTTCACACCTGATTGGATTCAGATCGCTTTGGCGATCTTCACCCCTGCGGGGCGCACTGCGTGCGTCCAAAACGCTACCGCGTTTTGTCGAGTCAGGCCCATTAATGGCGGGCACTCTGGCCACCTCTGCGCAGATTCATTTTACTGCATCTGTCCAGTATTGATCGACTTGAGTCCAATACCGGATTGGACTCGGATCGCCTATGCGATCCTCACCCCTTCGGGGCGCGCTGCGCGCGTCCAAATCGCTAGCGCGATTTGTGTCGAGTCAGGCCCATTAATGGTGGGCATCCTGCCCACCACCCTGCGGGCCGCTACGCGGTTCAAAATCGCTCCCGGCGATTTTGTCGACCACTCTGGCACCTCTCCAATTCTTTACTCCGGTTGGCGGGTTTGACGTCGCGACGACCGGCCGGGCTTGCGCGCCGGTCGCGTATCTTAACGGCAAAGCCGGCCGGCCGCGAATGCGAATTAATCCAGGCGCCTTGCTAGCCGATAGGCTGTTACAAATCAAGGGCTGGCGGCGCTGCTTTTTGCGGGCTGCTGGGGTAGCCTTGAGGCTCGATCCAGGCCCCGGACTGCCCGTCAGGACCCGGTGCCCGGTTCGTCCGCTGCGGTCTTTTTCGGGAATGACCGCGCTACTGACTGGTCATAACGATAACGACAAGGTCAGGACCTGCAACAGTCTCGCGGAGTGTGGTTTGCGGCTGATTTCCTATGTATTCGTGGCGCTGCTGGTCGGTACCTGCTCCTCGCCACCACCCCTGATCGACCAGGTTCTGCGCCTGGGCGAGCTGCATGTCGTCACCCGTAACACGCCAACCACCTACTTTATCGGACCGGATGGCCCGGCAGGGCCGGAGTACGATCTTGCGATCGGCTTCGCCGAAGCGCTGGGCGTGGAGCTGGTCGTGCACACGGTCGACAGCGTTGCCGAGGTGATGCCGTTCCTGCTCGCCGGCAAGGCGCACTTCGCGGCCGCCGGCCTGTCGGCCACCAATTCACGACGCGATTACCTCGATTTCGGTTTTCCTTACAACACGGTCGATATGCACCTCGTGTACCGCCTCGGAACGGGCAGGCCACGCAAGATCGAAGACGTCATCGGGCGCAGCATTGAAGTCGTCGCCAATAGCAGCCATTCGGAAATGATGGCCTCCCTGACCGAGGTCTACCCGGACATCTCCTGGAGCGAAAACGCGGACCTCGAAGTGCGTGACCTGCTCGAACGGGTCGCGCTCGGTCAGGTCGACCTGACCATCGCTGACAGCACGGCGTTTAACATTCAGCGGCATTTCTACCCGGACCTGCGCGTTGCGCTCGATCTGCAGCTCGACGACCCGCTCGCCTGGGCCTTTCGCAAGACGGATGGCGGCAGCCTGCTGCGCGAAGCCGACGAGTTCCTGATCAACACCAAGCGCAGTGGCGTGCTGGCACAGGTCAACGATCGCTACTACGGGCATGCTGAAAAATTCGACTACGTTGGCACCCGCGCTTTCATCCGGCATTTCGAATCGCGGCTGCCGCGTTATCTCGACCTGTTCAAGCAGGCGTCGTTACAGACCAATATCGACTGGCGCCTGCTGGCCGCAATTGGCTACCAGGAGTCGCACTGGCGGCCCAAGGCGGTATCGCCCACCGGCGTTCGCGGCATCATGATGCTGACGCAGGCCACCGCGGAATACCTCGACATCGAGGACCGCATGGACCCGGAAAGCAGTATCGTGGGTGGCGCACGCTATTTCGCGCGGCAGCTGGAGCGCCTGCCCGACAGCGTGGCGGAACCTGATCGCACCTGGATGGCGCTCGCTGCATACAATGTGGGCTACAACCACCTGAAAGACGCACGCCAGCTTGTCGAATGGCAAGGCGGTGACCCGGATACCTGGGTCGATCTCAGCAGCACTCTGCCGCTGCTCGCCAACAAGCGCTGGTATTCGCGCGTCGAATACGGCTATGCGCGGGGCTGGGAACCGGTTCTGTACGTCAACAATATTCGTCGCTACTACAACATCATTCGTTGGCTAACGCAGGATGAGGCCCCGGTCGAAACGGTGACGAGCGCGAACGATACCTTTGAAGTTGCCAGCTCGGCAGAATAGCCAGCGCGTCGGTCGACGCTCGCAGCACCCGTCATCACACCTGGTCCGACACGAAGCCGCCAACCGAATTGACGAAGCGCAGCGTGATGAATGACACGCCAACAATGCACTGCGTTGTCCAGTTCTTTCGTTCGCGCGAACAGTGCGTGACCAGCGCCACCGCTTCCAGAACGGCGCTGACGATCTTGATGCGCTGACCCTCGTGCAGGTCCTGCCGGGTTGTGAAGCGCAAGCCGTTCAGCGAGATGTCACGCGTTTCACCGTCGAATGCCGGTCCGGGCGGCCAGCCCGTGTAGAACTTCAGCTCTTTTTGTTTCGCCAGGCGTTCGACAGCACGCTGCCCGTCGGACTCAAGGCGGTGCGACTGCGCGGCGCGCAGCGGGCTGCCGCAGGTATCGCAGGTGGCGTCTTCAGTGATGACCTTGCCATGCTGGTGCGGCTGCGCACAGAAGCCGCAGGAAGCTGGCAGCGAAGACGCTGGCCGCGCCGCAGACGGCTGCCCGCGCTGCGCGGCCTGAGCGTCGGACACGCCGCCAGTCTGCATCAGGCTATCGAGCTGCGCGTCGTAAGCAGCGCGCCGCTGCGGATCGTTCAGAACGGCGTAAGCCTTGTTGATCAGCGCCGCATTTACCGCATCGCCGCCAAGATCGGGGTGACACTTCAGCTTTTGCATCAGCGTCCGGTAGCTGCCCTGGATAATCGCGCGCGGCGCATCACGACTCACGTGAAGCACAGCATAGAAACTGCGATTGGGATCCGGCGCCGCCATACACTGCTATCGGCAGCTGGCGTCCATCACTTTAGTGATCAGCAGACGCCGCTAGCGGCGGGCAGCGAAAAATGCCTGCAGCAATGCGCTGCTTTCGGTCGCCAGCAGGCCGCCGCTCACTTCTATTCGGGGATACGGGCCACGAACGGTGGTCAGGTCCAGGACGCTGCCGGCAGCGCCGGCCTTTTCATCGTAAGCACCGAATACGAGCCGATCGATGCGTGCATGCAGCATGGCGCCAAGGCACATTGCACAGGGCTCCAGCGTGACGAACAGTTCGCAGCCTGACAAACGGTAGTTGCTGATACGCGACGCCGCGGCGCGCAGTGCGTTGATCTCCGCATGCGCGCTGGGATCGTGATCGGCGACCGGGCTGTTGTGCCCCTGGCCGATGACAGTGCCGTCTCTTACAACGACTGCGCCGACCGGAACTTCACCGCGCGACTGCGCCTTGCCCGCTTCCGCGAGTGCCGCCAGCATGAACTCGCGATCGTGGTCCGACCAGGCACCCACTACTCCCATTCGATGGTGGCAGGCGGCTTGCCGGAGATGTCGTAGGTCACGCGCGAAATGCCGTCGACTTCATTGATGATGCGCAGCGACACGAGCTCGAGAAAATCGTAGGGCAGGCGCGCCCAGCGCGCCGTCATGAAGTCGATCGTCTCGACGGCGCGCAGCGCGATGACGTAGTCGTAGCGACGACCGTCACCCATGACGCCGACCGAGCGCACCGGCAGGAACACCGCGAACGCCTGGCTGGTCTTGTCGTACAGGTCGTGCTTGTGCAGCTCCTCGATAAAAATATCGTCGGCGAGCTGCAGCTTGGCAACGAAATCGCGCTTCACCTCGCCGAGCACGCGCACACCGAGCCCCGGACCGGGAAACGGATGGCGGTAGACCATTGCCGGCGGCAGACCGAGCTCAACGCCGATCTTGCGGACTTCATCCTTGAACAGTTCGCGCAGCGGCTCGATCAGTTTCATGCGCATGTGCTCGGGCAGGCCGCCGACGTTGTGATGCGACTTGATGACGTGCGCCTTGCCGGTCGTCGCGCCGGCCGACTCGATGACATCCGGGTAGATCGTGCCCTGCGCGAGCCAGTCGGTATCCGTCGAGCTTCTGCGCCTCTTCTTCGAACACGTCGATGAACAGGCCGCCGATGATCTTGCGTTTCTCCTCCGGGTCGCTGACGCCCTGCAGGCCGGCAAAGAAACGATCGGCCGCATTGACGCGGATGACGTTGACACCGAGGTGCTCGGCAAACGTCGCCATGACCTGGTCGCCCTCGTGATGGCGCAGCAGGCCATGATCGACGAACACGCAGGTCAGCTGATCGCCGATCGCCTCGTGCAGCAGCGCGGCGACGACGGAGGAATCGACGCCACCGGACAGGCCGAGCAACACCTTGCCCTTGCCGACCTGCTCGCGCACGCGGGTGATCGCGTCCGCGACGATGTTGCCAGGCGTCCAGTCGCCTGCGCAGCCACAGATCTCGCGCACGAAGCGCTCGATGATCTCCTGGCCCTGCAGCGTGTGCGTGACTTCCGGGTGAAACTGCACGCCGTAGTAGTGGCGCTCGCGATTCTCCATCGCGGCCAGCGGCGAGTTGGCGCTGCTCGCCAGTCGCAACAAATCCTTCAGGCAGCTTTTCGACGCGATCGCCGTGGCTCATCCAGACTTTCAGTTTGGGCTGCTGGTCGCTGCCCGCATCGCTCAGGCCGTGAAATAACTCAGACTGGCGCGGCGTGATCTCGGCGTAGCCGAATTCGCGATGCTGCGACGCTTCCACCTTGCCGCCCAGTGCGGCCGCCATCGTCTGCATGCCGTAGCAGATGCCCAGTACCGGCACGCCGAGTTCGAACACGGCGTCAGCGACACGGGGCGGGTCGTCGAGATTGACCGACTCCGGTCCGCCGGACAGCACGATGCCCGACGGCGCGAAGTCGCGAATCTTCGCGTCATCCATGTCCCAGGGATAAATCTCGGAGTACACGCCGCACTCGCGCACGCGGCGCGCAATCAGCTGCGTGTACTGGCTGCCGAAATCGAGAATCAGGATGCGGTGCGCATGGATGTCGGCGCGGGTATTCAAAGGCGCGGCGGAGCTCATTGCGTCAGGTATTGGCGCGATAGTTGGGCGCTTCTTTCGTGATCGTGACATCGTGCACGTGGCTTTCCCGCATGCCGGCACCGGTGATGCGCACGAACTGCGGGCGGGTGCGCATTTCGTCGATATTGTGACAGCCCGTGTAACCCATCGCGGCACGCACGCCGCCGATGAGCTGGTGCACGATGGCAATCACGCTGCCCTTGTACGGCAACCCGACCTTCGATGCCTTCCGGCACCAGCTTCTCGAGTTCTTCGGTCGCATCCTGGAAATAGCGATCCTTCGAGCCGTGCGCTGCCCATCGCACCGAGCGAACCCATGCCGCGGTACGACTTGTAGGAACGCCCCTGGTACAGCTCGACTTCGCCGGGCGATTCCTCGGTACCGGCGAACAGGCCGCCGATCATGACCGAGTACGCACCGGCGACCAGCGCCTTCGCGATGTCGCCGGAATAGCGAATGCCGCCATCGGCGATCAGCGGCACGCCGCTTTTCTGCAGCGCCGCGGCGACGTCGGCGACGGCCGAGATCTGCGGCACACCGACGCCCGCCACGACCCGCGTCGTGCAGATCGAGCCCGGACCGATGCCGACCTTGACGCCGTCCGCACCGGCTTCCACGAGCGCTTCCGCCGCGTCGGCCGTGACGATATTGCCGCCGATCACCTGCAGATCCGGGATACGCTTTCTTGATGCGACGTGACGCGATTCGAGCACGCCTTTCGAAAAACCGTGCGAGGTATCGACAACGATGACGTCGACACCGGCCTCCACCAGCGCGTCGACGCGTTCGTCCGTGTCGTAGCCGGTGCCGACCGCAGCGCCGACGCGCAGCGCGCCGCGGTCGTCCTTGCAGGCGCGCGGGAAGTCCTTGGCCTTCTGGAAGTCCTTCGCGGTGATCATGCCGCGCAGCTCGAACCTGTCGTCGACGACCAGCACCTTTTCGATGCGGTGCTGGTGCAGCAAGCGACAGCACTTCTTCCGCGTCCGCACCTTCGCGCACGGTGACGAGGCGGTCCTTCGGCGTCATCACCTGGGAGACGGGGGCATCAAGATTCGTTTCAAAGCGCAGGTCGCGATGCGTAACGATACCGATCAATCCCTTGTCGTCGACAACCGGCATGCCGGAAATACCCAGCGAGCGCGTCAGGCTGATGACTTCACGAATGCTGACGTCGGGACGCACCGTGATCGGATCGCGCACGATGCCGCTCTCGAACTTCTTGACCTGCTGAACCTGCCGCGCCTGTTCCTGCGGCGTCATGTTCTTGTGGATGATGCCGATGCCGCCTTCCTGGGCCATCGCGATCGCCAGGCGGAATTCGGTCACCGTATCCATTGCTGCGGACAGCAGCGGAATGTTCAGCCGGATCTCGGTGGTCAGCTGGGTGCTGAGATCGACTTCGCGGGGCAGGACGTCCGAATAGGCGGGCTGCAGGAGTACGTCGTCAAACGTCAGGGCTTTGCTGGCAATTCGCATCAAGAGCTTTGGCCGGTTGCGGGTAAACGGGCAATTCTACGCGGCAGGCATATGACGGTAAACGGCAATCCGCGATTAATTTCGACGCCCCGCGCGGCGGACCCGCACCGTATACTGCCGTTATGAACGACTTCACGCAGGCAACGCGCAGCAGCGATGCAATCTCGGTCTCCGAACTCAACCGCCAGGCAAAAACCCTGCTGGAACGGGGCTTTGCGCGGGTCTGGGTGGAAGGCGAGCTGTCCAACCTCGCGCGCCCGGCCTCCGGCCACGTCTATTTCACGCTGAAGGACTCGTCGGCCCAGATTCGCTGCGCCTATTTCCGCCAGCGCCAGCGCACGCCGACCATCGGCCTGAAGGACGGCGACCAGGTGCTGGCGCTCGGCCGCGTCAGCCTTTACGAGCCGCGCGGCGACTACCAGCTGATCGTCGAACGGCTCGAAGCCGCCGGCGAAGGCGAGCTGCGCCGGCGCTTCGAGGCGTCTGCAGCGCAAACTGGCGGCCGAGGGGCTGTTCGATGAGTCGCTGAAGCGCCCCCTGCCGCGATTGCCGCGCGCAATCGGCGTTATCACCTCGCCGACCGGCGCCGCCGTGCGTGACGTGCTGACCGTGCTGCGACGCCGGTTCCCGGCCGTGCCGGTCATCATCTACCCGGCGGCCGTGCAGGGCGATGCGGCCCCTGCCGAGTTGCTGGCAGCGCTGGCAGCGGCAACGCGACGCGCCGAATGCGACGTGCTGATCATCGGCCGCGGTGGCGGCTCGCTCGAGGACCTGTGGGCATTCAATGACGAAACGCTCGCTCGCGCGATCCGCGGCAGCCCGATCCCGGTGGTCAGCGCCGTGGGGCACGAGGTCGATTTCACGATCGCCGATTTCGTGGCCGATCTGCGCGCGCCGACCCCGTCGGGTGCTGCCGAACTCGTCGTGCCGGACCAGGCGGAATGGCTGCGTGGACTCGCTGCCAGCGCCGCCAAACTGTCCGTCGCGATGCGCCGCCGCCTCGAAGAACAGGCGCAAACGCTCGACTGGCTGGCAAAGCGCCTGGGCCAGAGCAGCCCGGCTGCGACCGTGACGCGCCAGACGGAACGACTGAAGAATGCCCGCCTCAGAATGGCGCTGGCGATGCGGCACGGCGTCGCCGCGGCGGAACGGCGTGCGGAGCAGCTCGGAGCACGCCTGCTGCGCCAATCTCCGGCGCAGCGCCTGGAGCGCAATGAATGGCAGTTTCGTGGCCTGCGTGAGCGCCTGGGACGGGCCGGTCAGCAGCCGGTGCTGGCCCTGGGGCAGCGGCTGGCGCTCGCGGCCCGTGCGCTGCACTCGGTCAGTCCGCTGGCGACGCTGGACCGCGGCTACGCGATCGTCAGCGACCCGCAAAGCAAGCGAGTCCTGCACGATGTGTCGAGCATCGCGGCCGGCGATCGCATTCGTGCCCGGCTGGCGCATGGCAGCCTGCTCGCCACCGTCGACGAGATCGACAATGCCGATCAGTAGGCTCGCCCTGTTGCTGCTGCTTGCGCCGGCGCTCGCCGCGGCGCTGCCGCCGCACGAACCCCGCCCCGGCGGCGTCGCCGTGCTGCCGCTCGGCGCGCAAGCCACGCAGCCGACGGTGCGCTTCAACGGCAAGCCCGTACTGGTCACGCGCCAGGCCGCCGCGCCCCGCGACGGAGCGCCGCTCGATGGCGATCCCGCGATCAAGCGGCCCGACGGGAGGAATGGGTCGCCGTCATCGGCATTCCGCTCGATACCGAGCTGGGTACGGCGCTGGTAGCGGTCGATGACCGCGAGATTTCGTTTGAAGTGGTGGCACACCAGTACCGCGAGCAGTACCTGACGGTGGCGCCGTCCTACGTCAATCCCGATCCGGTCGCGCTGGAACGCATCGCGCGGGACAGCGCGCTGATTGCGAAAGCGATCGCTCGGCACAGTGCCGTGGCACCCCGCTCGCTGCAGTTGCGGGCGCCCATTCCCGGCAAGCGGAGCGACAGTTTCGGTTCGCGTCGATTCTTCAACAAGGAACCACGTTCACCGCATCGCGGCATGGATATCTCGGGAGCAACCGGTACGCCGATCCACGCGCCGCTGGCAGGTACCGTCATCCTCACCGGGGATTTTTATTTCACGGGCAACGCAGTATTCGTCGATCACGGCGCGGGATTGATAAGCCTGTACGCGCATCTCGACAGCATCGCGGTAACAAGCGGTGAACCAGTTGCAACAGGGGACCTGCTGGGAACAGTGGGCGCAACCGGTCGCGTAACCGGCGCGCACCTGCACTTTGCGACTTACCTGAACGGCACGCCGGTCGATCCGGCGCTGTTACTCGGACAGGATTAGCGCAATGATTTCAGTCCGTGGATCGCCGGGCTGCGTCGGAATACAGGATGTAACGTCTTCCGCAACGGCTCGGCAGCAATTCGGGCAACTTCTACGAACAGCTGATTCGAACAGGCCGCACACGGCCCGTTGCAGGATTCGCTAGTTGTCGTAGCCGAGCTTGCGCTCTGCCTGGACAAAGCTGCCATCAGGCTGCTTGACGAACACGCAGCAGCTTTTCATTTCACCGCCGTAAATATGTAACGACACGGCGGGCGTATCGGCACAGGCGTTGCTGATGCTGTGATATTCGTACGGCGGGATCAGGCAACCCGCACTGCCAACGCCGGCCTCGTAGGAATTGCGCGGCTCAAAGCGATAGCTGCCGTCTTTCTGTTCGGTCATTTCGAATTGCTGCACGTCGATGCTGCCGCCCCACACGCCCTCGACACACCACATGCCGGAGTGGTCGTGAATCGGCGTCTTCTGGCCCGGACCCCAGGTCATGACAACGATCGAGTAACCGCGCTCATCGTCGCGATGCAGCAGGCGGCGCGCGTAGTGCCCTTCCACGGGCGCCGTGAATTCAGCGGGCAAATCAATCTGCGAGGAGCGGATCAGCTTGCAAAGACTACCCTTGATGGCCTCGACGGTATCTGACACGGATTCGAGCGCCATGGCGTTATCGACGAGGCGAATCAGCTCTGCGGTGCCGGGAGTGGTCATAGGTCGTGCTCCAACTTCTCAAGTGGGCGCATCATAGCGCGGCGCATGCGGCACTGAAACCGCGCTTTGACATTATCCGCTCAGAGTTCGAAATAGCCGCTGACTACCGGCCGAAATGCGTCCATATCGGCAAGAAACGAATCATGACCCTTGATGCAGTCCAGGGCCTCGAATCGCACGGTTTCCACGACCTTTTCGAGTCCCAGCGCCAGTTCCTGCTGTTGCTGCAGCGGAAACAGGATATCGGTAGTTACGCCAACGACCAGCGCCCGCTGCAGGCGCAGGCGGTTGAAGCCGGCCGTCAGGGAACCGCCGTGCTCGGCGAGGTCAAACAGGTCCGACGCGCGGGACAGGTACAGGTAACAGTTCGGATCGAAATGGCCGGTAAACTTGTTGGCCTGCGATTCGAGGTAAGACTCAACCGCGAAGTCGCCGTAAAACGGCGTCGCCGGATCGCCCTCGCCTGCAATCCGTTCACGGCCGAAGCGCTGCTGCCATTCGGCGGCGGAGCGGTAGGTGATCATGCCGAGTTTGCGGGCGAGTCGCTGACCGACCAGCGGCGGATCCGCGGGATCGTAGTTGCCGCGCAGCCACTTCGGGTCTTTCTGGATCATCTCGCGCTGCAGCGAACGCACCGCGATGGAGAACGGCATCACGCGCGCCGCGGAGGAAATCGAAATCAATCCTTCGCTTGCTTCCGGATAGCTTACGCAGAACGCCAGGGCAGTCATGCCGCCCATCGAACAGCCGATCACGGTGTGGAGGCGTTCAATTCCGAGATGACGCACGACCTCGTGACCACCGGTCGCAACATCTTCAAGCGTCAGCACCGGGAAATTCAGCCGGTAGCGCTCGCCGCTGACCGGATCGACCGACGCCGGTCCGGTCGATCCAAAACAACTGCCGAGCGAATTGACACAGATGATGAAGTGACGATCGGTATCGAGTGGCAGGCCGGCCCCGATCATGTCTTCCCACCAGCCACTTGCCGGATTCTCCGGTGACGAAGACGCATGAGCAGAAGGCGACAATCCGGTAAATAACAGGATCGCGTTGTCCTTTTTCGCAGAAAGCTCGCCCCAGGTTTCGTAGGCAATCGTGGGCGACTGCAGGTAACCGCCGCGATGCATGCGAAAGCGGCCCTCGATTTTAACGAACCTCGTGCCCGACGTTGAGTTCATGGTCACTGCTTTCCCGGTAGCGCCTAGCGCTTGACGTGCTTCATCAAGCGCCGGCGCTTGTATTCCTGGCGCGGCGTCAGTTTATTGCGGCGGCCTTTAAACGGATTGTCGCTGGTCTTGAATGTCAGGCGCACCGGCGTGCCTTTCAATTTGAACACTTTGCGAAAATGATTGATCAGGTAGCGCCGGTACGCCTCCGGCAAATGCTCGGTCTGGTTGCCGTGAATCACGATTACCGGCGGATTGCGCCCGCCCTGGTGTGCGTAGCGCAGGCGCATGCGTCGTCCGCGCACCAGCGGCGGCGCATGCGCGGTGACGGCATCCTCTAAAGCGCGCGTCAGATCCTGCGTCTGCATGTCGCGCGTCGCGGCCCGGTAGGCGCGTTCTGCAGCCGGCAACAAATCGCCGACCCCGGTACCGTGCAACGCAGAAATCGTCATGCGCTCGGCAAACTCGAGAAACGGCAGGCGGCGGTCGAGGGCCTCGCGGACATGGCGCCGCTGATCATTGTCGAGGCCATCCCATTTGTTGGTAACCACAACGAGCGCACGACCACGCTCGGTGCACAAACCCATCAGGCTGACGTCCTGTTCGGTGACGCCTTCCTGCGCATCCAGCACCGCGAGCACGACGTTGGCATTTTCCATCGCCTGCAGTGCTTTGACGACGCTGAATTTCTCCACCGTCTCGTGCACCTTGCCGCGCCGACGAACACCGGCAGTATCGACCAGCACGTAGTGCTTGCCGTTTTTTTCGAATGGCACAGCAACGCTGTCACGGGTTGTGCCAGGCTGATCAAACACCACGAGCCGCTCTTCGCCGAGCATGCGGTTGACCAGCGTTGACTTGCCAACGTTCGGTCGGCCGATAACGGCAATGCGCAGCGCCCTGTCATCTTCCGCGTCCGGTGCTTTTTCGGCAGCGGCCACGAACGGCGCCAGCACTTCGTCCATCAATGCGCTGACGCGGTCGCCGTGCGCCGCCGAAATCGCGACCGGCTCGCCGATACCGAGGCTGTGAAATTCGCTGCCGGCGATCGCGGAGTCGAGACCTTCTGCCTTGTTCGCAACCAGCCAGGTTTTTTTCGCGTTCCGGCGGGCGAGGTCCGCAACGAAGTCATCGGCCGCGGTGCGACCGCTGCGACCATCCACCATGACGATCGCGACGTCGGCTTCTCTTAAGGCCAGCACGGTCTGGTCGGCCATGAGTTCGCTGATGCCCTCCTCGCCGCCGGCGATGCCGCCGGTATCGATAACGAGGTACGGCACGGGACCGACGCGACCGAAACCGTACTGGCGGTCGCGGGTCAGTCCGGGAAAGTCGGCAACCAGTGCGTCGCGGGAACGCGTGAGGCGATTGAACAGCGTCGATTTACCGACATTCGGCCGACCGATTAATGCAATGACGGGTAACATGTTGTCAGGTCCGGCGCAGCGCGCACGGTTCAGTCTTTCCCGCCGGCTACCGCTTTCGTATCGCGCTGCGGCACCGCGAATGCGGTAACGGATCCGCTCTCGCTCTGCACGTACAGGACGCCGCCAATGACGACGGGAGCACCCGATATCAAGCCCTTGCCGACGCGACGCCGCGCGATCGGCTTGCCATCCAGGTTGTTCAGGAAATGCACGTAGCCCTCGAAGTCGCCCACGGCGATAGCGCGGTCAAAGGGCACAGGCAAAGTCGGGTCGCGACGCAGCAGGTCGTCGTTGCGCCAGAACTCGGTGCCGGCGCGGCGACTGAGTGCGACAACCTCACCGCTCTCCAGCGTCGTGTAAACGTTGTTCCAGTCGGCCGTGACTCCTGCGTAAGACGACATCTCACGCTCCCACAGCAGCTGGCCGGATTCTGCGGCAAGCGCGGCGACCTGCCCCTGGTAACCGGATGCGTAGACATCCTGGCCCACGGCGCTGATACGGCCGTCGATGTCAGACAGCCGTTCGAGGTCAGAGCGACCGGTCGGTGGCGACAGCACGGCCTCCCACTCGGTAATGCCATCCAGCAGATTGGTGGCAACGATGCGGCCATTGTCGAAGCCCGACACAACCGTCGTACCAACCACCACCGGGATCGCAGAGCCGCGCAGGGTCAGCGGCGGCAAATTCTTTTCGATCGACCAGAGTTCCCTGCCGTCGAACAGCGACAGCACGCGCAGCTTGCCGTCAATGGTGTAAACAACAAGCTGATCGTCTTTCGCGATCGGCGACGCGAGTACTTCACCCGCTACGTTGCGACGCCAGACTTCGGCGCCGCTGTCGGCAGTCAGCAGGATCACGTCGCCGTCCACGCCGCCGACAACGACCTTGTCTCCAGCAACCGCTGGACCGGCCGACAGCTGTGAATCCGTTTCGACACGCCACAGGCGTTTACCGGATTGCGGCTCGAACGCACTGACCACGCCGTTGTAGCTTGCGGTATAAATTCGGTTACCGTCTCCGGCGGGCATTAAAGCCAGCCGCAGGAATTCCGAACCGCCACCGACCTTCGCGTTCCACAGACGCCTGACCTCAAGCGTTTCCGTGAAATCTGTAAGCTCTTTCGGCTGCAGCTCCTTGTCTTTCTTGCTGCCGAACAAACTGCAGCCGGATAGCAGCAGTGCGACGCAGGCAAGCGCTGCAAGGCGCATCGCGATCATCACTGCGTCGCCTCGTCCGTGTCGGCAGCCAGGTCCGCTGCGTCAGTGTCCGGCAAATCGGCAAGCTTCATGCGCACAAACTGGGCGTTAACGGTTTGCTGCGCCGAGCTATCCGCCAGCACGGCCTGGTAGGCTGCTGCCGCCTCGGTCATGTTACCGAGCGCGTAGTGCGCATCGCCGATCGCCTCGTTGTAGCGTGCCGCGAACGCCGTGTCCTGCGGCATCTTCAGGAGATCAAGAACTTCCTGCGGCTTGTCCTGGTAGAGCAGCACGCGCGCGAGCCGCAAACGGGCAACGAGTCGCAGTGGATCGTCGCCACCCGAGGTCGCAAGCGGGCGCAATACCTCGGCCGCATCGGCGTCGCGACCGCGGTCCATGTACATGCGCGCCATCGCGAGCCGCGCCTGGCTGGCGTACACGGTATCGCCATGTTCGGCGAACAGCGTGGCGGCAATTTCAATGGCCGGGTCCAGCTGGTCGTCCGCAACTTCATTGACCAGCGCCTCGTAACGCGCCGACGCCTGCAGCGCGCCTTCCTGCTGCTGCGACTGGTAGTAACGGAGACCAAAAATTGCGAGCAGCCCGATCGCAATACCGCCAAGCACCCAGGCCTGGTTTTCTTTCCACCAGCTGCGTAACTCGTCTAACTGTTCTTTTTCCGACAAATCGTTCACTGCTCAACCTTTATTAATGTGCCATTGCCACCAGGCAATTCTTGGAATGTGTGATCGCCCGCTACAGGCGTTCTGTTAATGCCGCCGCCAGCTCGTCCAGTGCCACGACGATCTGCTGATCTTTGCTACGCAGCGGTTTGAGCCCTGCCTGCGCGTTCGCGACTTCTTCTTCGCCGAGAATAAGCGCGTAAGCCGCACCGCTCTTGTCTGCCCGCTTGAGCTGCGACTTGAAACTGCCGCCGCCCAGATTCAGTTCCATGCGCGCTGCAGGCAGCGTATCCCGCAGTTGCTCTGACAGCTGGAATCCCAGGCGTTCCGCAGCCTCACCCACGGTCACGAAGTACACGTCCGGGCCGGTCTGCGGCACGCTGCCACCGCAGGCGGCGTACAGCGCCACGAGGCGTTCGACGCCCATCGCCCAGCCTATCGCGGGCGTTGCCTTGCCCCCCAGCTTTTCCACGAGGCCGTCGTAGCGCCCTCCGGAACACACGGCACCCTGTGCGCCGAGCGCATCGGTCACCCACTCGAAGACCGTGCGATTGTAATAATCCAGCCCGCGAACCAGCCGCGGATTCACGGTGAATTCGACCCCTGCCGCAGCCAGCAGCGCCTGCAGCGTGGCGAAATGCTGCCCCGATTCATCATCGAGGTAATCGAGCATCACGGGCGCCCCGTTCACGATGTCCAGCATCGCCGGGTTCTTGCTATCGAGAATGCGCAGCGGATTCTGTTCGAGCCGGCGCATACTATCCTCATCCAGCGCGTTTTTCACGGCTGAAAAATACGCAACGAGCTCTGCCCGATAGCGCGCCCGGGCCTCCGGGTTGCCGAGCGAGTTGATCTGCAGGCTGATACGGCCGATCCCGAGGCGCCGCCACATGCGGGCGCAAAGAATAATGAGCTCTGCATCGACGTCCGGGCCGGCAAAGCCCAGCGCTTCGACGTCGATCTGGTGAAACTGCCGGTAACGCCCTTTCTGCGGCTTCTCGTAGCGGAACATGGGCCCCGCCGTCCATAGCTTCTGCCGCTGGTTGTACAGCAGGCCATTGGTAATGCCCGCCCGCACCATGCTCGCGGTCGCCTCGGGCCGCAGCGTCAGGCTTTCGCCGTTGCGGTCCTCGAAGGTATACATCTCCTTTTCGACGATGTCGGTGACCTCGCCGATCGAGCGCCGGAACAGGTCCGTGTACTCGACGATCGGCAAGCGAATCTCGCGATACCCGTAGGATTCCACGAGCTCGCGCACGACTTCCTCGAGGTAGCGCCAGGTAACCGCCTCCTCCGGAAGCAGGTCGTTCATGCCGCGGATTGCCTGTGATTTCACGTTATCGTCTCGATCAGGCAGCGTCTGCGTCCCGGTGTGGCCCGCGCGCGGCTGTTCTGTGATCTTTTCATTGATTGATGGTGAGGCGCGCCGTGTCGCCGCGAAATTCAGCATTTTCAATGGCATAGGGTGCGCCGTTAACGGTCAGGCGCACCTTGGTGCTGTCGCCAAGCAGCACCCGCAACGGCGCCGCACCGCTGACACTGACGGTGCGACCATTGCGCCCAAGGTCGAAGAACAGCCGCCTGCCGCCGGCATCGGTCACCTCCGTCCAGCAGTCGCCGCTGTAGGTCAGGCGCAGGTCGACCTGGCCGGCCACCGTCGAGGCCCGCGTATCCCGCGGGGTGCGGGTTGCTGCCGGCGCCGGCGCGAGCGCCGCGGGCGGCGTTGCCGCTGTCGCGGTGCCTGCCGCTGGCTCGGCGGTCCCGCCAGTGCTGGCGTCAGTCGCGACGGCGCCTGTTGTGGCGGCGCCTGTTGCGACCGTGTCGGATGGGACGGTGTCTGGTGCGCGAGGCAGCCGCTGCACACTACCTGCCGGTTGCTGAATTGCGCCGGGCGCGACCAGCGCCGCCGGCGTACGCCCCAGCCACCACCAGGCGACGCCGAGAACGACCAAAACGATCGGTATCGCAACGAGCCAGGGGCCAAGGTTGATGTCTCGCGGCGGGCGTTGACGCGGCTCGCCCACGACGGGCGGCGCAATATCCGCGCTGGTCAGGGCGCGATAGTCCGCCATCACTTCTTCGATGGATACGCCGACGATTTCGGCGTATTTGCGCAGGTGTCCCTTGGCAAATACCGGGGCACCCAGGACCTCGAAGCGGTTCTCTTCGAGCGCCTGCACTTTGGGTTCATCGAGGTGCAGCTCGCGGGCGATATCGGGCAGCGAAATTTTTCGCAGCCGACGCGCTTCGGCGAGGCGTTCGCCGGCCTGCGGGCCGCTTCGCACCGCGTCGTCCGGGGACCTCGTATCCTCGCTCATGCGCAGGCACTCCGCTCAGAAGTTGTCGAGGACACGCTGCGCCTCCGGCGATTCCGGGTACTCGCGCAGCAGACGGGCAGCCAGTTCACGGCTGGCCCGATCGTCGCCGATATCGCGTTCGACCAGCACGGCAAGCCACAGCACGGCCGGTGTCGACACGTTGGCTGACATGAAACGCTGCAGGAAGGCGCGGGCAGCAAGATTGTCGCCCTGCGCGCGCTTCAGCAAACTCATTTGCAACAGCGCCTCACCGTAGCTGCTCTTGTGCTGCAGCGCTTCACGAAAATAGCCTTCTGCCAGCGCAAAGTCCGGCTTTTGCGCCATGCACACGCCGGCATTCGTCATCATGATCTCCGGGGCATTGACGTTCTCGATACGGCGAATGCGCTGGAACTGTTCGTTGGCATCGTCAAACCGGCGCTGCCGGCACAGGAATACCGCGTAGGTATTGCGCGCGTCGACGCTGTCAGGCTCAAGCTTCACGGCCCGCTCGTAGTGCTGCGCGGCGAGTCGCATGTTGTCGAGCTGCTCGTAGGTCAGGGCAAGCGTCGAGTGCGCAACCGCAAGCTGTGGATTGAGCTCGATCGCGCGCTGCAGGCGATCCCGCGCCAGCTCGTAAGTGCCGTTGCGAAAATAGCGCGCGCCCAGCTGGTAATACTGCCTGGCTGCGTCTTCGTTGCTGGCGGGCTCCGCGCGAGTTTTGCCGGTCGTCGTGGAGATGCAGGCCGCTTGCAATCCGGACAACGCCAGGACCGCAATGATGGCCACTAGACGAATCGAGTTACTCATGCCGATACCACTCTCTTGTTCTTTTCACTTAGGCGCACACGTACGCGGTCACGAACTTTGCCGGCGAGCTGTCCGCAGGCTGCATCGATATCGTCACCGCGCGTCTTGCGCGTTGTCGCGACGAGCCCGCGCTCACGCAGGTGGTTCTGGAAATGTTCGATCGTATCGCGCGACGAGCGCTGAAAATCATTGCCGGGAAACGGATTGAAGGGAATCAGGTTGACCTTGGCCGGCTTGCCGCACAGCAGGTCGGCAAGCTGTTCCGCATGTTGCGCGCTGTCGTTCACGCCGCGCAACATCACGTATTCGAAGGTGATGAAGCGCTTCGCGCGTTTGTCCGCATAGCGCCAGCAGGCGTCCAGCAATTCGCTGATCGGGTGCACGCGATTGATCGGTACCAGGCGATCCCGCAACTCGTCGTTCGGCGCATGCAATGACACAGCGAGCGAAACGTTGCAGTCATCTCCCAGCTTGTCGATATGCGGCACGATACCGGAGGTACTGACCGTAACTCGGCGACGCGACAGGCCGTAGGCGTAGTCGGAAATCAGCAGTTCAACCGCCGGCAGCACGTTGCGATAGTTGGCAAGCGGTTCGCCCATGCCCATGAACACGACGTTGGTCACCGCCGGCTCACCGTTGGGACGCAACGGCAACACGCGATTTGCGTGATTAACCTGGCCGACGATTTCTGCAGTGGTCAGGTTACGGTTGAAGCCCTGTGCACCGGTTGCGCAAAACGCGCAGTCGAGTGCGCAGCCTACCTGTGACGAAATGCACAGCGTGCCGCGCGCCGGTTCCGGAATAAACACGGTTTCAACCGCCTGGCCGGCGCCGGAACGGAACAGCCATTTGACCGTGCCATCCGCTGAGGCCTTCTCGGAAATAAGGCTGGGCAGCTCGATTACCGCGGCTTCGCCAAGGCGTTCGCGCAGTTTTTTCGACAGGTCGGTCATCGCCGCGAAATCGGCCGCGCCACGCTGATGCAGCCATTGCAACAGCTGGCGCGCGCGATACGGTTTTTCGCCCAGCCCTGCAACAAAGCTCTCCAGCCCGGCCAGCGGCATGCCGAGCAGATTCTGCTTGTCGTTGACAGGGTTCATGGCGCGGTATTGGCCTCGGACTGTTTCAGCGGGTGCGCTTGCAGATGCCGTCTTTGCCGAAGAAAAACCTGATCTCCTGCTGCGCGGTATCGGCTGCATCCGAGCCGTGCACGATATTTTCCTCGATGCTCTCAGCAAAGTCTGCGCGCAGCGTACCTTTGTCGGCTTCGGCCGGATTCGTCGCACCCATGATCGTGCGATTCACCGCAACAGCGTTCTTGCCCTGCAGCACCTGCACCATGACAGGACCCGAGGTCATGTAGCTGACAAGGTCCTTGAAAAACGGCCGCGCCTTGTGGACTGCGTAAAAACCTTCGGCCTGCTCCTTACTGAGATGCAGCATTTTGGCGGCCACGATTTCGAGGCCGGCCTTTTCGAAACGGGAGTAGACCTCACCGATCAGGTTTTTCTGAACACCATCGGGTTTGATTATCGAGAGCGTTTGCTCAACGGACATACTTGAATTCCTTAAGATTAAACCGGGATAAGAGGATAGGGCGGGCGCCCGTCAGCGGCGCGGACGACACCGCCGGCCGTACGTAAGTCGGTAATTTTACGTGGATAATTGGAGTCAGGCAACGCGAGCGGTCGGCCGCTCAGACGCTGAAACTCTCGCCGCAGCCACATTCGCCCTTCACATTCGGGTTGCGGAAGCGAAATGCCTCGTTCAGGCCTTCCTTGACGAAGTCGATCTCCGTGCCATCGATCAGCTCAAGGCTTTGCTGGTCAACGACCAGCTTGACCCCTCGATCCTCGAAGATTGCATCAGTGTCCTCTGCAGAATCCGCGTAATTGACGACATACGCAAAGCCGTTGCAGCCGGTTTTTTTCACGCCGACGCGCAGCCCGATGCCCGTTCCGCGGGCATGCAGGTAGCTTTTCACGCGCTCAGCGGCGGGGGGTGTGAGTTTTAGTGCCATGGTGTCCCTATGTTGCAGGTTTTACGGGGCCTGCGCAGCAATACTTGCCTGTAATGCGCGCACGGCGTCCTCCAGTAACAGTATCCGACCGGTTTTCTCGACCGGTATTGCAAGTTTTTTCATCGTTTCGGTGGCGGAAAAGCCTGCCATAGCGGTGGCATCCTGTCCCTCGAACGCTTCGCAGAATGCCTCGGCAGCCGCGATCAGGTGCGGGCAACCGAACACCCGGAAGGCAAGCTGTGCAAGCCGCGTGCCGTCCAGGCTGGCCTGCAGCAGTATGCGCTCCGCGCCGCGCTGCAGATCAGCGCTGGCCGTTTTCAGGTCGCCGGCACCTGCCAGCTCGCCAGCGTGCTGTGCGGCGAACAGGCGTCGCACCTCGGCACTGTAGGCTGGCGCTGCGCTCATGATTGTCCTGCCACCGGCGGCGGCGCGATCGTGCGCAAACGGCTGATCGCCGCGACGTAGCGCCGAGCCGCCAGCGCAACCTCGGCAAGCGTCGTGCCGCGCCCGAAACTGAAGCGGACGGCGCTTTGCGCCAGCCGGTCGGATCGGCCACAGGCGCGCAGGACGTAAGACGGCTCGCCGCTCAGCGCATTGCAGGCCGACCCGCTCGCAACGCACAGGGGTTCCAGCTCGAGCAGCAGGCTCTCGCCCTCCACGTCCGCAGCGCTGACGTTCAGAATGCCGGGGTAGTAATGCGTGTCACTGCCGTTCAGGTGCAGGCCGGGCACGTCGCAAATGCCTTCCCACAAGGCATCGCGCAGGGCCTGCAGATGCGCGAGGTGCGCTGCAGGATCCTGCGCCATCACCGTCGCAGCAGCGGCGAAGCCGGCGATCAGTTGCATGGGCAGGGTGCCGGGCCGCAATCGACCTTGCTGTCCCCCGCCGTAAAGGATCGGCTCCACGCCGCAGCCGTGGCGCTTTGCAACAAATAGCGCACCGATGCCGGCCGGCCCGTGCATCTTGTGAGCCGTCATAGACAGCAGGTCGATCGACATCGACTGCACGTCGATGGGCAGCTTGCCCGCCGACTGCGCCGCATCGCAGTGATACAGCACATCGTGTTCACGACACAGGGCACCGATGGCGGCAACGTCCTGCACCACGCCGGTTTCATTATTGACGTGCATGACCGACACGAGCTGGGTGTCCGGGCGCAAGGCGCTACGCAGCGCGTCCGGTGCGACCCGTCCGTCAGCGCCGGGCGCCAGCCAGCTGACCTCGAAGCCCTGTTGTTCGAGCGCCCTGAAAGGATCAACGACCGCCTTGTGCTCGGTGCGCACCGTTATCAGGTGACGGCCGCGATGCGCGCGAAAGCGCGCCGCCCCGAGCACCGCAAGATTGTCAGCCTCGGTCGCGCCGGAGGTCCACAGGAGCGACTGCGGGTCTGCGCCGATGAGTGCGGCAACCTGCGCCCGCGATTCCTGTTCCAGCGCCGCCGCCGCGCGTCCCGCGATGTGCACCGACGACGGATTGGCAAATCGCAGCGGCTCCTGCAGGCACGCCGTCATGGCGTCGACGACCTCGGGCGCCAGCGGCGTCGTCGCGGCGTGGTCCAGGTAGACGGGGCGAGTGGCAGCCTGTTTTGACGGTTCGGGCATCAGCGCTTGCCCTGCCGGCCGGGATCGAGCGAAGCCAGCATGCCGCGCAGAATATTGATCTCGTTCTGGTCCGGCGCGGCGCGCAGGAACAGGCGCCGCAGGCGGCGCATCAGGTGCCGCGGATTCTGCGGATCGAGAAAACCGCTCTTCTCGAGAACCTCCGCAAGGTGGACATAGAAGAGTTCGAGCTCCTCGTTGCTGGCGAGCGGCGCCTCCGGCTGGTACACGGGCACGGCGCCGTCCAGTTGTGCCACCCGCAGCTCGTAGGTCAGCACCTGCACCGCCATGGCAAGGTTCAGCGAACTGAAGTCGGGATTGGTCGGGATGGTCAGCAGCGTGTGACAGCGATCCAGATCTTCGTTCGTCAGGCCGGATTTTTCGGGACCGAACACGACGGCGACGGTGCCGGTCTGTGCCTGCTGCAGCAGCTCCCGGGCGCATTCACGCGGCAGCATCGTGGGCCAGCCGATCGTGCGCGAGCGGGCGCTCGCGCCGGCCACGTAAACGCAGCCCAGCAGCGCCTCCTCCAGGCTGTCCGCAACCCGCGCAGAATCCAGCACGTCCGTGGCGCCCGACGCGCGCGCGGTCGCGTCGTCGTGCGGGAAATAGCGCGGGCGCACCAGGGCCAGGTCCGCCAGGCCCATGTTCTTCATCGCGCGCGCGCAGGCGCCGATGTTGCCGGGGTGGGTCGTGCCAACCAGTATGATGCGCACCGCTGGGCCCATCTGAAAACGTCCTTTTTGTGCGAGTCACGGGTAACGGCGTGCTTGGATCGCTCGCCCGGTCTGCTATTCTAGCGCGCCTTAAGGGGCACCACAGGTGCCGCCGCGTTCTTTGCAAATCTGACGGAATCGAACACGATGCATGCATTGCTCAATGTCGCCATCATGGCGGCGCGGCGTGGCGGCGATACGCTGCTGCGTAACATGAACAAGCTCGACAAAATGAAGATCGAGCAAAAGGGCCGCAACGATTTCGTCAGCGAGGCCGATCGCGCCGCCGAGCGCGCGGTGCTCAGCGCGATCGAAAAACACTACCCGGACCACGCGATCCTTGCCGAAGAAAGCGGTCAGAGTGGTGAATCCGAGTACGTCTGGGTCATCGACCCGCTGGATGGCACCACCAACTACCTGCACGGTTTCCCGGTGTTCTGCGTGTCAATTGCTGTTCTGCATAACGGCAAGCCCGAACACGCCGTCGTGTACGATCCGCTGCGCCAGGAACTGTTCACGGCATCGAAGGGTGCCGGCGCGCAGCTCGATGGCCGGCGCATCCGCGTCAGCAAGACGACGATGCTGGAACGCGCTCTGCTCGGCACCGGCTTTCCGTACCGCGACTCCAATCTCGATCTCGATGCCTATCTCGCGATGTTCAAGAAGGCACTGGAAAACACAGCCGGCGTCAGACGTCCAGGTTCTGCAGCGCTGGATTTATGCTACGTCGCCGCCGGTCGCATCGACGGCTTTTGGGAAACCGGCCTGAAGAGCTGGGACATAGCGGCCGGCGCGCTGCTGATCCGCGAAGCCGGCGGCATCATTTCCGGGCTCGACGGCAGTGACGACTATCTCGACAGCGGCCACGTGCTCGCCGGCGCACCCAAAATTTACACCGCGCTGACGCGCCTGTTTGGCGACGACATTCGCGTCATGTTCGAAAAAGCCGCGCAGGCAGCTTCAGGGTAAATCGTCGACAAGATCCGGGTCGGCTTCTGCCGGCGGCAGCAGGTCTTTCGCGCTAACGTCGAGAATCAGCGCCGTTGCACTTGCGGTGTAGATCGACGAGTAGGTACCGACGATGATGCCTACGATCAAGGCGATCGAGAACGGCCCGACAGACTCACCACCCAGCACCAGCAGCGCTGTCAGCACCAGCAGGGTCGTCATGCCGGTAATGATCGTTCGTGCCAGCACCTCGTTAATCGAGATATTCATCGACTCTTCTGCCTCGATACCCCGCAACTTAAGGAAGTTTTCGCGAATCCGGTCAAAGGTCACGACCGTATCGTTAAGTGAATAACCAATCACGGCAAGCACTGCCGCCACGACCGTCAGGTCGAATGGAAAATGGAAGAAGGAAAAAAAGCCCAGCGTGATGATCACGTCGTGCACCAGCGCAGCCACTGCGCCAGCTGCAAACTTCCACTGGAAGCGGAACATGACGTAGGCAAAGATCATCAGCAGCGCGAAGATCATCGCAAGCCCGCCCTGCTCCGTCAGCTCCTCGCCTACCTGCGGCCCGACGAATTCCACGCGCCGCAACTCTACCTGCGGCTCGTCGGCCGCCAGCAGATTACGCAGCGTGTCGCGAATTGCATTTGGATCCGCATCGGGCTGCGGTGGCAGGCGCACCATGACGTCCGTCTTGGCGCCAAACAGCTGCACCTGGGCATCTGCGAAACCCGACTCAGCCAGCAGGGTTCGGATGCGGTCGAGGTTGGCCGCTTCCGGATAGCCAACCTCCAGCAATACACCGCCGGTAAAATCGATACCGAAATCGAGCGAGCGCGTCGCCAGTGATACCAGCGAGGCGACTACCATAATGACAGACAGGGAAACTGCCAGGCGACGCCTGCTGTGGCTCAGGAAATCGAAACTCGGGATGTTACTCAGGAAACGCAGCATTCTTTTTACACCGACAGCTTCGACAGCTTGCGGCCGCCGAACAACAGGTTAACGATCGCACGGGTGCCGATAATCGCAGTAAACATTGACGTGACAATGCCGAGCGACAGCGTAATGGCAAAGCCCTTGATGGGTCCGGTACCGAAGGCAAACAACACGATGGCTGCGATCAGCGTCGTAATGTTCGCGTCGGCAATTGAGGACAGCGCCTTGTCATAGCCGGCCGTGATCGCCTGCTGGGGCGCGGTACCCAGCGACAACTCCTCGCGTATTCGCTCGAAGATCAGCACGTTCGCGTCGACCGCCATGCCGACCGTAAGAACGATGCCGGCGATGCCGGGCAGCGTCAGCGACGCCTGCAGTAACGACAGCAAGGACACAATAAAAATCAGGTTCGCCAACAGTGCGACATTGGCGATCAGGCCGAAGCCGCGATAGTAGATCGCCATGAACACGATGACCGCGAGGAAGCCGACCTTTACCGCGTTAAAGCCGCGATTGATGTTGTCCTGCCCAAGGCTTGGGCCGATCGTGCGCTCTTCCACTTTGTAAACGGGAGCGGCGAGCGCGCCTGCGCGTAACAGCAGCGCAAGGTCGCGTGCCTCAATCGGCGTGAGGCCGGTGATCTGGAAGCGGTTCTTGAAAATGCCGCGAATGGTCGCGGTATTGATAATTTCTTCCGAGCGCACCGTGCGATATTCGATCGCACCGTTGGCTTCGTAGGCTTCGCGACGTGATTCGATGAACACCGTTGACATCGGCTTCTGCAGGTTTTCGCGGGTCGTGGCAAGCATGCGCTCACCACCGGAAGCGTCGAGCGTAATGAACACCGCCGGACTGCCTTCGCTGAAGCCGGATTCGGCGTCGATAATCTGGTCGCCCGATGCGATGACCTCACGCTTCAGGATCTGCGACTGCTCGCCGGGACGTGCCGCATAGCGCCGCGAGCCCGGCGCATCGCCCGAGGAGTCGACAAGCCGGAATTCGAGCGTGGCGGTGGCAGTCAGGATGTCGTCAAGCCGATTCGGATCCTGCACGCCCGGCAGCTGCACGACGATACGATCCACGCCCTGCCGCTGCACCAGCGGCTCGGCAACGCCAAGCTGGTCGACGCGATTGCGCAGGGTAGTGATGTTCTGTTCGATCGCGAAGTCCTGTCGATCCTTGATCTGCTGCTCGCTCATGCGCACGCGCAGCGTGCGGTCATCACTGCCGTCGAGCACGAGCAGATCCGGGTCTGCATCGCGAATAAGGTCGCTGGCGCTGGCCGCATCCTCGGCACTCGTCAGGCGTACGGTGATCTGGCCATTGTCGAGATCGACGCGATTGCGCAGGCGCGCATCGCGCAGCACGTCCGACAGCGACTGCCGGTAACTCTCAAGGCGCGTCGCGATCGCCGCGTCCATGTCCACTTCCAGCAGGAAGTACACGCCGCCGCGCAAGTCCAGACCAAGGCTCATCGGCTGCAGCCCGAGAGTACGCAGCCAGGCAGGCAGTGCCGGCGCCAGGGTCAGCGCGACACTGGCTTCGCGGTTGAGGCGCGCACCGAGCACCACGCTCGCTTTTTGCTGCATATCGACGCTGGCAAAGCGAAGCACGCCGCGACCGTTCTCGACGTAGGCCGCGGTGGGCGTGAGCCCGTCCGCGTCCAGCATGCCGACAACCTGCGTGAGCCGCTCTTCCGCAAACGGATTGTTGTCCATCGGCGCGAGCTGCAATGCCGGCACGCTGCCGTACAGGTTCGGCAGGGCGAGCACGCTGCCAAGCAGCAGCACGCCCAGCAGTAACAGGTTGAGCCAGACCGGGTAACGATTCATGCAGGACGCCTCACGCGGCGTCGATTGTGCCCTTCGGCACAACAGCAGAGACGGTGGACTTTTGCACCTTGATCTCGACGTTGTCAGAGATTTTCAGAGTCGCGTAGTGATCACTGACGCTGGTGACGTGGCCGAGAATGCCGCCGGCTGTCAGCACTTCATCGCCGGCCTTGATGGCGGCGATCAACTCCGTGTGAGCCTTCTGGCGCTTTTGCTGCGGCCGGATCAGCAGGAAGTAGAAAGCGCCGAAAATGATCAGCATCGGCAGCAGGAAGCCAAACGGGTCGCCCTGCTGGGCGCCCTGAGCATGCGCATTAGAAATCAAAAATTCCATGTTAATTCAAAGCCTTAAGTGGGAAATTATGCGGCCCCGGAGCGCGCAGCGCGCTATTATGGCACACGATCAATCCGACGTGGGGCCGATCCCGCAAGGTTTCAAGCATCCGTCGTTTTGCGCTGATCGACGTATTGCGCCTTCAGGCGCGCGACATACTGCGGCAGGGTCTGGTCACGAATCGCCGCGCGCAGTTCGCGCATCAGGCGCTGGTAATAGTGCAGGTTGTGAATCGTGCACAGTCGCGGACCGAGCATTTCACCGCATTTTTCGAGATGGCGCAGGTAGGCGCGGCTGTAGTGGCGACAGGTGTAGCAATCGCAGTCGGCATCGAGCGGCGCGCTGTCAGCGGCGTGCTGCGCGTTGCGTATCCGAACGATGCCGGTCGAGGTAAACAGGTGTCCGTTGCGGGCGTGCCGGGTCGGTATGACGCAATCGAACATGTCGATGCCACGCAAGGTCGCTTCGGCAATATCGACCGGCGTGCCGACACCCATCAAATAGCGCGGCCGCTCGTCCGGCATATGCGGCAGCAGGAAGTCCATGACCGCGTTGCGTTCCTGCTCCGGCTCGCCGACGGCAAGTCCGCCGACGGCATAGCCATCGAATTTGATCTCCACGAGGCGTTCGAGTGACTCCTGCCGCAGCGCGTCGTAGATGCCGCCCTGCACAATACCGAACAGGGCTTCACCGCGTTCCGGCTCCGCATTTTTCAGCTCATCGAAACGCGTCCGGCTGCGCGCGGCCCAGGCGAGTGACAGGTGCATTGAGGCGCGCGCCTCGGCTTTGCTTGCCGGATACGGCGTGCATTCGTCGAAGATCATCGTGACGTCCGCGTTCAGGGCATGCTGCACGTCCATCGAACGCTCCGGCGTCAGCAGCACTTCGTCACCGTTGACCGGCGAGCGAAAGCGCACGCCCTCCTCGGACAGCTTGCGCATCGCCGCGAGGGAAAATACCTGGAAACCGCCGGAGTCGGTCAGGATTGGCCGGTCCCAGTGGATGAACTCGTGCAGACCACCGTGCGCCCGAATGATGTCAGGGCCCGGCCGCAACATCAGGTGAAACGTATTGCCGAGCAGGATATCGGCGCCGCTTTCTCGCACCTCCTCGGGCGTTACGCTTTTGACGCTGCCGTAGGTGCCGACCGGCATGAACGCGGGTGTCTGCACGGCGCCGCGCCGAAACTGCAAACTGCCGCAGCGGGCTTCACCACAGCGTGCATCGATCGTCAGTTTCATGTTTTAGGTTCCGCTGCAGGTATGAACATCGCATCGCCGTAGCTGAAGAAGCGGTACTGTTTCGCGACCGCGTGCGCGTAGGCACGCAGCGTGTTCTGCCGACCGGCGAAGGCTGCAACCAGCATCAGCAGCGACGAGCGCGGCAGGTGAAAATTCGTCAGCAGCGCGTCAACGACCTGGAAGTTGTAGCCAGGCTGGATAAACAGCTCGGTCTCACCGGCGTACGGTTTGAGCTCACCGCGCGCCGCGGCAGACTCCAGCGCCCGCACCGAGGTTGTACCGACAGCGATGACCCGACCGCCCGCGCGCCGTGTTTCGCTTACCGCATCGCAAACTGCCTGGCTAAGCTCGACGCGCTCGCGATGCAGCCGGTTCTCGCCGATCTGTTCTTCACGCAGATTCTGGAACGTGCCTGCGCCAACGTGCAGCGTTATGAACGCCTGTCGCACCGCATTGGCTGCCAGTTCGGCGAGCATCTCGGTATCGAAATGCAGGCCTGCGGTGGGTGCTGCGACCGCGCCGGCCTGGCGTGCGTACACCGTCTGGTAACGCGCCTCATCTGCCGCGGTCGCCTTTCGCTGCAGGTAGGGTGGTAACGGCACCTCACCGAAAGTTTCCAGGAACTCCGGCAGCGGCCGGTCGAAGCGCAAATGAAACAGCGCGCCATCACGACCGCAAACGGTAGCAAGGCAGCCGCCCGCGAGTTCGATCGTGCTGCCGGTCTGCGGCGTCTTGCTGGCGCGCAGGTGCACCAGCGCATCGCGTTCGCCCTGCTGGCGCTCGATCAGAATCTCAACGCGGCCGCCGCTGGCCTTGTGCCCGTGAAGGCGCGCCTTGATGACGCGGGTGTCATTGAATATCAGCAGATCCTGCGGCCGCAGCAGCGCCGGCAACTCAGCGAAGTGCCGGTCTTCCAGTCCGCCGTTGCGGGCATCCAGCATCAGCAGACGACTGGCGCGCCGTTCCCCGGTCGGGTAACGCGCGATCAGTTCAGCGGGCAATGCATAGTCGAAGTCGGCAAGACGCATGGGCGCGCATCTTAGCAGAGGCGCGCCCATCGTTTGCCCGCCATGCCGGGCGCGGCTCAGTGCTCCTTGCGTTGCCGCCGGAGATCGACGATCACCGGTGCGACCGAATCGCTGGCCTTGCTTTGCCGATCGTCCGGCAATACCACCTCGAGCGTCTTGCGGCGCTTGTCGCGCATGATTTCAAGCTGGATTTTTTCACCCGGCTGGTAGGAGGCGAGAATGCGCATGGCGTGCGAGATCGATACCGGCTCACGCCCGCCGATCGACTGAATCACATCGCCATCCTTCAGCTGTAGCTCGCCACCGGTCGGCGCACGCACGACCAGCAAACCCTTGTCGGTACCAAAATACTTGCCGAGGTCAGCGGACAGTGGCGTCAATTCCATGTCGCGCCAGCCCATCACCCCGTGCCAGCGAAAGACTTCGCGAATCGCAGGTGCACCCGGTGCCATCTGTGGCCACGGCGCGACCGGCGCGCCGGGCGCAAGCGGCGCATGGCCGGAACTGCCGAACGCGAAGCGATGCTCGCCGCTGTGGGTCGGTTTGACACTGACCTTGGCGGCCTTGCCATCTCGCAGGTATTCAATGTCCAGCGTGTCGCCCTCCTCAACACCTTCCATGAACGCCAGCAGTTTGGCGTTGGCAGCGGCGCTCGATTCGGCATTCATCGCTTCCTTGTTGATAGCAACAATGATGTCAGCGGCACGCAGCCCTGCGTCAAATGCTGCTCCGCCGGGCGTTACGCCTCGAATCACAGCGCCCTTGACCGGCCCCGATTGCTGATCGCCATCGATCGTGATGCCGAGTTTCGGTCCGTCGCTAAACGCGAATGCCCATTGCTGGCCGCCGGACAGCGGCAGCTGTTGCGCGCTGAGCTCAGCAATGCGGCGCGCCGCTTCCTCGAGGCGCGCCTCGGCTTCCCGCATTTGCTCAGCGATGTTGATTTCTTTTTGCGCAACGGCAGCGCGCTTTTCCGTACTTGCCTCGTTTTCCTGCGCAGCGGCGGCAGAGCTCAAAGCCGCGACCAGCACAATTGCCATCCATTTGTTGTACTTGCTCATGTGTATCCTCCATTCCGCGAACGACCCGCGCTCCGGAATTTCCTATCGAACTGTTACTACAGAGTGTTGCGACGCGCCTGCACGTAACGCACCTGCACCAGCGAATCCATCAGGCGCACGCGTTCGCGCCAGTACAACCGGGTTTGTTCTTCGGTCAGGGGACTGGACGTGTCGTTCAGCGCGTGATCAATAGCGGCAATGCGATCTTCAAGATCGTTAATTGTCATCACGGTGCCGGCGCGCATTACGCGTGGCTCATCGGGCAGTGCCCGCAAATCGTTTTCGAGGAGCTGCGATCGCACCATCAGTGCGTCCAGTGAACCGCCCTCACCGATTTCCATGTAAGCCGGCTCCGTCGGGAACGGCCCGTCGTCGACCACCGGCTGCGGCAAGCGCAGTACGGCCAGCAGCACGGCCGCTGCGAGCCCTGCGCCGACCAGCCAGCGTGCCTGCTGCAGGCCGAACGAGCTGCGGAACAGGCCCTCTGCCTCTGCCTGCGCGGCAATGCGATGCCAGACCTCGCGTGGCGGCGGGGTATCCGGCAATGCCGCAAGTCGTGCCTGCAGCAGATTTTTTTCGGCAACAGCCAGTCCGCTGTTCATTGCTTCATCCTGTGCATCTTCAGTCATCTCTGTCAGTTCCTGTCCTCATACCTCGTCAACTACCCTGGCAAAGGCCCGGTAGTCGCGCCGCGCCGCTTTCGTCAGCAACGGCGACTTCCTGTTCCAGCATCGGGCGCAGGCGCTGGTAGGCGCGCGACAATTGCGATTTCGAAAAACTCTCTGTCATACCCATCTGTTCGGCAATTTCCCTGTGCGTGAAGCCCTCAACGTCGTGCAGCCAGACCACAGCGCGGCTGATGTCCGGCAGCCTGGCCAGCGCCTGATCAAGATCCAGCGCCTGGTCGGGCTGCGCGGAAACGCCGTGCCTGTCGGCGTCGCCGGGGGTCAGCGCATCAAAATCATCCGCGAGGCTCATGCCGCGCTGGTGCCAGGCCGAGCGCAGGAACATCAGCGCTTTACTGATCGCCACCCGCCGTATCCAGCTGCCGAGCAGCGCGTCACCGCGGAATCCGCCGATGCTGCGCATGACCTCCATGAATGTGTCCTGGGTCAGATCCTCTGCCTGCGCCGGATTGCGCGTAAAGCGCAGGCAAACCGAATAGACAGGCGCACTGAAGGCACGATAAATAATCTCGATAGCACGCCGGTCGCCGCGCGCAGCTCGCCGCACGATGGCCGGGTCGATATCGATATCCGAAAATCTGCTCATGTCTGCCAGTCTAGATGCCCGACGGCCGCAGAGCGTCGCAAGGGAGTGGCCAGAGCCCGGTCTCGTCCCTATACTTGGCGCCTTCCGGCCGGGGTGGCGGAACTGGTAGACGCGCCGGACTCAAAATCCGGTTCTGGCAACAGAGTGCGAGTTCGATTCTCGCTCCCGGCACCACCGAACAAAAATCACGGCGCAAGCGTTGCGCTATCCGACGGTTGGCATGAAATTTTGCGCAAGCTGTGGCGACGCTGTCACAAGAAAAACGCCTGACGGCGACAACCACGAACGCTGGGTCTGTCAGTCCTGCGATACCATTCATTACCAGAACCCGCTGGTCGTTGTCGGCTGCGTGCCGGCGCGTGACGATCGCATCCTGTTATGTCGCCGCGCCATCGAGCCGCGGCGCGGCTTCTGGACCGTGCCCGCCGGCTTCATGGAGCTGGGCGAAAGTATGGCGGAAGGCGCGGCGCGTGAAACGCTTGAAGAGGCCTGCGCCGAGGTTCGCATCAAGCACCTGTTTGCCTCGGTGGACGTCATCGATGCCGGCCAGGTTCACGTATTCTTCGCCGCCGATCTGCTCAGTAACTTCAGCGCCGGCGAGGAAAGCCTCGAGGTTGATTTGTTTCGGGAAGAGGACGTTCCGTGGGATGAGATCGCCTTTCGCAGTGGCCGCTTTGCACTCGAGAAGTACTTTGCAGATCGCGGAAAAAACAATGGCGTGCATACGCACGCCATTCGTCGTCATCGCGACTGAGCGGGTTCCGTCGGGAACCACGCGCGCTTATTTCTGCTTGATACGTGCCAGCAGGCCGTCGGGTGGCAGGTAGCCGCTAACCAGTCGGCCGTCGTCCAGCACGATCGCCGGGGTGCCACGCAGACCAATATCCTGACCTAGCGCATAATGCTCGGACACCGTCGGGGAATCGCAGCTTTGCGACTCAAACGGCTGGTCCTGCTTGGCGAGCGTTAGCGCGGCGTTGCGATCCTTGGCGCACCAGACCTCTTCGGCCTTGGACCAGGATGGCGAGCGCGGCCCATTGCGCGGGTACAGCAGGTAACGCACTTCGATGCCCTCGGCCAGGTACTCATCGATCTGGCCGTGCAGGCGGCGGCAGTAGCCGCAGTCTATATCCGTGAATATGGAAACGCGGTACTTCACTTCCCTCGGCGAAAAAATGATCGAATTGCGGTCGTCGACGGACGCCATCATTTCCAGCCGCGCCTGGTCGCGCTCGTTCTCCGACAGATTGACCTGCTCCTGCAGGTCGATCAGGTCACCCTGCAGCAGGTAACGACCATCGTCCGACACGTAGGCAACGATCGCGCCGCGACGCACGGTGTACCAGCCCTGTATCGGGCTCGGGTGCACGTTTTCCGGCTTGATCTCATCAAACAGCGCGGAGATTTTCGCGCGCGCAGCTTCAAGCTTGGCATCGTCGGCGGCAGAAGCGACGGCTGGCAAGGCGAAAACGCCAAGCAGCAGGCTGAACAAAATCGGTCTCATTGGCAGGGATCCAGGTCGGGGCGCCGCATGGCACCGGGTGTTTGGGTGAGTGACGCTCCGTTCGACCGCTCGCAGCGGGCCCGGTTCCAGTCACCTCGTGACGTGGCGCAGTGTAGCAAATGCGGGGCCCGGTGTAGCCATGGCGGGGCGCGGCGTGACGCTGCTAGCCGCGCGGGTGATGGTTGCTGTGCAGGTCCTTCAGCCGCTCGCGAGCGACGTGCGTGTAAATCTGGGTCGTCGACAGATCACTGTGGCCCAGCAGCAACTGCACGACGCGCAGGTCAGCGCCCCGGTTTAACAGGTGCGTTGCGAACGCGTGACGCAGGCTGTGCGGCGACAGCTTCTTGCTGATGCTGGCCTTTTCCGCGTAGCGCTTGATGATGTGCCAGAACGCCTGGCGGGTCATGCGATCGCCGCGGCGCGTGGGAAACATGTAGTCGGTCTGGCGCTCGAGCAGGATCTCCATGCGCGGACCGTCGATAAAATCGCGCAGCCAGCGCTGCGAATCTTCGCCGAGCGGGATCAGGCGTTCGCGATCGCCCTTGCCGACGATACGAATCACACCCTGGTTAAAGTTCACCTGGGAGTTCTTCAGGTTGATCAGTTCGGATACGCGCAGCCCGGTTGCGTAGAGCAATTCCAGCATCGCACGATCACGATGACCCAGGGGCTCTTCGGTATTCGGCGCGTGCAGTAATGCATCGACTTCGCCTTCCGTCAGTGATTTCGGCAGCGAGCGGCCGATTCTTGGCATTTCAATGTCAGCCGTAGGATCGGAATCACGCAAACCTTCGCGCATGATGTAGCGAAAGAAGCGTCGAAAACTTGACAGCTGGCGCGCCGTTGAACGCGGCTTCGCACCGCTCTCGACGCGCTGTGCAATAAACTCCAGCAGGTCTGCTTTTTGCGCCTTGTCGATGGGCACCTTGCGTTCCGCCAGGCCCCGCTCGAGTGTCATCAAGTCGGCGCGGTAAGCGCCCAGTGTGTTTGACGACAGGCCGCGCTCCATCCAGATCGCGTCGAGAAAACGATCGACCAGTTTCTCGGAGCGCGCGTGGCTGTCTTCGGGCAGTGATTTTTGCTGGGAACTTGCCATGTTATCCATCGTCGTTGGTGGTTTAGCTGTTTGCCCGATGCACGCTTACCTTACATTGTAGGCAACGTGGCTGTTAGCATGTCGCACGCTTCGGGACGTACCCGACCGCAGCAGCGGCTTACGTGTCGCAAACCCAGCCTGTTACAAGCAACAGTTTTTACAGGCATTTGAGTATGCTGACGCGTCCCGCCGGCGGGCGTGATCGCTGTCACATATTAAGTACTGCATTAACATAAAGTGATCTGTGTCACAGAAAAGGCGGCGCACGTGAGCAAGCTGTCTGCATGCATCCTCAAGGATTTGAATGGATAGCCAATCCGAAGCCAGCAAAACGAACGACCCGCCTGCAGCGAGCGCGCACGCTCCTGCAGAGCTCACTGTTGGTCGTATTGTTTACGGTGTGTACGCGTGGTTTGCATTTGGCGTCTGCGCGGTCCTCGCATTATCGTCTGTCGTTGTACTGCCTGGCGTTGCACGCCGGCGGCGCTGGGTAACGCGCTTTGCCAGGGCTCCGTTCTTCCTCGCCGGTGTTCCGGTCACAGTGCAGGGTATGCACAAATTGCCCGACGTGGCCTGCGTGGTTGTTGCGAATCATGCAAGCTATGTTGATGGCGTCGTGCTGCAGGCATTCCTGCCGCCGCGTTTTTCGTACGTCATCAAAGGCGAAATGCAGCGCGTGCCGGTCGTTGGCTTCCTGTTACGCCGCATTGGCGCCCATTTCGTGGATCGCAACACAGTCGGACGCAGTGCGCGCGATGCGCGCACGCTGCTGCGCGCCGCCGACAACGGCGACTCGCTGGCATTCTTCCCGGAGGGCACCTTCCTGCCGCAGCCCGGGCTTGGTCCGTTTCGCGGCGGCGCCTTTGCGGCAGCGCTGCGCACCCAGGCGCCGCTGGTGCCGGTCGTCATCCGCGGCTCGCGGCAGCTGCTGCCGCCGGTACGGCCTCTGCCGGCGCGGGTAGCGCTGCTGATTGACGTGCTGGAGCCCATCGACCCGGCCTCGGCGCCAAGCACCCGCGCACTCGCCGCCGCCGCGCGCCAGCGAATTCTGACCGTGCTGGATGAGCCGGATCTGCTCGCAGACTGACGGACGCTCACTGCGCTACTATTTTCCGTGTATTGCACCGCGACTGCCGATACGGGAAAGTAGCGGCCCGACGCCGCCCGCGGACGGCGATATTTCCCGCATTTTGCTGATACCGAGACTATGAAACAGGATTCCATCGCGATCATCGCCGCCCGCCGCACGCCGTTGGGCGCCTTCCAGGGCGCACTGTCGACCATCAAGGCGACCGATCTTTCGGCTGCCGCCACGCGCGCCGCCCTTGCCGATGCCGGCATTGATGGCGCGGCTATCGACGAAGCGCTGCTGGGTTGCGTCCTGCCGGCTGGCCTCGGGCAGGCGCCGGCACGCCAGGCGGCACTGGCCGCCGGGCTGCCGCTGGGCGTGCCGTGCACGACAATTAACAAAGTCTGCGGCTCCGGCATGAAGACCGTCATGCTCGGCAGCGACCTGATTCGCGCCAACAGCGCATCGGTGGTGCTCGCCGGCGGCATGGAATCGATGAGCAATGCGCCGTACCTGATGCCGAAAGCGCGCAGCGGCTACCGCATGGGGCACCAGGAAATTCTCGACCACATGTTTTACGACGGACTGCAAAGCCCGTTTGACGGTCACATGATGGGCCACTTCGCAGAACTGACCGCAAAAAAGTACGGCTTCACGCGCGAGCAGCAGGATGCCTTCGCGGTGGAGTCCGTCAGCCGCGCGATGACTGCCGCAGCGAGCGGCGCGTTTGCCAACGAGATCGCGGCGGTGACCGTCAGCTCGCGCAAGGGCGACACGGTCGTCTCGCAGGACGAAGGCCCGCCCAGCATCAATGTCGACAAGATCCCGACATTGCGGCCCGCTTTTGCGAAAGACGGCACAGTGACGGCCGCGAGCTCGTCATCGATCTCCGACGGCGCCGCGAGCCTGCTGTTGATGGGCGCAGCGGCAGCGAAAAAAGACGGCATCAGGCCGCTGGCGCGCATCGTCGGCCATTCCGGTTTCGCGCAGGAGCCGGAATGGTTCACGACGTCACCCGTGTTTGCGATCAGGGCATTGCATAAGCAGCTCGGCTGGTCGCCGAAAAGTGTCGATCTTTATGAAATCAATGAAGCGTTTGCCTGTGTCACGATGGCCGCGATGCACGATCTTGAGATTCCGTATGCGAAGGTGAACGTCAACGGTGGCGCCTGCGCGCTGGGTCATCCGATCGGTGCCTCCGGCGCGCGCATCATCGTCACCCTGATTCATGCGCTGCTCGCGCGCGGTGGTGGCCGCGGCATTGCGTCGCTGTGCATCGGCGGTGGTGAAGCCGTCGCGATCGGCATCGAAGTCTGATTGCCGCTGCAATCACCTTTACGTAACACGTTCGGAGACCAGTAAATGCAATTATCGTCAGCGAAGGCCGTAGTATCCGGCGGCGCCTCGGGCTTGGGACTGGCTACCGCGCAGTGCGTGATCGCAGCCGGCGGGCACGCAGTGCTGCTCGACATCAATGCAGACCAGGGCAAGAAAAGTGCCGCCGAGCTCGGCGCGCGCGCGCAGTTTATTCGCACGGATGTTGCCGACGAGGCCTCCGTGCAGAAGGCGATGCAGGGCGCCGCCGAATTCATGGGCGGCATCACCCTGGCGGTCAACTGCGCGGGCATACTGTTGCCGGCGCGGGTACTCGGTCGCGAAGGTCCGATGCAGGTCGACAGTTTTCAGAAGACCGTGATGATCAACCTGGTGGGGTCTTTCATCCTCGCCAAGGAAGCGGCCAATATCATGCAGCGCAATGAACCGACCGCTGACGGCGAGCGCGGACTGATCGTGAATACCGCGTCGGTTGCAGCGTTCGAGGGACAGATCGGCCAGGCGGCCTACTCGGCTTCGAAAGGCGGTGTGGTCGGCATGATGCTGCCGATTGCGCGCGAGCTGGCGCGCTTCGGCATTCGCGTCAACACGATTGCGCCCGGTATCTTCATGACACCGATGATGGCGGGATTGCCCGAGGAAGTGCAGCAGTCACTCGGCGCGCAGGTGCCGTTTCCGTCACGCCTTGGTCGACCGGAAGAATACGCCGACCTCGTTGCGGCGATTTACGGCAACGCCATGCTGAACGGCGAGACGATACGCCTTGATGGCGCGATCCGGATGCAACCGAAGTAACGAGTCGCGCTTACATCGCCGGATAGTTCGGGCCGCCGCCGCCCTCCGGCACCGTCCAGACGATGTTCTGCGCCGGGTCCTTGATGTCGCAGGTTTTGCAATGCACGCAATTTTGCGCATTGATCTGGAAGCGCGGCTCGCCGTTCTCCTCTACCACCTCGTAAACGCCGGCCGGGCAGTAGCGCTGCGCCGGCTCGTCGTAGAGCGGCAGGTTCTTGGCGATAGGCACGCTCGGATCTTTCAGCCGCAGGTGTGACGGCTGGTCTTCCACGTGATTCGTGCTCGACAGGAACACCGAGGACAGGCGGTCGAAACTGATCACGCCGTCAGGCTTCGGGTAATCAATGCGTGGCGCATCCGCCGCCGGCACCAGCCTGTCATGATCCGCAATGCGGTTGCGCAGCGTGAAGGGCAGGCGACCGCGAAAAATGTTCTGGTCGATCCAGGCAAACGCGGCACCAAAAAACGTGCCGAATTTGACCAGCGCCGGGCCGAAATTGCGGGCCCGGTGCAACTCGTCGTAGATCCAGCTGGCGCGCACGGCTTCTTCGTAGTCGTACAGCTCGCGCTGTCCCGGATCACCGACCACCAGTGCTGCCGCGATGCTTTCCGCAGCGAGCATTCCGCTCTTGATTGCGGTATGCGCGCCCTTGATTTTCGGGCCGTTCAGAAAGCCCGCGTCGCAGCCCGTCAGCAAGCCACCCGGTACCGTCAGCTTCGGCAGGGATTGCAGGCCACCCTTGTTGACGGCGCGCGCGCCGTAGGCGATGCGCTTGCCGCCCTCAAGGTACTGGCGAATGCGCGGATGCAGCTTCCAGCGCTGAAACTCATCGAACGGCGAGAGATGAGGATTGCTGTAGTCGAGCGCGACGATAAAGCCGAGAAAAATTTTGTTGTCAGCGGCATGGTAGAGGAAGCCGCCACCTTCCGTGTGATTATCGAGCGGCCAACCGAGACTATGCACAACCTTGCCTTCCTCGTGCCGCGCCGGGTCGATTTCCCAGACCTCTTTCAGGCCGAGTCCGTAGTGCTGCGGATCGCGACCCTTGCGCAGATCGAATCGTTCGATCAGGTCCTTGCCGAGATTGCCGTGGCAGCCCTCGGCAAACACCGTGTATTTTGCCTTCAGTTCATAGCCGGCCTGGAAGGCGTCCTTGCGTTTGCCCTCCTTGTCGACGCCCATATCGCTGGTTGCAACGCCGCACACGAAACCCTGCTCGTCGTACAGCACCTCCGACGCGGCAAAGCCGGGAAACAGGTTGACCCCCAGCGCTTCTGCCTGCTCTGCCAGCCACTGGCAGAGCAGGCCAAGACTAATAATGTAATTGCCCTCGTTGTGCATCGGTTTCGGCACAAAAAAACCGGGCACTTTCTGACTGCCGTCGGCACTGGTCAGGTAATGCACGTCGTCGCCGGTGACCTGCGTTTTGATCGGTGCCCCCCGCTCTTTCCAGTCAGGGAACAATTCATTCAGGGCGCGCGGCTCGAACACATTGCCTGACAGGATATGCGCTCCCACCTCGGATCCTTTCTCGACGACGACAACGTTGAGCTCGGCACCCTGCTGCTGTGCGAGCTGCATCAGCCGACAGGCGCAGGCCAGGCCCGCCGGCCCCGCGCCAACGATAACGACATCAAACTCCATCGACTCGCGTTCTTCAGATGCGGACATGCCCGGAATCCCGATTACAAAAAAGTAATTCTAACAGAGGGTCACGCAACTCGCGGCGCGGTCGCTGGCGGCCTGCCGGGACGCACGGTAACCTTGCCGCGACCACATTGAAGGATTCCACAGCGCGCGTGAAAAATCTGTCACTCATCGAGGCGTACGACGCCCAGCCGGGCTTGCAGGACGATCCGGCCCAGCGGGCGGTCGTTGCGCAGCTGGCCGTGCTGCAGACGGCGTTGCGTGAAGAATCCGGATTCACCGCCGTATTGCGGCGCTACCTGCCGCTCCTGCCGCAACCGGCTGCCGTTCGCGGCATGTATTTGTGGGGCGGCGTCGGTCGTGGCAAGACGTTCCTGATGGACCTGTTTTTCGACACGCTGCAGCTCAGGAAGAAAAAACGCGTCCATTTCCACCGCATGATGCAGGACGTGCAGCGGCGACTGGGCCTGCTTGATGCGGAACGCGATCCGCTTGACCAGGTCGCCGCTCAGATCGCGAAGGAAGCGCGGGTGCTGTGCTTCGACGAGTTCTTCGTCAGTGACATCGGCGACGCAATGATTCTGGGCCGGCTGCTGGATGGCCTGTTCCGGCGTGGCGTCACCCTGATCACCACCTCGAACCTGCCGCCGGACGAGCTCTACAGCAACGGCCTGCAGCGGGAACGCTTCCTGCCAGCGATCGAGCTGCTGAAGCGGCACACCCAGGTCATCGCGCTGGACGGTGGCGAAGACTATCGGCTCGGGCTGCTGCAACGCGCCGGCACCTACCTGTCGCCAGCAGGGGCGGAGACCGAAGCGCGGCTCCGGCAATTCTTCGCAGACATCGCACCCGGCAAAGTCAGCGAAGCCCGGCAGCTCAACATCAATGGCCGGATCCTGATGGCCCGGCAGGCCGCCAAGGGCGTTGCCTGGTTTGACTTCGCGGAACTCTGCGAAGGCCCGCGCAGCCAGTCCGACTACATTGAGATCGCACGCTGGTACCACACCGTGGTCATTTCCGACGTGCCACAACTCGGAACCGACTCCGCAGACGCTGCGCGCCGCTTTATCGCGCTGGTCGACGAATTCTACGACCGCCGCGTCAAGCTGTTGCTGTCAGCCGCCGTGGCGCTCGATACCCTGTACGCCGGGAAGCGGCTCAGCTTCGAGTTCCAGCGCACCGTGAGTCGCCTGATCGAGATGCAGTCCGAGGAATACCTGCATTCAGCGCATCGCGCCTGAAAATACAGCAGCGACGGAGTGTTGGCTTTTCGACACCAATCAGTATGATGAGGTTTCCAGCCCCGTTTCACAGCAGGTCCTCTAATCGTGTCAGCTCCAGAGCAAAAAAAGCCCGCTCAGCAACGCGAACTGTTGCTTGAAAGGTTCCTGCCGTACCGGCTCGCAATCCTGTCGCATTCGGTCAGTAACTCGATTGCGACGGTCTACGCGCGGCGCTTTGGTCTGACGATTCCGGAGTGGCGGGTCATTGTCATCCTCGGCCGCTTCCCTGGCTTGTCAGCCGTGGAAGTTGCTGAGCGGACGCTGATGGACAAGGTTGCGGTGAGCCGTGCCGTTACCCGCCTGATCAAGAAAGGCCGCATCGACCGGCAATTTGCTGACGCGGACCGGCGCCGCTCGATACTGACGCTGTCAGAACAGGGCCAGGAGGTCCTGGAAGATATTGCGCCGCTCGCGCTCGGCATTGAAGACATGCTGCTCGACGGACTCAGCGACGATGAGATCGCTACCCTGAACCGGGTGATGGATCGCCTGCTGGAAAAAGCCGAGCACATCGCCGCTCCGGCGGATTGACAGCAAGCCCGCTCAGCTACCGAGCTCGGTCCGGACCCGGATCAGCTCGGGAAAAAACTCGATGCCTATGGCTTTCTTCAGGAACGACACGCCTGATGAGCCACCGCTGCCTGCCTTGTGACCAATGATGCGCTCAACCGTCTTCATGTGATGAAAGCGCCAGAACTGGAAATTGTTCGACACGTCCGTGAGCGCCTCACACATTTCGTAGTTGGCCCAATGCTCGCGCGGATTCTCGTAAATGCTGCGCAGTGCCGCGACGACGGCAGGATCTTCGTCGCGTTCCCGGCTGAAATCACGCGCCAGCGCGGCTTCGGGAATCGGCATGCCCTGCCGCGCAAGATAGGCGAGATATTCATCGAACAGCGACCTTTCCTGCAATGCGCGTTCCAGCCGTTCCAGCCACTCCGGCTGCTGTGTGTAGACCTTTAGCGTCTGGCGCGACTTATTGCCCAGCAGGAATTCGAGCAGCCGGTATTGCGGCGACTGCAGGCCCGAGGCCTTGCCGAAGACGTGGCGAAACTGCGCGTACTCGCTGGGCGTCAGCGTGTCGAGCACCGTCCACTGATTGTACATCTGGTTCTGGACGTGCTTGACCCGCGCCAGCTTCTTGACCGCCGGCGGCAGGTCGTTGGCGCGCATGTTCTCCATCGCCGCTTCAATCTCGTGAATAACCAGCTTTATCCAGAGCTCGGTGACCTGGTGCTGGATGATGAACAGCATTTCGTCATGATGCGGAGGCGTGCTGAGAGGCGACTGCGCGTCGAGCAGCTTGTCGAGCCGCAAATAGCCCGTGTAGTCACTTTCCCGATCGAGGCGGGTATGAATTGAGGGCTCGAGTTTACGCTGTGTCATGATACTGCCCGTTAGAACGAGACACGTAGTGTAGAACCTTTCACTCCAATACACATGCCCGGCACTGCTTTGCGACCCGGAATTTCTGGAAATACCTTGGTGATCCGGTATAGAGTCGCACTCACTGAAAGCAGTCCCCGATCCTCCGGCCGGAGAGCACCACGTGTCGAAACAGCCGCAACGTCGCAACAGCGACCTGACGGACCAGGTTATCGAAGCCATCATCGCCGTTAAACCCAGCTCGAAGGCTTTCAAGGATCGCAAGCAGATCAATCGCTGGTTGCGCCTTTACTTCGGCAATGTGCCAATCGAAGACCTGCAGGACCGCACGCCGGCGATCATGGCGAACGCGGCCCTGTCCCACCTTGAATTCGCCATGACCCGCAAGCCGGGCGAAGCGTTGTTGCGAATTTACAATCCGAGCAAGAAGACCCACGGCTACGATTCTGCATACACGATTGTGGAGATGGTCAACGACAACATGCCGTTTCTCGTCGATTCGGTCTCTTCTGCAATCGGCCGTTTGGATTTAACGATTCACATGACGGTTCACCCCGTCGTGCACCTGCAGCGCGACAAGAACCATCGTTTTGGCGGGCTGCTGTCGTCGTCCGCAAACGACGGCCTTGCCGAATCGTTCGTTCGTTTCACGATCGACCGGGAACCAGACCCGAAGCGACTGCGCGTTCTCGAGCAGGAAATTCTCAAAGTCCTGGGTGATGTGCGCCTCGCGGTACGTGACTGGCGCAAAATGTATGACAACATGCTGAAGGCTCAGGAGCTGCTGAATTTCGGACCGCAGGGCATGGACGAAGAGGTTCGCGAAGAAAGTCGCGCGCTGCTGCGCTGGATGGCCGAGGACCACTTCACCTTTCTCGGCTATCGCGAATACAAGCTAAAAGCGAAAGGCCAGAAATACCTGTTGACGTCTGTCAAGGGCAGCGGCCTTGGGCTGTTAGCCAACGAGGAACGCGGCGGTGGCACGATCGAGCTTACGAACGAGATGCGCCGCCACGCTCGTTCGAAGAACTGGCTGATCATCACCAAAGCAAATTCACGCTCGACGGTGCATCGCTCCAGCTACCTCGATTATGTCGGCATCAAGAAATACGACAAGAAGGGCAATCCGGTTGGCGAGCTGCGATTTATCGGCTTGTTCACTTCGGTGGCCTACAGTGAAAATCCGCGCAATATTCCGCTGCTGCGGCTGAAAGTGAAGCGCGTCATGCAGCGTACTGGCGTCGACCCAGCCGGGCATCGCGGCAAATCGCTGCTGCACATTCTTGATAACTTTCCGCGCGATGAACTTTTTCAGAGCTCGGTGCATGACCTCGTTCGTACCACTGCCGGCATCCTGAATCTGCAGGAGCGGCATCGCGTGAAATTCTTCCTGCGACGAGACACGTTCCGGCGGTTTTTCTCGTGCATCGTCTATGTACCTCGCGAGAAATACACGACCAGCGTCCGGCGTCGCATCGAAAGCATCCTGCTGGATGCCTTCGCAGGCCACTCTGTCGATTCGAGCGTGCAGCTTTACGACTCGCCGCTGGCGCGCGTGCACCTGATCGTTCGCACGAACGTTGCTGACCGCCCGCGAATTAGCATGAAGCGCATTGAAGCGGAGATCGCCGAGGCCGTGGTCACCTGGCGCGACAAACTGCGCTCCAACCTGCTTGAGCGCTTCGGACAGGAAGAAGGGCCGTTATTATTTCGCGAATACGGTGAGAGCTTCCCGGCCGCGTACGAGGCCGACGTTGCACCGGCTACGGCCTGCCTCGACGTCAAGCGCGTCGATGGCCTGCTGCAGGGCCTGCACCAGGACTACCTGCTGCTGTATTGCCCGAGAGATGCAGAGACCGATCAGTTATTTTTTCGCACCTTCTGCAAGGACAAACCGCTGCTGCTGTCGCACGTGTTACCGATCCTCGAGGACATGGGTACGGAAGTGCACAGCGAGCGCCCGTACAAGGTCCAGCCCCGCAGCTCAGGTGAGTTCTGGATTCAGGATTTCGCTCTGAAGTTCCCGCATACCGCGGAGCTTGATCTCGACGACGCGGCGCGGCGCTTTCAGCAAGGCTTTCATCATGCCCTGACCGGCGATGCGGAAAACGATGGCTTCAATCGACTGATCCTGGGCGCCGGCCTCGATTGGCGCCAGGTCACGCTCATTCGCTGTTACGCGAAATACCTGCTGCAACTCGGCCTGCCGTTCAGCCAGAATTACATGGAGGATGTTCTCTCCGCCCACGCCGGCGTGGCGCATAATCTCGTTGAACAATTCGAGAGCCAGTTCAACCCGGCGCTCTCGGGCAAGGCACGCGAGGAATCTGCGCAGACGGTCATCAATGCCATCCATCGCGCGATCGCCCGGGCGCGAAATCTCGATGAAGATCGCATCCTCACCGCGTTTGCGGGCGCCATCAAAGCAACCTTGCGTACGAACTATTTTCAGAAAGACGCAGACGGCAAACCGAAATCGCGTCTGTCGATCAAGCTGAATCCGGGCGAGATTCCGGAAGTTCCGCTGCCGCGACCGCGCTTCGAGATATTCGTTTACGCGCCGGAGGTGGAAGGCGTTCACCTGCGTGGCGGCGCAGTCGCGCGCGGCGGTCTGCGCTGGTCCGACCGTCGCGAAGACTTCCGGACCGAGGTCCTCGGCCTGATGAAGGCGCAGGTGGTCAAAAATACCGTCATCGTGCCGACCGGCGCGAAGGGCGGATTCGTACCGAAGCGCATGCCGCAGGGTGATCGCGACGTCATCATGAAAGAAGGTATTGCCTGCTACAAGACCTTCATCCGCGGCCTGCTCGACATTACCGACAACGTAGTTGGCGATAAGGTTGTGCCGCCGCCCGACGTCGTGCGGCGCGATGGCGATGATCCTTACCTGGTCGTTGCTGCGGACAAGGGCACGGCAACCTTTTCGGATATTGCGAACGGCATTTCGGCGGAGTATGGCTTCTGGCTCGATGACGCGTTCGCCTCGGGCGGTTCGGCCGGCTACGACCACAAGAAAATGGGCATTACGGCGCGCGGCGCCTGGGAGGCCGTCAAACGCCATTTCCGCGAGAAGGGTCTCAACACCCAGACAGACCCGTTTACAGTAGCCGGTATTGGCGACATGAGCGGTGACGTATTCGGCAATGGCATGCTGCTGTCGCCGAAGATCAAGCTGGTTGCAGCATTCAACCATCAGCATATTTTTATTGATCCGGACCCTGACATGGCGGCGTCTTTCAAGGAACGTGACCGCCTGTTCAAGTTGCCGCGTTCAAGCTGGGAAGACTACAACGAGAAACTGATTTCAAAAGGTGGCGGCCTGTTTTCACGCCAGGCGAAGCAGGTGCGCTTGTCTCCGGAAGTGCGCAAGCTGCTTGACGTTCGCGCAACGAGCTTGCAACCTACCGAATTGATTCGCGCCATCCTGAAGATGCCGGTCGACCTGCTGTGGAACGGCGGTATCGGCACTTACGTCAAGGCAAGCAGCGAAAGCCACACGGACGTGGGCGATCGCAGCAACGATGGGCTGCGCGTGAATGCGAACGAACTGCGCTGCAAGGTCATCGGTGAAGGTGGCAACCTCGGTCTGACACAGCGCGCACGCATCGAGTTCAGCCTGAACGGCGGCCGCGTCAACACCGATTTCATTGACAACTCCGCTGGCGTCGACAGTTCGGATCGCGAGGTCAATATCAAGATCCTGCTGAGCGCGGCGACGCAGCAGACGGGTCTGACTCGCGAGAAGCGTAATAAGCTGCTGGTAAAAATGACGGACGACGTGGCCGCCTTCGTTCTGCGCAGTAACTACCTGCAGACGCAGGCGATCAGCATGATGGAAGCGCGCGCACGAGAACGTCTCGACGAATCCGCAAGGCTCATTACCAACCTTGAACGCACCGGCTTGCTGGATCGCGACCTGGAGTTCCTGCCTGACGAAGCGGAGATCGACGAGCGTCGCCAAAATAACCAGGGCTTAACCCGGCCAGAGATTGCGGTAATCCTGAGCTACGCGAAAATCGATTTGTACAACGGCCTGATCGCATCGAAGTCCGACCTCGTCGATTTTCTTTCCACGGATCCGCAACGCTATTTCCCGAAGCTGCTGCGCGAGCGTTACAAGGACCTGATACCGGCCCACCGGCTTAGCCGCGAGATTCTGGCGACCTTGATTGCGAACAATATCGTGAACCGCATGGGCCCCGTGTTCGTGAAACGCGTGCAGCAGGATACCGGCGCATCGACCGTTACGATTGCAAGGGCCTACATCGTTGCCCGTGAAATATGCGAGGCCACTACGCTGTGGCGGGACATCGAAGCGCTGGACAACGAAATGGCAGCTACCGTGCAGCAAACCATGCTGTTCGATATCGCCAGAACGCTGCGCCACGCCTGCTACTGGCTGATCGAGCGCTACGGTGACAAGCTGGATATCGTCGAGGCAGTTACCCGCCTCAAAGCGGGCATGAAAACCGTGTACACGCGGGCTGGAAGCATCGTTGTTGAATCGGGCAAGCAGCGGCAGAAAACAGCCGCGCAGGAACTCAGCAATGCCGGTGTGCCAACGGCGCTGGCGCGCCGCATGGCAACGCTGCTGCTGACACGTGGCGGGCTCGACATTGCGGACCTGTCACTGGACTATAAAATCCCGGTAATGGACACGGCCCGCATGTATGCGCGCCTTAGTGAGCGGCTCGGTATTGTCTGGCTGCATCGTCAGGTTGAGAACCTGCATGTCGAAGGCCGCTGGCAGGCGATGGCACGCAGCAATCTGCGTGACGATTTCTACCGCGCGCGGCGTGACCTGGCAACGCGACTGTTGCGCCTCGTCAAGGATCGCAAGCCGATCGAAGAATACGAGGACTGGCTGCAGCGAAACGCGGCGGCGGTACAAAAACTCGAAACAATTATCGACGAAATGAAACGCCGCGAGAGCGCCGACTTTGCAACGCTGTCGGTCGCATCGCAGGAACTCAGAAAACTCGTCGCAGAGTAATGCGGCGTGCTTTTAGGACGCGCCGCGTAGACCTGGCAAATAGGTGAACAAGCAATGACTGGCAAACTGATACTGTGCCGCCATGGGCAAAGTGAATGGAATCTGCAGAACCTCTTCACCGGCTGGACCGATGTTGAGCTGACGGACAAGGGTCGAAAGGAAGCCAAAGCGGCAGGCAAGCTGCTGCGCGAACTCGACTTCACGATCGATATCGCCTACACCTCGGTCCTGAAACGCGCCATTCACACCTTGTGGCTGATGCTCGACGAAATGGATCGGGTATGGATTCCGGTCGTGCGTGACTGGCGTTTGAACGAACGTCACTACGGCGCGCTGCAAGGTCTGAACAAGGCTGAGACTGCGGCCAAGTATGGCGACGAACAGGTACATATCTGGCGCCGCAGCTACGCGACGCCGCCGCCGCCGCTCGAACTGGATGACGAGCGTCATCCGATTCATGACCCGCGCTACGCCGGCATCCAGGGCCTGCCCGCGACCGAGTCGCTGGCCACCACACTGCAACGCGTGCAGCCCTGCTGGGCCGCGACAATCGCAGCGGACCTCAAGGCCGGGCGCAACGTACTGATTGCGGCGCACGGCAACAGCCTGCGTGCACTCGTGAAAATGCTTGACGGTGTTTCCGAGGACGAGATCACCGAATTCAACATTCCGACCGGTATCCCGATCCTGTACGAACTCGATGACACGCTGCAGCCGCTGTCGCGACGCTTCCTTGGCGATGCGGCCGCTGCCGAGGCCGCCGCTGCCGCCGTGGCCAACCAGGCAAAGGCCGGATGATATTTGCCCTAGGTGACGAACGGCCCGAACTCGACGACGCAGGACATTTCATTGCAGACAGTGCCGCGCTGATCGGCAAGGTCCGCCTGTTGGCTGGCGCAAGCGTCTGGTTCTCTGCCGTCCTGCGCGGCGACAACGAATGGATCACGGTTGGTCGCAACAGCAACATCCAGGACGGCTCGATACTGCACACCGACCACGGTTGCCCGCTGACTATCGGTGCGAACGTCACGGTAGGGCACCGCGTGATGCTGCACGGCTGCAGCATTGGCGACGGCAGCCTGATCGGTATCGGCAGTACCGTACTGAACAACGCAAGGATTGGCCGACAATGCATGGTCGGCGCACACTCGCTGGTTACCGAAGGTAAAACGTTCCCTGACGGCGTCCTCATTCTCGGTTCGCCGGCGCGCATCATCCGTGATCTCACCGACGCTGAACGGCAGCAGCTGCAGGAATCAGCGAACGTTTACGTCAGCAACAGCCAGCGCTACCTCAAGGACCTGCGGACGCTTGCAGGCAGCTGACCGCTAGTCCTGCAGGCGTGGTTCCGAGCGGGACTGCTTGCGCTCCTCGTCGACGACACGCACCAGGCCCTCCTGCGCACTCGATGCCACCAGCCTGCCCTGCTGGTCGAAGAACTGGCCGCGAGCGAATCCGCGCGCGCCGGACGCATTCGGACTGTCCAGCGAATACAGCAGCCAATCGTCGACGCGAAACCGGCGATGAAACCACAAGGCATGATCGAGGCTCGCCATCATCACGTTGCCGCGACCGAAGCGCAGTCCATGCGGCAGCGTACTGGTACCCAGCAGTTCGTAATCCGAAACGTACGCAAGCAGGTTTTGGTGCAGTGAAAACGCGTCGGGCAGCCGGTCGACTGCCCGTATCCACACCTGCCGCGCCGGCGGCAGCTTTTCAACCACCTCGAAGCGCGGCGCCTGCACCGGGCGAAATTCGAACGGCCGCCGATCGGTCAGAAAGCGCCGCAATTTTTGCGGCATCCTGGCGAGGATTTCGGGATCGATCTCGCTCAGCTCCTGCAAGCCGTCGGGACCCGGCACAGCCGGCATTGCCGCCTGGTGTTCAAGGCCCGCTTCCGGCGTCTGGAACGAGGCGGCCAGGTTGAAGATGGGCCGGCCATGCTGGATTGCCACGACGCGCCGTACGGAGAAGCTGCCACCGTCTCGCGCCCGGTCCACTTCGTAGACGATTGGCGCATTCATATCGCCGCGCCGCAGGAAATAGGCGTGCAGCGAATGTGCGACGCGATCGTCGACCGTCGAGTGCGCCGCCGACAGGGCCTGGCCCAGCACCTGCCCGCCGAAAACCTGGGCACTGCCGATGTCGCGGCTTTGGCCGCGAAAAATATTGTCTTCGATAACGTCGAGCTCCAGCAGCTCGAGCAGGTCTTTTAGAACGGCGTGCATCAATCCGCCTGCGCTGGAGCGGCCGGGCCGGCGTGCAACGCGTTCAGTCGCGTGCGCCTAGCTGGCACGGCCGCCATCGACAGGAAGTGCGCTGCCGTTGACGAACGAGGCGTCATCGCTGGCGAGGAACAGCACGGCGCGCCCCACATCCAGCGCCTCACCCAGGCGGCGTGCGGCGGAAAGCGAAATGCAATAGTCGCGCAGCTCCTTGTCGGCCTTGAATACGGCGCGGCTTTCCTGGGTCATGATCGCACCCGGCTGCACGCAGTTGATCGTGACACCGGCATCACCGCAGCCTGCTGCCAGCCTCCGGATCAGGGCGGCGAGCGAGTTTTCGGTATTTTCCCGCAGCAACTGCGCGTCACGCGCAAAGGCGCTGCGCAGCAGGCCAATCGCAACGAAACGGCCAGCCGGACTTTTCTTCAACAACGGCAGGGCAACGTCACAGTAGCTCTTGACGCGCGCGTGCAGCTGGCTGCTGCGGCTCTCCTGCGTAGCGGCATCGTTGATCGGGCGCATGGGCTGCAGGTCCGCACTCAAGATCACCACATCGAGGCCTTCAAGATGCGCGGCAGCAGCCTTGACGACGGCCGTTGCATCGTCCAGCGACATCGCAATACTGTCGACTCCGGCAACGTTCTTGAAACGCTGCACGACATCACTGCTCGCGGTGTCGACCGCGGCAACATGGGCGCCCTGCCTGACGCAGGTGCGCGCGATGGCTTCACCGATCCCGTTGGCCGCACCGGCAACCAGTACGCGCACTCCGAACATTCGCCGTGCTTCCGCGTTCATTGAACCTCGCTTTGCTTATCAGGAAAAATCGTTATCAACTGCCGCTGTCTGGCAGGCGGTAATCGGCAAATTGCTCGCGCAGCGTAATCTTTTTTATCTTGCCGGTCGCGGTGTGCGGGATTTCGTCGACGAAGACGACGTCGTCCGGCATCCACCATTTGGCGATCTTGCCATCGAGCCAGTCGAACAGGTCCTGGCGGCTGGGCTCCTTGCCCTCGATCCTGACAATGATCAGTAACGGCCGCTCCGACCATTTCGGGTGCGCAACGCCGATGACCGCCGCTTCCGCAACGTCGGGATGCCCGACGGCGACGTTTTCGATTTCGATCGAACTGATCCACTCACCGCCGGACTTGATAACGTCTTTGGTCCGGTCCGTGATGGTCATAAAGCCCTGCGGGTCGATCGTCGCTACGTCACCGGTTCGGAACCAGCCGTCCGCCGTATGACTGTCGGCGCTGCCATCCAGCTTGTAGTAGTCGCTACAGATCCACGGGCCGCGCACCTGCAGCGCCCCGAACGCGACGCCGTCCCACGGCAGCTCCTTGTCTGCGTCATCGACGATGCGCATTTCAACGCCGAAAATGCCGCGGCCGGCCTTTGCACGAATCTTGTACAGCTCTTCATCGGGCAGATCCAGCATGCTCGCTTTCGGAACGCTGACGGTGCCCAGCGGGCTCATTTCCGTCATGCCCCAGCCCTGGGTCACCCAAACGCCGTGTTTCTGGTGGAATTCACGAATCATCGATACCGGCACCGCAGCGCCGCCGATGGACGTGCGCTCGAGGCTGTTCAGGCGCTTGCCGGCCTTCTCGCAGTATTGCAGCAGCGCCAGCCAGACAGTTGGCACGCCCAGTGCGGCAGTTACCTGCTCACTTTCCAGTAATTGGTACAGCGCCTCGCCATCGCCCATTTTCGGGCCGGGAAACACCAGTTTTGCACCCACCATCAGCGCCGAATAGGGGCTGCCCCAGGCGTTGACGTGGAACAGCGGCACGACCGGCAGCACGGTGTCGCGGTTACCGACACCGAGTCCGTCCGGCGCGACGCTGGCATAGGCATGCAGCACCTGCGACCGGTGATTGTATAAAACGCCCTTCGGATCGCCGGTCGTGCCAGACGTGTAACACAGGCCGACCGCAAGTCGCTCGTCGAACTGCGGCCACTCGAAGTCATCGCTGTTTTCCCTGATCAGCGTTTCGTAGCACAGCACGTTCTTCAGCGACGTTTTCGGCATATGCGCTTCGTCGGTCATCACGATGAAGCCTTTCAGTTTACTGATCTGTGGCGCGAGCTTTTCCAGCAGCGGCAGGAACAGGACATCGGTGAGCAGCCATTTGTCCTCCGCGTGGTTGATGATGAACGTCAATTGCTCCGGGAACAGCCGTGGATTGATCGTATGGCAGACATACCCTGCCCCGCCGATCGCGTAATAGGCTTCGAGATGCCGGTAGTCGTTCCAGGCCAGCGTCGCTACGCGGTCACTTTGCTCGAGGCCCAGTTTCTGCAGCGCGTTGGCAAGCTGTCGGCAACGCCTGGCACAATCCAGAAACGTATAGCGATGCAGGGGGTTGTCAGCCGTTACGGATACAATCTCCTGCTCCGGAAAACTGCGCTCTGCGTGCTTCAGAATTGAAGACACCAGCAGCTGTGTGTCCATCATTAAACCGTGCATTTCATCCCCCCACTGGTGCCGCGCCCGGACAGGCGGCGACTTCGCAAACAAGTATTAGCAGCGACTGTACATTCTGGCTGGCGCAAGCCGCTAGCGAGGCTTCGGACCCAGCAGGTACCACAGGATCAGGCCAAGCACCGGCAAGACCACCACGACTGCAATCCACAGGGCCTTGCGTCCGGTGCTGGTATCGCACTGCGCGATCTGCAGCACCGCGTAGACGTCTGCTATCAAAATCAGAAATCCAATTATTCCACTCACTTCCATAGTCTCCTCCCGTGCAACGAGCCTGCTCTCGTGCCGCCTAGCTGGCGGCTTCTTTGCTGAAAAAATACATGCCCAGCGTTTCTGCAACGCAGGCCGGTTTGCGTTCGCCTTCGACCTCGACACGGATCTCGGACAAGAGGTGCAGCGCGCCGGCCCGGTAGCGCGCCTGTTTTACTGAGGCGCGCGCACGAACCCGGGCGCCGACCGGCACCATTGTATAAAAACGCACCTTGTTACAACCAAAATTGATCGCGCGCTCGAGGTTTTCGAAAGAAACGAACTGGTTGGTCAGCGCCGGAATAAGGGACAGCGTCAGGTAGCCGTGCGCGATGGTCTTGCCATCCGGCAACTCGCGGGCGGCGCGCCCGGCGTCCACGTGAATCCATTGGAAGTCGCCGGTCGCTTCGGCAAATTGATCGATACGTTGCTGATCGACCTCGATCCAGTCGGACAGCCCGACTTCGCTCCCTTCCAGTGCTTTCGCTTCGTCAAATGATCGAATGATTGGCAACGCGTCTTCCCTTCGTGGCAACGCCAGCGCTGGCTGGCCGTGAACAGGAATACACATAAGCGGCGGACAGGGCAAGTGCTGGCCGGAATTTGCCGCACAGCGGGCCCGGTCTATACTCCTCGCCGATGACTTCCACTCCCCCTGACGTCGAACGAGCGGTCGCGCCACGACCGCATGATCCGCAACTGTATGCCTTGGTGCTTGCCGCAGGCAGTGCGAGTCGTTACGGCAGCCCGAAACAACTGGCGCACTATCAAGGCACTGCACTCGTCACGCGCTCGGTGCGTCTCGCCGAGCGACTGTGCGCCGACCGGAGTGTGCTGGTCACGGGATTTGCCGGTCGTGAAGTTCACGCTGCCTGTGCACCGCTGCGCGGCTTCACGGTATACAACGAGGATTATCCGCAGGGTCTCGGCACATCCATCGCTCGCGGTGTCGCCGTACTGCGCGGCGTCGCTGACGGCGTTCTGTTACTGCTTGCCGACCAGCCGCTCGTCACGCTCGAGCATCTGCGTGCACTCGAGGCGCGCTGGCGTGCGCAGCCGGAGCGCGCGGTTGCCAGTCGCTACGCCGGCAGCGTCGGCGTTCCCGCCATCCTGCCAGCCGCAGACTTCGAGGCCTTGCTGGCCCTGGCCGGCGACAGCGGCGCGAAAGCAATAATTGAAGCCCACGGTTCCGGGCTGATTACGCTGGATTTTGCGGCGGCCGCCACTGACATCGATCGCCCGCAGGACCTGGCGGCACTGCTTTAGCGCTTGATGGCGTGGCCGTGCGCTGCGCAGCGTTCGCAGTTTACCCAGCCGGACGTGCCGTTGGCGTAGTGTTCCTTTTTCCAGATCGGCAGCCGCACCTTGACCTCATCAATGATGTAGCGGCAGGCGAGAAATGCGGCATCGCGATGAGCCGCCGATACGCCAACCCAGACAGCGCATTCGCCAATCTGCAGCAAGCCGCTGCGATGCACACACTCTGCATGCAGAATATCGAATCGCTGCAGCGCCTCACTAATGACGGCTTCGCCTTCGGTCACTGCGAGCGGTGCGTACGCTTCGTATTCCAGGCGGTTAACCGCCTGGCCCTCATTGTGATTGCGGATCCAGCCCTCGAACGACGCGTACGCGCCCGCCTGCGGATCCAGCAGGCCCTTGCGCAGCGCTTCCGGGTCAATCGCCGTCTCGGTCATCTGCATCATGTCAGCCGCCCGCAACCGGCGGAAACAGCAGGACCGTGTCGCCATCGTTGACCGGCGTTTCCCACGTCGCCATTTCATCGTTCACAGCAACCTTGCAGTGCCCTAGCGGCTCGCTGGAGCCATGCCGTTGCTTCAGCGCGTTAAAAACATCCGCGGTAGTTGCGGCCTGCAGCTGCACCTGTTCCTCGTCGCGCCCGGCGCGTTCCCGAAACGTTGCGAAATAGCGCACGGTCAGATTTTTCATCCAGCCAGTTCCTGCAGCGGCGTGTGCGCCAGGTCTTGCGGCGTATTCACGTTCTCGAGCCAGGCGGGATCCGCCTGCCGCAGCAGGCAGGTGTTGGAACGAATCATGATTTTGCGCGGACAGGCAACGCCGTCGTGAACGAAACCGTCCAGCAGTTGCCGTGCGCCCGGCTCGTAAACGGCGCACAAGGGTTCCGGCAGGTCGTTGTGACTGCTGCGAAACGCGGTAAACGGCTGCTGCGGGCTGCGACCGCTGATCAGTGAGCGCAGCGTATCCTCGGTGACGTTCGGCAAGTCGCAGGCCAGCACCAGCCAGGCAAGCTGCGGGTCGTGGTCCATCGCTGACAGGATGCCGGCAACCGGGCCCATGTCCTGGTACTGGTCGACGATGACGGGATAGCGGGTACGTTCGTAATCGCTTTGCGTCGCACGCGCCGACACGTATACCTGCTCGACAACGGCGCTCAAGATGCGCACTGCGTAATCGAGCTGGGTTTCGACGCCGCGCTTCAGCAGCGCCTTGTCCCGGCCCATGCGACGACTTTCACCGCCGGCCAGCACCAGGCCGGTCAGCACCGGCGTTTCGTTAACCATGGAAGTCCTGCTTGCCACCGGTTTTTTCGACCAGGTGGGTGTCGGTAATGCGAATGTGATGCGACAGGGCCTTGCACATGTCGTATACCGTCAACGCGGCGATACTCGCGCCGGTCAGCGCCTCCATCTCAACGCCGGTCCGATGGTGCACCTTGCAACGGCAATCGATGACGGCACGCTGACTTTCATCGACATGGATCTCCACCCTGCAATTGCTAAGGCCTAGCGGGTGACAAAAAGGAATGAGTTCGTGCGTGCGTTTTGCACCCATCACGCCGGCAATGATCGCCGTCGTAAACACCGGACCTTTCGCCGTCTGAATATCGCCATCGACCAGCCGCGCTGCAACCTCCGGCGGAAATTCCACGAAGCAGCGCGCGTGTGCTTCACGCAGGGTTGCCTGTTTGTCGCTGACATCCACCATGGCGGGCTGATTGCGCTCATCGATATGGCTAAGTTTGCTCATGCTTTTCCTGGGAGGGGCTACGAAGGTTAGTGCTGCGGCTGTACTGCGTGGACCAATCGCACCTCAGCCACCCATGCGGTACATTTCCACCTTGCGCAATGGATATTCGGCAGGCTGTTCGCGGCCGCGCAGTTCGCTGTAGCGGTCCTGTCGTTCGAGCCAGCAGCTGCGAATCAGTGCCTCGAGATCAGCATCACTGGCGCCGCTTCTGAGCGGCTCGCGCAGCGCGATACCCGAGGTCGCGAACAAACAGGTATAGAAAACGCCGTCGGCCGACAGCCGGGCGCGGCTGCAATCGCCGCAGAACGGCTCGGTAACGGATGAGATAAAACCGATTTCCCCGCCACCATCGCTATAGCGGTAACGTTTTGCAACTTCGCCGACATAGTCGCGATCAACGGCCTCGAGCGGCCAGCGCGCATTGATCCTTTCCAGCAATTCGCGCGATGGCACGACCTGGTCGAGTTTCCAGCCGTTGCGATTGCCGACATCCATGAATTCGATCAGGCGCACCACGTGACCCGTGCCGCGAAAGTGCTCCAGCACGTCGAGCACCGCATGATCGTTGACGCCGCGCTGCACGACGGTATTGATCTTGATGGGTTGCAGCCCCGCCCGCTCGGCCGCAGCAATACCCTGCAAGACGGCATCCAGGTCGCCGCGATCGCCGCTCATGCGCCGGAACAGCGCCTGGTCCAGGCTGTCGAGGCTGACGGTTACCCGGTCGAGGCCGGCCGCTGCGAGGTCCGCCGCGTAGTTCGCCAGCAGCGTGCCGTTAGTCGTCAACGCGAGATCGTCGATCCCCGGTATCTGCCGCAGGCGCCGCACCAGCGCGGCGACGCTCTTGTCGAGCAGCGGCTCGCCGCCGGTCAGCCGCAGCTTGCTGACGCCGAGGCCTGCCGCGATACGCGCAAGCCGCAGGATCTCGTCATGGTCAAGCCGTTCGGCGCGCTTCAGGAACTGGTAGTCGGCCGGAAAGGTCGCTTCCGGCATGCAATACGGGCAACGGTAGTTGCAGCGATCCAGCAGCGATATGCGCAGGTCACGGATCGGGCGACCCAGACGATCGCGAGGTCCGAGCCGGACCGGCGTTTCCAGGGGAGCGGTTTTCGAAGTCATGGCGGTATTCTGCACGAATAGCGCTACCCTGATAAGCGGCGCGGTCCCGCGCCGGTCTGGCGCGCCGGCTGCGTGTGTCCCCGGCCCGCTGGTGCACTGGCTAATGCGCTGTGCACGGTCTCCGGCGCTGCGCCCTCACTGTCTGCGGCGTCTGTCCGCGCAATACATTATCCAATTAGCTCAATAGTTTGCCCGCGATCACCTCGGTTGTGCGTTGCAACATGTGCCGATATACTGCGCGCTGCGAGGCATCGCCCAGGGCACAACAGCAGCGCGGCCGGCCGCGCCGGCACTGCGGGGCGCGGCGCATGCCCGACTCATTGATTTTTCGAACTGCCAAAGCGGAGTTGCCATGCACGTAAACCTGACCGACAAGGAACTGGCGTTTCAAGAGGAAGTGCGCAGCTTCTTCCGCGACAAGTACCCCGCCGACATCCGCGAGAAACTGAACAATGGCGTGACGCTAAGCCGCGACGACTACATCCGCTGGCAAAAAATCCTGTTCAAGCAGGGCTGGGCAGCGATCAACTGGCCGGTGCAGTACGGCGGCACGGGCTGGTCACCGGTTCAGCAGCATATTTTTGCCAATGAAATCGCAACCGCGAATGCACCGGACATGGTGCCATTCGGCGTCAAGATGGTCGCTCCGGTTATCTATACCTTTGGCAACGACGCACAGCGACAGCGTTTCCTGCCCGACATCCTGGAAAGCAATGTCTGGTGGTGCCAGGGTTATTCGGAGCCCGGTTCGGGATCCGACCTCGCATCGCTGAAAATGCGTGCAGTGCGCGATGGCGATCAGTTCGTCGTTGACGGCACGAAAACCTGGACGACTCTGGGCCAGCATGCAGACTGGATTTTCTGCCTCGTACGAACCTCTACCGATGTGGCACGGCGCCAGGAAGGCATCAGCTTCCTGTTAATCGATATGGCAACGCCGGGCGTTTCGGTCAAGCCGATCATCACCATCGAGGGCGAACACGAAGTCAACGAAGTGCACTTCGAGAACGTCCGGGTCCCTGTCGGGAACCTGGTCGGCGAGGAAGGCAAAGGCTGGACTTACGGCAAGGTATTGCTGCAGCACGAGCGAACCAATATCGCCGGTGTCGCGCGCTCGAAGTACCGGCTCACCCGCTTGCGCGAAAAAGCGACGCAAGCGGTGCATGGCGCTGCCCCGCTGATCGACGATGCGAACTTCGCCAGAAAACTGGCCGCCCTGCAGGTCGAGCTGCACGCGCTCGAGTTCACCGAGTTGCGCACCCTGGCGGCCGTCGCCGTCGGCAAGGCACCCGGCCCCGAGTCATCAATCCTGAAAATTCGCGGTAGCGAAATTCAGCAGGAACTGGACACGCTGTTCCTCGAAGCGGCCGGCTACTACGCGCTGCCGTACATTCCGCAGCAGTATGAGCCGGACTTCGCGGTCGATGAACGCGTCGGTTTTGGCAACGAAACGCGGACGTCTTTGCGCTATTTCAATAATCGCAAGGCGTCGATCTACGGCGGCTCCAACGAAATTCAGAAAAATATTGTGTCCAAGCACGTGCTTGGGCTCTGAGGCGGACAGGCAAACCATGGATTTTTCAATCACTGACGAACAGGCAATGCTTGCCGACAGCGTCACGCGCTTTATTGATAACGATTACAGCTTCGAAAAACGCATGAAGACGGTTGAAGGCGATGCCGCTTTCAACGAGGCGACCTGGCAGAATTTCGCAGAGCTGGGCTGGACCGCGATGCTGTTTGACGAGGCTGATGGCGGCTTCGACGGCGGCGCCGTCGAACTGATGCTGATCATGGAACAGTTTGGCCGCGGCCTGGTTGTCGAACCGTTCCTTGCCAACGTCGTGCTTGCCGGCGGCGTTCTGAAACGGGTGGCCACGGCGGAACAAAAAGCGCGCTGGCTGACAGGCATCATTGCAGGCAGCACGCAGGCCGCGCTCGCATTCGCCGAACCGCAAAGCCGTTACAACTTCAGCGACATTGCGACCACCGCTACGAAAAGCGGCAAGGGCTGGCAAATCAGCGGCAAGAAAGCGTTCGTATTAAATGGCGGTAATGCGCAAGTGCTGATCGTTCCCGCACGTACTGCAGGCGCGCAGCAGGATCACGATGGCATCAGCCTGTTTGCAATCGATGCGAACGCACAGGGCGTTTCTCGGCAGGCATACAAGACCGTCGACGGCCAAAGCGCGGCAGAAATCACCTTCACCAAGGTCAAGGCAGCTGCCACCGACCTGCTCGGCGAGGCTGGCAAGGCACACGCAACGCTGTCGGACGTGCTGCGAGATGCCACGCTTGCCGTTGCTGCTGAGGCCGTCGGCATCATGCGAACGATGCATGACAAGACGGTGGACTATTCCAAACAGCGGGTACAGTTTGGCGTACCGATCGGCACCTTTCAGGCGCTGCAGCACCGCATGGTCGATACCCTGATGGCTTGTGAATTAACGCGCTCCTTGTTGCTGCGCGCGGTGATGCTGCACGGCGATAACAGTGCCGAATCTGCCAAGGCGGTCAGCGAACTGAAATACATGATCGGCACACGCGGCCGCAAAGTCGCGCAGGAGGCCGTACAGCTGCACGGCGGAATGGGCGTCACCTGGGAACTCGACATTGCGCATTATTTCAAGCGCCTGACCGCGATCGAAATCCTGTTTGGCGATGCGGACTATCACCTCGATCGCCTGGCCTCGGTCGGCTGGCGCAAGCCTGGCTAGCGCAAAGCGGCGCTCACAGGCGCCAGGCAGCCGGTATGTTTCCTGAATCCCTTGTGCAATTTTTCGGCGCACAGCAGGAGCTGTTGTGGCTCGTCACGCTGGGCGTGGATCTGAGCTTCACGGTATTGTTGTACCGCTTCTTCGGCAAGGCAGGCCTGCAGGTCGCGATTGCCGTCGCCATTATCCTCGCCAATCTGCAGGGCCCGAAACTCACCGAGATCTTCGGCCTGCAAACCAGCCTTGGCGTCATCTTTTATTCCGGCATCTTCTTTGCAACCGACGTGCTTAGCGAAAACTACGGGCGCGCCGAGGCCAACAAGGCCGTGCGCATGGGCTTTGCGGTCAGCGTCATCGTGCTGGTCATGATGAGTCTGGCACTGCTCTACCAGCCCAGCAGCCGGCCTGAGTCTGCGCAGTTTTCCTCGGACATCCACGACGCGTTTGCAACGATTGTCAATTTCACACCGCGCTTCGTTTTCGGTTCGTTGCTCGCGTACTACGTAAGTCAGCACTTTGACGTCTGGGCATTTCATCGCATCCGGCGGATCACCGGTGAGCGCTGGCTGTGGCTGCGTAACAATCTCTCAACGATGGGTTCGCAGCTCGTCGATACGGCCATCTACTCGCTGGTCGCCTGGTGGGGCATCGTCGATTTGCAAACCGCGCTGGCGCTTGGCGCAGCGAAGTATGTTCTTAAACTGGTGATTGCGGCGATCGATACCGCCTTCGTTTATTGGGCGCGCGCCCTGTACCGCAAGGGACGTGTCGGCACCGCAGGCGCCAGCGCCTGACCAACGGCATCGGGTATCATGGGGGTCGGCAAGCTGCGGGCGAGCATGTAATGAATACCTTCAAACCCTCCGGCGTTATTACGATTACCACGGACTTCGGCCATCGCGGCCCGTTCGTCGGTGTCATGAAAGGTGTCATCGCCAGCCGCTTTCGCGATGCGCTGGTTATCGATGTTACGCACGAGGTGCCGGCACACTGGCCCCCCGAGGCGGGCTTCTGGATGAGCCGCGCCTGGCCGTACTTTCCGACCGGCACCGTGCACCTTGGTATTGTGGATCCGGGCGTCGGTACTGAGCGCGATATTCTGTTGGCCAGCATGTCCGGTCAGCTGTTCATCGCGCCGGACAACGGGCTGCTCGCACCGCTGCTACCGCAGGCGGACAAGGTATGGCGACTGCGCCTGGAGCGCCTCGCGACTCTTGGTGTCGCGGCGCCAAGCGCCACGTTTCATGGACGAGATATATTTGCGCCGCTCGCGGCAGAAATCGCCGCGGGCCGTGCCGTCGCCCAGGACCTCGGCGAGGAGGTCAGCGACTGGGTGCCGGGCTGGCTCGAAGAACCGCAGGTAAGCCGCGACAAAGTCGTCGGCGTCATCGTGACCGTTGACGCTTTCGGCAACCTGATCAGCAACATCGAGCAGTCCATGATTGCCGCCATGCAAAATGCCGACGTGCATTTCGCCGGCAAGCATCTGCGGCTGCAGGCGACCTACGGGCGCGCTGCGCCGGGCAGCTACCTGGCGCTGATCAACTCCTTCGGTGTGCTCGAAATCGCGCGCGCCGAGGGCAGCGCCGCTGAGGGTCTCGGCACGGAGCGCGGCGCGCCGATTATTGTGTACGACCGGCCAGCAGAGCAGGCCGCCGGCTGATTACTTGCCGGCGAGCGCCTGCTTCTCGAGTTTCGCCCAACCGTCGCGCAGCGTGACGATCCGGTTGAATACGGGTCGCGCAGTCTTGTGATCGATGGCGTCCGCACAAAAATAACCGAGTCGCTCGAACTGGCAGGCCGCACCGGACTGCGCCGCCGCCAGCGCCGGCTCCAGCCGGGCACTGACCACCTCCAGTGAATCCGGATTCAAAACGCTGTGCACATCGTCTGCCGCCGCCGGCTCCGGGTCATTGAACAGGCGATCGTATAAACGAACTTCTGCTGCCACCGCGTGACGCGCCGAGACCCAGTGAATCGTGCCCTTGACCTTGCGTTCGCTGGTGCCGGTGCCACTGCGCGTATCCGGATCGTGGCTGCAGCGCAGTTCCACCACCTCGCCCTGCTCGTTCTTGATGACTTCGTCGCAGCGAATAATGTACGCAGCCCGCAAGCGCACTTCGCCGCCAGGCTTTAAGCGAAAAAACTTGCGCGGCGCATCTTCCATGAAATCGTCCTGCTCGATAAATATCTCGCGGCAAAACGGTACCGTGCGCGTACCCATTTCGGGCCTGTTCGGATGGTTCATCGCCTCCAGCTGTTCTTCGCGATCGTCGTCGTAGTCAGTCAGCACGACCTTGAGCGGCTTCAACACGGCCATGCGGCGCTCCGCAACCTCGCCCAGCTGTTCACGAATACTGTTTTCGAGTAATGCCATTTCGATCAGGTTTTCTTTCTTGGTCACACCAACGCGCTTGATGAAATCGCGGATGGCTTCCGGCGGATAGCCGCGCCGCCGCATGCCGGCGATTGTCGCCATGCGCGGATCGTCCCAGCCCTCGACAACGCCTTCTTCCACCAGCTGGTTCAGCTTGCGTTTGCTGGTTAGCGCGTACGCGAGGTTCAGCCGCGAAAACTCGATCTGTTGCGGCCGGTGCGGCGGCTGCAACCTGTCGAGAAACCATTCGTAGAGTGGTCGATGATCCTCGAACTCGAGCGTGCACAGCGAATGCGTGATGCCCTCGAACGCATCGGACAGGCCGTGCGCGAAATCGTACATCGGGTAGATGCACCACTTGTCGCCGCAGCGCTGATGGCTCTGTTTGCGAATCCGGTACAGCGTCGGGTCGCGCAGATTGATGTTGGGCGAAGCCATGTCGATTTTCGCACGCAGTACGTGCTCGCCATCAGCAAACTCGCCATCGCGCATGCGGCGGAACAGGTCGAGATTTTCTGCAACGCTGCGGCCGCGGTGCGGGCTGTCCTTGCCGGGCGCTGTCAGCGTGCCCCGAAACTCGCGTATCTGCTCTGCGCTAAGGCTGTCGACGTAGGCGTCGTCTTGCTCGATGAGCTGTTCGGCGGCCGCGTACAGTTTGTCGAAGTAATCCGACGCATGGGTCAGGTTCTCAGCCCAATCGAAACCGAGCCAGCGCACATCCGCCATAATCGCGTCGACATACTCCTGGCGTTCCTTGCCTGGATTGGTGTCGTCAAAGCGCAGAAACGTGGTTCCGGAATTTTCTGCCGCGACACCGAAATTCAGGCAAATCGATTTCGCGTGGCCGATGTGCAAAAAGCCATTCGGCTCCGGCGGAAAGCGGGTTACGACCTTGCCGCCGTGTTTACCATCCGCGAGGTCGCTCGCAATGATCTGGCGTATGAAATCTTTGGGGGTTTCGCTCGTCATATCTCGGCCGGGTGGTCGTCGAAGGGGCAGGATTGTACGTCAATCATCGCCGCCGGCGCGCTGCCGGGCGATTTTTCGCCAGGGATCCGGCGGGCCGGGCGACAGAACCAGCAACGATTCAGGCGACTGGCCGGGCCTCAGCGTCGCGACAAACCCGGCACAGTCCCTGGATTTCGAGCATTTGATGGATTGCCGAGAATCCCAGGCGGCCGGCTTTCTCGCGGACGAGGTCATCGATATCCGCATCGTCGAGCTCCGCGACGCTGTGGCAGCCGCGACAAATCAGGAACTGACCGGTGTGCGAACTGGACGGAGCCGCGCAGCCAACGAACGCGTTCAGCGAATCGAGACGGTGCACGAGATCGGCTTCAATAAGGAATTCCAGCGCGCGGTAGACGGTCGGCGGGGCCGCTTTCTTGCCGTCCCGGTTCAGCGCATCGAGGATATCGTAAGCGCCGATCGGCTTGTGGCTGTCCCAGACCAGTTCAAGCACGCGGCGCCTGATCGCGGTGAAGCGCAGCCCGCGCTGGCGGCACAAAGCCTCCGCCGTCGTGAGCGCATCGGCAACGCAGCTCCCGTGATCATGTGCCGGGGGCGGGAATGGGCGACTGAGCGGCGCCCTGCTCATACGTGAATTACTCGGTTCATGTGCGCAGTGTACATGAAGCGTGCCAGTGGCCGGATTAGCCAGCGGCGCCGATTCGGGTACAATAGCGCGCTTCGTTTTTGACCTTTTTTGCAGACAGCTCCCATGCCAGTTATTCGACTTCCCGACGGCGCTAAGCGCGACTACCCCGGCGCCGTAACGGGCGCGGCTATCGCAGACTCGATCTCGAAAAATCTGGCGCGTGATGCGCTTGCAGTCCGGGTCAACGGCGAGCTGTGGGACCTCAATCGCGAGATCGAGCAGGACGCGGCAATCGAGATCGTTACACGCGACTGTGACGACGGCCTGGAACTGCTGCGGCACGACGCCGCCCACGTGTTGGCGGAGGCGGTCAAAGAGCTCTGGCCCGACACCCAGGTGACGATCGGCCCCGCTATCGAGAACGGCTTCTACTACGATTTCGCGCGCGAAGAGCCGTTTACTCCCGACGACCTCGAGAAGATCGAAGCGCGCATGCAGCAGATCGTTGAGCGCAACGAAACCATCAGTCGCGAGGTGTGGCAGCGCAATGACGCCGTGACCCTGTTCCGCGAGATGGGTGAAGAGTACAAGGCGAAAATCATTGAAGACATACCGGCCAGTGAGGCGCTGACCCTGTACCGGCAGGGCGCATTCGTCGATCTGTGCCGCGGCCCGCACTTGCCCTCCACCGGCAAACTCGGCAAGGCATTCAAGCTGCTGCGCGTCTCCGGCGCGTACTGGCGCGGCGATGCCAAAAACGCAATGCTGCAGCGCATTTACGGCACGGCATGGGCCAACCCGAAACAGCTGCGCAACTACCTGACACAGCTGGAAGAAGCGGAAAAACGCGATCACCGCCGGCTCGGGCGCCTGATGGACCTGTTCCATTTCCAGGAAGAAGCGCCGGGTGCGGTGTTCTGGCATCCGAAAGGCTGGGGCCTGTTCCAGAACCTGATCAATTACATGCGGCAACGGCAGAACGAGGCCGGCTACCAGGAAGTGAACACGCCCGAATTGATGGACCGCAGCCTGTGGGAGGCCTCGGGGCACTGGGAATCCTTCGGCGAACACATGTACACCACCGAAACCGAAGATGGCCGCCACTACGCCATCAAACCGATGAACTGTCCGGGCCACGTGCAGGTCTTCAAGCAAGGCATCACGAGTTATCGCGATCTGCCGTATCGGCTGGCGGAGTTCGGCAAGGTGCACCGTTACGAACCGTCCGGCGCGCTGCACGGCATGCTGCGTGTGCGTGCGTTTACCCAGGACGACGCGCACATCTTCTGCACACCGGAACAGATTACCGCCGAATCGATCGCGGTCTGCGAACTGATCCTCGGCATTTATCGTGACTTCGGTTTTGCGGACGTAATCATCAAGTTTGCGGATCGTCCGGAAGTCCGCGTCGGTGCCGACGACGTCTGGGACGAAGCGGAGAAGGCGTTGAAAAACGCGCTGGAAGCTTCCGGCCTTGAATACAGCTACAACCCGGGTGAAGGCGCATTCTACGGGCCGAAACTGGAATTCGTGCTGCGCGATGCGATCGGTCGTGACTGGCAGTGTGGCACTCTGCAGGTCGACCTGAACCTGCCGTCGCGGCTGGGCGCCACCTATATTGCCGAGGACGGCCAGAAGCACACGCCGGTGCTGCTGCATCGCGCGATGTTCGGCTCCCTCGAACGCTTTATCGGCATTTTGATCGAACACCATGCCGGCAACCTGCCGCTGTGGCTTGCGCCGACCCAGGCCAAGGTGCTGACCATTACCTCGGACGCCGATGACTATGCGCTTGATCTTGTTGGCCGGTTGCGCAAAGCGGGTATCAATGCCGATGCCGACCTGCGCAATGAAAAAATTTCCTACAAAGTTCGGGAACACAGCGTGGCGAAGGTGCCGGTACTGCTGGCAGTCGGCCAGCGCGAGGTCGATGAACAAACCGTGGCGCTGCGCCGGCTGGGTTCCAAGCACCAGACAGTGATGTCGGCCGACGATGTGATTGCAGCACTCAGCGATGAAATCCGGAGTCGCGGCCAGGCTGCGTAAGGCCAACGCCGACGGCGGGCAGGCCTGCAGACTTGCGGGTGTCCCGGCGCCTGCCAATACGCAATCATTTGAAACTTTAGGGCCCGTCCCGGCAACTGTGAACTGCGCCGCAAATCACTGTGCTGTCCGTCACAGATTCGGGCGCTGCCAAGCCCCAATCAGCACAGCCTGTCATCCGCATGCCTATACTCCCCTCTCGGAAACGCCCTTTCCTGATTGGACATAATTCTCGCGGAGGTTGAGCGTGGCGTTGGAGCACTTCAAGACACAGGTACTGTTGCTGCACAGCCAGCAAAGTACGCTGGATGCCCTCGGCGCCGGTTTTACCGACCAGTACGCGGTGCATTTCGCTACCACCGGCAGCGAGGCGCTGACGACGCTTGGCGAAACGCCGATACATATCATCGTATCGGCGCAGGACCTGCCGGGCATGAGCGGTCTCGAAGCATTGCGCGAAGCGAAGAAACGCTCACCGGATACCGTCGGCATCCTGCTGGCCGGCGAGCGCGACGGAGGAGACCTGGAGGCGCTGGTCGGTGAACAGGAAGTGTTCCAGATTGTGCGCGGCGCCGTGCAACCGGATGCCTTGCTGAAAATCGTCGAAAACGCGGCGCGGCGCGTGCGCATGATGACGATCTCAGAATCCGCGAACGACAACGTAGCAGCACGATCATCGCTGTCGGATACCCAGTCACGCCTGCGCGCCGAGAATCTCGGCGACACCGGCGAACACATCATCATGGAAACGATGGACAACGGCGCCTCGGTGATAACCGACGCAACCGGCAGCATGCGCGCGCTGAACGCGGCAAGAGCAAACCCGAATTCGCGCGAGCGCAGTGTCGACGTGCTGGTGCTGTCCAAGGACGAGGAGTTCATTGACACGATACGTTCCTGCGCGCGCGGCCTGCACCATGTGCATCACGCAATTACCGCGCAGCAGGCCGAGGAAATAACAGCGCGCCACAAGGTTGGTGTGCTGGTTACCGATGCCGCGCTTGCCGGCAAGAAAGTCGCGTTGCTGACGCAGCGACTCCGCACCCACGCGCCGCGCCTTGTTGCCATCGTGGCTGGTCGTCGCGATGACGGCGAGTCGCTGATGGAACTGATCAACCAGGGGCAGGTTTACCGCTTCCTGCTGAAGCCGGTATCGCCGGGACGCGCACGGCTGGCCATCGAGGCATCCGTCAAATATCACCTGGATGCGCCGGACGCAGTATTCGCAAAACGCGCGGCAGAGCAACCCGAAAAGACCCCGGCAGCCCCGCCGCCGCAGCCAGCGAAGCCCGCGGCGGCTGCGGCATCCCCGGCGCCGCCGGCACCCCCGACGCCTCCCGCGGCACCGGCAAAGCCCGCCGCCGGACCCGCCGTAAGAATTGAACCGGTGCTGGACGCGCAGATCGATACGCTGGCGCGCACCGACACCTTCCAGGTGCCGCCGCCGGAATCGCTGGCACTTGACGCGCTCGACGAAGCCGAACCACGGAAACTCCCGCTGATGCCGCTTGCGGTCGCGGCAGCGATATTGATCGCCGTTGGCGGCTGGTATTTCCTCTCGGGCAGTGAGGACGACAACCCTGAACAGACGGCCGACCAGGCAATCGTGCCGCCGCCGACAACGTCTGAGGCAGGTTCATCACCTACACCGGCTGCGGAAGAGCCGTACCTCAGCCTGCTGGATAACGCGCGCTTTGCCCGTGATACCGGACGGCTGCTGGCACCTGCCGGCGACAACGCGCTGGAGTGGTACATGGAGGCGCGCCTGGCGGCGCCCGACAATGTCATCGTACGCGACGAACTCGCAGCACTGGTTGATCAGGTTCTGGGTATGGCGGAAGCTGCGATGCTGCAAAACCGCATGGCCGACGTCGACGCCGCCTTGCAGATGATTTCGCAGGCCGACCCGGATAACGCCCGTCTTGCTTTTCTGAGCGCGCAGCGCAACCAGCAATTGCTGAGCGCCACACTCGACGAAGTGCGCGCTGCGCTGCGTGGTAATCGCTTTGAAGACGCAACACGTGGCCTCGCCGATGCCGCCAAAATCCCCGGCGCTAACCCCGAAATAATTAGTCAGCTAAACAGCGACCTCAGTGCGGCACGCAGTGCGCAGCGCGTCGACGACGTATTGGCACTCGCGAACGCGCGGCTCGCCAGCGGCCAGCTAACGGCTCCGTCGAATGACAATGCCCGGTATTTCTTTGCGCTTGCCGCCAACAACGCGCCGGGTAACACGGCGGCCAAACAGGGCTTGCTGATCGTTGCGAGCAAGCTCGTGCTGAATGCGCGCGCCGCAATCGACCAGGGCAATTTCGACACTGCCGCAACCTTATTGAATGACGCGAGGGAGCTAGATCCGGGCAGCCTTGAACTGCAGGCGACCGAACAGGCATTGCAGAAATCCCTGCAGTTGCAGTCCGAGGCAAGCCGCCGCGCGGCGGTCGTGCGCCAGTCCGCCACCCAGGACATCGCGACGCGGGACGCGGCCACTGAGGTCCGGCGCGGCCCGTCGACCGCCACGCTGACCAACAAGGTCCCGGCGCCGGCGGCCAGCGCTACGAACGCTCCGGCGGCTGCCGGCACGGGCAATGGCACTAGCGACGCAGACGGCGGCGAGCCTCTGCCGGCTCCGTCAACCAGAGCCACGAACGCTCCGGCGACCGCCGGCACGGGTAATGATGCGAGCGTTGCAGACGGCAGCGAGCCGCTGCCTGCACAAGCGGCGGCAGGCTCAACGGTACCGCCGGCCGAGTCGGCTACACAACAGCCGGCGCCGCTGCCGGCATCGCGAGCGGTGACAAAAGTCGCGGTCCCGCAGGCGGATACACCGCAAGTTGATACACCGCCGGCTGCCGCACCCCAGGCTTCGGCTGCCCGCCCGGCCGCTGCAGCCCCTGGCCGGATCGAACAGGTTGCGATCAGCCAGCTGACCCGCAGCAATTACGTTGCACCGCGCTACCCGCGCAGCGCGCAACGACGCAACGTGTCGGGCTGGGTTGACGTTGCGTTCACGGTCTCGGCAGACGGGAGTGTCTCGGAAATCGAGATCGTTGACTCACTGCCGGGTACGATTTTCGACGACGCGGCCAGCGAGGCAGTCGCGCAATGGCGTTTTGAACCGGTTATAGAGAACGGTCGACCGGTGTCCAAGCGCGTCGCGATCCGCATGTCATTCAATCTGCAATAGGCCGGTCTGCGGGGGCCTTGCCAGCTGCCGCTGGCGGCCCGTTCGCTAAAATTTACCAAAGTGGACCCACGGCGGCGATCCTTATACTCTTAGCCTTTCCGCAACAGCCCTGAGGCACAGTGAAGTGACCGGCGACGGCAAGAAGAAGCCCGCAAAAAGCCCGCGCCGCCAGCAGCAGCGCAGCCTGTTTACGCAACGCAAGCTGCTTGATGCAGCATTGCTTGCGTTTGCGGAAAACGGCTTCCAGGGAACATCGACGCGCGATATCGCAGAGCGCGCCGGCGTGCACCATCCGCTGATCACTTACCATTTCAAAAACAAGGAACTGCTCTGGAAAGCGGCTGCCGAACGCGTGTTCTCGCGTTTCATTCGTTTGTTGCTAACCGTGCAGGAAGAGACGGCAGAAGACGCCCCGCGCGAGCGCATGGCGGCGATGATTCGCGCCTACGTACACTACGCGGCGGATAATCCGGCACTGCACAAAGTGCTGTTCCAGGAATCGAGCCACAGCAATCCGCGGCTTGACTGGCTTATCGAAAAATACATGAAGCCGTTGTTCGACGTCGCCTCCGCCGACCTGCAGCAGCTGCAGGCCAGCGGCATTGCGCCGCAGGGTGATCCCGCGCTGTTGTTCAACATGATTCGCGTATCTGCCGGCGCGTTGCTGGCACTGAGCCCCGAACTCAAAGGCTCGAGCGGCCTGGATATTGACGATCCGAAGAACGTCGAGAAGCTGGCCGAAATGATCATCAATATTTACTTGCCCGGCACGGTCTCTGCCAGGCGCTGAGTTGACTCAGCGGTTGCGCGCTGCAGCCATCAATTGCTGATGCATCTCGGCAACGATTGAAACGGCAATCGACGCGGGCCCGCGACCCCCTATGTCGAGCCCGGCCGGACCGTGAACCCTGTCCTGCAAGGCTGCACCAAGCTCGCCGAGTTCCATCATCAGGCGCTGTCGGCGCGCCGGCGGCCCAAGCAGGCCAATGTACGGAATCCCGGTTTGCGCCAGCAATTCAAGATAGATGCGATCCGTAACGAGGTGGTGACTCATGATCACTGCGGCATCGAACTGTTGCAGATCAATGACCGTTGTCAGGGTGCAGGCGGGCACGCTGAAGGCCTGTTCAGCGTCGCGAAAGTCACCGTTTTCGATGTACGCCGGACGATGATCCTGCACCGTGACGCGCCAGCCCAGCTCGGCAATCAGCCGCACCATCGGCTGCGCATCAGGTCCGCCGCCTAGGATAAGGACCCGTGGCGTCGGTGCAATGCTGGCGATCAGCACATCCACGTCCTGGCCATCCCAGCCATCGCGCAACATCGCAGTTTCACCATTTGCCATAGCCCTCGCGAGGATCGGCGCCAGCACATCCGTCAGCGCAGGCGGCATGCCGTTGGCTTGCAGACCATCGTCCGGCGCGCGCAGCAGCGTTGCGCCGGCAGCCACGGCCGGGTGCTCGCTGCGAATCACGGTCGCCAATGCGCCGCGGCTCGCGCCGGAATAGATTTGCGCCGTTGCTGCGAACGGTTCGTAGCGCTGCGCCTCCAGTAGTGGTTGCAGGAAGACGCGCATCAGGCCGTCGCAACCAACACCAAGACCCCACAGGCTGTCGTCATTACTGCCGAGATCGAAGGTAACGGCCTGCGCGCGACCCGTGCTGAGTACCGCCGCCGCGCGCTCGGCAAGATCGCCCTCGAGGCATCCGCCCGACAGCATGCCCTGGAAGTTGCCCTCATCGTCGATCAGCATTTGCGCGCCGGCCTTGCTGTAGGTTGAGCCTGCGGTTTCATAAACGGTTGCCAGCACCAGCGGGCGCTGCTGTTCACGCCATTGATCGAAAGCCGTAAGGAGCTGACGAATATTCATCTGCTGAGACACCGTTGACCGAAATCAGGACTCTCGGCGCCTGCAGTGCGCTGCATCGCTGCAAAGCGCAGCGTGCGTGTCGCTACGACGAGTTCTGCTTGTAAATCCTCGTACATTCTTAACCTTTGGGCGAGTGCCGCAACTGACAAGCTTCCGGCGCTGCTCAGCGCAACAGGAACCCGACCAGCAACATCACAAGCAGCGCAACGGAAATCGCAATCGCGAGCGAGCGACCGCGCACGGCGCCGCCGGCCCTTGCCACCCGCGACGGCAGGCTGCCGCCCTGCAGTTCGCGGCCGAGGTTGCCGAAGAACTCGTCGGCGGCCGCGCGCATTGCGCGCAACACCTGTCGCGATCCCAACTGCACCAGCTCGCCGCCGACCTTGAAGTCGGCGTGGTAGCGCAACACGGTTTCGCCGCCGTCTTTCTTTAGTTCGATGTCGGCGCGGCCACGTCCGAAGCCGGTCGCGCCGGCCCTGGCCTCGCCGATCAGCGCATAGCTCTGCGGCGGCTGCAGGTCGGCCAGCTTCAGCTGCGTATCGAAGCGGGCCCTGACCGGCCCGATCACGGCCAGGATGCGGGCCTGCATTTTGGTATCGGAGGTTTTTTCGATGCCCTCGCAGCCGGGTACACAGGTCTGCAGCATATGGGGATCGTTAAGTGCTTCCCAGACGCGCTCGCGATCGGCCGCGAAGCGGTATTCACCAGTAATTTCCATTTTTCCTTCAGGATGGCGGCTGCAATTGCCGGCACAATATACCACCTGCTGCGCATGCGCGGCGCGGCTACATCAGTCCCGCCAGCCGCACCGCCGCGACGATCGCCTGGTGATGACCGGGTGCCATCAGGTGGACACCGGCGACGCCGGGAATCTCACGCGCCTGCTGCATCAGCTCGGCACAAATCTCGACGCCCTCCTCGTGCGGATCGCGCGCTGCTGCCATCCGGCGGATGATGCCGTCGGGCATGACGGTTCCGTGCAGCTGATCGCGCATCCAGCGCGCTCCGTCCGCCGAGCGCAGCGGCCCGAGGCCGATCAGGAAATACAGCTTGTCTGTCAGGCCGTGTTCCGCGAGCTTCGCCATGTAGTGTCGTAACAGGTCCATGTCAAAGCAGTACTGGGTTTGCACGAAACGCGCACCGGCGCGCTCTTTTGCCAGCAGCGTCTCGGGCTGCCAGTCATCAGGTACCGCGAACGGCATGTCCGCCGTGCCGCAAAAGAAGTGCGGCTTCGTTGTTAACTGCCCGCCTGCCGACGTCGTACCATCGCGGCTCAGTGCCGTGATCGCCTCGAGGAGCGTGCGCGAGTTGTAGTCGAACACCGGCGTGGCGTCGTCACCGGCCTGCACACTGTCGCCGGTGATCGCAAGCACGTTCTCGATGCCGAAAGCGGCGGCGCCGAGCAGATCGCTCTGGATCGCGATGCGGTTTCTGTCGCGACAGGTAATTTGCAGAATGGTCTCTATGCCCTGCTGCTGCAGGTGGATCGCCGCAGCCAGGCTGGCCATGCGCACGCGGGCGCCGGCGCCGTCGGTCAGGTTCACGGCCGTAACCGCAGGCTTCAGCAGCACCGCGGCTTCGGTCAGCGATGCCAGTTCGGCGCCGCGCGGTGGCGTGAGTTCCGCGGTGACTGCGAAATGCCCGGATTCAAGGCAGTGGCGCAAGCGCTTGGCAGTCATCTGCGACGTCCGGCCATTTACATTGTCGGCATCGAGAATTCCGCGCCGGCCCGGATGCCGGTCGGCCAACGCGAGGTGACCGTCTTCAGGCGCGTGTAAAAACGCACGCCTTCGGTGCCATAGATCGAACTGTCGCCGAACAAGGAGCGCTTCCAGCCGCCGAAGCTGTGAAATGCCAGCGGCACCGGGATCGGCACGTTGATGCCGACCATGCCGACCTCGATGCTGGTAACGAACTCGCGTGCCGCATCACCGTCGCGCGTGAAAATGGAGGTGCCGTTGCCATACTCGTGAGCATTAATCAGCTTGATGGCTTCATCGAAACTCTCGGTCCGCACCATGGTCAGCACCGGACCAAAAATTTCTTCCTGGTAAATGCGCATGTCGGCTGTCGCATTGTCGAACAGCGTTGGCCCGAGGAAATAACCGTCGCTCTTCGTGATCGCATGGTCGCGGCCGTCCACCACGATGGTGGCACCCTCTTCAACGCCAATATCAATGTAGGAGCGCACTTTGTCGCGATGCTCGGCGGTGATCAGCGGCCCCATGTCATTGTTATTGTCCGTGCCCGGACCAACCTTCAGGGCCTCGATGCGCGGCTTCAGCGCGGCCAGCAGAGGCTCTGCCGCGTCGCCGACGGTGACGACCGCGGAAATCGCCATACAGCGTTCGCCGGCGGAGCCATAGGCCGCGCCGAGGAGCGCATCGGCCGCCTGCTCCATATCCGCATCCGGCAGTACGACCAGGTGGTTCTTGGCACCACCGAGTGCCTGCACGCGCTTGCCATGCTCGGACGCCGTGCGGTACACGTGTTCAGCTACCGGCGTTGAGCCGACAAAACTGACGGCGGCAACGTCGGGAGCCGTTAACAGCGCGTTGACCGCTACGTGGTCGCCCTGCACAACGTTGAACACGCCGTCCGGCAAGCCCGCTTCGGTAAGCAACTCGGCCCATTTCAACGAACAGCCCGGATCTTTCTCGCTCGGCTTCAGGATGAAGGAATTGCCGCAGGCAATTGCCAGCGGAAACATCCAGAGCGGCACCATCGCCGGGAAATTGAACGGCGTAATGCCGACACAAACGCCGAGCGGCTGGCGCAGCGAATAGGTATCGACGCCGGTACCGACCTGCGGCGAAAACTCACCTTTCTGCAGATGCGGAATGCCGCAGGCAAACTCGACAACTTCAAGGCCGCGCTGAATGGAACCCTGCGCATCGTGCAGCACCTTGCCATGCTCTTCTGTTATCAATGCCGCGATCTCGTCACGGTCGCGTTCGATAAGCGTCTTCAGGCGGAACATCACCTGGGCGCGTCGCATCACGGGGGTCTGTGACCAGCCCTGGAACGCTGCCTGGGCGGCGGCGACCGCTGCAGCGACATCGTCGGGAGTCGACATCGTAACGGTCGCGCAACGCTTGCCGGTTGCCGAATCGAAAACATCGCCGGTGCGCCCGGAATCTGATGTGACGGCCCGGCCGTTTATCCAGTTTGGTACCTGGCGAATTGCGTTCAGCGCGGAGGCTTTCTGTGCCATGAGGTTTATCCTGTTGCCTTAGGTTGCCTGGTTATTACGCAGCGCATGACGCACGGTTTCAACGACCGTATCGATCTGCTTGGCGTCAATGATGAGGGGAGGTGAAAACGCCAGCGTGTCGCCAGTCGTCCGAACGATGACGCCCTTGTCGTAGCATTCGCGGAAAATCTGCATGGCACGCGCCGTTGGCTTGCCCTCGATTGGTGTGAGCTCTACAGCGCCCAGCAGGCCGAAGTTGCGCACATCAATGACGTTCGGCTCGCCCTTCAGGCTGTGCAGTCCATCCGCCAGCAGCTCGCCCATCGCGCGGGCATTGTCGAACATGCCCTCCGAGGTATACACGTCGAGCGTCGCGCAGCCGGCGGCAGCGGCCAGCGGATGCCCCGAATAGGTATAACCATGGAAGAACTCGATCGCGCCCTCCGGACCGGTCATGAACGCGTCATAGACCTTGCCTTTCGCCAGCACGGCGCCCATCGGCACGGTACCGCTGGTCAGCCCCTTGGCGCAGGTCATCAGGTCCGGAGTGACGCCGAACACCGTGGAGCCAAAGGCGTCGCCGGTGCGGCCGAATGCCGTGATGACCTCATCGAATATCAGCAGGATGCCGTGCTTGTCGCAAATTTCACGCACGCGTTTCAGGTAACCCTCCGGCGGTAGCAGCACGCCGGCCGATCCCGAGATCGGCTCAACGATAACTGCCGCAATATTGGAGGGATCGTGCAGCGCAACGATGCTCTCAAGCTCATCGGCCAGGTGCGCACCCCATTTCGGTAAGCCGCGGGAGAATGCATTGTGCTGCAGGTTGTGTGTGTGCGGGAGATGATCGACGCCCGGCAACATCGCGCCGAACATCTTGCGATTCGGTGACATGCCGCCAACCGAGATACCGCCGAAACCGACGCCGTGATAGCCGCGCTCGCGGCCAATGAAACGCGTGCGCGTGCCTTCGCCACGCAGGCGATGGTAGGCCAGCGCCATTTTCAGGGCGGTATCGACAGCCTCGGATCCCGAGTTCACGAAAAACGCGTAGTCGATACCAGCCGGTGCCATTCCGACCAGCTTGTTCGCCAGTTCGAAAGCCGTGGGGTGCCCGAGCTGAAACGCCATCGAATAGTCGAGTTTCTCAGCCTGCTGCTTGATCGCCTCGACAATCTTCGGGTGGCAATGTCCTGCATTGCAGCACCACAGGCCGGCCACCGCATCCAGCAGGCTGCGGCCGTCATGCGTGTGGCAATACATGCCCTTCGCCGACATGATCATGCGCGGGTGCTGTTTGAAATAACGGTTGCCGGTGAACGGCATCCAGTACGCCTGCAAGTCAGGCAGGTCTGTCTGCAGCTGCTCGGCGGTGTTGTTCGACATAAATCCCCCTGAAAGCGATACGCGGGTCGCGTGAATTAGGCCTGCATGAATAGTAATGCATCCTGCGGCCGGATGCGGTATCGCTTATTCGCAAGTCGTTATTCGCTGTTGCAAGCGGCCGGCAGCGGCTCAGGAATCGTCGCGGGCCGCGTAGATCCCTATGATTTCCATCGCAATACTGGCCGCGGCCAGGGCGGTTATTTCACCCACGTCGTAGCTCGGCGCCACCTCGACCACATCCCCGCCGATCAGGGAAATTCCCTGCAGTCCCCGCAAAATACTGATGGCCTGGTAAGTCGTCAGGCCACCGCATACCGGCGTACCGGTACCGGGCGCGCAGGACGGATCGAGGCAATCAATGTCGAAAGTCAGGTAAACAAGACGCTCGCCGAGTATTGCGCGCGTTGCATCGATAACATCGTCGATACCGTTGTCCTGCACCCACGGCCCATCGAGCACGTGAAAGCCGAGCGTGTCCGGGTTACGGGTGCGCAAGCCAATCTGCACCGAATGTTCCGGATCGATCAACCCTTCCTGCGCCGCGTGATAGAACATCGTGCCGTGATCGATACGACCTTCTTCGTCGGCCCAGGTATCGCTGTGCGCATCGAAGTGCAGCAGTGACAGCGGCGCGCCGAATTTTTCCGCATGCGCCTTGAGCAACGGGTAACTAATGAAGTGATCGCCCCCGAATGACACTAGTCCGGGACCCGCGTCGATGATTTTCGACGCGTGGGCCTGAATTGCGGCCGGTACGGTTTCGGGACGGCCGAAATCGAAGCTGCAGTCACCGTAGTCCACTACGGCCAACCGGTCGAACGGATCGAACTCCATGCCGTACGGCCGTTCCCAGGCCAGCATGGTCGACGCCGCGCGAATGGCGCGCGGCCCGAAGCGCGCGCCGGGCCGGTTGCTGGTCGCCGTATCGAGCGGCACACCGGTAACGACAAGGTCGACATCCGTAAGATCACGCGTGTACAGGCGGCGCATGAACGACAGCGCGCCCGCGTAGGTGGTCTCGGGCGTCGTTCCGCAGAGATCTTCGCGCGTGAATGCGAAATCGTTTTTCTCTTTTTCCACCGCGACTCTCCGGGTAATGGCGGTTCGCGCGGCCGCTGCGTTACCGGATCGGCAACGCAGCAGCCGCGATTCGTCTCAGGGCTTGCTGAACAGCAGGGTAAAGCGATCGGTGTTACCGGTGACGGTCTTGCGGCCTACTTCGTAACGCAGCTCATCGTCAGGGCGATAATGCAGGTCGCTGTAACCTTCGAACCGGAAACCGGCGTCGAGCACTTCTTCGATGATCTGTACGACATCAGCGCGGCGCCGGTTCTCCATGGTCATCGGCTCCATGTGCCGGCGACTGTGATCAACAACCCCGTAATGGCCGCCGGAACGCAGCGACTTGAACGCGGCCGCATTGATATTGGCGCGCCCGGCTGGCGTGAAATTGTGCATATTGCGGAACGTCAGCACCATGTCGAGGTTGCTGACGCCAAAGTCGAAAGCGCCGATACTGTTGGTGCCAAAATCGCCGTTACGCTCGATCGTCGCATCGATATCGAGCACCTCAACTTTGTCAAAACCAGGCTGAGTAACCAGGTTGGTCTTGACGTTGCCGGTACCGATCGACACGTAGAGTTTGCCCTTGTCGCGCAGCACCGGTGCCAGGATCTTCGTATACCAGCCGCCACCCGGCAGCAGTTCCAGCACGCGCATGTCGTCCTTCAGCCCGAAAAACGCCAGCGTTTCGACCGGTTTGCGGTTTTCGTCGCGCTCGACTTCTGCCGCGGTCCGGACGTCACTCGCCATGGCGGCCTTCACTTTTTGCTCGGTCTGCTCGTCGGCATGGGACGCGAACGCCATGGAAAGTATCAGTAAGCCTGCTATTCGATGCATGGTGCACTCCTGCGTTGATGGTGTCGGTTGGAGCCGGCAGTCTAGCCCATTCCGGTCGTTTCGTCCCGGCCTGCCGCAACAGGCGCCATGATTTAGTGCCGGCCAGGTTGTTATGCTTGGCCGCTTCCTTAATAGAGAGTTCGCCATGTCGCTAACGTTATTCAGCTACTACCGTTCCAGCGCGAGCTACCGGATTCGCATTGTCCTGAATTTGAAAAACCTGCCGTGGAATTACGCAACCGTCATGCTGAACCGCGGCGAGCAAAAGCAGGCGGAATTCCTCGCCCGCAATCCTTCCGGCCTGGTCCCGGTGCTCGATACCGGCCCTGCATCGCTGTCGCAGTCGATTGCGATCGCAGAGTACCTGGAAGAGGTGTACCCCGAGCCCGGCCCTGCTACCAGCCGATCCGCTGCTGCGGGCGCGCGTCCGCGAAATCATGGCAGTTATCAGTTGCGACGTGCATCCGCTGCAAAACCTGCGCGTGCTGAATCACCTGCGCGACGAACTGCAGGCCGAGTGAGCAGCAGATCAGCGCCTGGATTCATCGCTGGATAGGTGCCGGCTTCGCGGCGCTTGAACAATTACTGGTGAGTCAGTCCGCAAACGATCAATTTTGCATCGGTGCGGCACCTACCCTGGCGGATGCCCTGCTGGTTCCACAGATGTACAACGCACGGCGCTTCGAGGTCGACCTGAGCCCGTTCCCGCGGCTGCTCGCAGTCGACGCCCACTGCCAGGCGCTGCCCGCCTTCGCAGCGGCAGCGCCTGAACAGCAGCCCGATGCGCCCCGCTAGCGCCTCACGGTTATGGCAGCACCGCGCGGAACATGAAGAAGAAAACGATCGCGAGCGCTGCGCCAACAGGAATCGTCACGACCCATGAGATCATGATCCTGCCCACAACGCGCAGATCGATCGCATCGATACCGCGCGCGAGGCCGACGCCTAAAACCGCACCAACCAGCGTGTGCGTCGTCGAGATCGGGATACCGGTACCGGAGGCGATGACGATGGTCGTTGCCGCCGCCAGTTCTGCGGCGAAACCGCGGCTCGGTGTCAGCTGCGTAATGGACTCGCCGACCGTGGCGATCACGTGGCGACCGTAAGTCGCAAGACCGATGACAATACCGGCGCCGCCCAGCACAAGTACCCAGATAGGCACCACCGATTTCGCCCCGACCAGGCCCGTGCTCGCGACGCTGAGCACGGCAGCCAGCGGACCGATCGCGTTGGCAACATCATTCGAACCGTGCGCGAAAGCCATTGAGCAGGCGGTAATAACCATCAGAACGCCGAACACCCGCTCCACCGTGTAGAAATGCTGCTTCTTCTCGGCCTTGGGATTCGGCTTCACCCGCATGATCGCAAAACGCCCGATCAACGCGATCACGAGCGCCAGACCCGCCGCAAAGAAATAGCTTTCGCGCACCGAGACATCGAGGCCGACGTTTTGCAGCCCCTTCATGATCGTCACCAGGGAGATCGTGAAGGCGGCGAGGAACATGTAGAACGGCACGTACAGTTTTGCCCGCGCCAGCGGATCTTCACGACTCAGGATCAGCCATTGAACGCTGCTGAAAATCAGGTACGCAATAAAACCGGCCACCAGCGGCGACACGACCCAGCTCATGGCGATCGTACCGACCTGGCCCCACTGCACGGCCTCGACGCCGATACCGACCGCGGCAAAACCGACGATGGCGCCAACGATGGAATGGGTCGTTGAAACCGGCCAGCCATTGCGAGATGCAATCAGCAGCCAGGTTCCCGCCGCCAGCAGCGACGCCAGCATTCCGTATACCAGCAGCTCGGGCGTATCCACCAGCAAACTGGTATCCACGATACCTTTGCGAATCGTGGACGTAACGGCGCCGCCGGCCAGCACCGCGCCGAGAAACTCGAACACCGCAGCAACCAGGATTGCCTGCTTGATGGTCAGCGCACGCGAGCCGACCGACGTGGCCATCGCATTGGCCACGTCGTTCGCGCCAATACCCCAGGCCATGAACAGCCCGAACGTCGCCGCAAGGACGATATAAATTACTTCCGCTTCCATTTAAGAGCTTCCCCGGTCGCGTCGCGATTGATAATTTTTTTTCGTTTTGCTTTTTTGATCTAGTTTGAGAGCAGGACTTCCAGTCGTCGTCCCACCCGCTCTGCCATGTCGGCGATCTCGCCGATCAGCACGATGACGCGGTACAGGAACACCGCATCGACCGGATTGAGCGTTTTCTCGATGGCAAAGACCGATGCCGAAAGATCGGCCTGTCGCTGATCGGTGTCGCTTTCGATTCGGTCGAGTTCCTCAATAAGGCTGTCGACCAGCTTGGCTTCTGCGCCGCGAAATCCGCTGGTAAACAGTTCGTCGAGTTCGCGCACACTCTTGCGTGCCTGTTTGGCCGCATCGACATTGCGATCAACGAATTCCAGGAATTCCTTGGCGATGGTCGCTGGAATCTCCATTTTGCGAAACATCACCAGGCCGCTGACGTCTTTGGTGCGGTTGGCAATGCGATCCTGCACCAGCAGGAGCTGCAACAGGTCTTCCCGTGGCACCGGCATGAACAGGCTCTTCGGCAAGTGCTGGCGAATCTGTTTCTTGACCTCGTCCGCTTCGTTTTCGAAGTCGGTGATTTTCTGGTGAACAGCGGTTGCTGCCGGCCAGTCACCCTTGATGACAGCGGCAAAAAAATCGGGCAGCTGCTTGGCGCTCTGGTAGGCAAGATTGCAATGCTTCTCGAGCGGCTGGACCGGTGAGGTCCCAAAGATATTCGCGAACGCGTTTGCCAATTGAGCATCCTCCCGGATCGGTGGCCGCCATGGCTGGCGGCAAATCGTGGGCCTGTCAGCCTGGCAGTTGGATGAGCAGCTGCAGGCCGTCAACTCTGAAATCTATCACATCAGCGATCGTGTCACCGATCGTGGCAGCGTTGCAAACCGGATTGCCGCGACGCACCGCTCGCTCCGCAGACGCGTGGTGCCCGCAGCATCAACCTGCGCTGGCGCAACGCGGTGGCCCAGGCCGCAACCCTCTGGCAGAGCAGTAGTTTTCAAAGAGCCAGTCAAAGCCGCTGCAACCCTTGCCGGCGAAACTGCATGGCACCCACCGCGTCTTTACGTGGAAAGGTCCGCTGCTGATGCGACAACGATTGGTGAGCAGACAGGCTGTGACAGACTCTCGGCGCAGCGGCCGCGCCGCCGATACGGGCATGCTAAACTCGCGCCCCGCACGAACTCACTGCAATACCACTTCACAGCGACTTTAAGGAGCAGGCGTGGGCTACTGGCTGATGAAATCAGAGCCGGATGCGTACAGCATCGACGATCTGAAGAAGGACCGTCGCGAACGCTGGGACGGCATTCGCAATTACCAGGCGCGCAACATGATGCGCGATGATATGCGCATCGGCGACAAGGTGTTTTTCTACCACTCCAGCTGCAAGGTACCGGCCATCGTTGGCATCGCAAAGGTCGCCAGCAAGCCCTACCCTGACCCGACGCAGTTCGATTCCGACTCCCGCTATTACGATGCGACCAGCAAGCAGAATGATCCGCGCTGGATCCTCGTGGATGTCGAATACCAACGGCATACGAAACGGCCGATTCCGCTCACGGAGCTGAAAGCGCAACCGGCGCTGGCCGACTTTCAGCTCAACAAGCGCGGCAACCGCCTGTCAATTTTTCCCGTTGAAAAAGCGCACTGGGACCTGATCCTGAGCCTCGAATAGGTGACGAGCTTGCGCCGAACCCTGCTTGTTGTTGCGCTGGTGGCGCTCTCAGGACTGAGCGCAGCGGCACTCTGGTCGTGGCCGACAACGCCGGTCCTGTCGTTGCAACTGCCTGCAATTGAAGGCACAGCGGATCGCTGGCTCGCGGCCGGTGAATCCCGCATTGAGGCCCGCTCCGGTATCAACCCGAACAGCGACAAGCGTATTCGCTGGCAGCCTGGCGCCGCGGGCGAGCGCACGGAATTAGCCCTCGTTTACCTGCACGGTTTTTCGGCAACCCGCCAGGAAATCGCGCCGGTCGGTGAGCAGCTTGCTGACCTGCTGGGCGCCAACCTGTTTGAAACGCGGCTGGCCGGCCACGGGCTGCGCTCGCACCAGCTGGAAAACGTAACGGCCGAAGACTGGCTTGCCGATACCGCCGAAGCCCTGGCCATCGGCAAGCGCATTGGCAAGCGCGTAATCCTGATGGGTACCTCGACCGGCGCCACCCTGGCGCTGGCCGCGGCGGACGCGCGACCGCAGGAGGTCGCGGCATTGATCCTTGTATCACCCAACTTTTCGCCAAGAGATACGAACGCCGACTTCATGTTATGGCCAGGCGGACCATTGCTCGCGCAGTGGCTGCTTGGTCCGCGGCGCAGCTGGCAACCGAGTAATGCGCTGCAGGCACAATACTGGACGACGGAGTACCCGACGCAATCACTCGTAGAAGTAATGCGACTGGTCAAGGCGCTGCGGCAAAGTCTGCCGAAGGATCTTGAACAACCGCTGCTTGTGTTCATGTCTCGCAACGACGACGTGATCAGTGTTGAGCGGGCGTTCGCGTCACTCGCGATGATCACAGCGCCGGCAATGGAAATCGTTGAAGTCGAAACACAGGAACCCGGCCATCATGTACTGGCCGGCGACATACTTGCACCGCAACAAACCGGGCCGGTGGCGCAGAAAGCCTACGCGTTCCTGCAGCAAGCGCTCGGCAAGGTGTCCACTTCGACGCTATAATCAATTCATGGCAAAACGCATGATTTAGTGATCGAACGGCATGCTGCCGGCAGGGCCATGCCGCACAGGGGGATAACCATGAACACAAGACGCACGGCAGCCCTGCTGCTTGTGAGCGGCTCATTACTGCTTTCTGCCTGCAGCAGGGAAGCGCCTGGTGAGGGTGCAGAGGAAACCAGGGCCGAGCTTGTTGCACGCGCAGGCGCGCCGCTGTTCGATGGTATGGGCGAACACCAACACCCGATCAGCACCGCCGTTCCCGGCGCGCAGCTTTATTTCAACCAGGGCCTCGTCATTGACTTCGCCTTCAATCATGCGGAATCAGTCCGTTCATTTCGCGCGGCGCAACGGCTCGATCCGCAATGCGCGATGTGCTTCTGGGGCGAGGCGCTGGCGCTCGGGCCGAATATCAACGTAACGAGCGACGGCAAGGTCGTCATGTCTGACGACGAGCGGCGGGACGCGTACGCGGCGATTCAGAAAGCGCTCAAACTGAAAACCAGAGCATCGCAACAGGAACGCGATTATATCGATGCACTCGCGGTGCGCTACAACGGCAAGCCGGACACGCCGCGCGAGCCACTTGATGCTGCTTACGCGGAAGCAATGCGCGCACTGCACGAAAAATACCCGGACGATGACGATGCCGCCGTGCTGTTCGCCGAATCATTGATGAATACCATGCCGTGGGATTACTGGCTGGATCCCGAGAACCCGAAACCGGCGACTACCGAAGTCATCGACGCACTGGAGACGGTTCTCGCGCGCGCGCCGACTCATCCGATGGCGATTCATCTTTACATCCATGCCGTCGAGGCATCGTCACAGCCTGAGCGTGCCGAGCCACACGCCGATACCCTGCAGGACCTGGTGCCCGGCGCCGGCCACCTGGTGCACATGCCCTCTCATATTTATTGGCGGGTCGGCCGCTACCGGGACGCGTCACATGCCAACGAGCTTGCCGCTGCGGTGGACGAGGCCTACATCGCGGCCTGCAACGCGCAGGGTTTCTATCCGGCAGCGTATTACCCGCACAACATTCACTTTCTGTGGGCGGCGTCGAGCATGGAGGGTCGCAGTGCGGTCGCGCTGGAAGCAGCTCGCAAGGTCGCCGCGAATGTGCAGCTGGAAATGATCGAGATGTTTCCGGGCGTCGAATTTTTCAAAACAATTCCGCTGCTGGCGCTGGTGCAATTCGGCCACTGGGATGAAGTCCTGAACGAGCCGAGGCCGCCGGCGGAACACCAATACTCGACCGCGATCTGGCACTACGCAAGAGCGATCGCCTACGCGCGAACCGGCAAGCTTGACGCGGCACGCGGCGAACACGCGGCGCTACTGCCGCTGCGTGACACCGACGCCATCCTGTATCTCGACAAGATCCACTACCCGGCATCCATGCTGTTGGGCATTGCCGATCACCTGGCGCAGGGCGAGGTTGCGATGGCGGTAGGCGATCACGCCGCGGCCCGGTCGCATTTCGAGGCTGCCGTCGCAGTCCAGGACGAATTGCCGTACACCGAACCGCCGTTCTGGTATTACCCGACACGTCACTCGCTGGGCAAGGCGCTGCTGGCGGCCGGCGATGCCGTTGCCGCGGAAGCCGTTTACCGCCGTGACCTTGAGCTGTATCCGCACAACGGCTGGGCAATGTTCGGCCTCATGCAAAGCCTGCAGCAGCAGGGCAAGGATGCGAGCGCCATCGAGGCACACTTCAATAATGTCTGGCAGCAGGCAGACATTACGCTGACGGCGTCGCGCTTCTAGTAGCCAGTTGAAAAAGCCATCCTTGGCTTTTTCAACATCACCCATCGAAAAGCGTGGTTTTCGATGGGCTCACATTTTCGATGGCTTGCAGCCATCGAAAATGGCGGCACATCCTGTACCGCCTGGCAGCATGCTGCTAGGCCGACCCGCCAGCCAGCTCGGCGAGCCGCTGGCGCACGCCAGCGGCCTCGGCGAGTGCCAGCATGATCACGAGGTCACCCTGCTGCGCGCGCGCGAGTGCGGCATCGAGCGACTGCATTTCGAACTCGTGCTGTTCGATCTGCGACGGTTTTGCGCCCTCCTGCAGTAACGCATCCCTGATCAGCTCAAACACCTCGCCGGGCTCGCGTCCGCGCGCGTATTTTTCCAGCTGCGACACGATGACGTGATCGAGACCAATCGCCCAGGCGCTGGCGGCCAGGCTGCGGATTTCTTCGTCTGTACGATCACCGGCCTGGCCAAATGCGAGGATCCGGCGCCGTGCCGGCAGCGCGCGCGACACGTCGAACACGGCCTGCAATGCATGCGTGTTGTGCGCAAAATCGACCAGCACCCGGCAGTGCGGCAGTTCGTAGATATTGCAACGACCGGGATTCATGTCCTGCGACACGCTGCAGAGCCCTGCTGCAATCTGCTTTCGCTCGAAGCCCAGCGCGCTGCAAGCGGCCGCAGCCGCCAGCGCGTTTGCCACGTTGTGGCGGGCGGCCCCGCCCAGCGTTATCGGAATCTCATCGTCGCGACACAGCACACGTTGCATGCCGCCCCGTAGCTCGACAAGGTCGTGGCCGGCGAGCGCAAACGCCGGCCTGCCAGCCGCTATCTGCTTGCGCAGGACCGCGCTGTTTGGATCGAGGCCGAACCAGCAGATGTCACCCTTATAGTCGCGCGCCTTGTCGACGAGGAGCACGTCGTCTGCGTTCAGTATCAGCGTGCCCGCTGCCTCAACCGCACGCGTGACCAGCCATTTGATGTCGAGCAACTCATGCAAATTACGCGAGCCAAAATCACCGAAGTGGTCTTCGGCAATATTGGTGATGACCGCAACGTCGGCGCGCTCGACGCCGAGGCCGCGTCGCAGCAGGCCGCCGCGCGCCGTCTCGAGGATGGCCAGGTCCGACCCATTATTGCGCAATACGCTGCGCGCACCGCCTGGGCCAGACCAGTCACCGTAATCGACGATGTCCTCTCCGATGGCAATCCAGTCAGTCGAACAAAGCCCGGGCGTGTAGCCAGCCGCCAATGCGATATGGCGTACCAGGCGCGCCGTGGTGGTTTTGCCGTTCGTGCCGGTGACCAGCGCAACAGGAACGTTGGCGAACGCGGAAAAATCCAGCGCCGTTACAGCAGGTAGGTGACGCGTCGCCCAGGTCCGGGCACTGGCACCCATACCCAGTGACACCGCATCGTCATCCCACAACAGTGTGACCCCGCTGCGGTTTGCAGCGGCCTGCAGTTCGAGCAGAGCAGGATTCGCTTCCGCGGCGGCTTCCGCGCGAATCGCTGCAACCCGTGCAGCGTAATCCGCCACAGGATTGCCAGCGAGTTTCGCCGCAGCCATATCGAAAGCCAGTTCGTTGAGCTCGGTTGCTGCGTACAGGACGTCGATCGGCGCGCCGAATGCAAGACTGACGCCGCCGTTCAGTGGTCGGTAACAAAGTGGCGCAACGGACCAGTCAAGCTCTGCCAGCAGCTGTCGTACCGCTGCAGCCCAGGCAGGCAGCACGGCATCGCACTCGTCTTTGCTGCACGCAACATCCAGGACGGATCCCGGCGAATCCATCAGCACGTTCGGGCCGGTCAGGCGGCGTGCATCAAGGCATTCCATAGACGGCCGTCAGTCTCCCGCTTCGCGCGCGATCCGCACACCGCGCTCGTCACTGATGATTTCCAGGCTGTCGTCGAACTGGAACTCATCGGTGTCTGCCACACTGACCCTGGCTGCCGCGGCATGCTTGACGCCGTCCGCGTGCTTGTCAGCCTTGAAATAAATGATCTGCTTCCAGCAACGCTTGATGTGGTCGCCCAGTACGAGCAGCAAATCACCCGGCTGCGCAAACTCAAGCCCGCGCAAGACTGCCGCCTGTTCGTCCAGCACAATCTCTACGTGGTCGGCGGGAACGCCGAGCGCCTGCAGTTTATTGCTCAGCATGACCGCAACTTCGTCTTCGCCGCGACCGCGCCGGTTGTCGTCGCATTTGCAGATGTAGTGGTCGAAGTGCCCCGCCGCCGCAGCCGCAATGTCTTCGATGTCTTCGTCACGCCGGTCGCCGGGGGCCGACAGAACGATGATGCGCCTGCCCTGCGTCTCGAAGCGGTCAACGACGCTGCTCATTGCGCGCACGGCGGCGGGGTTGTGTGCGTAGTCGAGAATGACCCTGAATGGATGTTCGTCGAAAATATTCATGCGGCCCGGAGCCTGAAAGAAGGTCGAGCCGAAGGTGCGCAGGCCCTGGCGAATGTCCTCAAGTCCGATGTCCATGTTGTAGGCAAGCGCTGCGGCGAACATCGCGTTTTGCACATTGTGCAGGGCGCGACCCTCGAGCGTGGCCGGCACCAGGTGCGTCCACAGCAGCGGGCGATGACTGCCGTTGTCGTAGATCGTGATCATCTGGCCATTCATCCCGTCTTCCAGCACGAACGCCTGGCCGCCGGCCCGGATATGCTCTTTCACGAGGCCATGCCCCGGGTTCATCGTGACGTAGCACAGCCGCTTCGCGTCGGTGTAGTCGGCCATCTGCAGACACAGTCGATCATCAGCGTTAAGCACCGCGGCATCCGTCGCCACTTCGATCGGCACGCGCTTCAGTTCGGCAAGCTGCTCGAGCGTATCGATGCCGCGCAGACCGAGATGGTCCGCCGAGACGTTGAGACAAGCAGCGACATTGCAGTCCTGGAAACCCAGCCCGCTCCGCACCATGCCGCCGCGCGCTGTTTCCATGACCGCCGCATCCACCGACGGGTCGCGCAAAATCATGCGCGCCGACGCAGGGCCTGTCATATCGCCGGCCACCGATAGCTGGCCGTCGATATAGACGCCCTCCGTCGAGGTAAGGCCAACGCGCAGGCCGCTCATTTTCAGAATGTGCGCAAGCATGCGCGAGGTCGTCGTCTTGCCGTTGGTGCCGGTTACAGCGGCAACCGGAATGCGGCTCGGCTCACCCGGCGGAAACAGCATGTCGATAACCGGGCCGGCGACATCGCGTGGCGTTCCTTCGCTGGGCGCAACGTGCATGCGAAAACCCGGTCCCGCATTGACTTCACAAATGCCGCCGCCGGCCTCGCGGTAGGACTTCGTAATATCCATCGTCAGAAAATCCACGCCGCCGATGTCGAGTCCAATTGCATTGATCGTCCGTTCTGCCATTTCGCGATTGTCAGGGTGAATCGTGTCGGTGACATCAATCGCCGTGCCGCCGGTCGACAGGTTGGCAGTAGAACGCAGGTAAACGACTTCGCCGGCAGGCGGCACCGTATTCTGGTCATAGCCAAGCTTCGTAAGAAGTCGTTCGGCCTGATGGTCAAGCTCAAGTCGCGTCAGTACTTTCTCATGACCGATGCCGCGACGCGGATCCCGGTTAACGATTTCCACCAGTTGCTCAATCGTGCGCTGACCATCCCCGACGACATGCCCGGGCACCCGCTTTGCGGCCGCGACCAGTTTGCCGTTCACGACCAGCAGGCGATGATCGTAGCCTTCGATATAGGACTCGACGATAACGCTGCGGCCGTGCTCGAGTGCCTTTTCAAAAGCCACTTCGATTTCATCCGGGCTGCGCAGGTTTATCGAAACACCGCGCCCGTGATTGCCAGCGAGCGGTTTCAGCACCACTGGGTAGCCGATGCGCGCTGCCGCACGCTTTGCGTCACTCGAACTGCGCACCAGCCGCTGGCTTGGCACAGGCAGGCCGAGGTCCCGCAGGATGCCGTTGGTCTCCTCTTTGTCAGAAGCGAGCTCGACGGCGATGTTGCCGGTGCGGCTCGTGGTCGTTGCCTGGATGCGTTGCTGGTAGCGACCGTGTCCGAATTGCACGAGGCTCTGCCGGTTCAGGCGAATCCACGGGATGCCCCGCTCTTCCGCAGCGCGCACCAGCGAGGCGGTACTCGGCCCGAACTCACGGCGCTGGGCGTACAGTACGAACTCTTCCAGGTCCTGCCGGAAATTCCAGTCCGCCGCCGGCGCATCGTCCGGACGCAGCTCCGCTGGCAGCAGGCTGTGCAACAGCGCGAGCGACAGGCGGCTAGCCTCCCTGCCAACGTCCGCATCGACGTACTCGAACACCATATTGTAATGCCCGGGTGTGCCGTCCACGGAGCGGGTGCGGCCAAAAGTCACCGTTGAGCCCGCCACGTTCTGCAACTCGATCGCAACGTGTTCCATGACGTGGCCCAGCCAGGTGCCCTCACCTTCGCGCAGGCGCCGCACGAACCCGCCGGGTTCGCGGAAGGAACAGCCGTGTTCATGGAGTCCGGGTAATGCGTTCAGCAGCGGATCGATGAAGGCTTCACCGAGTCGCGCACTGGGCCACTCCTCCAGCACGCCGAGATCCAGCACATGACGGATGACCGGAAAATGCGCGTAGACGCTTGGCCCAACGTAAATATTGGTGGAGATAATCTTCATGACGTCAACTCCGCTGCGTCGTTGTTTTAATACGGAGATGCGGGGTTTTGCCCGATCGCAACAGCGAACTGGCGGAGCGCGCCCGCTCCGCCAGTGTACACGGACCGCGCGATTACGCGGAGCGGATCGTGCGCGTCAGCCGCCGGGCAGCGCGCGCCGCGACTCGATTTCGAAGCGGCCGCCGGAGATAAGGATATGCAGCTTGATGTCGATGAGGCTGACCGGGTCACCGCGCTTGGCAATATCCATCGACGAGTAACTCAGGTCGCGCGGATCGATAATCGTCACGCCGCCGCTGCCCAGCACTTCGAGCGAATCGTCACCGCTGATAAACGCGGCGGTGTCTTCGTCAAGGCCGATACCGCAGGCGAACGGGTTGTAGGCCAGCGCCGTTAACAGGCGGCCAAGCCGGTCGCGCTGCCGGAAATGCTGGTCGATGATGAATTTGTTGGTCAGGCCGAGGCCGGGTGCCAGCGTCGCTTTGTCAGGACTGGGGGTGCTCCCTACGTCGCCACCCGCAATCATGTGTTCCGGCATGAATGCGGCACCGGCGGAAGTGCCGGCAACGTGCATGCCGCTGGCATTACGCCGGCGAATCATTTGCGCAACGGGCGTGCCGCCAAGCGTCGTGGACAGCCGCAGCTGGTTGCCACCGGTCAAGAACACGCCGTCAGAGCGACTCAGGTAATCGAGATACTGTTCGTTCTGGCAATCCTTGCGCTGCTGGATATCGAGCACCTGCGCGTGCCGCACGCCAAGTTTGCGAAACAGTTTTTCGTAGTTGCGGCCGGTGTCGTCCAGCTCGGATGCCGTCGGAATGATCGCAATGCGGGCCGGTTTACCACCACAGATCGACACGAAGCGGTCAAGAATCTCGGGGTTATTCAGCTTTTCCTCGGCACCGCCGATTGGAATGATAAAACCGTGCTCGCCTTTATCCTTGGCGCTCGATGGACACATGGGTTGTCAGTCGCTCCTGCGTTGCGTGGTGGTTTCGTACTGGCCGTAAATTTTTTGCACGCTATCCTGCACATGCCAGTGACCGCCGATCATTACACCGCCGATCGTGTTGTCATCGTTCAGCACCAGCAAATCCGCCGCGTTCCCGGCAAGCAGACGGCCGCGATCGCGCAGCCGCAACAGGTCGGCAACGTTGCTGGTAAATGCAGGCAAAGCCGCCGCCAGCGGCACGCCGCGCGCCAGCAATGCGACGAGGGTTTCGATCAGTGCTGCCGGCTTGCCGATGTCCATCGACAGCATCTCGCCCTGCGCGTCGAACACCGGCAGGCAACCGCCGCCATCGGAACTCACGGTGATTTTGTCAGCCGGAGCGTCGCTGTCGAGGTAACGAACTATGGCCTCGTCTGCCGCAAACGCATCGTCGTCCTCGTCGACCGGAAACGCGGTCACGTCGACGGTGACGCCGCGCGCGGCAAGTGCCAGCGCTTCGTCGAACAGCGCCTTGCGACGATTGACGTGCGTCGGATTAAAAACCCGCGGCGGCAATTCGGTTTCAGTCAGTGCGCGGCGCACCAGCTCGAGACCACGTGCACCGTCGCCGAGGTGCAAATGCAGAATACCGGCCTTGCCGGTAATGAGCCCGGCGACGTGCGCATCGCTGGCAACGCGCAACAACTCATCAAAGGTGGGCTGACTGGAGCGATGGTCGCTGATCGCGACTTCGCCAACGCCGATGACCGGATCAAGGTGCACGATATCGTCGCGCACGCTGCCGGTTAAGGTGACCGGCGGCAGATGGTAGCCACCGGTGTGACACCACGCGCCGAGCCCCTCTTCACGCAGCGCACGAGTCTGCGCGAGCAACGCTCGCGTGTCGCGCGTCGTATCATCGGTGCCAAGCACGCCAACGACGCTGGTAACACCCGCCGCGGTAAATCGACTCAGGGGCACCGGCGGCACGCGGCTTGCAAATCCGGATTCGCCGCCACCGCCGGTCACGTGCGCATGGCCGTCAATGAAGCCGGGGATGACGCGACGTCCACCGATATCAATCTCGGCAGCGACCGCAGAACGCAATTCATCCCGCTTCGCGCTCACGGCAAGAATGCGGCCGCCGCCAATCAGCAGGTGGCAGACGCCCTTGTCTTCGGGTGCGAAGACCTGTGCGTTGACGAGTAATATCAGCAAGTGAAGATTCCGGCCGCGGGGCGGGGCTTTTCAAAGGTCCGGTAGTTTACACTAGCGGGATTTTCACTGTCAGGGTCCGGTGCCAGGCATGCATGACAATCCGCTGGGGCGTGCTACGCCGTATCGCGACAACTACGACCCCGACCTGCTGTTTGCCGTGTCGCGTGCGGAGGGACGAGCGGCGCTCGGCCTCGCCCCGCCATTGCCGTTTCACGGTGTCGATCTTTGGACTGCGTATGAATTGAGCTGGCTCGATAACAAGGGTCGACCGGTCGTCGCCGTTATGACGGCTGTTTTCCGGGCGGATTCCGCCAATCTGATCGAATCCAAATCGCTGAAGCTGTACCTCAATTCATTTTCAATGAGCCGTTTTGCTGCAGCGGCAGATGTCAGCCGCGCAATTGCCCGCGACCTCGGCGCCGCCTGTGGCAGTGAGGTCGAAATCAGTCTCGCATCGGCAAGCGCTACGGCAGTTGCCGGGATCGCCGTGTTGCCGGGCGAACTGATCGACGCTGCAGACATTGCCTGCACGGCCTACGCGCCGGATCCGTCACTGCTGCAGGCAGCTGGCGAGCTTGTCGAAGAAACGCTGCACTCGCACATATTGCGCAGCCTGTGCCCGGTTACCGGCCAGCCTGATACGGGCAGTATCCTGATCGACTATCGCGGGCCGCGCCTCGATCGCGCCGCCCTGTTCGCCTACCTCGTCAGCTTTCGGCAGCATGCCGATTTTCACGAATTGTGCGTCGAGCGCATCTTTTGTGATCTGCTGGCGCATTGTCGTTGCGAGGCGCTGACGGTTTATGCGCGCTACAACCGCCGCGGTGGTATCGACATCAATCCGTTCCGCTCAAACGTAGCCGAACGACCGCAGCCGATGCGCGCCTGGCGGCAATGAAGGCTGGCTTTTTCCCGGCTGAGGCGCGGCAGGCGCAGCCCTAAAGTTCGTCCAGGTCGTCCTCGGACAGGTCGTGGCCCCAGTTTCGTTTCGCCGCAAGGTAATCGCGGTTCGCCTGGCTGATACCGATCAGGTGTTTAACCCGCGTGATGTTGTGCAGGCCGTGCGCGTGCAGATCATCGATCTTTTTCGGGTTGTTCGTCAGCAGGCGAAACGCCTTGTCGCCGTGAAAAAATTTCAGCAGCGACGCCGCGTCGCTGAAATCGCGCGAATCGTCGGGCAGCCCCAGCGAGCGATTGGCTTCGTAGGTATTCTCGCCGGCGTCCTGTAACAGGTAGGTCGCGGCCTTGGCCCACAGCCCGATGCCACGACCTTCGTGACCGGACATGTAAATCAGCATGCCGCCCGCCGGATCATCGGCAATCCTTGCAATCGCGCTCCTGAACTGCGGGCCGCACTCACAGCGCTGCGAGCCGAACACGTCGCCGGTCAGGCAGCTCGAGTGCACCCGCACCAGCGGGTTCTGCCAGGCGGCCGGGTCACCAATCAGCAGCACGCTGTTGACCGCCATCGACGAGGCCAGCAGCGCAAACGACTCCTGGCCGTGGCGTGCGCGCAGCTCATCGGCCAGCTCCTGCACCTGGCTCAGCTCGGTATGGCGCACGCTGGCGTACCAGGCCACTTCGTAGTCGCGCCCGTCGAGCGCCAGTGGCAGCGGAATCGGACCCAGGATGCTCAGCGAGCGCGCACCGGTCTCTGTTACGCCATCCGCGGCTATGCGGCGGCCATCGGCAGTGATGCGCTGCAGCTTGCCGTCGCGCTGCAGCCGCTGGCGAATTGCGGGGTCGATGTAGGTAAACATGGGCGTGAAGACTACCACCCGCCATGCCGGTCAGTAAGGTCCAAACGGCGCGCCAACCGCACGCGGCCCGGGTGACCGCAACCGCCGCAAAGCCGCAGCAGTCTTGACCGCGACAGCTGTTGCTGACTGATTGGTCATCAATTACACTTGCTGACCTGTCAGTCAGTAAGGACCCGCAATGCCCGCCGCCCGCTACCAGCGCCGCAAGCAGGATCGACCCGCCGAGCTCACCGATGCCGCGCTGCAGGAGTTCGCGGCGAACGGCTATGACGCAACGCCGGTGGAAGCCGTCGCCCGCCGGGCCGGCGTCAGCAAAGGCCTGCTGTACCTCTATTTCAAGACCAAGGAAGAGCTGTTCAAGGCCGTCGTGCGTCGCTTCATCGCACCGCGCGTCGATTCACTGATCGAGCGGATCGACAGCAGCGAGCTCGGCGTCGAGGATTTCCTGCGCGGGCCGTTCCTGGAAATGACGCGCGAGCTGCCGCGTTCCCGCGTACGCCACCTGCTGCGGCTGATGATCGCGGAAGGGCCGAAGCACCCGGACCTGACCCGCTGGTACTGGGACGAAGTGTTGTCGAAGGGACTTTCCGCACTGCAGCGCCTGATACGGCGCGGCGTCGCGGCAGGCGAAATCAGGCCATCGGCGATCGAGCAGTTCCCGCAGCTGCTGCTCTCGCCGGTCATGTTTTCCGTAGTCTGGACCATCGTGATGCAGGCGCACCACAAGCTCGATACCGATGCATTCATCGCCGCGCATATCGACCTGGTGCTGCAGGCGATCAAAAAGGAGCAAGACTGATGCGTGCGCAAGCCACCGCCCTGCTGATGATTGTGCTCGCCGGCTGCAACGGCCAGGACGACGCGGCCATTGTTGGCCAGCTTGCATCCGACCGGATTCAGCTGACCGCAGAGTTCGCCGAAACGGTCACCGCGCGCTACCCGCGAGAAGGGGCGAGCGTCACGGCAGGTGAACAGTTGCTGGAGCAGGATGCCGCGAGGCAGGACGCGCGCCTGCTGGAAGCAAGTGCTGCCATCCTGCAACAGCAGGCGCGACTCGACGAACTGACGCGCGGTCCGCGCCGCGAACAAATCGACGCTGCTCGCGCAGCCGTCAGGGGGGCGCGCCGCGATGCCGAGTTCCTGGCGCTCGAACTAGGTCGCGCTCGTGACGTCTTCGCGAAAAAACTTGCCGCCGCCGATAGCGTCGATCGCGCACAGGCGGCGCTCGACGCGACGACGGCGCAGCTCGCGGTGCAGGAAGCGCAGCTCGCCGAGCTGCTTACGGGAACGACTGTTGAAGAGCTGCGCCAGGCCGAGGCACAGCTCGGGATATTGCGCGCCCGCTACCAGCAGCTCGAGCTGGACCGGCAGCGCCTTTTGATCAGCGCACCGGCAAGCGGCACGCTGGACAGCTGGCTGATCGAGGCCGGCGAACGACCGCAGCCCGGACAGCCACTGGCCATCCTGCTGACGGGCGCACAACCCTATGCGCGGGTTTATATACCGGAAGAAATGCGCGTTGCCGTTACGCCCGGCAGCGCGGCGGAGATCCTGCTTGATGGCCGCGCTACGCCACTGCGCGGCCGTGTTCGCTGGGTTTCTGCAGAGGCCGCGTTTACGCCGTTCTTTGCGCTGACCGAACACGACCGCGGCCGGCTTACCTACGTTGCCAAGATTGATCTCGATTACGAAGGTGAGCGCCTGCCCGATGGCCTGCCGGTTACCGTGCGCATTGCCGGCGCAGAGCGACAGTAGACGTGCCTGACGATATTGCGATAGCCGCGCGGGGCCTGACGAAAACCTTTGGTGCGCTGACGGCGGTCGATGCACTCGATCTCGATGTGCCGCGTTCCCGCATTTACGGTTTTCTCGGGCCAAACGGCTCCGGCAAGTCAACGACGATCCGCATGTTGTGCGGATTGCTGACCCCAACCGCCGGCGAAGCCACAGTGCTTGGCATAAAACTCCCGGCCGACGCCCGCGAACTCAAGCCGCGCATCGGCTATATGACGCAGAAATTTTCCCTGTACAGCGAACTGACGGTGCTCGAGAACCTGCAGTTCATCGCTGACATCTACGCGATCGCGCGGGCAACACGGCAAGCGCGCATTGCAGAACTGCTGGAACAATACGATCTTGCCGACCGGCCCAAACAGCTTGCCGGTACGCTTAGTGGCGGCCAGCGGCAACGGCTGGCCCTCGCCTGTGCTGTGCTGCACAAGCCCGAGTTGCTGCTGCTGGATGAACCGACCAGCGCCGTCGATCCAAAAAGCCGCCGCGACTTCTGGTCAAAGCTTTTCGAACTGGCAAACGGCGGCACCACCATTCTCGTATCGACGCACTATATGGACGAGGCAGAGCGCTGCCATCGACTCGCGATTCTCGATCGCGGCGCCAAGGTAGCCGACGGTTCGCCGGCCGAACTGCAGGCTGGCATCGGCATGACGGTGGTCGAGGTGATCGCCGACAATGCGTTCGAGGCGCAAAACCTGTTGTTGCCGGACCGGCGCGTCGCGAGCGTGACGCAACTTGGCGTTCGACTGCGCGTACTGGTGCCACACAGCGAAGAACAGCCGGTCGTCGTCGTCCGAGAGTTACTGCAAGCGGCGGGCATCTCGGCGGAGATCCGCGAAACCCAGCCATCTCTGGAAGACGTATTCGTCGCCGTGACGCTCGATCGCAAGCACACGGAGCAGGCGGCATGATTGCGATGACGCGACTGATGGCCGTCATGCGCAAGGAAGTCCAGCAGCTGCGGCGCGACCGCATTACGTTCGCCATGATTTTCGGCATCCCGGTCGTGCAGATCCTGTTGTTTGGCTACGCGATCAACTTTGACGTTCGCGACCTGTCCGCCGCGGTTGCCGACCAGGCCCAGACGCAGGCCTCACGGCAGTTCATCGACAGCCTGCAGCAGTCGCAGATTCTGCAGATTGTCGACAGCGTGGCAACGGCCGAACAGCTCGAGGTGCAGCTGCGGCGCGGTGAAATCTCTATCGGCGTTTACATTCCGCCGGACTTCGACCGGCGCATCATCGACCCGCTTCGTCCCGCCGCGCAGCTGCTGGTCGACGGCGCTGACCCTACAATCCTCAACATCGTAAACCGCCTGCGTTCAATGCCACTGAACCTTGGCACCCCCCAGTCCGTCGCCAGCGTGCCGGCGATAGAGCTGCGGCCTTACTACAATCCCGAAGGCCGCACGGCGGTGAACGTCGTGCCCGGCCTGATCGGCATTATCCTGACGCTGACGATGATGCTGTTCACCGCGGTAGCGATCGTGCGCGAACGCGAGCATGGCAACCTGGAGTTGCTGATTAACACGCCGGTTTCGACAACGCAGCTGATGATCGGCAAGATCGTGCCGTATATCCTGATCGGTCTTGTACAACTCGCGCTGATTGTCGGCGTCGGCCGCCTGCTGTTCGACGTACCGGTGCGCGGCAGTCTCGTCGACCTGTACCTGGCAGCGGGCGTGTTCATTGCCGCCAATCTCGCGCTCGGCCTGTTCCTGTCAACGGTTGCGCGCAGCCAGTTTCAGGCCATGCAGCTGACTTTCTTCATCCTGTTGCCAACGATTCTGCTGTCCGGCTTCGTATTCCCGTTCGACGGTATGCCGCTCGTTGCGCGCTGGATAGGCGAACTGCTGCCGAATACCCACTTCATTCGCATGACCCGCGGCATCATGCTGCGCGAGGCGAGCGTGTGGGAGCTGTACCACGAACTACTGGCGCTGCTTCTGTTCACGCTGGTCGCGATGACGGCGGCAGTGCGGCGGTTTTCCCGCCGCCTTGATTGACGCAGCGCCTGGCTGCCGGGACCGGCGACGCCATGATTGCTGCATCACCTCTGCGGTATTCACGTATATTGGCGGCAATCGGCGGGTGGTATGAACATATTCTTGCTGCCGCTATCTTCGAGGACCGTCATGAAAACACCTGCCGTTTGCGCCTTGTTGCTGGTCGCGACTCTACTGTCCGGCTGCGGCCGCGATTCGATGTCAGAAATCGGCTTCAGCCTGCCGCCGGGCGATCCACAGGCCGGTCGCGAGGCCTTCCTGTACATGCAATGCAACCAGTGTCACACCGTGTATGGCGAAGAACTGCCTGAAGTGCCGTTTGCCGAGGATGCCCCTTACGTTCAGCTGGGTGGTCCGGTGACCTCGATCAAGACCTACGGTCAGCTGGTCACGAGCGTCATCAATCCGTCCCATGAGCTTGCTGAGGGCTATGCCAAAGATGTCGTATCCGAAGACGGCGAGTCCAACATGTACATTTACAACCGCTATATGACCGTGCAGGAACTGATCGATATCGTCATGTTCCTGCAGCCGCACTACGACGTCGTCGTCCCCAATACGAGCTACCGGATCTATCCGTAGCGCAGCGCCGGACACAGACCGACCCAGCCAGCTATACTAGCGATCCCGGTACTGCGCACTGGCGCGCTACCCTTGGCTGTGCCCTGTCTGTCTGGAGTTGTCGATAGCGTGACTGAATCTGCTGCCACACCTGCCGTTCACATTGTCGATGACGACTCGGCGATTCGCACCGCCATGGAAATGCTGATGCGGTCTGTTGACCTGCCGTATTTCGTGTTCGCCTCTGCCGATGCGTTCCTGGCGCATTACAGTCCCACCTGCCGCGGCTGCCTCGTGTCCGATATCCGTATGCCCGGGATGGGCGGCCTGGAGTTACAGAATAAACTGCTGGACCTCGGCAGCAGCCTGCCGATCATTTTTATTACCGGTTTCGGCGACGTGCCGATGGCGGTTGAGGCAATCCAGAAAGGCGCGTTCGATTTCCTCGAGAAACCGTTTCGCGACCAGGAATTGCTGGATCGGGTCGATAAGGCGATGGAAGTCGAAGCCGAGCGGCGTGAGCAAGGCCGGCTCGTCGCCGACACGCGCGAACGCCTGGCTCGTTTGACACCGCGGGAACGCGAGGTGCTGGATCTCGTCGTCACCGGCAAAGCAAACAAAGTGATCGCCCATCACCTGGGAGTCAGCCAACGGACCGTGGAAATTCACCGGGCGCGCGTCATGGAAAAAATGGAGGCGCGTTCGCTCGCGGAGCTGGTCCGCATGCACCTCGATACCTGAGTTTCAGGCGCGCCGCTGTTCCTGCTGCTCCGCGTCGGCCGCGCAGTCCACGCAGCGTGATGCATACGGATAAGCAGTAAGGCGCGCGGCGGCGATGCTGTCACCGCATGCCTCGCAGGTGCCGTAACTGCCATCGTCCAGCCGCGCCAGTGTGGCATCAATCAGCCGGCGTTCACCGAGCGCATCGTTGCCAAGCGCATCCACCACGTCGCTGTCTTCCAGCTCCTTGGCACGTTCTTTCGAGTCCCGATCAAGGCCACGCTTGATATTGCGGTGGATCCGTTCCAGCAGGGCATCGAGCTCTGCGCGACGCTCGCCCAGACGCTGGCGCAGCTCCACATTGGGTTGTTTCATCGAGCACTCCTCGCTTGTGACGCCAACACGACCATTTAATGGGCATTTCGGCGGGCCAGGCCATGCGTATTTTCACCTACGAACCAGATCCTTTACAGACCGCCTGTTTAATAAGTAGAAACCACCGAAAGCTAGGGAGCATGCCGTATTGGCCTGCTGTCAGCGGCAATTTATCGTCTGCACTAGTCTCCCGCGGAGGCGCCTGTTCAGTTTACCCAAGGTGACGCCATGAAAAACATTTCAAAGATACTCTGTGTCATCGATCCAACCACCAAAAAGCAGCACGCCCTGGCGCGCGCGGCCTGGCTGGCGACGCGCATCGGCGCCGAACTCGAGCTGCTGATTTGCTACTACAACGAGTACCTGAGCGGTGATCGCTTTTTCGATTCACGCTCGCTTGCCAAAGCCCGCAAGGAGGTTCTTGACGGGCATCGCGAGTACCTGGAAAAAGAGGCCAAACCGCTGCGCGACGCCGGTCTGACGGTGACCACCAGTTCGACCTGGGACCATCCGTTGCACGAGGGCATCGTGCGCCACGCCGACGAAAACGGTGCGGACCTGGTGGTCAAGGATACGCATTACCATTCCAGCGCTGCACGCGTACTGCTGACCAACACGGACTGGCAGCTCATTCGCAGCCTTGCCGCACCGCTCTGGCTCGTCAAACCGCGTCCGGTTGCCGATCGCCCGGTGTTTATCGCGGCCATCGATCCGATGAACGAACACGACAAGCCGGCAGCGCTCGACGACGAGATCATCGTGACGAGCAAAGCGCTGGCGGATGTTTGCGGCGGCGATCTGCGTGCCTTCCATGCCTATGATCCGCGCATCGCGATTGCGACAGCGTCTGCAAACGCGTACCTGCCGGTGTCACTGCCACTTGACGAAATCGAACAACAAATGCGCGAACAGCACGGCAAGCGCTTCAACGAAATCATCGCCTACCACGGTATCCGCGAAGATCACGCGCATCTTGTCTCCGGGCGCACCCACGAGGAACTGCCGGCACTGGCAGTCGAGCAGAAGGCTGATGTGGTGGTGATGGGCGCCGTAGCACGCAATCGCTGGAAGCGGCTGTTCGTCGGGGCTACCGCCGAACGCACGCTGGACCATTTGCCCTGCGATCTGCTGATCATCAAGCCGGACTGGTTCGAGACACCCATCGAAATTCTCGAGCGTAAGGACGCGGCTGCATAGGCTGCCACTGCGGCAAGACGCCGCAGGGATACCCCGGCCCATTGGGCCGGGGTTTTTTTATGCGTGGCGGAAAAGCGCAGGCGTTGCGCGGCGGCGCGCCCCAGGTGGTGCATCGCCGAAATAGCCTAATAGGCGGCAGTCAGCATCAACCAGATCTTGCGGGTATCGGTGAAGGCCGCGTTGTCGCTGTTGAAAAACGCCGCTTTCAGCAGGACGCCGTAGCGGTCATGAAGCTTGCGGCCTGCCGATAAATCCAGTTCATCGCCCCAGTCTGCGCTGCCGTCCGCGGCGCTGAACTGGTGCCAGGTTGCCGACACGGTCCACGGTCCTGGTTCGAAACTGACGGTCGCAAACAGATCGTCAATGCCTGCATCTGGCGTATTCAGGAACACATCGGCCCAGCCCTGGAATGCGTGCAGCGTTGCCAGGGGCGTGCGAAACGCCTTGCCCGCACTGCCCTGGTCTCCGCCGAGCGACTCAAAGCCGACCGCACCGGTCACTCGCTCAGTAAACGGCAGCGACGCATCGAAGCGGTAGTAGTTGGCGTCATAGCTGACCGGCGCGTTGGCTGCTTCGCTTTGCCGCGCGATTTCGCCGGTAAGCGTCATCTTCTGCTCACCGACCGGAATGCTGCCATTGAGGCGCGCACCGAACGTCAGCGTTGAGAACGCCGCAACGTCGTCGTCGTCGATGCGATAGGCATAGCCCGATAATGTCCAGCTGTCAGGCAGCGAGGCCCGCAGGTTCAGCAGGTGCGTGCTGCTGTCGTCTCGGCCGGACGACGAGTCATCACCGAATATGCGATTGACCCGCGTGATGTAGGAATACTGCAGGCTGGTCTTTTCGATACCCGAGAAATTCAGCGTAACGCCGTCGTAGGTCTGCTCATTCTGGCGCCAGCCGACGCCGCCAACGAAGCGCTGATTGTCGAGCAGGATTCGTTGCCGACCGACGCGCAACAGCGTGTCGCTGAAGCCGGCGTAGTCGACATACAGCTGGTTAAGGTCAGCCCCGTCGGGATCGGCAACCACCGGGTACTGCGTCCGGTTCGGGCTGGTGCCGCCGCCGCTGTTGTAGTCGTCGACCAGCAATTCAGCGACGTAGTCGAATTCAACGAAGCCCTTGAAGCCCCGGTACGGTAATGAAGCGTAGTTGAGCCTGAAGCGGAGTGTCGATGCCTTAGCCGCGTTCGCCAGGCTGTCCTGATCGACATGCTCGAAGCGATAGCGCAGCTCCACACCCGCATCGCCACCCCCGATCGCTGTTGCAAGATCGGTCGCTGGTGCCTCTTGCGCCAGCAGCGGCGCGCTCAGCAGCAGGCCGCCGAGGAACGCGCAACAGGCCAGGATTACCTGGCCTGTTGCGCGCCTGCACTCCCCCCACTGCCGATCTTCAATAAACATCGTTGACGGTATTGAAGATATTGAACTTGCCGGTCGGCGTGACAATTTCCGGACCCTTGATGACGTGCTTCAGCTTGCGCGTCTTGTCATCCACGACGACGATGGCAGATTCTTCCTCTTTGCCACTCCAGACCGAGAACCAGACTTCGTCACCGGCCTTGTTGTATTCCGGCTGTACGATGCGCTTTGGCCCCGGCCCGAGATCCGCCCAGGCGCCGATCGGCAAAACCTCGAAGCCTTTGTCGAGATTGTCAATATCGAATACGGCGATACTCTGCGAAATAGCTTCGTCAGGGTTCAGCGGCGCATCGACCCACAGGTTGCGTGACTTGGGATGCGACTTGACGAACAGCGAGCCGCCACCCATCCCATCGAGCACGCGCACCACCTTCCAGGCGTTCTTCGGATGGCCCTTGGGGTCCGTACCAAGGAACGTAACGTTGGCATTGCCGAGCGCACTCGTGACCCATACCGGGCCGTACTTCGGATCGTCAATGTTTGCGCCGCGACCCGGGTGCGGAATTTTTTCCACGTCAACGAGCGCTGTCAGCTTGCGCTCGCGAGAGTCGACGATCGCGATCTTGTCCGACTGGTTCGCCGCGGTCAGGAAGTAGCGCTTGGTGCGATCCCAGCCGCCGTCATGCAGGAAGCGCGCCGCCTCGATATCGGTAATGCTGAGCGCGTCGACGTCCTCGTAGTTCACCAGCAGGATATGGCCTGTCTCCTTAACGTTGACGATGAACTCCGGGTGCTCATGAGACGCGACGATGGCCGCGACTCGCGGTTCCGGGTGATACTCCTGGGTATCGACAGTCATGCCGCGAGTCGACACGATCTTCTTCGGCTCCAGCGTGTCGCCGTCCATGATCGTGAACTGTGGCGGCCAGTAGGCACCGGCGATCGCCAGCTTGTCTTCGTAGCCCTTGTACTTCGACGTCTCTACGGAACGCGCCTCGAGCCCGACCTTGATTTCGGCGACGATCGTCGGCGTTTTGGTCCACAGGTCGATCATGTCGATCTTCGCATCACGGCCAATGGTAAAGACGTAGCGCCCGGAAGCACTCGGCCGCGAAATATGCACGGCATACCCGGTTGGCAGGATGCCGACGACTTCCTTCGTGTCACCGTCGATCATGGCCACCTGGCCCGCATCACGCAGCGTTACCGCGAAGTAGTTGTCGGTGTTGCGCTTGTGCTGTGGCTTCTTCGGCCGGTCTTTTGGCGGAATGATCAGTTTCCAGCTCGCGCGCATTTCCGCCATGCCAAATTCCGGCGGCTCCGGCGGCTCCTGCTGCAGGAAGCGCGCGAGGATATCGATTTGTGTATCTGTCAGCTCACCGGACGTGCCCCAGTTCGGCATACCTGCCGGCGAACCATAGGTAATTAGCGCTTTCAGGTAATCAGTACCTTTTTCGCGAGTGATATCCGGGGTCAGCGGCTTGCCGGTTGCGCCTTTGCGCAGCACGCCGTGGCAGCCGGCGCAGCGCTCGAAGTACACCTGGGTCGCGGTTCTGTATTCCGCATCGCTCAGGACCGGACCACTCGCATCGACCACGATGCGCGTCTCGTCGGCTGGAATGGCCGACGGCGCACCCGAGTAGCGCATCTCGCCTTCGGTGGTGCCGGTATGACGCTCGCCCGCAGCGCGGTCCTGTTGTCCAAGCGACGCGCGCAACGCGGCGACTTCCGCGACCGAAACCGCCGGGTAGTCGTTGCCCCATGACGACAGCACGTAGCTCAGCGCCGCGGCGAGATCGTCATCGCTCAGGTAGCCCATGCTCGGCATGACGCTGTTGTAGTCCTTGCCGTTAACAGTGATAGGGCCGGACAGGCCAAACAGTGCGGCGCCGAGAACCTTGTTACGGTCACCCTGTAAATAGTCGGAACCGGCAAGCGGCGGGAACGCACCGGGCAAGCCCATGCCGGTCGGCTGGTGACAGGCAGCGCAGTTGGTCTGGTAAACGGCCTTGCCGCGCTCCAGCAATTGCTCCATGGCCTCGCCCTGCCGGGTTTCCGCCTCGTGCACGGCGGTTGCTGTCTGGGCAATCGCGGCATTGCCGCAAACCAGAAACAGGCAGGTAACTACCGTTGCCAGTAGCGAGCCGTTCGTGTCGTTCCTTGTAGTGCTAGTCATGTCACGCTCCCGCGTTCTTACCAGTTCAAATTGAAATTGACCGAATAGTTGCGACCGGGCTGTGCCAGGTGTTCCAGCAAGGGGTCGTCCGCTGCGGCACCGCGCACTGCGGACCAGTGCCAGTAGGTGCGATCGCTAAGGTTGTTAATAGCGGCGCGCAGTGTCAGGCGCTCGCCGATGGTTTGTGTCAGGTAGGCATCCGCGACCACATATCCTGCGGGCTTGAACAGCTCGCCGGTGCTTTCATCGCGCTTGTCCCAGCGATCAGTGGCAGTGGCCTGCAGACGGATGTTCCGGCGACCGTCCGGCTGCTGCCAATGGACTCCAAGCACTGCCTGCGCCGGCCCGACGGAATTGAGCGCCTGGCCGTTACCGCGGTTTTCGCTGTCAGCCAGGTACAGCGAGCCATCGATGGCGACGTCCTGCAGCCGCCCTGGCAAGGTCAGCTGCCAGCCTGCCTCGACGCCCGAGATCACGGCGCGATCAATGTTCTGTGCCTGGAACAGAATCCGGCCACTTACCGGGTCGGTGCCTACCCGCACCCGCGATTCGATAAAGTCGTCATAGTCCGCGCGGAACACCGCAACGTTAAATCTGAAAGCATCACCGACAATGCGCGCGCCGAGTTCTAGCGCATCGGAACTTTCGGAACGCAGCTCCGGGTTGGGTACGGCGCGATAATTGAAGAACGGGATTTCCAGGCCGATATTGGCATCTTCGTAAGGCGGTGCGCGAAATCCGTGGCTGTACTGCGCGTAGAGATCCAGCGCATCGCCGGCATGCCAGGTGACACCCAGCTTCGGTGACAGGTCCGACTCGGACAGCGACACCGGAGTGGCAAACGGGTAATCCTCGGCGTACATCGCGTCCTCGCGCGGGCGCATCCGGAAGCGGTCGGCGCGCAGCGCCAGCACCACGGACACAGCCTCGAACTCCAGTGAGTCCTGCACGAACGCGCCCCACTCCTGCACACGGCTGCGTGGGAAATCGCGCAACGGGAATACCTCACCAAGCAACACATTCGTTTGCGCGCCGCTGGCCAGGTCGGTTTCCAAACCGTCACGGTATTCCTCGGTCAGGCGCTCGCGGTATTCCAGCCCAACGCTGAGTCGCTGCTCGAAGGCGCGCGTGTCGAGGGTGCGATGCAGGTTCAGTTCCAGCCCGCGCGTGTCCTGATCAAACTGAAAATAACGATCAATCGAAACGGGGCGACGCGCGCTGGCGCGCTCATCCAGCGTCGTCTGACGGACGCTTGAGCTCAGTGCGTAGGCGCGCAGCAGGCCGTCGTCGTACAGTCCATTTGTCGCGCTGAATTCCCAGGCGGCATTGACGAGCTGCATGCGGTACTCGTCGTCGCCCTGCAGCGCGGTGGTGGTCCGGTAGCGGCCGGTTCCCAGCACGGCGTTGAGATCTGAACGTACCCGCGAATCCTGGTGAATGGCGCTTAGCCGCAGCACACTGCCGTCGTCGGTTTCAAACACGGCCTTGGCCAGGCCGGAGCGCCTGCGCGCGGAACGCAAGTCGAGCACTTCATCGGCAGCGGCTGATGGCAGTTCATCGCCTTCGTAAAGACTCGCCCCGAGCAGCACGCCGCGTCCATCGTTGTGATGGCCGAGCAGCAGCGTGTTGTTCAAGCCGTTATCGACATCGCGCCAGGTGCTCTGCCAGTTGCCGCCAGTGCGTTGCATGCCGGTCAGGTCGCGGGGGTCCGGCGTGACGGTTGCAATCACGCCGCCAATCGCCGAACTGCCGTACAGCGCGGATGCCGGCCCGTGCAGCACTTCGATGCGCTGCACCATGCCGGTACTCAGGAATTCGCGCGTTGCGTTGGAGAAACTGCCGACATCGAACTGGTCCGACAGCGGTACGCCATCGACCAGTACCGCGACCCGGTTGCCGCCGATGCCGCGAATATTGATGCTCTCGCTGCCGAAGCGGGTGCCGGCCTGTTCGCCATCGATGCCCGGTGTGTAGCGAAAGATGTCATCTGCCGTGATCGCCAGGATCGCATCGATGTCGGCACGCTCGACAACCGTTACGTTGGCGGCGACATCGCGAATGGAACGCGGCTCCTTGCTCGCAACCACCACGATTTCATCGATAGCGGGCGTCGCGGTCTTCGCCGTCGTCGGGTCCGGCGCTGACTCCTGGCCGGTAGCCGGGCCGGCCAGCGCCGCAAGGAAGGCCAGAGATACGAATGGAGGCACGCCAACGCGCGTTTTGGCGAAGAAAAACTGCAGCATGCGCTGATGGCTCCGATTACGGCATTTTGGTGCCGTTAATGGTGTCAGACAGGATTGCTGGCGCCATACGGAACTACACGTACAATCGATAGTGTTAAGGAAGCATCCGCGCCGAGGGCGGCGGCTGGAATTACGACGAATCCGCGTTGACGCGACCGGTAGCGATTGCTTTCGCTGCCAGTGCCAGCAGCTCGTCAGTGTGCACCGGTTTTCTCATCAGGATGCTGTTCTGCAGCCGGCGCGCGTCATCGATGACTTTCGATGTATCGCCGCTAACGATAAACGCCGGCAGGTCCATATCGAAATGAGCTCGTACCCGCTCGATCGCTTCAACGCCGTTCGAGCCATCCAGCAGGTGGTAATCCGAGATGATCAGGTCCGGCGGCGTCGCCGTGGCGGCAATCAGCTCATGCGCACCGTCGGCCGATTCCGCCGCGACCACCTCATAGCCTTCAGCACTGAGCAGCAGCGACCAGGCGCTCGCAACCGTGCGATCATCCTCTATCAAAAGCACCAGCCCGCTGGTCGTGCCTGTCGTGCTGCTTTTACTGACGTCGGCGAGCGGTTTTACAAGCGCATGATCATCGATGATTGGCACGATGACCGAGAAGCACGAGCCCTTACCCACTTCAGACGTCACCTGGATCTCGTGACCCAGCAACTCCGCAAGGCGGCTGACGATCGCGAGGCCAAGCCCGAAGCCTTCGTTTTGCGTACCCGGACTTTTCAGCTGGTGAAACTCACGAAAGATTTCCTGCAAATGTTCTTTCGCAATTCCGATACCGGTATCGCGCACGTTGATACTTAGTTTGTCGCCGTTTTTCTGCAAAGTCAGCGCCACTTCACCGCTGTTCGTATAGCGGATAGCGTTCGACACGAGGTTCTGAATGATCTCGCTCAACAGGTTCGGGTCGCTGCGAATGACGGTACCGTTCGGGTCGGCCATGAATGTCAGTTCTTTCTGGCGCGCCTGGCGTGCGAACTCGGCGGAGAGGCGATCGATCAGACGTCGCACCGGGAAATCCTCGACCTCGGGCGTGACTGCACCCGCGTCGAGACGACTGATATCAAGCAGCGAATTAAGCAGGTTGGTCATGGCGTCCAGTGAGTGCTGCTGACTCAGAATCATTTCCTGGGCGCGCTCGTCTTTCACAGTGCGCCGCAGCGCGCCGTTCAACAAACTGAGGGCCTGTACCGGCTGTCGCAAGTCGTGACTGGCTGCAGCGAGGAACGCCGTGTTCGCCTTGTGGGCACGCTCGGCAACCTGTCGCGCGTCGATCAGTTCGGCTTCCATCTGCTTGCGTTCGGTGACGTCGCGGATAACGCTTGAAACGAAAAGACCGCCAGCGGAGTGCAGCGGACTCAGGCTGATCTCAACCGGAAACTGGCTGCCATCGGCGCGTTTCGCGAAGAGTTCTATGCCGATGCCCATCGGTCGCAGCCGCGGCTCTACGACGTAGTTGCGGCGGTGCTCGACATGGCGCTCGCGAACCGACTTCGGCAGCAGCATTTCGATCGGTTTGCCGAGCAGGTCGTCGCGCGCATAGCCGAACATGATCTCGGACTGGTCGTTCGCAATCGCGATTCGGCCGTTTTCATCGGCAATGATCATCGCGTCCGGCGCAGAATGCAGCAGCTGGCGGTAATACATCTCCGACGCGTCGCGTTTGCTGATATCCCGGATCGTACTGCCAATGAGAAGTTCGTCACCGTCCTCAACCGGTGTCAGCGAGATCTCCGCCTCGAAGGTCTCGCCGTTCTTGCGACGGCCGTGGAGACTTAGCCCGGAAAACAGCGGCCGTGAGTGGGGCGCGCCGCTGAAATGTTGCGTATGTTTTGAGTGCCGGTCGCGCGCCGCCTCGGGCATCAGCACCTCAACCGGCTCGTCAATCAGCTCTGCAGCGGAATAACCGAACAGGCGCTCGGCCTGTGCATTGACGAACAGGATTCTGCCGCTGCCCGACACGACGACCATCGCATCGCTGGCAGAGGACAGGAGTTGCTGCACCGCTTTGTTTGACAGGTTCATGGTTTGCTCTATCACATTGTCACACCACGAGGCGCGCCATACGGAATACTACGTAGTCGGCGGCCGACCCGCTACGCACCAGGCTACATTATTCGGCTGAGCATCCTGAGCGACACGACAAACAGAAACGTGCCGAAGGCTATTGCCAGCTGCCGGTGTGACAGGCGGTGTGCCAGCGCTGCACCCCATGGGGCAGCAAGCCAGGTGGCCGGCGCGATGAACGCGAAACCGACCAGGTTAACGAAACCGAGACTGCCGGGCGGCAACCGTGAGTCACCGAATCCCGTGATGATAAAGCCCAGCGTACCCGGCAAACTGATGACCAGCCCGAACAGGGCCGCGGTACCGACGGCCCGGTGAATTGGCTGGTTCATCAAGGTAAGCGCGGCAACGCTCAGGGTGCCACCGCCGATTCCCATCATGCTCGAGATGCCGCCGATCGCGAACGGCACGACGCTGATGGTGGCACCGCGTGGCACATCCTGTGCGACGACTTTGCCATCGAGCGGCAACAACAGCTTGATGCCGATCAACAGCGCCATCACCGCGAAAATAGCGGCCAGCACGTCACTGTGGACGCGCGCTGCCAGCCACGCGCCGGCGAGCGAGCCGCACAGAACAAACGGCGCCCAGCGCCGCACGAGCGGCAGGTCAACCGCGCCGCGTAAGTGGTGCGCCCTTGCAGAAGAAACCGAGGTTGGAACAATTGTCGCCAGCGACGTCGCAACGGCCACGTGCATGCGGATCGCCGGATCGGTGTCGAAGAAGGCCAGCGCGAAATCAAGCGCCGGCACGATGACGATGCCACCGCCGATGCCGAACAGGCCCGCCATGACGCCGCCGGCTACGCCGGTCAGCAGCATCGCAACGGCCAGCAACAAAAGCTCTGCCATCAGCGCTTAGCGAGTCAGGATTTTGGCGTGGTGCTGCAGGTGGTCTGCCATGAACGTGGCAATGAAGTAGTAGCCATGGTCGTAATCTTTGTGGCGGCGTAGCTCAAGCTTGATACCGCGCGCCTTGCAGGCCGCCTCGAACAGGTCCGGGTTCAGCTGCTCAGCCAGAAACTGGTCCGCCAGGCCCTGGTCGATAAGGATCGTCGCGGCCGGCACCTTGTGCAGATTCTTGGCAACTTCGACGGCGTCATAGGGTCGCCAGGTATCGCGATCCTCGCCGAGGTAATAGCCGAGCGCCTTGTGGCCCCAGGGACAGTTCAGCGTGCTGCAAATCGGCGCGAACGCAGAGATCGAGCGGTACAGATCGGGATTGCGCAGGCCGAGGGTCAGCGCGCCGTGACCGCCCATCGAGTGACCCGTAATGCCATGCCGCGCCGGGTCCGCCGGGAAATTCGCGAATAGCAGCGCGTTCAATTCGCGCGTGACGTAATCGTACATCTGGTAATGATGATTCCACGGCGTTTTCGTCGCATTCAGGTAGAACCCGGCACCCAGCCCGAAATCGTACTGACCGTGCGGATCGTTGGGAACGCCCTCACCGCGCGGACTCGTATCGGGCGTCATCAGCATCAGGCCGAGTTCGGCAGCGACGCGCTGCGCGCCGCTCTTGATCATGAAAGTTTCTTCGGTGCAGGTAAGGCCCGACAGGAATGTCAGCACCGGCACCTTGCGCGTCTTCGCCTGCGGCGGCACGAACACCGCGAAGCGCATGTCGCAGCCGGTCGTCGCGGATGGGTGTTTATAGAATCCGACCTTGCCGCCAAAGGCGGCATGTTCGCTGATAGTTTCCATGAGACCTGCCGTGTCGTTTGCGAAATTGTGCGGGCGGCGAGCGCCGCCCGCGCGCTTTAGCTGCGCTGGAACACCAGCGTGGCATTCGTACCGCCAAAGCCGAAACTGTTCGTCATCGCGGTCTTGATGCCGGCATTCGCCACCATCTTCGTCACCAGCGGCATATCGCCCAGCTCCGGGTCCGGCTCTCTGACGTTGATGGATGGCGCGATGAAATCGTTCTCCAGCATCAACAGGCAGTGGATGGATTCCTGCACGCCGGTCGCGCCGAGCGAATGACCGCACATCGATTTACTCGATGAGAAACGCGGGATGTTCGCCCCAAACACTTCGCGAATGGCTTTCAGCTCGGTCGTATCACCAACGGGTGTACTGGTGCCGTGCGTATTGATGTAGTCGATCGGTACGGCGACGGTTTCCGTGGCCATTTTCATGCAGCGCACGGCGCCCTCGCCCGACGGGGCCACCATGTCGTAGCCGTCCGAGGTTGCGCCATAACCGACGATTTCCGCATAGATTTTCGCGCCGCGTGCCTGCGCGTGTTCGAGGGCCTCGACGACCACCATGCCGGCACCGGACGCGATGACGAAGCCGTCGCGGGTCGCGTCATACGGGCGCGACGCGGTCGCCGGCGCGTCGTTGTACTTGCTCGACAGCGCGCCCATCGCATCGAACAGGCTCGCCAGCGTCCAGTCCTCTTCCTCGCCACCGCCGGCAAACACGATGTCCTGCTTGCCAAGCTGGATCTGCTCCATCGCGGCGCCAATGCAATGGGCACTGGTGGCACAGGCCGAGGTAATCGAATAATTCACGCCCTTGATCCTGAACGGCGTCGCGAGGCAGGCGGACACCGTGCTGCTCATCGTGCGCGGGACCATGTACGGCCCGATACGTTTCACGCCGCGCTCCCGCAGGGTGTCAGCACTGGTGACAATGTTTGCGCTCGACGCACCGCCCGATGAAGCGATCAGGCCGCTGCGCGGATTCGACACTTCGGCATCAGTCAGGCCGGCGTCATCGATGGCCTGCTGCATCGCAATATAAGAGTACGCCGCGGCATCACCCATGAAGCGCCGCACTTTGCGATCGATCAGGTCCTCGGTGTTGATGGCCACGCTGCCGGACACCTGGCTGCGCAAACCCATCTCCTTGAACTTCTCGTTGAACTGAATGCCCGAACGGCCCTCGCGGATGCTCTGCAATACCGCTGCCTTGTCGTTGCCCAGGCAGGAAACCACGCCCAGTCCGGAAATGACTACTCGCCGCATGTCGTACCCTTAAAAATCGTCGGTGGAGGTAAACAGGCCGACGCGCAGGTCCTCGGCCGTGTAGATCTGGCGACCGTCCACGTCGACGGTGCCATCCGCAATCGCCAGCACCAGCTTGCGCTCGATCAGGCGTTTAATATTAATTCGATAGGTGACCAATTTTGCATTCGGCAGCACTTGCCCCGAAAATTTCACGTTACCCACGCCGAGCGCGCGACCCCGACCCGGGTTGCCCGACCAAACCAGGAAAAACCCGACGAGCTGCCACAGCGCATCAAGACCGAGGCAGCCGGGCATGACCGGATCGCTTTCGAAATGGCATTTGAAAAACCACAGGTCCGGTTTGATGTCCATCTCGGCGATGATCTCGCCCTTGCCAAAGCTTCCTGCGTCCTTGCGAATCTGCGTGATGCGATCCGTCATTAACATGTCAGGCAGCGGCAGCCGCGCTGAATCCGGCGTAAACAGCTCACCCTTGCCGCAGGCGATCAGGTCGTCGTAATCGTAAGAGTTCTTGCGTCCCGGCGGCAAGCCGTCGACGGCCTGCGGTTTCTTTTCGTTGGTCATCTACGCTCCAGCGGAAGGTTTTTTTATGGAAGGGCGCGCCAGTAGAAGGGCAGTATCTTACCGAAGCCGGACTGCGCATGCTGTACAAATCGGAAAACTTTGAAATTACGCTTCATCGTAATCCAGCGTTACGTGGTCAGTCAGCGGGTGTGACTGGCAGGCCAGCACGAAACCCTTGTCGACTTCCCAGGGCTCCAGGCCATAGTTTGCGTCCATGCGCACCTCGCCCGCCACTACCCGGGTACGGCAGGTCGCGCACACGCCGCCCTTGCAGGAAAACGGCAGTTCGATGCCATGCTGTGCTGCAGCATCGACGATACTTGCGCCGTCTTGCGGCATGTCGAAACTCTTGCGATGACCGTCCATGATCACGGTGATACTGGCGGTGCCTGCAGTCGCAGCCGCCCTCGCTGCGGGTGCCCGCGGCCCCTTGCGCGGCGCGCCGTAACGTTCAACGTGAACTGAATCCGCCGGCAGGCCGACTTCCGCCAGGGCCGCGGTCACCGATTCGATCATCGTGTCCGGCCCGCAGACAAACGCTTCGTCGACGTCGAGCCCGACGCAAAACGTCCTGTACAGTTCGCGCACCTTGTCAGCGTCCAGCCGGCCGTCAAAAATCGGGAACTCCTGCTTTTCGCGGCTGAAAATAAAGTACAGCTGCAGGCGTTCCGGAAAACGGTTCTTCAGCGCGTACAGGTCGTCAATGAACATCGTCGTGCTGTGCCGCCGATTGCCGTAGAACAGGACGACGCGGCTTTTCGCCTCCTGCTCCAGCGTGGCCCGGATGATGGACAGGATCGGCGTGATGCCGCTGCCGGCGGCAAACGCGAGGCAGGTTTTTTCATGGTCGGCATTCAGCGTTGCGTGGAACTGGCCGAACGGCGGCATCACTTTCAGAGTGTCGCCCGCGCGCAGGGTCTCCGCGGCAAAACTCGAGAACTTCCCGCCGGGCTGGATGCGCACACCGATTTCCAGCGGCGCGACGCCGGGCGCGGAACAGATACTGTAGGTGCGCCGTATACGCTGACCGTCGACCTCCACCTGGATTGGCAGGTGCTGGCCCGGCAGAAATTCGAAGGTTTCCGCGAGCTCGGCCGGCACAACGAGTGCGATGCGCCGCGAGTCCGCCGTCTCTTCCGTAAGGTGAGCGACTTTCAGGGCATGAAACTGGCGCATCAGGAACTCCCTAAGGGAGGCACTTGAAATGATCGAACGGTTCCCGGCACTCCGTGCAGCGCCACGCCGCCTTGCAGGGGGTCGAACCGAATTCGCTGATACGTTCCGTTTTGACTGAGGAACATTGCGGACAGGCCACCGGCAAGGTGGCGGCGCCGCCCTTCAGCGACGCGCTGTGCGGCGGCGGCGAAATGCCGAAGGCCAGCAATTTCCGGCGGCCGGCCTCGCTGATCCAGTCGGTGGTCCAGGCGGGCGACAGGACGCGGCGAACGCTGACGCTGGCATAGCCGTTTGCCGTCAGCTTTTCCTGGATACTTGATTCGATGACCTCGGTGGCAGGGCAACCCGAGTAAGTCGGTGCCACGTCGACCACGAGCGTATCCTGCTCATTGCGCATGTCACGCACCATACCGAGGTCCAGCACGCTGACGATCGGAATTTCGGGGTCAGGTACCTCGGCGAGCAGCGCCCAGGCGCGCTCGAAACTGCCTGGCTTTGCAGGAGACGCCGGTGTCATGGGTCTACCAGCGTGCGTCCGGGTAGGCGCGCTGCAGGAACTGCATCTCGGCCAGCAGGAAGCCGAAGTGCTCGGTGTGCCGTCCCGCCCGGCCGCCACCGTCCATCCAGGTGTCATCCGGCACTTGCAGGGTTGCCTGCTTTACAACCTGCGCAACGCGCTCGCTCCAGCGCCGCTGCAGTACGGCAAGATCCGGACCGCTGAACGCTTCCATGATCAGCGCATCGACAGCGTCGCCCGCAAAGGCCTCGCCGCTGAAACGCCACAGGTCAGCCAGTGATTGCTGCATGCGCTGCTGGCTCTCAGCGGTGCCGTCGCCCAGTCGCACGACCCACTGGTTGACGTGGCGCAGGTGATAACGAATTTCTTTCAGCGCGCGCGTCGCGATAGCGGCCAGGCGCTCATCCTTGCACAGCGTCAGCGCGTCAAGCTGCAGTTCGTAAAAGGTTTCGAACAGGAACTGGCGTGCGATCAGATCGCCGAAGTGGCCATTCGGCTGTTCGACGATCAGCAGATTGCGAAACTCATTGCCATCGCGCCGGAACGCATAGTAATCCTCATCGCGCCCGCGACCCTCAAGCCCAGCCGCGTAGCCGTAGAACATGCGTGCCTGCCCGATATAGTCGAGCGCGAAGTTCGCAGTCGCCAGTTCTTCCTCCAGCTCCGGGCCGTGGGTCATGGCCTCGGCAAGGCGCTGACCCAGGATCAGCGCATTGTCACCGAGGCGCAGCAGGTATTGCAGCAGCGCATCGTTATTGCTGATCTTATTGCCGGTGTTCTTGCCGATAGTGGCATTGCCGCTCACAGGTTTTCTACCCCGTCCGGGATCTCGTAAAAGGTCGGGTGACGGTAGATCTTGTCGGCAGCCGGCTCGAAAAACGCCGTGGATTCCGCCGGATCCGATGCGACGATGTTGGCCGATTTCACCACCCAGATGCTGACGCCTTCGCTGCGCCGCGTGTACACGTCGCGCGCATGATCGAGCGCCATCTGATCATCGGCCGCGTGCACACTGCCGGCATGACGATGGCTCAGGCCGGCGCGCGAGCGAATGAAGACTTCGTACAAAGGCCAGTCGGTTTTGCTCATGCTTGATCCTTATGCCGCGGCGGCAGCCTGTTTCGCCGCGTGTGCGCGCGCCGCATCACGTACCCAGGCGCCGTTTTCCTGCGCCCTGCGCCGCACTTCAAGGCGCTGGCGATTGCACGGGCCGTTGCCGGCCAGCACGTCCATGAATTCCTGCCAGTTGATGTCGCCAAACCGGTAGTGTCCCGATTCCTCATCCAGCGCGAGATCGTCGTCCGGCACTCGCAGGCCGAGGAACTCCGCCTGCGGCACCGTCACGTCGACGAATTTCTGGCGCAGCTCGTCGTTGCTGAAGCGTTTGATCTTCCAGGCCATCGACTGCGCAGAATGCGTCGAGTCGTTGTCGCTCGGCCCGAACATCATCAGCGACGGCCACCACCAGCGGTTCAGCGCATCCTGCGCCATCGCCTTCTGCTCGGCCGTGCCCTTGCAGAGGGCCACCATGATGTCGAAGCCCTGCCGCTGGTGAAAACTCTCTTCCTTGCAGATACGCACCATGGCGCGGGCGTAGGGGCCGTACGAGCAGCGGCACAGCGGCACCTGGTTCATGATGGCGGCACCGTCCACCAGCCAGCCGATCGCGCCGATGTCGGCCCAGCTCAGCGTCGGGTAGTTGAAGATGCTGGAATATTTTGCTTTGCCGGAAATCAAATCGGCAAACATCTCATCGCGCGAAGTGCCAAGCGTTTCCGCGGCGCCGTACAGGTAGTGGCCGTGACCGGCTTCGTCCTGCACTTTCGCGATCAGGATGGCCTTGCGTTTAAGCGTCGGCGCGCGAGTCAGCCAGTTGCCTTCCGGCTGCATGCCGATGATCTCCGAATGCGCGTGCTGTGAAATCTGCCGCACGAGGGTGCGCCGGTAGGCCTCGGGCATCCAGTCTTTCGGTTCGATTTTTTCCTCGGCATCGACGCGCGCCTGGAACGCGGCGAGGCGTGCCGCGGGTTCGACCGGGCGCGGCCGCTCGTGCTTCGGTGACTTCTGGTCGAGACCTTGCGTATACATTTACGGCCCTCTTGCGGCGTGCTTACGGCAGCCCCTTAAAGTGTCACATTTTTCATGGTTTTTCAATAAATCATGTATCGCTTTTGCCCGTCCTTGCGAGCATGGGCCGGCCGGTCGCCACCGATTTACCGCGGAACAGGGCAATGTCGCTGCCCGCCTGGTTGCGCACGGTCACGTCATAGACGCCGCTGCGTTTGCCGCGCTGGCGTTCAATCGCGGTCGCCGTCAGCAGGTCTCCGAGCTGGCCCGGCCGCAGGAACTCGATCGACGCGCCGCCCGCCACGGTAATGTCATCGTACGCATTGCAGGCAAACGCGAACGCCGTATCGGCGAGCGCAAAAATAAAGCCGCCGTGGCACAGCCGCTGGCCGTTGAGCATCGATTCGACAATGGTCATCGAGGCGAGTGCTTTACCGGGTTCCTCGACGGTGACCTCGATACCGAGCGACTGCGATGCCAGGTCCCGCGAGTACATGCGTTCCGCGCAGGCAATCGCGCGCTGGCGGGCTTCTTTCTCAGTCATACGCATACTCCGAGGGAATTATCTGCCCCTATCGGCTTCAAGGCGCCAGGCCGCCGAAACGCCGGAAAAACGCCGGCTCCGGCGGCGGCAGCGGGCCCTCGGCCGTTTCCATCGCTGCGCCGAGGTACACATCCGCCGCCGCAAAGACGCTGCGATAAGTATTTCTGCACAATTGGTACGCGCCAGTGCCATGCCAGCCCTTGGGCAACAGTTCGGCGGGCAGCAACGGGTCACGCAGCAGGATCTTGCGATACTCCTGGATCAGCAGCGTACGCACCTGGAAAGCAACTTCCGGCGGCACGTTGCGCGCCTTGCGCAAGGCATTGTAGACCGGCCTGAACTGCCTGATAAACGCGCCGTAACGCGCGTCGAGGTCGGCCAGGTCCCAGCTCTTTTGCGCCATCGCGCGCAGCGCCTGGTCCTGCGCCGGGAGACAGGGTGGCGCCCTGCACGACGACGAGTTCGTCCTGCAGGCCGATGCGCTGCAGCAGCGCGTTCAGATCGGCGGCGTCGGGCGCCGGGTGCGCAAGGGTGTGCGGCGTCAGCGCGCCGAAGCCGAGCCAGCTAAGCTCCTTGCGCACGGCGTCCTTGTCAGGACCTTCGATGCCGGCAAGCAGCGCGAGCGTCCACTGGCCGTCCCAGTGCTGGCGAGGCTCGCCGTAGATGCGATGCGTGGCCTGCTCGAAGCGCGCCGTGCCGAGCGTGGTCAGTCGGTAGTAACTGCGTCGCCCCAGCTGCTCCACATCGAACCAGCCGTCTTTCGTCAGGCGGAACATCGAGGTGCGCACGAGCCGCTCACTGGCACCAAAATCGGCGAGGCACTGAATCAGGCTGCCGATCCACACGCTGCCGCCGCGCGGCGCGATCGCATCGCCGAACACCGTCGTAATAAGTGAGCCCGCCCGCAGCGTTGGGACGGCTGCGAAACTCCTTGAGCAAGCGGGTGGTCGCAGCCTTGACGGACATGACGCAGGGCGTTGATCCTGAAACGGGCGCAGGCCCTGTTGATCTGACGGTACAACCCGATACCTGAAAACTCAACATCGCCCGGTTTATGTATCCCGTCGGCATGGTTTATGCTGCATGCCGGATTTTGCGGAGATCGACATATGGCAAAGCTCGAACACTACGTGCTGGGGCAATGGCAAAGCGGCCATGGCGCAGGCATGCCGTTGCTCTCTGCGGTAGACGGCGCCGCAGTTGCCAGTATTACGAGCGACGGTCTCAACTTCGGCGAGGTGCTTGGCTACGCCCGCGATGTCGGCGGGAAAGCACTGCGCAAATACACCTTCCATGAGCGCGCGCTGATGCTGAAAGCGGTTGCGCAGCATCTGAACGACAAAAAAGCCGATCTCTACAAGCTGTCCACGGAAACCGGCGCGACCCGCAAAGACAGCTGGATCGATATCGATGGCGGCATCGCAACGATGTTCGTGTATTCGAGCAAAGGTCGGCGCGAGATGCCGAACAGCACCGTGTACCTGGACGGTGCGCCGGAAATGTTGTCGCGCAACGGCACGTTCGTCGGCCAGCATATCTGCACGCCGCTGCTTGGCGCCGCGGTGCATATCAATGCGTTCAATTTTCCCTGCTGGGGCATGCTCGAAAAACTGGCGCCGACCCTGCTGGCAGGCGTGCCTGCGATCGTGAAGCCCGCGTCGAGTACCGCATACCTGACTGAGGCAGTCGTCAAGGAAATCATTGCTGCCGGCATTCTGCCGGACGGCGCGCTGCAACTGATCTGCGGCGGCGTGGGCGATCTGTTCGAGCACCTCGGCGCGCAGGACGTCGATTGCATTTACCGGCTCGAAGCACACCGCGGAAAAACTGCAGCAACATCCTCGGGTCGTGGCGGAATCGGTTCGCTTCACTGCGGAAACGGATTCGCTGAACGCGTCGATACTCGGCCCGGACGCCGTACCGGGCACGCCGGAATTCGACCTGTTCATTCAAGAGGTCGTTACTGAGATGGTGAGCAAGGCCGGCCAGAAGTGCACGGCGATTCGGCGCATCATTGCGCCCTCCTCTGTCGCTGCCGACCTGGTGCGCGCGCTATCCGCTGCACTCGGCAGGATTCGCATTGGCCATCCGGGCAGCAAGGACGTGGACATGGGCGCACTCGCCAGCCAGGGCCAGCGCCAGGAAGTGCGCGAGCGCGTTCGCGAACTCGGCCACGAAGCGGAAGTCGTGTACGGCAACCGCGACGACTTCAATGTCGTTGACGCCGATATCGGCAAAGGCGCGTTTTTCATGCCGACGCTACTGCACTGCAAGAACCCGCTGAGCGCTACCCGCGTGCACTCGGTCGAAGCGTTCGGCCCGGTCAGCACGATACTGCCCTACGACACGCTGGACGACGCGATCGAACTTGCGCGCCTCGGCAATGGCAGCCTTGCCGGCTCCATCGTGACCAACGACAACAAGGTCGCCCGCGAACTGGTACTCGGCTGCGCCGCCTGGCACGGCCGCATGCTGATTCTTAATCGCCATTGCGCCGGCGAATCGACGGGCCACGGCGCGCCGCTGCCACACATGGTGCACGGCGGCCCGGGCCGTGCCGGTGGCGGTGAAGAACTCGGCGGCATTCGCGGTGCGCTGCATTACATGCAGCGCACGGCGCTGCAGGGTTCACCGCAAACTTTGGCGGCGATCGGTGAACGCTGGATTCGCGGCGCGGACGAAACCCGTGAAGCACGGCATCCGTTTCGCAAGACCTTCGAAGAACTGCAGCTTGGCGACACCGTGCACACTGCGGCACGCAGCGTAACGCTCGATGACATCAATCACTTCGCGGAATTCACCGGCGATCATTTCTACGCACACACGGATGAACAAGCTGCGGCGAAAAACCCGTTCTTTGAAGGACGCGTCGCGCACGGCTACCTGATCGTATCGTTCGCCGCCGGACTGTTCGTTGACCCGGACTTCGGCCCCGTGCTCGCGAACTACGGCGTTGACAACCTGCGGTTTGCAAAGCCGGTCAACGTCGGCGATGCGCTCAAGGTCAGGCTGACCTGCAAGCAAAAGACGCTGCGAATCGACTCGGGTTATGGCGAAGTTCGCTGGGACACCGAAGTGACGAACCAGGACGACGAGATTGTCGCCGCCTACGATGTGCTGACGATGGTGGCGACACAGGCAGAGTGGGACAAAGTCAGCGCCTGATCGACCTGCGGCGGAAACTGCCGCAAGCCCTGAATTGAACTCCCGTCGTCATGGCGCAGGACGCCAGCGCGCGCTGCCTCAACTTGCGAACGGCAATGCCGTATCCGCCTTGATTTGCTTCAGCACGATATCCGAGCGCACCTGGGACACCCCTGGCAGCTTGAATATGAAGTCATCGAGAAAGCGATTGTAGGCATCCATGTCGGCAACGACGACACGCAGGTGAAAATCCGCCTCGCCACTGGTGGCGAAACATTCGAGCACTTCGGGATGCTGCAACATCTCGCGCACAAAGTGCTCGACGTTTTCTTTTTCGTGACGTGCGAGTGACACGAGTGTCATCGATGACAGCGTGAAACCCGCTTTCTGCGCATTGACCTGCACGGCGTAGCGGTCGATCACGCCGGATGCTTCCAGCGCACGGACCCGTCGCCAGCAGGCGGAGGCCGACAGGCCGATCTGCTGTGCGAGCTGCTGCATCGTGATGCGGCAATCCTGCTGCAGTTCGCGGAGGATCGCGCGGTCCCTGGCATCCAGCTGGCTCATTTCGCTATTTCCTGACTATTTAGAACATTTTTACGTTTTATTTTACTTCTACGCAATGGTTTTGCGTGAAATGGCTGAAGAACGACCAAAATGGCATCCGCTTGCAATCGAATTCTGACACACTAGGCGACTATCCAATTGCACGACGGCAAGGATTCCCGATGGCCTCAAGGTCACCGCTCAACCGCTACCCGCTGGATAATTACGAACTCGACGATCGCTATCGGCGGGAATCCGGCCGGGTCTTCCTGACCGGCACGCAGGCGCTGGTGCGCATACCGCTGATGCAGCGGACTCTCGACAAGGCGCGCGGCCTCAACACGGCGGGTTTCATCTCGGGCTACCGGGGCTCGCCGCTCGGCAACTACGACCTGGAACTGTGGCGCGCGCAGCAGTACCTCACCGAAAGCAACATCGACTTCCTGCCTGCGGTCAACGAAGACCTCGCCGCCACGGCCATTCTCGGCACCCAGCAGGTCGAGGCAGAACCGGGCAAGACCGTCGACGGCGTGTTCGGCATCTGGTATGGCAAGGGGCCGGGCGTGGATCGCTCCGGCGATGCCCTGAAACACGGCAATGCCTACGGCAGTTCACCGCGTGGCGGTGTACTCGTCGTGGCCGGTGACGATCACGGCTGCGTGTCGTCGTCGATGCCGCATCAGTCCGATGTCGCGTTCATGTCCTGGCTCATGCCGATCCTGAACCCGGCGAACGTCGCCGAGTACCTCGAGTACGGCCTGTACGGCATCGCGCTGTCGCGCTTTTCCGGTATGTGGGTCGGTTTCAAGGCGATCTCCGAGACGGTCGAGTCGGCGATGTCCGTCGAATTGCCACCCTACCCTCAATTCGTGACACCCACCGGTTTCGTGATGCCGCCGGGCGGCCTGCACATACGCTGGCCGGATTTTCCCGGACCGCAGATCGAGGAGCGCCTTGAGCACAAGAAAGCGGCGACGCTTGCCTTCGCCGAGGCCAACCCGATCGATCGCACGATCTGGGAAAGCCCGAACGCGCGCTACGGCATTGTCACCACCGGCAAGGGCCATCTCGACCTGATGGAGGCGCTGCGCCTGCTCGATATCGATAAGGCCGAAGCCCATCGTATCGGCCTTGAGGTGTACAAGGTCGGCATGACCTGGCCGCTGGCGCATGACTCGGCGCTCGACTTCGTCAAGGACAAGCACGAAGTCCTCGTGGTTGAGGAAAAACGCGGCATCATCGAAAGCCAGTTCAAGGAATACTTCTACGACTACCCGGGCCGCAAACCGCAGCGCATGGTCGGCAAGGAAGACGAAAACGGCAAGCGGCTGGTGCCGTGGACCGGCGAGCTGTCGCCGCTGGAACTTGCTGGCGTCGTTGCCGCGCGACTTGATGACGCGATGCCGGGGCTGAACCTCGCCGAGCGCGCGAACGCGCTGGCGAATCGCGAGCAGCACGTAATCCGCATCGAAGGCGCCAAGCGGACACCGTACTTCTGCTCCGGTTGCCCACATAACTCATCAACGAAATTGCCGGAAGGTTCGCAGGCGCTTGCCGGTATCGGCTGCCATTTCATGGCGAACTGGATGGATCGCGACACCCACGGCCTGATCCAGATGGGTGGCGAGGGCGTCAACTGGATTCCGCGGTCACGCTTTGCCGGCAACAAGCACGTATTCCAGAACCTGGGTGACGGCACGTTTTATCACTCCGGCTCGATGGCGATTCGCCAGGCCATCGCGGCAAAGGTCAATATCACTTACAAGATCCTGTACAACGACGCTGTCGCAATGACCGGTGGTCAGCCGGTTGACGGACCGTTGAGCGTGCAATCGATCGCGCATTCAGTGCGCGCAGAGGGCGTGCAGCGCATCGCTGTCGTGTCCGACGAGCCCGACCTGTTCCGCATCGCCGATTTTCCGCGCGACACGACCGTGTCGCATCGTCGCGAACTCGACGCCGTGCAGCGTGAGCTGCGCGACATCGCAGGCGTCACCGTCCTGATCTATGCGCAAACCTGCGCCACCGAGAAACGTCGCCGGCGCAAACGCGGCAAGCTGGAGGATCCGAACAAGGTTGCCGTCATTAACGATCTCGTCTGCGAAGGCTGCGGTGATTGCTCCGTCGAATCGAACTGCCTCTCGGTGGTGCCGAAAGAAACGCCTTTCGGTCGCAAGCGGCAGATAGATCAGAACACCTGCAACAAGGATTTTTCCTGCGTTAACGGTTTTTGCCCGAGCTTCGTTACCGTTGAGGGAGGCACGCGACCCGCACAGAAAAAAGCGCGCGCGATCGATGACTTCCCGCACGACAAGCTGCAAAGCCTGCCGCAACCAGCACTGCCGGATAAAATCGACAGCTACGATTTACTGGTTACCGGCGTTGGCGGCACGGGTGTTATTACCGTAGGCGCCCTGATCACGATGGCGGCACATCTCGAAGGCAAAGGCGCGAGCGTGCTGGATTTCATGGGCTTCGCGCAGAAATTCGGTCCGGTGCTGAGTTACATCCGCATTGCTGACTCGCCGCAGCAGCTTAACCAGGTGCGTATCGACTCGCGAAATGCGGATGCGCTGATTGGCTGCGACCTGGTCGTCAGTTCGTCGCCGCAAGCGTCCCGCACTTACTGCGCCGGCTACACGCGCGCCGTCGTTAACAGCGCTGAAATGTCGACGGCCGATTTCGTGCATCACCGTGACGCCAGCCTGAACGCGCAGCAGCGCATTGAGGCTATTCGCAACGTGGTCGGTGCAGCGCAGCTCTCCGTGGTTGGCGCAAACCAGCTCGCGGCCACGCTGCTCGGCAATACGATTTACGCAAACGTACTCATGCTTGGCTATGCGTGGCAGCAAGGTCTCGTGCCGGTGTCGCTGGCGGCGTTGCAGAGGGCTATCGAACTGAACGACGTTGACGTCAGCACAAACCTGCATGCATTTGACTACGGCCGCATCGCCGCCGCTGACCCTGAGTATGTCGAGCGTGTATTGAAAACGGCGGTGCAACCGGCGCGCCTGGTCGAAAGCCTTGATAGCGCTATCGAGCGCCGCCGCGCTTTCCTCGTCGACTACCAGGACCCGGCACTCGCCGCTCGTTACCTGGCGCTCGTGCAGCGGGTGCGGGCGGCGGAAGAACAGCTCGGCGGTACCTCGCTGGTGCTGACCGATGCCGTCATGAAAGCCTATTTCAAAACGCTCGCGTATAAAGATGAGTATGAAGTTGCGCGATTGCATACGGCGACCGGCTTCCTTGACTCGCTGCGCCGCGATTACGGCAACAGGGCGAAGCTGCGTTTCCACCTCGCACCACCGTTCCTCAACAGCAAGCGTGACGCGCGTGGCCGACCGCGCAAGAAAGAGTTCGGGACGTGGATCGTTCCTTTCTTCCGCCTGCTTGCTAAGATGCGCCGCTTTCGTGGCACCCGCCTGGACCTGTTCGGCATGACGGCCGAGCGACGCATGGAGCGGCAGCTGATCACGGAGTTCGAGTCCGTGGTCGAGTCGTTATTACAGGGCCTCGATAAAAGCAAGCTGGAAAATGCGGCAAACCTGGTGTCTCTGTTTCTTGAAATCCGCGGCTACGGACCGGTAAAAGAGGCGGCGGCAGACAAGGTTCGCCAGCAGCTTGCAGCGGGACTGGCGGAGTTTTCGGAACAGCGGCGCGCGGCTGCCTGAAACCTCAGCCAGTCGTCATACGAAGTATTGTCAAGCAACCAGTCAAACAACAATAAGGGCACCTGATGGCGCTTCCCAAGCCGGTTACAGACCTCGCCTATGAGTTCGCGGAAACACCGCAAACCGGCGGCACGCTGCAGGTGGCTGACGGCGTTCACTGGCTGCGGATGCCGTTGCCCTTTGCCTTGTCGCACATCAACCTGTGGTTGCTCGAGGACGGCGATGACTGGGTCATTGTCGATACCGGTCTGCATGTCGATGATTCGACCGCGATCTGGGAGAGCACTTTGCGTGGCCTGATGGGCGGACGCAAGGTCAGCCGCATTTTCGTCACCCACATGCACCCCGATCACGCCGGCAACGCTGGCTGGCTGCAGCAGAAAACGGGCGCCGAATTCCTGATGTCGCGGCAGGAGTATTTGTTCTGCCGCATGCTGACGGCGGATACCGGGCGAGCAGCGCCTGAAGAGGCAATCAGCTTCTACCGGGCTGCAGGTTTTGCAGAAGAAGACCTTGGCCGCTACCAGAAAGTATTCGGCATGTTCGGCAAGTACATCGCGCCACTGCCGGATTCGTACAGCCGCTTGCAACACGGTGAGTCGCATCGCATTGGCAATCGCAACTGGCAGGTCGCTGGTTGGCAGCGGCCACTCTCCCGAACACGCCTGTCTGTTTAATCATGATCTCAATGTGTTGATCTCAGGCGACCAGCTGTTGCCGACGATCTCGTCGAACGTCGGCGTGTGGCCAACGGAGCCAAAAGCCAATCCGTTGCAGGACTGGCTCGCCTCCATCGACCTGCTGTGCGCCTGCCTGCCCGACGATGTCCTCGTGCTGCCTGCCCACGGTCGCCCGATGCGAGCAGCGCACGAACGTCTTGCCGCGTTACGTGAGGAACACCGCGATGCCTTGCAGCAGCTGCACCAGCACTGCCGTACGCCGCGCCGCGCGGTCGACGTGTTTCAAGGCATTGTTCGGGCGCGATATTCGTCCCAGCGAGCTGATCATGGCAACCGGCGAGGCGCTCGCCCACCTGAACTGGCTGATGGCGAAGAACCTCGTCAGCGTCGAACCGGATAGCAGCGGCGTCAACTGGTACCGCAGCAACTAGTACCACCCCGCTATCGATCAGGTCGCGGCGTCCGGCCAGCCGCGCGGGCCCCGTCAATGGCGGCACTGTATGCCGCGCGTTGATCGTGCAAGAATGCGCGTCAACGCCTAATCCGGGGATCCGCCATGCAACGCCTGTTTTTTACGTCCGTCTCTCCTGTTCCTGATCGGCTGTTCGCCGGCCGAAAAACCGGCGGTCGTCGCAGCCCCCGAGGTGACGCAAAGTGCCGCCGTCGCGATGCCGGATGTCTACGCTGCGCAGGTAGCCGAAGATATCCTGCGTGCCGGCGGTAACGCTGTCGATGCGGCTGTCGCTGCCGGCTTTGCGCTGGCAGTCACCTACCCGGAAGCCGGCAACATCGGCGGCGGCGGCTTCATGCTGATTCACATCAACGACAAGGAAGTGTTCCTCGATTACCGCGAAAAGGCACCGCTCGCGGCAGATCGCGATATGTACCTCGATGAGAACGGTGAGGTCATCGAAGGCGCGAGCCTGGTTGGTCACCTTGCGGTGGGCGTGCCGGGGACGGTCGCCGGCTTCTGGGAAGCGCATCAGCAGTACGGCAGCCTGCCCTGGCGTGACCTCGTTATGCCCGCGGTAAAACTCGCCACGGACGGTTTCGTTGTCAGCGATTCGCTGGGCGGCGGGATGCTGACGATGAGCGGCTGGTTCGGTAGCAAGACCAATTTCAACAAGTACTTCGGCGAAATGACTGCCGGCAAGACGTTCAGGCAAGCCGAGCTGGCGGCAACGCTGCAACGAATCGCCGATTCCGGTCCCGACGATTTTTACCGCGGCAAGACGGCAGAGCTGATCGTCGCGGAAATGCAGCGCGGCGAGGGTCTCATCACGATGCAGGATCTCGACCAGTACCAGCCCGTCTGGCGTGAGCCGCTGCGCGCCGAGTGGCGTGGTTACGAAATCGTGTCCGCGCCGCCACCCAGCTCGGGCGGCTTCGCGGTCATCCAGCTTCTGAAAATGAAAGACTATCTCGCACAACAGTTCAAAGACGTGCCGCACAACTCGCCGCAGTACGTGCATCTCGTTGCCGAAATGGAAAAGCGGGTGTTTGCGGATCGCCAGCAATACCTGGGCGATCCCGATTTCGTCGATACCCGGATCGACGAACTGATCGACCCCGAGTACATCGCGATGCGCGCGCAGCAGGTGAATCCGCACGCGATTTCGACACTGGACGCGGCGGGCCCCGGCCTGGAATCGCCCGACACAACGCACTATTCGATTCTTGATAAGTGGGGCAATGCCGTGTCCAACACCTACACGCTGAACATCGGCTTCGGTAGCGGTGTGATCGTGGAAGGCGGTGGTTTCCTGCTGAACGACGAGATGGACGACTTCAGTGTCAAACCGGGCGTGCCAAACACCTACGGCGTCGTTGGCTTCGAAGCCAATGAAATTCAGCCCGGCAAGCGGATGCTGTCATCGATGTCGCCCACGCTGCTGCTGAAAGACGGCAAAGTGGAAATGGTCGTCGGCACGCCGGGTGGTACCACCATCTTTACCTCGGTGTTCCAGGCTATCGCCAACATCGTCGACTTCGGCATGACGCCGGCACAGTCCGTGGGCGCTACGCGCTTTCACCACCAGCTGATGCCGCCTGACCTGATTACCTTCAGTCCCAGCCGGCCGTTAAGCGACGAGACGATTTCGAGTCTCGGCGACATGGGCTACCGGGCGGTACCTCACCAGTGGGAGTTCGGCGACCTGCAGGTCATCTGGCGCAACGGTGATGAGCTCGAACCTGCTGCCGATCCGCGCAACCGCGGCGACGCGCGCGTCATCACGGAGCCCGCTGCAGCGCCTGAGTAAGCTCAGACGTCGAAACCGAGCACTTTGCCGAAACGCACCGTTATCACCAGGAAGACGGCGCTTAGCAGCAGCAACTTCAGCAACAGCGGCAACGTGAAGCGCAGCCACGCGGTGTAGGGAATGCGGCCAAGCGCAAGCGCGCCCATGACGAGCGCGCTGGTGGGCACCAGCATGTTCGAGAAACCATCGCCGAACTGATAGGCGAGCACGGCGGTTTGCTGCGGCACGCCCGTCAGCGTCGCGAGCGGCGACATGATTGGCATCGTCACGAAAGCCTGGCCGCTGCCGGACGGAATGAAGAAATTGCAGATCGACTGCACGACCAGCATGCCGATGGCCGCGGCGTCCGGGCCGAGGTTCACCAGCAGGTTCGCAATGGACTGTATGACGGTGTCTATCACCTGGCCATCCGACAGCACCACTTCAATCGAGCGCGCAAAGCCGATCAACAGCGCAGCAGCGGTCATCTCGGCCGCGCTCGAAATAAACGTGCGGCTGGTATCGCCGGGCGACATGCGCGCCAGCATGGCCGCCACCAGGCCGCAGGCCATGAACACGGCCATCAGTTCATTGATGTACCAGCCGAACTCAGCTGCGCCGAACACGAATCCGATAACCGTCGCCAGCAAACTCAACAACACGCCAATGCGTACCGGTGTCAGCTCTACGTCGTCCGGCGCTTCGAAGCCCGTTGTGTAGTCCACGTGCGCAACGTAGCTCTCTTCCGGGTTCGCGCGCACGCGTAGCGCGTACCGGTAAATATGATGAAAGGCCAGCGCGAGGAATGCCGCGAGCATGACAAGACGAAACTGCCACCCGGAGGTGATCGGCACGTTGGCGATGTTCTGCGCAATGATGACGCCAAACGGATTCGTTCCGGCGCAGGCCCAGCCAATGCCGTACGGCACCCACACCATGCCCATCGCGACGATTGCGTCCATGCGCATCGCCAGCGACATCGACACGATAATCGGAATCAGAGGCACGTACTCTTCGCCCATTCCAATTGTGTAGGCACCGAGGCTGAACATGACGAGGCAACCGGCGATCAGAATCCACGGACTGCCGCCGAGCCGCGCCACCGCGCGGTGCAGCAGCGCATCGATCGCACCGGTCGCACGCAGGATGCCGATAACGCCGCCGACAACAAACACCAGGAAGATAATGTCCTGCGCAGCCGCAAAGCCCTTGGGAATGGCCTGCAGGAAATACCATGGCGATATGCTGACTTTGTCTTCGGCCGACAGCGCCTCGTAGGTACCGGCGACCACCATCGAGCGGTCCGGGTTCTCCGGGTACGGCTGCCGTTCGAACGCGCCTTGCGGTATGACGTACACGAGCAACTGCGCAATGATGATGATCGAGAACATCAGCACCAGCGAATCGATGGACTTCAGGCGTGACTGCATGCAATGGCTCCTGGCCGCTTTCTTTTAAGGACAGAGCGTTACGGGCTAAGCAAACCCTACCAGAATCCTGGCGGACAGGCGCGCACGAGGCCGGCCGCAGACCTCATCCGGTGCCGGCGAACGCCGCCGACGGTGCGCTGCTGACCGTCGCTGCGTGCGTGCAAATTGTGTGGACTGCGCGGACCAGGCTGGCCGCAATCGGATGCATTGAACTTGCGCAATGAAAAAAGCCAGGCCCGCGGGCCTGGCTTTGTTTACCACACAGCGTATTTCGGCAAGACAAGATCAGTGGCGCTGGTTGCCACCACGCTGCTTTCTTTCGGCCCGCTGATTCACGCGCTCGCCCCTGCGATCAAGGCGACCATCAATCCGCTCGCCTTTGCGATCGAGTCGGCCATCGATGCGGTCACCCTTGCGGTCGAGTCGCTGATCGATGCGGTCACCTTTGCGGTCCAGGCGACCATCGATGCGATCGCCTTTGCGGTCCAGACGGCCATCGATGCGATCACCTTTGCGATCCAGGCGCGCCGCACGATCGTCGTTGCCGTTCGCGGCTGCGCGGTCAGAGGCATTGTCGAGACGATCATTGATGCGATCGCCCCTCTCGTCCAGCCGCTCATCGATACGATCGCCTTTGCGATCAAGACGCTCATCGATCCGGTCGCCGCGCGTATCGAGCCGCTCGTCGATGCGATCTCCTCGCTTGTCGAGTCGCTCTTCGATGCGGTCGCCGCGCTCGTCAAGCCGCTCCTCGACCTGATCGCCCTGGTCGGCCATTGCCGGGACCGTCGCCAGCAGCAGCGCCAGCGAGATGGCAGCGGTCACCGGTTTGTTCCTTAACGTATTGATTTCCATAGTCAACTCTCCTTGCCTTGCAGCGTATTTCGGTACCTGTTGAGCCTATAACGCAGGCCGCGGCGGTTCGTTGACAGCTGCCGCGGTTATTCGATGCCGGGTTCGCTTTCTGGCAAGCTGCTTCGCATAACAAGCAGGAGACCTGCGATGTCCGCCCCCGCCGATCACCTGAGCGCCGCGACCGTTGACGCCGTTTTTCGCCGCCACCGCGTGCGCGTGATGCTTGCTATCACGCTGGGCTACGGCTTTATCTATACCTGTCGGCTGGGCCTGTCGATCGTCAAGAAGCCGCTTATCGACAACGGCATTTTTTCCGTCGAGGAGCTTGGCCTGATCGGCGCGGCGCTGTTCTACGGCTATGCCGCCGGCAAGTTCATTAACGGCTTTCTCGCCGACTATTTCCCACCTCGTTATTTTTTCGCCGGCGCGATCTTCCTGTCCGCGCTGGTCAACCTGCTGATGGGCACATCGACGCTGCTGTGGTTGTCGGTGGGCTTGTGGGCGATCAACGGTTACGTCCAGGGCATGGCCGCGCCATCCGCCGTGGTCAGCATTACCAACTGGTTCACGTTGCGCGAACGGGGCCGCTGTTACGGCATCTGGAACGCGTCGCATTCGATCGGTGAAGGCCTGACGTTCTACGTCATTGCCGCCATCGTCGCCGCCTACGGCTGGCGTTACGGCTTTATCGCGCCGGGCATACTCTGTATCGGTGTCGCCGCCTGGGTCTTCGCATTCCTGCGCAATGCGCCGACAACCGTCGGCTTGCCAAGCGTACGCGAATGGCAGGGTGACCCGGCGCCTGCGACCGCAGAAAAAACCACCTGGCGTTCGCAGCGGGTGATCTTCAGTATTCGCGCGATCTGGGTCGTCGCGCTGGCAAGCGCGCTGATGTATGTGACCCGCTACGCGATCAACAGCTGGGGCATTCTTTATCTGCAGGAAGTGCGCGGCTATTCGCTGGTTGATGCCGGATTCTTCATGGCGGTCAACACCGTCGCCGGCATTGCAGGTTCGATTGCGTACGGCTTCATTTCTGACAAGCTGTTCAGCGCCAGGCGACCGCCTGCCAACCTGCTGTTTGCGATTGTCGAGGTTGGCGCGCTGTTACTGATATTTTTCGGGCCGCAGAATTCGCTGATGCTGGGCCTGGCCTTCGCCCTGTACGGCGCAACGCTGAGCGGCCTGATGGCGGCAATCGGTGGCCTGTTTGCCGTTGACATCGCGCCGCGCGGCGCAACCGGTGCTGCGATGGGCTTCGTCGGCGTTTTCAGCTACGTCGGCGCCGCAACCCAGGAATTCATCACGGCCTTGTTAATCGACAAAGGCAATGCGACGGACGGCACACAGCTTTACGATTTCGATGCGGCGATCCTGTTCTGGATAGGTTCATCAGTTGCCTCGATGCTGCTGGCGGCAAGCTTGTGGAAGACGCGGGTGCAGGACTGACCATGCCGACCTCGAACGCGCGCTTGCCGCGACTCCTGCTGTTCGATTTCGGCGGCGTGCTGCTGCACTTGAATGACCCGGTCAAGACTTTTGAGTTCGGCAACACGCGGGAGGAGTTCAACCGGCTCTGGTTACTGTCGCCCGCCGTGCGCGCGCATGAGACCGGCACGATCGGGCCGCAGGAATTCGCAGAGTGCATGGTTGCCGACCTGGCGCTGCCGTATTCACCGCAGGACTTCATCAGGCGATTCGACAGCTGGCCGGCAGGCGTGTCCGCTGCGACACGCGCAGTTTTGCAGCGCGTTTCCGCCGACATTGAGTGCGCAATACTCTCGAACACCAACGATCTGCACTGGCAAAAGCAGGACATACAAAAAGACCTGGGCGGACGCATCGCACGGACGTTTCTTTCTTTCGAGACGGGCTACATCAAGCCCGACGAGCGGGCATTTACTCACGTGCTGGATGAAACCGGCTACGCGGCCAGCGACGTCCTGTTCCTTGACGACAACCTACTAAATATTACCGCCGCTGCAGCGCTCGGCCTGCGCGCCAGGCTCTGTCCCGGCGTGACGGCGCTCGCCTCCGTGCTCGAGGCCGAGGATGTGATCAGCCCCTGACTGTGTGTGTCTTGCAGAACCGTGAGGTGAACGCTTTACCTCGACTGCCCACTCCCTATACGCTGCGGGCTCATTCACCGCGATGCGCAGGACCAGCACCATGAGCAGCAGGGACGGCCGCCACTGATGTGGAAGCGCATTGCATTCGCCATTCTGCGCCTGCGCGGCTGGACTCTCGTGGGTGAAGTGCCGACCGTCAAGAAAGCGGTCCTGATTGCGGCGCCGCACACCTCGAACTGGGATGGCTTCTGGTTGATTGTCTGCAAGGTCGCGCTTGACCTTAAGCTGCGTTTTTTCGCAAAGCACACGCTGTTCTGGTGGCCGTTGGGAACCCTGCTGACCGCGCTCGGTGCCATTCCGGTGGAAAAATCCCGCAACGGTGCCAACGTCGACAAGCTGGTCAGACTGTTCAACGAAAGCGACCAGTTGTTCCTCGCGCTTGCGCCGGAAGGCACCCGCAAATGGCGGCCTTACTGGCGCAGCGGTTTTTACCGAATCGCCAAGGCGGCCAACGTGCCGATCATCCTGACGTTCGTCGATTACGAGAGCAAACGCGCCGGGATCGGGCCGCAAATTGACTCCAGTGGCTCTGCCGACGAGACGATGGCGCAAATCCGCGCTTTTTACGCCTCCTGCACGGCGGCCAAACCGGAAAACATGGGTCCTGTTATGTTGAAAGAGCAGGACTCCGGCGCTGCAAGAGATTGAACTGCGGTTGAGCTGACGGTCAGATTACACATTGCCTTACAAATCGCCTTACACATCGCCCCTTGGGTTTGACGCCATGCGGCGTAAAATGCACTGACGCCAGAACCCGCCCTGAACCCCGCCGCAACGGAATGCCTATGACGCAGAAAATTCGCTCCCTGACCGCAGCCGCGCTGCTTGTCCTGACGGGCTGCAGCAGCGGCAGTAGTAGTGGTGGTGGTTCGCCGCCGCCAGCGACACCGCCAACGGCATCCATTGCCGGCTCCTCCGTCGCGGAAGGTGATACGGGCACGAAGGTTCTGCAGTTAAGCGTTTCACTGTCCGCCAGCACGGGCAGTTCGGTCACCATCAACTACGCAACCGAGGACGGCACCGCGACCGCCGGTCAGGACTACGAAAGCGCAAGCGGTACCGTAACCATTGCTGCCGGCGCCACGACGGCGTCCATCAGCCTGACTATTTTGGGCGACACCGTCGTCGAGCCGGACGAGCAGTTCGGCGTGCGCCTGTCGGCGCCCGCGAATGCACAGCTGGGTACTGCGCTCGCTACCGTTACGATCGTCAACGACGACGCTGCGGCGGCGCAGTTCGGTCTCGATGCGCGACCGCAGAATTTGACCTGCGTTGCGCCGGCGCGCGCGCTGACGAGCACCGGTATCGATGTCGTGGACGCTTTTCCGAATCTGCCGAGCACCTCGACACCCACCAAGATACTGTTGGAACCTGGCGCCAATCCGCGCTGGTTCGTGCTTGAGAAAGGCGGCCGGGTACGCGTCTTCGATGCCATGCTTGCCAACTCCCTGACAACGTTCCTGGACCTGTCGTCAGTAGTACGAACCAGTTCGGAAGGTGGCCTCCTGAGCATGGCGTTTCACCCTGATTATCCGACGACGCCCGAAGTCTTCCTGTCCTACACGATCAATCACAGCGGCCCGAGCATGCGCTCGGTCATTTCGAAATTCGTACTTGATAACAGGCAGTCGCCAGGTGCCGGCACGGTAGAGCATGTCATCCTGCTGCTCGATCAGGATTTCGACAATCACAACGGTGGGGATATCGCCTTTGGTCCGGATCGGCTGCTGTACATCGGCTTCGGCGACGGCGGCAGCGGTGGCGACCCGAACAACAGGGCACAGAATACGCGGCATATGCTCGGCTCATTCCTGCGCATCGATGTACTGGACCCGAGCGTCAGCTATCCGGCCAACCCCTACGTGATTCCGTCGGACAACCCGTTTGCGCCGAATCCGAAATGCGGTCCTGGCCTGAATGCGAATGATTGCCCGGAAATCTATGCCTGGGGTCTGCGCAATCCCTGGCGCTTCAGCTTCGACCCGGCCACGGGTCAGCTCTGGACGGGCGATGTCGGCCAGGGCCAATGGGAAGAGGTCGATATCATCCAGCGCGGCGGCAACTATGGCTGGCGCTGCCGCGAAGGTGCACACGACTACAACCAGTCCGGTTGCAGCGGTGGCTTCGTCGAACCGGTCAGCGAATACGGCCACGACAGTTCCGGTGGCATATCGATTACCGGCGGCTACGTCTATCGCGGGTCAGCGATCCCGGAATTGTCAGGTCGCTACCTGTTCGGTGACTTTGGCTCGCAGCGAATCTGGGCGCTGCGTGACGACGGCAATGGCGGTTATACCAATGAAGAGCTTATCGATTCAGGCGCCGGGATTTCTTCGTTTGGCGTTGATGCTGCCGGCGAACACTACCTGGCAAACATTAATACCGGGCGTATCCTGAAGATCGTACCGGCCGGCGGTTCAGGTCAGGACAACGTCGCCAATACGCTCTCGGCATCCGGCTGCGTCAATCCGAACGACGTCAGCGAAGTTAACGCCGGTGTCGTTCCTTACGACCTCAACGCGCCCTTCTGGTCTGACGACGCGGATAAAGATCGCTATATCGGCCTTCCCGATGGTGCAACGATAAATCTGGAAGCCAACGGCGACTGGACCTTCCCGAACGGCACGGTCATCGTGAAGAACTTCCGCGTGGGCGGACGCCTGATTGAAACCCGCCACCTGATGCGCCACCCGGACGGCATCTGGGCAGGCTACACCTACGAGTGGAATGCCAACGAGACCGACGCGACGCGGGTGCGCGGCGGCAAGGTCGTCGACATCGGCGGCCAGGACTGGATCTACCCGTCCGAAAGCGAATGCATGCAATGCCATACCGCGGCGGCCGGCTTTGCGCTTGGGCCGGAGACCGCGCAGCTGAACAGCGATTTCCTGTATCCCTCGACGCAGCGGATCGCGAACCAGCTCGAAACTCTGGAACATATCGGGATGTTCAGTGGCCCGTTGCCTGCGCCCGCTGCGAATCTGCCGGCGCTGGCAGATCCGGCCGACACAACCGCGGGCCTCGGCGATCGCGCGCGTGCCTATTTGCACACGAACTGCTCGCAGTGCCATCGCCCCGGCGGGCCAACGCCGTCGGATATCGATCTTCGCTACGACACGGCGCTGGCAAATACCAACGCCTGTGACGTGGTGCCGCAGCAAGGCAATCTTGGCATTGCCAATGCCAGGGTTATCGCGCCTGGCGATGCCGCCCGCTCGGTGCTCGCCAATCGCATGAATCGTCGCGATTCAAACGGCATGCCGCCGCTCGGCTCCAATCTTGTCGACAGCGATGGTGTGTCATTGATTAACAGCTGGATTAACAGCCTCGCCTCTTGCAACTGATTAAGCGACGCTCGGCGAGCCCGGCGGTTCATTGTGATGCGCGGACAGCTGTGGCTCAATAAGTGCCACGCAGCTGCCGAGGCAATGCCGTGAAAGTCACCCCTGCATTATTGTTAGCGATTGCGCTGTGCACCTCCGCCCTCGCCGATGACGGCTGGCCGCATTTCGGTGGCGGCCAGCACGGCCAGCAGTTTTCGTCACTGACGCAAATCGACAAGGCAAACGTCGGGCAGCTTGAAGAAGCCTGGCGCTTTCGCACCGGCGAGCCTGCCGCCGGTTTCCAGGACAAATTTGCGTTCCAGGCCAACCCCATACTGGCCGAAGGCCGGCTCTACCTGCCCTCCGGCAATGCCGTCGTGTTCGCACTGAACCCGGCAACCGGCCAGCAGATCTGGCGCTACGATCCGCAGCTGGCGCGCGACAAGTGGTACGACGAATCCGGCAATCGCGGCGTCAGCTCGTGGATTGATCCGCAGGCCGCTGCGGACAGCATTTGCCGGCATCGCATATTCGTCGGCACGCTCGATGCGCGACTGATCGCACTGGATGGCACCACCGGCAAGCCCTGTCCCGACTTTGGCGACGACGGCACGGTCCGGCTCGACGTCGGCGTCGGCGCAAGCCCTGACGACGATTCGATTCACTACACGATCACCTCGCCACCGGTGATCGTCGGCGACACGCTGATCACGGGCTCGGCTATCGGTGACAATCGCGCGGCGGATTCCGAACTTGGCATCGTGCGTGGTATCGACGCGCGCACCGGTACCGAACGCTGGCGATGGGACCCGATTCCGCGCACCGCGGAGCAAGCGGTTGCCGCAAGGCTGGCAGCCCGAACAGGCGGCGCGCACCGGCTCGGCGAATGCCTGGGCACCGCTGGCAGCCGATGTGGAACTCGGACTGGTTTACGTACCGACGGGCAGCGCCAGCCCGGATTTTTTCGGCGGCGAACGCCTCGGCGACAACCTGTATGCGAATTCGCTGGTCGCGCTGGATGCGGCGACGGGCAGCGTGCGCTGGTACCAACAGCTGATTCATCACGACGTCTGGGACTACGATCTGGCCGCGCAGCCAACGCTTGTTGAACTGCGGCGTGGCGATGAGCTGATTCCTGCAGTCCTGCAGGGCACCAAGACCGGCATGATCTTCACGTTCGATCGGCGCGACGGCACGCCGCTCTTTGCAATCGAGGAACGACCGGTGCCACAGGGCGGCGTTGCCGGCGAGCAGCTTTCGCCCACGCAGCCGTTCCCGGTGGCCCCGCCACCTTTGGTGCGGCACGATGCGATCACCGAAGACGATGCCTGGGGAATGCTGTGGTTTGACACGCGCAGCTGCCGCAAGCGCATCGCGAGGCTGCGTTCGGAAGGCATATTTACGCCGCCCAGTCTCGAGGGAACCCTGTTGTTCCCTGGTTATGCCGGCGGCATCAACTGGGGCGGTATCGCTTTCGAACCGGCGTCACAGTTTGCCGTTGCGTTGACGCTGAACCTCGCGATGGAAGTCGCGCTGATACCCCGCGACGCGCTGCAGCGCGAATACGAATCCGGCGATTACGACGACTATGAATTCGCAAGGCAGAGAGGCACGCCCTACGGCATGCGCCGCAGTACCTTCGTCAGCGGGCTCGATATTCCCTGCGTCAAGCCGCCGTGGGGCGAATTGACGGCGGTCGACATGCAAACGGGCAGGATCGCCTGGCAACGCAAGGTAGGGACGCTGCAGGACGTGGCGCCCGGTCCCGTACCAAACCTCGAACTCGGCATGCCGGGTATGGGCGGACCGATAGTCACCGCTGGCGGCCTCGTATTCATGGCAGCGGTCATGGATCACTACCTGCGCGCCTTCGACCTGGCGAATGGCGATATTCTGTGGCAAGCCCGCCTGCCGGTTGGCGGGCAAGCGACGCCGATGAGTTATTTTCTCGACACGACCGGCAAACAGTATGTCGTTATTGCTGCAGGCGGCCACCCGAACATGGGCGATAAGCTGGGCGACTACGTGATCGCCTACGCATTGCCGAACAAATAGCGAATAACGACCGGATGTTTTCAGTAGCCAGGGCGGCGTTGACCGGTCCTGGCTGTGCGCGGCCCGCGCTGCGGCGACTACGGATTGCCCCCGCAGCGTATCGAATCAAGACTGCTTGATGCACAACGACCTCGATCTCTGGCAGCTGCTTGCCGGCCTTGGCCTGTTCCTGTTCGGCATGCACCTGCTGGAAGACTCGCTGAGTCAGCTTGCCGGCCGCTCGTTCAAGCGCTTGCTGCGTCGTCACACCAGCCCGCCGATTCGCGGCGTGCTCGCTGGCGCAGTTGCCACCGCCGCGCTGCAGAGCAGTTCAGTCGTCAGCCTGATCGTCCTCGCCTTTGTCGCAACCGGTATCGTGTCACTGGCTGGCGCGCTGTCGATTGTATTCGGCGCCAATCTCGGCACCACCGCCACCGGCTGGATAATTGCGACGGTGGGTTTCAAGCTGAATTTCGAAGGCATTGCGCTGCCGTTAATCGCAGCCGGCGGCGCCGGTGTCGCAGTGTTGCGCGCGCAAACGCGAGCGACGCAATTCAGCAAGCTGCTGCTTGGCTTTGGCCTGATGCTGCTGGCGCTCGCCTACATGAAGTCCGGCGTTACCGCGGCAAGCCGGCTGTTCGACCCGCTGGCACTCGCAGGCCAGCCGCTTATCGTGTTCCTGTTCGCCGGTATGCTGGTTACCGCGATCGTGCAGTCGAGCTCCGCGACCGTGATGCTGACACTCAGCGCTCTCAATGCCGAAATCCTGACGTTGCCGGCTGCCGTTGCTGTTGCCATTGGCGCTGACCTCGGCACGACCTCCACCGCCCTGCTGGGCACGCTCGCGGGATCGGCGGCGAAAAAGCGCGTCGCCGCCGCCATCATCCTGTTCAACGTCGTCACTGACATCGCCGCCTTTGCCCTGCTGCCGTACCTGCTGCTGTTTATCGCCAACGTCCTGGGAATCAGCGATCCATTGTTTACCCTGGTTGCGTTTCACAGCCTGTTCAACCTGCTCGGCCTCGGCTTTTTCCTGCCCTTCATTACGCCGCTGAGCCGTTTTCTGGACACGCGGTTTCGTGATTCCCACGGCAGCCTGATGCGTCACATCAATCCGAACGACCTGTCGATGCCGGCCGCGGCGCTCGAGAATATCAAGCGCGAAACCGCGCGACTCGTCGACCAGGTTGCTGCTGTGAACCAGGCGAGCTTCGGGCTGCAGGCTGTACATACTTTGTATAACAGTCCTGATGATCGAGCCCAGGTAGCCATTTTTTCGGACGGTGCGGCGTACGAAGCAGGCTATGCCGCGGCCAAGGAGCTGGAAGGTGCCATTCTTGCCTACTGCCTCGACCTGCAAAAGGTGCAGCTTGACCTGGCGGAGTCGGCGCGCCTGAACCAGCTTATCCAGACCAGCAGAAACGCGATACATTCGGCCAAGTGCATTCGCGATACGGTCCACGACCTGCACCAGCTCGAACAATCGGAGTCAGATACTTTTCACGCTTTTGCGCAACGGTTCCGTGATTACGTAGCCGCGTTCTATGGTGAGATCGACCGCTTGCGCACGGTCATGCCGGCCGAGCTTGCGTTTGAAACGCTGGTCTCTATGAAAAAACACAACGCAGAGCTGCACCAGCAGATGCACGAGACGATATTCGAAGATGTCCGCAGTGACTCATTGAACCGCCTGCAGGCATCGACCCTGCTCAACGTCAATCGGGAGATCTACAACTCGAACGATAGCATCCTGACGGCACTTTCTGACCTGCTGTTGGAACAGCATACTGCGGTGAATTTTGCCGGCATCCGCTAGACCCTGATGTAAGCCTGCGAGCTCTGCCACTCACACGACGCCAGCGATACCCCGTAGCCATACACCGATACCATAGGCCAGCGCGGCGGCGGCGCCACCGGACAACAGGGTCGTGACTCCGGAACGCCAGCGACGACTCCCCAGCAGCTGGCCTTTCAGAAAACCGATTGCGAAAAACGCCAGCAGCGCGAGCGACATGCTGGCGGGCAATACCTCGCCCGGGTCCAGCGTGCTGGCAAACAGCGGCAGCAGCGGAATGGATCCAACCACGACGAACGCTGCAAAGGTGCTGATTGCGGCTTTCCAGGGCTGCGGCACCGTCAGCGACAGCCCGTGTTCCTCGACCAGCATCGTGTCGACCCAGCGCTCGTTGTCGGCGGTGATGACTTCGACAATTTTTTGCAGGTCGTCGCCGCTAAAGCCTTTACGCGCAAATATCTCGCGCACTTCCTCGATTTCGCCTTCGGGCACCTGGCGGACGTGCTCCTGCTCTTCAAGTCGCGCGCGCTCGAGCAGATCCTGCCGCGTTATCGCGCTCTGAAAATTGCTGACGGCCATGCTGAAGCCATCGGCGAACAGATTGGCAATGCCCAGCACGATCGCTACCGCTGCGGGAAACTGGGCACCGATGGCGCCGGCCACGATAACCAGCGTCGTAACGCAGCCGTCAATGCCTCCCAGTACTGCATCAGCGAGGTAGCTCGGTCGCGGTGGCGTCGCCAGGCGTTCCCGAACCCTGTGCGGCGCGTGATCCCGGCGCAGCGATTCCAGCTTTCCGTCTGACACGGAGGAACTAGCGGCAGGCGACGCAGCCTGCCGGCATGCGCCTGGCAGGTGACTTATTCGGCGTTCTGCGGCACGGCAGGGTGCGTGCAATTCGTGCCTAGCCATGCGTCATCAACACCGGCATCGTGCTGTTCGTCAGGAAGTGCTCGGTCATTCCGCCGAACAGGCGCTCGCGGAACCGGTGTCGGCTGTAGCTGCCCATGACGAGCAGGTCCGCATCGACCGACTTGAGGTGTGCCTCAAGGTCTTTGACCTCGCCCGCCTTCGATTGTGGCGTGCGTTTGGTGTTTGCATCGATACCCCAGGCCTTCAGGTACTTGACCAACTGGCCCGCCTTCGCGCCGCCCGACTTGCCAACGCCGCTCGTCAGTATGCTGACGTCGTCTGCCTGCTGCAGTATCGGCAGCGCGGCGACCACGGACCGCATCGCGTTCTGCGTTTGGTCCCAGCCGATGACGACGCGTCGGCCGAGCTGCAGGCGGCGAGCTTGCGGCAGAATCAGTACCGGTCGCGACGTATGCAGCAGCGCCTGCTCCATGAACAGCCGTGCGACGCGGCTGGCGGCGCGTTTCGGCCGTGACACGACGATCAGGTCGGCGAACGGTCCGATGACCGGCAGCAGGTTCTCGACGTGGCCAACCTCTTCGCTCCAGATCAGGCTGCGCTCGGAGTCTCCGCTCAGCTTTTTTCTGAAAACGAAGCCGCGCGACTCTGCCAGTTTCTCCACCAGCTGCTGCGCCGCCTTGCTCGCCGAATTCGCGGACTTGAGCTCGGCCGCGGTCGGCTTCGGAATTTCACTGGCAGGAAGCAGGTAGGTCGCCTCTTCCGGCAGGCGAACGCTGGAGTGCCTGTGCGAGCGGATGTGGCAGGCGCTGATGTTCGCCTTGAGTCGATCCGCGAGACTGATGGCGCTGTCGAGTGCAGCGGCGCATTCCGGCCTGTCGGCCACCGGTACCATGATGATTCGCATCCAGATTTCCTGTTATCCATGCGGGACACCAGCGTAAACGTGACGATCGGGCAAGTCTATGGGGGATTACCGTAAGCGGAACGGACTGGCCGTCGGGCCCGCCGGCGCCCCCTGGCCGATCGACAAGCCACACGTTACTCAACGATCCACGTTGCACCGCAGGCGACAATCGCCTTGCCTGTCGCCGTCCTGCAATCGTCGTCAGGTATCCCGGGAGTTCAGCAGCCAGCAGCTGCCAGGCAAACCGGGGTCGGCCCGCTCGGTCGAAATGGCCGATTCCGTGCTGACAATTTTTAATTCGCCCCGCACGGTTTGTTCAAACGGAAACAGACTGACCGCGTTCCGCAATCGTAACCGCCGCCAGCTTGTCCGTGACGAGCCGCGATTTGAGTGCCTGCTGGGCCTCCGGTTCGCCGTGCACGAGATAAACGGGCGGCTGATTCTGGAAGTGTCCGTACCACTCGAGCAGGCCTTGCTGATCTGCGTGCGCCGACAAACCACCGACCGTGTGCACCTGCAGGCGCACCGGATGCTCTTCTCCCCATAGCCGGATCGACTCGGCACCATCGACGAGCCGACGGCCCAGCGTACCCTGCGCCTGGAAGCCGACGAAAACCAGGTGACACTCGGGCCGACTGACATTGTTTTTAAGATGATGGTGAATACGGCCGCCGGTACACATGCCGCTGCCCGCGATGATGATGGCGCCGGACCGGATTTCATTGATCGTCATCGACTCTTCGGTCGAATGGGTCGCGTGGAAATTGGGCAGATTCGGGTGCTGCGAGCCGGGCACGAACAGGTCGGCACCGTACAGATGACGATAGCGGGCGTAGGTTGCCGTCGCGTCGATGCCCATCGGGCTGTCGAGATAAATATGCCAGTCATCCAGATGCCAGCGCTGCCGGTTCTGTGACATCAGAAACAGAATATCCTGCGTGCGGCCGACCGTGAACGCGGGAATCAGGATATTGCCGCGTCCGGCGCGCGCGCTTTCGAAGACGGCGGTCAACTCTTCAAGCGTATCTTCCAGGCTTCGGTGCTGGCGGTCGCCGTAGGTACTTTCGAGTAACACGCAATCGGCGTGCCGCAAGCGGGCGGGCGCCTCCATCACCGGCGCCGCCTGGTGACCGAGATCACCGCTGAACACGAGGGTTCGGGTATCGCCTGCTCTGCCTTGCCACTGCAATTCGACTATCGCGGACCCGAGTATGTGACCCGCGTCGTGCAGCCGCAGCGTCAGGCCGGGCACGACCTCGACCAAGGTGCCATAGGGCAGGCCTGCGAAGTATTGCAGGCTGGCAACGGCATCAGCGCGCGTATAGATCGCCTCGGCCTGTGGCTCATCGTCCTTGCGGTGCTTGTTGTCCCACTCCGCCTGCTTTTCATTCAGGTAGCCGGAGTCCGGCAACATGATGGCGCACAGGTCTTTTGTCGCGTTCTGTGTAAATACCGGCCCGGAATAGCCGCGCTTGACGAGCAGCGGGATGCGTCCCGAATGGTCGATATGGGCATGGCTCAGGACGACGGCATCGATATCTGCAATGTCGAAGTCGAACGGCTCAGCGTTGCGACTTTCCGCGCTGCGGCCACCTTGCACGAGGCCGCATTCCAGCAAGACCGCATGCTGCGGCGTGCGCAACAGGTACATTGAGCCGGTCACCTCGCCGGCTGCACCGAGAAACTGCAGATCCAGGCTCACGCAGCGTCCGATTCGTCGCTATCTGCTACCGTTGTGCCCTGCTCCAGCATTGCCGATTTTTGCCGCGATACGCTCTCGTGGCTCTTTACCTCATGCCGCTGAACCTGCGCATAGTCCTGCAGCAGGCGGCGCGCACTGCGAAATGCATCGTGAATCGCGACGTAGCAGTCTTCGTGAGCCGGGTCGTCACTGCGCCCGTGACTGACCACCAGCGTGTCGCCTGGCACCGTCAGCTTGATGAGCACCTTGTACACCGAACCCTTGTGCTTGTGATGATGCGGGGCTTCGACCGATATATTGCAGGCGATAATCGGTTCATAGAATCGCTGAAGCTTGGCAAAGCGCCTGTCGATTGCCGCTGACAGGGCCGGTGTGCCCTCCATACCCTGAAAATGCACGCGTGGTTTTGTACTCATGTTGGCAGGAAGACCCCTTTTGACGATGCAAAGATTCACCCTGAGGGGCGGCGCGCAGTCGAAACCCGGCCACAGCCGGAGTGCACAGCAACCGCAGGCACGACGCGCGTGCCGCCGTCGCTCAATCGCACATAGTCTCGCGGCAGGCACGCTGCGGCACCATAGGTATTCGCTGCTCGCGAATTGCGGACATTACATACCGCTTGTCCTGGCGGCGGCATTTTCTACGAGCACCAGCAAAATGCACAGGGCCAGGTTGCGCGCCCTTAGCTCCCCTGCGAAGTACCGCGTGTGTTGACCAGGTGCCGCGCACTCGCGGCACGCCTACCAGTTCGCGGTGGCCGCCACGTAAAGATTGACGCCCGCAGAGTCGATCCCCGAACCGTGCACGCGATAGCGCGAGTCGAGCACGTTGTCGATGCCGGCATCGACGGACCAGACCGCTGACGGCTGCCAGTTGACGCCGACATTGGCAGTGACCCAGCCGGCTGTGCCGTTCGGATTGATGCGAATATCGTCGACGTCGCGCGGACTGAGTCGGGATTGCTGATCGGCGAAAATGATTGACGACGTCAGCGACCAGCCATTATTGAGTGTCCAGTCCAGCGTCAGCCGACCGTTCAGCGGCGGGATCCGGTCACCGTCGGTCATCGTGCCATCGTCTTCCCGCTGCTGACCGCGCGTGTGGTTCAGCAGCAGGTCGGCCGACAGGCGACCCGCCGGATGCCAGCGCAGGCCCGCTTCAAAACCGTAGTTTTCCGCGCGTCCGAAATTGCGGCTTTGCACGATGTCGCGGCCGTCTGCGGTCTGAGCGCCGGTAAGCGCTGACTGAATCTTGTCGATGAAGTCGAGTTTGAAAACAACGAACTCGGCGGACCACGACGCGCTGCTCTTGCGTAACGCAATATCGAATTGCGTTACGCGTTCCGATTTCAACGCGGTATTCGGAATATTGAAGCGATTCCCCGGCCGCTCGCCGAGCGTGCCAAGGTCGAAATATATTCGGCGCACGGAAGCCGTGACCGAGGTTCGCAACAATCTGCGTCGAGTGGTTAAGGTCATGCAGCCAGCCAAGGTCGGCGCTGACATCGCGAATGTCGATATCAGTGGCGGGGCTGGACGAGGTCGTCGCCACTGCGATGTCAACGGCACTCAGCCGTACGCCGCCGGACAGCGTATGGCGCTCCGCCACCGGCTGCGACAGGTTGGCAAACACGGCGGCCTGTTGCACCGTAGAGCCATCGGGAAATCTCGCTTGCAGCACTTCGCTGGCGCCCGAGTTCAGGTCCCGCTGCAGGCGCGAGCTTGACACACGGTCATGGTAGACCTCGCCGCCGAAAACCCAGGACGCGTCGCCAATCAAGCGAGCGGCGCTTATTGACAGGCCGAGCAGATCGCTGCGGTTATTCTCGAAACGGCGTTCAGTCGAACCGAAGTCGCGATTGCGGCGGTCATCGACGATGCGCTGCCAGCCAAGATCAAGGGTCCAGTTCGCACCCCACCAGGCATCGTCGCGAGTGTGCCGCAGGTGTGCAAACAGCCGGTCGTTCGGTTCGAAGTAGAATTCGGATGACGCCGGCTCGGTCTCACCAAAGCCTGGCACCAGCTCATCTACCCGCGGTGTTTCCGGCTGACGGGTAAACTGCGCATCGAACACCCAGCTGCGATCAGCCGCGGGGTGCAGTACGAGCGCAGCGCGGGCACTGTAGGATTCGAAGCCACTCGGCTTGATGCGCTCGCCACCGCCAATGCGGCGGTCACCGGATTCCTGCCACGCAATGCTGGCAAGGCCCGCAACGTCGCGATTGCCGATATCGACTGAGGCACGCAGCGATCTTGTAAGCTCTGCGCTGTCCGCGCTGGCAAACAGCTCACGACGCGTTTCCACTATATCGCTGTCGAATTTCGGCAGCCGAGAGATTACCTGGATAACGCCGCCGACGGCGTCGCTGCCATACAGCGAGGTCGGTGAACCGCGCACCACTTCGAGACGCTCTACCGAACCCGGGGCGACGAGCGCGAGGTATTGCGTCGGGGCATTGCGAAAGATGGCATTGTTCATGCGCAGGCCGTCAACCAGATGCAGGATTTCGGAGCCTTTGAGGCCGCGGATGATCGCCGCACCCTGGCCAACGGTTGTCTGCTGCAGGAAGACACCAATCTGGTTCGCGAGTGCGTCCGTCGCGAGCGTTTCACGGCTTATGTCCTGCCGCGCGATGACGGTTAGCGCCGCAGACACTTTGGCAGCGGCCAGCGGCCGCCGCGTTGCCGTAACCTGAATCTCTTCGATCGGCTCGTCCTGCTGCGCCAGCAAGACCTCAAGCGGCACCAGCTGCAACAGCAGCAAGTTGATAATTCCCTTTATTTTCATACTATTGTGCAATCCCTGCGGTAGCGCATTGGTTCGTCTGATGAGTGCCGTGCCGCAGCATGAGCAGCTGCCTCAGGAACCGATAGACCCCCGTTGCGACGGGCCGGTTCCAACAGAGACGCGTATTCTCCGGATGCCGCGAGCAACGCACAAGGGCCAGCAGCGCGTTCCGGCGATGCGACGTACGCAGCGCTTGCCGGTAAGATGGGCGCGGGTTGGTAACGGGCAGTGCAGATGAAAGCTTCCGATTTGTTGGTCAAGTGTCTTGAGGAAGAAGGCATCGAGTACATCTTCGGCGTTCCAGGAGAAGAAAACGCCGACTTCATGATTTCGCTGGAGAGCTCGAAGCAGATTCGTTTCATCCTGACGCGACACGAGCAGGGTGCCGCGTTCATGGCAGAAGTCTACGGACGGCTGACCGGCAACCCTGCCGGCGCGCTCAGCACGCTTGGCCCCGGCGCGACCAACCTGATCACCGGCGTCGCTGATGCCAACATGGACCGCGCGCCGCTGCTCGCGTTGACCGGCCAGGGCTCGACCAGCCGGCTGCACAAGGAATCGCACCAGATAATGGACGTGGTGGCGATGTTCGAACCGGTCACGAAATGGGCCACGACGATTCTGAACCCGGACACGATCCCGGAGATCGTCAGGAAAGCGGTGCGCCTTGCGCGTACCGAGAAACCGGGCGCCGTGCACATCGAATTGCCGGAAGACATCGCGAAGGAAGAATCGAACGAACCACCGATGAAACCGCGGCGCTTTCGCCGCTCCGTGGTCGACGACAAAATTACCGACCAGGCGTTTGAATTAATAAAGAACGCTAAGCGCCCGATCATTGTCGCAGGCAATGGCTGCATTCGCAGGCGCGCGAGCAAGCAACTACGGACCTTGTGCGAGAAGACAGGCATCAGTGTTATCAGCACCTTTATGGCCAAGGGCTGCGTTGACATGGACGCCGAGTATTGCCTGTACACGATCGGCCTTGGCAGCAAGGACAGGCTGTCGCTGGCGGTCGATGACGCAGACCTTGTCATTGCGCTTGGCTTCGACATGGTCGAGTACCACCCGAACCTGTGGAATCCGAAACGCGACAAAACCATCATCCACGCCGATTTCCTGGCCGCGGAAATCGACGCACACTACAACCCTAAAGTGGAGCTGATCGGCGACCTCGCCCATACGCTGTGGATGCTGAATGAACGCGTCGACGCGCACGGCAAACTGAAATTCGATACCGCGGCTCAGCGCAAATGTCGAGCCGCGATGGCGGAAGACTTCGCGGAACACAAAGACGATAAATCGACAGGCACGATCAAACCGCAGAAGGCCTTGTGGGATGCCCGCCAGGTGATGGGCCCGCACGACATCCTGTTATCCGACGTTGGTGCGCACAAGATGTGGATCGCCCGCCACTACCAGTGCCATGAACCGAACACCTGCCTGATTCCGAACGGCTTCTGCTCAATGGGCTTTGCATTGCCCGGCGCGATCGCCGCTGGCCTGGTGCACCCCGATCGGCAGATTCTCGCCGTGTGTGGTGACGCCGGCTTCATGATGAACGTCCAGGAGATGGAAACCGCCAAACGCCTGAACAGCAAGATCACCGTGATGGTCTGGGCAGACGGCGGCTACGGCTTGATTTCCTGGAAACAGTCAAATGAGTTTGGCCATCACACTGACCTCTCGTTCGGCAACCCGGACTGGCTGAAACTGGCTGACGCATTCGGCTGGAACGGCTATTACGAGAGCGATAGCGCGAAACTGCAGGATGTACTGCGCGGCGCGCTGCAGGAGGACGGACCGAGCCTCGTCGTGATTCCGATCGACTACCGCGAGAACCCGAAGCTGACGAAAAAGCTTGGCGAGATCACGGCCGGTATTTAGGAAAGCGGGCGCGGTCGACGCGCTGCTGCGAGCGGCGCGCTGGCTATTTAACGCGGCGCACCGGCAGCGGCACGTTGCACAGCTCGATCGCGCCGGTCGGATCAATGAACCACTCTTCATTGCGCTGACGGCGCGATTCGACCAGTGCGGCAA
>CAWDCR010000006.1:0-103495 GCA_963800915.1 uncultured Gammaproteobacteria bacterium
AGGAATCGGAAAGCATAAAGCCGTCGGTATCACCGCTCAGACCGATTGCTGAGTTTGGCAATGGATTGCCGGAAGTATCGAGCGTTCTGCCGGAAATCGAAAAATCTCCCAACTTGCTGACGATCACGTCATCGCTGCCGTTGTGCGTCGTATCAAAGGTCTCAGCGGTCGTCGGATATTGGGTTGACGAATAAAAAGTTCTTCCGGTAATTAAGGCGTTGCCCGAAGTATCCAATGCGATTCCGAATCCGGTATCAAAACCGCTTCCGCCGATAAATGTTGAATAATCCAGAGCCGAACCCGTCCCATTCAAACTTGTTACGAATATGTCGTCAGAGCCGTTGTGCGTCGTGTTGAACGCTCCGGTCGTCGTTGGATAATCGGTTGCAGCATCAAATGTAGTTCCGATAATAAAAGCATTGCCGGAATCATTTGTGGCTATATTGTTTGCGGCATCATTGCCTGTCCCGCCAAGAAATGTCGAATAAACGAGTGCCGAACCGGTCGGATTCACCTTTGTTACAAATGCGTCAAAGTTGCCGTTATGAGTCGGGTCGAAAGTTCCCGATGTTGTCGGAAATGGAGCCGAACCGCCAAGCATCCTTCCCGTGATCAAAGCATTACCGTTTGCGTCAATCGCGATGCCGCTCCCAAAATCATCCAGACTTCCGCCGAGAAATGTCGAATAATCAAGAGCCGAACCGCTCGAATTAAGTTTTGTCACAAATACGTCAAAAGCACCGTTTTGAGCAACATCAAATGCTCCAGCGGTCGTCGGATAATTCGTTGAACCGTTAAATGTAGTTCCGGTAATAAATGCACTGCCGGACGAATCGATAGCGATGCTTGCTCCCTGATCGGAAACATTTCCGCCAATAAAAGTCGAATAGATAAGAGCCGAACCAGCCGCATTTAGCTGTGTTACAAATACGTCGTCACTGCCGTTAAAAGCCGTATCGAATGCTCCGGCTGTGGTCGGGAATGCAGGTGAACCGCCTGTTGTTAATCCGGTAATAAAAGCGTTTCCCGCTGAATCTATTGCGATGCCGGCACTTTGATCGCTTGAATTACCCCCGATGAATGTCGAATAAACAAGAGCCGAACCGGTCGGATTTATCTTCGTTATGAATGCGTCAATTCCCCCGTTGTGCGTTGAACTAAATGCTCCTGACGTTGTCGGATAATCCGTTACACTATCAACCGTTCTGCCAGTGACAAAAGCATTGCCCAATATGTCAACTTTTATTCCAAGCGGGACATCCTGCAAGTCTCCGCCGAGATATGTGGAATAGATAAGAGCCGAGCCTGAGGAATTTAGTTTCGAGACAAATACGTCATCTGAGCCGTTATAAGTAGGGTCAATCGTTCCGGCAGTTGTCGGAAAAAGGGTTGACTGCGTGAACCCAGTAATATAGGTATTTCCCGCCCTGTCAACGGCAATCGCCGTGCCTGTTTCAATTGAACTCCCGCCCAAAAATGTCGAAAAAGCCAGATTACTCAAATTCACGCTCGGATCAATTGTCAGAGGTTTTGAACGGTCATAATTGCCGACGCTGAATTTTACTTTGAATGTTTTAGCAGATGAAGAACTTTCCGAAAGCACAAAACCGCTCGCAACTTCCGCCCGCAATCCGTCGGTTTCTTGATATGTAAAAGGCTTGTTTTGTTTGATCTCGCCGTCAACGGTTTTGATGATAAGATCGCCGTCGTTTGTTAGTTCAACGTCGCTTGCACCTTTGATCTCCCATTCGATTTGATTCGCGTCCGCATTCGGCTGAACGACAAAATCATACTGCACGCCGCCCGATTGCTTGCCATACCAAACCGTGTCAATCCCTTCATAAACGCCGTTCATCCGCACAGTTTGATAATTCGGAATGTCCGTCCGCCAGGTAGATTCTTCGCCTTTGAAATAATTCGTGCGGTGTTCAAGCATTTCCGAACCCGTCGAAATTGCATTCTCATTCGCACCCGCGAGAGTCATGTAGACCGCCATAGCGGTTGAGTTCAAAGTTTGAGGTTCAAAGTTCAAGGTTAAATCTTTGTTTTCTAACTTTGAACTTTGAACTTCAGACTTTGAACTTTTTCGAAGAACATAAACCGCATCCGTTCCCGTCAAAAACAATCCGTAACCGTTTGTCCCGCGCGCAAAATAGCGGACTTCGCTGTTACCCGCAAACGGATACCGGTTTCTTTCAACTGCTCGGCCGATACTTCACCTGGCGCGTTGGTTAACGGGCAGTGCGCTGATTGCGTCTTCGGAAACGCGATGACGTCGCGGATGCTGTCGGCGCCGGCCATCAGCATGACGAGCCGATCGAGACCGAAGGCAATACCGCCGTGCGGCGGACAACCGTACTGTAGTGCTCGCAGCAGGAAGCCGAACTTCTCCTCCGCCTCCTCCGCGCTGATCGACAGCAGCTCGAACACCGCCGCCTGCATCGCCTGGTCGTGAATACGAATTGAGCCACCACCGACTTCCGAACCGTTCAGCACCATGTCGTAAGCGCGCGACAGGACCTTGCCGGGGTTTGCTTTCAGCTCAGCCGGATCCGTCGTGCTCGGCGCCGTGAACGGGTGATGCAGCGACGTCCAGCGACCGCTCGTCTTGTCTTTCTCGAACATCGGGAAATCGATCACCCAGAGCGGTGCCCAGCGATCGCTGACCAGGCCAAGATTCTGCGCTACCTTGATGCGCAAGGCACCAAGCGCGTCGTTGACGACGTTGGCCTTGTCTGCACCGAAGAAGATCAGGTCCCCGTCGGCCGCTTTGGTACGTTGCATGATGCCGCTGACCGCGTCGTCCGGCAGGAACTTCAGGATCGGCGACTGCAGTCCGTCACGCCCGCCGCTGGCGTCATTCACCTTGATGTAGGCCAGGCCTTTTGCGCCGTAGCGACCGACGTAGGCGGTGTAATCATCGATATCCTTACGACTCAGGCTGGCGCCGCCCGGCACGCACAGGGCCGCAACGCGACCTTCCGGATCTTTCGCAGGGCCTGCGAAAACCTTGAAGTCGACACCCTGCATCAGGTCTGCCACTTCGATCAGTTCAAGATCAATACGCAGATCGGGCTTGTCGGACCCATAGCGCTGCAGCGCTTCCGCATACGGCATGCGTGGAAACGGCGACGGCAACTCGACATTCATAACTTTCTTGAACAGGTGGCGCGCCAGTTTTTCCATCTCTGACATCACGTCGTTTTCACCAACGAAGCTCATCTCGATATCGAGCTGGGTAAACTCCGGCTGGCGATCTGCGCGCAGGTCCTCATCACGGAAGCAGCGCACAATCTGGTAGTAACGATCGAGGCCGGACATCATCAGAAGCTGCTTGAAAATCTGCGGCGACTGCGGCAAGGCAAAGAATTTGCCGGGATGGGTGCGACTCGGCACGATGTAATCGCGTGCACCCTCAGGCGTGGCCCGTGTCAGCATCGGGGTTTCGACGTCGACAAAGCCATCGCTATCGAGAAAATCACGCATCGCGCGCGTCACGCTGTGCCGCAGGCGCAGGTTTTTCATCATGCTTTCACGACGCAGGTCGAGGTAGCGGTAGCGCAGGCGCAGCTCCTCGTTGGCAACTTCTTCATGATGAAACGGTGGCGTTTCAGAATCGTTGAGGGTGGTCAGCTCGAGTGCCAGCAGCTCGATCTTGCCGGTGGTCATGTTCGGATTGGTGGTGCCCTCGGGACGAGCCCGCACGAGACCCTTGACCTGCAACACGTATTCGCCGCGAATGCGCTCAGCTTCGGCAAACATATCCGGCTTGTCCGGATCGAACACGACCTGCAACAGCCCTTCACGATCACGCAGATCCACGAAAATCACGCCGCCGTGGTCACGCCGGCGGTGGACCCAGCCGGCAACGGTCACCTCTTGTCCGATCAGAGACTCGTCGACCTGTCCGCAATAATGGCTTCGCATGATTTTTCCGGGAAATAGCGCAAAAAAAGAGGCCGAATGGTACGGCCTGGCGGCCGGCTCTGCAAGGCCGGGCCCGACAGGAAACGGGGCGAAATCAGGGTTTTGGCGCGCCTTTGCCGAGCGACTTCGACGGCCGCCCGGCGGTCAGCTGGCCGACGGTTGCAGCCGGCCAGTCCGGCACCACGACGCCGAGCGAGATAATCATTTTCAGGGCCTGATCGACGGTCATTTCCAGTTCGATAACTTCGTCGCGCGCGATCGCGATGATGTAACCGGAGGTCGGGTTCGGCGTCGTCGGAACGAAGCAGCAGATCACGTCGCCACCCGTGCGCTCCTGCACCTCGCCAAGACTCGTCGCGGTCTGGAACGCGAGGCTGTAAACGCCGGTCCGCGGGTATTCGATCAGCAGTACTTTTTTGAATGACTGGCCGGAATCGGATAACACGACCTCGGCGAAACTCTTCGACGCCGTGTAGATGGAGCGCACGATCGGTATGCGGCGCAGCACCGACTCCCACAAGCCAAGCATGCCGCGGCCAACGATGTTGGCGGCGAGCAGGCCGGTCGCGATGATGACGATGACGCTGAGCAGCAGGCCGAAGCCGGGAATGTCGTAACCCAGCAGTGTTTCGGGCCGGTACTGCTCGGGCAGCAGGCCGAGCGTCTTGTCCATGACGCTGACAACGAAACTCAGCACCAGGAACGTGACGGCCAGCGGCAACCACACCAGCAGGCCCGCGATAAAGTAGCGCCGCAGATTCTTCATCGCGAGAGTGTACCGGACCGGCCGGCGTCAGTCTGTGCTGCTGGCGGTCTTGCTGGCCGGCGTCGCGCTGGGCGCTGCGGCCGCGGTGTCCTTCTTGGCGGGCTTACCGTCGGCAGCGCTGCTGGCTGCGCTGCTATCTGCGCTGCTATCTGCGCTGCTATCTGCACTGCCCTTGGTCGACTCGCTGTCACTCTTCAAAACGTTGCGCTGGTTGTCTTTCTTGAAATCCGTCTCATACCAGCCCGCTCCTTTCAGGCGAAAGCGCGGTGCCGAAATCAGGCGTTTCAACTGCGGCTTGCCGCAAGCCGGACAGTCGGTAAGCGGGTCTTCGCTCATCTTCTGCAAGGCGTCCAGCGTGTGCTCACAGCTGTTACACGCATACTCGTAGATTGGCATGCATCATTCTCCGTAATGGGTTCAGGCGGCGCAGGCCAGCGTCCGCGCCGGCATTATAGTGCGATTACGCGGCATTCTGGAATTCCAGTCCATTGTCATCGACGCCGATTTCGATCGCATCGCCCGGTTTAAAGCGTCCCTGCAGAATCTGCTGCGCCAGCGGATTCTCGACCTGCTGCTGAATCGCGCGTTTCAGCGGCCGTGCACCGTACACCGGATCGAAGCCCGCTTCGGCAAGCCGATCGCGCGCGGCATCGGTCAGCGAAATGCGCATATCGCGATCCGCCAGGCGCTGGTGCAGGTAGCCGAGCTGGATGTCGACGATCTTGCGAATGTGTTCGCGGTTCAGCGGATGGAATACGACCACGTCGTCGACCCGGTTGATGAACTCCGGCCGGAAATGCTGGCCGACGACTTCCATGACCGCATTCTTCATCGCATCGTAGTTCTCATCGCCCGACAGTTCCTGGATCATTTGCGAGCCAAGATTGGAGGTCATGACAATCACCGTGTTGCGAAAATCGACGGTGCGGCCCTGCCCGTCCGTCAGGCGGCCGTCATCAAGCACCTGCAACAGCACGTTGAACACATCGGGGTGCGCTTTTTCCACTTCGTCGAGCAGAATGACGGAATACGGACGGCGCCGCACGGCTTCGGTCAGGTAGCCGCCTTCTTCATAGCCAACATAGCCCGGCGGGGCGCCAATCAGGCGCGCGACCGAATGTTTCTCCATGAACTCCGACATGTCGATGCGCACCATCGCGTCATCGGTATCGAACAGGAAATTCGCAAGCGCTTTCGTCAACTCGGTCTTGCCGACGCCGGTCGGGCCGAGAAACATGAACGAACCGATTGGCCGTTTCGGATCAGAAAGGCCCGCGCGCGATCGACGAATCGCGTTCGCTACCGCGGTGACAGCTTCCTGCTGGCCGATCACACGCTGCTGCACGACTTCTTCCATTTGCAGCAGTTTTTCTTTCTCGCCTTCCAGCATTTTGGATACGGGGATGCCGGTCCAGCGCGAAACGATCTCGGCAACTTCTTCTTCAGTCACGTTATTGCGTAACAGCGTGGTCTCGCTGCCCTGGGCAAGCACGGCCTGCTCGAGCTGTTTTTCCAGCTCCGGAATCTTGCCGTACTGCAGCTCCGACATGCGTGCGAGATCGCCGGCACGATGCGCCGTTTCCAGCTCCAGGCGCGCGCGCTCGATCTCTTCCTTCACATGGGTTGCGCCCTGCATCGCGCTCTTCTCGGCCTTCCAGATTTCCTCAAGGTCTGAGTACTGCTTCTCAAGGTCCCCGAGCTGATCGTTGATGTCGACGAGGCGCTTCTTCGAGGCATCGTCCGATTCTTTCTTCAACGCCTCACGCTCGATCTTGAGCTGGATGATGCGCCGCTCCAGCCGGTCCATCGCTTCCGGCTTCGAATCGATCTCGATGCGAATGCGCGAGGCCGCTTCGTCGATCAGGTCGATCGCCTTGTCCGGGAGTTGCCGATCCGAAATGTACCGGTGCGACAGCGTCGCCGCGGCGACGATCGCCGGATCGGTAATCTCAACGCCGTGATGCACTTCATAACGTTCTTTCAGCCCGCGCAGAATGGCGATCGTGTCTTCGACCGTCGGCTCAACCACCAGCACTTTCTGGAAGCGCCGTTCGAGTGCCGCGTCTTTCTCGATGTACTTGCGGTATTCGTCGAGTGTCGTCGCGCCGACGCAGTGCAGTTCGCCACGCGCGAGTGCGGGCTTCAGCATGTTGCCGGCGTCCATTGATCCCTCGGCTTTGCCGGCCCCTACCACCGTGTGCAGTTCGTCGATAAACAGGATGATCTGGCCTTCCTGCTTGGCAAGATCATTCAATACCGCTTTCAGGCGCTCTTCGAATTCACCGCGAAACTTTGCGCCGGCAATCAGCGAACCCATGTCCAGCGACAGGATGCGCTTGTTGCGCAGGCCTTCGGGAATTTCGTTGTTAACGATGCGCTGCGCGAGACCTTCGATAATTGCGGTCTTGCCGACGCCCGGCTCGCCAATCAGCACCGGGTTATTTTTTGTGCGGCGCTGCAGGATCTGGATCGTGCGGCGAATCTCCTCGTCGCGACCGATGATCGGATCGAGCTTGCCCTGCTCGGCACGCTCGGTCAGGTCGATCGTATATTTTTCCAGCGCCTGGCGCGTGTCTTCGGCATTCGGATCGTTGACCTGCTGGCCGCCGCGCAGCTCATCGATGGATTTTTCGACGGCGCCGCGAATCGCGCCGGCCTGCTTCAAAAGTTTGGCGAGCGGCGACTTGTCGTCGAGCGCCGCCAGCACGAACAGCTCGCTGGAAATGAACTGGTCCTTGCGATTCTGGGCCAGCTTGTCCGTCATGTTCAGCAACTTCGTCAGGTCGTTGCTGATGTGCACCTCGCCACCGGCACCTTCCACCTTCGGCAGTCGATCGAGCGCCTCGCCAAGCTGCGAGCGCAGCAGGTTGACGTTGGCGCCGGCCTTCGTCAGCAGGCCGCGCGCCGAGCCGCCCTGCTGATCGAGCAGCGCGAGCATCAGGTGGATCGGTTCAATAAACTGGTGGTCCTGGCCTACGGCCAGCGACTGCGCGTCGGCCAGGGCCATCTGGAATTTACTGGTCAGTTTGTCCATTCGCATGGTGATTACCCGTCGAGGAATTCGATACTGGCGTTGAATTGGCGGCTCGAACGCCGGATTTCAAGCGCCTGCGTATAAGCAATGTCCGCAATGTGCCGCGCTGCTGTACCTTGGTCGTGCAATCGGCCGCTGCATACGCGCGGCCTGCGTCGGCCTATGACTCGCGCCAGACGAAGGTGGCCATCCGGCCGCACTGGCCGTCGCGGCGGTAGGAGAAAAAGTGTTCCTGCTCCGTAAACGTGCAGCGCCCGCCGCCGTAGACCTCGGTAAGTCCAATGGCCGCCAGCCGCTGGCGCGCCAGCGCGTACAGGTCCGCCTGCCAGCGACCTGCCGGATTGCGCGAAAAACAGCTCGCCGCAGCCGCGTCGTGTTTCAGGCAGGCCTGCCGAACCTCGTCACCGACCTCGTAGGCCGCCCGGGCGATCGCCGGACCGAGCCAGGCGACGAGATCGGCAGGCTTGCCAAGTGCCAGCGCACTGGCCTCGAGAATACCCGCGCACAGCCCGCGCCAGCCGGCATGGGCGACGCCCACGGCGCTGCCGTTCATGCGGGCGAAGATGACCGGCAGGCAGTCCGCCGTCAGAACCGCACAGACGACCCCGGCGCGATCGGTAAAGGCGGCATCAGCACGCGGCGTTGCATCCTCGTGGGGCAGCTCGACGACCGCGGTGCCGTGCACCTGGTCCAGCCATTGCGGCTGTCCCGGCAGGTAGCAGGCCGATATCAGCCGCTGCCGATTCTCGGCGACCGCCAGCGGGTCATCGCCGACGTGCGCACCGAGGTTCAGGGATTCGAAAGCGCCTTTGCTGACGCCGCCGGTGCGCAAAGTAGTGCCAGCCCGCACCGACGGCGGCACCGGCCAGTCGGCTGCCAGCCAGTCACGCATTCTCGCCAACCATTTTCGCGTGGCGGTCGAGTTCGGCCAGCAAGGCCTGAAAATCAGCGGGCGGCGCGATCTCGAACTCCAGCGGTTCGCCGCTGGCCGGGTGGGCAAGTTCCAGGCGGGTCGCGCACAGGGCCTGGCGTTTGAAGCCACGCAGGGCGTTTGCCAGCGCTTCGTCGGCGCCCGCCGGCAGCCCCCAGCGGCCGCCGTAGACCGGATCACCCACCAGCGGATTGCGGCGATGAGCAAAATGCACGCGGATCTGGTGCGTGCGGCCCGTGTCCAGCTTGACCGATATATAAGTATGAGCGGCGAAACGACGCAGCACGCGGTAGTGCGTGACAGCGGGTTTGCCGTCCGACTGCACGGCCATGCGCAGCCGATCGACCGGGTGCCGGCTGATCGGCGCGTTAATCGTGCCGCCGGCGGTCAACCGGCCCACGCAGATCGCCTGGTAGTGCCGGGCGATTTCGCGCTCGGCCAGCGCACGGGTCAGGGCCGTGTGCGCAGTCAGCGTCTTGCCAACCAGCAGCAGGCCGCTGGTTTCCTTGTCGAGACGATGCACGATGCCGGCGCGCGGCAGGTCCACCAGGCCGGGCGCATGGTGCAGCAGGCCGTTCATCAGCGTGCCGCGCAGGTTGCCCGCACCCGGATGCACGACCAGCCCGGCCGGCTTGTTGATGACCAGCAGGTCCTCGTCCTCGAAAATGACCTCAAGCGCGATCGGTTCCGGGCGGCTGGTCACGGCCACTTCCGCCTGCGGCCTGACGATGACGGACTCGCCGCCCAGCACGGTGTCCCGCGGCCGGCGGGACTCACCATCGACACTGACCAGGCCCTTTTTCAGCCATTGCGTGAGCCGGCTCCGCGAATAGTCCGGAAACATCTTCGCCAGCGCCTGGTCCAACCGGGACCCGGCCAGCTCCAGCGGAATCGTTTGTTGTAAGGGCGTCTCGCCCATAGAGGATTGTCCCCTGCATCCGGAAACCGCAGAGTTTACGGTATACTCGCCCGCTTTGAGCGCCCGGCAAGCTTATTTCGGCCGCGCTGTCAGCCCCCTCTTTCATTAATGCCAGTTGATTCCCACACCATGAAAACGTCGCTATTCACCACTTCTCACCGTCCGTTCGCGCGGTTCAGGCTGCGCTCGCTGTGCGCAATCACGCTGCTTGCGGCACTGCTGTTCGCCGGCTGCGCCAACAACGAGACGGAAGAAGAGCAGTTCATCAACAACATCACAAAGGCATACGAGACGGCGCAGCGTGCGGTGCGCAACCAGAACTACCGCCGCGCTATCCAGATCTTCGAAACACTTCAGGCGCGTTTTCCGTTCAGCGATTTGTCCAAGCAGATCCAGCTAGAACTCATTCACGCGTATTTCAAGAGCGGGCAACAGGACCAGGCGATCGAAGCAGCCGACACCTTCATGCGCGAGAACCCGACGCACGCGCGCTATGACTACGCGCTGTACCTGAAGGCGCTCACTTACTTTGAACGTGAGCCGAGTTTTCTCGAACGCTGGCTGAAGCGCGACGTTACCAAGCGTCCGCCGCGCGATGGACAGCTTGCGTATTCGCTGTTTCGGCGACTCGTCGAACGTTACCCGGCAAGCCCCTACGCCGAAGATTCCGTGCAGCGCATGGTGTTTCTGAAGAACCGGCTGGCCGCCTATGAAAACAATGTCGCGCGCTTCTACCTCGAGCGCGATGCGTACGTTGCCGCGCTGACGCGCGCCAAGAATTCGCTGGAAGAATACAACGGCTCCGATAGCACCCGCGATTCGCTGGAGATTATGATTGAAGCCTACCAGGGGCTCGGCATGACGGAACTTGCAGCGGATACGCGCCGGGTGCTGGATCACAACTTCCCGAACGGCGACTAGCAGCCTGTTGAAAAAGCCCTCCCTGGCTTTATCAACGTCGCCACTCGAAAAGCGTGGTTTTCGAGTGGCTCACATTTTCAATGGCTTGCAGCCATCGAAAATGGCGATACATCCTGTACCGCCCGGCAGCATGCCGAAAAACTGCGTTTTTCAATACGCTGCCAGCGCCTATTCGGGAAAGGTGTATTTCGAGGTGATCGGGTAACGCCAGTCACGACCGAATGCGCGACTGCTGATGCGGATTCCCGGCGGCGCCTGCCGACGCTTGTATTCGTTGCGCTTGACGAGCTCCAGTACGCGAATCACCTCGGCACGGTTAAAGCCGCGACCGGATATTTCATCGACTGACAAATCTTCTTCGATTAACGCCTCGAGAATCGGATCGAGCACGTTGTAGTCGGGCAGCGAATCCGTGTCCTTCTGATTCGGTCGCAGCTCTGCCGAAGGCGGCCGCGTTATCACGCGCGCCGGTATTACCGGGCTCAGCGCATTGCGATAGCGGGCCAGCTTGTACACCAGCGTTTTGCTGCAATCCTTGATCGGCGCGAAACCGCCCGCCATGTCACCGTAGAGAGTCGCATAGCCGACCGCCATTTCGCTCTTGTTGCCGGTGGTCAGCAGCATGCGGCCGGTCTTGTTGGATATCGCCATCAGCAACAGGCCGCGACAACGAGCCTGGATGTTCTCCTCGGTCACGTCGGCCTCGCGCTCGCCGAATATTTTCCGGAGCTGACCGACAGTCGCCGCGTAGATTGGTTCGATGGGCAACACGTCGTAGCGCACGCCCAGTGTTGCGGCCTGCGCGGACGCATCTTCCTGGCTCATCGTGCTCGTGTAACGAAACGGCATCATGACAGCGCGCACGCGGTCCGGGCCGATCGCGTCACTCGCAATCGCCAGGATCAATGCTGAATCGATGCCGCCTGACAGGCCCAGCACCACGCCGGGAAAGCCGTGCTTCTCGATGTAGTCGCGCGTACCGGTAACCAGCGCGCCGTACACGCTGGCTTCCAGCGAAAGTTTTTCCTCGATCGTGCCCGGCGTCGGCACAACGCCGCTCGCGTTCGCCTTCAGCTCAACGAGGTGCAGGCCTTCCGCGAAGGCGGGTGCACGAAACGTGATGTCGCCCTCGCGGGTCATCGCAAACGAGCCGCCATCGAACACCAGCTCGTCCTGGCCACCGACCATATTGAGATAGACCACGGGTATATCGATCTCGCGCAGGCGCTTTTGCACGACATCTTCGCGTTTCTGCTGGCTGCGTGTCTCGTAGGGTGAGCCGTTGATCGCAAGAATGACCTCTGCGCCAGCGCTGCGGCTTTTCGCCGCGGGCTGCGGACGCCACATGTCCTCGCAGATGTTCAGGCCGATCCGGATACCGTTCAGTTTGAAAACCGCGGCTTCGTTGCCTGCTTCGAAATAGCGTTCTTCATCGAACACGCTGTAGTTCGGCAGAATCTGTTTGCGGTAGCGCGCTAAATCCTTGCCGTTACGCATCGCGACACAGGCATTGTAAATATGCTCGCTGTCGTACTCCGGGTAACCGATTAACACGACGATGTCGCGCACGCTGTCGCGAACCTTCCGCACGGCTGCCTCGACGCGCCTGCGCAGGCCCGAATGAAACAGCAGGTCTTCGGGCGGGTAGCCGCAAATACTGAGTTCCGGGAACGCAACGATGTCGGCGCCGAGTTCATCACGGGCGCGCTCGGCGTATTCCAGGATGCGATCGGTATTGCCCGCGACATCGCCCACGACCAGGTCTAGTTGCGCGAGTGCCACCCTGACTGAATTGTTCATCGTCCCGGGAAGCCCCCGGACTCCTGCATCAGTTGTTGATCAGTTCCAGCATCTTGCTGCCGAGTTCGGCCGGCGATCGGACGGTGGCTACGCCGGCTTTTTCGAGCGCAGCATACTTGTCTTCCGCCGTGCCTTTGCCACCGGCAATGATCGCGCCGGCATGCCCCATGCGCTTGCCGGGCGGTGCCGTGACGCCAGCGATATAGGCAACAACCGGCTTCTTGACGTTCGACTGGATGTACTCCGCCGCGGCTTCTTCATCGGTGCCGCCGATTTCACCGACCATGACAATGCCATCGGTGTCGGGATCCGCTTCAAACAGTTCCAGGCAATCGATGAAGTCCATGCCACGTACCGGATCGCCGCCGATGCCAACGCAGGTGCTCTGGCCGAGGCCGTTCTGCGTTGTCTGGTACACCGCTTCGTAGGTCAGCGTGCCGGAACGCGACACGACACCAATGCGGCCCTTCTTGTGAATGAAGCCGGGCATGATGCCGATTTTGCATTCGGTCGGCGTGATGATGCCCGGGCAGTTCGGCCCGATGAGCCGGCAGTTGTAATTGCGCAGCGCCGACTTGACCTTGACCATGTCAAGCACCGGAATACCTTCGGTAATGCAAACGACAAGGGCGACACCGCTGTCCGCGGCTTCGAGAATCGCGTCCGCGGCAAACGGTGCGGGCACATAAATCATGCTGACATCCGCGCCCGTCTCTGTGACCGCTTCCCGCATCGTGTTGTATACCGGCACGCCGAGACATTCCTCGCCGCCGCGGCCCGGGGTTACGCCGCCGACCACCTTGGTACCGTACTCAAGGCATTGCTCGGTGTGAAACTTGCCCTGCGTGCCCGTGATGCCCTGGCAAATGATTTTGCTTTTCCTGGTTACGAGAATGCTCATGACTTCACCGCCGAGGAGACTGCTTTCTTGGCTGCGTCCGTCAGGTCGTCGGCCGCGATAATGGCAAGGCCGCTGTCTTTCAGCAGCTTGCGACCCTTGTCGACGTTGGTACCTTCGAGACGCACGATGACCGGCACTTTGACGCCAACTTCCTTGACTGCGCTGATGATGCCCTCGGCAATCAAATCGCAGCGCACGATGCCACCGAAAATATTGACAAGAATTGCGCTGACGTTCTGGTTCGACAAAATCAGCTTGAAGGCTTCTGAAACCCGCTCACTGGTTGCACCACCGCCGACATCGAGGAAGTTGGCCGGTTCGCCGCCGTGCAGTTTGATCAGGTCCATCGTCGCCATGGCCAGGCCGGCGCCGTTCACCATGCAGGCAATGTTGCCGTCGAGCGTCACGTAATTAAGGTCGTGCTTGGCCGCTTCGCGCTCAGCCTCGTCTTCCTGCGACGGGTCACGCAACGCAGCCAGCGCTTTCTGGCGGTACAGCGCGTTGTCTTCGATGTTGACCTTGGCATCAAGCGACAGCACATCGCCGCCCTTGGTGATGATCAGCGGGTTGACCTCGACGAGGCTCGCATCGCTGTCGATGAACAGCTTGTAGAGCTTGCGAACCAGGTCCGCGAATTGCTTCTGCTGCGGCTTGGTCAGGTCCAGGCCGAAAGCCAGGCGCCGCGCCTGGTAGTCCATCAAACCGGCATCCGGTGCGATTGCTACGCTGAAGATCTGCTCTGGCGTTTCTTCCGCGACCTTTTCGATATCCATGCCGCCGGCAGCCGAGGCGATAAACGACACCATCTTCTCTTCGCGATCAACCAGCATACTCAGGTAGAGCTCGCGCTCGATGTCCGAACCCGACTCAACGTAGACGATGTTGACCGGCAGGCCTTCCGGACCCGACTGATGGGTGACGAGCTGCGTCCCCAGCATTTGCTCGGCGTAGGCACGGACCTCATCGATACTGCGCGCCAGCTTGACGCCGCCGGCCTTGCCGCGGCCGCCGGCATGCACCTGCGCCTTGACGACCCACAGGCTGCCGCCGAGTTTCCTGGCAGCGTCGGCTGCCTTGTCTGCGCTGTCGACGGCGTGGCCAGTAGGAACTGGAATGCCGAAGCCAGCAAATAGCTGCTTTGATTGGTATTCGTGAAGATTCATCGTGTGCCCGGACGTTAAAAAGGCGCCTGACCGGCGCCGGGGATGCCCGTCGCCGGGCCGTGAGCAAAAAATTCCGGCGTATTTTGGAGCAAAGCCGGCGCCGAAGCAAAGCCACAACCCGAATATCGTCGCAACGAGCGTGACAACGGCAGGCTGCGACCCCGTAATCTGCCACCGATTCGACTACAATCGGGCCGCAACAGCGTCGGAACGGGCCACGAATCAGCTCACATGCAAATCGCCAACCATGATCAGACCCTGAATCTCGGCAGCACCGGCGCTTTTCGCAGCACCTACCAGTCTGATCTCGGCTGGCGCGCGCTATGGACGCTGAACGTGTTCCGCATGATGGTGGCGCTGGCATTGCTGACGCTGTTCATCGTCAGCGGCAATCCACGCTTCTTCGGTGACCTGTACCCGACGCTGTTCGCGTCGACCGCCTCGGTTTATTTCGCCTTCTCAATTCTTTGTGCGGTCGTGATCCGCCGCCGCATGCTGCCGCAGGCTGCGCAGACTGCCGGGCAGATCGTCGTCGATATCGTCGCGATTGTGATGCTGATGCACGCCAGTGGCGGTATCAGCAGCGGCCTTGGCGGCCTGCTCGTGGTATTCGTTGGTGCCGGCAGCCTGCTGATGCCGCTGCAGGTACCCGGTTTTTTCGCCGCGCTCGCCTCGCTCGCGGTGCTGGGAGAGCAGGTCTTTTCGCAATTCGGTGGCGGTGGCGGGCCAAGCAATTATTCGGCCGCCGGCGTTCTCGGCGCGATCATTTTTGCGATCGCGTTGGCAGCACGACCGCTCGCGAACCGCCTGCAGGCCAGCGAAGCCCTGGCCCACCAGCGCGGCATCGATCTGGCCAATCTGTCAGAACTGAATCAGTACATCGTGCAGCACCTGCGCGAAAGCATCGTGGTTCTCGATCGCGACAACCGGATTCGCCTGATCAACAGCTCCGCCGAAACGCTGCTCGGACTGGAGCCGGGCGCGGCCGGTCGTGCGGTTGGCGATGCGGTTACCGAACTGAATCGCTACCTTGCAATCTGGCGTGAAGACGGTACGGATACCGGGCACACCGAACTGACAATCGCGCGCGAAGATCACACGGTGCGACTGTCCGTGCATCTGGCGCCGCTTGGACAGAGCGGCGGCCGCCGCGGCGCCGTGCTGGTGTTCCTTGAAGATGCCGGACTGATCAACGCGCGCGTCCAGCAATCGAAACTCGCATCGCTTGGCCGCCTGAGTGCGAGCATCGCGCACGAGATCCGTAACCCGGTTGGCGCGATGAGTCACGCCGGGCAGCTGCTGGCCGAATCCAGTGCACTGACCGAGCAGGACCTGCGCCTGACCGAAATCATTCGCACGCACGCCGCACGGGTCAGCCTGATCATTGAGAACGTGCTGCAGCTGTCGCGCCGCGAGCCGGTCGCGGCGCAGGACCTCGAACTGCAGCCCTGGCTCGAGGATTTCTGTCAGGAATTCATGGAAACAGTCGAACTCGATGAATCGCAGTTCAGCCTCGAAGCCATCGAGGTCGGGCTGCAGGTGAACATGGATCCGAGCCACCTGCGCCAGGTGATGTGGAATCTGTGTGAGAACGCCGTGCGTTATGGCGGCGTCGACGGGAAAACCTCGGTCGAGATCCGCGGCGGCAGGATCGCGCGCAGTAATCGGCCGTTCATTGAGGTGCTGGATCGCGGTGCCGGCGTTGCAGCCGGCATGGCCGACAAGATCTTCGAACCGTTTTTTACGAATCAGCGCGGCGGCACCGGCCTCGGGCTGTATATCTCGCGTGAGCTGTGCGAATTGAATCACGCAACGCTCGTGTATCAGCCGCGCGATGGCGGTGGCAGTATATTTCGCGTGGTGTTCTCCGACGGCGGACGTTGGCAGCGAATTGAACGATAGGATCCCGAAGTGGCAGTGATCAAAAAACCTACTGCGCTGGTCATCGACGACGAGCCCGACATTCTCGAGCTGCTGGCGCTGACTCTGCTGCGCATGGGTATCGATACCTCGCAGGCGAGCGACGTGGCAACGGCGCGGGCCAAACTTGCGGAACAGCATTTTGATCTGTGCCTGACCGACATGCGCCTGCCCGACGGTGACGGCCTGGAGCTCGTCGCCTGGATGCAGACGCACGCGCCGGGTGTGCCGGTTGCTGTCATTACGGCGCACGGCAACGTCGAAACCGCGGTGCAGGCGCTGAAGCTTGGCGCTTTCGATTTCATTTCGAAGCCGCTCGATCTGAATAACCTGCGCAGCATCGTGGAAAACGCACTGAAATTGCCGGGTGATGAGGTCACGCAGGAGCGGCGCCTGCTCGGGCGCTCCAGGCCGATCCAGGAGCTGCGGGCCCTGATCGAACGCGTCGCGCGCAGCCAGGCACCAGTTCATATCAGCGGCGAATCGGGCACCGGCAAGGAGCTGGTCGCGCGCTTGATTCACGAGAGCGGCTCGCGTGGCGACGGACGGTTTGTGCCGGTCAACTGCGGCGCAATCCCGACAGAACTGATGGAGAGCGAGTTCTTCGGCCACCGCAAGGGCTCGTTTACCGGCGCCGTCAGCGACAAGACAGGTTTGTTGCAGAGCGCGAACGGCGGCACCCTGTTTCTCGACGAAATCGCGGACCTGCCGCTGGCGATGCAGGTGAAACTGCTGCGCGTTATCCAGGAGCAAAGCGTGCGGCCGGTCGGCGCCGACCGGGAGGAGCCGATCGACGTACGCATCCTGTCGGCAACCCATAGTCACCTGGCCGACATGGTCGCGAGGGGCGCCTTCCGCGAAGACCTTTTTTATCGCATCAACGTGATCGAGCTGCGGGTGCCGGCGCTGCGCGAGCGCGGCGACGACGTGTTGATCCTCGCCGAGCACTTTCTCGCTTTGCTGGGCAGCTCCGCGGCGGCGCTCGACGACGGCGCACGCCAGGTGCTGCGCAGCTACCGCTTTCCGGGCAACGTCCGCGAGCTGGAGAATATGCTCGAGCGCTCGGTCACCTTATGCGCTGACGGCCGGATCACGGCAGCCGACCTTAACGTGCGCGAAGCGGCGGGCGCTGGGGCGGGGAAAGCCGGCCAGGCCGAGCAGCCCCCGCAGGCCGGGCACGCAGACACGGGCACCGCGAACGGCAACCTGGGCGGGCAAATCGAAGAGGTCGAGCGGCAGGCGATCGTCGATGCGCTCGAGCAAACCCGTTACAACAAGACCGCCGCGGCCCGCCTGCTGGGATTGTCGTTCCGGCAGCTGCGCTACCGGATCAAGAAACTCGGCATCGAGTAGCGTTGGGCACAATGTGACCATTCTTGTCACATTGTGACAAACCTCGTCCAAATCGCGATTCACTGGTGCCGGAACTGGATCACAGTCTGCCCAGGCCGCATCTTAATAAATACATAAAAAACAATTGCTTGTGGGACTTTTTCGGTTTCTGGCACGGCAATTGCTTTATACCGTACACAGGCGGCAACGCCGTACCACCACTAACGACGCATATCTTTTCAAATGGAGTCTGAAATGAAAAAAGTTCAACAGGGTTTTACGCTTATCGAACTGATGATCGTGGTTGCGATCATCGGCATTCTGGCCGCTATTGCTATCCCGGCTTACCAGGACTACACGATCCGTGCACAGGTTTCTGAAGGCCTGAGCCTGGCCGGTGGCGCCAAAGCTGCCGTGACCGAGTACTACCAGGATCGCGGCGCTATGCCGGCTGACAACGCAACGGCAGGCCTGCCAGCCGCTGCCACTATCAGTGGCAAGTACGTAGGTACCGTAACCGTCGCCGCAAACGGCGTGATCTCGGTTGCCTACACTGGCGCTTCAGCACACGCAACGCTGGCTACGGGTGTACTCATCATGACGCCGGTGCCCAGTGCCGGTTCCGTGAGCTGGGTATGCTCAAGCACCACGATCGCAGACAACCACTTGCCGGCAGCTTGCCGCTAAGCAGGAGTCGTTCTCGGGCCTGAAATACGCCCGCAGAGCAATAAGAAGCCCCGGTTTTCCGGGGCTTTTTTTTTGCATGCAGAATTCATTTTCGTGCGCCACGCACGGCCAGCACCGTGACCCGCAGCCTATAATGCGGGTCGAAACGGAATCGGCCAGGAGGTTTTAGACATGACGCGCAACCGGATGAGAGGCTTCACGCTGATCGAATTGATGATCGTTGTTGCGATCATCGGCATTCTGGCGTCGCTGGCAGTTTCCGCTTATCAGACTTACGTCGTACGCGCGCAGGTTGCGGAGGCAGTCAGCTTTGCCGCGAGCGCGAAAGTGCCGTTGATCGATGCTTTCAATAACAGCGGCGTGCCACCTGCTGATCGCGTGGCGGCCGGGCTGTCGGCCAATGCAGCCGATACTGCCGGGAACTACGTCAGCGGAGTAGAAATTGTTGACGGCCGGCTCGACATCACATTCGGCAACAACGCCCATCAGGAAATCTTCGGCCAGACGCTATCTGTTACGCCGTACCAAACCGCTGGCAGAGGAACTTTTGTCTGGCGTTGCGGCAACGGTTCTGTACCGGCCGGAGCCACGCCGCTGAGCGGCGGTGGCGTCACGACGTCGTACCAGCCCGGCACGGTGCCCGATCGCTACCTGCCGCGGACCTGCAGGCCGTAAAATGGTGACGAATCCCAGGCACAGACGACGGAATGCAACAGTTCCGGCCGGGCCAGCCGACAACGGCAACCTTTATCGTCTTAACTGTGAACAGACTCACAAAATGCAGTTGATCCCTCACCTAGGATCAGTGAGACTGTCGAGTCAACATAACCTCGCAATTTCGGACTAGCATCTCGCTTATGGCAGCAACGGCTTCGCAATCAACCCTGTCGGGACTTCCGCGGCGACTCGTACAGGACGGGATCATCGCCGAGGCGACCATCCTCGAAGCCAGTGAGGCTGCTCGCAAGGCAAAAGTGCCGCTGGTTCCCTACCTCGTAAGCAATCAACTCGCAGACTCGCGCGCTATTGCCGTGGCGGCGTCGCATGAATTCGGCGTACCGCTGATGGACATCGACGCAATGGAGATTGATATCGATTGCCTGCGCTCGGTCGATCAGAAATTACTGAACAAGCATCGCGTGCTGCCGCTCGTCAAACGCGGTCAGCGACTGTTCCTCGGCATCTGCGATCCAACCAATCTGCAGGCTATTGACGATATCAAGTTTCAGACCAGCCTGCGGGTCGACCCTGTCGTTGTCGAACAGGCCAAGCTTGAAGAACGAATCAGCAAAGCGCTCGAAGCCGTCGATACAACGATGGGCGGGCTGGATGACGAAGACTTCGATCTTGAGAACCTCGATGTCACCGGCGGTGACATGGAAGAAGAAGATGGCATCACGCGTGATGACATCGAAGATGCGCCGGTCGTCCGCTTCGTTAACAAAGTATTGCTCGATGCGATCAAGCGCGGCGCGTCGGATATCCATTTCGAACCTTACGAGAAAATCTTCCGCGTCAGGACGCGCCTTGATGGCGTCTTGTCGGAAGTGGCTGCACCGCCGGTCGCGCTGGCGAACAAAGTTTGCGCCCGACTGAAAGTCATGTCGCGCATGGACATCGCCGAGCGTCGCGTGCCGCAGGATGGTCGCATCAAGATGCGCCTGTCGAAGAACCGTGCTATCGATTTTCGTGTCAACACCTGCCCAACACTGTTCGGCGAGAAAATCGTGCTGCGTATTCTCGATCCGAGCAGCGCTAAACTCGGTATCGATGCGCTGGGTTATGACGAAATCCAGAAGCAGCGCTACATGAAGCACCTGCACAAACCGTACGGCATGATCCTCGTCACCGGCCCAACGGGTTCGGGTAAAACGGTCTCGCTGTACACCGGCCTGAATATTCTGAATACCCAGGATCGCAATATTTCAACGGCGGAAGATCCGGCGGAAATCAACCTGCCGGGTATCAATCAGGTCAACGTAAACCCGAAGGTGGGCCTGACATTCGCCTCGGCGTTGAAGGCCTTTCTGCGTCAGGACCCGGACATCATCATGGTCGGTGAGATTCGTGACCTGGAGACCGCCGAAATCGCGATCAAGGCGGCCCAGACAGGTCACCTCGTGCTCTCGACGCTGCACACCAACGACGCGCCGAAGACTCTGACGCGCCTGGTCGACATGGGCGTCAAGCCCTACGCGATCGCGACCTCGGTCAGCCTGATCATCGCCCAGCGCCTGGCGCGTCGCCTTTGCGACAACTGCAAGGAGCAGCGCGACGTACCGCAGGAAGCCCTGAAGAAAGAAGGCTTCACCGACAAGGACATCACCGAAGGCCTGACGATTTTTGCGCCCAGTGAAAACGGCTGCAAGAGTTGCAACGCCGGCTACAAGGGCCGGCTTGGCATCTTCCAGGTCATGGAGGTTTCCGAAGTGATGGGCCGCATCATCATGGAAGGCGGCAACGCCATCCAGATTGCGGATCAGGCCGAGAAAGAAGGCGTCGTGGATTTACGCCGCGCAGGCCTGAACAAGGTCAAAGACGGCTTGACCAGCCTCGAAGAAATCAATCGGGTAACTATCGAATAGTGCAGCCCGCGACGCGCTTGGGTGTCGTGGCCTTAATGGGTAGAGAAACAAGATGGCGCAAACAGCTATAGCCTCGAACACGACCTTCCTGTGGGAAGGAACTGATCGCAAGGGCAACAAAGTCAAGGGCAAGACGATGGCAGCCAACGAGGCCGCCGTGCGTTCCGACCTGCGTCGGCAGGGCGTCGTGCCGAATCGGATCAAGAAGCAGAGCAAGGGTCTGTTCAACTCTGCGCCGCCGATCACTCCTGGCGACATTGCGATCTTCAGCCGCCAGCTGGCGACGATGCTGTCCGCCGGCATCCCGCTCGTCCAGTCTTTCGAGATTGTCGGCACTGGCCATGAAAACGCTTCGATGCAGAAGCTGATCATGGCCATCAAAGCCGACGTCGAAGGCGGTAGCGCGCTGGCCGAAGCATTGGCCAAGCATCCCCTGTACTTTGACGATCTCTTCGTCAACCTTGTCGAAGCCGGCGAACAGGCCGGTGCCCTTGAAACGCTGCTCGAGAAAATCGCAACGTACAAGGAAAAAACCGAGGCGATCAAGAAGAAGATCAAGAAAGCGCTGACCTACCCGGCCGCGGTTCTGGTCGTCGCGCTGGTGGTTACGGTTATTTTGCTGATTTTCGTTATCCCCGCGTTCGAGGACCTGTTCCAGGGATTCGGCGCAGATCTTCCTGCCTTTACCCGCATGGTGATCGACCTTTCGGTGTTCGTCCGAACCAAGGGCTGGATCCTGGCAGGCCTGGGCATCGCCGGCGTCGCAACGTTCCTGTACTTCAAGAAACGCTCGAGAGCGATGCAGCAATTCCTTGACCGCACCGCGCTCAAGACACCGATCATCGGCCCAATCATCCAGAAGGCGGCGATTGCGCGCTACGCCCGTACTCTGTCGACGATGTTCAGCGCCGGTGTGCCGCTGGTTGAAGCGCTGGAGTCGGTCGCTGGTGCGACTGGTAACATCGTTTACGAACAGGGCGTACTGCGCATGAAAGACGAAGTTGCTACCGGCCAGCGCCTGCAGCAGTCGATGGAGAACACAGACCTGTTCCCCAACATGGTGATCCAGATGATTGCCGTTGGTGAGGAGTCGGGCTCACTTGACGAGATGTCGGCGAAGGTCGCCGATTTCTTCGAAGAGGATGTCGATAACGCGGTCGACAACCTGAGCAGCCTGCTCGAACCTTTGATCATGTCCATATTGGGTGTGCTGGTCGGCGGCCTCGTGGTCGCCATGTACCTGCCGATTTTCAAGATGGGCGCGGTCGTATAACGCAGGCGTAAACGCTACCCGGTACTGACAGCGGCGCCTCTTCGGCGCCGCTGTCACATCAGCAATCAGAAAACGGAAGATTCATTGATGATGCAGTTACTTGCTACTCACCCAAACCTGTTTCTGGGCATTGCGGTCCTCATCGCACTGCTGGTCGGCAGCTTCCTGAACGTCGTGATCTATCGGCTGCCGATCATGATGCAGCGCGACTGGCGGAGCCAGTGCGAGGAATTGCTGGCCGAACCTGCAGCGGACCTGCCTGAAGGCCGTTTCGATCTGACCATGCCGCGGTCGCGCTGCCCGTCCTGCGGCACGCAAATAACCGCGATGCAAAATATTCCGGTGGTGAGCTACCTGCTGCTGCGCGGCAAATGCGGCCATTGTCATACGGCGATTTCCGCACGCTACCCGGCGATCGAGGCGCTGACCGCCATCCTGACCGGACTGGTGGCCTGGCACTTCGGCTTCGGCTGGGAGGCGCTCGCTGCCATCGCGCTGACCTGGTCGCTCGTTGCGATAACGTTCATCGATGTCGATCATCAGCTGATTCCTGATTCGCTGTCCTTACCGCTGCTGTGGCTCGGCCTGCTGCTGAGCCTGTTTCATCCGCTTGCCGGCAGCCAGACCCTGTTTATCGCACCGACCACGGCGCTGGCCGGCGCGATGGCCGGCTACTTAAGTTTATGGAGCGTGTACCACCTGTTCCGCCTCGTCACCGGCAAGGAAGGCATGGGCTACGGCGACTTCAAGCTGCTCGCCGCGCTGGGTGCCTGGCTGGGCTGGCAGGCCCTGCCGATGATCATCATCCTGTCAGCGGCGGTAGGCGCCGTGGTCGGCATCGCCCTGATGCTGATTCGCGGTCGCGACAAGAACGTGCCGATGCCTTTCGGTCCGTTCCTCGCAGCGGCTGGCTGGCTGGCGATGATGTACGGCCCGCAGATCCGCAGCGCGTGGCTAAACCTCGTCACCGGATGAAAAAGCCCGCGCCGCAGACTGCCAGCGGGCGCGGCAAGCGGCGGCGGCAACCGCTGCGCATTGGCCTGACTGGCGGCATTGCCAGCGGCAAAACCACGGTTTCCGACCTGTTCGCCAGGCGCGGCGTGCCGGTCATCGATACCGACATCGTGGCACGCCAGGTCGTCGAACCTGGCCGGGTCGCCTTGCGCGACATCCGCGCCGCGTTCGGCCCGCAGGTGCTGGATGACGACGGCCGGCTGGACCGGGCCCGGCTGCGGCGCATTGTATTCGCGGATCCGGCGAAGCGCCGCGAGCTCGAGGCCATCCTGCACCCGCGTATTCGCCGCGAGACCATGCGTCAGGCGCGCAGCGCCGGCGGCGACTATCAGCTGATTGTTGTGCCGCTGCTGGTCGAATCGCCGATGCGCAGCAGCATGGATCGCGTGCTGGTGGTCGATGTACCCGAAACGGTGCAGCTTGAACGTCTGCTGGCCCGAGATGCGGAGAATCCCGCGCAGGCTCAGGCAATGATCGCGGCGCAAGCCAGCCGCGAAGAGCGACTCGCGATCGCCGATGATGTGATTCGCAATGATCAGGATCTGGCTAAGACGGAACGACAGGTCGCGGCATTGCACGACCTCTACCGCGCACTTGCGCGGGACCGCGCGCGCTAAAAGCGTCGCAAAATGCAGTCATTTGCCTGCATCCCCCGCCGTAGCGCAGAATACCGGCATGGTAAGAGCCGCCTCACCGATTGCCGCGCCCAGCTCGGGCCGGCAACCCTGCGAATACGAGCAACCGCTGAATGAACGCATGCGCACCTTCATGCGACTCGAATTCCTGTATCAGCAGTTGCTGTACAACACCGAACAGGAAGCCGACTGGGCCACGCGCGCCGCCACCTCCAGCCTGATCGAAATCATGGCTATCCTGAGTCGCGGTGACGTGCGCAGCGACGTTCACAAGGAGCTCGACCGGCAACTCGAGGCACTCGAACGTTTTCGCAGCCAGCCGGGCGTTGACGGATCGCGTCTGAAGTCACTCATCGACAACCTGGCAACGCAACGCAATGAGCTGCGCACGATTGGCGCCAACTTCATGCAGCCGCTGAAAGAATGCGAGTTCCTCAGCTCGATCAAGCATCGCAGCGCAATTCCGGGCGGAACCTGCGAATTTGACTTGCCCGAGTACAGCCACTGGCTGCGGCAGTCTTTCGATCGCCGTCAGCAGGATGTGATGAACTGGGTCGGCGTGGTACGGCCGGTTTGTGACGCGGTACTCGAGTTGCTGTGGCTAATGCGGGAAAGCGCACAGCCGCAGGAACGCATTGCGATCAATGGCATGTATCAACACAACATGCAGCGCGATGCGCAGGGTCAGCTGCTGCGTGTCAGTCTGCCGGCAGACAGCCCGTTGTTTCCGGAGATCAGCGGTAGCCAGCACCGCTTCACGGTTCGCTTCCTCGAATGGTCGACGATTGATCGGCGCGCAGTGCAGTCAGGGCAAGACGTGTCTTTTCATATCAGCGTCTGCTGACAGACCCCGCAGCAAGAACCCAATCCGGCAATGCTGGCAGTACTAAGACAGCCCGCTGACTGAAGCCGCCTGCTGCAGCGCGCGCAGCACCGGCGCGTCGGCCGGCAGCAGCTCTTCGACCTGAATATTCAGGGGTTTACGCCACTGCAGAGCCTGGCCATCGAGACCCACCGGAGCCCCCTGCCAATGTGTTACCAGGAAAAATTCAAGCGCGACGGCGCGGTCCGCGTACTCATGCCGAACGTTCATGAAAGGCTCTGAGCGTTGCACCCTGATGCCAAGTTCCTCGGCCAGTTCGCGGCACATCGCGGCGACAGCGGATTCGCCGGCGGCGATCTTGCCCCCGGGAAACTCCCAGAGCCCGGCGAAAGGTGAGTCGCCGATCCGTTCCGTTAACAACACATTGCCACGTTCGTCGACCAGTATTCCGGCCGCGACCGCAATGCATTCGATAACCGTCACCGTCAGCTCAGGCGGCCATGGCACTGTTTGAATTTTTTCCCGGAGCCGCAGGGGCACGGTTCATTGCGACCGACTTTGCGTCCGTCTCGCACAAAGGGCGCGACAGCTTCCGCCGGCGCTGACTCGGGTGCGGTGGTGGGCCCGGCCGCGGGTGGCGGCTGCGTCAGTGAACTTGCCTGCGCGTGCTTGAATTCCATCGCCTTGGCAGCCCGGCGTTGTGCTTCCATGCGCTGGATATCTTCTTCGCTTTGCAGGCGCACGCGTGACAGCATCGTAATCGATTCGTGCTTGATCTGATCGAGCATCGTGCCGAACATTTCGAACGCTTCGCGTTTGTATTCCTGCTTGGGGTTTTTCTGCGCGTAACCGCGCAGGTGAATTCCCTGCCGCAGGTAGTCCATCGCTGCGAGATGCTCTTTCCAGTTGTGATCAAGCTGGCGCAGCATCACTTCTTTTTCGAACTGGCGCATTAGCTGCGAACCGATCGCCTGTTCCTTCTCTTCGTAGTTCTTCTGCAGCTCGTCGACGCAACGGGCGCTGATACCGTCTTCCGTGAGCTTCGGGTCATCCGTAATCCAGCGCGCGATATCGAGTCGCACCATGAATTCGCGCTCGATGGCCTGGGTCAGGCCGTCTGCGTCCCACTGCTCCTCGAGGCTGCCCGGCGGAATGTATTGCGCCACGAGGGTCGCAATGACTTCGTCGCGGATAGCTTCGATCGATTCGCGGATGTCATCAGCGGCCATCAGCTCGGTGCGCTGGTGGTAGACGACCTTGCGCTGATCGTTCGCAACATCATCATATTCAAGGAGATTTTTTCGCATGTCGAAGTTGTGAGACTCGACTTTGCGCTGTGCCCGCTCGATCTGGCGGGACAACAGGCGACTCTCGATGACCTCGCCCTCGCGCATGCCAGCGCGTGACAGCAGCGCCTTGGTGCGATTCGGATCGCCGAATATTCGCATCAGGCTGTCTTCCATCGACAGGTAAAAGCGGCTTGAGCCGGGGTCGCCCTGACGACCCGAACGACCGCGCAACTGGTTATCAATGCGGCGTGATTCGTGGCGTTCGGTACCGACGATGTGCAGGCCACCTGCTTCGATCACCGTGTTGTGCCGTTTCTGCCATTCGGCTTTCACCTCATCCAGATCGGCACCTTCACCGGCCTCTTCGATCTGCGCATCGAGGTTACCGCCGAGCACGATGTCGGTACCGCGACCCGCCATGTTGGTCGCGATGGTAATCGCGCCCGGTCGACCCGCCTGTTGCACGATGTGTGCTTCGCGTTCGTGCTGTTTCGCGTTCAGGACTTCGTGCTTGATGTCTTTCTTTTTTAAAAGGCCTGACAGGTATTCGGAGGTTTCGATTGACGTCGTGCCGACCAGCACCGGCTGCTGGCGCTCGCGACAATCGACGATGTCTTCGATGATGGCGTCAAACTTGTCCTTCTGCGTGAGGTGCACGAGATCCGGCATGTCTTTTCGGATCATCGGCCGATGCGTCGGAATCACGAGAACCTCCAGCCCGTAAATCGACTGGAATTCGAACGCTTCGGTATCCGCGGTGCCGGTCATGCCGGACAGGTTCTGGTATAGCCTGAAGTAGTTCTGGAAAGTGATGGATGCGACGGTCTGGTTTTCCTGTTTGACCGCCACGCCTTCTTTAGCTTCTATCGCCTGGTGCAGGCCGTCTGACCAGCGGCGGCCCGGCATCGTGCGACCGGTGAACTCATCAACGATGACGATTTCGCCATTCTTGACGATGTACTCAACGTCTTTGTTGAAAATCGCGTGCGCGCGCAGCGCCGCATTCAGGTGGTGCAGCAAGCGGATGTTCGCGGCATCGTACAAGCTCTCACCCTCACCGAGCAGCTCGGCTTCAAGCATCAGTTTTTCGACGTACTGGTGGCCGTCCTCCGTGATGTGTACCTGCTTTGCCTTTTCGTCTTTCGTGTAATGTCCGCGAATGACCAGCCGGCACTGCGGCACCTTGCCGTCATCAGAGAGCACGATGTCTGCATCGCGTTCTTCGGCGATGGCAATGGCTTCGTCCAGGCTTATCGTGCCGTCTTCAGCATCGGCCGCCGAAATTTTCTTGCCGCGCTGATCCTGCAGGTTTATGCGCTTTGCGCTGATGTCGTAGTTGGACGGCGCTTCGGTTTCTTCGTGCAACCGCAACTTCGGAATCAGCTTGTTGATCTTCTGATACAGATCTGTGTTTTCTTCGGTGGGACCCGAAATGATCAGCGGCGTACGCGCTTCGTCGATCAGGATCGAGTCAACTTCGTCGACGATGGCGAAGTTCAGCTCGCGCTGGACCTTGTCCTGAATGGAGAACGCAAGGTTGTCGCGCAGGTAGTCAAAGCCAAGTTCGTTGTTCGTCGCGTACGTGATATCGGACTGGTAAGCCGCCGACTTTTCTTCGTGGTTCTGACCGCTTTTCGCCACGCCGACAGTGAGGCCCAGAAATTCGTAAACGGGGCGCATCCAGTCAGCGTCACGTTGCGCGAGGTATTCGTTGACCGTCACGACGTGCACGCCCTTGCCGCTCAGCGCATTCAAATACGCGGGCAGGGTCGCGACCAGGGTCTTGCCTTCACCGGTGCGCATTTCGGCAATATTGCCCTGATGCAGCACCATGCCGCCGATCAGCTGAACGTCAAACGGCCGCATCCCGAGCGTGCGCAGCGCGGCTTCGCGAGCCACCGCGAAGGCTTCCGGAAGAATCTCGTCGAGCGACGCGCCGCCAGCGACACGCTCCTTGAATTCGGCGGTCTTCGCAGCGAGCGCCGCGTCGTCGAGTGCCTGAATACTCTCTTCGAAACCGTTGATGCGTTTGACGACTTTGGAGAATTGCCGAAGCTGCCGCTGGTTGCGACTGCCGAAAAGTCGCGTCAAGAAATTTGCCACAAAGGGCTCCTGGATAAACCGGTGCGGCCGCCGGAGCCGCACACAAAGACGGGTAGTTTACGTACTGGCCGAAATTTTGCATCCACGCATTGCCACCGCTGCCCGGTGCGGCAGCAGCAGACGGGCTGGAAACCGCCACAGCGACAAGTAATGGGTATTCAGCCCCGTATTCCAAGGGCTGGCTGATGACTGATTATCGGGCGGGAATGCGGCGTGGCGGCTGGGTTATTGCGCTGCGCCTTCGCGGATGAACTTGACCGGGTTGACGCGCTGACCGCGCTGCAACACCTCGAAATGCAGGTTTGGTCCGGTGGCGCGGCCGGTATCGCCCATCAGGGCCACGACCTGGCCTTTGCGCACTTCTTCACCCACGCTCACGAGGTTTTCGGAATTATGCGCATAACGCGTCGCATAGCCGTTGCCGTGATTGATTTCGACCATTTCGCCGTAGCCGTAGCGCTTCGAAGACCAGGTTACGACGCCATCGGCGACGGCCAGGATCTCCGCGCCCTCTTTGCCGGCGAAGTCGACGCCGGTGTGATTGGCGGGCTTGCCGGTAAACGGATCAGTGCGCCGGCCGAAGTACGAGGACATCCAGCCTGACTTGACCGGTAGACCCTGGGGATAGACGCGATCGCTTAAATTCTGGTTCATGATCACGGATTCGAGAACGCCGAGCTGCGCCTCACGATTGTCCAGCTGATCCGCGAGACCCTGCATGGCCGCCAGCACTTCCGGCACCGCCACGGCCGAGCCGCTCGGATCCGGCTCTTCGGGACCACCGAGTGCCGGCGTGGAATCGAAGTCGAACTCACCATCGGCAAGGTCAGCCATTTCTGTCAGGCGGCGTCCCAGTGCATCGAGACGAATCACCCTTGCGTTCATCTGGCCGAGACGCAGCGCCAGCGCATCAAGGGTGTCTTCGGTTTTCTGGCGGGTCGTATTGATGGCAGCACGTTGTGCTTCGAGTTCGACATTCAGCGCTGCGGCGTCTTCCAGACTGATACCGGCGCCGTTGTTCATGGAATAAAGGTGGCCACCGTAAAAAGCGCTTGCGCAAAGTAGCGTGATAACGGCGGTAATACAGAATAGGGCACCCGGCCCGGACAGACTGATCTGCCGGGGCTTGCCAAAGCCCTTTCCGAAAATAACTACATTCATGTATTACGCCCCGAGCGCGTATCTCTCATTATTCTGACCCGACTACCAGCCTTCGCAGTGGATCGCCAGGGGTGGCGCCCTCTCATCACTTCAAAGATGCACATGGTAATCAAGTCGGTAGCCCCGCTATCCTAGAACCTTAAGGTTCCTTAGATCGGTGGATTTGCGTCCCCGGCTTTCGGCGGGTATGCCTTTATCGAGGGGTCAATATGCATAATGGCGCTTTTCATTACAAGATCGGCTGTTCAGAATAAAGACGCCTGTCACTTCTGACGCCCGAAAAACGGTGCACCCGTCACATTTTCATGACCATCACCAGCCTCGAAAAATTGCTGAAATCAGGGGCCTCCAGCCGTCTGGACGAAATTATCCAGACCGCTAAAAATATGGAGGCACTCACCGAGCGGCTGCGGTCGCAGCTCGATGGCGAGCTCGCGGCGTCGCTGATTTCCGCAAACGCCCGCGACGGGGAACTGACCTTGCTGTGCTCGTCCTCCGCCTGGGCCGCCCGGCTGCGCTTTGAATCGGACACGCTGCTGGCCGCGGCAAACGAGTTCGGGGTTGCCGCGAGTCGCTGCCAGGTGAAGGTAGCGCGCTAGGTTCGCTCAGGCGTAAGCAGGGGTTGCGTAGGAAATAGGCGCCTTGGCCGCATCGTCGAAGGTCACCTCTTCCCACGCTTCGCGATCGGCAAGCACGGCGCGCAGCAGGCGATTATTCAGGTCGTGGCCGGACTTGTAGGCGCTGTACTCGCCGATCAGGCTGTGCCCGAGCAGGTAGATGTCGCCAATGGCGTCGAGGATTTTGTGAATAACGAACTCGTTGGCGTAACGCAAGCCGTCCTCGTTAAGAATCCGGTAGTCGTCCAGCACAATTGCGTTGTCCATGCTGCCGCCCAGCGTCAGGTTGCGCTCGCGCAGCGCTTCAACATCGCGCAGAAAGCAAAAAGTCCGGGCGCGACTCACTTCCTTCAGGAACGAGGTCGACGAAAAATCAATCGATGCACTGCGGCTCAGCTTGTTAAAAACCGGGTGATTGAAATCGATCTGAAAATTAACTTTAAGGCCATTGAACGGCGTGAATTCGGCCCATTTATCATCTACCTCAACGCGCACCTTGCGCTTGATGCGGACGAATCGCTTGGCCGCGTTCTGCTCTTCGATACCGGCGGACTGCAGCAGAAACACGAACGGTGCGGCGCTGCCGTCCATGATCGGCACTTCGGGCGCCGACAGATCAACGTACAGATTGTCGATGCCGAGGCCGGCCAGCGCTGACATCAGGTGTTCGACCGTCGCGACCTTGACCTCGCCGTGGACCAGCGTTGTCCCGAGCATCGTCTCGCCAACCAGTTCTGCCCGTGCCGGGATGTCGGCAGGCTCATCGAGATCCACGCGGCGAAAGATAATACCGGTGTTTTCGGCGGCCGGGCGCAGAGTCATGTAGACCTTGTCGCCGCTGTGCAGGCCGACGCCGGTTGCACGAATAGCTGTTTTTAATGTTCGTTGTCGCAACATCGCCACAAGTTCTCTTTAATTGGGATTGCGTACCGGGAGCGCTGCGCCGTCAGCGGCTGACGGACTGCGAAGCTCGCCGGGTTACTGGAATCCGGGTACGGACTTCTGAGGTCCGACCGTGGAATCCGGGTTGCGCCTTTGGCAGCAAAATCTTTTCCGCCTGGTTCGTGTTGTAAATTTACCACGAAATTCAGAAACTTAGCGTAAGTGCCTGAAAAGCCGCGCGAAAGACTACCATAAGCTCGATCAATCACAAGCGTTTTCTGGTTCATTCAAGTGGCCGGCAAGCGGCCCGCTGCTGCGCTTCCGCGGGGCCGATCCGGTCGCTGCCGGACCGGCCACAGGGACGTGACGCCACCCACATCGAGTGAGCGAAACACGGGCGACGTCGGCTGACGCTGCGGAGTCAGTCAGCCTGTCGACGCAGGAATGCCGGGATATCTAGCAGGTCTTCCTGCAGTCCGGCGTCTTCCAGTCCATCACCCACGGCGCGCTTCCGTTGCACCGTTGGCTTGTCCAGCGTTTGGTAGTTCGGCTCGCTGGCCGCCGCCACCTGCCGCGGTTCCGGAACGTGACTGCGCCGTACCACCCGCATCGGCGGCGTTTGTGCCTGCGCAGCCTGCTTGCCAAGACCCGTTGCGACTACCGTTACGCGAATACGATCCACCATGTCCGGATCGATCACGGTGCCAATCACTACCGTTGCATCGTCCGAGGCAAATTCCTTGATCGTTGCGCCGACCTCCTGGAACTCTCCGATCGACAGGTCCATACCAGCGGTGACGTTGACCAGGATGCCGTTCGCGCCTGCCAGGTTGATGTCCTCCAGCAGCGGACTCGACACTGCCATCTCGGCAGCCTCGCGTGCGCGATCCTCGCCGGACGAGGAACCGGAGCCCATCATCGCCATACCCATCTCTGCCATGACGGTGCGCACGTCAGCGAAATCGACGTTGATCAGGCCGGGCCGGGTGATCAACTCGGCAATTCCCTGCACCGCGCCCTGCAGCACTTCGTTCGCCGAGCGGAACGCATCCAGCAGGGTCGTTTGGCCACCGAGCACTGACAGTAGCTTCTCGTTCGGGATGGTGATCAGCGAATCGACGTACTTGCCCAGCTCGGCAATTCCGTGATCGGCGATCTGCGAACGCTTTTTGCCCTCCATGTCGAACGGTTTCGTGACGACGGCAACGGTCAGTATGCCGAGTTCCTTGGCGACCTGCGCGACGACCGGGGCCGCGCCGGTGCCGGTACCGCCACCCATGCCGGCCGTGATGAACAGCATGTCAGCGCCTTCGATCACTTCCCGGATCCGGTCGCGATCTTCCATCGCTGCCTGCCGGCCCACATCCGGATCGGCGCCGGCGCCGAGCCCCTTGGTGATGTTGCAGCCAATCTGCAGTGCGGTCCGCACCCGCGCGCTGTTCAGCGCCTGTGCATCGGTGTTGGCGCAGATGAAATCCACACCCTCAATTCCCGCGTTCACCATGTGTGCAACGGCGTTGCCACCACCGCCACCGACACCGATAACTTTGATAATCGCGCTTTGGCTATGCGCATCCATTAGTTCAAACATTGTTTATCCCTCCGCAAAGGATTCTCCGACTTTTCCAAATCGCTCACTCTTGCTTTTCCTGCGCTATCGCCGTGTGGTGATAGCGCTCCCTTTTTCCGGCACGTCACTTGGACGACACCGTCAAAACTGTCCCTGAAACCAGGCCTTCATCCGGTCCCATACGTCGCCTACGCCGCCGCCCATTGGCGACGAGCGCTTGCCGCGCCGTGAAATATTTTCAAGCCCGTACAGCAGCAGGCCGACTCCGGTTGCATGAATCGGATTGCGGACGACCTCGACGAGGCCTCCCACGTACTGCGGCGAGCCGAGTCGCACCGGCATATGGAACACTTCCTCAGCCAGTTCGACGGCGCCTTCCATTTTCGCGCTGCCGCCCGTGATGATGACGCCGGCAGCAATCAATTCCTCGAACCCTGAACGGCGCAACTCATCGCGAATCAGCCCGAACAGCTCCTCGTAACGTGGCTCAACAATCTCTGCGAGCGTCTGCCGCGCCAGGCGCCGGGGCGGTCGATCGCCGACGCTGGGCACTTCGATCGTTTCGTCGGAATTGGCGAGCTGCGACAGCGCACAGGCGTACTTGATTTTTATTTCCTCGGCGTACTGCGTTGGCGTACGCATCGACACCGCGATGTCATTCGTAACCTGGTCGCCGGCTATCGGAATCACCGCCGTGTGCTGAATTGCACCACCCATGAAAACGGCTATATCGGTAGTCCCACCACCTATATCAACGAGGCAGGCACCGAGCTCTTTCTCGTCTTCAGTCAGAACCGAGTAACTTGATGCCAGCTGCTCAAGCACGATGTCATCGACTTCGAGACCGCAACGCTGCACGCACTTGACGATGTTCTGCGCCGCACTTTCTGCGCCGGTTACCATGTGAACCTTCGCCTCCAGCCGCACGCCCGACATGCCGATGGGTTCGCGGATTCCCTCCTGGTTATCAATCAGGAACTCCTGCGGCAGGATGTGCAGGATTTTCTGGTCGGCGGGGATCGCGACGGCGCGCGCCGCATCGATGACCCGCTCAACGTCACCGGCACTGACTTCCTTGTCGCGAATGGCGACGATGCCGTGGGAGTTCAGGCTGCGCACGTGGCTTCCGGCAATACCGGCATACACCGAATGTATATCGCAGCCTGCCATCAGCTCGGCTTCTTCCACCGCGCGCTGAATCGAATGGACCGTCGATTCAATATTGACGACCACGCCCTTTTTCAGCCCACGCGAAGGGTGGGAACCGATGCCGACGACTTCAATGCCGCCGTCCTCGGTAATTTCTCCGACAATCGCGACCACTTTCGACGTGCCGATATCCAGCCCGACAATCAGGTTTTTCTCTGCTCGCTTGCTCACTGCATCCCGTCCTGTTTCAGCAATGCGAAAATTTCGGCGCGCTTATTCATTGCGCCCCGCCAACATTTGCCGATCGCCGGCCGCTGCACTTTTCGGTGCAGGTGTTTCACCGTTCCAGCCGATCGTGAAGCCGTTGCTGTAGCGCATATCCACAAACTGAATGTCCTTTGCACGCCGTGTAATGACGTCGGCAACGACGTCCAGAAATAACTCGGTACGCTCCGCAACCTGGCGCTTGCCAAGGCGAATCTCGATGCCATTTTGCAACGTCATATCCCAGGCGCCGCGCGCATCGAGATGCAGGCGGCGCACATCGAGGCCGCGTGGAATAAGTTGTTCGCGAATCCGCAGATAGCGCTTCGCGACCTCCGCGGAACGCCCCTCCGGACCGCTCAGCCGCGGCAATTCGGCCGGCACGTGGCGTGCATCGGTGACGAACAGTTCGCCGCGCGTGTTCAGCAGGCCGCGCTCGCCCCAGCAGGCGGCCGGCACCTGTTCTGTCACGCTGATTTCGAGCTGCGCCGGCCAGCGGCGCACAACGTTGGCGCGATCAATCCACTCAAGCGCTGTCAGCTGGTCGCGAATTGTGTCCAGGTCCGCTGTCAGGAAACCCTTGGCGAGTTCGTCGCTGATCGCTTCTTCAATCTGCAGCGCACTCACCCGCTGAAACGGGCCGTCAATGGTGATCGCATCAATCGGCCGGTCGAGTGCCATCGCGCTGACGTGATAGACCGCGAAAATCACAGCACACGCCGCAGCGACGCCACCGATGCGAGCCCATGGGATGCGCGGCAGGGTCAGCTTGCGAACTGGCGCCGGCTTGCGACGTTTGGCTTGCTTACGCGCCATGCGCCACCTCCCGCGTTGCTGCTGACTGCACGTCTGCAATACTGGTTTCAAGGATGCGCCAGCAGAGTTCAGAAAAATCGATACCGCTGGCCTTGGCTGCCATCGGCACCAGGCTATGGCTCGTCATGCCGGGCACGGTATTCACTTCAAGCACCTGCGGCTGTCCGTCTTTGCCGGTCATGAAATCCACGCGACCCCAGCCGCTGCAGCCCAGTTCATCGAAGGCGCGCAGCGCCAGGTCGGTGTACTGCGCTTCAGTTTCGGCGGCGGCGTTGCCCGGACAGATGTAGCGGGTGCGATCCGATTCATACTTCGCGCGGTAGTCATAAAACACGCGCGGCGTTTCGATCCGGATACTTGGCAGTGCAAGCCCCTGCAGTATGCCAACCGTGTACTCCTCACCGACGATGCAGCGCTCGATAATGGCCGGTGTGCCGTAGCGCAGCGCCAGTTCTGCTGCAGCATCGATCTCATCGAGTTCGAACACTTTGCTCATACCAACGCTTGAACCTTCGCGCGCCGGCTTTACGACAAGCGGGAAACCGAATTCATCGGCGGCCAGGCGCGCTTCGCGCGCTTCGCGAAACACCTGGTAGTCTGGCGTAGCGATGCCAGCTGCGGCGAACAGGTGCTTGCTGCGCACCTTGTCCATCGCGAGCGCCGATGCCATGACGCCGCTGCCGGTGTAGGGAATCTGCAGCCACTCCAGCGCGCCCTGCAATGAGCCGTCTTCACCGTCGGCGCCGTGCAGCGCGATCCAGGTCCTGTCGAACCCGGCGGCAGCAAAGTCGCGTATGCCCTGCTCCGCGGGATCCCAGGCGTGCGCGTCAACACCGCGCGCGAGCAGCGCAGCGAGCACAGCGTTCCCGGACATCAAAGACACCTCACGCTCGCTGGAGCGGCCACCGAGGAGCACGGCGACCCGGCCGAAATCGGCCGCGTTTGTGACCCGCGGTTGGGTGGCGTCATTCATATGCCGGCCCTCCCGACGATTCGCACTTCGCACAGCAGCTCGACGCCATGCACATCTCGCACGGTTTTCCGCACGTGGTTGATAATCGCCTCAATGTCGGAGGCGCTGGCGTTATCAATATTGATAATGAAGTTCGCGTGCTTCTGCGAAACTTCGGCACCGCCTACCCGATAACCCTTCAATCCACAGGCGTCGATGAGTCGCGCCGCGTGATCCCCGGGCGGATTGCGAAACACCGAGCCGCAGCTTGGCAAACCGAGTGGCTGCGTCTCTTTACGGTGCGCCAGCATCTTCTTCATGTTTTCGATACTCGGATTTGCATCGAGGTCAAATTCGAACTGTCCTTCAACGAACCATTCTTCGGCTGGCCCGGTCACACTGCGATAGGCGATCTTGAAATCGTCCGGCGTGCGCTCGCGCACGATGCCTTGTCGATCGATTGTGCGAACCGCAGTTACCCGGTCCCAGGTTTCCCCGCCATGGGCGCCTGCGTTCATCGCCAGCGCGCCACCGACGGTGCCGGGAATGCCCGCGAACCACTCGCTCGGTCCCAGCCCCCAGCGGATGCACTGGCGTGCCAGCTGCGTACACGCAACGCTGGCGCCGGCGCGCACGCCGCGCTCGTCGATCCGCTCGAGCTGTTTGAAAATGCCGGCGGTTGCAATGACTACACCAGGCAGGCCGGCGTCGCGCACCAGCAGGTTGCTGCCGAGCCCGAACCAGAAGATCGGCGTGTCGGCGTCAAGGCTTGCCAGGAACAGCGACAGGTCCTGCAGGTTCTGCGGCTTGTAAAAAAACTCGGCTGGCCCGCCGGCGCGCAGCGACGTATGCCGGCTCATCGGCTCGTCGCGCCGCAGCTCGCCTTTGAACTGCTTCTTCCTGGCGGCCATCATGAGGTCGCTCGCAGGCTGCGTGATGAATGCAGCAGCGCCGGCAGTTTGCCGGCGAAGCCGCCGATGTCGCCTGCGCCCATGGTCAGCACGAGATCGTTGTCCCGCAGCAGGTCTCCCAGCACGCCAACGGCCTGCTCGAACGACTCGACGAACACCGGTTCGACGCCGCCGCGGCTGCGTACCGCCCGTGCAACAGCGCGACCATCAGCACTTGCGATAGGGTCTTCGCCCGCGGCATAGACTTCGAGCAGCAACAGCACATCGACATCGCTCAGGACGTTTGCGAAGTCGTCGAGCAGATCGCGTGTGCGGCTGTAGCGATGCGGCTGGAACAGCAGCACGATACGACGGCCCGGCCAGCCGGCACGCGCTGCGGCAATCGTAGCCGCGATTTCTGTCGGATGGTGACCGTAGTCGTCAATCAGCAGCACCTTGCCGTGGGCGGTCTGCACGTCACCAAGATTCTGGAAGCGCCGATCAATACCCTCGAAGCCGGACAGTGCGCGTACCAAGGCTTCATCAGCGACATCCAGCTCGCGTGCGACAGCGACCACGGCGAGTGCGTTGCGCACGTTGTGAAGTCCCGGCAGGTGCAGACGAATGGCGAGCGGCTCGGCGTGGCCGGGACCGACCACTTCGAACTCGGTGTAGCCCTCGGCATAGCGAATGTTTTGCGCGCGCACGTCCGCGCCAGCGTCGATGCCGTAGGTAACGATCGAACGACCGACCTCGGCAAGAATGCCGCGCACGCCGGCATCGTCGCTGCACATCACCGCCAATCCGTAGAACGGCAGGTTGTGCAGGAACTCGATAAAGCCGTGCCGCAGGCGGTCGAAGTCACCCTGGTAAGTCGACATGTGATCGGCATCGATGTTGGTGACGACGGCGAGCATCGGTTTCAGATGCACGAACGAGGCATCGCTTTCGTCAGCCTCGGCGACCAGGTAATCACCCTGGCCCAGCCGCGCGTTGCTGTCGGTGCTTTTCAGCCGTCCGCCGATAACGAACGTAGGATCGAGGCCACCTTCGGCCAGCACGCTGGCAATCAGGCTGGTCGTCGTCGTCTTGCCATGCGTGCCGGCGACGGCAATCGAATAACGAAACCGCATCAGTTCCGCGAGCATCTCGGCGCGCGCAACGACCGGCAACAGCAACTCGCGGGCTGCAGCCACCTCGGGGTTCGCTTCGTTTACCGCACTCGACACGACCACCGCGTCAGCATCCGCGACATGCCTGCGATCGTGGCCGATAAAAACTGTGGCGCCGAGCTTCTGCAGTCGGGTCACCGCAGGATTCGGTCGCAGGTCCGAGCCCTGCACGCTATAGCCGAGGCTCAGCATCACTTCCGCGATGCCGGACATGCCGGAGCCACCGATACCGACGAAGTGCACGCGGTTGATGCGACGCATACGCTCGATCATGCCGCCGCCTCCGCCAGTTTCAGGCACAGCCCGGTGATCACTTCGAGGGAATCGTTGCGTGCCAGCGAGCGCGCTGCCTCGGCGCGCTCGATGAGCTGCTCGCGATTCCCGCACCACTGCGCGACGACGGCCGCGAGCGTGGCGGGCGTGAGCTCTGCTTCCTGGATTATGATTGCCGCATCGACATCGACCAGCCCGCGGGCGTTGGCCGTCTGATGGTCGTCGACCGCAGCCGGGTACGGCACGAAGATCGCCGGCAAGCCGACCGCGCAGATCTCGGCGACGGTCAGTGCGCCTGCGCGACAGATAACGAGGTCCGCCCAGCCGTAGGCAGCCGCCATGTCATTGATGAATTCATCGACCTGCGCCTCGACACCGGCACTGCGGTAGGTCTCACGCGCTATGTCGATGGTGCGGCTGCCGGCCTGGTGCCGGACCTGCGGGCGGTCGGCTGCGGGCAGCAGCGCGAGCGCCGCCGGTAAGCTGCGGTTCAAGGCCAGCGCGCCCTGGCTGCCGCCCAGCACCAGCAGCCGCGCCCTGCCGCCGCGGCCCTTCAGACGCGTGGCCGGCGGCGCTATTGCTGCAATATCCGCGCGCACCGGGTTGCCGACCGTGCGCGCATTGGCGGCAGCGGAAAAACTGCCCGGGAAGGCTTGCAGCACAACCCGGGCGAGGCGCGCCAGAAGTCGGTTAGTAAAGCCGGAAACGGCATTTTGTTCATGAATAATTAATGGCCTGCGCAGCAGCCAGGCAGCCAGGCCACCGGGGCCACTAACGAAGCCACCCATGCCGAGCACGACGGCCGGGCGATGCCGCCTGACGATGCAAAGCGACTGCCAGAGCGCGCGCGCCAGCTTCAGCGGCGCCAGCAGCAGCGCCAGCCGCCCTTTGCCGCGCAGGCCCTGCACGCTGACCCACTCAATCGGAATTCCGGCGGCCGGGACGATCCGCGCTTCGATCCCGCGTCGCGTTCCCAGCCACACGACCTCGCGCGACTGCTCGCGCAATGCGTTTGCTACGGCGAGTGCCGGGTACACGTGACCGCCGGTACCACCCGCCATGACGAGAATCGGACGCGGGTTCATGGTTTCACCTTGCGCTTGCGGCGGTTGTTGGTCGGTACCGAGTCCGTCGCAAGTTCATGGTGAATGCGCAGCAGGATCGCGATGGCCACCATGGTGACGATCAGGCTGCTGCGCCCGTAGCTGATCAGCGGCAGCGTGAGGCCTTTGGTCGGCAGCAGCCCCATGTTCACACCGATGTTGATAAATGCCTGCAAGCCGAGCCAGGTGCCGATACCGATTGCGACGTACGCTTCGTAGAACCGCTCTGCCTGCGCTGCGCGGTTTGCAAGTTGCGCAACGCGATAAAGCAGTGCGCCAAATACCGTGATTAACGCCAGCACCCCGAGCAAACCGAATTCCTCGGCGAACACCGCGAACACGAAATCGGTGTGCGCTTCGGGGAGGTAGAAAAGTTTTTGCACGCTGTCGCCCAAACCGACGCCGAACCATTTGCCACGGCCGATGGCGATCAGCGACTGGGTCAGCTGGAAACCGGAATTGAACGGGTCGGCCCAGGGATCCATAAAGCCGGTCAGCCGTTTCAGTCGATAGGGCGAAGTAATTGCCAGCGCCACCATCGCGAGGATCGCCGCGCCGAAGAACACAAAGAAATCGCGGAAGCGCGCGCCGGCTATGAACAACATTGCCAGCGAGGTGGCGAGCAGCACGATCGCCGCGCCGAAGTCCGGCTCGGCGAGCAGCAGCGCGCAGGCCACACTGAGTATGACCATCGGCCGCAGGAAGCCGACGAAACTTTCGCGCAGCGACTTGTTGTGGCGCACCAGGTAGCTTGCGAGACACAGGATCAGGCACAGGCGCGCCGGCTCCGATACCTGCAGGTTCATGAAGCCAACGCGCAGCCAGCGCGTACTGCCATTGACCGTGTGACCGACGCCCGGCACTAGCACGACGACCAGCATGGCGAACGCGAGCAACAGCAGCAACGGACCGAGCGTGCGCCACGCCTGCATTGGAATGAACAGGCAGATTCCGCCCGCCGCTGCGCCCAGCACGGCAGCCAGGGCCTGGCGCTGCAGATAGAAAAACGGATTGCCGACGGCCGCGTCGGAAACGGCGACCGAGGCTGACGCCAGAATTATGAAACCGCCGAGCAGCAGCGTCAGTGCCAGCGTCAGCAGCAGCGGATCGATCGTCAAGGACGAACGCAGCCGCGCGGGAAACGGCATCAACGCCGGCTGTGCGCTCATTGCAGCGCCTCCACGGCGGCGCAGAAGGCTGCGCCGCGTGCCATGTAGTTTGCAAACTGGTCGAAACTCGCACAGGCCGGGGCCAGCAGGACCGTATCGTTTTGCGCGGCAAGGTCGGCAGCGATTACGACGGCCTCTGCCAGCGACGCGGCGTGCAGAATCCTGGTGCCGCCGCCGAATGCAGCCGCGATCTTGTCAGCGTCTGTACCAATCAGCACCGCAGCGCGCAGTTTTGCTGCGACCGCGGTTGCCAGCGCGGCGAAGTCGCCGCCTTTGCCTTCGCCACCCGCGATCAGCACCACCGATCCAGCGATGGAATTGACAGACGCAATCGCTGCTGCCACGTTGGTTGCTTTCGAGTCATTGATGTAGTCGACATCACGCAGGCGACGCACACGCTGCATGCGATGCGGCAATCCGGCGAAGGTCTGCAGTACCGACAGCATTGCCGGCACCGGCAGGCCTAGCAGGTCTCCCGCTGCCAGCGCGGCGAGTGCGTTTTCCTGGTTGTGTGAACCGACAAGCGCTAGTTTGGATATCGGCAGCAGGCACTCGTCGCCGCGTGCCAGCCAGCTTTCGCCGTATTGCGTCCGGAGGCCATAGTTTTGGCGACGCGGTTCATTGAGCGCAAACGAACGACAGGTTTGTTCGGCTGTGACGCAGGCGCGTGACTGTTCGTCGCTGCGATTGATCACGACCGCGCTGGCTTCGCGCAGGATGCGATACTTCGCGGCGCGATACTCGGCTTCGTCGCGATGCCAGTCGAGGTGATCCGGCGAGATGTTCAGCAGCACCGCAATTTTCGCCGGCAGGTGCCGGGTGCGCTGCAGCTGGAAACTGGACAGCTCAAGAACGTAAATATCGGGCGTTTCGGCGGCCAGCAAATCGAGCGCCGGCCGGCCAAGGTTGGCGCCCGCGAGCACCGCCTTGCCGGCCGCCTCGCACATCAGCGCCAGCAAAGTGGTAACGGTGCTCTTGCCGTTGGAGCCGGTGATTGCCACGAATGGCGCGGTGGCGTGCTCGACAAACAATTCGATATCGGAGATCACCTCGATTCCCAGCGTACGGGCTTTGCTGAGCAGCGGATCACGATCGCTGATACCGGGGGAGACGATGATGCGTTGCACACGCTCGAGCACGTCGCTACCGGCAGCGCCGATAACAATTTCAGCATCCGGCACAATTTCCCGTAGTGCATCGACACCCGGCGGCGCGCTGCGGCTGTCGGCGTAGATTGCAGCGGACCGCTGGCGCGCGAGAAAACGCGCGACCGACAGACCGGTGTTGCCTGTACCGTAGACGAGATCCTGCTTTGGCGCAGCGCTGTTTTGCCGGATCGCGCTCATCGGATTTTCAGGCTCGCGAGACCAACAAGCACGAGGATTACCGTGATGATCCAGAAGCGCACGATCACTTTGGGTTCCGCCCAGCCTTTCAGCTCGAAGTGATGGTGCAGCGGTGCCATGCGAAAAACGCGACGGCCGGTCAGCTTGAACGATGCGACCTGGATAATGACGGACACGGTTTCAATGACGAACACGCCACCCATGATGGCCAGCACGATTTCCTGGCGCACAACCACCGCGACAACCCCGAGTGCGGCGCCCAGTGAGAGTGCGCCAATGTCACCCATGAAGACCTGCGCGGGATAAGTGTTGAACCACAGGAAGCCGAGGCCCGCGCCGGCCAGCGCCGCGCAGAACACCAGGATCTCGCCGGTGCCGGCGATATACGGGATGCTCAGGTACTCCGCGAAGTTGACGTTACCGGTCAGGTAGGCAAACACACCGAGCGCGCCGCCGACCAGTACCGTGGGCATGACGGCGAGGCCATCGAGTCCGTCGGTCAGATTGACGGCATTGCTGAAGCCAACGATATAAATGAAGGTAATGAAGAGCTGGCCGATACCAAGCGGAATCCACAGGTCCTTGAAATACGGAATCAGCAGCGAGGTAGCGATCTCATTGTCTGCCAGCATGTACAGGGCGCCGGCGGCAATCGCCGCTGCTGCGGATTGCCAGAAAAGCTTCAGACGTGCGGACAGACCCGCGGGGTTCTGCAGGATCAGTTTGCGGTAATCATCGACGTAACCGATCACGCCAAACGCCAGCGTTACGAACAGCACGATCCAGATGTACGGGTTCTCGAGATCGGCCCACAGCAAGGTGCTGACGACAATCGCGGTCAGGATCATCGCGCCGCCCATCGTGGGCGTGCCTGCCTTTGGCAGATGCGTGACCGGGCCATCGTCGCGAATTGGCTGCCCAACCTGGTTGCTGGTCAGGCGCTTGATCATGCGCGGACCGATGATAAATGACAGTATCAATGCCGTGAGTGCACCGAGGATTGCGCGCAACGTCAGGTAGTTGAAGACCGTGAAGCTGGCGTCAAACTGTGCGAGGTATTTAGTAAGGAACAGCAACATGCTCAGCCCTCCGCCACGTCGTTGCGCAAGGCGTTAACGACCCGTTCCATACGCATGCTGCGCGAGCCCTTGACCAGCACGCTGGTGCCCGGGCGAAGCTCGCTGCGAATTGCGTCGATCAGATCACCCACAGATTCAAACCAGGTAGCGTCATCACCGAAAGCCGTCGCCGCATGGCGGGCCAGCGCGCCGGTCGCGAACAGCCGGGTGACGCCAGCAGCGTGCATTTCCCGGCCAACCGTTTCGTGCAGGCTCACAGCGTCCGCTCCCAGCTCACCCATGTCGCCCAGCACGAAAAACGCATCACCGTCCTGGGCGGCAATAAACTGCGCGGCCGCAATTACACTGCCCGGGTTCGCGTTGTAGCTGTCATCGAAAAGGCGAATGCCGTTAATCCCTGGCAACGGTCGTAATCGACCCGCGACCGGTCGCACTGTTTCCAGTCCGCGCTTGATCTCCTGCGCGTCAAGCCCGGCCGCAAGGGCAACCGCCGCGGCGGCGGCGGCGTTCAGCGCGTTGTGCACGCCCGGCAACGGCAGTGCGATATCGACTCGGGCTGACGGCAGCGTAAGCTCGAGATCAACTCCCGCGCTGTGCGCCCGCACCTTGTCTAGCCGCACGTCAGCCGCAGCGCTGTAGCCGAAGCTTAAGACATCGATGTCTTCGGTCATCTCCTGCCAGGTTGTGAAGTACGCGTCATCGGCATTCAACACAGCCGTTTGGGGTCGCGGCGTACCTTGCAAAATCTCTCCCTTTGCGCGCGCCACTCCGTCGAGCGATCCAAAGCCTTCGAGGTGTGCCGGACCGGCGTTGCTGATAACCACGATGTGCGGCTCGGCAAGTTGCGTCAGGTGTGCGATCTCGCCGGCATGGTTCGCGCCCATCTCGATGATTGCGAAGCGATGTTCCGGCGCCAGCCGCAGCAGCATCAATGGCACGCCAATGTTGTTGTTCAGGTTACCTGCGGTCGCCAGCGTGCGCGCAACGGGCGACAGGCAGGCGTTGATCAGTTCTTTCAGCGTCGTCTTGCCATTGCTGCCGGTGACACCGATTACGGTTGCTGGCATGCGGCTGCGCCAGTCCACTGCGAGGCGCGCCAGAGCGGCGTAGCTGTCGTCAACGATGATGGCCGGCAACGCGACGTCCGGTTTCGTTTTCGTCACTGCACCGCTCGCGCCGCGCTCCGCTGCCTGCGCAATGAACTTCGCGCCGTCGAAGTTTGGCCCTTGCAGCGCAAAAAACAGTTCACCGGCTGACAGCGTGCGACTGTCGATGCTGACGCCGCGAAAATCGCTGTCAGCGCCTTGCAGCCGGCCGTTAATAATGTCTGCTGCCCGTTGCATGCTGCTCTCGATCATTGCCGGCGCCGCAGATTTTCTGCCGCGGCCTGGTAGTCTGAAAAATCGAGGCGCCGGTCGGCCACCAGCTGGTAATCCTCATGCCCTTTACCTGCAATGAGGACAACGTCATGCGCAGCTGCGTGCGCGATCGTCCAGGCGATCGCAGCGGCGCGATCTTCGATGGCGGTGAGTTCGCGATCAACACCGTTCTGGACATCGCGCATGATTGCCACCGGCGATTCGGAGCGCGGGTTATCACTGGTCAGCACTGCGCAATCCGCGTTCTCAACCACGGCGCGCCCCATCAGCGGCCGCTTGCCGCGATCGCGATCGCCGCCGCAACCAAACACGCACCACAGCTTGCCGCGACAATGCGGGCGCAGCGCGCTGAGCGCGGCCTCCAGTGCGGCAGGCGTGTGCGCGTAATCGACATAGACGGCGGGCAATGCAACGGCGGATTGAATGCGCACCGGCTGCATGCGTCCGGCCGGCGCAGACAGCGTCTGCATGACCTCCAGCGCGTCAGCAAATTCGACTTCGTCAGCCAGCAGGGCTGCCAGCACCAGCAGCGCGTTCGCGACATTGAAAAGTCCAACCAGCGGCAGCTCAAACGTGGCGCCGCCCCACGAGCTGTCGATGGCCAGCGTCGCGCCGTTCTCGGTCGCTTTGATGCTGCTGGCGTTCACGTAGCGAGCGCCGCGCCAATCCTGCCCGGCCGACGTGGCCACCAGAATGGCATCGCTGCCGCAGCTTGCCGCCAGCGTCCTGCCGTACTCACTGTCGATGCAGATTATTTTGTGGCGCGGTGCGAACTCAGTGAAGAGTCGCGCTTTGGTCGCGCCGTACGCTGCCATCGTGCCGTGAAAATCGATATGGTCGCGACTCAGGTTGGTGAATATTGCCGTGGCAAACTCGGTACCGGCAACGCGCTGCTGTTGCAGGCCATGCGACGACACTTCCAGCGCCACCCGCACTGCCTGCGCGTCGCGGAAGCCGGCAAGCTGGCGCTGCAACTCGATGGAGTCGGGCGTTGTCAGGCCCTGCGTCGCTGCGACCTCGTCGAGTCCGGCGCCGAGCGTGCCGATATAGGCACAGCGCTGGCCAAGTTGTTGCCACGCCTGCGCCAGCAGCCAGGCAACCGTTGTCTTGCCGTTCGTGCCGGTCACACCCGTTACCTGCATGGCCGCTGAGGGCGTTGCAAAGAACCGATTCGCGATGGTCGGGAGCTGCGACTTCAGATCGGGCACGACAATCGCGGGCACGCCCGTCGGTGGCGTCACGCTCTCGTCACCGTCCCAGACAAGCGCGGCCAGTGACTGCGCTGCCTGCTTATCGAGAAACTGCAGCGCGTGCGAGGTCGCGCCGCGGCAGGCAAAAAACACGGCGCCCGGCTTGAGCTGTCGACTGTCGCTGGCGATGTCTGCAACCGGAATCGCCGGCGCGGCGACCATGCCCCGCAGCAGGTCAGCGAGGGTTGGCATGCTTGTCAGGTTCATGGCGGCCATGCTCATTGAGTCGCCGCCTGCATCGCCTGCATGATGCTGTCGCCATCGCGCTGTTCCGGCAACGCATCCGGCGGCACGGCCAGCAGGCGCAGAGATTCAGCCATGACGTCAGCAAACACCGGCGCTGCAACATCGCTGCCGTAGTAAAGCTTGCCTTTGGGCTCATCGATGATAACGACGGCCGCGAGGCGCGGGTCGCTGGCCGGCGCGAGTCCGGCGAAAATTGACAGGTAGCGATCCTGTGAGTAACCGCCAGCCGTAAACTTCCAGGCGGTACCGGTCTTGCCGGCGATGCGATAACCGGCGACGCCCGCCTTGACCCCGGTGCCACCGGGTCGCACGACCTCTTCCATCATGCGGCGCACGGCGACGGCCGTTTCGCTTTCGATAATTCGTTCACCCGCCGGCGCTTCGTTCAGGGCCACGAGCGACACGGGTCGCCGCACGCCGTCACTACCAAGCGCGGCGTAAGCCTGCGCGAGCTGCAAAGGCGTGACCGACAGTCCGTAGCCGTAAGCCAGCGTTGCCTGGTTGATGGGCCGCCAGTGATTGAAATGCGTCAGCAGGCCGGCTGATTCGCCGGGAAAGCCGCTCGACGTCAGCGAGCCAAGGCCGAAGCGCGTCATCGTCTGCCACAGCTGATCCGGCTCCAGTGACATCGCAACCTTTGTGACGCCAACGTTACTCGAACGCGCCAGCACGGTGGTCAGGCTTACGCGGCCCAGGTTGTGCGGATCTTCAATGCGCTTCGCACCAACGACGACGAAACCGGGCGCGGTGTCGATCAGGCTGCTCGGTCGGTAGTCGCCGCTTTCCAGCGCCGCAGCAACGACCAGCGGCTTGATACTGGAACCCGGCTCGAAAATATCGGTGATCGCGCGGTTGCGATAACGTTCTGCAGAAAACTGTGCGCGATCGTTCGGGTTGTAAGACGGCTGGTTAACCATCGCCAGCACTTCGCCTGTTTCCACATCGAGAATAACGATCGAGCCGGAGTTCGCGCTGAACTCGCGAATCGCACTTTTTAACGAGCGGTACGCGAGGTACTGCAGGCGCAGGTCGATACTGCTGCGCAGGTCCTTGCCCGGGCTCGGCGGCCGAATGCTTTCGACGTTTTCAACGGACCGGCCGAGGCGGTCTTTCAGAACACGCTTGGCACCCGACTCGCCGGCCAGCCAGTGATTGAACGCGAGCTCGAGTCCTTCCTGGCCGTCGTCATCGACGCTTGTAAAACCCACCAGGTGACCGGCGACTTCGCCGGCGGGATAAAAACGCCGGTACTCGCGCAGTACGTTGACGCCCGGCAGCTTCAGTGACAGCACGCGATGCGCCTGCTCGGGATTCAGGTGGCGCTTCAGGTACAGAAATTCCTTGTCCATGCTGCGCGTGATGCGCCGCATCAGCAGCTGCGAGTCCATCTCGAGCGCGCGCGCGAGCTGCGGCACCCGATCGACCGCAACCGCCAGTTCCTGCGGGTTCGCCCAGATGCTGTCGACCGGCGTGCTGATCGCGAGCGGGTCGCCATTGCGGTCAGTAATTGCGCCGCGATGTGCCGTGATTTTCTCGGTGCGCAGGTGACGTGAATCGGCCTGCTCGTTCAGGAAGTCGCGGTTAAGAACCTGCAGATGCACGGCACGCGCAACGAGCGAACTCGCCGCAATAACGAAGAACACTCCTACCAGCGCCATCCTGCCGACGAAGCGTCGCGCAGTTTGCTGTTTTGTTTCTGCCCCGCGACTCATTCGTTCTCAATTACGTAAATTTCCGTGGCCTTCGGGCGTAGCAGCGACAACTCATCCGTTGCTACCTGTTCAATGCGTCCGTGAGTCGCCCAGGTGCTTTGCTCGATTTGCAGCTGGCCCCACTCGATATTCAGTTCGTCACGCTCGGTCGTCAGCGTTTCCAGCTCAACGAACAGGCGGCGGGATTCATGCTTCGTGTACACGATCGCGAGCGCCGAAATGACGCAGACCGCGGCAAAAACCGCGGTCCACAGGCCGGCTGAGCCCCGCTCCCGCAGCGTCATTGGTTGCGCTCCGCGACGCGCAGATGGGCACTGCGGGCGCGCGGGTTCGCGGCGATTTCTGCAGCCGTTGCGGCAACCGCTTTGCCAACAATCCGGAGCGGCGGCCGATGCTCCGCCGGAACATTCGGCATGCCGCGGTAAGGCTCTGCTTCGCGCGACTTGTTGCGGATGAAGCGTTTTACGCGGCGATCTTCCAGCGAATGAAAGCTGATCGCACAAAGTCGGCCACCGGAGGCCAGCAAAACAACGCTGGCCTCCAGGGCCCGGTCGAGCTGCCCAAGCTCATCGTTCACTGCAATGCGAATCGCCTGAAAGCTGCGCGTCGCCGGGTGCTTGCGTTCCCGCGATTTCGGTACGCTGGCCGCAACCAGCGCAGCCAGCTCCGCCGTGCGCGTCAGCGGCGCGGCCGCGCGCGTCTCGACGATCGCGCGCGCGATGCGGTTCGCGAAACGTTCTTCACCAAATTCTTTCAGGACGCGTCTCAAGGTCTTCTCGTCTACCGTTGCGAGCCAGTCGGCGGCGCTGTATCCCGTCGTCGGATCCATGCGCATGTCGAGAGGTCCGTCTCCCTGGAAGCTGAATCCGCGATCCGCGTCATCCAGTTGCGGGGAGGAAACGCCGAGATCGAGTAGCAATCCGTCGATCTTGCCGAGGAGTCCGCGTCTTTCCGCGATGTCTTCAAGTTGCGCAAGTTCACCCTTCTCTATGTCAAAACGCGGATCGCTTTGCAGCGTGGCCGCGGCGGCTATTGCCTGCGGGTCCCGGTCAATGGCCAGCAGGCGCCCTTTCGGTCCCAGTCGTTCGAGGATTGCCCTGCTGTGACCGCCGCGCCCGAATGTGCCGTCGACATAGGTACCGTCGGCGCGCAGCTTCAGTCCTTCGAGCACGGCGTCCAGCAGTACCGGAACGTGCGCCCGGTGGTCGGCATCCGTCATGCTCTTGCCGTCATCTACAGCGATAGCGATTCGAGCTCGGCCGGCAGATCAGTGTCATCATCGTCACCGAGCCAGGCGTCACGTTTCGCGTTCCAGCTTTCCTCGTCCCATAATTCAAACTTGTTGCCCTGGCCGAGCAGGATTGCCTGCCGGTCCAGCCCTGCGAATTCGCGTAACTCTTTCGTCAACAGGATGCGGCCATTACCGTCCAGCTCCATTTCCGTTGCGTAACCCACCATCAGGCGCTGCAGGCGCCGCGACTGGCTATTGAGGCTTGGCAGGCGCATCAGCTTGCGTTCGATGTCTTCCCAGTCCGGGAACGGGTACAGCAGGAGGCAGTTATCACGGTCGACAGTCACCACCAGCTGCCCGTCGCAACGGGTCTGCAACCGCTCCCGGTACCGGGTCGGTATGGCGAGACGCCCTTTGGCGTCCAGCGTGACTTTGGTGGCCCCTCTAAACACGGTGATTTTTGCGGAGCTGAAACGGCCCTTTCCCGGGGTCTGCAGCCCACCTTCTCCCACTTTTCTCCACTTTTCGACACTATAGGCAGGGCCTATGGCAGCGTCAACAAAGTAGCTAATTAATTCTTGTTCTACAGGGACTTAGGGGCTATTCGGTGACCAAATCAGGGCAAATTGTGGCAGGCAATTAGAACGGTAAATCAATCGCTTATGGGCTGTTCCTCGATCTATTCTCAGCAACGGGTCGCGATCTGGCGACAGCGACCGGCCGGCGTGCGCGGCACAGGGGTTCGCGCACGGCGCCTCGAACAGGCCGCAGTATAGTTCGCAAGCTATTGTTTTAAAAGATTATTTTAGAAATGGTGCAGCAAGGTCGGAGCAAGCCGTAAGCCGGGTTCTGTCGAGGGCAACCATTCATCTGGGACAGCCGTCACCGACTGCCTCTAGCAACCTACCCGGGAGTCCGCTCGGGACCGGCGGTGCAGGCCCGAAAGCCTGCCTACTCCCCTATTTGGTCTTGCTCCCGGCGGGGTTTGCCGTGCCGCGGACTGTTGCCAGCCGCGCGGTGCGCTCTTACCGCACCTTTTCACCCTTACCGGCGCCGAGGCGCTTAGGCGGTGTATTTTCTGTGGCACTTTCCATGGGTTTGCACCCTCCAGGCGTTACCTGGCGCCGTGTCCGAAGGAGCCCGGACTTTCCTCGACGCTTGCGCGCCGCGGTTGCCTGGCCTGCTCCAGCCTTGCTGCGGGCCGGATCATACTGCATTTATCCGGCTCAGGCGGGTTCGTCACCGCCGCTTTTGCCGGTCAGTGCCAGCAACCGCCGGTACAGGTCGTTGCGGCGTGCCGTGCTAACTGCCGCGACGATGTCGACCGCCTGTTTGTGCGGCAGCAGTGGCGCCAGCTTCAGCAATAAGGCATCGACGTCGAGGCTGGCGGTCAGCGTCGCCTGCGCGGCACCTGCGACCACGACGACGAATTCGCCCTTGGCCGGAATACTGGCGTCGTCGAGTTTTTCGACCAGCTCCTGCAGGCTTGCCGCAACGCACTGTTCATGCAGTTTGCTGAGTTCGCGACCGATGAATGCGCGGCGCTCCGCGCCCAGCACGTCGCGCATATCAACGAGCGCGTCACGGATGCGATGCACCGCCTCGTAAAAAACCAGTGTGCGCAGCTCGCCGCGCAGCGCCTTCAGCTGCGCCTGCCGGGCGGCGCGTTTAGCAGGCAAAAAACCCTCGAAACAGAAGCGATCGGTGGCAAGTCCCGCAACGGACAGCGCTGCAATCAGAGCGCTGGGGCCGGGTACCGGGCTCACCGTAACGCCGCGTTCGTGCGCGAGATGGAGCAGCCGGTAGCCCGGGTCCGAGATCAGCGGCGTACCCGCGTCGCTGACCAGGGCGACGGACTGACCGTCCTCCAGCAGGGCGAGAAGGCGCGCGCCCGCCGCGGCCTCGTTGTGTTCATGCAGCGCGATCTGCTGCGCCTTGATGCCAAAGTGCGCCAGCAAACGCCCGGTGCGGCGGGTATCTTCGGAAGCTATGACCTGCACTGCCGCGAGCACGCTGCGGGCGCGCGGTGACAGGTCGTCGCGATTGCCGATGGGCGTCGCGACCACGTAAAGAATGCCTTCAGTCAATGTTCAATTCCCCGCGCATCGGCCGCTTTCTTTATTGGTCAGGCTAGCAATGCGTTGCATACTTGGCGTTTGACCTGCGGCCCGGCCGCTGGATGTCCTGCCTATGTTGAACAGAGTACACAATCCCGCCCGCACCGTGCTGCTGCTGCTGGTAACGGCGCTATGGCTCGGCGGCTGCGCCAGCGGCTCGCTGCCCGGCGCCAGCCCCGAAAACCGTGCGGAACGACTGGCGCGCTCGGGTCGTCACGACGATGCGGCGGCGGAGTACATCAGCATGGCGGGCGACGTCGAGGGCCCGGCGCGCGAGCGCCTGACCCTGCTGGCGATCGACCAATGGCTCGACGCCGGCGATATTCGCCGGGCCCGCAACGCGATGCAGCGCATCGCCGCGCCGCAGAGCGGCGAACGGCTGTGGCTGTGGAGCAGCAATGCGGCCGCCCTGGCGCTGTGGGATGGTCGGCCGGACGACGCCCTCTTGCTGATCGAGCCGCTGTTGCGGCAGCCGCTGGCCGACAGCCAGCGACTGAAGGTTGAGGCACTGCAGGCGGACGCCTGGTTTCAGAAAGCCGACCCGATCCGCGCGATAGCTCTCTACCAGCAACGCGAACTGCAGATGAGCAGCAGCCGCGAAATTGCCCAGAATCGGCAGCGCCTGTGGGCTGGGCTGCTGGTCAGCCAGCCGCGGGTACTGCGCGCGGCTACCGCCATGACCGACGACCCTGAAGTGCTTGGCTGGCTCGCCATCGGCTCGCTCGCAACGTCGACCGGTCAACAGGGCGTGGGCTGGAGCAACGGCGTGCAGCGCTGGCTGGATCAGTACCCGAAGCACCCGGCAGCCGGGCTGCTCGACAGCAGCGATTTCCCGCCGGCCGGCGAGCTCGGTTACCCGAGCCAGGTTGCCATGCTGTTGCCGCTGAGCGGCGCAAACCGGATGGCGGGCGAAGCGGTCCAGAACGGCTTTTTCGGCGCCTATTTCGCAGCCGCCGAACAGCTGGGAAGCACCCAGCAGGTACGCGTCTATGACTCCAGCGGCGGCATTGCGGCAGCCTACCAGCAGGCCCTCAGCGACGGCGCGGAGTTCGTCGTCGGACCCTTGCTGCGCAACGACGTCAGCGCGCTGGCGTCAGAACCGCTGCTGCCGGTGCCGGTGCTGGCCCTGAACTACCTGCAGGACGGCAGCAGTGCGCCGCCGGCGTTTTACCAGTTTGCACTGTCGCCGGAAGACGAAGCTGTGGCGGCCGCCGAACGCGCCATCGCCGATGGCCTCGAGCAGGCCCTGGTGCTGGTACCGCGCAATGACTGGGGCCGACGCCTGGCGATCAGCTTCGCCGATGCCATGTTCGCGCTGGGCGGTAACGTGCTGGAAGTTCGCGAGTACGAACCGGAAAAGCAGGATTTCTCGTTCGAAATCGAAAACCTGATGTTGCTGACCGATAGCCATCAACGCTACCAGCGGCTGCGCTCAAACATTGGTGGCCCGTTACAGTACGATCCGCGCCGCCGTCAGGATGCCGAGTTTATCTTCCTCGCAGCCACCGCACAGCAGGGGCGTCTCATGAAGTCGCAGCTGAAGTTTCATTACGCAGGCGACCTGCCGGTCTATTCAACGTCGCGCATCTACGCGCTGGACGGCCGCTCGAATGCCGATCTCAACGGCGTGCTGTTTGCCGATACGCCGTGGGTCGTCGACCCGCAACCGTGGATCGCCGAGCTGGTGGCGAGCTATGCTGACTCGTTTCCCGCGCAGCGCAGCCTTGGCCGGCTGCATGCCCTGGGCTACGACGCCTACCAGCTCATCGCCAGCCTGTATTCGACACGTCTTGAATCGATGCGGGAGATTGATGGCGCGACCGGACGCCTGTACCTGGACGCTGACGGTCGCGTCCATCGCAAACTGGCATGGGCGCGTTTCGAGCGGGGCGTGCCGGTAGCGGCGCCACTGGACGGCGCGCGCCGACTTGCGCCGGACAGCGATGATGGCGAGGACCTGGAAACAGCGGGCTTCGACACGGACGGAGTCGGCGCGCGGCGCTGACCATTAGCTTGTGCCTGCACCCCGCGCCGACCGCGGCGCGGCGGCCGAAGCCCTGGCCTGCCGCTTTCTTGAGCAGCAGGGCCTGCGTTGTATAGACCGCAACGTACATTGCCGCTTCGGCGAAATTGACCTCGTCATGCAGGCGGCCGACCTGCTGGTATTCGTTGAGGTGCGTTATCGACGCTCCGCAAATCCGGTCTCGGCCGTCGAATCAGTGGACTTTCGCAAGCAGAAAAAACTCTCGCTTGCGGCGGCCTGGTACCTTGCACGAACCCCGCGCGTCCAGAACTGCAGTGTGCGCTTCGACGTGATCGCGATCGACGGTCGGTCGCAGGCGCAATCCGCGCTACAATGGATCCAGGATGCCTTCAGACCCGGAGCCTGAGTACGCCATGGACCTGCAAACACGAGTTCGCGATCATTTCGCGGAAAGCATCAAGGTCAAGCAAGCGGCGCAAGCCGAGTTGATTGAACCGGTTACGCGCGGCGGTCAGGTGATGAGCCAGGCACTGCTGGCGGATGGCAAGATCCTGAGCTGCGGCAACGGCGGCTCTGCGGGCGATGCGCAGCACTTTTCGTCGGAGTTGCTCAACCGCTTCGAAATGGAACGACCGGGACTGCCGGCTATGGCCTTAACGACGGACACTTCCACGCTGACCTCTATCGCCAACGACTACTCGTATGAAGATATCTTCGCCAAGCAGGTGCGTGCGCTTGGCCGACCCACCGACATTCTGCTTGCCATATCGACGTCCGGTAATTCAGAAAACGTTTGTCGCGCCATCGATGCCGCACACGAACGCGGCATGGCGGTCGTCGCGCTGACCGGTCGTGACGGCGGACGCATGGCACCGATGCTGGCAGACAACGATGTTGAAATCCGGGTGCCGGCGACGCGCACCGCGCGCATTCAGGAAGTTCACCTGGTGATCATTCACTGCCTGTGTGACCTGATCGACACGACGCTGCTAGGGAACTAGGCGGGCGGCACGCGGCCCGGTCGCAGCCCGCAACGCTGCAGCTTATTTGACGACCTTAAGGTGCGAGCGACTGCTGCGCGGCAAGTCCTTGACCTGCGGGTCGGGCGGCTCAGGCTGGTTTGCGCCGTGCGAGAAAATCATGCCCTGCCCGGTCTCCTTGGCGTAGATGCCCAGCACCGACACAACCGGCACCCACACATCAAACGGCACGCCTGAAAAACGGGCACGGAAACTGACGGCGTCGTTCGTAAGTTTGAGACTATGCGCAGCCGAGTGGCTGATGTTCAGGATAATCTTGCCATCCTTGACGTGCTCGCGCGGCACATTCACACCGTCAATCGACGCGTCGACAACGATGTGCGGCGTATTACCGTTGTCGCCCATCCATTCGTGCATCGCACGAATCAGGTAGGGTCTTTTTGAGCGACTCGGGTGGCTCAAAGCTGTAACTCCTGGCGCATCTCAAGCGTGACGTCGAAAATTGCGGCACTGCATCCGGAAGGCGCAGCGGCGCGGGCAGCGGCAAGGATACCACCGCTCGTGCGTTGCCGGCAGACGCGCCGACAATGCACGAACAATATGTTACATGCGCATTTCCTGTTCGAGCTCAGTCAGGCTGTCCTTGAACGATGGCCGCGCAAATACCCGGGTCATGTAAGCCTCGATAGGCTCTGCCTTGGCGCCCAGATCGATGCCGTAGAGCGGCAGGCGCCACAGCACTGGCGCGATGCTGCAATCCACCAGCGAAAAGTCTTCACTGAGGAAATAGGTACCGGCAGCGAACAGATCGACACTCGCCAGGATGCTCTCACGCAGCAGTTTCTTGGACTTCGCGCTCAGCTTGCGGTCACCGTCAGCCTCGAATTCTTCGGCAAGGCTGTACCAGTCGGTTTCAATGCGGAACAGCGCGAGGCGGAACTGTGCACGCGTTACCGGATCCACCGGCATCAGTGGCGGATGCGGAAATCTTTCGTCGAGGTACTCGATGATCACGCGCGAGTCGTAGAGCACCAGGTCGCGATCAACCAGCGTCGGAACCGTGTGGTACGGATTCAGATCCATCAGATCTTCCGGCAAGTCCGGTCCGTCCACGTTGGCGATTTCGATATTGATGTTCTTTTCCGCAAGTACGAGCCGCGTGCGATGGCTGTGAATACAGGTTGGCTTTGAGAAAAGCGTCATGACAGAGCGTCGATTGGCAATGACTGCCATAGTGAAGTCCCCTTTGGAACTAGCAAATGTAAGAAAAGATCGGAGGCGGCGCGGTCAATGACTGACCGCGCCTGCGATCCCGCAATGGCTCAGGACACGTCCTTCCAGATCTGTTTTTTCAGCATCGAGGCTACGATGTAAAAGAAGATCAGGAACATCAGCACCCAGGTACCGAGTACCCGGCGGGTACTGCGAATCGGCTCGCTGATGTACTCGAGAAAATTAACCGTGTCGCGAACGAAGTCGTCGTATTGTGCGGCATTCATAGCACCGGCCATCACCGGCTTGAAACCCTCGAAACGGGTGACGCTGGCCATTTCACCGTTTTCACCTTTCTGCTGCTCGGTGACGTACTCGGCCTCCTGAAAGCCCTGCAGTTCCCACAGGACATGCGGCATCGATGTGCCTGCAAGGAACAGGTTGTCGACGCCCGTCGGGCTGTCGGCGTCTATGTAGAAGCCGCGCAGGAAATTATAGATGTAGTCGGTGCCTTTCGAGCGTGCCATCAAAGAAAGGTCAGGCGGCGCATTACCGAACCAGCGTCGCGACTGGTCTTCCGGCATGTTGACCTGGATAGTTTCGAAAGTCTTTTCGGCGTTGAACATCAGGTTGGCAACAACCTGATCCTCGGTCAGCTCAAGGTCCTTGGCGATGGTCGTATAGCGCACGTACTTGGCTGAGTGGCAACCGGAACAATAGTTCATAAAGTTGCGCGCGCCGCGCTGCAACGACGCAATGTTTTCAACGTCGTTGTTCGCTTTTTCAAGCGCCGGCCCGTTGCTTGCCGCCAGCGCCGCACCGGCGCCAACAAGCAGCCAGAAACTAAGCAGAATCCCTTTCTTAATCAGCATGATATACCACCCTGTCTGGCACCGGCTTGGTCTTGTCTATTTTTGTGTAATACGGCATCAACAGGAAGAAGCCGAAATAAAACACAGAGAATATGCGGGCCATCGTGACGTAATGCGCCTCGGCGGGTTTTACACCCAGCCAGCCCAGCGTGACAAAACTGATCGCAAACAACGTGAGCGCCCCTTTATAGATCCAGCCGCGGTAGCGGATCGACCTGACCCGCGAGCGATCCAGCCAGGGCAGGAAGAATGGCAGCATCACGGCAGCGCCCATCAGGATGGCACCCCACAGCTTGTCGGGTACTGCGCGCAGGATCGCGTAGTACGGCGTGAAGTACCACACAGGCGCAATGTGCTCCGGCGTGGCCATCGTATTCGCGGGCTCGAAATTGGCGTGCTCGAGGAAGTAGCCGCCCATGTCCGGCGCGAAAAACACGACGAACGAGAAGATCATCAGGAATACGATGATTGCCACCAGGTCTTTACTGGTGTGGTACGGGTGGAAGGCAACGCCATCCAGCGGCACACCGTCAGGACCCTTCTTGTCCTTGATCTCAATGCCGTCGGGATTGTTCGAACCCACTTCATGCAGCGCCACGATGTGCACGAACACCAGCCCGATCAAAGCCAGCGGCAGCGCGATAACATGCAGCGCAAAGAATCGGTTCAGCGTGATGTCGGAGATCGAATAGTCGCCGCGGATGAGCTCGACAATCGCATCGCCGACGAACGGGATCGCGCCGAACAGCGAAATAATGACCTGCGCCCCCCAGTAGGACATCTGGCCCCACGGCAGCAGATAGCCGGCAAACGCTTCGGCCATCAGCACCAGGAAGATCAGCATGCCGATGATCCAGATCAGTTCGCGTGGCTTTTTGTAAGACCCATACAGCATTGCGCGGAACATGTGCAGGTACACGACGATAAAGAAGAACGACGCGCCGGTAGAATGCATGTAACGAATGAGCCAGCCCCACTCGACATCGCGCATGATGTACTCGACCGAGGCGAACGCTTCCGCCGCCGAGGGTTTGTAATTCATCGTCAGGAAGATGCCGGTGACGAGCTGGATGACGAGTACCACCATCGACAGCACGCCAAACACGTACCAGATATTGAAGTTCTTGGACGCGTAGTACTCGGTAATGTGGTAGCGCATCGTTTCCGACAGCGGGAAACGATCGTCAATCCACTTCAGCAAGCCGCCCTTGGGCGTACCAACTTCTGATTCAATGCGCGCCATTTACGCAGCTCCCGTGTCGGCGCCAATCATGATGACGTCGTCGCGTATAAACCGGTATGGCGGTACGCGCAGGTTGGTTGGTGCAGGGACGCCCTTATAGACGCGTCCGGCCAGATCGAACTTCGAGCCGTGGCAGGGGCAGAAAAACCCGCCGAACCAGTTATCGGCAGGCACGACCTCGAATTCCGGCAGCGGCGCACAGCCGAGGTGTGTGCAGGAGCCTTCAATAACCAGGTATTCAGGCCGCACGGAGCGATATTCGTTGGCTGCGTATTCGGGCTGCTGCTCGACGACTTTCGAGTCCGGGTCGCGCAGCTCGCCTTCCGCTTCGGACAGCCGCGCAAGCATTGCTTCGTCACGCCGCACGACGTAGACGAGTTTGCCGCGCCAGATCACGCGGATCATCGCGCCCGGCTCCAGCGAATCCAGCGGTACTTCGACCGGCGCTCCCAGGGCCTGTGCCCGGGCGCTCGGTTTCAGCGACGACAGGAAAGGAATCGCGGCGAGCACGACACCTGCCCCGCCGGTTACCGCAGTCGCTACGGTAAGAAAATGACGTCTGTTGCGATCAACGTCGTCTGTCATCGGGCACTCCCATACACCGGCTTTTCGCCGCAATTTTTTGCTTGAATCGAAAACTGGTAGATTTGCAGCAGCCCTGTTCTTTGAGTCAGGATGACTCGCCTGGCAGGACTGGGTGCGGAACCAAACGGCATTATACACGGGGCCACTCAAAATTGGCTAGACGGCAACAGCGCCGGGCTTGCACACGCGTACCGCGATCACGTCAGAACGACTGTTAAATTGGTGGAATCCATTGGCTCGCATTAAGCCCGTCCTGTATTTCCTGCTGCAATCTGCCTGTATCGGATTGGCCGCCGCGTTCATCGTGGTGCTGCTGCGGCCGGAATTACTCTCCCCCGCCCTGACTGCCAGTCCGCCATCGGCTCCGGCGAGCTACGCCGATGCGGTCGATCGCAGCGCGCCGTCGGTCGCGAACGTCTACACGCGGCGACTGGTACCCGTCGCGCCGGATGCAAGCGATGCCGAGCGCCTGCGCCTCAATACCAGCCTGGGCTCCGCGGTGGTTATCGACAGCGACGGCTACCTGGTTACCAATTATCACGTTATCGCCGAGGCGGCGGAGATTCGCGTGCAGCTCGCGGACGGCCGCATTGCCGATCCGCAGGTGGTTGGCTTCGATGCCGAAACGGATCTCGCGCTGCTGAAGGTCGACCTCGGCGTGTTGCCAGCCATTCCGCTCGGACGGTCGAGCCAGCTGCGCATCGGCGACGTCGTACTCGCGATCGGCAACCCCTATGGCCTGGCCAAAACCGTCACCCAGGGCATCGTCAGCGCGACGGGGCGGGGCCTGCTGGGCCTCATGACCTTTGAAAACTTCATCCAGACCGATGCGGCGATCAACGAAGGCAATTCCGGGGGCGCACTCATTAATAGTATCGGCGAGCTGGTTGGCATCAATACCGCCGTGCTGGCTCAGGACGCCGGCACCGAAGGCATCAGCTTCGCGATCCCGGTCGACCTCGTGCGCGGCGTGGTCGATGCCATCAAGCAGGACGGTCGCGTCATCCGTGGCTGGATCGGCCTCGAGCCTGCGGAGCTCGGCGCCGCGACCGCCGAGGCGCTGGGACTTGAGCCCGATCTTGGCATCGTCCTGCAATCCGTTATTGCCGGCGGGCCGGCGGAAGCCGCCGGGCTGGCGCCGGGGGACGTCATCCTGACCATCAACGGTGAGGCGATTCGCAGCCGCCAGCAGGCGCTGCTGATCGTTGCCGGACTGGAACCCGGCGAATCCGTTGACATGAGCTGCTGGCGCAACGGCCAGCGGTTTCGCGCGGAGTTGACGGTCGCGGAGCGGCCGCCCGGACCGTAAGCGTTGCCCTGAATCGAGCACCGTGTGCGAGCCGGTTGCCCTGCCCTCAGGCCTTGCCGGCAGCAACCAGATCACGCCATTCCGCTGGCGTGTGCGCGCGAATCGACATGGCGTGAATCTCGTTGCCCATCAGGCTCCCCAGGCACCGGTAAACGAGCTGGTGCCGGGCGATCGGTCGTTTGCCCTCGAACTCCTGTGTCACGACGATTGCTTCAAAATGAGTATTGTCGGGGCTCTGGATGCGCACATCCGCATCCGGCAAGCCCTGTGAAATCAGGTGCTCGATATCTGCAGGGTTCATAGGCTGTTGGTCCAAGCGTTACGGGTCGGCGGGGTTTCGCCGCCGCTTCCGGCCGGGCAGTGTAGCAAATCGCGGCTTTAGTCCAACGGCAGCAGGCGATTGTGTATGATTAATGTCCCGCGTCGATGGAGCTGTGCAAGGACTCCGCGAGCCATTCCGTAAAGGCTAGAATCCGCAGAATGCTTGGCAATATCCTTGAAGTAATCGCTGGACTTGCGTTACTGATCTGGGGCGCGGACCGCTTCGTTTTTGGCGGCGCGGCGACCGCCCGCAATCTGGGCGTTGCACCGCTGCTGATCGGCCTGACTGTGGTCGCCTTTGCAACGTCGGCACCGGAGATCCTGGTTTCCGTGGTCGCGGCGCTGCGCGGCGAGCCGGCGCTCGCGATCGGCAATGCAATCGGCTCGAATACAGCCAATATCGGGCTGGTACTTGGCACCATCGCGATCTTGCGTCCGATCGAACTGACATCCGCGACGCTGCGTCGCGAAATGCCGGCACTGCTTGCCGTGTCACTGCTCACGGTATCGCTGTTCCTCGACTCCTACCTGAGCCGGATTGACGGCGTCGTGCTGTGGGTCAGCCTGATCATTGTCATGGTCTGGCTGACACGGGTCGGCATTCGTTCGTCCGAGACTGACCCGATGCGCACCGATTACGAAGCGGAAATCCCGGTCAATGTGAAGATGCGCACCGCGGTGCTGTGGCTGCTCGTTGGACTCGGTACCCTGCTGCTGGGCGCGGACATGCTGGTTGATGGCGCTATCGACATCGCCCGCACCTACGGCGTCTCCGAAGTCGTCATCGGCATCACCCTCGTTGCCATCGGCACCAGCGTGCCGGAACTCGCGGTGTCCCTGGTTAGCGCCCTGAAGGGCGAGTACGGCCTCGCTATCGGCAACATCGTCGGCTCGAATATTTTCAATTTGCTGGCGGTCATCGGCACCGCCGTACTGATTCAACCGACGGCCCTGCCGCACTCCGTTTTGTCGCTGCATATTTTCGTCATGGTTGCCTTTACGCTGGTGCTGTTCGCGATGACCTATGAGGACGATGGCACCGGTCGCGTCCACCGCTTCGAAGGCCTGTGCCTGATCAGCGCCTACATTGGCTATATCAGTTACGTCGCCATTCAGAACGTCTAAACCAGGCGCAGGCGCAAATACCAACATGAAATCCAAACTCACTGCTGCAGAACAACTGGCGCGCGCCGAGCGGGTGCTCGCGATCGAGTCCGAAGCGGTCAGCCGACTCGCCAGTCGACTCGACCAGTCGTTCGCCGACGCCTGCACTTTGTGTCTGGAAACCGCAGGGCGCATCGTGGTAAGCGGCATGGGCAAGTCCGGTCATATCGCCCGCAAGATTTCGGCGACGCTGGCCAGCACCGGCACGCCCTCTTTTTACATGCATCCGGCGGAGGCGAGTCACGGCGACCTCGGCATGATTACGCGGCACGATTTGCTGCTGGCGGTTTCGAACTCCGGTGAAACCGAGGAGATCGTGACCATCCTGCCGCTCGTCAAGCGCATGGGTGCGAGCCTGATTTCCATGACCGGCAAGCCCGGCTCGACGCTGGCGCGAGCCGCCGATGTGCATCTCGATATCAGTGTCACCGAGGAGGCCTGCCCGCTGAATCTTGCACCGACGGCAAGCACCACGGCGACACTGGCGATGGGCGACGCGCTGGCGGTTGCGCTCCTCGAAAGCCGCGGTTTCACCGCTGAGGATTTCGCGCGCTCACACCCGAGCGGCTCGCTGGGCAAGCGCCTGCTGTTGCGCGTGGCCGATGTCATGCACTCAGGCGACGCCGTGCCGTCGGTGACAGCGGATGTCAGCCTCGGCGCTGGGCTGGTCGAGATGACGCGCAAGGGCCTTGGCATGACCGCCATCGTTGACGAGCAGCAGCGCATCCTTGGCATCTTTACTGACGGCGACCTGCGCCGCGCGCTGGATACCGGCATAGACGTGCACAAAACGCCGATGTCTGCGGTCATGCACAGGAATTGTCGCGTTACCGAGGCCGGCATACTCGCTGCCGAAGCGGTACACGTAATGGAACAGTACAAGATCAACGGACTGCTCGTCGCCGACGCCGAACGGCGCCTGGTCGGAGCGCTCAATATTCACGACCTGTTCCGGGCGGGCGTGGTATGAACCTCGTCGCCCGCCTGCAAAAAATCCGGCTCGCGGCGTTCGACATTGACGGCGTGTTTACAGACGGACGTTTCTACCTGTCCGATGACCTCGTCGAGACCAAGGCCTTTTGCACGCTGGACGGCTACGGCGTGCGCCGGCTGCTGGATGCCGATATCGCCGTAGCGGTTATCAGTGGCCGAAAATCGGCAGCCGTCGCGCATCGCATGCAGGAACTTGGCGTTAGCCACGTTTACCTTGGCTGCAAGGACAAGGTAGCTGTATTCGAAAAGCTCGCGAAACAGCTGTCGCTTACCGCCGAGGAATGCCTGTACACCGGCGACGACCTGCCGGACCTGCCGTTACTGCGGCGCGTTGGTGTGGCGATTGCCGTCGCCAATGCCCACCCGGACATCCTTGCCGCCTGCGATTACACGACGACATGGCGCGGCGGCTTCGGGGCAGTTCGGGAAGTCTGTGACAAGCTGCTCGCCGCACGCCGCGGCGACGGGTAGGACCGGTGGCCGGCATCGCCCAGCAACGCTACGACGCTAACGCTGCTTCCCGCGCGGGAGCCGGCCGGACGTGACCCCGCGCAACGCCTTTGGCGTCATGCTGTTAGTCGCGGCTGCCGCCGGCAGCTGGTATATCGCCAGCTCGCTTGATTCAGGCACTGAAATAACTGACACCGGCAGCGCGTTGCAGCAAGGCTTTTACCTGCGCGACGCGCGCATTCTTGGCACTGGCGAAAGCGGCAAACTGGTCTATGAAATAACCGCCGACTACGCCGAGCAAAAGGGTAAGGAACGAATTGAGTTCGAGGGCGTCAAAATCAATTACACGCCGGACAGCGCTGTTCCCTGGTCGGTAAGTGCTGACAAGGCCGAGATCACCGGCAACCTGCAGATGCTCACCCTGAGCGGCAATGTCGTCGCGGTCAGTGACGAAGGTTTTGCAGGAAAAGTGTCCCGGATAAGTACCGACTGGCTCGAGCTGGAGCCCGACAAATTCCTGGCGCAGACCGATCGTCGCGTGTTGATCAGCATCGGTGACCGCAGTATCAGCGCCACCGGCATGGAGGCGTCACTCCGGGAAAATCGCATGCAACTTAAATCGAATGTCAGCGGCAAGTTTGTGCCCTGATCGCGTAGAATAACCGCACAGTGTTTCCAGCCCCTTTCTGCAAGCTATCGGCGTCCATGAACAAGACCTCTGAAAAAATGCGCCTCACGTTGCTAATTGCCGGCGCGCTGGCATGCGCAACGCCGTCCATGGCGCAAATCACCGATTCGCGGCTGCCGATTTCGCTCGACGCGGACTCCACGGACTATGACGGCAAGAACTCGATGATGATGTTCCGTGGACTGCGCCTGTCGCAGGGCACGATTGGCGTCGAGGCCGACCAGGGCATGGCCAGTAAACTCGATTTCGACGACAGCGTCTGGCAGTTTTCCGGCAATGTGCGTATCGACACGGGGGCGGCCAAAATTCGCTGCAACCGCGCAGACCTGCGTTTCGTTAACCATAAATTACAAATAGCCACGATCAGTGGCGCGCCCGCCAAATTCGAATTGCGTCGCCAGGGCAGTGACGAGGTGACCTACGCCGAGGCGGGTCGGCTTGAATACAACTTCGCTACCGGCACCGTGGAGTTTTCTGAACAGGCAACGATTACCGAAGGCGGCAACCGGATTTCGAGCAACTACCTCGTCTACAACATCGCGCAGCAACGCATCAATGCAGAATCGAGCGGCAGCAATGGCGAAAAGGTCAAGATCATCTACACCCCTGCGGTTAACGAGGACGAGGACGAGGACGAGGACTCCGGCGCGAACGAGGCGCCGCCCGCAGCGCGCGAGGAGAGTCCGCCTGAAGACACGGGCGTCGACACCGGCAGCTATGCTCCATGAGCATCCTGAGCGTGCAGGAAATCGCCAAGCGCTATAAGTTCCGCGAAGTCGTCAAAGACATCTCTCTCGAAATTTCCAGCGGCGAAGTGGTCGGGCTGCTGGGGCCGAACGGTGCCGGCAAGACAACAGCGTTTTACATGATCGTCGGACTGATCAGCGCGGATCGCGGCCGGATCCTGCTTGACGGCAAAGACCTGACGCCGCTGCCCATGCACAAGCGTGCGTCGCTCGGCCTCGGTTACCTGCCCCAGGAAGCATCGATCTTCAGGAAGCTGACCGTCGAACAGAACATACTGGCGATCCTGGAGAACCGGAATGATCTCGACCGGGCGGGCCGTGAGCAGGAACTCGATCAGCTGCTCGATGAACTGCACGTCGGGCATGTCCGCAACAACATGGGTATCAGCCTGTCCGGCGGCGAGCGGCGGCGGGTAGAGATTGCGAGGGCGCTGGCGGCAAATCCCCGCTTCGTGCTGCTCGACGAGCCTTTCGCCGGTGTCGACCCGATATCTGTCCTCGATATCCAGCGCATTATCAATCACTTATCCGGTCGCGGAATCGGCGTGCTGATCACCGACCATAACGTGCGGGAAACCCTCGGAATCTGTCAGCGTGCCTATATACTGAGCGATGGCAGCCTGATCGCGGCCGGGTCGCCAAGCGACATTATTGCCAATCAGCACGTTCGAGAAGTGTATCTCGGACAGGAATTCAAACTCTGAGCACAATTCACAAGATGTTTAACCGCGAGCACCCCGCCAGTTCATGTTGAAGCCGTCGCTGCAACTCAGGATCGGTCAGTCTCTGACGATGACGCCGCAGTTGCAGCAGGCGATCCGCTTGCTGCAGTTGCCGGTGCTTGATCTCAGCGCGCAGATTCAGGAAGCGCTGGAAGAAAACATCATGCTGGAGATGGAGGACCTGCCGGAAGCGCCCCGGACCAGCGCCGAATCAACGGCAGAAGTCGAGACGATCAAGGCCGAGGAAGACTGGCAGTCCAGCGTCAACGAACAATTCCAGGACGGCGGCTGGAACGGCGAAGGCCGAAGTCACACGGAGTACGAAGACCAGAGCGGCGAATCGCTGCGCGACCACCTGTTATGGCAACTCGAACTCGAGCACTTCAGCCCGCGCGAAGCCTTGATCGGCGAAGCATTGATCGATGCGATCAATGACGACGGCTACCTGACAGCTGACTTTGAAGACATTCGCGCCTGTGTGCAGAGCGGCAAGACCGCCACCGACGACGAAATTGAACTCACGCTTGGCAAAGTGCAGCGGCTCGACCCGGTCGGTATTGGCGCGCGCGACCTGTCCGAGTGCATCCGCCTGCAACTCGGTCAACTCGAAGTTACCACCGCGGGCCTGAGCCTGGCGCTGCGCCTTGCGGAAAATAACCTCGACCAGATTGCCAACCAGGAATACAGCGAACTGCGCCGCAGCGAACGGGTTTCTGAAGAAGAATTTCACGATGCGCTGGCGTTAATCAAAGGCTGCAATCCGAAACCCGGTCTCGCGGTAAGTCCGGCAGCGCCGGAATACGTAATCCCGGATGTTTTTGTGCGCAAGGTGGACGGCGTGTGGCAGGTCGAAATCAGCTCGTCCGGAATTCCGCGCCTGTCCGTTAACCAGAAATACGCACAACTGCTGCGCGGCAATGGCGATCATTCGATACTGCGTTCGCAGCTGCAAGAGGCGCGCTGGCTGGTGCGCAGCCTCGAGATTCGCAACGACACGCTGATGAAGGTTGCGAGCAACATTGTCGAGCGCCAGCAGGAGTTTCTTGAGCAGGGTGACGAGGCGATGAAACCGCTGGTGCTGCGCGATATCGCCGATGCGATTGGCATGCACGAATCGACCATTTCACGCGTAACAACCAACAAGTACATGCACACGCCACGCGGCATATTTGAGTTCAAGTACTTCTTTTCCAGTAACTTGTCGACAGATGACGGGGACGACCAGTCCTCGACCGCGGTCCGCGCGAAAATCCGCAAGCTGATCGGCGCGGAAGACCCTGCCAAGCCCTTGAGCGACAGCAAAATCACCAAGATACTGCAGAGCGAGGGTATAAATGTTGCCAGACGCACGGTGGCGAAGTACCGTGAGGCTATGAAGATTTCTTCGTCCAGCGAACGCCGCGTTCGCGCGCCAACGTAGCTCGTATGACTGGCGACACACCCTTTTTTTCCGGAAAACTCAATGACTCTGCGGGTGCAATGCCTGCAGCGGCAGCGAATTTTCGTTCATTCATTGAAGCCTACATACGTAGCTTCGAAGACCAGGGGAGAAAACCATGCAACTGAGCGTTACAGGTCATCACGTCGACGTCACGACAGCAATGAAGAATTATGTTGCAAGCAAACTTGAAAAGATCGAGCGGCATTTCGACCTGGTTACTGCTGTGCACTGTATCCTTACCGTCGAAAAACTGCGTCACAAAGCGGAAGCCACTATTAACGTGAGCGGTGGCACGATATACGCCGACGCGACAGAAGAAGACATGTACGCGGCCATTGACGGCCTCGTCGACAAGCTCGATCGGCAGGTCAGAAAACACAAAGAAAAACTGGTCGATCACCACGCCAGGGACGCTAATAAGCGCTCCTTTGGCTAATCCTGATAGCTGTTGCAGCCGCGCCCATGCGGCTGCAACAGTCTGCGCAGCGGCCAGCCGCCAGCACTCTCCGCCACCATGAAGCTAGAAGAACTCGTCAAGCCCGACAACGTGCTGTGCAATGCGCAGGCGCGCAGCAAGAAGCATTGCCTCGAGATCTTGAGCGAGTTGCTGTCGCGCGCTGACAACGAAATATCCCACGAGGAAATCTTTGAACGGCTCGTCGAACGGGAACGGCTCGGCTGCACCGGGCTGGATTCCGGCATCGCATTCCCGCATGCACGGGTGGAAGGTGCGAAACGCAGTTGCGGCGCCTTGATGAAGCTGTCGAGCCCTGTCGATTTCGATACCAGCGACAGCGAACACGTTGACCTGGTATTTGGACTGATGGTACCAACTGAGCTCGACGAATCGCATTATGAAGATATACGACTCATCACAACGGCACTGAATGACCCGGCCCTGCGCGAGCAACTCCGGGAAGCGCGCAGCAGCAGCGAGCTCTACAAGGCGTTACTGACCGCCAAGCCATTGCCGCCTGTCGCACCAGAACCTGACGAAAAACAAGATGCCGAGGCGGCGTCCTGAGTGACGCCGGCGTAAAGCCATGTCTGAAAAAACCCGCCTGATTCTCGTCAGTGGCCTGTCCGGCTCCGGCAAGAGCGTCGCATTGCATGCGCTTGAGGACATGGGCTACTACTGCATCGATAACGTCCCGGCAGCGCTGCTGAAAGCGCTCGTCGAGGAGGTGTCGCGCTTCGATGAACGCACGACCGCGCGTATCGCCGTCGGCATTGATGCGCGCAATCGCGCGCGCGATCTCGAAGCTTTGCCCGACGTTATTCACGAATTGCGCTCTACCGGTATCCAGACAGACGTGATATTCCTGCAGGCCAGCAATGACATCCTGCTGAAGCGCTACAGCGAAACCCGGCGACGGCACCCGCTCGCCGAGGCCGGCAGCGCCTTGCGTGGCGCGATTGCGCGCGAGCGGGAGTTGCTTGGGCCGGTTATCAACCTGTCGGATCTGGTCATCGATACGTCGCGCAGCAGCGTATACGAGCTCGCCGATACTATTCGTGAGCGAGTCGATCGCCGGGCCCCGCGCGGCCTGTCCGTGCTGGTCGAGTCCTTCGGTTTCAAGCACGGCATACCTGCCGATGCGGATTTCGTATTCGACTTGCGCAGCCTGCCCAATCCCTACTGGCAGCCTGAGCTGCGACCGCTGACCGGCCAGCAAAAAGAGGTTCAGGAATTTCTGGATGCACAACCGGCTTTCCTGCGTATGTACAACGACATTCTGCAGTTCCTGTTGCGCTGGATTCCCGAATACGCGCACTCGGAGAGGAGCTACCTGACAGTCGCGATAGGCTGTACAGGTGGCCAGCACCGGTCGGTTTACATGACAGAAAAACTCGCCGCAGCGCTGTCGCAAGAGCATCCCTCAGTGCTGACCCGGCACAGCGAGATCGGCGCCCGCAACAGCTGACGGCGGCGCGGCCCGCCCGGGCAATAAGGTGCCCTCCCCGATGAACATCGTTACACTGCGCGAGCGCTGCAGCTTGCTGCTCGCAGCGCGGTGCCATCCTCTTTGACCACGCGCTAGGGACGAGCCGGCCTATGGACGCAAACGAGAACAAGCAGTCGACTCTCTCCCTGCTGCGTGAACGTCTTGGCGCCGGCCGCATGCGGGCGGCAAAGCGACTGGTTAGCAATCTGCACCCGGCAGAACTTGCGCGATTGCTCGAATCGCTGCCGCTGCGCGAGCGCGGTGTCATCTGGGAAATGATCGGCTCCGACATGGAGGGCGACGTTCTCGTTGAACTCGCCGACGAGGTTCGCAAGGGCCTGATCGACGGCATGGCGACGGACGAACTGATCGCCGCCGCGGAAGGCATGGAGGTCGACGACCTCGCCGACCTGCTCGCCGATTTGCCGGAGGCGCTGACGCGCGAAGTACTGCATTCGCTGGACCAACAGGATCGTGACCGTCTGCGTCAGGTGCTGTCTTACGACGAAGACAGCGCCGGCGGCCTGATGAATGTCGACATTGTCACCGTGCGCTCCGACGTAACGCTCGATGTCGTGCAACGTTACCTGCGCGCGCGTGGCGACATTCCGGACGGCACGGACAGCATCTTCGTCGTCGATCGCGACAATCGCTTCCTCGGTTCCCTGTTCCTGTCGCGGCTGCTGACCGCCGACCTGGATCACCTGGTAGCTGACGTAATGGCGACCGATGTCGTGCCGATCAAGGCAACCGCGAGCTCCAGTGAGGTGGTTTGGGAGTTCGAGCATCGCGACCTGCTGTCGGCCCCCGTTGCCGACGCAGAGAACCGCGTCGTTGGCCGAATCACCGTCGATGACGTTGTCGACGTCATCCGCGAGGAAGCGGAGCATTCGCTGATGGGCGCCGCCGGCCTCGATGAAGAAGACGACATGTTTGCGCCGGTCGTCAAAAGCGCGCGCCGCCGCGCGCTGTGGCTCGGCATCAACCTCGCCACCGCGTTTCTCGCCGCGTCGGTCGTGGACCTGTTTCAGACGACCATCGACAAAGTCGTGCTGCTCGCCGTGCTGATGCCGGTTGTGCCCAGCATGGGCGGCGTCGCCGGCAGCCAGTCGCTGACGATCATGACCCGCGCCATCGCGCTCGGCCAGATCGACAAGACCAACGTGGAACGCATTTTTCGCAAGGAAATACTGGTCGGCATTCTGAACGGCATAGGCTGGGCAATCGTCGTGGCCATTGCCACCTACCTGTGGTTCAACGACTGGCGTATCGGCGGCGTCATAGCAGGCGCGATGATCATCAACCTGGCGGTCGCGGCGGCTGCCGGCTTTGTCATTCCGCTGACCCTGAAGCGCATGAATATTGATCCAGCGCTGGCCGGCGGTGTCGTGCTGACGACCGTCACGGACGTGGTGGGCTACGGCGCATTCCTCGGCCTTGGCGCGCTTATGCTTCTTTAAAACCGCTAAGGTCCAGTTTCCGGAACTGGCCGGTAAGATCCTCGGACACGCGGTCCGGCGCGGACAGCCGCGCCACATCGGCGCCGGTTACGAACGCACGCAGCTCGTCGCGAACTTCCAGCGCATCGCAATAACCGAGCTCGATCAGCCGGCTGGTGTATTCCTTTTCGAACAGCAGGAAGCTCAACAGGCGACTGCCGTTCGAGCCTCGGCCACCGATGCCGCGCAGCAGCGCACGCACCGGCCGCGGCATAGACTTGCGGTGTTCGTAGGCGATTTCACGCAGGTCAACGCTGGGCACGACCACCATCGTGTCGATCGGCCGCACATCTTTCAGCGCATTGCGGCGCTCGTGCGGAGGCGCAGCATCGAGGAGCTGATTGATGCGCGTCAGCCGCTCCAGGTCCGAATAGAGGCCGTCCATGAACAGCGTATCGAGCATGTAGCCGGCGATCAGTGCGAGACTCGGAAACGGCTGTGGCTGTCGCGGATCAACTTCGGGCGGCGCGCTTTCGTCGCGCACGCCGATGACGAGAATTCGATCCGCGCCAAGGTGAACCGCCGGGCTCAGCGGTGTTGCCTGGCGCATGGCCCCGTCGCCGAAATATTCCCCACGGATCTTGACCGGCGGAAAGATCAGCGGCACCGCGACGCTGGCCATCAGGTGATCGAGGTTCAAAACACTCTTGACGCCGGCGCGGCGCGTACGCGCCCATTCCGCATGCTCGTCGGTTGCCTGAAAGAAGGATGTCGAGCGCGCCGTAGCGTAGCCGGCCGCGGTAATGGCGATAGCGTCGAGCATGCCGGCATCAATCGACTTCTGGATGCGCGGAAAGCGAATGTAGTGACTCAACAGCTCGCGCAGCGGCTCGTTGTGCAGCAGTGACTTTGGCGTTCCGACCAGGGTGCCGCCGAGCACGATCGCGGCCAGCCAATGCAGGCTGCTCTTCAGCATGGTCAGCGCGTCGGTACGATAAACCTGATGACTTTCAAAGTTTTGCCATACACCTTCGAGGTGCTGAACGGCGACATGGAAGCGCCGTGCGCGGCTCGCGAGGACCACTGTGTTGATTGCGCCGGCCGAGGTGCCACTGAGGATCGGGAACGGGTTGCAGACACCCTGGGGCAGCAGCTCGGCGATCGCCTTCAATACGCCTACCTGGTAGGCGCCGCGTGCCCCGCCGCCAGGCAGGACGAGCGCCATCTTGTGTTTGGCCGGCGGATTATCCATGGTTGCAGCGTATTATAGTGGCGCTGAAACTGCTGCCAATAATTTCGGTCAGACAGCTGCAGCCGCCCCTTTTTCCCGTGCATGAGGCCTCGCCATGATGAATCGCCTGATTACCCTGTTGACCGCCAGCGGCCTGCTGCTGGCGCTGTCGTTCGCCGCCGCCGGCGAACTGAAGGCAGGCGCGGCCGCGCCTGAATTCACCCTCCCCGACCAGGACGGTGAGCTGCATTCGCTCGACGATTACCGGGATCAATGGCTGGTCCTGTACTTCTACCCGAAAGACGATACGCCCGGCTGCACGACCGAAGCCTGCGAGTTTCGTGACGACATTTTCAAGTTCCGGCGCATGGGCTGCCAGGTCGTCGGCGTGAGCCTTGATGACACTGCCTCGCACAAGGCATTTGCCGAAAAACACGGGCTGCCTTTTCCGCTGCTGGCGGACACGACGGGGGCAACGGCCGCAGCCTATGGCGTCAAGACGACGCGCGGCGATATGGCCTTCGCCAAGCGCCAGACTTTCCTGATCGCGCCGGGCGGTAACATCGCGAAGCACTACGAATCAGTCGATCCCGACTCGCATGCCCGGGAAGTACTCGCCGACCTCGCCGTGCTGCAGGCTGACGAAGTGGCGCTGTCCGAATAAAACGCGACTGGCAGGCGCGAATGCTTAGGTGCAGAGCGCGAATAGCCTAGTGCAAAGCGCGAATGGCCTCGTCCAGGCCACTGACGGTCAGCGGGAACATGCGATCATCCAGCAGCTCGCGGGTGAGCTTGATCGACGGCGTGTAGTCCCAGCGTGAACGCGGTTCCGGGTTAAGCCAGACCGCCTTCGGAAAGGTCTTGAGCAGGCGCTGGATCCAGACGGCGCCGGCTTCTTCGTTCCAGTGCTCAACGCTGCCGCCCGGGTAGACGATCTCGTACGGGCTCATCGTGGCATCGCCGACAAATATCAGTTTGTAATCGGATCCGTACTTGTGCGCGACTTCATTCACCGGAATCGTTTCGCTGTGGCGGCGACGATTGTCCTTCCACAAACTCTCGTAGACGAAGTTGTGAAAGTAGTAATACTCCAGGTGTTTGAATTCGCTGCGCGCGGCTGAAAACATTTCCTCGCAAACGCGAACATGATCGTCCATCGACCCGCCAACGTCGAGACATAGCAAGACTTTCACCGCATTGTGCCGCTCAGGCACCATGCGGATATCCAGGAAGCCTGCATTGCGCGCCGTCTTGTCGATCGTGTCATCAAGATCGAGCTGGTCGGCAGCCCCTTCGCGCGCGAACTTGCGCAGCCTGCGCAAGGCGACCTTGATATTGCGCGTGCCAAGTTCGAGCGTATCGTCAAGATTGCGGTATTCACGCTTGTCCCACACCTTGACCGCGCTGCGATGGCGAGATCCCTGCTGGCCGATGCGCACGCCCTCCGGATTGTAGCCATAGGCACCGAACGGCGACGTGCCCGCCGTGCCGATCCACTTGTTGCCGCCCTCGTGACGCTCTTTTTGCTCATCGAGTCGCTCGCGCAGCGCCTCCATCAGTTTGTCGAAGCCGCCGAGCGCTTCGATCTGCGCGCGCTCTTCATCGCTAAGCATGAGCTCGGCCTGTTTCTGCAGCCAGTCATCGGGCAAAGCCTGGCGCAGATCGCTCAGGGAATCGTTCGCGCCCTGGAAATAGGCCGCGAAAATCCGGTCGAAGCGATCGAACTTGGATTCGTCCTTAACCAGGGTTGCGCGCGACAGGTAGTAAAAGTCATCGATGCTCTGCCCGGCAAGCCCCTCCTGCAAGGCGCCGTGCAGCGTCAAAAGCTCGGTGATTGACGGCTTCAGACCGCCTTCGCGCAGCATGAAGAAAAACGGGATTAACATCGGGATTCAGGTCCGCGCGTAGCCGGTCACTGGGTTCGCGAGCGGCGATCCAGGAACACCAGCTGCTCGAACAGGTGCACGTCCTGCTCGTTCTTCAGCAAGGCGCCGTACAGTGGCGGAATCGCCTTGCGCGGATCGTTTGATTGCAGCGCTTCCGGCGGAATGTCTTCGGCCAGCAGCAGTTTGATCCAGTCCAGCAACTCGGACGTCGAAGGTTTCTTCTTCAGGCCCGGCACGTCGCGCAGCTTGTAAAACGCTTCGAGCGCCTCTTTCAACAGCGCTTTCTTCAGACCCGGATAGTGCACATCGACGATCTGTTCCATCGTCGCCTTGTCCGGGAACTTGATGTAGTGGAAGAAGCAGCGGCGCAGGAACGCATCGGGCAGCTCCTTTTCGTTGTTGCTGGTGATCACGATGATTGGCCGATGGCGTGCACGGACCAGCTGCCGGGTTTCGTAAACGTAGAACTCCATGCGATCGAGTTCCTGCAACAGGTCATTCGGGAATTCGATATCCGCCTTGTCGATTTCATCGATCAGCAGCACCGGCTGCTGCTCCGACTCAAAGGCTTCCCAGACCTTGCCGCGCAGGATGTAGTTGCCGATATCGTGCACCCGGTCGTCACCCAGCTGCGAGTCGCGCAGGCGCGCGACCGCGTCGTATTCGTACAGACCCTGCTGCGCCTTGGTCGTGGACTTGATGTGCCACTCGAACAGCGGCTTGTCGAGCGCGCTCGCCACCTCCAGCGCCAGCTGGGTCTTGCCGGTACCCGGCTCACCCTTAATCAGGATCGGTCGCTGCAGCGTGACGGCGGCGTTGATCGCCATCTTCAGATCATCGGTTGCGATGTAAGAGTCGGTGCCGAGGAATTTCGTCGAAGTCATGCTCTGTCCGTGTCGTATTGCGTCGCAGCAAACAGTAGCACGGGCGGCCGCCGGTCGTACACGGCGGAGCTCAGGGACGCGGCGTCAGTGTCAGCGTGTGGGCCGCGGCACCCGGCAGGAAAGGCGTTGGCCTGCCCTCCACCCAATCCGCGTGGCCGCGCCGGTAGTAAGGCGACAGGGGATGCCCGCTCTGCCCGGCGGGCAAATGCAGGTAGCCTTGCTGCTCAGCGCCCGGCGCTACAGCGAAGCGTTCGGATGCGCCGAACGCGGGCGCCTGCACCCGCGGCATGTCGTTGTCGCCCGGCAGTGGCTGATGCGGCATGTCGAGCCAGCGCGCGAACCACGGCAGCGCGGGGCTCAGCGGATGGTTGACAGCGGCGGTGTTGAGTTCGCCCCAGCTGCGGCGCTCCAGGCCGCCGGGTTGCTTGAGGTAAAACGCCAGATTGCTGTCGACAGCGGCGAGCAACAGTGCCTGCCAGTTTTCGAAATCCGCGGTCAGCAGGTGTGCCGGTTGCTCGGAGACCAGTGACCACAGCGGCGCCTCGAACTGCTGGCTCATGCGCAGCGGCACGTCGAACGGATATGCCGCGCGCACGGGGGTCATCAACATATTGAACACGGTGCTCTGTACCTGGTTACGAAACCCGCGCACCAGGCGATAGCCCACAGAATCAACCGCCGCGCGCGGCAGCCAGTCGCGGACCAGCTCCCGGTAACGCTGCCGGCCGGCGTTGTCGCGGATGGCCTCGTCGTCCAGCACGGCCAGCAGCAGATCGCGCCACCGCGCCAGGAACAGCGCGCGATCGTCGAGCTGAATCGCCAGCATGTCAGCAGGAGCAAAATGGTCGCGAGCCAGTAGTCCGTCGCGAATCTGGCTGGCGCGCGCGCCGAGGTCGTAGCCACTGTCACCGACCACGGCGAGCGCCTCGCCGTCGACCACCCGCGCGTTCGCCGTCCAGATGCGCGCATTGTCGGGGTTCACGATGCGCGGATAGTCGCTTGCCGGCAGCCAGCCGACGAAACCGCGATAAACCGCGCCGTCCACGGGCAGGTTCGGATCGTAGCCGTCGCGCAGCGGAATCTGTCCGGCAATGGTCCAGGCAATATTGCCCGCCGCGTCGCCGCTCACGAAATTTTGCGGCGGTTGCCCGACCGTATTGGCAACCGCGATGATCTCGTCGACGTTGCGCGCCGTTTCAAGCTCGATCTGGCGCAGATTCATGCCGCGCGATTCATGCGCGATCCAGCTGATTGCCAGCTCGCCGTCCGGGTGCACGACGTCGTCCCGCACGGGGCCCCAGATCGTTTCACGCACCAGCAGTTCCTCGCTTGCTGCGCCGCGCACGTTGATGCGTTCGCGCACGAGGTCAAACGTGCGCTCACCGTCAGGGGTCAGGTAGCTGTTCCGCTTGCTGCCCTGGCGCACGATAATCGCGTCCGACCAGTCGCCATAGCTGTTGGTAAATGCCCAGGCCACGTGGCCATTACTGCCGGCAACCAGGATCGGTACACCGGGCAGCGTGACGCCGGCAAGATCCACGGCCTGCGGTTCGTCGTATTGCAGGCGTGCGCGGTAGAAAACGCTTGGCGCACGCAGGCCGAGGTGCATGTCGTCGGCAATCAGCGCACGACCGTCGGCTGTCAGCTCGCCACCGACCGCCCAGTTGTTGCTGCCCGGCAGAGGCTCGTCGATAAGCAGCGGCAATGCAGCGGTAGGCAGGCGAAACGTCCGCAAATCCAGCAGCTCCGGGCCGGGAAGCGCTGCCTCGACGCGCGCGGCGCCCTGCAACGGAGCGTCCCAGCGAGTGCCCTGCGGGTACAGCCATGCAAAAACCTGTGCTGGCAGCACGCGCGCGGCGAAGCCGCGCTGCACGTCGCGGTTGGCACGTTCGTCGTTGAGCTCCAGGAACATCGTGTAGCCGATCAGAATACTGTCGGCGGCAGTCCACGGCCGTGGCTCACTGCGCAAGACCTGGTATTCGAACGGCCGCCCGGCCATCGCGGCAAGTGCCGCGTTAACACCGGCGACGTAAGCATCGAGCACCGCACGTTCGGCCGCGCCCTGCTCGCTGATCAACAACTCTGCGCGGGCCCGAAACCGATGCAGGCGCACGCGACGGTCATGCTCCAGCGCCACGCTGCCAATGAGTTCGGACAACTCGCCGGCGGAGTTGCGCCGTGACAGATCCATCTGGAAAAAGCGATCCTGCGCGTGCACGTAGCCGGTCGCAAATGCCAGGTCGTTGCGATTTTTTGCCTGCAGGGTCGGCGCACCGTTGGCATCACGCTCGATGATTACAGGCGCGCTGATTCCTGCAACGGCAACGCTGCCGTCAAGCTGTGGCAGGCTGGCACGCAGCATCGCCCACACCAGTAGCGCGGCGATGACAAGCAACAGGGTAGTAGTCAACAGCAGCCGCTTGAACCAGCGCGCAGCAAATCTAATCACCAAGCGAAATCTCCGTGGGCAGGGTTTCAGGCAACGGGAAACTTCGTTCGGCGAGGTTCATTGAGGTAACGCTGACCTGTGCCCGGTGGCGCTAGAGTTGCGACGTGACTCTGATAATTTTCATGGAATTGGTATTGCCGGAGACGCCGCTCAGGTCGCCTTTGGTGAACAACACGAGATCATTTTCCTCGACGAGTTTCTTTGAAAGCAGCGTCGAGAATATATCGCGATACAGTTCGAGCATCTCGGTGTGCTCAATCTTGAACTCGACCGGATAGACGCCGCGGTACATCGTGACCCGGCGCCGCGTTTCTATGTGCGCGGTAAACGCGTAAATCGGAATATCGGAGCGAATACGCGACATCCACAAGGTTGTGGAGCCGGATTCCGTCAATGCAATAATGGCTTTGACGTCCATGTGGTTGGCCGTGTACATAACGGCCATTGCGATCGCTTCATCGACCGCCTGAAACTCGTCGTCGAGGCGATGTGAGGTGCGGCCACGAGTCAGGACGTACTTCTCCGCACTCCGGCAGACTTCCGACATCGCCTTGATTGCTTCAACCGGGTAATCGCCGACCGCCGTTTCCGCCGACAACATGACGGCATCGGTACCGTCCATCACGGCGTTCGCTACGTCCGAGACTTCGGCGCGGGTCGGCAGCGGGCTGGTGATCATCGACTCCATCATTTGTGTCGCCGTGATGACTACCTTGTTCATGTGCCGGGTGCGACGGATGATTCGTTTTTGGATGCCCGGCAATTCGGCATAACCCATTTCAACGCCGAGATCACCGCGCGCCACCATCACGGCATCCGATGCCCTGATGATCGACTCGATCTCGTCCATCGCCTCTGTGCGTTCGATTTTTGCAACGATAAAGCCGTGACCACCCGCCTCGCGGAAAAGCCGGCGGGCTTCCTCGACGTCTTCTGCGGAGCGCACGAACGAAACCGCCAGGAAATCCATGCCGAGTTCTGCTGCGGTGCGAATGTGCTGACGATCGGCCTCGGTCAGCGCGGCGGCCGACAAACCGCCACCCTGACGATTGATGCCCTTGTTGTCAGACAACTCGCCGCCAAACTCCACGATCGTGTGTATCCGTGTGCCTTTGACTTCGCGAACCCGCAGCGTTATCTGCCCGTCGTTCAGCAGCAGCAGGTCGCCGGCGACGACATCCTTGTGCAACTCGTCATAGGCGACGCTCACGCCATTTAGATCGCCATCGCCGCCGCCAAGCTGTGAGTCAAGGAAAAACTCGGCGCCTTCGTCGAGATCAACCGCGCCGTCCCTGAAGCGGCGGATACGGATTTTTGGGCCCTGCAGGTCACCCATCACGCCGATTTCACGCCCGGCCTCGCGCGCCGTTTCGCGGAGATGTTCCGTGCGCCGGCGGTGTTCGTCAGCACTGCCGTGCGAAAAATTGATGCGCACCACATTGAGGCCCGCGGCAATCATCGCTTTCAATACGCCGGGTTCGTCGGTCGCCGGGCCCAGGGTTGCGATTATCTTTGTTCGTCTCAGCATGGCGGCGAGTATCGCACAGGCCTGCCCGGCGCGCGCTACCGGATCTGTGGCCCAAATGCTTTACACTGGCAGGCAATGTAAAGCCAGAAACGAAGAGACCATCGCGTACTGCCCATGATTAACCGACGACGCTTCCTGCAAACCCTGATCGCCGCGACGACGGCTGCGCCCGCTGCCGCCAGGGGCGGGCGCGGCATTGGATTCGGCGCCTTGCAGGCGGATCCGCAGCGCATACTCGATTTGCCGGCCGGCTTCCGCTACGACATCGTCGCAGAAAGTGGTGCCGTAATGGACGACGGATTGCTGGTACCTCTGCTGCCCGATGGCATGGCGACCTTCGCCGGCGCGCGCGGCCAGGTCGTGATCATCCGCAACCACGAAATTTCATCGGCGCGCAGCGAGGACGGGCCGTTCGGCAGCAAGCTGGAACGGCTGGAGCGGGTAATCGCCGGCAATGTTTACGACTACGGTCTCGGCGCGACGCCGGCGCCGGGCGGCACGACAACCCTGACCTGGGACCCCGCGGCTCGCCGCGCGGTGCGGCAGCACATGAGCCTGCTTGGCACCGAGGTCAACTGCGCCGGCGGCCGCACGCCCTGGGGCAGCTGGCTGAGTTGCGAAGAGTGTTTCAAGGACCCGGGCCGGACCTTTGAAGGTGGCGGCCTGGTGTCGCGGGAACGCCGGCATGGCTACGTCTTCGAAGTGCCGGCTGCCGCGAACGCGCCGGTCGCGCCGCTGCCCTTGAAGGGCATGGGCCGTTTCGAACACGAAGCCGCCGCCGTCGATCCCGTCACCGGCATTGTTTACCTGAGCGAGGACCGGCATCGCAGCCTGCTCTATCGCTACCTGCCAGCGGTTCCCGGGCAGCTCGCCGAGGGCGGACAACTGCAGGCACTGGCCATCGCCCGGCAGCCGTCATTCGATACCCGCAACTGGGGCGCACGACGGGACCTCGAGCCCGGTGCCACGCTGGCGATAAGCTGGGTGGACCTGAGCGACGTGGACAGCGAAGACAATGATCTGCGCCTGCGCGGCTTCGAACTGGGCGCCGCGCGCTTCGCCCGTGGTGAAGGGCTGTGCATTGCGGAGGGCGAGATTTTCCTGACCTGTACCATTGGCGGCAGTGAGCGACTCGGCCAGGTGTTTGCGATCCGGCCCGGGACGATTGGCGCTGCCGGTGAAGGCATCGGCCACCTGCGGCTGGTTGCTGAATCAGGCCGCGACAGCCTGTTGCGCAACGCCGATAACCTGACGCAAAGCCCCTGGGGCGACATCGTCTTGTGCGAAGACACGGCGGAACATTGCGGACTGGTCGGACTCACGCCGGAGGGCAAGCAGTACCCGATAGCAGACAACGCTTACACCAGCGCCGAGCTGACGGGCATTTGTTTTTCGCCGGACGGCAGTGAAATGTTCGTCAATGTGCAACAGCGCGGCCTGACGCTGTCGATTCGCGGCCCCTGGGACAAAGCCTGACGCGCACAGCGGCTCAGCCGCGCGCGCGCTCTTCCAGAATCGCTACCGCCGGCAGCGTTTTACCTTCTACGAACTCAAGAAACGCGCCGCCTCCGGTCGAGATGTAGGAAATCCGCCCGGCAACGCCGTACTTGTCGATAGCCGCCAGCGTGTCGCCACCACCGGCAACGGAAAAAGCATCGCTGGCAGCGATCGCCTCGGCGATTACCCGCGTGCCGTCACCGAACTGATCAAACTCGAAGACCCCGACCGGGCCATTCCACATGATCGTGCCTGCCTTGCCGAGCAGCCCGGCAAACAGAGCTGCCGTCTGCGGACCGATGTCGAGAATCAGGTCATCAGCGGCGACGTCCGCTACGCTTTTGACTTCGGCTGCCGCGGTCTCTGCGAATTCCTTGCCTACGACGACATCCACCGGCAGCGGAATTGCAGCGCGACCTTTACCTCCTGCCGCCAGCCGCCTGGCAGTGTCGAGCATGTCCGCTTCGTGCAGGGACTTGCCAACCGGATGGCCCTGCGCCGCGATAAACGTATTCGCAATGCCGCCACCGACGATAAGCTGATCGACAATGCCGGCGAGGGCATCCAGCACGCTCAGCTTGGTGGACACCTTGGAGCCGCCGACGATCGCGACGAACGGTCGCGCGGGGTTGTCGAGCGCGCGAGCAAGCGCCTCGAGCTCGGCTGCCAGCAGCGGACCGGCGCAGGCAACGGGTGCAAACCTGGCAACGCCAACCGTGCTTGCCTGCGCACGATGCGCCGTGCCGAAGGCGTCCATTACGAAAATATCGCAAAGCCCCGCGAGGCGCCTGGACAGTTCGTCGCTGCAGGCTTTTTCGCCCTTTTCGAAACGGATGTTTTCCAACAGGACCAGGGACCCGGGATGCACCTCGATGCCGTTTTTCCAGTCGGCGATGAGCGGCACGGCAATGCCGAGCGCGTTTGCCAGGTACGCGGCCACCGGCTGAAGCGACGCCGCAGGATCCGGCCTGCCCTCCTCCGGGCGCCCGAGGTGCGACATCAGGATGACTCTGGCACCCGCGGCAAGCGCTGCGCGGACCGTCGGTAGCGCCGCCTTGATGCGGGCATCGCTGGCCACCTTTCCGTCTGCCAGCGGCACGTTCAGGTCCTCGCGAATCAGGACGCGTTTGCCGGCGAGGTCGAGGTCCGTCATTTTCAACATGGCGCCGACTGCCTACTTCGCTTTCGCCAGCGCGATCGTCGTATCCAGCATGCGATTCGAGAAACCCCACTCGTTGTCGTACCAGGAGAGCACTTTAACGAGCGTACCCTGCGTAACCTTGGTGAGGCCGGCGTCATAGGTTGAAGATGCCGGGTCGTGATTGAAATCGATCGAGACCAGCGGCTCGTCGTTGTACGCCAGCACGCCGCGCAGTTCACCGTTCGCTGCTTCTTTCATGATCTTGTTGATTTCCTCGATGGTCGTTGCGCGCTCCGCGACGAAGGTCAGGTCCACGGCGGAAACGTTGATCGTCGGTACGCGCATCGCGTAGCCATCGAGGCGACCGGCCAGTTCAGGCATCACCAGGCCAACGGCGGCGGCTGCGCCGGTTTTGGTCGGAATCTGTGACATCGTTGCCGAACGCGCACGACGCAGGTCCTTATGGAAGACGTCCGTCAGGACCTGGTCATTCGTGTACGCATGAATGGTGGTCATCAGGCCGTGCTTGAGACCGATTTTTTCGTGCAGCGGCTTAACCAGCGGCGCGAGGCAGTTGGTGGTGCACGATGCGTTGGAGATGATCGTATCTTTGGCGGTCAGCGTCTTGTGGTTTACCCCGTAGACGATCGTTGGCATGTCACTGCCGGCGGGCGCCGAAATAATTACTTTCTTGGCGCCGCCCTGCATGTGCAGCGCCGCTTTTTCTTTCGACGCAAAAAAACCGGTCGATTCCAGCACGATATCGACGCCGAGCTTGCCCCAGGGCAGTTTCGCCGGGTCGCGCTCTGCCAGCACCTTGATGCGATCGCCGTTGACGATCATGGAATCGCCGTCAACTTCGATCGTGCCGGGAAAACGGCCGTGCGCCGTGTCGCGCCGGGTCAGGTGGGCATTGGTCTGCGCATCACCCAGGTCATTAACAGCAACGATCTCGATTTGCTTGCGACGCTCGCCTTCGTACAGCGCACGCAGGATGTTGCGGCCGATGCGGCCATAGCCATTAATGCCTACTTTAATCGTCATTGTTTACTCCCAGATTTATGATACCGGCAGGTGCCGGCCTGTACCGTTGTCAGGACAGCAATGTGCGCGCCTGCGCGACAACATTCGCTACGCTGAATCCAAAATGTTCGAACAACTCGGGCGCCGGCGCCGAGGCACCGAAGGTATCCATGCCGACGATCGCGCCGCCGTCACCGACAAAGCGCCACCAGCCTTCAGTGACGCCAGCCTCAACCGCCAGCCTCGCGGTGACTTTCTTCGGTAGCACGCTGGCGCGGTACCCGGCTGACTGCCGGTCGAACGCCTCAACGCAGGGCATCGAGACGACCCGCACAGCAAGTCCGTCGGCACGCAGCGTTTCAGCGGCACCCTGCGCCAGCGCGACTTCGGAACCGGTGGCAATAATGATCAGCGCGGGCGCACCGTCGCTGTCGCTGAGCACGTAGCCGCCGCGCGCGACATTGTCGAGCTGTGTCGCGCTGCGCTGCTGATGCGGAACGTTTTGCCGGGTAAGCACCAGGCTCGTCGGTCCGTTGCGTCTTTCGATCGCTGCACGCCAGGCCACTGCGGTCTCGACCGCGTCGCAGGGTCGCCAGACATCCATATTCGGCATCAGCCGCAGGCTCGCAACATGCTCGACCGGCTGGTGCGTCGGCCCGTCCTCACCAAGCCCGATGGAATCGTGCGTGTACACCAGGATATTTTGCAGCTGCATCAACGCCGCCATGCGCAGCGCGTTGCGGGCGTAATCGGAAAATGTCAAAAAGGTACCGCAATACGGAATGATGCCACCGTGCAGACTCATGCCATTGCAGATAGCAGTCATACCGAATTCGCGCACGCCAAAGAATACGTAGTTGCCGGAAGCATCGTCGCCGGTAATGGTCTTCGAGCCCTTGTGCTGCGTCAGGTTGGAGCCGGTCAGGTCGGCAGAGCCGCCGGCCAGCTCCGGCAGGGCGGGCGCAAACGCGTTCAGCGCAAGCAGCGAGGCCTTGCGGGTTGCCATCGTAGCCCCGTCAGCCGCGATCCGGGCAATCTGCGCGGCGGCGAACTGCTTCCAGTCCGCCGGCAGCTGGCCGTGCTGCCGGCGCAGGAGTTCGGCCGCGAGCTCCGGATGCTGCGACTTGTAGGCAGCAAAGCGCTTGCTCCAGTCCTGTTCGCGCGCCTTGCCGGCGGCGCGCGCATCCCAGGCGCCTCGAATTTCATCGGGAATTTCAAAAGGGGCATAGGGCCAGTCGAGGGCCTTGCGCGCTGCCGCAATTTCCTCGGCACCGAGCGGCGCGCCGTGGGTGGCCGCGGTGCCCTGCTTGTTTGGGGCGCCGAAGCCAATGATCGTTTTGCAACAGATCAGCGATGGCCGATTGCTGTCTGATTGCGCCTGTTCAATCGCTGCAACGAGCGCCGCGCTGTCATGTCCGTCGACATCACTGATGACCTGCCAGCCGTAAGCACGGAAGCGCTCGGCGGTGTCGTCGCCAAACCAGCCGTCAACGTCGCCGTCGATCGAGATGCCGTTGTCGTCGTAAAGGCATATCAGCTTGCCGAGTTGCAGGGTGCCAGCCAGCGAACAGGCCTCGTGCGAGATACCTTCCATCATGCAGCCGTCGCCGAGGAACACCCAGGTACGGTGATCCACGATGTCGTGGCCCGGACGGTTGAACTGCGCCGCCAGCATCTTCTCGGCCAGCGCCATGCCGACGGCATTGCTGATGCCCTGCCCAAGCGGCCCGGTCGTGGTTTCGATGCCAAGCTCGGCTTCGCGCTCCGGATGCCCGGCGGTGCGATAGCCGAATTGCCGGAAGTTGCGAATCTCGTCCATGCTGAGCGGGTAACCGGACAGGTGCAGCAGGCTGTACAGCAACATCGAGCCATGGCCGTTCGACAGCACAAAGCGGTCGCGATCCAGCCACTCGGTGTTGCCGGGATTATGTTTCAGGAAATCGTTCCACAGGACTTCGGCAATATCGGCCATGCCCATCGGTGCGCCAGGGTGCCCGGAATTCGCGGCCTGCACCGCGTCCATGCTGAGGGCCCGGATGGCATTGGCGAGCTGGCGCCGGCCGGCTTGGCCGGCCGGGGTCATGCGGGATGCTTTCTCAGACATAAAGTAGGGTCTTTGCCGTTCAGAGCGGCATTATCGTTAAATGAAAAGGTCGGGCGCGGGGAAGAGCCCGGGCATTTTCACTGTTTACCGCCAGTGGAGCAAGCGCAGGCCCGGAATGCGGCAGATACAGTGGGTTACATCGTCGGCGTGGTACTTCCCTCCCCCAGTAGGTACACTTTCACACCGCTTTTTACTGACTAAGTGACGAATTAATGAGCAACGACTACCTGTTTACGTCGGAATCTGTCTCCGAGGGCCATCCTGACAAAGTTTCAGACCAGATTTCCGATGCCGTGCTGGACGCCATCCTCGAGCAGGACAAGCACGCGCGGGTCGCCTGCGAGACGCTGGTCAAGACCGGCATGGTGCTCGTTGCCGGCGAAGTGACCACCAGTGCCTGGGTCGATATCGAGCAGCTGGTCCGCTCGACGGTGCTGGCAATCGGTTACACCGATTCGCAAATGGGTTTCGACGGCGCATCCTGCGCAGTGATCAATGCGCTCGGCAAGCAATCTCCCGATATCGCCCAGGGCGTTGACCGCGCAGACCCGGAAAGCCAGGGCGCCGGTGACCAGGGCCTGATGTTCGGCTATGCGACCAACGAGACCGAGGTGCTGATGCCGGCACCGATAACCTATGCGCATCGCCTGGTGAAGCGGCAGGCGGAAGTGCGCAAGAACGGCACCTTGCCGTGGCTGCGTCCGGACGCGAAGAGCCAGGTCACCTTTCGTTACGAAAACGACAAGCCGACCGGAATCGACGCGGTCGTGCTGTCCACCCAGCACCATGCTGACATCCGCATGAAAGACCTGAAAGAAGCCGTGCTCGAAGAAATCATCAAGCCGGTATTACCTGCGGCATGGCTTAGCAACGACACCCAGTATCACATCAACCCGACGGGCCGCTTCGAGATCGGCGGACCAATGGGCGACTGCGGCCTGACCGGCCGCAAGATCATCGTTGATACCTACGGCGGTTCGGCACGCCACGGCGGCGGCGCGTTTTCCGGCAAGGATCCCTCCAAGGTGGATCGTTCCGCAGCCTATGCCTGCCGTTACGTGGCGAAAAATATCGTTGCCGCGGGACTTGCGGACCGTTGCGAGATCCAGGTGTCGTACGCTATTGGCGTGGCCGAACCGACCTCGATCAGCGTGCAGACTTTCGGTACCGGCAAAATCAGCGAGCGTCGCCTGACCGCGCTGATTCGCGAACACTTTGACCTGCGTCCCTACGGCATTCTCAAAATGCTCGACCTGATCAAGCCGATTTACACGCCAACCGCTGCCTACGGCCACTTCGGCCGCGAGGACATTGATCTGAGCTGGGAGCGCACCGATCGCGCCGACGCATTGCGAGGCGCTGCCGCCGCCTGACGCGGCAACGTCCAACCCGTTTCAAACATTTTTCGAAATCGACTATCTGGGAGAATTACATGAGCAGCGGAGCCGTTGCCTTGAAGAAGGAAGATTACAAAGTTGCCGATATTGCCCTGGCCCGCTGGGGCAGGCAGGAAATCGCGATTGCTGAAACTGAAATGCCGGGCCTCGTTGCCCTGCGCGCCGAATACGGCAAGCAGCAGCCGCTGAAAGGTGCGCGCATCGCAGGCTGCCTGCACATGACGATCCAGACTGCCGTGCTGATCGAGACGCTGACGGCACTCGGCGCTGAAGTTCGCTGGTCGTCCTGCAACATTTTCTCGACACAGGATCATGCCGCCGCGGCAATCGCAGCAACCGGCGTGCCGGTTTTCGCCTGGAAGGGCGAGACGGAAGACGAGTACTGGTGGTGCGTCGAACAGACCATCAACGGACCGGACGGCTGGCAGCCGAACATGCTGCTGGACGATGGCGGCGACCTGACGCAGCTGATGCACGACAAGTACCCGAAGATCATGGAAGGCGTGCGCGGCGTTTCTGAAGAGACCACTACGGGCGTCAAGCGGCTTTACGACATGCAGAAAGAGAACAGTCTGAAGTGCCCGGCATTCAACGTGAATGACTCGGTCACCAAGAGCAAGTTCGATAACCTGTACGGCTGTCGCGAATCGCTCGTCGATGCCATCAAGCGGGCGACCGACGTGATGATCGCCGGCAAGGTCGCGCTCGTCTGCGGTTATGGCGATGTTGGCAAAGGCTCAGCACAATCGCTGCGCGGCCTCGGCGCTACTGTCTGGATTACTGAAATCGATCCGATCTGTGCGCTGCAGGCGGCGATGGAAGGCTACCGTGTTGTGCGTCTTGATGACGTAGTCGACATGGTCGACATCTTTGTAACGGCGACGGGCAACTACCACATCATCGAAGGCAAACACCTGGATCGCATGCGCAATCAGGCGATCGTCTGCAATATCGGCCATTTCGACAACGAAATCGATGTTGCTCACCTGAAGAAATACGAGTGGGAAAACATCAAGCCACAGGTTGACCACATCATCTTCCCGGACGGCAAACGCATCATCCTGCTGGCCGAAGGCCGCCTCGTAAATCTTGGCTGCGGCACCGGTCACCCGAGTTTCGTCATGTCGAACTCGTTTACCAACCAGGTACTCGCCCAGATCGAACTTTGGAATAACGCGGACAAGTACAAGGTCGGCGTTTACGTATTGCCGAAACACCTTGACGAGAAAGTCGCGCGCCTGCATCTGGACCGCATCGGTGCTCGCCTCACTGAACTCAGCAAGGAACAGGCGAAATACATCGGCGTAGCGAAGGAAGGCCCGTACAAGCCCGAACCTTACCGCTACTAGAGTCTTTTGCTGAACGGCCAGCGCCGCCCGGGCGCTGGCCTGCCCTTTGTCCGCAGGCTATCATGCCCGGACCCGCGCAGCGTGCGCACGCTTGAGCAGTCGCCATCACTAAACCTGCCGAAATCGTTCGCGTCCTGCAAATCACGGACACGCACTTGTTTGCGAAAGCGGACGGCAGCCTGCGTGGCACGGTGACCCAGCAGACGCTTGCAAGCGTGCTCGCTCACCTGCGCGAGGCGAACTGGCCTGCCGATCTGATTGCGATGACCGGTGACCTGATACAGGACGACACGCGCGGCGCCTACGAAAATTTCTGCCAGCATTTCGGTTCGCTCGGTGTGCCGGTCTTGTGCATTCCGGGCAACCATGACGTCCGCGAGCTGATGCGCGAGGCGGTCAGTGCTGCACCTTTTAGCTACTGCGGCACGCAACGGCATGGACGCTGGTTAATTGCGGGCATCGATAGCTGCAAGGAACACAGCGCGGGAGGATTCGTTGCAGCAGAGGAGCTCGCGCGGCTCAATGACATCGTTGCAAGGACCGATGCGGCCCACGTGCTTGTGTGCCTGCATCATCCGCCGGTGCCGGTGGGCACGGCGTGGCTCGACACGGTCGGCCTCAACAACGGTGATGAGTTTCTCGCCGCGCTGCGCTTAATGAAAAAAGTTCGCGGCTGCCTGTTTGGTCACGTGCACCAGAGTTACGACCAAACGATCGGCGAACTCCGCATCATAGGCACGCCATCGACCTGTCGGCAATTTCTGCCCGGCAGTGACGATTTTGCGCTCGATGACCGGCCGCCGGCCTACCGGCGCCTGTGCTTGTTCGACGACGGCAGCATCGAGGAAGAGCTGCTGTGGGTTCCTGTATCTGACCCGGTATCTGCGACGTGACCCGGCGCCTGCTGCTATTCATCGCGAGCGTTATTGCGAGCACCTCGCTTGTCAATGTTGCGGCAGCGGACGACGGCACACCGTTGCCGCTGTGGCACGTCGCTGGCCAGCAGAATGATATTTACCTGCTGGCTTCCGTGCACCTGTTGCGCAGCAGCGATTACCCGCTGCCAGGCGGTCTTGACGTTGCCTATGACGATGCCGAGATCCTGGTCATGGAACTCGATATGGATGACCTGGACCAGGTCGCTGCGTCGCGCATCGTGCAGGAACTGGCGGTCGCGCAGCAGGGCTCGGACCTGGCGTCAATCATGGGCGTCGCAGACTACGCGCGTGCAGCAACACTGGCCGACAAGGCCGGCGTGCCACTCTCGGCCCTGAACTACAGCGAGCCCTGGTTCGCGGCAATTACGATCGAACAATTACTGCTGACGCGCATTGGCTTCGACCCGGCCCTCGGCCTCGAAAACCACCTGATGCAGCGCGCCGTGCAGGACGGCAAGGAAATCCTGGGGCTCGAGACCCTGCGCGAGCAGCTTGAAATTCTGGATCAGCTGCCGCTCCCGGTGCAGCGCACGCTGTTGTTGCAGACGCTCGAAGACGGCCTCCAGATCGAATCCGTCATGAACGACCTGCTTGCTGCATGGCGGCGCGGCGATACCGCTGCGCTGGAGAAAACCGTGCTGGCCGATATGCGGGACCAGCCAGAGCTGTATCGCGAACTGGTCGTTTCCCGAAATCACAACTGGGTCGCGCAGCTGGAGAAACTGGCGAAGCAACGCGACGACTATCTCGTGGTAGTGGGAACCCTGCACCTGGTTGGCGACGACGGGGTGCCGGCATTGCTGCGGAAGCGCGGTTTTAAGGTGACCCAGATGTCCGGGCCCGCAGCGACCGCGCCATAAGCCGGACTATTTCGCGATGCGCCTTGCGCGTTCAGACCTCGACCATTTCGAAATCTTCCTTGCCCGCGCCGCAATCGGGACAGCGCCATGACAGCGGCACGTCGTCCCAGCGCGTACCAGGCGGCAGGCCATCCTCCGGATCGCCCTCTGCTTCGTCGTAGATATAGCCGCAAATCAGGCACATGTAGGTTTTCATATAGAAGAGACTCTGGCGACTCGGTCCCTGCCTGTCAACCGCGTCGGAAACACAGGCTTTGCGCACTTCGCCTGCTTCGGTAGCATGCGTCACCTGCCGCTTAAGCCCGAACCAAGGATTTCTGATGACATTATTCGCCGAAGCGAAAAAATACATTGCCGGTGGCGTCAACTCACCGGTGCGGGCGTTCGCCGGCGTTGGCGGTGAACCGGTATTCTTCCGCAGCGCCCGTGGCGCCTGGGTTGAAACCGAAGACGGCCGGCGGCTGATTGACTACGTCGGTTCCTGGGGACCGATGATCCTCGGGCATGCGCATCCCGACGTCATTGCTGCGGTTACGGAAACGGCGAAGCATGGCCTGAGCTTCGGCGCGCCCTGCGTGCTTGAGACTGAAATTGCCAGGATGATCTGCAGCACCGTGCCATCCATCGAACGGGTACGCATGGTGAGTTCCGGTACCGAAGCAACCATGAGCGCGATTCGTCTGGCGCGGGGCTTTACCGGTCGCGACAAGATCATCAAGTTTGAAGGCTGTTACCACGGTCATTCGGATTCGCTGTTGATCAAGGCGGGCTCGGGCGCACTGACGCTCGGCGTGCCAAGTTCGCCGGGCGTGCCGGCAGCACTGGCCGCGCACACGATCACCCTGCCGTTCAACGATCCCGCCGCGATCGAACAGGCGTTTCAAAAATTCGGCGGCGATATCGCCTGCATCATCGTCGAGCCGATCGCCGGCAACATGAACATGGTCCCGCCGGTCGACGGGTTTCTCGAATTGCTCAGCTCACAGTGCCGGCAGAGTGGCGCGGTGTTGATCTTCGACGAAGTCATGACCGGCTTCCGCGTTGCCCACGGCGGCGCGCAGGCACTGTACGGCATCAAGCCCGACCTGACGACGCTCGGCAAGATCGTCGGTGGCGGCATGCCGGCGGCGGCGTTCGGAGGTCGCGCGGACATCATGGCGCAGCTCGCACCCGACGGTCCCGTGTACCAGGCGGGCACCCTGTCCGGCAATCCGCTGGCGATGGCAGCGGGCATCGCGACCCTGCGGGCGATTCAGGCAAAGGGCTTTTATGAGCAGCTCGCTGCCCGAACCCGGCAACTCGTCGATGGCTTTGCAGTGATTGCCGAGCGGGCCGGAATACCGCTGGCATGCGAAAGCGCTGGTGGCATGTTTGGCCTGGTGTTCACCGACGACAAGCCCGTGCGCAGCTACGCCCAGGTCGCCGCCGCGAACGTCGAGCGATTCCGGCATTTCTTTCACGGCATGCTGCGCGAGGGCATCTATTTCGCCCCGTCCGCATTCGAGGCGGGCTTCGTCTCAGCCGCACACGGCGATGCGGAGCTCGAGCAAACACTGGCGGCGGCAGCAAAGGTTATTCCCGCGCTCGCCTAGAACGGATCAGACCAGCTGCTCACCACGTACGTCGCGCAAGGACGTGCGAATAAGCTGCAATCGCTCCAGCGGGTCGTCTATTTCAAGGCAGGTTTGTTTCTGTTCTGCGGTGAACGGCAGGATCTCGGCAAAGCGGTAGCTGATCCAGACCGCGTCGTCGTACTGGCGCGGCAAGTCTTCATAAAGCCGTCCAAGGTCAGCGAGGACACCGTCCAGAATTTGCGCCAGCGGCAGGTACTCCTCCGGAAGCTCCACCGCAGGCGCCGGCGGCAATGTCTCGACGTCAGCGTGCAACAAGCGATCGTCCCCCTCGGTAAGCGAGTTGATGCGAAAGCGCTCGGTGCCAATCGCCGTAACACCGAGGATGCCGTCGCTACCCTGGTACCAGTCGGCGATGGTTGCCAGCGTACCTACCCCGTAGGTCGTCGCCGCGCCGGTTTCACTCCCGCTGCGAATCTGCACGACGCCGAATGGCGCGTCATCGCGCAGGCAACTGCTGATCATGTCGAGATAGCGTGCTTCGAAAATGCGCAATGGCAGCGGGCCGCCCGGGTACAGCACGGTTTGCAGCGGAAACAGTGAGATTTTCATGGGGGCTTCTACGTCGCGGGTCACAGGCGTTGGGCGGTTTGCTATTAAGTATAGATCGCCGCCGGCACGCTGGCTTTCAATCAGGGCCTGCCTGCAGCAGCCGGGTCACTTGTTGCCGCACGCCGCCAAACGCGCCGTTACTCATGAAGACGACGTGATCGCCCTCCCGTAAAACATCACGAACGCCCAGTACCAGTTCCCCGTAATCAGCAAAGCTGTGCAGGCGATCGAGCAACACCTTGCGGGTATGCGCGGCGAGCTGGGCCAATTCGGGCGGGTGGTACATCAATACGCAGTCCGCGTCATTCAGCGCAGCGCCCAGCACATCGTCGTGCGCACCGAGTTTCATCGTGTTCGAACGCGGTTCGAGGACGACGATTATTCGTTCGCCGGGGAAGCGGCGACGCATGCCTTCAATGGTGCGTCTTATCGCGGTCGGATGATGTGCAAAGTCGTCGTATACGCTGATTCCACCAACCTGCGCCGTGCGTTCAAGTCGGCGTTTGACGCCTTCGAAGCTGGCGAGCGCCGCGACGGCAGTGTCGATATCGACGCCAGCGGAACGGGCTGCCGCAACGGCAGCAACGGCGTTTTCGAGATTATAGCTACCGCCCATCTGCCAGGGGCCGGCGGCGCTCTCGCTGCCATGGGAGAATTGAATCCCGCACTCACGAGCGTCAGTGAATGCCGCCTGCCAGTCGCCGCTGCTATTCAAACCGAACGTTTCGACAGGCGTCCAGCAACCCATGCGCAGCAGCGAACGAAGCTGGTCGTCGGCATCGTTCACGATCAGCCGGCCATTGCCAGGGACACTGCGTACGAGTTGATGAAACTGCCAAAGGATCGCATCGAGATCCTTGTAGATATCGGCGTGATCAAATTCCAGATTATTAAGAATGGCGGTGCGCGGCCGGTAGTGCACGAATTTCGCGCGCTTGTCGAAGAATGCGGTGTCGTACTCGTCTGCTTCCACGACGAAAAATTCGGAGTCGCCGAAGCGCGCCGTTTCGCCGAAGTTGCCCGGCACCCCGCCGATCAGGAAACCGGGCGACAGGCCGGCGCATTCGAGCATCCAGGCGAGCATGCTGGCCGTGGTCGTTTTGCCGTGGGTGCCAGCAACGGCCAGCACGTGGCGCCCGGTCAGCACATGCTGTGCCAGCCATTCAGGCCCGGAAAAGTACGGCACGCCTGAATCGAGTACCGCCTCCACGCTCGGATTACCGCGACTCAGAACATTGCCTATGACGACACAATCCGGTTTCATATCGAGCACGGTTTGATCGTAGCCCTCGTGGACATCGATACCCAGCTGCGCAAGCTGCGTGCTCATCGGTGGATAAACATTGGCATCGCTGCCGCTTACATCGTGCCCGGCGGCGCGCGCCAGAGCGGCTACGCCGCCCATAAACGTGCCGCAGATCCCAAGTATGTGTATGTGCATTGTCGCTGAAGTCCTGCCGGGTCAGGCGCCGGTGGCAGCCTGCAGTCCGTATTGAACAATGAACGCAATCATGGCGATAACGATGCCAACAAACCAGTGCTGGTTGATGGCCGCAGCCATGATGTGCCCCTCGACCGGCACGGACCAGAAGACGATCAGGGTGGCGATGAGACCCGCAAACTCCTGCCCGAGCAGCGGTCCCAGCAGCACGAACTCCGCAACAAACAGCAGCGTGATCAACGCGCCGCAGCCGATGATCGACGAAAGCGCCTGCAGCATCCTGCTGGCGTGGCCGGATATCAGAATAACGGCGGCATAAAATGCAATGCCCAGCGTGTAGGCCAGCAGCGCCGACACGTAGCTGTGCTCGTCGCGCACGCCGATAAGCGCCACCGCAGCATACGATGACAGCAGCAACATGATGATCGTAATGGCCAGCACCACCCAGGACGACGGTACAAACTGCGGCCCTTTGCGCAGCGCCAGAATATCAACGAAGGTTTTAAGCAGTAGTAGCAAGGAGACAGCCAGACTTTTCTACGTGGCGGAAATCATCGCATGTTAATCTGCCGAATCGAACCCTTATGAAATAGCTTAATGGCTGAACACCAGTACATTGACCTGGAAAACTCCAGGGCCGCCTGCGATGCGCTTGCCGACGCCGCACAAATCGGCGTAGACACCGAGTTCATGCGTGAGAAAACCTACTTCGCGCAACTTTGCCTGGTGCAGTTCGCTGTCGGCGAAGACCTGTGGTGCGCCGATCCGCTGGGCGCCGCCGACCTGACGCAGTTCTGGGATGCGCTGCTCGCGCCGGCCTGGGTGCTGCATTCCGGGCGCCAGGATCTCGAGGTCGTTGTGCAATCCTCGGGTCGATTGCCCACCAGCATTTTTGACACGCAGGTTGCAGCCGCCTTGCTGGGTCATGCGCCGCAGATGGGGTACGCAAACCTTGTTGCTGAACTGTTTGACATCCAGCTCGAAAAATCCCAGACGCGGGCGGACTGGAGCCGCCGGCCGTTGTCGGCGGCGGAGCTGAAATATGCTGCCGAAGATGTGCTGTGGCTGCTGCCAGCCTACGAAAAGCTGCGCCAGCAGCTCGCGACCAGCGGTCGCCTGGAGTGGGCCGAGCAGGACAGTGCCGATCTGCTGGATCCCGCGCTCTATGTGACGGCTGCAGGAACCGCGGTCGACCGCGTCAAAGGCGCACGCAACCTGCAGGGCCGGGCACGACGAGCCGCGGTGCGGCTAGCGGATTGGCGAGAACGGCGCGCGGAACAGAGCGACAAACCCCGCCAATGGATCCTGCGCGATTCGGTGCTGCTCGACATGGCAATCAACAATCCGCGCAGCAACGCCCAGCTGGGCCAGCTCGAGGGCATGCAGGCAGGCACCGTGCGCCGCGCCGGCGACGAGTTGCTGGCCTTGTTACTTGATGCGCAACAGGCTGACGACGAACACTACGTACCGCCGTCACGTCCGGACGAGGCGCAGAAGAAACTGCTGAAGGCGCTGCAGAAAAAGGTCAACACGGTGGCGCAGGAGCTAAAGATCGCCGCCGAAGTGATCGTGCCGCGGCGCGAATTGAGTGCCGCACTGGACGGCGAGCGGCAGCTACGGATCTTGCGCGGCTGGCGCCGCGAGATGGTCGGCAATGACTTGCTGGAGTTGCTCAACAACTAACGCTGCCCGGCGTGGCTACGCCAGAAGCAGCAAAGGGCAGTTCGCGCCCGGTAATTCTTCGCCGAGGCGCCGTTCGGAATATCTACAACGTCTCAGCTAACGGCCGGCCTTTACAACGCTGCAAGCAAGCGTTCGTTGACTTCGTCGATGCTACCCTCGGCGTCAACGGTCTTCAGCAGACCGCGCTTGCGATAGAACTCCACCAGCGGCTCCGTTTGTTCCCGATAGACACTGAGGCGATTGCCGATCGTTTCTTCGTTGTCGTCCTCGCGCTGCAGCAACTCGCCACCGGCCTTGCGGCACTCTTCGAATTCTTCCGGCGAGGAGAAATGGACGTTCAGCAGCTTGCCGGTCGCCGAGCAGGTACGACGGCCGGTCAGGCGCTTCATCAGAATGTCGAAATCCACATCCATCAACACTGCGGCGTCGAGCGGCTTTTCCAGCTCGTTCAGGAGTTCTGCCAGATCGAGGGCCTGCTGGACGGTGCGCGGGAAGCCGTCGAGTATGAAGCCTTTTTCGACGTCCTTCTCATTCAGGCGCTCGCTGATAATGCCGAGCACGATGTCGTCCGATACGAGCTCCCCGGCATCCATGACCTTTTTGGCCTGCTTGCCGAAGCGGGTGCCCGCGGCGACCGCAGCACGCAGCATGTCGCCGGTGGAAATCTGTGGAATTTTTCGCGCGGCCATCAGGATCTTGGCCTGGGTGCCCTTTCCGGATCCGGGTGCACCCAACAGGACGATACGCATAACTGGTTACTCTTTTTGCCGTGTTTTAAGGGTCCCGCCGACGGCTGGCCTGCCGTGCCGCGAAACGGGCCGGCTACGCTACCCACAATCGGCAGGCGGGTCAAACGAGTCCCGCGAACGTCCGCAGCAGCAGCGGACAGCTGGGTGATTGACCGTGAAGCGCCGCGCGGTTTCCGCTATTCTCGTGAGCGTTTTGCCACTATCGAAAAGGTTTGCAGCCCATGTCCAGAAAAAACGCGTTCTATGCCCAGTCGGGCGGCGTTACCGCCGTCATTAACGCCAGCGCCTGCGGCGTCATTGAAACCGCGCGCCAGCATCGCAACAGGATCAGCAATGTCTACGCCGGCCGGCACGGCATTATCGGCGCGCTGACCGAAGACATGATCGACACAAACCGCGAGTCCGCCGCGACGATCGCCGCGTTGCGACACACGCCGGGCGGAGCGTTCGGTTCGGCACGCTACAAGCTGAAGGGGCTCGATGAAAACCGCGCAGAGTATGAGCGGCTGATTGACGTCTTCCGTGCACACGACATCGGCTACTTTTTCTACAACGGCGGCAATGACTCGATGGATACGGCACACAAGGTGTCGCAGATCGCGAAGCGCATGGGCTACCCGATCGCCTGTCTTGGCATTCCGAAAACCGTCGACAACGACCTGCCGGTCACCGACAACTGCCCCGGCTTCGGCTCGGTGGCGAAGTACGTTGCTGTCTCGACACGCGAGGCCGCGCTGGACGTGCTGTCGATGGCCAAGACCTCGACCAAGGTCTTTATTCTCGAGGTAATGGGCCGACACGCCGGCTGGATCGCAGCGGCAGGCGGCCTTGCCGGCTCGGCGCCTGGCGATGCGCCGCACATCATCCTGTTCCCGGAAATCCCGTTCGACAAGACGGCGTTCATGAAACGCGTCAAGGCCTGCGTCGAGAAATACGACTATTGCGTCATCGTGGTCAGCGAAGGGGCCAGTTACAAGGACGGCAAATTTCTCGCGGAAGCCGGCACGCGCGATGCGTTTGGCCACGCGCAGCTCGGCGGCGTGGCGCCGGTCGTGGCGAACATGGTGCGCGAAGAACTTGGCTACAAGTATCACTACGCGGTCGCCGACTACCTGCAGCGTTCGGCGCGGCACATCGCCTCGGCGGTTGACGTTAAGCAGGCCTATGCGGTCGGCCGTGCCGCCGTGAAATTCGCGCTGGCCGGCAAGACCGCGGTGATGCCGGTTATCAAGCGCGTGGCAGACAAGCCGTATCGCTGGCGCATCGAGGAGGCGCCGTTATCGAAGGTCGCCAACAAGGAAAAGATGTTGCCGCGGCGCTATATAACGAAGGATGGCTTCGGCATCACCGAGGCGGCCCGCCGGTACCTGTTACCGCTGATCAAAGGCGAAGATTACCCCCCATATATCAATGGCTTACCGAAGTATGTGAGCCTCAAGGGCCTGCCCGTCAAGAAGCGGCTGAACGACAAATTTGTGGTATGATGCCGCGCTTTCGCGGCCAGCGGCTTGGCCAGATCGGGGGCTTTTGCTCCCGGCAACGAAAACAATAACGCCAAAAATTGCATTACTTGAGCCCGCGGCGCAGCCGCGGCTGGTTACGGCTGTGTGACGCGCTGCCTGTTGTGGCAGCCGCCCGCCGGTCGGGCCGGGCGCGCGCCGCCTGAGCAAACCAAATACCAGAAACACGCTGCAGCGCATTCGGGCTGCGGTGGGGACTTTAAGACCAGGAGACAAACGCATGACTAACGAGTTGGCACTTTGGCTGGCGATAGGAGCAGGTATTGCCGCCATTCTGTACGGCCTTATATCCACGCAGTGGATTCTGAAGCAGCCCGCCGGCAACGAGCGGATGCAGCAGATCGCGCTGGCGATCCAGGAAGGCGCAGGCGCCTACATGAACCGGCAGTACCAGACGATCGGCCTTGTCGGCGTCGTGCTGTTCGTGGTGCTCGGATTCGCACTCGACTGGCTGACCGCCATCGGCTTCGCGATCGGCGCTATATTCTCGGCGCTTGCCGGCTACATCGGCATGTTCGTCTCCGTACGCGCCAACGTACGTACCGCGCAGGCAGCGACGGTTGGTGTTAACGCGGCGCTGAATGTGGCGTTTCGCGGCGGCGCGATCACCGGCCTCCTCGTGGTGGGCCTGGGTCTCGTCGGCGTTGCTGCGTACTACCTGATCCTGACGTCGATGGGCGAAACGACCGACCATGCGATTCACGCGCTCATCGGCCTCGCGTTCGGCGGCTCACTCATTTCGATCTTTGCGCGACTTGGCGGCGGCATCTTCACGAAAGGTGCTGACGTTGGCGCCGATCTCGTGGGCAAGGTCGAGGCCGGTATTCCGGAAGACGATCCCCGCAACCCGGGCGTCATCGCCGACAACGTGGGCGACAACGTGGGCGACTGCGCCGGCATGGCGGCTGACCTGTTTGAAACCTACGCGGTCACGATCATTGCAACGATGCTGCTCGGCAGCCTGGTTGCACAGACGATGGGTCCCGAAGCCATCATCTACCCGCTCGTGCTCGGCGCCGTCTCGATTATCGCGTCGATCATCGGCACCTTCTTCGTCAGCACCTCTGACGGCGGCAAGGTTATGGGAGCGCTGTACAAAGGTATGATCGTTGCTGGCGTGCTCGCCGGTATCGCGTTTTACCCTATCACCAACATGATGATGGGCGGTTCCGGCAACGCGATGGGCATCTACTGCTCGGCGCTGATCGGACTCGCATTAACAGGGGCAATGGTTGTAATCACCGAGTACTACACCGGTACCAATTTCAAACCGGTTAGAACCATCGCGGAAGCCTCGCTGACCGGCGATGCAACCAACATCATTGCCGGACTCGGCATCTCGATGAAGGCGACCGCCCTGCCCGTTCTCGCCGTGTGCGCCAGCATCTGGGGCGCGTTTGCGCTGGCACCGGAAGGCAACTCGCTCGCCGGCCTGTACAACATCGCCATCGCTGCGACCGCGATGTTGTCGATGACCGGCGTGATTGTCGCCCTCGACGCCTTCGGCCCGATCACTGACAACGCCGGCGGTATCGCAGAAATGTCAGAACTGCCCTCGGAAGTTCGTAACATTACCGACCAGCTCGACGCGGTGGGTAACACGACGAAGGCCGTTACCAAGGGTTACGCCATCGGCTCTGCCGGTCTCGCGGCGCTCGTGCTGTTCGCGGACTACACCAATGCGCTCGAAACTGCCGGCATCATGGTGCGCTTCGACCTGTCGGATCACCTTGTCATCATTGGCCTGTTCATCGGCGGTCTCGTACCGTTCCTGTTCGGCGCCATGGCGATGGAGGCCGTGGGTCGTGCCGCGGGGGCTGTAGTGCAGGAAGTGCGCCGCCAGTTCCGCGAGATTCCGGGCATCATGGAAGGCACCGGCAAGCCGGACTACAGCCGCGCTGTTGACCTGCTGACCAAGGCGGCGATCAAGGAAATGATCGTACCGTCACTGCTGCCGATTCTCGTGCCGCTGGCCGTCGGCCTGCTGCTCGGCCCGAAAGCACTGGGTGGCCTGCTGCTTGGCACGATCGTTACCGGACTGTTCGTCGCTATCTCTATGACGACGGGTGGCGGTGCATGGGACAACGCCAAGAAATACATCGAAGACGGCAACTGCGGTGGCAAGGGATCTGATGCGCATAAGGCTGCCATCACCGGCGACACCGTTGGCGATCCGTACAAAGACACCGCCGGACCGGCCATCAACCCGTTGATCAAGATCATCAACATCGTGGCGCTGCTGATGGTGCCATTGCTGTAAGGCGAGGCAGACCGCACTGCTTGATATGACCGCCGGCCTCAGTGCCGGCGGTTTTTTTTGCTAACTTTTTGCTAACTGATTCAGGCGGCGCGGCGCCGGGATACTAGCGCGACAGTGCCCGGAACCGGCCTGAACCTGCCGCGCTGCTGCCCAGCATCGCCGGCTCATCGATGAAGTTGCCCTGCACGAAATCGACGCCGTGCTCGCGCAGCCAGTCAAAGTCCTTCTGGTTCTCAACCTGCTCGGCAATGACCCGGAACTGCATCGTGCGAGCCAGTTTGATCATCGCCGTTACCGTTTCCTGGTTGATCTCATCGGTCAGCAGGTTGCGGGTGTAGGCGCCATCTATTTTCAGGTAGTCGACAGGCAGCGTCTTGAGACGCGAGAAAGCGCCGAGACCCGAGCCAAAATCGTCGAGTGCGAACTCGCAGCCGATGCCGTGCAGTACCTCGATGAAACGCTGGATGCTCTGCGCATCGCTGGTAACGACCGACTCATTGACTTCGAACGCGATACTGCCCGGCGATACGCCGCTGCGGTCCAGCGAGTCAACGACGAAGTTCAGGAAGCCTTCGTCATTCAGAGTCTGACCGGAGATATTGATCGAACAACTGCGACCTTTCGGCAGGCGGATTTCACCGCTGTTGAGCGCGGCCAGGGTCGCCGAGACCACCCAGCGATCGATTTGCGGCATTAGCTGGTAGCGCTGCGCAGGGCGCAGGAACTCCGCCGTGTTCGACAGCCGATTGTGTTCGTCCGGCATACGCAACAGGACTTCGAAAGCCGGGCCACTGTCCTGGCCGCCAATCGCAATAATTGGCTGCAAGGCAAGTTCGAAGCGATCTTCGTGCAGCGCCGCCTGCATCTGCCGCAACCACTGGATGTCACCGCGCTCGCGCGCGATTGCCTCATCGCGTGACGAATACACGTGCACCTGGCCGCGGCCGCGCTGCTTGGCAACGTAGCACGCCGAATCCGCTGCGCTGACGACGTCCTCGAGATTGCCGCTTGCCTGGGTAATCTGTACGAGGCCAATCGATATGCCGATATTGAAAATTTTGTCCTGCCAGACGAAACGGTAGTCCGAAACAGCATTGCAGATGTCGCTGGCGATCTGCGTCGCCTTGTCGATGGGACAACGGGCGAGCAAGGTTCCGAACTCATCGCCGCCCAGTCGTCCTACGAAGTCCGAGTCGCGTACCTGGTCTTTGATCAGCGTAGCGACCTCGCGCAACATGTTATCGCCCGCCAGGTGCCCGCAGCTGTCGTTCACTGCCTTGAAGCGATCAAGGTCCATGTAGCAGAGAATGTGGCTGACCTCTTCCGAGTGCGCCTGGTCCATGCCTTCCTGCAGGCGACGTTCGAATTCACGGCGATTGATAAGTCCTGTCAATGCGTCGTGCGTGGCCTGGTAGCTCATTTGCCGCGTCAGTCCGCGCAACTCGCTGACATCATGGAACACAACGACAGCGCCGGTAATACTGTTACCTGGCCCCTTGATCGGTGATGCGGTGATTTCCACCGAATGCTCGTGCTGCATGTCGCTGCTGACCAGCAGGGCCCGCCGCCCCATGTTGACGCGACGCCGCATGGCGAGACAGCGCTCGACCGGGTCGCCGAGCGCGCGCCGGTCGGCTTCGTCGATCAGTGAAAACACGTCGCTGACGCGCAGCCCGGCAGCAGCTTCGCGGTCAGTACCTGTCATGCTTTCGGCAGCGCGATTCATGTAGTCGATACGACCTTCGTTGTCGGTCGTAATCACGCCCTCGGCGATGGACTCCAGCGTGTACTGCGCCTGCCGCTTGGAGCGGCTGAGGCTGACTTCGAGGCTCTTGCGATAACTGACGTCGCGCGCAACGGTGAGCACGGCGGCCTGCCCGCGGTATTCGATCGGCGAGCTTTGCGCTTCGACCCACAGGCCCTGGTCGTTCCCGTCGATCAGCTGAATCTCGAGTTGTTCCTGGGCGTTCTGGCCCTCCAGCCGGCGTGACATCGTCTTGCGGAACAGGGCGCGATAGGCGGGTTTCACAAGATCCGCAGCCTCACGCCCCTCAAGTTGCTCACGACTGAGACCCACAAGACGTGCCGCGCTGTCATTGGCGAGCAGAATCCGCTCATCGTGGATCAGCACCACTTCCGGGATGGTGCGCGCGAATTCTGCGAAAAGCCGGTCGCGATCCTGGATTTCTTCGTCCCGCTCGGCCAGCGCATCGAACAGCCGATTGACCGTCGATGCGACGTCGGACAGCGACGTATGCGATGACGGCGTGAGGCGGCGCCCGACGGACGCGTCGCCGGCCGTCGCCAGCAGGTCGTTATTGAACTCGGCAAGTTGCCGCTCGAGGGCGCGCCGGCCGCGGAAAAACACGAATGCGGCGACGATCGCCAGCAGTGCGAGCGCGGCCAGCAGCAGTGACAACGGGCTCAACGCCACGATGCCGTCACCGCAAGCTCGCTTGCACGGTAGTTTTTAACGGGTACGGTAGTGCTGATGGGTTGCTCGCAACGCAAGGTTCGCCGTGTCCTCTTCGGCATGGGCCGCGCGACGCGCGTCACGACCTGTCCGTTTGTTATTATTATGCACTCGAAAAAATGTCATTGAGTGCCGGGATGCGAGGTACTCTTGGTAGCCAAAATTGCTGTACTCAAGCATAGCGTAGCGCTTGCTCCGCACCGGGCTGATTCACCATAATTCCGAAACGCGCCGCGGCACAACGGGACGCCTGCCGGACAGCGCCTCGATGTCAATAAATACAAGATATTCAATATATTACAGGCTGGCAGCAACATGGACACGGCAAACGCACGAGACCAGATGGTCGATCAACAGATAAGGACCTGGGACATCCCGGAGCCACAGTTGCTGGATCTGCTGAGGACCCTGCCGCGCGAGGACTTCGTACCGCCCGCGTTCCGCGAGCTGGCGTACTCGGAAACGGAGATTCCGCTGGGTCACGGGCAGCACATGATGTACCCGATGATAGAAGGCAAGCTACTGCAGGCGCTGCAGCTCGAGGCGGAGGATGAGGTACTCGAAATCGGCACCGGCAGTGGCTACCTGACGGCGTGTCTCGCGACGCTTGCCCGCCACGTCATCAGCGTCGATATCCACCAGGATTTCCTGGACTCTGCTGCCGCGAACCTTGAGAAATTGCAGATCGACAACGTGACGCTCAAACGTCACGATGCCGCCACCGACGGACCGCCGGATGGCCTTTTTGACGCAATAGCGGTGACCGGCTCGCTGTCAACGATCGACGAGCGGCTGGTGCTGGCGCTGAAGCCGGGCGGCCGTCTGTTTCTGGTTACTGGCGATGCGCCGGTGATGGAAGCGAAATTGATCACGCGCGACGGCGCTGACGGCTGGCAGTCACGCAGCCTGTTTGAGACATCGCTCGGCCGCCTGCAGAATGCCGGCGAACCGCCCGTCTTTCAATTTTAGAAGTCCGCGGATTGAATGGCCGTTGCAACCGAACGGCGTCTGCCGGCATCTGTCCCAGGGACAGGGTTCGGAAACGTCGCCAGGGCGTCAGGTAGTGCGATCCGGACGAACGAACGAGGAAATGCAGTGTTTGAAGACATGAGTCCGCAAGACTGGGTCGCGCGGCTGGAAGGGGGCGAACTCTGGCAATTGCTGGATGTCCGCGAATTGTGGGAAACGGAGATCGCCAGTGTTCCCACGGCGACGCATATTCCGATGAGCGAGGTACCGCTGCGACTCGATGAACTTGATTCGCTGCGGCCAACAGCGGTGCTCTGCCATGGCGGGCGGCGCAGCGCGCAGGTAGCGGCGCTGCTGGTTCAGTCCGGTTTTGTTAACGTCGTCAACATCGCGGGCGGTATCGATGCCTGGTCACAGGAAGTGGACCCGACGATCCCTCGTTACTGAGGCTCAGGCTGGGCGTCGTTGCCAGCAACTGATATAGTGATATACTGAACCATAACACTTGGCGCACAACAGCGCCGCAGACGTGGATTGCCATTCAATGAATAACTACAAAAGTACCTGGCTCGCTGCCCTTGCCCTGACTGCCGGCAGCCTGTCGACGGCCGAGGCCGCCTCATTGCTGGAGGTGTACCAGCAGGCCCTGCAGAGCGACCCGCTGATTCATGAAGCGGAATCAAGGCGCCTGGCGGCGATGGAAGCCGTGCCGCAGGCGCGCAGCGCGCTGCTGCCGCAAATTACCGCGGGCGCGCAGTTAAGCAAGTCGTCGTCATCCGGGCGCAGCGTTGTACAGGATCGTGGCGGCATCGATACGCTCACATTCGAATCCGCTGACGATACGACCGGCTGGCAGCTGGAGTTGCGGCAGACGGTCCTGCGCTGGGATCAGCTGGTCAGCCTGAAACAGGCCAACAAGCTGGTCGCCAAGGCAGAGGCCGAACGCGAGGCGGCGCAGCAGGACCTGATCGTGCGCGTCGCACAACGGTATTTCGACGTGCTGGCTGCCGAGGACCGTTTGACCAGCATTCACGCCGACCGCCTGGCCATCGCGCGCCAGCTGGAGCAGGCGCGCCAGCGCTTCGAAGTTGGCCTCATTGCTATCACCGACGTGCAGGAATCGCGGGCCGCGTACGACCAGTCCGTCGCCGCGGAAATCGGCGCCAAGCGCGAGCTGGCCACGGCGCGCGAACTGCTGCGCGAAATCACCGGTGAATACGTAGCCGATCTGGCTGCGCCCGGCGAGGATTTCCCGCTGCCGTCGCCGAACCCGAGCGACGAGGCCAGCTGGACGGATCTTGCCCTGTCGCAAAATCTGTCGCTGGTCGCAAGCCGGCTCGATGAGCGCGTTGCCCGCGACGAAATATCGTTCCGCCGCACCGGTCACTATCCGACGATCGACCTGGTCGCCAATTATCGTGATTCACAAACAGACATCATGGACCAGACCCGCGACGGCATTGCGATTCCGGATTTCAACACCGACAACCAGGGCGATTCGATTTCCCTGCAGGTTTCGGTGCCGTTGTTTGCCGGCGGTCGTACGTCATCGCGTGTGCGCGAGGCGGTCTACCTGCACCGGGCCGCACGCGAACAGCTCAACCGCGTGACCCGTGAAACGGAACGAGCCACTCGGGATGCTTACCTCGGAGTGCTATCCGAGATCAGTCGCGTCAACGCGCTGCAACAGGCGGTGGCCTCCAGCCGCACCGCACTGGATGCCACGCAGGCCGGATTCGAAGTTGGCACGCGTACCATTGTCGACGTGCTTAACTCGCAGCGCGCGCTGTACTCGGCAATTACCAATTACTATCAGAGCCGTTACGTTTATGTCGGTAACGTACTGCGCCTGAAGCAGGCCGCCGGTACGCTGAAGGTCGAGGATCTCGAGCAGATTGACCGGCACCTGAGCGCCCGCAAGCCGCCCGAGGAAGTGCTGCCGGAAGAATACGGCGTACCGAGCGAATCCGCTCAGTGAGCGGCGTCGCTGACCAGCGGCTCGAGCAAAACCAGCAGCCGCTTAAGCGCACCCCGATTCCGGGCCACAATGGCGCGTCCCAGTGCGCCCTGAGCTGCCGCCTGGTCCGGGTGCTCCAAAAGGGCGATAACCGCCGCCGCGAGTTCGTCCGAATTGTTCACCAGGGTGGAGGCACCGACCTCGGCAAACATGTCCGCGATCTGCTGCGTGTTGAACAGGTGCGGACCTGTGACTACCGGCACCCCGAGCCCCGCCGGCTCCAGCAGGTTGTGACCGCCAATGGGTTCCAGCGTGCCGCCGACCAGTGCCACATCACTCGCCGCATAAAACAGCGGCAACTCGCCCATCGTGTCGACCAGGAAGGCTGACGTTGCAGCAGTAGGCGTTGCGCCCGACGTTCTTGAAACAAACTTGACGCCACGTTTTTCCAGCAATGCCGCCACGGTATTGAATCTTGGCGGATGCCGCGGCACCAGCACCAGCAATGCGGCGGGAAACTGTTCGCAAATCTTCGCGTGAGCATCCAGCACCTGGGCTTCCTCGCCGTCATGCGTGCTGGCAGCGATCCAGACTGGCCGACCCGGCCACAGTTCGGCACGCAACGCGCGGCCCTGCTGCGGCAGTTCGGCAGGAATCTCGATATCGAACTTGATGTTGCCCGTCACCCAGGTGCGTTCCTTGCTGGCACCCAGCGACAGGAAGCGCTCGGCGTCGGCTTCGCTCTGCGCGGCAATCAGAATGCCGTGCGACAACGTCTCGCGAAACAGCGGCAGCAGCTTGCGATAGTTGTTGACCGAGCGCGGCGAGATGCGCGCACTGACGAGAATCAGCGGGATGTCGCGAATGCCGCAGCCGCGGTACAGGTTTGGCCAGATTTCGGTTTCCATGACCAGCGCAAAAGCCGGTCTGACCGAGCGGAAAAACCGGTTGACGGCGAACGGCGTCTCGAATGGGATGTAGCAATGTTCAATGCGATCGCCGAACAGTCCTTTCGCTCGTTGTGCGCCGGTCGGGGTAACGGTGGTCACCAGCAGGCGCCGCTCGGGAAAGCGCTGCAGTAAATCGTTCACAAGTGGCGCCGCGGCCGTTACTTCGCCAACAGAGACGGCGTGTACCCAGATACTGCCATCATCGAGCTGTGGAAAGCCGAAGCCGAAGCGCTGGCCGACGCGATCCCAGTAACTGTTGTTAATGATGCCGCGCAGCAGCCAGTACAGCATATACAGCGGCAGTAGCAGGTAGGTTAGAACGACGTAGGTAATGCGCATCCGGAATCAGGCTTCCTGGCTGGCAGAGCGGCGTCAGCCGCGCGCTAGTCCTGCAGTCGGTCAATAATGCGGCTCGACGAATGCCCCTTGCGAAACGCGAGCACCCGCACTTCGCCGCCGGCCGCCAGCACGTCTTTTGCGCCGGCAATTTCATCCGGCTTGTAATCCCCGCCCTTGACGAGAACCTG
>CAWDCR010000007.1:0-170080 GCA_963800915.1 uncultured Gammaproteobacteria bacterium
GGCGACTGGGACTGGGACACGGCTGTTTCGTGGTCGCGTGCCGAGAAAGAAGACGTCACCTTCAACCGCATCTCCAATACGCTGATGCAGGAAGCGCTGAATGACCCTACGCCTGCCGCCTTCAATCCGTTTGGCGGTCGGGTTAACACCAACATCGAACGGGCACTGATCACGGTGCGTCGCGACAATGAAACCGAACTGAAGACGATCGACTTCAAGATTTCACGTAACGATCTGTACCAGCTGCCGGCGGGCCCGGTCGCGGTGCTGGGCGGCGTCGAATTCCGCACCGAGTCCTTTGTTGACGATCGTGATCCGCGGCTTGATGGCACGATCAATTTCGTCGACAACAGCGGGAATACTTTTCCGAACATCTCGGACGTCATGAACTCAAGCCCGTCCTTCGACAGCGCGGGCGATCGTGACGTTACCTCGTTGTTCGGTGAGCTGCAGATCCCGGTCCTGGAGAATCTCGACCTGCAGCTGGCGATGCGTTACGAGAATTTCTCGGACATCGGCGACACCACGGTCGGCAAGCTGGCAGCCGGCTGGCGACCGATCGAGCAGGTGCTGCTGCGCGGCTCGTGGTCGCAGGGCTTCCGCGTGCCCAACCTCGTGACGGTCAATGAAGGCGATGTTGCGCGCTCCAACACCCGTGACGACTACGTGTGCCTGTACGCAGACCCGAACCAGGACGTGCTGGACTGCAACTACGGTATGCAGCGGCTGGCCGGCGGCAGTCGGAATCTGCGGCCCGAAGAATCGACCAATACCAATTTCGGTATTGTCGTCGAGCCGACGGAGAACCTGACCTTCACGCTGGACTTCTGGGAGATCGACAAGGAAAACACGATCGGCCTGTTCGGCGAGGAAAACCACACGGCGCTGGACCTGCTGCTGCGCCTTGGTCAGGGCGCCGCAAATTGCGCATCGGTCACCGGCAATCCGGCGGCGATTCGTGAAAGTGCCGCGGGCCTTGATCCTGTAGAGGCACAGATTTACCTCGACGCGGGCATTTGCCCGGTTGGCGACGTGCAGCAGATCGACGATACCTACGCAAACCTGGACCGACGCATCGTGCGCGGCCATGACATTGGCATTTACTACAACGTCGATACCGGTCTCGGCAACTTCGACCTGCGCTATGTCGCGGCATTCCTCGACAAGTACGAGCAGGTAGCAGGTGGCAAGGCAGCCCGCTGGTTGCAGCACAGGAAAGCGGCGAGTTGCCGGCCGATGTGCCCGTCGTAGGTTTTGCCAACCTGGTGCGCCAGGACGGCAATGCCGATGAGAAGCACACGATTCGCGTCGGCTGGAGCCGCGGTGACTGGGGCGCCAATATCAGCGGCGTTCGTCTCGGCGACTTCATCCAGACATCGTTGACGCTGGCCGACCCGCTTACCAACAATCCGATCTACTACGTGATTCCGACGATGACGACCTACAACCTCGCCGTGAATTACCGAATGGACGGCTGGTACGACACCTCGGTCAGGCTGCAGCTCGGTATCAACAACATAACCGACGAACGCGCGCCGCTGGCTGACGACAGCTTTGGCTATTTTGCCGACATGCACACCGACCTCGGCATCAACTACTACCTGGATGTGAAGCTGGGCTTCTAGACGCCATTGGCAAGGAAAAAGGGAGCTTCGGCTCCCTTTTTTTGTCTGCAATTTTTATCTTCGCGATTCGTGATGCCATTGCGCTGCCCGCCTTGCCCTGCACCGCCTGCCTGTCCGTGCAGCAACACAATAGCGGGTCCCGATGCCTGCTCGCGACAGCCTCCGGCGAGACTGCAATGCGTGCAAGGAACGGCCACTCGCAAGCGGCAGTCAGTTCCGATACTGGCGGAATCAGCGGCATTTAGCCGTCGCTTTCGCAAACGGGAATCTGCTAAACTCGCGATCCCAGAAATGGGCCTGTAGCTCAGTTGGTTAGAGCAGGGGACTCATCAAAATGGTGCTACTGCGCTGAAAGGCGCAGCACGAACGGGATGAATTCAGGGAAACCTTCTCGGCAGTGGCCGATGGCAACCCTGAGCCAAGCCGGCGGTACACCGCCGGAAGGTGCAGAGACTACCTGGGAACTTCAGTGTTCTTAATAACAGGCTAGAGCGTCCCGCCCCTAACAATTCGGTTGAGGGTGATGAGATAGTCCACGCCGTTCGGAAACGAGTGGAGTTCGTGAATCCCTTGGTCCCAGGTTCGAGTCCTGGCGGGCCCACCATTTTGCGACGCGACAAGACGGTCGCCCTAACGCAAGCGGCGTGTGAACTGATGACGAAGACAACTTCTGCGCTCTCTCCCCCGCGACGACGCTCCATGTTGATGGAGACACGCACCGCCTTCGACCTGGCCACAATGATGGGCCCGCTTATCGGCGCACAGCTTGCACCGCGCCCTGATTTCGCCGGACCGCTTGTCATCGTTGCGCCGGGCTTCGGCGCCGGTGACGCTTCAACGCTGCCATTGCGGCACTACCTGCATCGACAGGGCTTCGATGTGGAGGGCTGGGGGCTGGGCACGAATCTCGCAGGCGTCGACATGCCGCACCGGCCAGAGGACCTCGATGCGTCATGGGAATTCGAACCGCGCGGCACCTACCGGGGCGAAGGCTCAGTGCCTTACCTCTGTGATCGCTTCAAGGAACGCGTGCAGCAGCGCTTCGCCGCGAGCGGGCAGGATATCGTGCTGATCGGCTGGAGCCTGGGCGGCTATCTTGCCCGTGAAGTGGCGCGCGATCTGCCCGATGTTGTCGTGCGCGTAATCACAATGGGCTCACCAACCATCGGTGGCCCGAAGTACACGGCCGCCGCACGCTTTTTTCGCAGGAAGGGTATGGATCTCGACTGGATCGAAGAAGGCATCAGCAATCGCGAGTCGCGTCCGATCCGGCAACCGATCACCGCGATTTACAGCAAGAGCGATGCCGTCGTCAGCTGGCAGGCCGCGATCGATCATCACAGTGCCGACGTAAACCACATTGAAGTTGACGCCGCCCATCTCGGCATGGGTTTTAATTCGGCGATCTGGTCTCACGTTGTCGCGGCTCTGAACCTTGAAGTGAAACCGCGCAAGACAAAGCAGAAATAGGGCGTCGTCGACGCTCGGCAAGGCCCGCCCGGTGCCTGCAAGTATTTTCGATACGACGGGCGCAAGCTGAGGCCGGTTTTTTTGCTCCGAACCGCGCTCCCTGATTGGTCTCAGCGATCGACCGGTGCAGTCGATTCCTTTCTGACTAACAGCCACGCAGCAAGCATTGAGCCACACGCGAAACGCCGGCTCATCGTCCGGTTGCGAATCGCGCAGCACAGGCAGGCCTGCAGTCTGCTTTCATTCCGTTATCGGGATAGTTGCCAGGCGGTTCGGCAGGTCCGCGAAAATCAGGCGAAAGGCGTCACGCATCGCGACCCGTGCGGGCGGCTCATGCATGTACGCACCTTCCGTGACGTAGTGAGGTCGCGACATCGTGCCCGCCCACAGGCGTTCGCCGGAAACGCTGTCGCTAAGCTCTACGGCTACGCGGGCATCGAAGCGCGCGGCGATCGGTTGCTGATCGGCTGGCAAGTCGCGTGAGTCCTTGCCCGTTGCCGCCATCACTGACGGCATCGGCCGGTTCTCAAACTCCATCAGCAGCACCGCATGCGCGTCGCCTTCCGTGTAGTCCAGGCCATGCTCTGCGAGTACCCTGCTCGCCTCGTCGCGCAACATGGGTTTCAGGAACTCCGGCATGCCGCGAAACTCGACGCGGTACGTTCGCATCGCGGCGATCGCAGCGCGGTTTTGATAGTTCACATCCGCTGCCACGGTCGGCTGCACGGCGCAGGCACCCAGCAGTGTCAGCAGCAGAATTACGAAAGCTGGCAGCAGCAGCGCAGCCAGGCGAGCGTCTTCTCGGCGCGTCACTAGAATCTCCACGGGAATTACATCGCACCGATGATCCGAATTTCGCGTGGCGGGCGGTATCAGCGATTATCACCATCCGGCACGTAGTTCTACGTATCCGGCAGCGCGGTGCACGACACCACGGCGCGGAGCAACAGCATGGAGAGCTGTTATCTACAGCTCTATTAGCTTGCCAGGTGACGTCGAAAAAAGCCTATCGTCCTGTTCCAGGCGAGCGCCGCCGCCGCTTCGTTGAAACGCGGCGTCGAGTTGTTGTGGAAGCCATGCAGGGTGCCCTCGTACATTTCCATTTCGTAATTGATGTTGTTCGCTTTGAGCGCGGCTTCGTAGTCCGGCCACATGGCATTGATGCGGGGGTCGGTCCCCGCGTGGATGATTAACATGGCGGCCTTGATTTTTGGCACGTCCTCGCGTGGCTGGCGCGGCACCGTAAAACGGCACACTGGCTGCCAGCTCGTCACCCAGAGTGACCGCCAGGCGATTTGCCATGCCACCACCCCAGCAGAAGCCGGTTGCGCCGAGTTTGCCGTTCGACAGCGCATGGTTGCGCAGATAGCGCGCACTGTTCACCATGTCGCGGGCGAGCTGCTCCGGGTCGAGATTGCGCTGCAGGTTGCGGCCATCGTCGTCGTTGCCTGGATAGCCGCCAACCGGCGCCAGGCCGTCCGGCGCCAGCGCCAGGAAGCCGGCGACCGCCGCGCGGCGCGCAACGTCTTCGATGTGCGGATTGAGTCCGCGGTTCTCGTGCATGACCAGAACGCAGGGAAACGGCCCCTCGCCTTCCGGCTTTACCAGGTAGCCGCGCATGTCGCCCGAGGTGCCACCGGGCGACGGGTACTCGACGTAAGTCGCCGAAATTCGCGAGTCGGTAAAAGAAATGGTTTGCGCCTCGGCATAACGCGGCAGTAGTGCCTGCGCCATCCACAACGCTGAAACGCCGTAGACCGTAATCGCGGCGGCGCGCTGCAGGAACTCGCGACGATCAATACGACCGTGGCAGTACTCATCGTAAAGATCGAAAACCCGTTGATCGATTTTTGGCGTTTCTTCCGACATTTTCTTCCCCTGTGATCTGCGACGACAAGGCGTATCGCCCTGCACTTATCGAACCTCTTCGCGCGGCACTCGGCCAGGACCGATATTAGTCCCGCTGCGCTCGCGCGAAAACCCCACCGAAGCGCTCGGCCAGGTAATTGGCGTCTTCGAACAACGTCCGCCACGCAGGATCGCTGGTGTCATCCTGCTTGGGACGGCGCTCATTCATCAGGTAAGTGAGTATCGCGGGCAGTGCCGCTATCGCGCCTTTTTCTCTGTCGTCCATCGTCGCTCTCCCATGTGAGGATTAGTCAGGCGCTGTGCGTTCGGCGCGAATTGTCGATTGTTTGGCGCTGTGGTGCTGACCGTTCAGCAACCAGTAGCAGCCGCGCGTCAGCCCGCACTGGCGAGCAGGCGATCCAGGTGATTGGCGAAAGCCATCCGGTCCGACTTGCTGATGGGCGGCGGGCCGCCGGTATTGATACCGCTCGCGCGCATCGTGTCCATGAAGTCGCGCATGTTCAGGCGTGCGCCAATATTCTCTTTAGTGTACAGCTCTCCGCGCGGATTCAGCGCATGGCCGCCTTTGGCGATGACTTCGGCCGCCAGCGGAATGTCCGCCGTTATCACGAGATCACCGGCAGCAGTGCGCTTGACGATCTCATCGTCCGCTACGTCGAAACCGGACCCCACCTGCACCGTGCGGATGTACTTCGAGCGCGGCACGCTGATTGGCTGGTTGGCAACCAGTGTCAACGCGATCTTCGTACGATCCGCAGCCCGAAACAGGATCTCCTTGATCACCACCGGGCAGGCGTCGGCATCTACCCAGATATTCATCGTCGGGTGTCGCGCTGCTGCAGGATTCGCTGCGCGAGAATGCACAGCTTGCTGAGTCTATTCATCGATTCGCAAGCCGCTAACCAGTGCGCTTGGCATGCCGTGCGATACCGGCACTCGCTGGCCACGCTTGCCGCAGGTCCAGCCTGCTTCGTCCATGCGGCCGTCATTCGCCAGTTGCTGCACGTTTCGCAGCAGTTCGGGTCCGTTGCCGCTCAAGGCCAGGTCGCGAACCGGAAAACTGCGCTTGCCATCCTGGATGAACCAGCCCGTATTGATTCTGAACGTAAAGTCGCCGCTGGCCGGATCTGCCTGGCCCGCTGAATACGTTTCCGCCAGCACACCGCGACCGGCCGCAAGCAGCAGATCATCGATCGAATCATTGCCATTCACGATCTGCGTGCAGCTCATGCGTGGCAGTGGCGCGTGCTGAAACGATTCGCGGCGCCCGGATCCGGTTGGCGCGACGCCAGCGGCTGCGGCTGACGACCGGTCATGCAGGAACGAACGGAGAATGCCGCGTTCAATCAGCACCGTGCGCTGACCGTCGGTACCCTCGTCATCAATGTTCAGCGCACCGCGTTCGTGCGGCATCGTTGCGTCGTCGACCAGCGTGACGATCGGTGCCGCAATCTGTTCGCCAAGCTGGCCCGCATACGGGCCTGTGCCTGGCAGGCTGAAATCTGCCTCGAGTGCGTGGCCCAGCGCTTCGTGCAGCACGATACCGCTCGTGCCTGCAGCGAGGACGACGGGCATCTCGCCCAGCGGCGGCTGCCGGGCATCGAAACGCAGCTGCGCCCGCTCGACCGCGCGCTTCGCTACGTCGGCGGTGCGTGCCGCGTCATACCAGGCGATGCCCTGCCGTGCCGAAACGCTGGCGAAACCGCTGTGCAATTCGCTGCCGCGCTGCACGTCGACCTGCACGCTCAGGCGGGTCAGCGGACGGTAATCCGTATGCAGTCGGCCATCGAGCGTTGCGATCAGAATGCGTTCGTCCGAATCCTGCCAATCGACGGTCACCTTGCTGATCGACGGTTCCGCCGCGTAGGCCGCGGCGGCCGCCTGCTGCAGGATCGGCCAGCGCCGCTCGTCAGCCAGTTCAGACCAGTGCGTGGCTATGTCGTAAAAATCGTTGTTCATCGGCGCATCGACAAAGCGCGCCGGCGCGGTGGCCGGACTGCCGGTTGCCAGCTGCGCAGCATCACGAGCCGCGCCCAGCATGGCCTCCAGCGACAGGTCCGCCGTCGCCGCGAAACCGGTCCGACCGTCGACGACGACCCGCAGACCGGCACCCTGCTCGATCGCCAGCGCAGGCAGTTCGGCGACACCGTCGGCCAGCCGCAGGCTGTGGCTGCGGCGATGCTGCAGATAAATATCCGCATCCGTCGCACCGCGGCCCGTTAGTTCCGACATGACGCGCGCCAGAGCCGACTGATCGACGCCAAACCAGCTGAGGAACGGATTGTGCGGCAGCGGAGGACTGCTGGCTGGCGCCGGCGGCGTTGCGCATCCCACGAGGATAGACGGTGCGCAGACTGCGGCACTGCCTGCAGCAACGTGCTTCAGAAATTGACGGCGCGGATACCTGCCCGAATCGCTGTAACTCACGCGCGCCGCTGCCCGCGCCAGTATTGCAGCAGGCCAAAGCCGAACAGCATGCCGCCAAGGTGCGCGAAATTTGCGACCCCTGGCGAACGGCCGCTGACGCCAAGGTACAGTTCGACGAGGCCGTAGATCAGCACGAAATACTTCGCGCGCATCGGAATTGGCGGAAACAGCAACATCACGGTGCGGTTCGGAAAAAACATCGCGTAGGCGAGCAACAGGCCGAACACACCGCCCGATGCGCCGATCGTTGGATAGACTCCGCCCTGCAGCTTGGCAACGATGAGTTGCACAATCGCCGCGCCCACCACGCAGGTCAGGTAATAGATCGCAAAGCGCTGGGCGCCGAGTAGCCTCTCGATGTCGCGGCCAAACATCCACAGGCCAAACATGTTGAAAAAAATATGGCCCGGACTGCCGTGCAGGAAACCGTAGCTCAGCAGCTGCCAGATCTCAAAAGGCGGCGCCTGCGACGACGTCGGCCACAGCGCCATAAAGTACAACAGGTGATTCGGATAAAACTGCTGCGCCGCGTAAGCCAGCCCGTTCGCAACCAGCAAGACGAAAATAACGGTAGGTATCGTGCTGTTGTCCTGCACCGGTTGGCGCTGGTAGGCGTACTGAGACAAGATTTTTTCCTGTTAGCGAGTTGTTGTTAGGACAGGGGCATACGGTGGTCGTTCAATGGCGCTACCAGCCGCCGCCACCACCACCGCCACCACCACCACCCGAGGAGCCACCACTGCTGCCCGACGAAGATCCGGGTGCGGTCATTGATGAGCTGATCGCCGAATTCAAGCCACTCGACATGCTGGCGGTATGCGAGCTCAGCGACAGGTTATTCCAGGCGCCGTTGTACCACGCCGGCTGGTACGGTCTGCCGTCCGGGCCGCGCAGCTGCTCAAACACTTTGGTAAAACGCTCCGCCCATTTCTGCTCGACGCCGAGCGCGAGCGCAAACGGCAGGTACGCTTCGAACAGCTGCGGCGTCTTCTCCGGCGGGTTACGCAGATTGAGTTCGTCCTTCTCGGCGATCTCCAGGTACTCGCGGAAGCCGTCCGTTTCATCCAGCACGCGCCGGCCGATGCCTGTCGGCCGCTTCAGCAAATAAGCGAACACCGCCATCACAATGACCATGGCGACGACCGCCACTATCGCCAGCGGCGCCGGCTTGCTGCCGCCGAATACGAGTAAGAGGGTTGCGATAAAAATCAGCGCTGCCGGAATGTTCATGGCGCCGTTTGTCTGGAAGTAACGCTGCCGGTAATCAGCCTGCAGCGACTTGCGGTGTGCACTGCGCGCCGCGCCCATGATCTTATAATTCTTGTCGTCGAGTTTCACACGTCGGGTCACCGCGAATAACGCATCAAGCAGTTCCTGTTCGCCCTTTGCCAGCGGCCCTGCAGCGGTCGGTGCCTGCTCACTGATCAGGGAATAAACCTTGCCGGTTTTTTCGATTCGCAGGCGCCCTTTTACCGCGAGGTTCACGACAGCGGCCGTAAATGCCTTGTTGTCGTAACCCATTTTCTGAATGAAGCGCAGAGACGCCGGCGAGAAGCCGGCAGGCGGTTCATAGCGGGTAAACGTTACGCCCGGTTCAGGATCGCGCCCGAAGCGACGCCAGACGAAAAGGTAATAGGCAAACATCAGCAGCAGGCCGGCAAGCGCCGTCAGCAAAGAGCGGTTGTCCTGCAGCAGCCACAGGAATCGCTGCCAGTCGCCTGGCTCTGCAACCAATCCCTTTGGCCAGTTGACGAGTATCGTGAAGCCTTCAGTGGCTGCCAGCGGCTTGTTCGTCATGAACTGCGCTTCGCCGTGAGCCGACGATGCTGAGTAGGCCTTGCCGTCCGCGCCCTGGCGGCCGGTCCATGCATCGACACCGACATCTGCAGCATCAACGGCGAATTCGAAACGCACGTTCGCGGATGCCTTGTCGATAGGAAAGCCCCAGCCGTTGCCGGTCACGTTCCAGTAGAGCTCGTCCCGTTCCTCGAAGAACCCGAGCATGCGCCCGGCGTCGTAGCGAAATACGTAGGTGTGTTCGCCGGGTTCCAGCATGACGTTGGCACTGCCAAAATAGGTGCGCACGCCATTGCTGTAGTCTTCGCTGTGAAACGGCTCGGCACGACCGTTGCGCAGCACGGACAGCGGTTGATAGTCGACGATGACGTTGTTACCGAATCGATCCTTGTAACGAGTCGGATAGTCACGATAGATGCCGCGCCGAATCTGCTCGTTTTCCGCACGCACCGTGATGGTTTCCGTCACTTCGATAACGCCGTCAGCACGCACCAGGATATCGTCGTGATAGCTTAGGATGCGCTCGTCACACAGCGCTGCAAAAGGCAGCATGACCAGTAGCCACAGAAACCGATTCACTCGACCGACCCCAGGTTGACGAGTGGCACATTGGCCACGTCGTCAGACGCCTTCTGGAAAAATTCGCGCTGCCGGAAGCCGAACGCGTTGGCGATTATGTTGTGCGGTACCGATTCAACCCGCGTGTTCAAGGCGCGCACTGCGCCGTTGTAGAAGCGGCGCGCGAACTGCAAATAGTTCTCGGTTTCAACAAGGTCCTGCTGCAGCTTCAGGAAATTCGCGCTGGCCTTCAGGTCCGGGTAATTCTCCGCCAGCAGCAGGAGTTTGTTGATGCCCTTGCCGACCTGTTCTTCGATCGCGCCGCGTTGCTCGACGTCCTGTACCTTGCCTGCCGCATTGCGCAGCTCGGTCACCGCTTCGAGCGTTGCCTTTTCATAGGCGGCGTAGTGTTTGACTGCCTCGACAAGCTGCGGAATCAGGTCATGACGACGTTGCAGCTGTACGTCGATATCGCTCCACGCGGCATCGACCCGGTTGCGATCGCGGACCAGTCGATTGAACAGGATCGCCGTTGTTGCGACGACGACGATCACGACGAGTAACAGAATATACAAAGTCAATGCTCGCTAGTCGGCGTCGAGTACATCGACATCGTCGCCGAGTGCGACGCTGCCGCCCTGCAGCACCGTGCAGGCAACGCCACCCCGCCAGTCCGGCGTCAGCGCTTTCTGCAGCCCGGCCTGCTGACCTTCCATCCGCGAGCAGGGAGCGACTTCCATCGTCACCTGCAGGCGCACGCCGCCAATTGCGATGACCGCACCGGCGGACTGCGGCAGGTCGAGCTCATCGACCAGCAGGTTCGCGCGGCGCAGGGTCCACGGCAGCTGCTTGCCGAGTTCAGCGCAGGCTGCCTGCCACGCCCGCGACGACAGGACGGTTACCTGGCGCTTCCCCGGGCGGCCCCGCAAATCGGCGGCGACGCCGGTTGCGGCCGAAATCTCGGCTGACGACAGGGTTTGCATCGCGGCATGCTTTGCTTCGCGACGGGCGATACCGCTAAGACGTCCCATAGCTGCTCCGTTGCCTGCGACTGAAAAAGAGGCATTGTACGGTTTTTTGGCGGTCTTTGCGGCGTGGGGCCTGGGCGGCGGCTCGCTGGCGAGCACGATTCCGCGGCAGAGTATTGCGAACCCGCACCGTCACGGCGGCGGCATGGCCGGCTTGCATCGGAAACCCGGGTGGATCGGGCACAGCAGCGATGTGGGGCCGCAGCTGCCGGCTCGCGACCGGGCTAGTACCAGAGCGAGAAGAAAACCTGGATGACGTTGGCGTCGAGCTGGTACAGCGGCTCGCTGCCCGGCGCGGCGCCCGCAGTGAGGTCGGAAAAATTATCGTAGTCGACATGGAGCCGGCTGAAAGAAGCCGTCACGCTGCCCTTGTCGATGAAGTTCCAGCCATTTTTCAGGAACTCATAGGTCACTTCGGCAACCGCCGTGCTGCTGGTAAGCGCGCTGAGTTCCTTGTCACGGGCGCGGAAGTTGGTCGCTTCGGCGCGTGGAAACAGGTCGCTGTAAAAAGACGCACCGGTCTGGTCGTACCAGCGATACTTCAGGCTGAAAGTCCATGGACCGAGCGGGTGCACGTAGGCCGCCGCGACGGTATGCGAATTGATTTCCCAGGTGTCCGTAAAGAAGCGGTATTCACCCTGGATCGCGGCCCGGTATGGCAAAAAATAACGCGCCCGCAGGCCGACGGCATTGCTGCTGCGGGTCCGCGGGTACAGTTCCGGTTCGTAGCTGTAGCCGGTACCACTCGAACTGTCGGCATAGCGCACCGAGCGATACGGATTATTCAGGAAGCCTTCATCCGTCACCGTCTCGAAATTCAGGGTCGTAATCAGGTTGCGTGTCAGGATTTGCGACAGCGCGACGCCGTAGTGCTGGCGCTTGTTGTCACGCTCGAACGTGTCGTCATCTGCGCGACCGACGAGGTCATCGCCCAGCGCATAACTCAGGGTCAGCGTTGTCAGGTCACCGAACATGTCCTGGCTGACGGAAAGGCTCCAGGTCTTGGCATCGAAGTCACTTTCAACGCTGTTCGTGTAGCCGACGCTCATCGTCGTGTTGCCGCGCAGGTAGTCCATGCCGAGCGACCACTGCTTGCGTTCTTCCGTGTACGGGCTGGCCGTCGTGACGACATCGATGGAAGCAGAGCTGACCATGTCGACGTAATAGTTACCGACCACTGAAAAGCTCTTGCCGACCTTCTTACGCATCAACACGGAGGGACCGTCGATTGTGACGCCGCCGCCGTCATAGCGGTGATACAGGACATCGGCGCGATCGTCAGGCAATACGCCGGCCGTGGCCGGCAGAGCTGCCAGCAACAGTATAAAAACGAGTAGGCGGGCCGTACGCATCACCATGTTGCTCAGTTACAGCCGCAGCCGCCGCCTGCCGCGCCTTCACCACCGCGTGCGGCTTCACGACTTTCAAAGACGTGCTGCATGTAAGACGTCGATACCGGGTTGGCATCGAGGAACATGATGGGATCCGCAAGCCGGTCGCGCTCATAGGGCTTGACCCAGGGCTCAATGCTGCTGCAGCCGCTGGCGCCCGTGAGAACTACCGCGACCAGCAGGAATCTTGCCGTTTTTGCCAGTATTTTTGCCATATTCATAAGCTTAGCCCGTCGCCGTGCCCGGCAACTGTGAACCCTGTATCAGAAGAACACCGTCAGGCCGAGATGGCCCTCGAGGTTGTGAACTGTTTTCTCTTCGCCGAGCAGGTCAATATCAAACAGGTGATCGCGCACATCGAAGTGGAGCGCGATGTAGTCGGTCAGCAGGAAGCGATAGCCGGCGCCGAAGTTAACCGTGAAACGGTCGTCACCGGCGAAGCGGGTCGAACCCAGTCCGGCGGTGATGTACAGCGCATTGTTGAATGCGCGGTTCTCGCCGACGAAAGCCTCGCCCGGCAGGATGTTGTAGCCGAGGTTCAGGTTGTAATAGGTGAAGCGACGCTCACTGTCCGAAAGCAACGGCGCACCGCCGCTCAGTCGCTCAAAGCTCGTCAGACCGGCATCTGTCTGGCCGAGCGTACCCTCAACAAAGAACCCTTCCGTCACGTGGTACGCGAGCCGCGCGCCGTAGACGACATTCGATTCGAAATCCTCAACGCTCATAAGGCCGACGTAGGCACCAATCTCAAAGTTTTCGGTGTCGATATCGGCTTCGCGAATATCGCGACGCTCGACCTGCGGTTCAATCACCTGGCCAGGATCTTCCGCCGGTGGCGGCGCCGATTCGCGACCCATACCGAACAGATTGCGCGTCGCCGCGCAGCCGCTGGTAGTCGCTACCAGCAGGATCAGAAAAAGAACGCGAATCCGACTTTCCATTCTTCTACTTCCTCGTTGTCGTCGCGGCTTGTAAAGACCACGTAGCTTTTGTATTCCGCGCGCAGAATGAAGCGCCGAGTGGTGTAAATCCTGAAACCCGCACCCGCGTGCGCCTGCTGATCGGTGCGGTCATTGCTTTGCACGATTGTCGATTTCGGACTGGTGTGGACGTAGCCCGTACCCAATGTAAAGAACGGCGAAATACGCCAGTCCGGAAACGTCTCATGGATAACGTTAACACTCGCCATCCAGCCGTTCGAGAAATTGCCAAGGATCTGCGAACCCCACAGTTCGACGCCGACATGCCGGTTAAGCGAGTAACCTCCGTAAACCGAAATAATGTTGGCGCCGCCGAAATCACCGGCCAGCATGCCGGCCTCCCAGCGAGAGTCTGTGAAATCGGCCAGTTCTGCATCTTCAAAATCGACGGTCGCACCGCTTGGTTGCAGCGTGCGCTCAAGCTCCGCCCTGCGTACCCAGCCTTCACGGCCATCTTCGATACGCACCAGGAACCAGTCGGTGCGCCGTTTTATCAGCTCAACTTCGTCGCCACGATCAACGACATGAAAAACCGGGTAGCCACGCCCGGGGCCGGTGTGCAGTTCGAGGAACGGGTCTGCCACCGTAACCAGTGCCCGCGAATCCTGCGCGCTCGCCGGCGTGGTGAACAGCAGCACACAAAGCAGCGCGCCGAGTATGGCGAGTGTCGCTGCTTGCTGATGGCGCCAGGCATGTGAACAAAGACTGATTGCGGGTTCCTTAGTTTTGCGGCACGTCGAATGGATTGTTGTAGTACTGCGCTCCAATATCCAGCCATTCGCCGATCAAACGTAGCTCTGCTGCCGACATATAGCCTGCGTGACTCTGCCCCGGCGTGAAGCGGCTGAAGAAACGGTCGGATGCATTCGCACCGGCGACCCGCATCGACGGGTTAACGGTTACCGTTACAAAGATCGGATTACCGTCAGCGTCGACGCCATTTTGTACCAGCCGATCCTGAAGTGCGCCCATATTAAGCTCTTGCTCGTTATCAGGGAACAACAATTCACGGTAACTGTTGAAGTGATCGGCTTCATCCGGCGACAAGCCGTCTGCCAGATCAAGCTGCATGGCGGGCACGCGTGGTGCGTTCTGGTCGTCCACGGGCGAATGACAGTTTACGCAGTCGTTCGTGACCGGCATACCGTTGGCGTCCAGCACCGGGTCGCCGTTGCCATCCAGTACCGGCCGCGACGCGGCCCACAGCGGATGAATGTGCTGTTCGTAGTTGATAACAATGCGGCAGTTCGAGGACCAGCCCTGCAGCAGGCAGTTCAGGCTGGTCGGCACCGGCGTCGTCAGATCCGCGTACGAATAGCTGAAACTGGCATCGACCGCGCGCGCGGCCGCCACTTCATCAGTCCAGACATCGTCGTAGACGATATCGACTGAAGGCTCGAGCGCCGCGCAGTCCGTTTCACAACTGACCCGGGTGCGCACCTGCGCCATGGTTTCGCCGAGCTCCAGCACCTGGAACTCAGCGCGCGTGTTCGGGAACGGCGCGCTGACCGCCTGCGCACCGGCCCAGGCAGACGCAAACGCATCGCTGCGCCCATGCGAGATGCCGCCCTGCGCGATATGGCAACCATTGCACTCGAGCAATTGGCCCGGGCGCAGCTGCAGCCAGTTCTGGTGGCGCGCGGTGATACGGTGACCGTCCTCGTCCAGCACACTGACAGCCAGCGCGACGTTGGCCGGGACCTTCACCATGATCGAGCCATCGGGCTCGATCGCCTTGTAGCCTACAATTTCTTTCATGCCCTGTTCGGTGCTGCGACCAAACGCGGTGTTGTCGAGGTCGACGAGGTCTTCATCGGGCAACGACACTGCCTTGACGATGCGCAGGAAGCGACGCGGTCGTTGCGATGCGGTCGTCAAGCGCGGATCCGCGAGCGCAGCAATATTGGCGACGGCACCGCCATCGAAATCGTAAACGCTGCGAATGCTGATAACGGCCGCGTCTTCAGTGACAAGATCGGGATCGGCGTCAAAGCGATTCTCGCTGTCAAGAATGACAGGCGGCGCCAGCCGCGGATCTGCGGAAACGATCTCGGTATAGGCGAAGCCATCTTCGGGTGGCACGACCGGCAGCTGCGTGTTGTCGCGCGGGTCGTACATCCAGATCCCGTAAGCCGGATCCGCCTCTACCAGCGCCGTATTCGCGAGATTGTTGGTCGTGCAGGGATAAATGCGCGGCAACTCGCCGGCTGGCGGCGGCGTCACGTCGGTCAGGCGACACTGGCTCCAGCTGACCAGGATGCGGCCGGTGCCGTCCTGAATCGGGAACACCGCACGATAGCGGCCGCCGGGAGACGGTACGCCCGTTTCGGTCAGCACGTTGTTGATCGTCGCGGAAACCTGCGCCGGGCCAGGCAGGCCCGCGTTATCGCGATTGGGCTGCGTGTTCTCGAGAAACGTCGGTGTATCGATCACAACGATATCGCCGCCGTCATCAGTGTCCGTGAACGGCCTGATCAGCGCTGATACGCGTCCGTCTTCCAGCTCCCGCGGCTGCAGGAATTGCACGGTCTGGCCGTTGCTGCCGGTGTTGTGGCTGTTCTGGCCGTACAGCAGTTCGAGCTGTGAGCCATCCGGATTCATGCGATACAGGTTGATCGCGTCGTTGCTGCCGGCGTGATCCCAGCGGCTGAAGACCACCTGGCCATTGGCCATGACGGTCGCGTCGAAGTCATGGCTTTGGTTATACGACACCTGTTCGATCGCCGTGCCGTCCGCATTCATTACATGCAGCACGAACGCAGCTTCGTTCTGGTCTTCATCCTGGGCGGCAAATTGCGGTTTGTTTTCGTCAAGCAACACGGCATTGGAGCGCAGCTGGCGCGTCGACGAAAAGATGATGCGACCGTCCGGCAGGTAGTGCGGTCCGACATCGTGACCGATTTCCGCCGTCAGGTCGGAGGCGATCACGCGCCGCAGGGTGTCACTCGCAATCTCGTATTCCCAGATATTCCAGGTCGGCTGGTCTTCATCGTCGAGTGCCAGATTCAGGTCAACCGGTCCGCGCATCGCGAACAGTATCTTCGAGCCGTCGTAGGCGATCTCAAGATCGCGAACCGCGCCAAGGCCGTTGGTCTCGCGTTCGGTGATATTGACAGCGAGCGCACTGGGCGAGGCGCGATCACGGAAATACAGATCAGCACCGAAATCGAAGGTAATCAGCTCGCGTACGTCGGATGGCTGGAAATTGCCCTGGTCGTCCATCGGCAGTGGCGCACGAACGTAAGCGACCGGAAAATCGAGAATGACCGGGTCCGGGTCCTGCCCGGTGCCAATGCTGACGCCATCGCCGCTGGCGCCGCAGGCGGCCAGCAGCGCAAGTGTGGCAGCGAGCGCGACTTCACGTAGCGCGAGTTTTGTCCATAAATTTCGTCTGTTCATCTCGGTCACCTCGGACACCTTATCCATGTCGCGTCCATGAGCCGTTGTGCTGCCTGAATGCCGGCACGGCCATTCCCTGACCGCTGATTCAATATCATGCCTGTTTGGACATTCGCGCTGCAGAGTAACGAATCATAGTGAACGCACCACCCTGTGCTTACCGTTAACGCGATCACAATCTGCAGCGACCCACGCGACAGATGTCGCCGTGAGCGGCGCTGCAGCGTGTGCCGCTCGCGCGCCAGTATAAGAGACCGTTGCGGGGCGGCGTAATGTCTCGATAGCACGACAGTACGCAATGTTAAGGAACCAAAGCTGCCGCGCTGCAACGGCCTGGCCTTTGCCCGCAATGCGATTGCGCAGGCGTTTTCGCGAACGATTGCCTGTGGCGTCAGCGGCACAACGCATTCGCAGCAGCGGACCAGCGCGCCGTGCAACCAGACAGGCGGTCATTGCAAAAGTGACAGGAGGTGACACAGCGTCGCAATTCAGCGACAGGCATACATGTGATGCGAATCAAAGACTTGATCGCGAGTAGACAGAACACTGTGCGAAGCGACCGACAAAGGCTTTACATATCCTGCGCCGCGGCGGCGCAGCCAATCGCGCCTATCTATATGATCTTTATCTAGTTATTGGATAAATGCGAGTTACCTGCCCAGTGTGGCATAGCAATTGCTTTACCCAGATAGACGTAACGCCGCGTACACGAAAATGCAATGTTGCTTGCGGTTACTGTGAATGTATTCACGGCGAACCAGTGTGAACTACTGCATAGTTTTCGATCGCGGAAGAAGAACAAGGGCAGCCGCAACAACGCTCGCTGACGATTGGCAAGCTTCATCGAATCGCGGCAGAACCATCGTTCAACCAACGGAATCATTATGGACAACAGGATGTCGACAACGGGTAAGCGCGCGATTTCAGGGCCTGGCCGCAAGTTTGCGCTTGGCCTCATCACGCTCCTCATCGGCGTTACGGCCAATGCCGGACCGCGCGAGCAGGCGAAGCGCATGCATGACCGGCTCGCCGGCGTGCCGCCAACGGAAGCGGTGTTGCAGCAAATGGAAGCGGATATCGACCCGTTCCAGAACAACAATCCGGTTGCCGCTGCCTACACGGCGATGAACAACGCCAGCTTTTATAACGTTACGCTGAAAAATTTCGCGGCACCGTGGACGAATCGCGAAGGCGATGTGTTCGTGCCACTAAATGACTACATCGCGACCGTGGTCGGCATGATTCGCGATGACGTGCCGTTCAATACGCTGTTGTCGGCCGACATGCTGTATGTAGGTGCTCCGGCGCTGGGACTGGCCGGCTACTCCAACAGCAACAATACGCATTACGAGGAGCTGGAATCGCGCGGCCTGGACATGCAGGCAGGCCTGATCCAGTCCACGCAATCGGCCGTCACGGGCCTGCCGCCCGCAGCGACCGCCGGTGTCATGACGACGCGCGCCGCGGCCGAGGCGTTTTTCATTGCCGGCACCAATCGCGCGATGTTTCGCTTCACCATGCTGAACCACATGTGCAATGACATGGAGCAGGTGCACGACACGCGCCTGCCGCCGGATCGCATTCGGCAGGACGTGGCGCGCAGCCCGGGTGGTGACAGCCGGCTGTTCCTCAATAACTGCATCGGCTGCCATACCGGCATGGATCCGATGGCGCAGGCATTCGCGTACTACAACTTCAACGAGGATACCGGCAGCATTGAATACACGCCGGGGCAGGTACAGCCAAAGTACTTCAACAATGAAGACAACTTCCCGCAGGGCTTCCGCACACCCGACGACACCTGGCAGAACTACTGGCGTAAAGGCCAGAACCAGTTCCTCGGCTGGGACGGAGCCTTGCCCGGCAGTGGCAATGGCGCCAAAACGATGGGTGAGGAACTGGCCAACAGCGACGCTTTCGCGAGCTGCCAGGTGAAGAAAGTGTTCCGCGCCGTGTGTCTCCGAGCTCCGGAAGACGCCAGTGATCGTGCGCAGCTCGCGCAGATGGTCACGTCTTTCAAGGCAGGTTATCGCATGAAGCAAACGTTCGCGGAAGCGGCCGTTTACTGCATGGGCCAATAGGAGCCATTGACGATGAATAACAACATTCAAACTGCAATGACCGCTGCCCGTGCAACCGGACTGCTATTGCTGAGCGCGCTGCTGCTCGCGGCCTGTGGCGGCGGTGCGCCGACCACGGAAAACCCGATCACCAGCGTGACACCGCCGGCGTCCTACCAGGGTCCGCCGCCGGCAACCGCCGATGTCCAGGCCTTCAAGCTGAACGTCTGGGACAATGTGCAGATGAGCAATCGCTGCGGCGGTTGTCACAACGAGTCGTCTGGCCAGAACCCGATGTTTGCGCGCCACGACGACGTGAACATTGCTTACGAAGCGGCGAACGGCGTTGTCGATCTCACGCAGCCAAACAATTCGCGCCTCGTCGCAAAAGTTGGCAGCGGTCATAACTGCTGGCTCAGTGATGCGAACGCCTGTGCCGACATCATGACGACCTGGATCGAAAACTGGGCCGGCGAATCCGCGGGCGGCGGTCGCCAGATCGCGCTCGAGGCGCCACCGGAAACCGAGCCCGGCTCGAGCAAGAATTACGCGAATGCAACTATCGCGGACTTCGGAAACCTCGTGCATACGCCAGTTCTTCTCGAATACTGCGCAGGCTGTCACAGCTCGCAGGCGACAACCCAGCAACAGCCGTACTTCGCGGAAACGGATGCGGTCACAGCATTCGACGCGGCGCGCTCCAGAATGGATCTCGACGATCCCGCTGCGTCGCGCTTCGTGCTGCGCCTGCGCAACGAGTTTCACAACTGCTGGGACGTCGGCTGCGCAGCCGCAGCGACCGAAATGCAGAATGCGATTCAGGCTTTCGCCGACACGGTACCGGTGACGGAACTGGATGCGGCGCTCGTCAACAGCAAGGCCCTGCGTATCGTCGACGGCACAATTGCCTCGGGCGGAAACCGCTATGAGAGCAACCAGATTGCGCTGTGGGAATTCAAAACCGGCAGCGGCACCACCGCCTTCGATACCAGCGGCGTGGATCCGGCGATCGACCTGACCCTGACCGGCGACGTTACCTGGTTCGGCGGCTGGGGCATCACGATCAACGATGGCAAAGCCCAGGGCTCGACCACCGCCAGCAAGAAACTGCACGACCTGATCAAGGCAACCGGCGAATACTCGATCGAAGCCTGGATCGTGCCAGCCAACGTTACCCAGGAAATGGCGCGCATCGTCAGTTACTCGGCCGGCGACACGGCGCGCAATTTCACGCTGCAGCAGACACTGTACGACTACAACTTCCAGCATCGCAGTACCGAGACCAGCCTGAACGGCACTCCGGCACTGTCGACGCCGTCAGCGCAGGAAATCCTGCAGGCATCGTTGCAGCACGTGGTCGCGAACTACAGCCCGGTGACGGGTCGCAGCATCTACGTCAACGGTGAACTCGTCTCGCAGACCGATCCGGTTACACCCGGCTCACTGGTCGACTGGCAGGACACCTTTGCGTTCGTACTTGGCAACGAGGCGTCCAACAGCGGCCTCTGGCAGGGCACGTTCCGCATGGTCGCGGTGCACAATCGCACGATGACGCCGGCCCAGATTACGCAGAACTTCGAAGTTGGCGTCGGCGAGAAATTCTTCCTGCTGTTCTCGATCGCGGACATCATCGGCGTACCATCAAGCTACGTGCTGTTCGAAGTCTCGCAGTACGACAGCTACGGATACCTGTTCAACGAGCCACGCTTCATCACGCTCGACAGCGCGCAGCAGCCGGAAGGCATTGTCATGCAGGGACTGCGCGTCGGAATCAACGGTGAAGAAGCGCCGGTCGGCCAGACCTACGCGAACCTCGACGTGACGCTCAGCGCATCGCAGTTCGGCGAGCTTGGCCAGACTCTCAGCACCCTCGGCGCGGTATTGCCGCTGGAGAAAGGTCCGGAGGACGACGAGTTCTTCCTGACCTTCGACCGACTCGGCGACCAGACCTATGTGCGCACCGACGATCCACCGCTCGTGATCACGGCTGAGAACCTGCCGGCAGCGCAGCGCATCGGCGTACGCACCTTTGACGAGATCAACGCAACGATGGCAGCGGTCACCGGCGTCGATCCGAAAACGCTGGCCGTCGACACGACGTTCCAGAGCCTGCGCCAGTCGCTGCCCGCGGTGGAAAACGTGCAGACGTTCCTGTCGTCGCACCAGGTCGCTGTTGCACAGCTCGCCATCGAGTACTGCAATGCGCTGGTCGAAGGCCCGACGGCGGCAGCGTATTTCAACGGCTTCAATTTCAGTCAGGCACCGGCAACCGCCTACAGCGGCACAAGCCGCAACCAGGTTATCGACCCGCTGATCGACAGGATCATGGGTATCGGTATCCAGACGCAGCCGGACTTCGCAAGCGTGCGTGACGAACTTGGCTATGCCACGTCCGACGGCGCGCGTCCCGACAACCTGATCGACCGCCTGCTTGTCAGCGCGGATAACCCGAACTCTCGCGCCATCGCGAAAGGCGTGTGCGCCGCCGTACTCGGCAGCGCTGTCACGATCGTGCAATAAGCACAAGGAAACGAGGCAAACACATGGCCAGCAAACGTACACGCCAGGACTGGGATACACCGTTACGGCACGCGGATCACCGCCGCCCGATTACCCGTCGCGATTTTGTCGCGCAGGGCTTCATGTCGGGTTCGGCATTCGCATTGGGCGGCGGCGTACTCAGCCTGTTCTCGAACCCGCGCGAGGCACTTGCCGCGCTGTCGGGCGACCTGACGCCCTTGTTGTCGAATCCCTGCAACATCGCAACGGCAGGCGCGGGCAAGATTCCCTTTATCTGTTTCGACCTGGCGGGCGGCGCGAACATTGCCGGCTCGAACGTGCTGGTCGGCAAGCAGGGGGGCCAGATGGATTTTCTCGGCACCGCCGGTTACGAGAAGCTGGGCCTGCCGGGCGACATGGTGCCGGGCCTCACCGATCCGGTGAGCGGCCTGCCCTACGCCAATACCGATTTCGGTCTCGCGTTTCATTCCGACAGCGCCTTCAAGCGCGGCATGGAACGCAGTATGTCGCCAGGTCGTGGCGCGAACCTGAACGGCGCGATCATTCCGGCACGTTCGGATAACGATACCGGCAACAATCCGCATAATCCGCTGTACGGTATCGCGCGCGCCGGCGCAGACGGCTCGATCGTCACCCTTGCCGGCACCGAGAACACCGACTCCGGCGGCAACTCGATGATCCCGGCGATGATGATGGACCCGGAGCTGCGGCCGACCAAGGTTGATCGTCCCAGCGACGTGACCGGCCTCGTCGATACCGGCCAGCTTGTCGGCATCCTGGGCCCGGACGATGCGACCGCCGTGATGGAATCGATTTACCGCATCAGCGCGCAAAAGATGAATACGGTCGACGCGGGCCAGACGGTTTCCGCTGACGCGGTGATCAAGGACATGGTGCGCTGCGGCTATCTGAAAGCTGCGGATATAGCGGATCGCTTCGGCGCTACCCCGCTTGATCCGGCGGACGATCCTGCCATCGTCGGGCCTGCCGGCATCTGGAGTACCGCAGAATTTAATGACCCCGGTCGTGATGGCCGCGAGTTCCGTAAAACCGCGTCTGTCATGAAGCTCGTAATGAACGGTTTTGCCGGCGCTGCCTGCATCGAGATGGGCGGTTACGACTATCACGGTGGTGCGCGTGCGGAAGGCGAAGTGAAAGACGAACGCGCCGGCCGCTGCATGGGCGCCTGCATCGAGTACGCGGCCCGCATCGGCACGCCGCTGATGATGTACGTATTCAGCGACGGCTCGCTGTCGAGCAACGGCGCCATCGACAATTCACCGGAAGGACGTGGCAAGGGCGAATGGGTCAGCGATAACTCGTCGACCGCCGCCGCGTTTTTCATGGTGTACAACCCGAACGGCAGAGCGGTGCTGCGCGGTGGCACGCCGGCGCAGCAGGCGATGCATCAGCAGCTCGGCTATATGGACGCAGGCGCGTCGGTGCAGCGTGCTGCGACCCCGGCTGCGAACAACGTCAACCTGCTGGTCAATACCGTCATTTTGAATTACATGGCGCTGCACGGTGAAGAAGGACAGTTCGCCAACCTGTTCCCCAATCACGGTCTGGGTGATTCCACGCTGCGCGACGCGATGACCGCCTTTGACCAGATTGTCAGCGGCACCATGGGCCCTTTGAATCCCGCCTGAGCTCCCTGCATCTGGCAGGGTATGCGTCAGCTTCAGCCGGCAGAGATTCTGCCGGCTTTTTTTTGCGCGCTCGCCGCAACGGCGTAATCCGGCGTCGCACTCGCACTGTGTCGATGTGACCTTCATAATGCGAGCCGCGCCCTGTCGAACACCTGCGGAAACAGTTGATGCCTGAGCCGACCCAGCTAGACGATTTGCTTGCCTGTCCACGCTGCGACAAGACCCCGCTCAGCCGCGTGGAATCGCATTTTCGCTGCCAGGCCTGCGCCGTTGATTTCCCGCAGGTCGGCAATCTGCCCTGGCTGTTTGCGGAACCGGGTGCCGCCCTGGGCGAATGGCGCAACCGGCTGCATTTTGCCTTGCAGCAGCTGGCACATGCAGCACAGCGCATCCGGGCGGAACTGAAGTCCGGTGAACTCTCAGAGCCAACGCGTCAGCGGCTGGAGCTGCTGGTGAGTGCGAATGAGAAGCACCGAAAACTGCTGCAGGAGCTGCTGCAACCGATCGACGTCCAGTCACTCGACGCTGCTTATACCTCGCATCTCGCGCTGCGTACGCGCCTGCCGTCGGACCAGGGACTCAACACCTACTACGCGAACGTGCACCGCGACTGGAACTGGGGTGAGGAGGAGAACGCAGCCTCGCTGGAGCAACTGCGGCTTGCGCTTGCCGCCAGTGGCGGCGATATGCCCGGCGATACGCTGCTGCTCGGCGCCGGTGCCGGCCGTCTCGCCTACGACTTTCACCAGCAGCTCGAACCGGCACGCACGGTAGCGGTCGATTTCAATCCGCTGCTGATGTTTATCGCTCGCGATGTGACCCGCGGCGCGCAGCTGTCGCTGTACGAGTTTCCGCTCGCACCGCGATCGCTGAGCGAGACCGCGGTGCTGCGCACGCTTGCTGCTCCGGCGGTCGTGCGTGATGGCTTCCACCTGCTGCTGGGGGACGTGCTGCGCGCGCCGTTCGCCGCGCAGTCATTCGACACCGTCGTCACGCCGTGGCTCATCGATATCGTCAGCGAGGATTTTGCGGTGTTCGCGCGACGCATCAACCGCCTGCTGAAGCCCGGCGGTCGCTGGCTGAACTTTGGCTCGCTTGCCTTCGACCATCCGGACCGTGTGCGTTGTTACAGCGCGGAGGAAACGCTGCTGCTCGTCGAGCAAAGCGGCTTCACCACGCCCGAGGTGCTGCAGGCCGCGATCCCGTACATGTGTTCACCGGCCAGCCGCCATGGCCGGACGGAAACGGTATTTACGTTCGCGGCGCGCAAGCAGCAGGAAGTAAAACCGCCGGCGCGCCACATAGCGCTGCCCGACTGGATCGTTACGGGCAAGGAGCCCGTGCCGCTGCTGCCATCGTTCCGCACGCAGGCGATGTCAACCCAGGTCTATTCATTCATCATGTCGCTGATCGACGGGCGCCGCACGATCGATGACATGGCGAAACTGCTCGAGCAGCAGAAACTGATGAGCAGGCAGGAAGCGTTACCGGCGATTCGCCAGTTCCTGACCAGGATGTACGACGACAGCCAGCGCCAGTCCGGCTTCTAGAAACCCCGACACGAGTTCGGCCTTGCGCCCTGCCTCGAAGGCAGCAGTGCGCGCTGCCGCTGCGCACAGCGCTTAGTCGGAAGTGTTCGGCAACGTGGCCCGAATAAAATCGCCGAGCTCCCTGATCGCCTGCGTCGCTTCCGGCATCTGCCCGACGAAAAACTGGAATACATGCCACATGTCGGGCCAGATGTGCAGGCTGACCGGTACACCAGCCGCCGAAAACTTTTCGGCGATGCGGGTCGAATCACTCAACAATATTTCGTGATCACCCACCTGGATGCAGGTGCGCGGCAGGCCGCTGACATCGGCGAATACCGGCGACACCCGCGGGTCATCGCGTTGCTCGGGTTTGCAGTAAAAATTCGCGGCCTCCGGCATTTCACCGGCATCGAACAGCGGCTCGAGATCGGCCCGCGTTTGCAGCGACTCGCCGGAGGCCGTCAGATCGAGCCACGGTGACAGCAGCACCGTCGCTGCCGGCAATGCGACGCCCTGGTCGCGCAGGGTTAACAGGGTCGCCATCGCCAGGCCGCCGCCGGCCGAATCACCGCCGATGCAGATGCGCGATGCCTCCTCGCCCTGCTCCAGCAACTGCCGGTACACCTTGCAGGCATCATCAACGCCTGCGGGAAACGGATTCTCCGGTGCCAGCCGGTAGTTCGGCAGCAAGGCCCGCACTCCGGCGGCACGCGCAAGATGCGCGACCATGCGTCGGTGCGTGCGATGGCTGCCCATGACGTAGGCGCCGCCGTGCAGGTAATAAAGTAGTGGCGCCTCGTCACAACCCTTCGGAATCAGCCATTCGCAGTCAACCCCGGCAATGGACGCGTGGCGCCGCGCAACGCTGCGCGGTGCCTTGAGCCGTTGCGTGGTGGTTTCGAACAGGCGCCGCGTTGCGTAGAGATCGGAATCGGGCGAGATTTTTGCAAAAGCGCGCTTCGCGAAATATCGAATCAGGCGAGCACGAAGGCTGATCATTGAAAATCTCGTGCCTGGCGGCGGCTAGCGTTCCAGGTATTGAAGTTTGTCGCTAACGTCGCGCCACTCGTCGGCGTCGGCGGGCGGGTCCTTGATCTCGGTGATAACCGGCCAGTCAGCAGCCAGTTCGCGATTGAGCTCGAGGAATCTCTCCTGGCCCTCCGGCAATTCGTCTTCCGAGTAGATTGCCTCAACCGGGCATTCCGGCTCGCACAAAGTGCAATCGATGCATTCATCGGGGTCGATCACCAGCATGTTCGGGCCCTCGTGGAAACAGTCCACCGGGCAAACTTCCACGCAGTCTGTCAGTTTGCACTTGATGCAGGCTTCGGTAACAACAAAGGTCATGCAGGTATTCCGGGCGGGTAAACGGCTGCTTACGCTATGCGAACTGTCCATACAGATCAAGTCACGCAGCACGGGCGGTGCAGGCGGACCGGCCCGCTTGACGCCAGGCGCTCGCGATCTGCGACAATGCCCGCCTCACAACGCGACCACAGGACAGACCCGCAATGAGCGTCACAGAGCTGCAACGTCATGGCCGCATCGCGGTAATTACCGTCGATAACCCGCCTGTCAACGCGCTGTCGCATGCCGTGCGCGCCGGCCTGCTGGACTGCCTCGCAGAGATCGCGGCCGATGCCGGCATTGACGCGGCCGTGCTGCACTGCGCGGGTCGTACCTTTATAGCCGGCGCCGATATCCGCGAATTCGGCAAGCCGCCGCAGGCGCCGTTTCTGCCGGACCTGGTGCTGGCGCTCGACGGCTTTGCCAAGCCGCTGGTTGCAGCCCTGCACGGCACCGCTCTAGGCGGCGGCCTGGAAGTCGCGATGGGTTGTCATTACCGGCTGGCAGCGACCACGGCGTTGCTTGGCCTGCCGGAGGTCAATCTCGGGCTGCTGCCCGGCGCCGGCGGCACGCAGCTGCTGCCGCGCCTGGTTGGCGCGGCAGCCGCGCTCGATATGATGCTGTCCGGCAAGCCCGTGCCTGCGGCGACGGCGCTGAACGCGGGCCTGGTCGACGCCGTGGTCGCTGACGGCGAGCTGCTCGAACAAAGCCTGCAATTCGCCGCGCGGATTGCACACGACGCACCGCGGCAAACCAGTCGCCGCGCGACTCCCGCTGCGGATCAGAAGCTGTTTAGCGGGCGGCGCGCCGAGCTCGAGCGCAGCGGTCGCGGCCTGTTCGCGCCCGCCAGGATTATTGACTGCGTTGAGCAGGCCACCGCTGCGAATCTCGCTGACGGCATGGCGTTCGAACGCAGGGCTTTTCTCGAATGCCACGAGTCAGACCAGTCAAAAGGCCTGCGACACGCCTTTCTGGCCGAGCGCAGCGCGGTAAAAGTGCCCAATCTTGATCCCGCCACCGCGGTACGGGATATCCGTCAGCTTGTCGTCATTGGTGCGGGCACCATGGGCGCAGGCATTGCCTACAGCTGCCTGAACGCCGGATACAGCGTGCGCCTGCTGGACAAGGACGCGGACGGCATCTCGCGCGGCGACAGGACGGTGCGCGACCTGTGCGCCGCTGGCGTCAGGCGCGGCAAGCTCAGCGAGGCCGACGCCGCCAGAATGCTCGCAGGTTTCACAACGGCAACCGACCTCAGCGCGGTAGCCGATGCCGATCTCGTTATCGAAGCCGTGTTCGAAAACATGGCAATCAAGCAGGCCGTGTTCGCGAACCTCGGCAAGCACTGCCGCCCCGGCGCAATTCTCGCAACCAACACCTCGACGCTGGATATCGATGCAATCGCCGCGGCGAGTGGCCGCGCGGCGGACGTCATCGGCCTGCATTTTTTCAGTCCCGCACACATCATGCGGCTACTGGAAATCGTGCGCGGCAAGGCGACGTCCAACGAGGTACTGGCGAGCTCCGCCGCGTTTGCGAAAAAACTGAAGAAGCTCGGCGTCGTCGTCGGCAACTGCTACGGCTTTGTCGGCAACCGCATGCTGTATGCCTACGGTCGTGAGAACCAGTTCATGCTGCTCGAAGGTGCAGCGCCTCTGCATATTGACCGGGTGCTGGTCGAATGGGGTATGGCGATGGGGCCGAATGCCGTTGGCGATCTTGCCGGGCTTGACGTCGGCTACAAGGCGCGCGAGGAACGCGACGACCTGCCGGACGATCCGCGCTTTTATCGCATTGCCAACCTGCTCGTCGAGCAGGGCCGTCTCGGTCAGAAAACCGGGCGCGGTACCTTTCGTTACGAAGCCGGCGCGCGTGAGCCGCAGGCTGACCCCGAGGTACAGAAGCTCATTAGTGACGAGGCGGCGCGACTTGGCATTGAGCAACGCAACATTCCCGACGAAGAGATCATCGATCGCTGCATTTACGGCCTCGTCACCGAAGGTGCACGCATACTCGAAGACCGGATTGCCGCACGGTCGGCCGACATCGATGTAATCTGGATGAACGGCTACGGCTTTCCGCGTCATCGAGGCGGGCCGCTGCACTACGCCGACAGCATCGGGCTGGACAAGGTGTACGCGCGCGTTTGCGAGTTCCGCGAGCGCTTTGGCGAACAGTACTGGCAGCCGCCGCGGCTGCTCGAAGAGCTGGCCAGATCGGGCAGATCGTTCGCTGATCTGGGCTGAGGCGGTCACACCGGAACTAGTCGCCAGCGCTCGCCGCGCCGCTGCGCCCGACCGTCCAGCTGCAGTTTCAACAGGTGCGCCAGCAGCGAGCGAGCCGCCACAGGATGCAGCCGCTCGTCGACTTCTGCATACACGATTCGGGTCAGCTCGTCGCAGCTCTTGTCCGGGTGGCCTGCGAGCGCAGCTACGATCTTTTGTTCCCGCTCAAGACGGTGATTGATGATCCAGTCGATGACCGCGAGCGGCTCGTCGAACAGCTCGCCGTGGCCGGGTGCGATGCGCTGCACCGCTTCTGTCCTGAGCCGGGCGAGTGACTCAAGGTACGCGCGCATGTTGCCATCGGGCGGATCGATGACCACGGTCGAACCGTTGATGATGTGATCGCCGGTAAACAGCAGGCCGTCCGCTTCGCGCAGGTAGCACAGGTGATTCGAGGCGTGCCCGGGCGTGTGCAGTACGCGCAGCCGGACGCCCGCAACGTCGAAAACCTCATTGTCATGCAGCACGCGGTCCGGCACGAAGCTCTTGTCCTGGTGCCGCCCATCCGGCGCCGGCCTGCCGAATAGCGGTGCACCGCTGCGCCGCGCGAGTTCAGCCGCTGCCGGCGAGTGGTCGGGATGCGTGTGCGTCACCAGGATGGCCTGCAGCTTGCCGGCACACAGCTCAAGAATCGCAGCAAGGTGAGATTCAATGATCGGCCCGGGATCGATGACGACAGCGTAGTCCGCACCGAGCAGGTAGCTGTTCGTTCCGGGCCCGGTCATCAGTGACGGATTTGGCGCCAGCAGGCGACAAACCTGCGGCGCGACCACGCTTGCGCGGCCGGAGTCGAACAATCGGCTCATGCCTGCAGACCGCGATGATCCGCCGGATAGTCGGGATCGCCTGGCAACACGATGCGCTGCGCGTCGCGCGGCCCGAGAATCGCCGGCAGGATGCAGGTCACGCCCTGCTGCTCGCGCTCAAGGGCCCAGCCGAGCGCCGCATCAACTGAACTGAATTGGCCAAGCTGCTCGAGCGTTGCGCGCGTGGGCGGTGGCAGGCTCAGCTGCTTGCTGTCGGCAGAAGCCAGCGCATCGTCAGGACGCATCCAGCAGCTGTCGGTCAGCTCGCCGCCATCGTGGCAGGCAAGCTGGCCGTCCGGCAAGGCAGCCATGAAGAAGCGCGTTGAGAATCGCTTCTGGCGAACCCGCGGCGTTACCCAGAAGGCGAAGTAATGCAGGGTATCGCAGGCGATCAGTAATTCATGATCCTGCAAAAAGTCGCGCCAGGGCAGCTCACCGTTGTTGAGCTGTTCGCGATGAGCATCGCAATCATGGTCTGTCACCTGTACGAACTCGTCGTCGTTGCCAACGCGATGGGCCAGCAGAATACCGCTTTCTTCGAACAGTTCGCGTATGGCAGCGACGTAGTAATTCAGGCCGCCGTCGTTGACGCCGAGAACATGGCTGGCGAGTTCATCGGTCATGCCATGACAGCGGTCGTGAACAGCGGCGTCACCCGGTTCGTTCACACCGCCGGGAAACACGTAGCTTGCGGCAAACGAACCTCTCTCGTTGCGCAACACCAGCAGTACTTCAGGCCCACGCGTGCCGTCGCGCAACAGCACGACGGTCGCGGAAGCTCGCGGCTCGCTCGGCTGTCGGGCACTGCTCATACGACGCACAAGTTCATTCGCTGGCAAATGCCGCAGTCACGAACGCAGCGAAACCCGCCAGCTGTTCGCCCAGCACAGCGTCGACAGGCGCTGCCAGTGCCTCGAGACCGCCATCGCGATAACCGCCAACGGCATAGCGCAGTGTGACGAAGGAATTCGCGACGTTCTCCGGATGGTCTTCGAATTCGACCGTCATGTTGCCGGCCACGCCCATCAGACCGAGCGGCCCGAGACCGCCGGTCATGCGCAGCATGACGCCCGGATTGGCAAACGTAACCTGTAGATGCACGAGTCCAGCGTCATCGCCCAGCCGTTCGCAAAAACAGCCCAGCGGCTTTGCTTCGATGTACAGGTTAGCTGCGTCGGCGGAGACCGTGTGGTCACTGTTCCACCATTGGCCAACCTCGTCGGTGAACACGTCCCAGGCATCCAGGCGACTGACCGGAACGGCGACCCTGTGCTGCACGGTAAAGCCGCCCGGCCCCGCATCTACAACCTCGGCCGAGGCGCTGGAAAAGAGAAAAATAATGATTAAATACAGTGACTTAAATGACTTCACGCGCGCCTCCCGGGGGCCATGCCTGGCGGCAGTTTACGCTGCAGGCAGAAACGCGTCACGCGCGCTGCTTACAGGGCAGGCAACAGCGAGCCCAGCAGGAACAGCAGCGAAAGAATCGCCAGAAAAAAATAGATTTTTCGAAAAGTGCCCATATGTCGGTCTGTCAGCGCGCAGCTCGCCAAGCTCAAGTCGCTGTCAGTTTCACGTATTCTCAATGAACGATTCCTGAACCGGACAAAGGCATGCAACCCTCTTACAGCGCCCAGCTACAGGACTTTTTCGAGTCGCACGAGCGCATCGCGGTACTGACTGGCGCCGGCTGCAGCACGGCGTCAGGTATCCCCGAATACCGTGACGACAACGGCGAGTGGAAGCATGCGCGGCCGGTGCAGTACAGCGACTTCCTGAACGCGGCCGCAACGCGCCAGCGCTACTGGGCGCGCAGTTTCAGCGGCTGGCAACGCATCGCGGCGGCGCAGCCGAATGCCGCGCATCGCGCGCTGGCCGCGCTTGACACGGCCGGACGCATCAGCGGACTGATCACGCAGAACGTCGACAACCTGCATCGCCGCGCCGGCAGCCGTGCCGTTATCGACCTGCACGGAATTCTTGAGCGGGTGCGCTGCCTGTCCTGCAGCGACATTTCCCGGCGCGCCGATCATCAACAGCGATTGCAGGACGAAAACCCTCACTGGACAGAAGAAGTCGGCGAGTTGCGGCCGGACGGCGATGTGGAGCTGGGCGGTGCATCGCTGGCAACCTTCAAAGTGCCCGATTGCCGTCTGTGCGGCGGCCTGCTGAAACCCGACGTCGTGTTTTTTGGCGAAACGGTACCCGCCGAACGGGTGCAGGAATCGCAGTCACTGATTGCAGACAGCGACGCGCTGCTGGTCGTCGGTTCTTCGCTGATGGTGTTCTCGGGCTTTCGTTTCGTGCGCCAGGCGCGCGCAGCCGGCAAGACCATAGCCATTCTAAATCGCGGCAAGACGCGCGCCGATGACCTGGCGGACCTGCGCATCAACGAGGATTGCGCAGCCGTACTCGCACACTGCGCGAATATGCCTGCCGACCCGGTTCGGACTGCCGGGCAACGCGGATGACACCGGAAGGCTGGGCCATCCTGTTCGACAGCGATAACCAGCGCGCCTGCTCTGACCGGATACTGGTGCTGACCTCGCTGCAGATTCCGCACGAGCTGATCACCGACGGCGCGCGTTACGCTCTGCTGGTACATGAAAGCGACCTGCATCGTGCACGTCACGAGCTGTACCTGTACGAACAGGAAAACCGGCCGCAGCCGAAGCGGCGCACCGGCATGTTACCGGCCGAACACGATCCCTGGCCCGGAGCGGTCGCCTACATCATCGTGCTGCTGCTCTGCGCGTGGCTGGCCGGCGAGAGCGTGTTCGGCAAGGACTGGCTCGCAGCGGGTCGCGTCGATGGCGCGCGCATACGCGATGGTGAATGGTGGCGCGTTTTTACAGCCCTGACCCTGCACATGGATATCGGTCACCTGCTGGGCAACCTGGGATTCGGCGCATTTTTCGGCTTTCTGGCCGCGCGCGTTATCGGCCCCGGCGTGACCTGGCTGACGGTCGTGCTGGCCGCAGGCCTCGCCAATAGCCTGAACACCGCGCTGTTGATCTCGAGCCATCGCTCGATCGGTGCATCCACCGCGGTATTCGCAGCGCTTGGACTGGTCGCGGGCTTCGTCTGGCGTGGCCGACTGATGGCCCAGGATCGCTGGCCTTATCGACTCGGCCCGATCGTGGGCGGCATCGCGCTGCTCGCCTACACCGGCACCGGCGATGAATCCACCGACATCGGTGCCCATCTCGCCGGCTTCATCTGCGGCTTCGGCGGCGGCATCGTGCTAACGCACTTTTCGAGCTGGTTCCGCGAGGCGCGTCTGCAATGGCTTTGCGGACTTGCCGCGCCCTGCATACTCATTGGCGCCTGGTGGCTCGCTTTACGCTGAACCGGATACGGTTCGTTACTGGAGATTGTGGTCGCAGTCCGTACAATGTGCGGCTTGCGTTAGTTCCGTTTCATAAAAATTTTCCAAGGGTGTAGCGATGGGCGATCTTCAGATTCCTGACTTCGAAATTGACTGGCAAAGTCTGTACGAAAAAATTCAGACGACCGGCCTCGACTTCGGCATCAACATTATCACTGCGATTATCATTTTTTTCGTCGGCAGGATGGTCGCGCGAGCAGTAACCCGCGGCGCGCGCAAGCTGATGAAAAAGCAGGCCGTCGACCAGATCCTCGAAACCTTTGTCAGCAACCTGCTGTACTGGGCCCTGATGGCCTTCGTTATCATTGCCGCCATTACCGAGATCGGCGTCAAGACAACCTCATTTATTGCCGTCATTGGTGCCGCCGGATTAGCTGTCGGCCTGGCATTGCAGGGGTCGCTGTCGAATTTCGCTGCCGGCGTGTTGATCGTATTGTTTCGTCATTACAAAGTCGGTGACTTCATCGAGGCGGGCGGCGTATCCGGCAGCGTGGTCAGCGTACAGATTCTGACGACCACCCTGCGTACCGGTGATAACAAGGCCGTGATCATTCCGAACGGCAATATCCTGAAGGGCACGATCACCAATTACTCGGCGAACGATACGCGACGAATCGACATGGTGTTCGGCGTCGGCTATGGCGATGACCTCGACAAGGCGCGCGCCACGATGAAGGAAGTGATCGACGCCGATGAGCGTGTACTCACGGAGCCGGCCTGCGTCATTGCGGTAGACGAGCTGGCTGACAGCAGCGTTAACTTCAACGTGCGGCCCTGGGTAAAAACGGCGGATTACTGGGCGGTGCGCTGGGACCTGACCGAAGCTATTAAAAAGCGCTTCGACAAGGACGGCATTTCGATTCCGTTCCCGCAGCGCGACCTGCATATCATCAAGGAAGCCTGAGCAAGCTGCATTGCAGCGCCGGGCGCCCTCGCCCGGCCGCTCAGTCCTCGTCGTCCGGCTCGATAAAGCTCCAGCGAATCTTCGGTTCGCGCCGCTTCAGTTCTTTTTCAAGTTCGTTGATGCGATCGATCGCGGTCGCGAGATCGATACCCGGCTTGAAGCGAATTTTCGCCGCCAGCATCGTATCCGGCCCGTACTGGATCGTGATCGTGTTGTAGACGTGCTCGATTTCCTCGACGTCGTTAATGATGTCCGCAATGATCTGCTGGACCATGGGGTCGGCCGAGCGGCCCACCAGCAAGGACCGCACCCGCAGCGTCAGGAACACCGAGATAATAATCAGCACCACGCCGATGCAGATCGAGCCCAGCGCGTCGAACTGCGTATTGCCGGTCAGCGCCGCGAGCGATACGAAGATCAGCGCCAGCACCAGGCCCAGTAACGCGGCCGTGTCCTCGCCGAGTACGACAACGAGTTCCGCGCTGCGAGTGTGCTTGAGCCACTCACGGAACGGTCGCTCGCCACGCACATTGCGGATCTCGCGCAGGCAGCCCAGCAGCGAAAACCCCTCCAGCACGATGGCAACGCTCAGCACGAGCAGCGCAATCCAGGCCTGTGACAATGGCTCTGGCTCCAGCAGCTTGTGAACGCCCTCGTAGATCGAGAACAGGCCACCCATGCTGAACAGCAGCATCGCGACGATGAAGCTCCAGAAGTAGCTCATCTTGCCGTAACCCAGCGGGTGTTCGGTGTCCGCCGGGCGCTGCGCCTGCTTCAGGCCGAGGTACAGCAGCACCTGGTTGCCGGCGTCGGCGTAACTGTGGATAGCTTCAGCCAGCATGCTGCCTGAGCCGGTGACCCACGCCGCCCAGGACTTGGCAATGGCAATTCCGCCGTTGGCAAGAAACGCGTACAGGATGGCGCGCGCGGTTGAGGCATGGCTGGCTGAGGACATAAATTTCCGCTGTGGTGTCAACCGGCAGGGGCCCGGCGCGTTATTCTAACGTCAGTGCGGGTCCGCGTCCGGTATCGTGGCCGCGGCGGGACGCAAAGCTAAGGAGTGACAATGCAGGACCCATTGAAATCTGCTGTAGCTGCCCTGCTCTGTGCAGTACTCGCAGGCTGCGCGTCGCACCCCGAGCCGATCGTAGACATGCAGGGCGTCGACCCGCTGCGCTTTGCGCAGGATCGCGCCGAATGTCAGTCCTATTCGGAGCAAGTCAAACCGGCCAAAGGTGCTGCGAAAGGCGCAGCGGCCGGGGCGGTCATTGGCGCTGCCAGCGGCGCGATCGGCGGCGACGCCGAACGAGGTGCCGGCTACGGCGGCGTCTGGGGCGCCGGTCGTTCCGGCCTGCGCGGCGCCCGGGAGAGGGACGCCGTGTGGAAGCGCTGCCTGCGCGGCCGCGGTTACCGGGTACTGAACTGAGCAATTGACCGGCAGCGCGGGCCGACTTACTGTACGTTCATACAGTAGTGATGGCAGCGATGACAGGAACAGCCCACAAGGGACGCGGCGCCACCGGCACCCCGCAACACCGCTTCGAGCGGCGCCCGGTCGAACTGACCGACGACGAAGCGTTTGCGCGTGCCGAAATCGCCCCGCAAACGGTGCTGCGGGCGATGACCGCGCGCAGCATTATCAGCCACAATGATTCCCCCGATATCCCGTTCGACCATTCGATCAACCCCTACCTCGGCTGCGAGCACGGCTGCGTTTACTGCTACGCGCGTCCGGCGCACGCCTACCTCGACCTGTCACCCGGTCTCGATTTTGAAACGCAGATTTTTTACAAACCGAATGCCGTCGAGCGGCTACTGGCCAGCTGGGAGAAACCGGGCTATCGCTGCGCACCGATTACGATCGGCGCCAACACCGACCCCTACCAGCCGGCCGAGCGGCGCCTGCAGATCACGCGCCAGTTGCTGCAGGCTTTTCTGCAGCATCGCCACCCGGTGTCGCTGATCAGCAAGGGTACGACGATGCTGCGCGATCTCGATTTGCTGGCAGCGCTCGCCGAGCAGAAGCTGTGTTCCGTGGCGATCAGCATCCCAACCATGGATTCCGCACTCAAACGCAAGCTCGAACCGCGTGTGCCGGCCGCCGCCGCGCGCCTGAAACTGCTCGCTGCGCTGACCCGCGCCGGGGTCCCGTGCACCGTGCTGATTGCGCCGGTTATCCCGGCAGTCAACGACAGCGAGATCGAAAAAATCCTTGAACAGGCGGCGGCGCACGGGGCGCGGCGCGCTGCGTGGATCCTGTTGCGGCTGCCGCACGAGGTCCGCGAGATTTTTGCAGCCTGGCTCGACGAGCATCTGCCCGACAGGGCCACGCACGTCATGAGCCTGCTGCGCCAGGCACACGGCGGACGCGAGTACGACAGCCGCTTCGGCCGTCGCCAGACCGGCAGCGGGCCGCTGGCCGCGATGATCGGCCAGCGCTTCGCGGGCGCCTGCCGGCGGCTCGGCCTGCAGACCGGTGAAAGGAACGAGTCGCTGGACTGCAGCCGCTTCGAGCCACCCGGTCAGCAGCAGCTGGGCTTAGCATTTGACTAAGCAGGCGCAGGCGCAGCCGCCGCGGCCCGTATCCAGCGCCACGGCGAGCTTGTATAGTCGGCAGGCTCCTCAAACCCGCAAGAACTAATGTTTTCCGTGCCAGTCTGAATAGCTGGTTACCTGGAAACGCCGCGCGAGAAAATGACTGATACCAACCTTCACCGTGTCTCCCTGCTGGATTACCTCGCCTGTTTCATGCTGCTGCTGGCGCCGCTCAGCGGCGGCGCGCAGAGCAACAGCGAAACGGCCGACAGCGACGACGAAGAGCTGACGGAGATCGTCCTTCCAGGCGCGATCGGTGGCGCCGATGACAGCGACTATTACGACGATCTCGATGAAGACGGGCTGGCGGACACGCCGCCGCCACTGTCGGCAACCGACCGCCTGCAAAACCTGTTCAGGCTGTACCGCGACGCGGTGGGCGACCGCATGTTTGGCGAAGCGGACACGCTGGCCAAGCAGATCGTCGAGCTGACGATAGAGATCAATGGCCTCGACAGCGGCGCCACGGCGCGCGCAATCACGAACCTCGCGATTGCGCAGTACGGCGCGATGGATTTCGAATCGGCCGAGCTCAATTTCCGCTCCGCAATCGATATCACCGAGCGCATTTCAGATCGCCTGAACGATGACCTGATCAACCCGCTTAAAGGCCTCGCCGCAACCCAGCTTGCACTGGGCAAACCGCGCGAGGCAACCGAAAATTACCAGCGTGCAACCCACATCAGCCACGTCAATTTCGGGCCGCACAACCTGGAGCAGGTCGAAACGCTCGAGTCGCTCGCCGAGGCGTACCTCGTCGCCGGCGACTACGATGAAGCAGTCGACCTGCAGGAACGCATATTCACGCTGCAGTCGCGCAATATTTCGCGGAACAGCGAAGAGTTGTTGCCGGCACTGAAAAATCAGGCTCGCTGGCTGCACCGTCTAGGACTATTCGACAGGGAGCGCTTCACCTGGCGCAGGATGATCAACATTTTGCAGGAGAGTCGCGGCGCCGAGGACCTGAGCCTGATTCCGCCGCTCACGGGCCTCGGTCATTCCTACCTGTTCATCTCCTATGATGAAACGAATTACGGGGCGCAGCCATCCGTTGCAACCGGTGAGGTCTACCTCAAACGCGCGATGCGCATTGCGGAGAACAATCCGCAAGCACAGTGGACCGACCTCGCGGGAACCAAAATTTCGCTGGCCGATTTCTACATTTTGTCCGACAAGCCGGCGCGTGCCGAACGGCTCTACTCCGAAGCATGGGATATTTACGGCGAAGACGAATCGCGGCTCGCAAAGCGGGTTGAAGAATTACAGACGCTCCCCATTATCCGCAACATCGTATTACCGAAAGTGCTTGGCGTGGATACCAATGTGCCGCCAGCGCGGCGACCCGACGGATTCGAAACCGGGAGCCTGGTATTCCAGTACACGGTGACTTCCCGCGGCGCACCAACCAGGATTGAGTTGATCGACGCGGAACCTGCCGGACTGGAAGACATGGAACGCACGGTGGTGCGCGAGCTGCGCGGCATCCTGCACCGGCCACGCATCGTCGATGGCGATGCGACGGCCACCGACAACGTGCGCCTGACTCATACTTTCTATTACCGCCCGGGTGACGTGCCGGTGGAAGAAGACGAAACGGCCGACGGCGAGGCGCAGGCAGAAAACAGCGGTCGCTGATTTACCAGCAGCCTGCCGCAGCCATCACAGGGCGCGTTGCGCCGGAATTTATTAAACACCAGGATCAGGACATGTTCGCTAGCAACGATAAATCCGTTTTGCCTACCGCCGCCACTGCATTGCCAGGTCGCACAGAGGCCGTCGCCGTGCCCGCGGCGCACTTCGTCAATGGCAATCCGCTGCAGGGACCGTTCCCGAAAGATTTTCAGCAGATCGTGCTGGGCCTTGGCTGTTTCTGGGGTGCGGAGCGCCTGTTCTGGCAGCTGCCCGGCGTCTTCACAACCGCCGTGGGTTACGCAGGCGGCTTTACGCCAAACCCCGGCTATCGCGAAGTATGCAGCGGCCAGACCGGCCACACCGAAGTGGTGCTTGTCGTTTTTGACCCGTCTGTCATCGACTGCGAGCAGCTGCTCGCGCAGTTTTGGGAATCACACGATCCGACGCAGGGCATGCGCCAGGGCAATGACCGCGGCACCCAGTACCGCTCGGCGATCTATACGTCGGATGATGCGCAATTGGCGACTGCCCGCGCGTCAGCCGGGCTTTACCAGCAACAGCTGACGGAGGCCGGACTCGGCAGGATCACGACGCAGATCGCGCCGCTTGAGCAGTTTTATTATGCCGAGGATTATCACCAGCAGTACCTCGCGAAGAACCCGGACGGCTACTGCGGAATTGGCGGCACCGGCGTGAGCTGCCCGATAGGTGTCCGCGAGACCGCGTGACGGCTGGCATGGCGTGTCTCCTGCGCTGGTTGCGGTTACTATCTTCAGCAGCTTGCTGGTAGCCAATGCCGATCATCGCGGGCATTAGCAATACCGCCGTGGCAGCGACGTGACACGCAAACATTTTGAAACCTAAAACTATGGAATGACTGTGGCCAAAACGAATAACAAACCAGGCAAGCCGAAAGCGCGCAAGCCGTCCCGCAAACAGGCCGAAGAGGCAATCGCAACGCTGTTGCTATGGTCCGGTGAAGACCCCCGCCGCGAAGGGCTTGTCGATACGCCGGCGCGAGTCGCGCGCGCCTACGAAGACTGGTTCAGTGGCTACAATGACGATCCGGTCAGCTATTTGCAGCGGACTTTTGAGGAAGTCGAGGGCTACGACGAGATGATCGTGCTGCGCGATATTTCCTTTGAGTCGCACTGCGAACATCACATGGCGCCGATCATCGGGCGCGCCCACGTCGGGTATTTACCGAGTGACAAGGTGGTTGGTATCAGCAAGCTGGCGCGCGTCGTCGACACCTTTGCCCGTCGCTTCCAGGTTCAGGAAAAACTCACGGCGCAGATCGCCCACTGCATCCAGGACGTACTGAAGCCGAAAGGCGTTGGTGTGGTCATTGATGCCGTGCATCAATGCATGACCACGCGCGGCGTGCACAAGTCCGGCGTGTCGATGGTCACGAGCCAGATGCTTGGCACATTCCGCAAGGACGCGCGCACCCGCGCGGAGTTCCTCAACATGATTCAGCCGTCCAGGTAGCCGGCTGCGCGAGCGCGCGCCGTTGCCCGGCTTCTGCACCGCGCGCCGCGACCTGAAATCAAAACAGCCGCGCTTGCGCGCTAGCTGCCCACCGGAGCGGCGCGACGCCGGTCATCGCAGCAGCGTCGAATCAGTCGATACCGAGAACGCTGGCGCCCTGCTCGAAGATAATGTCGACCGGAATATTCGCATCGGTCAGGCGATCGAGATCTGCCTGCAGCGCAGGCCGGACGAGACCGCTCTTGTTGGTCAGGGCCAGCACGCCGTCGTAGTCGCCGTCGCCCTGCAAGGTCAGCAGTACTTTCGACAGCGACGACATCGCCTCCTGCATGCGCTCAAAGTCCACCCGGTAAGTACCGGTTGCGGCATCGCGCACGAACGCACCGTTGTCGGCAAAGTAATTGAATCGAACCATGTTCGCCTTGCCATGCGCGCTGCTCGCGCCGAATCGCACTGAGCGGAAAATACCGGCCATGAAGGTCACGTAATTGTCGCGTACGTCGATTTCACCCAGTTCGCCCGCTTCGTGCAGGCGCGTGATCATGTACAGCCCGAGGATGTCCGCCTTGCCCTCTTCCATGCTCGAAGCAAGATCCTTCAATGCCGCCCGCACTGTGCCGGAGCCGTTGACGGTGTTCTTGATGCCTAGCCCGTGCGCTACTTCGTGAAACATCGTGTTCGCGAAGAAGGCGTCGAAAGTGATGTGCTTGCGCTGCGACTCATCGATCAGCAGATCGGCGACCGGCACCAGGATCTTCTCGAACTTGGCGCGCATCGCGTTCTTGAGCTGCAGGCGCCGGGTGCCCTTGGCAAGCTGTACCTGTTCGTCATTTGGCAGGTTGATCGCGATAGTCTTTGAGCCGGCGTTGCTGTCACCGGCGTAGTAAACGACGTCGTAGGCATTGAGGTCCGAATCGGTGCCGGGCGTTTCGGCTTTGTACGCCGCCGGCACCGGCAGGCCGCGCTGCAGCTCCGGCAGGAACGCCGCAAAGCGCGCGAGTCGCTCGCTCCATTCGCGGTCCTTGATCAGTACGTAGGCCTCGAACGCGGCGCGGTAGCCGAACAGCTTGTCTTCATAGGTTTCGATCGGCCCGAGAACCAGCTCTATCGGATTGGTTTTGACGTCCATCCACGCCAGATCGCTGGCCTGGTAGTCGCCGCTCGTCAACGCCGTTGCGCGCAGCCGCAGGTAATTGGCAAAGCCGTCGTGCTCGGCCAGCTCCGCGGCGTCGCGCAACAGCGCAGCGGCACGGGCAAGTTCAGCGGCATACGCAACGTGATACGGGACGAGCTGCAGAGCGCCGTTGGCATCGCGCCGCACCAGTGAGTAGAGACCATCCTTGCCGTCCTGCTGCCAGGCCTCGAACTCGGCACGCGTCATATCGGCCGGGTACAGGTTGGCGCCGAGCGGTTTCGGGCCTACGTCGGCCATGAACGGCTGGTCTTCAGCGAGCCGGTCCCAGGGACCGTAGTTGATGATTGCGAAGCGGCGCAGGCGCTGATCGTCTATTGCATTCAGCCAGCTCGACCAGTCGTCGCGAAACGCCTGCCGCCAGAACAGATCGTTCATGATATCGGCGGCTTCGATCAGTTTGCCAATCAGCGCCTGCTGGCGATCACTCAGGCCGCTGACATCGCTGGTCAGCGCAAACGTCGCGTAGATTTCCGGACGCGCGGGCGCTAAATCGGCGGTTGCGGATTCGGACGTGGTTTCGCTTGCGGCACCCGGTTGCGGCACGCTGGTATCGCTCTGCTTGCTGCAGGCAGCGAGCGCCAGCAGCAATACAATTGCGCAGGCGTGATGACATCTGCTGATATTCATGTGGTACTGACTCCCCTCGGAGCGTGGCACCCTGATTCGGGACCGCGCAAAGCACGCGATTATGGCAGGTGTCGAGGGGCTGGGTGAAATATGCTGCGCGTATCGCTGTCAGGACAGGCGGCTGGGCGCAGGCGCCGATACCTCGCCGGTACGGGCACTGCCTGCGACACGCAGGCTTCCGCAAGGATCAGCAGCCGCTGCCGTCGCGGCCAGTCGCGGCACTCAGTGCCGGACGCCGCGGTTACCCGGCTTGCTGACCGGGTCTCAGCCGGATTTGACGAGAAACGGCGGCACCGGCTGCTGGGCATCGAGCGGCAGGGCCGTCTGTCCACTGTCCGCCACACGCAGCGCGTTGCCGTACAGCTCGACCATCAGTCGCGCGCAGCGGTCAGCATCGTCGACCGACATTTTGCGCACCGAGGCACTGACTGCGCTCTCGCCCTTCAGCGGCGTCACGTGCATCATCAGGTGCTTCAGATCGGCAAACTTCTGCTTCATCGGAATCGGCAGATCGGCGTCTTCAAGGGACAGCAGATTGCCTTCGTAGGCCTTTATAAGTCTTTGTTTTATATGGCCATGGCCCGCCAAAACCGACACGGCGGCGGAAAAGTTCTCAATCGGGTGGGACATTTCCTCTCCAGCGTTTTTATTATCGTAGGGTCACCTATCCCGGCGATCGGGCGACCGACTTACGCTTTTAACTCTCTTAAGTGACCCGCTTCCTGCGAGTAGTGGCTTGTCGCGGATCAGCGCTCCCCGGCGAGATTGCTCATCAACAATTTGCGACCATTTCTTATAACAGAGTATTTGAAGCTTGCGCAAGTACCCGTGTTTTGGGGGGAATTGCGGCTTCAAACCTTGCTGATTTCGATCATCCAGGTCAGGTCTTCCAGGGCTCGCTCGCCGGCAAACAGCGGCGATACCTGACCCAATTGCCACTCGCTGGCCAGTGTTTCCTGCATCAGGTAGTCGCGGTGTTCGGCGAGCGCCGCCGCAACGTCAGCAGAGCCGCTGACGCCCAGCACGATGCGATCCGAAACTTCGAGCCCGGCCTGCTTGCGTGCATCCTGCACGGTGCGCACCAGCTCGCGGGCAATGCCTTCGAGTCGCAGTTCCTCGGTAAGCGCGGTGTCGAGCGCCGCCAGGAAACCGGAATCCTCTGCACAGGAATAACCTGCAGCGGAACTCGTCTCGATCAACACGTCTTCACCCGTTAACGAGACTTCCCTGCCATCGACCACAATCGTGAAGGGTTCGCCGCTAGCGGCCGCCGTCGCGATCATCGCGCCGTCCGCATCATTGAGCGCTTTCTTCACGAGTGGGATCTGTTTGCCAAACGTTTTGCCAATACGTGGCAGGTTGGGCTTGATGCGATACTCGACGAGACCGGCATCACGCGCGATGAATTCGACAGACTTGACGTTGAGTTCTTCGAGTATCTGATCGCTGTGCGTCGTGAGTGCGCGAGCGGCTTTGTCGTTCGGCGCTCGCAGCAGCAGGCGGGACAGCGGTTGCCGGGTACGCACCCCGGACACGTTACGCGCCGCACGACCCAATCCGACAACCTTCTGCACCACGTCAACGTCGAACAGCAGCGCGGAATCCTCAAGCGCCGGATTCGCCTCCGGCCATTCACTCATATGCACGCTGGGCGGCGCGCCAGGATCGAGGCCCAGCACAAGATTCTGGTACACAGCCTCGGCTAGGAACGGCGTAAAGGGCGCCATCAGGCGGTGCGCGATGTTCAGGCACTCGTACAGCGTCAGGTACGCGGCGAGCTTGTCGCGCGGATCCGTTGACTTCCAGAAGCGGCGGCGATTGCGGCGCACGTACCAGTTGCTGAGCTGGTCGACGAACGACTCGATCGCCTCACCGGCCGTTTTTGCGTCGAAATTGTCAAGCGCATCGGTCGCGGTGCGAATCGTGCTGTGCGCAAGCGCCAGCGCCCAGCGATCGATCTCCGGACGCTGTGCAACCGGGATCGAATCGGTCAGGTCAACGTCGTCGATGCGCGCATAGAGGATGAAGAAACCGTAGGTATTCCAGAACGTGTTGATGAACGAGCTGGCGACGTCAGCGACGATCTCGACCGAAATGCGCTTCTGCACCTCGGGGGACAAGCGCGCGAGGAAGTACCAGCGCAGCGCGTCGGCACCGACCGTATCGAAAACATCATAGGGATTGACGATATTGCCGATCGACTTTGACATCTTCTTGCCGTCTTTATCGACGATATGACTGAGGCAAATACAGTTGCGGTACGCGACGCTGTCCGAAACGAGCGTCGCGATTGCGTGCAACGTATAGAACCAGCCGCGCGTCTGGTCGATCGCCTCGCAGATGTAGTCGACCGGGAAACGTTCTTCGAAAATATCTTTATTCTCGAACGGATAATGCCATTGCGCGTAGGACATCGCGCCCGAATCAAACCAGCAGTCGATTACTTCCGGAACGCGTTGCCAGGTCTTGCCGTCCTTTTCGAACGTCACGTCGTCGACAGCCGGCCGGTGCAGATCCAGTTCACTCAGCGAACGGCCGGCCAGTTTTTCGAGCTCGGCGACTGAGCCCACGCACAGGTAGTTGTCCTCGCCATCCGTCCACACCGGCAGAGGCGTACCCCAGAAGCGCTCGCGTGACAGCGCCCAGTCGATATTGTTTTCGAGCCAGTTGCCGAAGCGCCCGTCGCGAATGGTCTCCGGCACCCACTTGATCGACTGGTTGAGCTCGACCATGCGCTCTTTGAAATCGGAGGTGCGGATATACCAGGCATTCTTCGCGTAGTAGATGATCGGATCGCCGGTGCGCCAGCCGAACGGGTAGTTATGGCGGTGCGTTTCCGAGCGGAACATCAGGCCGCGTTCCTTAAGAATGCGGATCAGCGGTTTATCGGCTTCCTTGAAAAACAGGCCGGCAACCGGCGTAACTTCGGGCAGGAAGTGGCCGTCTTCGCCGACGCCATGCACCACCGGCAGGCCCTGCTCCTGGCCCAGCGCGAGGTCGTCAACACCGTAGGCCGGTGCCGTGTGCACGATGCCGGTGCCGTCTTCGGTACTGACGAAATCAGCATGCACTACGCGAAACGCATCGCCATCGATCTGCAGGTAGTCGAACAGGCGCTCGTAGCGCTTGCCGATCAGCTCCGCGCCCTTTACGCGTTGCAAAACCTCAAAGTCCTGATCCCGGAAAACACGCTCCAGCAAGGCCTCGGCCAGAATCAGCGTTTCGCCGCCGCTGCTGGCGAAAACGTAGTCGACATCGCGATGTACCGCGAGCAACAGGTTGGCGGGCAGGGTCCACGGGGTCGTGGTCCAGACGAGGAACGCAGTATTTTCAGCGCCCTGCAGTTTGAAGCGCACGAACACGGACGGGTCGTCGACCTCGCGGTAACCCTGCGCCAGTTCATGCGACGACAACGTGGCACCGATGCGCGGATCGTAAGGCACGACCTTGTAGCCGCGATAAATAAGGTTCTTGTTCCAGATTTTCTGCAACAGGTTCCAGACGCTTTCAATGTAGTTGTTGTCGAGCGTGTAATAGGCGTCATCCAGGTTGACCCAGAAGCCCATCCGCTCGGTCATCTTTTCCCAGTCGCCGATGTAGCGCATGACGGACTCGCGGCAACGGCGGGTAAATTCCTCGATCCCGACCTGTGCCTCGATTTCCTTTTTGTCGAAGATGCCGAGTTCTTTCTCGATTTCATGCTCTACCGGCAAGCCGTGCGTATCCCAGCCTGCCTTGCGCGGCACGTGGTAACCGCGCATCGTCTTGTAACGCGGAAATGCATCCTTGAAGGCGCGCGCGAGCACGTGATGAATGCCAGGTTTGCCGTTGGCGGTCGGCGGGCCTTCATTGAAGGTAAACAACGGTCGGCCGGCCGACTGCGCGAGCGTCTGCTCAAACACTTTGTGTTCACGCCAGAACTCGAGCGTCTCCTGCTCGAGCTTTGGCCCGTCGTAGCGACCTGCGACTTCCTTGAAACTCATAACTCTTCTCTGCAAACGAAAACGCCCCGGACGCTTACTCAAAGCGTCCGGGGCGAGAAAAAAATTCCGCGGTACCACCCGGTTTCGCGCAAACAAAAACTCTGCGCCTCTGCGTGCCCGGTAGCGGGGGCGGCCGGCTGCGCCTACTGTGCAACACTGCAGTTCGGGCAGCGACTCCGGGGTGATCTTCAGCAGAATTCCAGCCGGGGCTCGCACCGTCCCCCGGTCGCTCAATCTCGGAAAGCTCTGCCTACTCTTCCCCTTCAACGTCGTGCAGGGGAAACTAGCCCCGAACGCTGTAAATTTCAAGCGCTTAACGCGCGTCTCGCCAAGGATCGCCCCGTGACCGATTTTCCCGCCGCGCGCATTGTCAGCACGAATGGAATCCGACTCGCCGTTTACGAGGCCGGCAGTGGCCCGCCTGTCATCCTGCTGCACGGCTTTCCGGAGCTGGCGTTTTCCTGGCGCCACCAGCTGCCGGCACTGGCCACAGCCGGTTACCGTGCCGTGGCGCCGGATCTGCGCGGATACGGCGCGAGCGACAAGCCTGCGGCGGTCGCAGAGTACCGGCAGGAGGCGATTTTCGACGACATTGCTGGCCTGCTTGCGGAGCTCGGTGAAACCGAGGCCGTATTCATTGCGCACGACTGGGGTGCGCTGATTGCCTGGCAGATGGCCTTGCTGCGGCCGGCCCTGGTGCGCGGGCTGATCGCCCTGAATATCCCTTTCCTGGCGCGCCCGTCGCGCGATCCTGTTGTGGTCATGCGCGAGCGCCTGGGCCCGCATTTCTACGTTGTTAACTTCCAGGATTCCGCCGAGGCCGACCGTCTGTTTGACAGCGACCCGCGCCGCTTCATCGAGTGCATGATGCGCCGCGACGTGATCACGCGCGCGCAGTTCGACGCGCTGCCGGCCGAACGCAAGGTTGTCAGCCTGATCGCTACGATGAAGCTCGGCCGAACGCGCGGGGCGGCGCTGTTATCGGAGCAGGAACTCGACGTGTATGCGCGGGCTTTTGCAGACGGCGGCTTCACCGGGCCAATCAACTGGTACCGCAACTGGTCTGATAACTGGCTCAGCACTGCCGATGTGGAACAAACCGTGCGGGTCCCGGTGCTGTTTCTCGGCGCCGACAATGACGTCGTCGTGTCGCCGAAACAGATCGAAGCAATGGGCGATCACGTCGCCGACCTGGAGGTACACATGTTCGGCAACAGCGGTCACTGGCTGCAGCAGGAAGAGCCTGCGGCGGTCAATGCGCTAATACTTGACTGGCTACGACGACGCTTTCCCGTTGCAGGCAAATGACCAGCAACACACGCTGACGATTTCTCGACGTAAGGCGCGGTCGCGGGGCAGAAATTGCGGCAGCTGCGTCGTTTGCTGGCAGCGGACCGCAAGTAACGGGCGGCCGACTGCGCCGCAGCGCTAGTGAATCGCGCTGGAAACCGGCCGGTCGCTTTCCTCGCCGAACATCGCGCGATCGAAGGCATCGATCAATACCTCGGGCGGCTGTGCGCCGATCACCAGCAGGCGATCGTTCACCAGGAAATTGGGCACACCGCTGACACCGCCGCGGCGGATCTGTGCTTCTTTCTCGAGCAACGCAGCGCGGGCGACGTCGTTTTCCAGCGCACGCAGCACGGGCATGCGCGACAGGCCGCGATTGCCAGCCAGCTCTGCGAGCAGATCTCGATCGGCAATGTCGCCACCTTCTTCGAAAAAATCGCTCAGCAGATCTTCGGCAAGATCGCCTGAATTCAGGCCTTCCTGCTGTGCGAACTGCAGCAACTGGTGCGCGTTCAGGGTGTTCGGCACACGTTTCAGCAGGTCGAAGCGGAAATGAATACCCTCGGCACGACCCTCGGTCGTCAGTGCGTCGAGCCCCGGCTGAATTTTTGCGGGATCGCCAAATTTTTGCGCCAGGTATTCCTCGAAGATCATGCCATCCACCGGCATGGCAGGATTGAGCTGAAACGGCAACCAGCGCAGGTCACTCGGCCCCTGCACGGCGTGCAGGGCAGCGTCCAGACGCCGTTTACCCATGAAGCACCAGGGGCACACGAGATCGGCGATCAGACTGACGCGCAGCGTCGCCGCCGCCAGATCATCGCGGTGTTTGAATGCGTCAGTAAGGTTGTGCTCTATCATCGTTTTGTCCCTGTGCCTGTCATCCCAGGCTGCCGTTAAAATGCGGGCGTCGCGGTGATTTTCAAGCTACTGCTGACAGCGTGCCTTGCTTAATCTGTTGGAGTCATTCCATGGCGTAAAGTTTGCCTTAACTTTCCTGAACAAAAGCTGAGTCTGGACCTTCTGGCGCAAAAACCCGGCATGGATACAAATTGTTGCAATAGTTCCGGCCAATATCCGGTCTACTGGAAGCCTATCAGGAGAAAGCCGTGCTAATACGCCGCCCCACAGATGTCGCGAGCTCTGAAATCACCCCGCGCAGCAACTACCTCAATCGTCGCTCTTTTCTTGGTGGCAGTGCGCTGGTGGCGGCAAACCTCGCGACGCCGTTCGCGCAGGCGGCGGTTCTGCCGACGGGTAATCGCGCGAAGCTGCCGGGCATAAAGAAGAGCCCTTTAAGTACCGATGAAGCGGCAAACAGCTATGAGGACGTAACAACCTACAACAACTTCTACGAGTTCGGAACCGGTAAGGGCGACCCTGTCAGAAACGCCGAGGACTTCGAACCACGTCCCTGGACGCTTGAGGTTGCCGGGCATGCCGAACGCACCGGCGCGTTCCAGCTGGAAGATTTCGTCAAGCCGTACTCGCTGGAAGAGCGCGTTTATCGCATGCGCTGCGTCGAAGCCTGGTCCATGGTGATTCCCTGGGTTGGTATTCCACTGGCCAGCATTATTCGGGAACTGAAGCCACGCTCTAATGCAAAGTTCGTCCGCTTTGTCACCCTCAATGACCCGCAGCGGATGCCCGGGCAACGTTCCCGCGTCCTGGACTGGCCTTACCGCGAAGGGCTTACGATGGCAGAAGCCATGCACCCGCTTACCATCCTTGCCGTAGGACTCTACGGCGAAGTATTGCCAAACCAGAACGGCGCGCCGCTGCGGCTGGTCGTGCCATGGAAGTATGGTTTCAAAGGCATCAAGAGCATCGTCAAGATCGAGTTTGTCGAGAAAATGCCGGCCACGACCTGGGCGATGGCCGGTCCGAGCGAGTACGGTTTCTACGCCAACGTGAATCCGCAGGTCGATCATCCGCGCTGGAGCCAGGCACGCGAGCGGCGCATCGGCGCCGGCCTGTTTGCCAGCAAACAGGACACCTTGATGTTCAATGGCTACGCAGACCAGGTGGCATCGCTTTATGAAGGTCTCGATCTGCGCCGCAACTTCTAGCTGCCGGCAGGCGTGAACACCCTGACGCAAGTCCGCTTCGTGTGGAAACCGCTGGTTTTCGCACTGTGCCTGGTACCAGCGCTGCTGGCAGTGGGTGACACGCTCGGCATCACCGGCGACCTGGGCGCGAACCCGGTCGAGGCGCTGCAGGATCATTTCGGCAACTGGGGCCTGCGTTTCGTGCTGATTGCATTGGCAGTAACACCGTTGCGGCAGATTACCGGGCGCAACTGGCTGACGCGTTTTCGCCGCATGCTGGGCCTGTTCGCGTTTTTCTACGTGTTCATGCACTTCCTGGTATGGCTGGTGCTGGATCAATCACTCAAGCTCGACGCGATTGTAGAAGATATCTTTGAGCGGCCTTTCATCACGCTGGGTTTCGCGGCTTTTCTGTTGCTGACAGCGATGGCGGCGACATCCACGAATAAGCTGCGCCGCCGCCTCGGCAGGCGCTGGCAACAGTTGCATTACAGCGTGTACGTTGTCGGCATATTGGCGGTGTGGCACTACTGGTGGCAGGTCAAGCAGGATATCTCCGAGCCGCTGATCTACGCCGCGCTGCTCGGCCTGTTACTCGGCTATCGGTTAGTACATTACTCGCGCAATTCGAAACAGCGCCGGCAGCGCCCGCCGCGGGCGCCACAGGCTGCCTGACATTATTCTCACCAACCCTTGCGTACGGCAGTCAGCGGGAACTCGCCATTCGCCAGCGACTCCAATGCGACAGGCGCGCTACTTCTAATCGGCAGGGGAATACCTGATGGCAACGAAAATAGCAGTCGTCGTGTTGCTGCTGGGCAGTTTCCTGATCAGCGCCTGCGCCGCTGGCCCGACGTCGCGGACCGCGCCGGGCAAGGAGCCACTGCGTTGCCCGATTAACGAGCAAATCGTGTGCACCGGCAAATCGCCAACCCGAATCAAGACGCAGGGTAGCGACATCGAATTCTGCCGCTGCGAGCGTGCCGACAGGATCGGCTGATTGCCCTGCCGAAAACAACGTCCCGCATGACGGAGGGAACGATGACAAGTCAACAATCTAAGCGTCTTTATTCTGATTATCGCGCTGAATTGCGGGCTTGCCGCCTGCGCAAGCAGCAGCCGGCACGCAGGATGCCCGAAACGCCCAGCGTTGCCCGAGCGGGCAGGTATTGGTCTGCAAGGGCGGCGAGACAAATTCGCGGGTCAAAGACAGCGAGCTGAACAGGACCGATGTCTGTATCTGCCGCCAGCAGGACCGTTTCTAACCCTTTGCGGCGATTACGCCGCCTGCTGCACCGGCAGCGCGAACTCGAAACGCGTGCCCTGCTCCGCTTTGGAATAGACAGTAATACGACTGCCGTGCAGATCCAGGATCTTGCGGACGATCGCGAGTCCCAGTCCCGCTGAGGAGCTGACATCCGACGCGCTGCCGGCCGCGTTGCCCGCCAGGCAGTCTGCATCCACCGCACGAGTCGCGGCCGACCGGTAATAACGATCGAAGACCTTATCGAGTTCCGCCGGCGGAATTCCGCAGCCGGTGTCTGCTACGGCGACTTCAACAGCGTTACCACGCCCGCTCAGGCTCAGCGTGATCGTGCCATGCTGCGGCGTGAACTTAAGCGCATTGCGGATCAGGTTCTCGAGCACCCGCTGGATCAGGCCGATGTCTGCCAGCACCATCGAAGACGACGACTGCGTTTCGACGATCAGCGCTACGCCCTTTTGCTGCGCCTGCAACTCGAACTCCTGCGCAACATCGTGCAGCAATTCTGCCAGCGAGAAATGCTCGAGAACCGGACGCACGCTGTCCGCTTCAAGCCTCGACAGCTCGAACAATTCGCTAACCAGTCTTGACAAGTGCTTCGAGTGGGTGTGTGTCGTTTGCAGGTAGCGTAGCCGATCTTCCGCTGACAGCTCGTCGTTCTTGATCAGTAGCGTTTCCACATAGCCGTGAATGGACGCGAGCGGTGTGCGCAGGTCGTGCGACACATTGCTGATCAGTTCGCGCCGCAGCTTGTCCGTCTGGCGCAGCTCTTCGAGCTGGTCGCGAATCCGGGCTGACATGCCGGCAAAGGCATGCTGCAGCTGGCTTATCTCGTCACCTGCAGCAGCGGCTGAAATGTTCGCAGAACTCAGCACTGAGATCAGAGCGGGATCGAAATCGGCAGCGGTAAATTGCTGCACGTCGTGCGTCAGCCGCACCAGCCGACGGGTCAGCAGCGCAAAGACCAGCGAACCGGTCAGGAAAGCGGCAAGCACAATCGCCGCCAGCACGCCGAGGGTCAGCGACTGCACGTAGCTGCCCCGCAAATCGGCGGCGAGCGCCCGGTATTTTGCCCCGCCGAGCACGGCGTAGAGATATCCCTGCAACTCGCCGTCATGCATTACGGGTGCGGCCGAGAAAATCGTGCTGCGCGCCGTATCGCGCGGATCAGAACCCTTCAACGGCATGTCGAGCGCGCCGGCCAGCATCGCCTGGACAGGACCCAGATCGACCTCTGTTGCGATCACGTCCGCAGCCGGCAGCGCGTGTGCGAGAATCCGGCCCGTCGCATCCAGCAGATAGATTTCAACACTGGGATTGATGACCATCGCCTGCTGCGCCAGCAGTGCCAGCGCGTCGCGGTCCGCGACGCCGTCCTGCATCAATTGACGCTCGCCGGTAACGTACATGGCGATCGACGCATTAAGTCGCTGCGTGATTTCTTCGTAATAAAGACGCGTGCTGAACTGCGCCAGCGCGAAGAAGCCGCCGCCGATCAACAGCAGGATTGACAACAACGCAACCGACAGTCTCGCGAGCAAGGTGTTCATCAGCGGCTGTTCAGATGAGCGGGCGGCACAAGCGCCAGCAGCTTGGGCTGTTGCAAGGGCCGAGCTGCCAGCTTGTAGCCAACTCCCCAGACGGTAACGATCAATGCGGGATCCGAGGGATCCGCCTCTATTTTCGCGCGCAGGCGATTGATGTGTGAATTCACCGTGTGTTCGTAACCGTCATGACCATAACCCCAGACGCTGTCGAGCAAAGCGGCGCGCGAGAACACCTGGTCCGGATGGCGTGCAAAATGCAGCAACAGGTCGAACTCGCGCGCGGTGAGCGCAATTGATTCGCCGGCAAGGTGTGCCGTGCGTGACGCCGTATCGAGGGCGAGGGAGCCAACCGCAACGACATCACTGTCGCCTCTGCCCGATAGTTCCAGCGCATCTACCCGCCTGAAGATGGCTTTGACCCGCGCCATCAGCTCGAGCACGCTGAACGGCTTCGTCACGTAGTCGTCAGCACCCGTCTCGAGGCCAAGCACGCGATCGAGCTCGGACGATTTTGAAGTGAGTATCAGGATCGGCACGTACGGCATTTCGCGGCGCAAAGCGCGACAGATTTGCAGGCCGTCACGGCCCGGCAGGCACAGGTCGAGCACCACGAGGTCCCAGCGGCAGGCAAGCGCCTTGCGCAATCCATCGTCGCCATTACTTGCCAGCGCCACCGCGCAGCCGGCATCGGCGAGATGCAGCTTCAGGAGCTCCGCGATGTCTCGTTCGTCCTCTATAACGAGAACGTTGCGCCCGTTCATAGTGCCCGCCTGTTGCACATCCCAACTGACACAGACCGGCGCTGCGCCGAATCTATGACAGGTGATTCGCTATCCGATCGCAAATTGCGACGTATCAGGGACTTACGAAAATCCCTGCAGTCTTCGCGGCGCGCAGCTCACGTGATAACTGCGTGAACTTTGCCGGCAACAATGCGGGCACGCTGCAGCATGAGCTGGATTGCAGCGACAACCAACCGCGATTAAGGAGACTGGCAATGAGAATACGAAACCTCGCAGCACTGGCTGCCACGCTCGTCAGCAGCTTGCTGCTAGCGGGCATGGCGAACGCGGAGGCTTACTATGAAGTCACCGTAACCAACATCACCAAGGGCATGACGTTCACACCGATCGTGGTGGCGACGACGCGCAACGGTGACAAATTCTTCAGGCTGGGCGAGCCCGCATCAGAAGCCCTGGAGATCATCGCAGAGACCGGCAATCCCGAGCCCTTGCAGAACTCTCTCGACGCTTTCGACATCAGCAACTCGAGCTTCCTGCCGTTCCTGGCACCGGGCGAATCGGTGACACAACTCGTCGAAACCCGCGGCCGCTATCGCAGTATCAGCATCGCCTCGATGCTGATCCCGAGCAACGATACTTTTTTCGCTGTAAATGGCGTACGCGGGCCGCGCGGCAACAAATCGATAACGTTCACGGTGCCCGCTTACGACGCCGGCTCCGAACTGAATGACGAACTGTGTGTAAGCCTGCCTGGCCCCGGCTGCAACGGCGACCCCGGTCCGGTGTCTGCGAATGGCGAAGGCTACGTTTACATCTCGAACGGCATCCGCGGTATCGGCGATCTCGACGCTGCCCTGCTTGACTGGAAAAACCCGGTTGCGCAGATCACCATTACGCGCATCGGACGTCACGACAAGGATGAGGACAGCGACTCTGATTCGCACTAGATAGACTCGCTGCAACCCTTGGCTTTGGCCATCCAGGCCAGTGGCGCTGGCGGCATTATAGGAACCCCGCTTCGGCGGGGTTTTTTTCCTGCGGATTCGTAAGAGCTGCAGCACTACAAAAAAAAAGCCCCGCCGAAGCGGGGCTTTCTGGTCTTGCGGGTCGAGTGACCGGCGATGACTTACATCATGCCGCCCATACCGCCCATGCCGCCCATGCCGCCCATGTCCGGCATCGAAGATCCGCTATCTGCCTTCGGTGCTTCGGCGACCATCGCTTCGGTCGTCAGCAGCAGTCCGGCTACGGAAGCTGCGTTCTGCAGCGCGAAACGAGTGACCTTGGTCGGATCCAGGATACCCATTTCGATCATGTCACCGTACTCACCGGTGGCCGCGTTGTAACCGAAGTTACCCTTGCCCGCTGCTACGGCATTGAGTACGACGCTGGCGTCACCGCCGGCGTTCTTGACGATCTGGCGGAGCGGCTCTTCAACGGCGCGACGCAGGATGTTGATACCAACGTTCTGGTCGTCGTTGTCGCCCTTCAGGTCCTTGATCTTGGTAACCGCCCGAATGAACGCAACACCACCACCGGCAACCACACCTTCTTCAACCGCGGCGCGGGTAGCATGCAGAGCGTCTTCGACGCGAGCCTTCTTCTCTTTCATTTCAACTTCGGTCGCTGCACCAACCTTGATAACGGCAACGCCGCCAGCCAGCTTGGCTACACGTTCCTGCAGCTTCTCTTTGTCGTAGTCAGAGCTTGATTCTTCGATCTCGGCATTGATCTGGTCAACGCGACCTTTGATTTCCTTCGCCTTGCCAGCGCCGTCGATCAGCGTCGTGTTTTCCTTGGTGATCTGTACCTTTTTCGCTTCGCCGAGATCTTCCAGCGTCGCCTTCTCAAGTGACAGGCCGACTTCTTCTGAAATCACCTGGCCACCCGTCAGGATCGCGATGTCCTGCAACATGGCTTTGCGACGATCACCGAAGCCCGGTGCCTTAACAGCAGCGACTTTGACGATGCCGCGGATGTTGTTAACAACGAGAGTGGCCAGCGCTTCGCCTTCGACGTCTTCTGCAACGATCAGCAGCGGACGGCCGGATTTCGCAACGCCTTCGAGTACCGGCAGCAGATCGCGGATGTTCGAGATCTTCTTGTCGTATAGCAGGACCAGCGGGTTCTCGAGCTCGACGCTCTGGCTGTTCTGGTTGTTGATGAAGTACGGCGACAGGTAACCGCGGTCGAACTGCATGCCTTCCACAACATCCAGCTCGTTGGCGAGGCCGGAACCTTCCTCGACCGTGATCACGCCTTCCTTGCCGACTTTCTTCATCGCATTGGAGATGATCTCACCGATCTCGGTGTCGGAGTTCGCAGAGATAGAACCGACCTGCGAGATTGCCTTGTCATCGTTGCAAGGCTTGGACAGCTTCTTCAGCTGCTCGACGATGGCGAGTGACGCCTTGTCGATGCCGCGCTTCAGATCCATCGGGTTCATGCCGGCGGCGACCGACTTCAGGCCTTCACGCAGGATCGCCTGAGCCAGCACTGTCGCGGTCGTGGTGCCGTCACCTGCAACGTCAGACGTCTGGGAAGCAACTTCCTTGACCATCTGCGCGCCCATGTTTTCAAATTTGTTCTCGAGCTCGATCTCTTTGGCAACCGAGACACCGTCTTTCGTGACGGTCGGAGCGCCAAAGCTCTTGTCGAGTACAACGTTACGGCCTTTCGGGCCCAGCGTGACTTTCACCGCATTCGCCAGGATGTTGACACCCGCGAACATTTTCTGGCGCGCGTCGTCACTGAAACGAACTTCTTTAGCAGCCATGTTAATTCCTCTGTTTATTTCGGTTTGACGCGCAGCTCGCACGTCGGATTTCGGATTGGTAAAACATCAGGTCGCAGCCGAGGTTTAGCCCTCGATGACAGCCATGATGTCGTCTTCTTTCATTACCAGAAGATCCTTGCCATCAACCTTGACTTCGGTACCGCTGTACTTGCCGAACAGCACCTTGTCGCCTTTCTTGATATCAAGAGCACGGACTTCACCGTTCTCAAGGATCTTGCCTTTACCAACGGCGATGACTTCACCCTTGATCGGCTTTTCTGCTGCTGCGTCTGGAATCACGATACCGCCCGGGCTGGTACGCTCTTCTTCCATACGCTTTACGATGACTCGATCATGAAGCGGACGAATCTTCATCGACATGTTCTCCTGTAAACTATTGAATTTAAACCGTATTTTTCGGCTTTCCGGAATATGCTGTTAGCACTCTCCCGGAAGGAGTGCCAATGATAGGGCCGGAACTGCAAATTTCAAGGGGCAGGGGTGTGGGAGCTGCCTCTCATTTCGCTACTTGGGTCCATGACAGGAAACAGTCGGGCGGTTAAGCTCCGAACCCCGTAGCGCGCACAGTGTCTGTAATGCTGACGACCGTTAACCGGTCAGGGGAAGCAGGGAGCAGCCTGCTTGCCAAGCCCTATTCGACAGAACGAGACCTATGAAACTACGCCTGATCACCCGCCTCGCCCTACTGCTGGTCACCGCCTGGCTGCCAGCGGCAACCGCCCTCGCCCAGTCGCAGGACATCCTGCGCCCGGAAAAGGCGTTTCAGTACGTCGTGACGGATACCGGCAGCGCCCTGGAGATCGACTGGGCCATCGAAGACGGCTATTACCTCTATCGCAAGAAGCTGTCTTTCGAGAGTGCTACGGACGGCGTCCGCTTTCTGCCGTTCGAACTGCCACAGGGCCGGCCACATGCAGACGAATTCTTCGGCGAGCAGCAGGTCTACCGGCAGCGCTTTTACGTAACGATTCCGTACCAGACGGACGGCACCCGACCGGCGACGCTGGCCCTGACGACGCGGTCACAGGGCTGCGCAGATCTCGGCATCTGCTTCCCGCCGCAGGTCTGGACGACCACCGTCGAGCTCGTCGCGGCGGCACAGGACAGCGGCGCTAACACGCTGCTCGCCTCGCCGTTCTCGTCAGCATCGGCGAATTCAGCACTCGGCGATTTCCTGCCGGTCGATGAAGCGTTCGTACCGCATGTCATCGTGCTGGATGGCAATACCGTTGAAGTGTCCTTCGAGGTCGCCGACGGCTATTACCTCTATAAAGACAAGCTCGCCGCCGCCACGACATCGGACAGTGTGCAGCTGGGCCGACTCGAGCTACCGAAGGGCAAGTCGAAAACGGACGAGTATTTCGGCGAGACAGAGGTCTACCTGGAGGATGTATTCGCGCGTCTGCCGCTGGCACGCGCGACGCCGGAGCCGCTGGCACTCACGCTGGACCTGAGTTACCAGGGTTGCGCGGAGAACGGCATCTGCTACCCGCCCGTATCCCGTTCCCTGACGGTTGCACTGCCCGTGGCAACCGCGGTCGGCGCAATTGCCGCCGTTGCCGGAACGCCGATGGTGTCGGAACAGGCGCGCCTCGCGGACCTGATTGGCAACGCCAGCATGCTCGCCGTTATCGCCACGTTTTTCGGCGCCGGCCTGCTTCTCGCGTTCACGCCCTGCGTGCTGCCGATGATTCCAATCCTGTCCGGCGTCATCGCCGGCCACGGGGAGCAGGTCAGCCCCGCTCGCGGCTTCACGCTCGCGCTCAGCTACGTGCTTGGCATGGCGCTCGTGTACACGGCCGCCGGGATTACCGCCGCCGCCGTGGGCATACAGCTGCAGGCCATGTTCAATGCACCGTGGGTGCTAAGCCTGTTCGCCGCGCTGTTCGTGGTGCTCGCGCTCGGCATGTTCGGTGCTTACAACCTGCAGATGCCATCCGCGATCCAGACGGCAGTCACCAACGTCAGCGGCCGGCAAACGAGCGGCACCATGGTCGGCGCGTTCGTCATGGGTGCCCTGTCATCACTGATCGTAACGGCCTGCGTAGCGCCGCCGCTGGTCGCAACCCTGACCGTGATCGGGCAGGTGGGCGACGTCTGGCGCGGTGGCATCGCGCTGTTCGCACTGAGCCTCGGCATGGGCGCACCGCTGCTCGTCGTTGGCGCCTCGGCCGGCAAGCTGCTGCCGAAAGCCGGCATGTGGATGGTCGCCGTCAAGGAAGCCTTCGGCTTCATGATGCTGGGACTGGCGATCTGGATGCTGTCACGCATCCTGCCGGACAGCGTAACGCTGGCCCTGTGGGGCGTACTCGTCGTGATGGCGGGTGTCTGGCTGGGCGGCCTGACCACGCTGGGCCAGGGTGCCACCGGCGTGCAAAAGCTGGCAAAAGGCAGCGGGCTGGTTGCCCTGCTGTACGGCGCCGCCATGCTGATCGGCGCGCTGGCCGGGGCGCGCGATCCGCTGCAGCCGCTGGCCGCGCTGAGCGCGGGCCGCGGCAGCGTTGCGGTCGAAGAACATGGCCTCGACTTTGCCAGGATCAAGACCGTCGCTGATCTCGACGGCGCGCTGGCCACCGCCGCGCGGTCCGGCAAGACCGCGATGCTGGATTTTTACGCAGACTGGTGCGTCTCCTGCATCGAAATGGAAAAATACACCTTCACGGACGCGGCGGTGCAAAATGCCCTCGCGAACTCGGTGTTGCTGCAGGCGGATGTCACGGCAAACGATGCAGAAGACCAGGCGCTGTTGCAGCGTTTTGGCGTGTTCGGACCGCCTACGATTATTTTCTTTGACGACGACGGCCAGCAACGCCATGGTTACGAAGTGGTTGGCTACATGAAAGCGGCGGAGTTCGCATCGCATGTAACGCGCGCAACCGGCACGACCGCATCACTTACCGCGAACACGACAAAGAGCGAATAATGTCCAGGCAATTATTAATAGGCGGGCTGCTGGTGCTGGCGGCCGCCGCAGGCTTTCTGCTGCGGCAGGCTATCGACCAGGACCCGAAAGCGACGCAGACGATGTCGGCGCAGCCTGGCCAGCCAGACGGCGTAGGGCGGCCGGCAGCGGCCGGCCTCACCTCAGGCAAAGTCAGCTTCGCGCTGCCCGACCTGACCGGCAACAGCCGCGACTTCACGGAGTGGGCTGGCAAGGCACGCATCGTCAATTTCTGGGCGACCTGGTGCGCACCGTGCCGCCGTGAAATCCCGTTACTGAAGAAAACCCAGAGTGCGCAGGCGGCCAACGGCCTGCAGGTGATCGGGATCGCCGTCGACTTTGCGGAAGACGTGATCAACTACGCGGAAGCAGCCGAGTTCAACTACCCGATCCTGGTCGGCCAGGAAGACGCGATGGCCGTCGCCGAATCCTCCGGCGTCGAGTTTATCGGCCTGCCCTTTACGATGATCGTCAGCCCGGACGGCGATCTGCTGGGCGTGCACCTCGGCGAAATTCACGAACCGCAGATCGACGTGATTGTTGCGCAACTGGCGGCGCTGGAAAGCGGCGAAACGAGTCTCGAGGCGGCGCGCGCAGCGCTCAACAATCTGTAACGGCGCCCGCGCCTGTCGCCAAAAAGAAACATTTGCGTTAATTGACCCTAAAAGGGTTAGAATTGCCGCCATCTTCGGCAAAACGGCGCGCAACCCGGATGGCAAACCTGCTCTTGCTCAACGGCCCCAACCTCAACCTTCTGGGCTCCCGTGAGCCGGCCGTGTACGGGCGCACCGACCTCGCCGAGATTGAATCCATTCTGAGCACCCAGGCCGAGCGCCTCGGGCACACCATGCAATGCCTGCAAAGCAATGCCGAGCACGTGCTGGTGGACCGGGTGCAGCAGGCGCGCGACGACGGCATTGGCTTTATCCTGCTGAACCCCGGCGCCTTTACCCACACCAGCATCTCGCTGCGCGACGCACTGCTCGCGGTCGAAGTCCCGTTCATCGAAATCCACCTCAGCAATATTTTTGCCCGCGAGGAATTTCGGCAACACAGTTTTTTCAGCGATATCGCGGCCGGTTGTATTTACGGTCTCGGCGCACAGGGTTATGAATTGGCACTGCAGGCGGCGCACCGCCAGCTCGGACGTGCAGAGGGAGCATGATGGACATACGCAAAGTAAAGAAACTCATTGAGTTACTCGACGAATCCGGCATCGCAGAAATAGAGATTACCGAAGGCGAGGAGTCGGTGCGCATCTCGCGCTACGCGCCGAATGCCCCAGTGGCGCCGGCTCAGTACGCGATGCCGGCGGCGCCTGCGCCGGCAGCCGCGGCAGCGCCCGCGCCAGTCGCGGCGCCGGCACCCGCGGCAGAACCGGAAGAAACGGGCTTCCAGGTTATCGCGCCGATGGTTGGCACTTACTACTCGTCGTCGAACCCGGGCGCGGAACCGTTCGTCAAGCTCGGCGATCGCATCAATGCCGGCGACACCCTGTGCATCGTCGAGGCGATGAAAATGATGAACCAGATCGAGTCCGAAGTGGCCGGCACGATCAAATCCATCCGTGTCGACAATGGCGATCCGGTCGAATACGGCCAGGTCCTGTTCGTCATCGAACAGAACGGCAGCTAGGCCGGCACGATGCTCGACAAAATCGTCATAGCGAATCGCGGCGAGATTGCACTGCGGATCTTGCGGGCCTGCCGCGAGATGGGCATCAAGACCGTGGCGGTGCATTCAACGGCCGACAACAATCTGAAGCACGTGCTGCTGGCCGACGAAACCGTCTGCATTGGTCCGCCGCCGTCCAGCGAGAGCTACCTCAACATGCCGGCGATCATCAGCGCCGCCGAGGTGACGGACTCGATGGGCATACACCCCGGCTACGGTTTTCTGAGTGAGAACGCCGACTTCGCGGAGCGTGTCGAGTCGAGCGGCTTTACGTTTATCGGCCCACGACCGGAAAGCATCCGGCTGATGGGCGACAAGGTTTCCGCGATCCGGGCGATGAAGGCAGCGGGCGTGCCCTGTGTGCCGGGCTCGGACGGGCCGCTCGGCGATGACGCAGACGAAAACCTGCGGCTTGCGCGCGACATCGGCTACCCGATCATCATCAAGGCAGCAGGCGGCGGCGGCGGCCGCGGCATGCGGGTTGTGCATTCGGAGGCCGCGCTGGTCAATTCGATCAACGTCACGCAATCGGAAGCGCGGTCCGCGTTCGGCAACGAAACGGTGTACATGGAGAAATTCCTGGAACACCCGCGGCATATCGAGATCCAGGTGCTGGCCGACAGCTTCGGCAATGCCGTGCACCTCGGTGAGCGCGACTGCTCGATGCAGCGACGTCATCAGAAAGTGATTGAAGAGGCGCCGGCGCCGGACATTACCGAAGAACAGCGCAACCGCATCGGCATGCGCTGCGTGCGCGCCTGTCAGGAGATGGGTTACCGCAGTGCCGGCACCTTTGAGTTCCTGTATGAAAACGGCGAGTTCTTTTTCATCGAGATGAACACCCGGCTGCAGGTAGAGCACCCGGTGACCGAGTTCATCACCGGAATCGACATCGTCAAGGAGCAGCTGCGCATCGCCAGCGGTAAAAAGCTCAGCGTGACGCAGGACGATATCGTCATTCGCGGGCATGCGATCGAATGCCGCATCAATGCCGAAGACCCAAAAACCTTCATGCCATCACCCGGCCTCATTCACCTGTGGCACGCACCGGGCGGACCGGGCGTGCGGGTCGACAGCCACATCTACAGCGGCTATCGCGTGCCGCCGAATTACGACTCGATGATCGGCAAACTGATTACCTACGGTCCCGATCGCGATACGGCAATTGCGCGCATGCGCAATGCGCTGACGGAAATCGTCGTCGAGGGCATCAAGACCAACGTGCCGCTGCACCAGGAAATCTGCCAGCACGCAGCGTTTCGCAAGGGCGGCACCGACATCCACTACCTGGAGAAGCGTCTGGGGCTGTAGCAGCCCGGGGCTAGGACATGGACTGGCGCCAGTTTGTGATGGACCTGGGACCGCTCCCGCCGGAAGCGGTAGAAGCACTGTTCACCCGTTTTGGCGCGCACGCCGTCACGCTCAGCGACGCCGGCGACGATCCGGTACTCGAACCCGGCGTCGGCGAGACGCCGCTCTGGAGCAATACGCGCATTACCGGATTGTTCTCGGCAGACGCCGACTTTGACGCAATGCGCGCCGCGCTCAGCGATGAGTTTTCCCTGCCGACCGCACCCACGCACCGTATCGAGGCCCTGGCAGACCGCCGCTGGGAGCGCGAATGGCTGAAGGATTTTCGGCCGATGTGTTTTGGCGAGCGGCTGTGGGTAAGCCCGCACGACCAGGCACCGGAGGTCGCTGATGCGATCGTCGTATCGCTCGATCCGGGGCTCGCATTCGGCACCGGCACCCACCAGACGACCGCGCTGTGCCTGCGCTGGCTCGACGGGCAGACGCTGACCGGCAAACGCCTGCTCGATTTTGGCTGCGGCTCCGGCATCCTTGCGATCGCGGCGCTGAAACTGGGCGCCGCCAGCGCAACCGCGATCGACATTGACCCGCAGGCCATCACCGCAACCCGCAGCAACGCAGAACAGAACGGCGTCGCCGGGCGCCTGTCGACCGGCAGCGAACGACCCGCGGAAAACTTCGATATCGTGCTCGCCAATATTCTTGCAGCGCCGCTGATCGAATACGCGGAGTGGCTCTCGGACCGCCTGCCACGCGGCGGTGCGCTGGTGCTGTCCGGCATCCTGGCGCACCAGGTCGAATCGGTGCGCGAAGCCTACAGCCGCTGGATTCAATTCGACGCAACCGCGCTGGACAACGGCTGGGCGCGACTGTCCGGCTACCGGCTCTGAGGGCTGCGATGTATACCGAGTGTCCACATTGTCAGACCGCATTTCGAGTGTCGGCGGCGTTGCTCCGCCAGGCACGCGGGCAGGTGCAGTGTGGCGGCTGCGGCAGGCGCTTTGACGCACTCGACAATCTGTCCGAGGAAGCGCCGGCGCCAGCTAACGACACCAGCAGCAGCCAGTCCGTCAACCTGTTTGAACGGCGTTCGCGAGAGTTGCTGAAGTCACTTGGCGAACTGACGGGCGGCGACAACGTGCGCATCGAAGACACCGGCGTCGAGTGGCGGGTACTTGACATGGACGGTGTCAACGACGATGACAGCGAAAGCGCCCCTGAGCGAGCTGACACCGAGGCGTCATTGGCGCTCGACGACCACGAACACAGCGCTGTCGCTGCCGAAACGGACTGGCTGCCGGAAAGCGACACCGCACAAGTGGCTGCCAGCGAAGACGACGACTGGGCAAACCTCGGCATTGACGGGCTCGAAGTCGTGGAGTCCACCGGGGTCGAAGAAGCTGTCGAGCTGGCGGCTGCCGGTAAACAGACGGTGCCCGAACCGGCCGACGAACTTCGGGACGAATTGAGCGCGGCAAGCTTTGCCAACGAAACGCCCCAGGCGGCGTTCGATTTACAGCAGGCTGAAAGCGACGGCGACCCAAAAGAAGCGCAGGAAGAACAGCTGCGCTTCGATGACAACACGCCGCTGCCGGATGAGTATTACCGGCCCGTGGTCGTCGAGGAAGAAGACGCCGCCGCAACAGAACCGGACGATGCCGCGGAAGCTGCAGTCGCCGCCGCGGCCGAGACGCTGCGCGTGTCGATCGATACCGGCACCGAAGCCGACTGGCGGGACCTGCTCGCCGAGGTTGACGATGCGGAGCCGGATGCTGCGGGCGATTCTGCAGGCAGCCTCGCTGTGCAGGACGCGCCTTCAGCCGATATCGAGCTGAGTCTCACGGACGATGACGCCGCGCTGGCAGATGACGACGCTGTGCCGCATGACGATGACCACAGCGCAAGGCCTGCGCCTGACGAACCCGACTGGAGCAAAGCAGAAGCCATCGAGATGGGGGGCGATGATGGCGCTCTCGATCTGGCGCCGGATGAGGTGCAGGAGACCGATTACGCCGTTGGAACGGTGGCCGTTGCCGCGACCGTCCAGCAGGACGGCGAGGTCCGCGCTATGCGCGAAACGGGCCAGCAGCACAGCCCGCAATCGCCCGAGAACGACGAGAACGATGACACCGACGACGCGCTGGTCGAATCCATTGTGATGGAAGGCGACACGGTTACGGACCTGCTGGAAATGGCCGAACGCGCCAGCTACGACGATGTGCCGCCGCCGGAGCTGGACGAAAGCGAGGGCATCACGGGCATCGGCGGCCGCTACAGGGGGCTGCTGCGTGGCGCCGGTTTCGTCACCCTTGTTGTCCTCGGGATGGCGCTGGTCGCTCAGTACGTGCACGCCAATCGCGAAACGCTGGCAACCAGGCCGCTGTTTCAAAGCACCGTGGCGCCGCTGTACGAAGCATTTTCGCAGCCGGTTACGCCGGCCTGGGATATCGGCGGCTGGCAGTTTGAATCGACCACCGGCAGTACCGACGATACCGATCAGCGCCTGACCATTTACTCACGCATCGCCAACGAATCGGCCGCAGCGCTGCCCTACCCGCTGATCCACGTTTCGCTGACGGATCGCTGGGACGACGTTATTGGCAGCCGGGTGCTGGCGCCGGGCGACTACCTGGCAGGCAACGGCAACGTTACCAAACTGGTTGCTCCGGGCGCATCGTTCGAAGCCGTGATTACGGTGGCAGCGCCGGCAGCGGCCGCGACCGGCTTCAAATTGAACGTGTGCTACGGCCTGGCAGAGCAGCGCCTGCGCTGCGCGATCGAAGATTTTCGCAACTAGCAGGCCGTTCCCTTCCACCCGCGACATGCTGCCGGGTACAATCTGCGGCCGCTCTTTGCCGCGATCACAGCGTTCTTCATGCAAATAGGTCCCTACAAGCTGGCAGGCCGTTTCGTGCTTGCGCCTATGGCAGGCATCAGCGACGCGCCGTTCCGCAAACTGTGCCGACGCTTCGGCGCTGCCATGACGACGTCGGAAATGACGACGGCGGATACCCGGCTTTGGCAGAGCCCGAAGTCGCGCTTTAGACTCGATCTAGACATGGACGCGGAACCCTGCGTCGTGCAGATCGCGGGCGCCGATCCTGCACAAATGGCGGAGGCGGCGCGTGCCTGCGTGGCGCGTGGCGCGCAAATCATTGATATCAATATGGGCTGCCCGGCGAAAAAAGTGTGCAACAGGCTGGCGGGGTCAGCGCTGTTGCAGGACGAACAGCAGGTGCAGCGAATCCTGGATGCTGTGGTCGCCGCCGTGGACGTGCCGGTCACACTGAAAATCCGCACCGGCTGGGAACCGCAGCACCGCAACGGTGTACGCATTGCCGAGCTTGCGGAACAGGCCGGCATTCGCTCGCTGGCGGTGCACGGCCGCACGCGCGCCTGCCGTTTTAAGGGCGCCGCGGAATATCAGACCATTGCGGACATAAAAAAAGCGGTGTCGATTCCCGTTATTGCCAACGGCGATATCAGGGATTCCGAGAAGTCGCTTGAGGTATTGCGCGTAAGCGGTGCAGACGCGTTGATGATCGGTCGCGGCGCGCAGGGGCGACCGTGGATTTTTGCGGAACTGAATAAAATTTTCGACAACAAAAAAACCATATTGCCGCTAGAAAAAAAACAAGTCCGTGATATTATGCTCGACCACCTCGACGACCTGTACCGGTTTTATGGGGATGAAACCGGGGTAAGAGTCGCACGCAAACACCTTTCCTGGTATTGCAATGGGTTAGAGGACTCTGCGGAGTTTCGGTCCCGGGTGGTTCGTGTTGACAGCGCAGCGGCGCAAGTGCAGTTGGTTAAAGACTATTTTCGCCGGCAAGGTGAAAAAAAACTGCTCGCCGCGTAAGACCTGTTAACCACAATGGGGGGGGCTTCAAGCCTGATACACGTATCTGTGCGGGAAGTAATGTGGTCAGCGAGAAATGAAAAAGCAAAAGCAGTTGAGAACTTCAAAAGAAACCAAACCGCTACGCAAGCACACCGAAGAAGCCATCGGTCAGTACCTTGCAAACCTGAACGGCGAGCGACCGCATGCCCTGTATGACTTCGTCATCGGCGAGGTCGAGGGGCCGCTGCTCAAGGCCGTGATGGCGTATACGCGCGGTAATCAAAGCGAGGCGGCGGGCATCCTCGGCATCAATCGCGGCACCCTGCGCAAGAAACTCAAAACCTACTCGCTGCTTCAATAAGCGTTAATTACAAGGTCCTTCCGATGCCCAAGGTGAATCGAGCGCTGCTTAGCGTATCGAACAAGCAGGGTCTGCAAGGCTTTGCGAAAGGCTTGCAAAAACTCGGCGTCGAAATCCTCTCTACCGGTGGCACGGCGCGCGAACTTGGCAGCGCCGGCATCAGCGTCGTGGAAGTTGCAGAGAAAACCGGCTTCCCGGAAATCATGGGCGGCAGAGTCAAGACGCTGCACCCCGTCATTCACGGCGGACTGCTCGGCAGGCGCGGCACCGACGAAGCAGTCATGGCAGAACATGGCATCGAGCCGATCGATCTGCTGGTCGTCAATCTGTACCCCTTCGAAGAGACAATCGCCCGTGCCGACGCAACGGTCGAGGACGCGATCGAGAATATTGATATCGGCGGTCCGGCGATGATTCGCGCGGCGGCGAAAAACCATGCGAGCGTCGCGGTGCTGGTCGATCCGGCGGACTACGGCACGGTGCTCACCGCACTGCAGCAAGGCGAGCTAAGCGCGACGGAGCGCCGCCGGCTCGCTGCCAAGGCCTATGCACATACCGCGAGCTACGACACCGCCATCACCCGCTACCTGCAGCGCGTGCTTGAAAGCGGCCCACTGGGTGAACGCGCGCTGTATTCAGGCAGCCGGGTCGAGACTTTGCGGTACGGCGAGAATCCGCACCAGTCGGCGGCCTTTTACCGCGACCAGGAAGCCATTGCCGGCAGTCTCGCCGGTGCGCAACAGCTGCAGGGCAAGGCACTGTCGTACAACAACATCGCCGACAGCGACGCTGCGCTCGAATGCGTGCGGCAATTCGTGCAGCCTGCCTGCGTCATCGTCAAGCACGCGAACCCCTGCGGCGTGGCAATCGACAAGGATATTCTTGGCGCGTACCAGCGCGCTTTCAGCACCGATCCGACCTCGGCATTCGGCGGCATTATCGCGTTCAACCGGCCGCTCGACGCGCAAACGGCGCAGGCTATCGTCGACAAGCAGTTTGTCGAAGTCATCATCGCACCCGAAATTTCGGCCGACGCGCTCGCCGTTACGGCGACCAAGAAAAACGTGCGCGTGTTACGCACGGGGCCACACGAACAGGCCAGCGCCGCGGTCGAATTCAAGAAAGTCTCCGGCGGCCTGCTGGTGCAAACGGTCGACGCCGGCGTCATTACTGCAGCGGATCTCAAGGTCGTCAGTAGCAAGAAGCCGGACGCCGCGCAGATCAAAGACCTGCTGTTCGCCTGGCAGGTCGCGAAGTTCGTCAAGTCGAACGCCATTGTGTTTTGTCGCGACGGCATGACGATCGGCGTCGGCGCCGGCCAGATGAGTCGCGTTTACAGTACCCGCATCGCGGCGATCAAGGCAGCCGATGAGAAGCTGCAGGTGGCCGGCTCGGTGATGGCTTCCGATGCGTTTTTCCCGTTTCGCGACGGCATCGACGCGGCTGCCGAGCACGGCATTGCCGCCATCATCCAGCCCGGCGGCTCGATGCGTGATGACGAAGTCATTGCAGCCGCGGATGAGCATGGAATCGCGATGGTATTCACCGGCATGCGCCATTTCCGTCATTGATGCAGCGCGCGTCTGGCGCGTTTCTCTTGAATTTAGTACCGAGCCTCCGGCGCCGGGCGTGCTCCCGCATGGCAGGCGCGCTGCGCTGTCGCTGACGCGCTATAGTTAGCGTCAAAGCAATAAGAAACCGGGCTACAACAGGGACTCTCGAATGAAGGTGTTGATCGTCGGCGGCGGCGGGCGCGAGCATGCGCTGGCCTGGAAATGTGCGCAGTCCGACCGGGTGCGCGAGGTGCTCGTCGCACCGGGCAATGCGGGTACGGCGCTCGAAACGCGCGTTCGCAACGTTGCGGTGGCGGCGGACGACATCGATGCACTACTCGAACTCGCCGCGCTCGAGATGATCGGCCTGACGATCGTTGGCCCCGAGGCACCGCTGGTGGCGGGCATTGTCGACCGCTTTCGCGAACGCGGCCTGCCCTGCTTCGGCCCCACGGCCGCCGCCGCACAGCTGGAAGGTTCCAAGGCCTTCACCAAAGACTTCCTGAAGCGGCATGACATTCCGACGGCCGCGTACCAGACGTTTTCCGAGGTCGCGCCGGCGCTGACCTACCTGCAACAAAGCGCGATCCCTGTCGTGATCAAGGCAGACGGACTGGCAGCCGGCAAGGGCGTCGTTGTTGCGCAGACGCTGGCAGAAGCCGAGGACGCCGTGCGCGACATGCTCAGCGCGAAGCGCTTCGGCGAAGCCGGCGCCCGCATAGTTATCGAGGAGTTTCTGCAGGGCGAAGAGGCAAGCTTCATCGTCATGTGCGACGGCCACAGCATCGTGCCGCTGGCCACATCGCAGGACCACAAGGCGCGTGACGACGGCGACACCGGACCGAATACCGGCGGTATGGGTGCGTACTCGCCGGCACCGGTTATTACTCCGGAACTCGAACGACGCGTGATGCGCGATGTCATCGAAGCGACTATTGCCGGACTCCGCGCCGATGGCATCGTCTACACGGGCTTCCTGTACGCCGGCCTGATGATCGGCAGCGACGGCGTGCCGCGCGTGCTGGAATTTAACTGCCGCTTCGGCGACCCCGAAACGCAGCCAATACTCGCGCGCCTCAACACGGATCTTTTCACGCTGTGTCAGGCCGCCGTGGAAGGCAGGCTTGCGCAACAACAGGTGCGCTGGGATGCACGAGCCGCGCTGGGCGTTGTCATCGCCGCCGGCGGTTATCCGGAGGCCTACCAAAAGGGCAAAAAGATCACCGGCTTGCCGGCGCTTGAGGACGGCGCCAGCAAGGTATTTCACGCCGGTACCGCGCTTGACGGTGACGCGGTTGTGACCGCAGGTGGTCGCGTGCTTTGTGTTGTCGGCCTGGGAAACTCGGTCAGTGAAGCCAGCGAATTCGCGTACGCGCAGGTCGACCGGATTCGGTTCGACGGCGCGTTCTGTCGGCGCGACATCGGCTATCGCGCCATTGCACGCGAACGCAGCTAGCTATGCTGACGGTTGCTGAAGCGCGCCGCACGATCGCGCAATCGCTGCAGCCTTTTGCGAGCGAACAGGTGTCGCTCGCCGCTGCCTGCAGGCGTGTGCTGCGCCAGGAGGTGTTAGCCGAACGCGATCAGCCGCCTTTTGACCGGGTTACGATGGACGGCGTTGCGCTGTCTCATGCCGAGCTCGACGCAGGGCGCCGCGATTTCGTCATCGCCGGAACGCAGCATGCCGGCGATACCGTGCTGACCTTGACTGATGAAAAACACTGTATCGAAGTGATGACGGGCGCCGTACTGCCAATTGGCGCTGACTGCGTCGTGCCGGTTGAACGCTACGCGGCCACCGACCGATCCATAAAAATTGAACCGGGATACCAGGCAGCGCGGCGCCAGTTTATTCATTCACGCGCATCGGACCACAGCCGGGGCACAACCCTGCTGTCCGCTGGCCGGCGCATTTCCGCGATCGACGTGGCCCTGCTCGCCTCCGCCGGCCTGGCCCGGCTCAGCGTCACGCGGCAGCCGGTGGTACGCATTATCTCAACCGGCAACGAACTGGTGCCGGCGGGCCAGGCGATCGAGCCGCACCAGGTGCGCCTGTCGAACGGTCCCGCCCTGGTCGCAATGCTTGAGACACTCGGTTTTACCGATAGCGCACAGCTGCACCTGCCCGACGACCCGGCGACACTGACTCACAGGATCGGCGCGGAGCTCGCGGCCAGTGACGTACTCGTATTGAGCGGCGGCGTATCGATGGGCAAGGCGGATTTTGTGCCGCAGGTGCTGGCTGAGCTCGGCGTGACGCCGGTTTTTCATCGCATCAGCCAGCGCCCGGGCAAGCCCATGTGGTTTGGTACCGGCCCGCAGGGCCAGGCGGTGTTCGCACTACCCGGCAATCCGGTGTCGGCACTGGTCTGCTGTCGGCATTACGTGCTGCCGGCGCTGCTCGAAGCCAGCGGTGTGCCGGCGCTGCCGGCCATGAGCGCCATCCTGACGGAAGACTATCGCTTTGCCCCGCCACTGACCTGCTTCCTGCCGGTACGCCTGCTGCCGGAGCCTGACGGCCGCCTGCACGCGATGCCTGTGCCCACCAACACCTCGGGCGATTTCACGGCGCTGGCTGACTCGGACGGCTACCTGGAGCTGGCCGCCGACCAGGCTGAATTTGCAGCTGGCAGCGTGCAGCCGCTATTCCTGTGGGAACACGTTTAGCGGGCTCCGTACGCTGCAACAGCCAGGCCGCCAGCGCGCGGCAGGCCACAAAGGAAAACGGCCGCAAAAGCGACCGTTTCCATTGCTGCAGTTGCGTGCCCAAACTCTAGCGTTTCATTGCCTCAAAGAACTGCACGTTGGTTTTCGTGTCCTGCAATTTGTTCAGCAGAAACTCGATCGCCGCAAGCTCGTCCATCGGGTGCAGCACTTTGCGCAGCACCCACATCTTCTGCAGCTCTTCGGGTTCAGTCAGCAACTCTTCCTTGCGGGTGCCGGAACGGTTGATGTTGATTGCGGGGAATACGCGCTTTTCGGCGATGCGGCGATCCAGGTGGATCTCCATGTTGCCGGTGCCCTTGAATTCCTCGTAAATCACTTCGTCCATCTTCGAGCCGGTATCAACGAGTGCGGTTGCGAGAATCGTCAGGCTGCCGCCTTCCTCGATATTACGGGCTGCGCCGAAGAAACGTTTCGGGCGATGCAGGGCGTTCGCATCGACACCACCTGTCAGCACCTTACCTGACGAGGGAACGACGGTGTTGTACGCCCGCGCCAGGCGCGTAATGGAGTCCAGCAGAATTATGACGTCACGTTTGTGCTCAGTCAGGCGCTTGGCTTTCTCGATCACCATTTCGGCAACCTGCACGTGACGACTGGCCGGCTCGTCGAATGTCGATGAAACCACTTCGCCGCGCACGGTACGCGCCATCTCGGTGACTTCTTCCGGACGCTCGTCAATCAGCAATACGATCAGGTCGCAGTCGGGGTTGTTCGCCGAGATAGCCGATGCAATGTTCTGCAGCAGCATCGTCTTACCCGCTTTCGGCGGGCTGACGATCAGGCCGCGCTGACCTTTGCCGATCGGCGCTACCATGTCGATGATGCGCGCGGTCAGATCTTCGGTCGAGCCATTGCCTTGTTCAAGCTTCAGGCGATTGCGCGGAAACAGGGGCGTCAGGTTTTCGAACAGCACCTTGCTGCGCGCGTTCTCCGGCGCGTCGTGATTGATCTCGCCAACCTTCAGCAGCGCAAAATAACGCTCGCCTTCCTTCGGTGGGCGAATCAGGCCACTGACAGTATCGCCGGTGCGCAGATTGAAACGCCGTATCTGGCTCGGCGACACGTAGATGTCGTCCGGACCTGCCAGGTAGGAGCTGTCGGAAGAACGCAGGAAGCCGAAACCGTCCTGCAGGATTTCCAGCACGCCATCCCCGTAGATATCTTCGCCGTTCTTGGCATGCGCCTTCAGAATGGAAAAGATGATGTCCTGTTTGCGCGATCGCGCCAGGTTTTCAAGACCAAGGGAAGTGCCGAGTTCGACGAGATCCGATGCGGGACGGTTCTTCAGATCCGTCAGATTCATCGCATTCTTGGTGAGTTCGAGCTGGTCCGGAGAAATTACCTCCAGATTGTCGCCGTCATCCGGATACTCTTCCGACGGTTCGCGCCGTTTACCGCGGCGGCGACGATTTCCCTGATTTCCCGAATTTTTTGTTTTTGCCGGCGCCTTTGGGCGGCTTCGCGTTTGATTACCCAAGTACCCTCTCACAGATTAGTGTCCAGAAACTCTGTTAATTGCGATTTAGACATCGCACCCATTTTCTGCGCATGTACTGCGCCGTCCTTGAATAGCATTAGTGTCGGAATGCTGCGAATACCGTACTTCGGCGGTGTGCCGGGATTTTCATCGATATTCAGCTTGGCAACGGTCATTCGATCCGCATAGCTTTCCGCAATTTCGTCAAGCAATGGCGCGATCATCTTGCAGGGACCACACCACTCTGCCCAGAAGTCCAGCAGCACGGGCTTCCCTGACTTCAGCACGTCCGCATCAAAACTACCGTCGTTGGTGTGCACAATCTTGTCGCTCACCGGCATCTACCTCCAATGTTGGCTGGGTCGGGTTGGCTTATGAGCAAGGCCTGAAAACACCACGCAGTGGGACACAGGCTTCGCAAAGTGGATGACGCTGCCCTTGCAATCAGGCAATATGTCGCAGCTTTAGCGCGGCATCGATTGGAATTCGTTGATGGCGAAACTGGCAGGTGCGACGACTGTCGCGTCGAGTTGCCACAATTTGACCGCTTCACGAAGCAATTTGCAAGCCCCATATGCCAAAATCCTGCACGGAGCCCCATGACCGATAATCACCTGAGCGACCTTCGTTTCGATACCCTCGACCTGCATCCGGACCTGCGCGCCGGCATCAAAGCCACCGGGTTCGAATTCTGCACGCCCATCCAGGCCCAGACATTACCGCTCGCACTCAAGAATAAAGACGTAGCCGGCCAGGCGCAGACCGGCACCGGCAAGACAGCCGCATTCCTGATCGCCGCCTACCAGCGCATGCTGAATGTGCCGCGACCGGAAAGCAGCGCCCAGAAGCAGCCGCGGACTTTTATTCTGGCGCCGACGCGCGAACTCGCCGTGCAAATTGCTGCCGATGCAGAAGATCTCGGCGCACATACCGGTTTCAAAGTCGGTCTCGCCTACGGTGGAACCGACTACGAAAAACAGCGGCGCATCATTCAGGACGGCATCGACATGCTGGTCGGCACGCCGGGTCGCATCATCGATTATTTCAAGCAGGGCGTGTTTCGCCTTGATGAAGTCCAGGTTGCCATTCTCGACGAGGCCGATCGCATGTTCGATCTCGGCTTCATCAAGGACATTCGCTACCTGCTGCGCAAATTGCCGGCGCCTGACCAGCGCCTGAACATGCTGTTTTCCGCAACCCTGTCGCAACGGGTCATGGAACTCGCCTACGAGCACATGAACGAGCCGGAACTGATTCGCGTCGAGCCGGACAAGATGACGGCGGACCGCGTCAGGCAGGCGATCTTCTTTCCTGCGAACGAAGACAAACTGCCGTTACTCGTGGGCCTGATTCGCGAAATGGGAGCCGGCCGCATCATGGTCTTCGTCAACATGAAGCGCGATGCCGAAAAAGTTCAGGCCTACCTGCAGACGAACGACATCAATGCACTCGCCATTTCCGGCGACGTGCCGCAAAACAAACGCCAGAACATGCTGAAGCGTTTCCAGAGCGGTGAGCTGCAGGTGCTGATAGGCACGGACGTCGCCTCGCGCGGCCTGCACGTTCCCGACGTGCAGTACGTCATCAATTATGACCTGCCGAACGATCGCGAAGACTACGTACACCGCATCGGACGCACGGCGCGAGCGGGCGCGGCAGGCGATGCGATCAGTTTTGGCTGCGAGACCTACGTGGAGTCGCTGCCCGAAATCGAGAGCTATATCGGCCACAAGATCCCTGTCGCCAACTACGATCACGATCTTCTGCCGAAGCTGATCAAGCCACCTCCGCGGCCGCGCAAGAAAAGCGCTCGCGGCGGTCCGCGCAAGTCGGGCGGTCGCCCGTCGCGGGCGCGTCGCTAGAAGCTAGCGCCGGGCCAGCAGCTCGGCGACACCTTCCACGCTCGGAAACTCGTCGCTGGGGTGCGCATCGCGCGTCGTGTCCGGACGGCTGACCTTCACTACGTGGTTAACGCCAAACAGACGGGCGCTGCTGAGTACCGGCTCGGTGTCGTCAACGAACATCGTTAACTGTGGATCAAAGGCTTCTACCGAGGCCAGTGCCTGCCAGAATTCCTGGCGTTCCTTCGGGAACCCGAAATCGTGCGCGGTGTAGATTCCATCGAAATAACGCGCAATGCCGGTCGCCGCCGATTTCAGGTTCAGCGTGTCGCGGTGCGCATTCGTAACGAGCAGCACCCGCAGGCCCTCTTGGCGCACGTTCTCGAGGAAGTCCTGGGCACCGGGTAACCAGCCTATGCGGCCGCGTTCTGCATGATGCAGGCCGGCGATATCGAGCTGCAGGCGCTCACTCCAGTGATCGAGGCAATACCACTCGAGCCGGCCGCGCATGCTGTGAAACTCCGCGTACAGCTCATCGCGCGCCTGCTCGTGCGGCAGGCTGCGCGCCTTGGCGTACGCGCCCGGGATATGCGTCAGCCACATGTAATTGTCGAAGGCGAGATCCAGCAGGGTGCCGTCCATGTCCAGCATCAGCGTGTCGCAGTTCTTTAGAGTAACGTGGTGATTCATGCTGGCAATTGGCAGCCCGGCGCTGTCTGCGACCGATGCTTTATACTGCCGTCGGTATTCACACGCAAATCAGGACTGCAATGACGCCCAAGGAACTGCTTGAACCTGTTGTCGATCTCGCGCGCCAGGCTGGCGCGGCCATTCTCGAGGTTTACCAGACGGACTTCTCGGTCACCGACAAGGCCGATGCCACGCCGCTGACCAAGGCCGATCTGGCAGCACATAACATAATCAGCCGCGGGCTGCGCGCGCTGACGCCCGATCTGCCGCTGATTTCCGAGGAAGGCGGGCTGGCGCCATTTGCCGAACGTCGCGGCTGGTCGCGCTACTGGCTCGTTGATCCGCTCGACGGCACGCGGGAGTTCGTCAAGCGTAATGGCGAATTCACCGTCAACATTGCGCTGATCGAAGACCACCGGCCGGTGCTGGGCGTCGTGCACGTGCCGGTTCTCGGCATCACCTACGCAGCGGCCGCGGGCCGCGGCGCACTATGCAGCCAGGATGGCGGGCAGTTCCGGCCAATGGCTGTCGCTGCAAAATGCGCTGTACCGCCGCGCGTTGTCGGCAGCCGCTCGCATCGCGGCGACAGCCTGGACGCATTTCTTGCTGCAGTCGGCGAATTCGAAATGCTGCCAATGGGCAGTTCACTGAAATTTTGCAGGGTGGCCGAAGGTGCCGCGGACGTTTATCCGCGCCTGGGGCCGACCTCGGAATGGGACACGGCAGCGGCGCAGGCCGTTGTCGAGCAGGCCGGCGGCGCGGTGCTTTGCCTGGACGGTAAACCGCTGCTATATAATACGAAAGACGAAATGCTTAACCCGCATTTCGTCGTAGTTGGGCCGCGCGACCGTGACTGGCTGGCGCTGCTGACTGTCGCGCAGCAGCGAACCCCGTAGACTGGCAGCGGCCTTATCCCGGGTGCCGGGCCGCCATCTGCCACGACCCTTTTCGACGACCGATACTCGATGACTAATACTCGATGACTGAAATTCGATGACTGATTCTCGATGACCGACAAAATCGACACTGAGACCTTCTGCGAGTACGCCAGGTTGCGGGAGTTACGTATCAGTCATCGTGACCTCGATGACCTTATTGACCGCCTGTCGCACGACCCACTTGTCGACCAGTTGCGCATACGACGCCTCAAGAAACGCCGGCTCATACTGAAGGACATGATCACGCGGCTTGAAAGCGACATCATTCCGGATCTCGACGCCTGACCCGCCGTTGCTGCAGCCGACCTGGCTGGCACGCTATTTTTTTTGCGCTTCCGCACCGATATGGGTCGCACCGCGTTCGCGGGCGAGCTGTACCTGGCGCCGCCGCTCCTCGAGCCGCACGGCGCGCTCGGTGTCGAGTTCCCTGATGCACTGCGGGCAGGAGACGCCTTCGCGATAGTGCGGCGATGCAAGGTCGCGCGATGACAGGGGACGACGGCAGGCGTGACATTGCTCGTAACCCCCTTCCGATAAATCGCTGTCAACCGCGACGCGACTGTCGAACACGAAACATTCGCCATTCCAGCGATTGTGCTGCTCATCGACGCTGGCGAGATAATTGAGCACCCCGCCCTGTAGCTGGTACACGTCAGCAAAACCCATGTCGCGCATCAGTGCGCTTGCCTTCTCACAACGAATGCCACCTGTGCAAAACATGGCGACCGGACGGTCGCGCGCCGTTGCCGCGAGCTGCTCGGCAAACTGCGGGAACTGGCGAAAACTGTCGGTCGCGGGATCGATCGCCCCGGGAAACGTGCCGACCTCGATCTCGTAGTGGTTGCGCGTGTCGATAACCAGCACCTCGGGATCCGCGATCAGCTCATTCCACCGTTGCGGCGTGACGTGCACGCCGGTGCGCTGCTGCGGGCGAATATCCGGCCGGCCGAGCGTGACTATCTCCTGCTTGACCTTGACGCGCAGTCGCCTGAACGGCGGCTGCTCCGCCTCCGTCCAGCGCGCATCAATAGAGTCGGCGAGCGCCAGCTCGTCTTCGAGCCAGCGGAACGCGGCCTGCACAGCCGCCGCAGCGCCTGCCAGGGTGCCGTTGAAGCCCTCGCTTGCAAGCAGTACCGTTCCCAGCAGGTTTTGCGCCGCGCACAGGCGCTGCAGCTCGTCTCGCACGCGCTCGGGCGCGTCGATGTCGACGAAGCGGTAAAAGGACACTACGTTAATCAATTTCTGTGCGGAGCTAAGACTAGCCCTCTTCCGTTACGTCCGAAAAAGTGAGGGAAAGAATACTATGGCGAATCTCTTCACCCAAGACGAGCCGCGCATCTTCGCCGATCCTTGTAATGTCGTCGTCGAACTCGAGCTTGCCGCCGTCATTGCGACGCAGCACGTCCTGCACCTGCAGCTGCGCGATAAAATCGCGGAACAGCGCCTTGTCGAAAAAGTCCGGCGAGTGCAGTCCGTAAATCATCGACAGCCGCTGCGCACTTTGCTGGCAGAGCGCTTCGAGTGTGGCACGCGACAGCGTGCCGGAGCCGTTGCGCACCAGTAGCGCAATGACGAGATAGAAGCGCTGCAACATCGGCACCATGGCCTGCCCGAGCATCAGCAGCTGGAACGCTTTGCCGGAGCCGGCCGGTGGCCGCACCAGCACCTGGCTGTCGCGCGTCAGCAGATCGAGATCGATGAGCGCCTCAATGGCCGCGCTGGTGACCTCGTCGATCTGTTCAAAGTCCCATTTGAGCGTCAGCTCCTGCTTCATGAACGGGTAGATCAGGCGGACCAGGCGCTGCAACTCGGTGTGGGGCAGCTGCCGCCCCTGGATGAAGCAGCAGGCGATCGACGCCGGGATCGCAAACAGGTGCTGGACGTTGTTGCGGAAATAAGTCATCAGCACGGCGTCGCGTTCCTGCATGCGAATCACGTCGCCAAGCGGATGTTTGGTGCGTGATATCACGCCGAGTCGAACGCCGTGCGCGATGATCTCACCAGGCGTCCAGTCCGGCAGCGTAACGGACTCGGAATAAGGAAAGCGGCGCAGGAGTTCGAGACTCAGGCTGATTTGCCGCTCCAGCTCGATCTCGCCCATGCTTTGTTTCGGCGTCGACAGCAGGGCCGTCGCAAGCAGGCTGATCGGCGTCACCGCCGCCGCGGAGTTCACGCCGCTCATTATCTGATAGCCAAGCTGGTCGATGGCACCGTTCAGCCAGGGCGGCTTTTCCTCGATTTCGCCACCCTGGTCGCGCCAGTTGCTGCAGACGCTGTCCAGCAGAGGCTCTAGCTCAATAGGCTCGCCAAAGTTGACGTAGACCTTGCCGAAGTTGTCGCGTAACGAGCGCACGCTGCGCACCAGCCCCATCAGGGTTTCTTTCTTCTTCGCCTCGCCGCTGAGCTCGCGAATGAAGGAATCTCCCTCGATCAGCTTTTCGTAGCCGAAATAAATCGGCGCGAAGACGAGCTGGCGGCGCGGATTTTCCAGGTACGACTGCACGGTCATGGCCAGCATGCCGCCCTTCGCTGACAGCAGGCGCCCGGTGCGACTGCGGCCGCCCTCAACAAAATATTCAATAGCGTAGCCGCGGGTCAGGATCTGGTGCAGGTAGGCGTTAAACACGGCTGCGTAGAGGCGGTTGCCCCGGAAGCTGCGGCGCAGAAAAAAAGCACCGCCGCGCCGCAGAATCGAGCCGATGACCGGCATGTTCAGGTTAATGCCAGCCGCGACGTGCGGAATACTCAAGCCCTGGTGATAAACGATGAAGCCGAGCAGCAGGTAATCGATATGGCTGCGATGGCACGGCACGTAGACCACTTCCTTGTTTCCCGCGACCGCGTGCAGCCGGTCGACGTGCTGCAGTTCGATACCGTCGTAGATACGATTCCATAACCAGCCCAGGAAACGCTCTACCAGCCGAATGGTCGGATACGAAATGTGGGCGGCAATTTCATGCGCGTAGTCGCGCGCCTTCAGGTTCGCCTTCTCGACTTTGCGCGGATCAGTGCCCGCCTCGGCCGCGATCACTTTCTGCACCTGCGGATCGCGCAGCACAACGTTAACGAGCGTGCGCCGATGCGATAGGTCAGGGCCGACGGTCGCGGTACGCCGCTGCCTGAAATGCACTCGCAGGATTCGCGACACCTTGCGCCAGGCAATGCTCTCATCAAGATCGCTCGTTACGATCGAATCAAGCTGCAGCGGCTCGCTGTAGCGCAGCAGTGTGTTGCGGCCGTGCAGCAATGTCGCAAAGAATTTGCGCGTGCGTCCGGCGACGTCCCAGTTTTCCGAAAACAGCAGTTTGAAAAAGGAGCGTTCCTTGTCCGGCGACCGACCCCAGTAAATCGCCACGGGCACAAATGCCAGCGCGAGATCCTGATGCTGCAATGCCGCGTCCACCAGTCGCCGCAGCCGGGTCGGACCCGCGGTGCTTGGCGTGCGCACCAGCAAGCCGCGCCGACGGCGCAGCACGACCGTGCGATTCCGTTCTTTCAGGCCGGCGAAATTCAGCGGATCGGATGGCGAGGGCAAGCCCTGCAGCCGGCAAATTCGCTCGAGGGCCAGCATGTCGGCGAGACCGCCACTTTCCAGCACGTAGCAGATCGCGGAGTTTTGGTTTTCGAGGAGTTCGGCCGGCGCGTCGGGCTGCACCATCGGCCGCGCCCACAGGCTGAAAACCTTGCCGGCCAGCAGGTACAGCGGCCGAAACAGGAAGCGTGTGATTGTCATGGGCGGGCGATGTTACCGAATTCCGCGCCGCAACGGTGGCGACACGCCGGCCTGCGACTGCCGGGCAGGCTCATTCGGGCGGCTGCTCAGCCTCTTCGAGCGCGCGATCCATGCGCTCTTTCTGCTCCTGCAGCTGCTGCTCCACCGCTTCCGCCTTGTCGATGGTCCCGGTCAGATCATCGAATGGTGCCGCTTCCGGCGCGCGGGATTCCGAGTCTTGGGCGTCGCCGCAGGCAGCGAGACCGAGCATCGCAAGCAGGAATATCGATTTCATTTTTCCCCCGGTAACGCGGTAAGGCGCTCTATGAATTGCACAAGATACAAATTTATGTCGTCAATATTTTCAGTCAATCGATGATCACCGTCTAACACGTGCAGGGTCGCGCGCGCATCCTGCGCATAGCGGATACTGTTGGCTACCGGTACCACATCGTCGCGCCAGCCGTGCACAATCGTGATCGGCAGCGCCGGTGGTGCCGGCGTCAGTGCTTCAAAACCCGGCATGAAATACGCCGGCGCCAGCACGAACAAGCCCAGAGCGTTGAGCTCTACCGCAGCCGCGGTCGCGACATGGCCACCCATGCTCGAGCCCACCAGGATCAGGCGCTGCGGCAGCCGGCCGCCGATCTCCAGCAATTTCCTGACGCGCGCCGTCGGATCCGCGATGCCCTGGTAGTCAATACTGTCTGCTTCGCAACCGATTGCCTGCACTGCTTGCGCCATGCGCGTAATTTTCGTGCCCCAAGGTCCGCTCTCCTGGCCGTGCGAGAAAAGCACCAAGGGCGTCGTATTATTCTTATTCGTCATCAGCTTATCGCTATTGTTAGAGCCTTCGCTCATTGCCAAGATACGGCGCGAGAAGTCCGCAACGATCCTGCCCCACAGGGCGGTGGCGCCTATTGTAAACGCCGGCACGTCCCAGATGCCGCTTTCCGTCAGATCACGGCGATTTTTCTCGAGTGACAGCACGCCATTCCTCACCTGGCGCACTGCCGCTATCAATCCCATGCTGCTGACGGCTTCCAGAGGATTTCATCGAGGTCCGGTTGCCACTGGTAACGGCGCATGTCGACGCGATCATTGCGCAGAATGACGCCCTCTTTGCTGAGCTTGCGGCACTGGCGCTGCCAGGGTTCGCCACCGACGGCAAATGCGAGGCGACCGGAGGCGGTGACGATGCGATACCAGGGCACGTCGCTGCCCTTAGGCAGTTCGCGCAGCGCGCGGCCTACCTGCCGCGCACCGTTTGTTATGCCCGCCAGTCCGGCGATCTGCCCGTAGCTGGCAACGCAGCCGGCCGGCACGTCGCAGATCGTAGCGATGATGCGCCGCGTGCGCGCCTCACGATCGAACGTTGCTGTGCCGGGCGCCACGCGCTCAACCGCTGGCCATGCCGAGACGGGCACGAATCTCGCGCCGCGCCTCATCAAGCACCGATTCATTTTTCAGGCTGTCGAGAATCTCGCTGACCACCTGTTTCGGTCCGCCGTCGCCCCAGGACTTGCCTTTGCCAAGGTACTCGCCCGCCACCCGACCGACGAGGTACGTGCTGTACCAGGCGATCGCGCCCTGCGCGCCGGCGGTCAGGATGGTCGACAAGCCGAGCGTGCCGACCTTGAGCGCGCTGGACAGGAAGTGCAGCGCCCAGACCGTGCCCATCAGCGCGGCCGCTTCCGCAGCAATGACCGACACCAGCGAGCCCGCTTCCTTCTTGGACAGCGGCAGGTCATAGACGCGCGACAGGTGCATCACCATACCGACATCAATGAACGCCGCGGCGAACAGGTCCGCTACGGGCACCGGGTTGAACGCGACTGCGACACCTTTGGCGATACAGTAGGTGCGTACCAGGCGCTCGCCGATTTCCCGACGCGCTTCGAGTATGCGCTGCCCGACCTGATCACTCAGCGATGCTGCGAACAGGCTGGCGTTCAGTGCGACCAGCGTCTTGCCTTCTGCCTCGACAATTTCCCACAGCCGCAGCCGCAGCTCTTCGATCTGTGGTTCGCGCGCGCGGCTGGTAAGCGATTCTCCGCCGTCCGCAGCAATCTCCAGTATCTGCTGCGGCCGCGGCTCGGCGGCGACGGCCAGCACCTGGCGCGGAGGCACCAGGCCGCTGGTCTTGGTGCGAATCGATTCAAGCAGCTCGCCGGTTTCCTGTTCTGTGTAAAGGTCGCGCTTGTTCAGTGCGACAAGTACCGGCCGACCCGCGCTGACGAGCGTGCGCAAAGCCTTTTGTTCGCTGTCGGTGATGTCGCTGTCCAACACGAAGATCACGAGGTCGGCGCGCTCAGCCACTTCGCGCGCAAGGCGTTCGCGATCCTCGCCGCCGGCTTCGTCGAGACCCGGAGTATCGATCAGGTAGACGCCGCCGGCCTCAACTTCCTGCCAGGCCGCCATCGCGGACACGCGGGTTTCACCATGCAGCGGGCTTGCGGCAAAACGTTTTTCGCCGATCAGCGCATTGAGCAGCGAGGATTTACCCGTACTGACCCGACCCACGACTGCGATGTGCAGGTGGCCGTGCTCGAGCTTGTCGAGCATTGCCCGCACCTGCGCATAGTCATGCGCGAGCGACTCGCGCACGCCGCTCGGCAGGCGCGTATCGGAAACGAGTTCGCTCAGGCTTTCGCGGGCAAGATCGAGGTGATGCGAACCGCCGTCGCTGTCAGCGGGGTCGGTCTTTTTCGGCGAGCGCCATGCCGACCACTTGCTTAACGCCCGCTTCAATATGCTCACCGACAGTTTCCCCGAATTCGTCCGCAGCGCTCTCGGGATTGAGTTCGCCGTATTTTTCGAGCGTCAGGATCAGGCTGTGACCCAGCGCGTCGAATATCAGCCCGTAGGCTACCGCATGCGCCAGCCCGCCGGCGACCGTGCCGACGCCGGGAAATGCTTTCAGGCCGTTGCCTGCCACTGCCAGCGACAAGGGCAGCGCGCGCCCCGCGCGGCTCTGACTGAGCGTGAGAAACTCCTCGATATCGAGGTCGCGCGGTTCCGCGCCGTACAGCCGGCACAGGCTGCGCGTCATCGTCGTGCCGATATAGCCCTGGATCACGATGTCCGTGCCGGGACTCACGGCCGCCAGCGCACCGATCACCGCCTTGCGTGTCGAACTGCGAATGATCTGCTCTGCGCGCTGTTTGCGATAACGCTGCTCCGCTTCCGCCAGCTTGTCGGCCGCGAGCCGGAATACAGCGCGATCGCGCCGCTCGTCGATCGTCGCCTGTTCACCGGCCAGCAGCCGATTGATCGCAACGACCAGCACGCCGGTATCGGCTGCGCGCGTGCGTCGGGCGACTTTTTCACTGCCATCGGCGCGCCGCTCGATCACATCGGACTCACCGCCGGCCGACACGGCAACCACCTGATCACGCGCCCACTGGCCACCGAGATCATTCAGGTGTTCCAGCAGTCGCCCGATCAACAGGGCCTGCTCGGTCGCGTCGTAGCGATCCGTTTTGTTCAGAACCAGAATCAGCGGCTTGTCGAGTTCGAGCAGGCGCTTCAGTGCCTGCTTTTCCGAGCGCGTCAGGTCGCCGTCGGTAACAAACAGGACGATGTGCGCCCGCTTTGCCTCATCTTCTGCAACCTTGTCCAGCCCCGCTTCCAGGCCGCCAGCACCCGGCACGTCGGTCAGTAGCACGGCGGCACCGTCTGCGGCAGTCCACTGGTAATGGCGGATGTCGAGCGTAGAGCCACCGACTGCGCTGACCCTGACGTCGGCATCCGGCACCAGGGCGCGCACCAGCGAACTCTTGCCGCTGCTGATCTCGCCAAAAAAACACAGGTGCACGGCGCGCGCCGTTTGTCGCGATGCCAGCTCGCTCAGTTCGGCGCGTGCCGTCGCGGTGTCCACGCCGGTCGCGTCAGCGGCACGCAGGCGAGCTTCAATCTCGTCACGGGTCAGAGGCTGTGTCTTTGGGTTTCGCCACCCGCGGCTGTCTCCGTACAACCAGTCGCAACATGAACCACAGGCTGGCACCGATCAGCAGGGCGACCGCCGCGACGTAGCCATACAGGACGATGCGCGGCCCTTCACGCAGGCGGTCCCAGACGTTGAGTGCAGACTCGGTAACGAACAGCATCGCCGCGAGCGCAATCAGCATGACCAGCACGATCAACACGGCGATCGCTATGCGAATGAATTTGTCGACTTTCATGCGGCCAAATACTGCACGAAAATCAGCAACATAGAAAGCGATCGCGAGCGAAACGGGGGGTGTCGCCAGAACGCGACGGGGCGCGAAAGCCCTTGATTTTTTGTGGCCAGGCGGCAGACTTCGCCCCGCCGCGGACGGGTAGAGACCCACCTTGCCAAGGAACTGTTGCCGCGCGCGTCGGTCGCAAGGGGCAGGAAACTCTGCACGAATATCGCAATATTTTTAACGGTGTCGCCAACGCGACGGAGATAAACATGAGCAAACTTTCAACGCTGGGTGCCTGCGCAGCCATTCCTGCATTGCTGCTGCAAACGGGCAGCACTTTCGCCGAAGAACTGAGCTACGACTACATCGAAGGCGCTTACGTCAGCACCACGATTGACGGTAACGGCTTTGGTGATATCGACGGCGACGGGTTTGCCTTCGGCGGCTCCGCCAGAATCGCCGATAACTATCACCTGTTCGGCAGCTTCCAGTCGCTCGACTACGACTCCAACCTCGACTTTTCCGCACTCGAAATCGGCGCAGGCTACATGGTGCCGGTGGGCACGGGGACGGATCTCGTTGCGCGGCTCTCCTACATTAACGGTGAAGTGGATACGCCGTTTGGCGATGCGGATGACAGCGGTTTCGGAATTGCCGTGGGCTTTCGCCAGATTTTCCTGCCACAGCTGCAGGGCGCGGCGTTTGTGCGACACGTTGATCTCGATGAATCCGGTGGCGACACCTCGCTCAAGCTGGAAGGCGAGTACTTCTTCAACCCCGAATTCTCAGCCGGCCTGTCGCTCGAATTTTCCGACGATGCCACCAGCTGGGGCCTTGGCGCGCGGCTCTACTTCGGCAAGTAAGCAGCACCAGTAGAGCGAGCCGAACGAAACCTGGTGGCGTACGCGCCGCCAGGTTCTTTTTTATGCGCGCGATCGGGTTGAGCCCAACCACGCGAGCAGCGCCGCCGCCATGAAGGGCAGCACACGTTCGGCAACGTCACCCGGAGTATCAGGCAGCCACGACAGCAGGACGGTGAGACCAAAGCCCAGGAGCATCGCGCCGAGCGTGCTGGCGGCGCTTACCTCACGGCCGGCAAGCCGCAACAGCAGTACCGGCCCGAAAGCCGAACCCAGCGCGGCCCAGGCAAACAGCACGCGCGAGAAAATATCTGCGCGCCAAACGAGGGCGAGCGCGGTGGCCGCAAGCAGGACAATAACCACGGTCAGGCGGGATCGGCCAAGGCCGCGGTGTTTTTTTCCCTCGCCAAGTCCCCAGTCATGCGAAATAGCAGAGGCCGCCACCAGCAGCTGACTGTCCGCTGTCGACATGATCGCGGACAGCACGGCAGCGAGCATGATGCCGGCCAGCACGGCGGGCAGAAGCTGCTCCGCTGCGTAAAACAATACCTGTTCGTTGTCTGCGAGCTCGCTGTACAGGACCCGCGCGCACAGCCCGAGCAGCAACATGCCGGCGTAAACAATAACCGCCCAGACAATCGCAATGATCCGGCCTTGCTGCAGACTGCGCGCATCGCGCAGCGCCATATAGCGATTAACGACGTGCGGCTGGCCCGGGTAGCCGATGCCGATACCCAGCGTGCCGATCACGAACAGGACGACCATCGCCAGCGAGCTGCCGGCAAGCGGCGAACCCTGCCCTGCGCGCAGCTGCAAGCCGGCCAGCAGATCAGCGGGACCGCCCGCCGCAATCAGGGCCATGATCGGCAACAGCAGCGCAGCAAGGAACATCAGGAAACCCTGGACGGTGTCGGTCACGCTGACGGCCCAGAATCCGCCCAGCAGTGTATAGGCCAGTACGATCGCGCTGCCGGTGAGGATACTGAGATTTTTCGACAGGCCGAATACCGCGGCGAAGGCCTTTCCTGCGGCCTCGAATTGCGACGCCACGTAAAAAACAAAACAGAACACGATGATGATGCCGGCGACGCGCAGCACCAGGCTGCGCTGTGCCGCGAAGCTTGCCGGTGCCAGCACGCTGCTCAGCGTAACGGCCCCTTCGCTGGCAGCAAGCGACTTCAGTCGCGGCGCAACCCAGTACCAGTTCAGCAGAAAGCCGCCGACGGTCGCCGGGAATAACCACAGCGCCGGCAGCCCCCAGGCAAAGGCCGCCCCGCTCACGCCAAGCAGCGTCCAGGCGGATGAGGAACTGGCCGAAGCGCTGATCGCTGCGACCCAGGCGCCGAGGCCGCGGCCGGCCAGGAAGAAATCCTCGACGCTGCTGGTGCGGCGGCTCGCCCAGATGCCGACACCGATCAGGATTGCGTTATAGATGATGAGCGTCAGAAAAACTGCGGTGGTGTCTTCCATTGATCCTTCCCGTGCTGCCCACCACGATCATAACGGCAAAACGTGTAACCGCCGTCAGGATTCCGTAACCTTCGGCGCATGCAACACGACTGGCAATTCTGGATTGATCGCGGTGGCACGTTTACCGACATCATTGCGCGCCGCCCTGACGGTGAGCTGCAGACGGCGAAACTGCTGTCGGACAATCCGGCGCACTACCCGGACGCCGCGGCGGAAGGTATGCGCCGTATCCTGCAAGACTGGCGCGACGCGGGTCATCCGGCGGCACCGGTCGGCGCGATCAAGATGGGCACGACGGTGGCGACCAACGCACTGCTGGAGCGCCGCGGTACGCCCACCGCGCTGTTGCTTACCGAAGGCTTTGAAGACGCGTTACTTATTGGCTACCAGAACCGGCCGGATATTTTTGCGCTCAACATCGTCAGGCCGGCGCCTCTGTACCGCGACGTTGCCGGCATCAGTGAGCGTATCGATGCGGCCGGCAGGGTAATTACGCCACTCGATGAAACGCAGCTTGAGCAGCGCCTGCAGCACTGGTTTGCACAGGGTCTGCGCGCGCTTGCGGTGTGCCTGCTGCACGGTTACCGCTATCCGCAGCACGAGCAGCGCATCGCCGAACTTGCCCGGCAGGCAGGCTTCACGCAGATCTCCCTGTCGCACCAGGCCGAGCCTCTCGTGCGCTTTGTCAGTCGGGCGCAAACAACGCTCGCTGATGCGTACCTGACGCCGGTATTGCAACGCTACATTGAAAAACTGCGCACGGCGCTGCGCGACGTCGCACAGCCTGGACGGCTGTTATTCATGCAATCGAGCGGCGGTTTGACAGATGCTGCGCATTTTCGCGGCAAGGACAGCGTTCTGTCCGGACCTGCCGGCGGCGTCGTGGGCATGGTCGAAGCGGCGCGCAGTGCCGGGCTCGAACGCCTCGTCGGTTTCGACATGGGCGGCACGTCAACCGACGTCTCCGCGTGGAGCGGCAGCTACGAGCGCAGCAACGACTCGGAAATTGCCGGCGTCCAGCTGCGCGCGCCGATGATGAAGATTCACACGATCGCGGCCGGCGGCGGCTCGCTGCTGCGCTATGCCGACGAACGTTTTCAGGTTGGTCCCGAATCTGCCGGCGCTGATCCCGGCCCCTGCTGTTACCGACAGGACGGACCGCTGACCATCACCGATGCGAACCTGCTGCTCGGGCGCATACCGACGGCATTTTTTCCGGCGGTGTTCGGCAGAGCGGGCGACCAGCCGCTGGACAACGAGGCGGTGCAGGCGCGCTTTGCCGAACTCGCAGAGCAGGTAAGCCGCGAGCGCGGGCAAACGTTCTCGGCGGAACAGGTGGCGGCCGGTTTCCTGACCGTCGCTGTCGAGAGCATGGCGAATGCTATTCGCAAGATCACGATTGAGCGCGGCGAAGACGTGCGCGATTTCACACTGTGCTGTTTCGGTGGTGCCGGCGGCCAGCATGCCTGTCGAATCGCCGACGTGCTGGGCATCCGGCAGATCTGGCTGCATCCGCTGGCAGGCGTGCTGAGCGCTTACGGCATGGGTCTCGCGGACCTGCGCGTTGAACGACAGCAAAGTATCGAGCAGCCGCTGAGTGACGCGACCGCAAAGGATCTGTGCACGATTGCAGGCGAGCTGCGAACTGCCGGGGCCGAAGAACTTGTCGCGCAGCAGGTCGCGCTGGAACGGCAGGTCACAACGAGCATCGCCAGTCTGCGCGTAGCCGGTTCCGAGTCGACGCTGGATGTCGAGCTGGGTAGCCGTGACGCAATGCAGGCCGCGTTTGACGAGGCGTACGGCGCGCGCTTCGGCGCGGTGCGGCCAGCCGGCGCGCTGATTGTTGCCACCCTTAAAGTCGCGGTGGTGGGTCGCGAAGCCGGCACGCCGGAACAGCGCGCGGCGGCCGGCGCCGCCGCACAGCCCGCCGCCAGGATCCGAATGTGGAGCGACGCGGCGTGGCAGGAGGTGCCGGTGTTCCGGCGCGCATCGTTAACGATGGCAACACAAATTGAGGGACCGGCAATCGTCGCCGAAGACAACGGCACCACGGTCATCGACAGCGGCTGGTCAGCTGTCGTCAATGAGCACGCGCACCTGCTGCTTACGCGGACAACAAGCGGCAGGCGCGTTGCGGCGGACGAGGCGGACGACGAACAGCAACCCGACCCGGTGCGGCTCGAAGTCATGAACCGGCTGTTCATGAATATCGCTGAACAAATGGGCAGCGTTCTGCGCAACACGGCGCTGTCCGTCAATATTCGCGAACGGCTGGACTTCTCCTGCGCGCTGTTCGACGGCGCAGGCCGACTCGTATCGAACGCGCCGCACATGCCGGTGCACCTCGGTTCGATGGGTGAGTCGGTGCGGAGCGTCATTGCCGCACGCGGCGCCAGCCTGCGGGAGGGCGACGCCGTCATGCTCAATTCGCCGTACAACGGCGGCACGCACCTGCCAGACATTACCGTCATCAGTCCCTGGTTCGCCGGCGGCGAGAGCGCGCAATTTTTCGTCGCCTCGCGCGCGCACCATGCCGATATCGGCGGCATAACGCCGGGCTCAATGCCCGCCAACAGTCAGCACATTGATGAAGAAGGCGTGCTGCTCGACAACGTCATGCTCCTGACCCGCGGCCAGCTCGACGAACCCGCGGTGCGCGTGCGCTTTGCCGGCACGCGCTTCCCCGCGCGCAATATCGAGCAGAATATCGCTGATCTCAAAGCGCAGCTCGCCGCCAATCGGCAGGGTCTGCGACAACTTGCCAGGGCAGTGGAACGTTACGGGCTGGCGGTCATCGTGCGTTACCTTGGATTCGTGCGCGACAATGCAACGGCGAGCGTACGCCGGTTGCTGGATCGCCTTCCTGACGGAAAGTACAGCTGCGAGCTCGACTCCGGGGACAGGATCGCCGTTGCCGTCACCATTGATCGCGATGCACGCAACGCAACGATCGATTTCAGCGGCACTTCGCCGCAGCTCGCAAACAACTTCAACGCGCCGGAGGCGGTAACGCGCGCCGCAGTGCTGTACGTATTCCGCAGCCTGATCAGTGAAGACATCCCTCTCAATGAAGGCTGCCTCACGCCGCTGCGGGTGCTTATTCCGCCAGGCTGCATGTTGAGCCCGGTCTATCCAGCCGCCGTGGTTGCCGGCAATGTTGAAACATCACAATGCGTGACCGACGCACTGTTCGCGGCCCTGAACGCGCTGGCGCATTCGCAGGGCACGATGAATAATTTCAGTTTCGGCAACGCGCGATACCAGTATTACGAGACGATTGCCGGCGGTGCCGGTGCCGGTCCTGGCTGGCCCGGTGCAGATGCCGTGCAGACTCACATGACGAATTCCCGACTGACGGATCCGGAGATCATGGAGTCGGCCTACCCGGTGCGGATCGAACGCTTTGCGATTCGGCGCGGCTCGGGTGGCAAGGGTCGCTACCGTGGCGGTGACGGTATCGTGCGCCAGCTGCGTTTCCTTGAGCCAATGGAAGTGACAATCCTGTCGAACCGACGCCGCGTCGCACCCGCCGGCCTGGCCGGCGGCGGCGCTGCCAGCGTGGGCATCAATACGCTGCTGCGCGCCGACGGCAGCGCAGAGAACCTGCCTGGCACGGTTACCTTGCAGCTTGCCGCAGGTGACGCAATTCAAATCGCCACGCCGGGTGGTGGCGCGTTCGGCGCCGTGATTCAGGCTGCGTCGTAAGCGCTGTGCCGTAATTCTGCAACGTTCACTACCGGCGCGAACGCAGTGCTCGTGACGCGACAGCCGGAAGCCGTCTGGTAGACGGTTAAGGAAATCGGCTCGGGTGCCGCGGCGCATTGCAGGGTCAGCATGACTGCCAGACCGCGCTCGCTGCGCATCTCCGGCGCATCGTGGTGGGTTTCGCAGCGTACGAAGGCGGCAAAGATCGCACCGCGCTGCGCCAGCAGGTGCAGCAACTCCTCGACCTGGCGCTCGACGCGCTCCGCCGCGAGGGCCCGGTCCTGCTCGAATACAGCCCAGCGAGTCGCGCGTTCAATCGTTCTCGCGATCTTCAGGCTGAAGCGCTTCATCGACAGTCTGCTGTTCAGCACGTCGGTCGCCGCAGCGTGTGCCATCGTAATGTCACCGCGCAGGACCTGGCGGCCATCAGCCGCCGCCATTATTGCGTTGACGCCGGCGCGCTGCAGCAAATGTCGCTCCGTCTCCTGCAATACCTGCTGCGGGCGCAGGCTGCGGCCAAACGCGTAGCCGGCGGACTCGAGGCTGGCCCAGGGACCGTGCTGCGCGTCCAGCTTGCACAACAGCCCGGCGATAGCCGCGCCCGCTGCTGTCGTGCCTTCCTGCCCCGCAACCGCGGCGGTGACGAGGCGCGGAAAGTAGCTGACGATGTTGGCGCTTGCCAGGCCCGCCGCTTCGATGTGGGCGGCGGCGCTGCGCGCGTCCTGCCAGTGGCCTGGCGGATCCATGACCAGCAGGGCCGCGCGGCGACGGCAATACAGCTCGGCCGCCATCAGCACCGCAGGCCCGAGGTCGTGGGCGGGCGCGAGCGGCGGCACGTAAACCAGGTCGAGGTCGTCTATCGCTTCCAGGCTAAACAGGCCCGTGCCGCGAATCGCTGACCCGACGATGTCGTAGTCACACAGTTCGCCGCCGTCACTGCCACGCGACACCGGCAGTATGTACGGCGCGCGCGACATTGCAGCAGGCCCCATCGTTGCCAGTGGACGGCTGCCCGGCAGTGGCAGGCGAACTTCGACCAGCGTGGATTCGTTCAGCACGTCACCCGCGAATTCGGCGGCGTTGCGGTGCAGGCTTATACCACTGAAGATTTCCTGATCGATAACCAGCCGCGTGTCGGGCGACAGCCGCTGCAGGGTCAGGTTGAAACGGATGTCGTCATCGATGCCATCGTAGTCGACCGCTGCGCGCAAAACTTCGGTCGTACCCGGATCCAGCGCGCGCAGCTCCAGGTCACCGCCTGGACCGGGCAGCTTGAGTGTTGCACCTTGTGCATTGCTGGCAACGCGCACGATGTACAGACGCTGCCCGCCGTGCAAAAAAAATTGCTCGACGGCATCGAACAGGCTGCTGCGTTTCCAGCGACCACCAAAATACCGGCTGAATTCACCGACGCTCCGGACCAGGACCGGGGTATTGAGCGGACCCCGCAGGCTGCGCCCGAGAAAGGCAGCGGTAGTCGCACTGCGCCATTGAATCGGCTGATCCATCGGACTGATTTCGGCAACGGTGATGCCGTGGTCGGAGTCGGGAAACGTCATGCAGTCAGTTCGACCGGCAGACAGGCCATCGCCGGCAACGAAGGAATTCGATACCGGGCGCTGCGGGAAAGCTTGCTACAGCATGTTGCGCTAGTCGTCATGACGGGCCTGTCCCTGTCTCCGCAAGTCTCGTGTTGGATCCTGAAGATCGTCACAGATTGTTATGCCGCTATTCTATGGTCTACGCTCCCAGGATGCTATGCGCGATGGGCGACATTCGCGCTCTGGCAGCCAACGACGGATAATCCTGCGATGTCGGAACACGGAAATCTGCCTGCTATGTATCCGCGTCTTCGCCACGCGCTGGGGCAACTTGCGTTGACCACCCTGCCGACGCCGGTGCGAGTCGCACAGCTCGCGGATGCCACGGCAGTCGTGATCAAGGACGATAGCCGCACTGCGTCACTGTACGGCGGCAACAAGGTGCGCAAGCTCGAATTCCTGCTGGCACGCGCGCTGCATAAGCAATGTGACACGGTCGCAACGTTCGGCGCTGTGGGTTCGCATCATGCGCTGGCGACCGCGCTCTACGCGCAGCAACTGAACCTGCACACGATCGCGTTCCTGTCACACCAGACGCGCACGGACGGCATCGCGGAGACGCTCGCGCTGCACCAGGCGCTGGGAACGACGCTGGTTTGTTTCGGCGGGAGTTACCGGGAACGTATTGCCACTTTGCGCAAACACTTGCGCAACAAGCGCGCCATGATCATTCCGGCGGGCGGTTCGGCGTGGCACGGCAACGTGGCGTACATCGACGCTGCGCTGGAATTGGCCGGGCAGATTGCGCGCAAGGAGTGTCCGCAGCCGGATCGCATGTACGTCGCAACCGGCACCATGGGGACCGCGATCGGGCTGGCGCTCGGATTTGCCTTGTGCGACCTGCCGATCGACGTTCACGCGGTGCGCATCACGCCGCTGGAAATAACCGATGAGCGCAGGCTGCAGCGGCTCGCTGCGAAGACGGCCCGCATGCTGCATCGCCTCGATGACAGTTTTCCGGAGGATCTTGCGCGGCGCATGCGCCTGACGCTGCGGCACGATTTCTACGGGGCCGGCTATGCGCATTCGAACGCGGTGACAGAGCGCGCTATCGGCGTCGCGCATGACGCGCTGGAACTGCAGCTGGAAGCAACCTACACCGGCAAGGCGATGGCGGCGTTGCTTGCGGATCAGCAGGTAGCAGGCAAGCGGGCCGGTACGCCAATGTTCTGGCAGACCTATCACGCGGCGCCGCTGCCCGCCGCGCCTGCAGCGCTCGGCAGTCGCGGCACACTGCCGGAGGAATTCCGGCGCTACTTTTCCTGACGCTCCGCCTGCGCGGCGCGCTGTTCTTCGGCGCGCCGCTGCGCCTCTTGTGCGGCGGCCTCGGCCGCGGCACGGCGCTGCGCAACTTCATCCAGCATCAGGTCCAGCCATTCGCTCACTGGTTAGCCGCCTGTTCGTCGACCGGTGGCAACTGGTCCATCATTTCGCGCACCTCGGACAAGGTCGGCGCATCCGGATCCGCTTCGACGGTATTGCGCACCAGCAGCGCACGCTCGTAAATCTCATCGTCGTCGCCCTGCTGCACGCGCACCGGCACACCGCGCGCAGCGCTGGCCACCGCGTGCAGACGCGCGCCGAGCTCAGCCTTCGGCAACTGGGTCAGCCCGCTGTGGCTGACGCTGTCGATCAGGGCAGCAAGGTGCTGTTCCGTGTCGACGCTGTGATCTTCCAGCACCGGATGACTTTCGAAAAACAGCTGGTCGTCGCGCATGCCGAGCAGGTGCGGTTGATTGACGATCGCGACGACCTCGCCGAGCGCGATCAGCTCGTACAACGATTCAATATTTTCCGGGTACAGGCGCACGCAGCCGTGGCTCACGCGCATGCCAACGCCGTACGGCTGGTTGGTGCCATGAATCAGGTAACCCGGCATGTCGAGTTTCAGCACGTGCCGGCCGAGCGGGTTGTCCGGACCCGGCGGTACCACCGACGGTAACGGATCGCCGGCCTCCGCATGTTCCTTGCGTACCGACAGCGGTACGTACCAGTGCGGGTCGCGCGCCTTGGCAATCACCTTGCTGCTGCCGAGCGGCGTTTCCCAGCCGACGCGTCCGATGCCGATCGGGTAGGTCATTACAGTCTGCGCCTCGCCCTCGGCAACCTCCGGGAAATAGTAGAGCCGCTTTGCCGCGATATTCAGCACAATGCCGCGGCGCGCCGCCGCGGGCAGCACGTATTGCGTCGGCAGCAGCACCGGTGTGCCAACAGGCGGCAACCAGGGATCGACAGCCGGATTTGCCGAGACCAGCTCGTCGTAACCAAGGCCGTATTCACGGGCGAGATCGGAGAAGGTATTGCCCTCCTCGATCAGCACGACCTGCAGCTCGCCGATGACGGACTGCTGCTCCGAGGCCAGCACGAAAAAATTGCGGCTGATGGGCTCGGCCTGTGGCCGTGACGCCAGCGGCGCCTGCACCTTGCCGCGCTGCTGACCGTCCTTGTCGAAGATGCCGTCGAAGGTCGTGCAGCCCGATGCGAACAGGGCAAGCAGCAGTAACGGCGGAATGGTGCGGGTCTGGCGGATGATCTTCACCTCAAACAGGGCGGGAAAGTGCTGAGCGCGGATTCTCGCAGAATTCGCAGCAAGGTAGCAAAGCCGCCGTCAGCGGCGGCTTGCTTTCAGGAACAGGGGCCAGTGCGCCGCCCGCTGCCCGCCGCCCCAGGCCGCGCGCAGCGCGAGCGCGATGTCCCGCACCGGTTCGCGCCCGGTGGCCGCGCGACAGCGCTGGGTGGCGGACCAGGTGGCGAGGTACGCGAGCATGTCGTCCGCCGTCCAGTCGAGCCGCATTGTGAAGACCGGGCAGTCGATGGCAGTAAACGGCAGCGCGATGTCGCTGTAGCCGCTACTGACGATCTGCCGTTCGGCAGGCCACCACTCATCGAGTTCGTCGTACAGATCAAGCACCACCCGGTCGACAGCGGCATTGACCTGGCACAGACCGTAGCACCAGGCGGCCAGCACACCGCCCGGACGCAGCACGCGAGCGACTTCTGCGAAAAAACGCTCGATGTCAAACCAGTGCAGCGCCTGCGCAACGGTGACGAGATCCACGGAGTTCGCAGGCAGTGCCGACGCTTCCGCCGCGGCTACGTGATAGGTGACCCGTTCGTGCGGGCTGGCCGCGGCGATCTGGCGCGCACTCGCATCGGTCGCGAAAACCTGCTGAAAACGCTGCGCGAGCAGCAGCGCTGCCTGGCCGTTGCCGGTTGCGCAATCCCAGGCCGTTTGCCGCGTCTCGCAGCAGTCTGCGAGAAAGTCGGTCAGTGCCTGCGGATAGCGCGGCCGCGCGCTGGCGTAGGCCGTCGCGTGACCGGAGAAGTGATCTTTGAAGGAGGCGGCAGTCACCGCTGGACCGCACTCAAATGCCGCAGCGTGGATCCTTGCCTTGCGCCTGCGCCTCGTTGTAAAGCGCCAGCGCTGTCGGAAACTCGGCCACCAGGTTTTCGATACGCGTATCGCCGGAGGGGTGCGTCGACATGTACTCGGGAATCTTGGTCTGGTTCTTCGCGTTCATCTGTTTCCAGAGTTCGACGCTCTGCCGCGGATCGAAGCCGGCTTTGGCCATGTAATGCAGTCCAACGATATCTGCCTCGGTTTCCTGTTTGCGACTGAACGGGTTCAGGATACCAAGTGCCATGCCGGTCGACAGCGCCTCGTAGGCGCCCTGCGTCTGGTTGCTGTAACCACCGCCGAGCAGAATGGCGGCAACTTCGACACCGAAGCCGGTCACCGATGCGCGTGAGGCACGCTCGTTGGCGTGATGAGCGGTCACGTGCGCTACCTCGTGACCGAGCACAGCCGCGAGCTGATGCTGGTTTTGGGTAACGCCGAGCAGACCGGCCTTGACGACCATCTTGCCGCCCGGCAATACGTGCGCGTTAACGTCCGGCTGGTCAACGATCGCCAGTTCCCAGTAGAGATTAGCGTCATCTCCCTCCAGTTCGGCAACGATAGCATCGGCGACGCAGGCCACGAAATCGATCGTCGCGCCGTTTTTAACGAGCGGCGCCTGCTCCTGCAGGATACGAAACTGGCGGGTGCCCTCGCGTTCGAGCTCGGCGTCGGATTTCAGTACGAGTTGTTTACGGCCGGTCGGCGAGGAGCTGCAGGCAGAGACGACCAGCGCTGTCAGGGTTGCGCCCAGCAAACTCAAACGAAGCGTGCGATTCATCTGCAATTCCTCAGTAGCGGGCCGGCATTATAGCGCAGCGCGATGGGTGTCCCTCGCAGGACTGTCTTTACTAGGACAGAAGCCGTCGCGGCGGGTTCCCGGCCTGCTAGCGCGGCAGGCGCGACTCGATGCCACGCCGCCAGCGTGCGGCGTCGAGCTTCTCCAGGGAGCTGTCGATTCCGGCTGCCAGGCGCTTCTGCAGCGGCTGTTTGATCTTGTAGGTGACGAGGTACAGGTCGCGCTCGGCGACCCTGGCGGCCAGCAGCTCGTCACTGGTCTGCAATTCGTCAGCAAGCCCGAGCTCCAGCGCGCGCGTGCCGTACCAGTGCTCACCGGTTGCAACGCGGGCAAGGTCGAGGTCGGGCCGGTACAGGCCGACGGCCGACTTGAACAGCGTATGCACGTCCTCAAGCTGCTCCTTCAGTCGCGCCCGGTCGGCGTCGGTGTTCTTGCCGAACATCGTGACATTGCGCTTGTAGTCGCCAGCCGTAACTTGTTCGAAGTCGACGCCGTGGCTGTCGAGCATGCGATTGAAATTCGGCAGCTGTGCGATGACGCCGATGGAACCGAGAATCGCAAACGGCGCAGCGACGATACGATTCGCGACGCAGGCCATCAGGTAACCGCCACTCGCTGCAACCTTGTCGACAACGACGGTCAGCGGCAGATTACGATCGCGCAGCCGCACCAGCTGGGAAGCAGCCAGGCCGTGTTCGTGCACGACGCCGCCGTAGTTTTCGAGCCGTACGATTACGTCATCCTCGTTCTCGGCGACCGCAAGGATTGCGCTGACTTCCTGGCGCAGAGACGGCACGGCGCTGGCCTTTAAATCGCCCTTGAAGTCGATAACGAAGGTGCGCGGTCGACGCTTCTGCGCCTTAGCGGCTTCCTTCAGCTTTTTCTTCAGGACTTTTGCCTGCGCCTTGAACGCATTTTTGTCGAGCACCGCGCGCTTCAGCGCCGTTGACAGGTTTTCGTAACGCTCATTGAGGCTTTCAACTTCCAGCGTTTCAACCTGCGATGCGCGTTTACCGGCAGCCGCAGCGGCGCCGATGATCAGCACGATCGCCACGACGATGGTCAGGGTTTTCAACAGGAACAGGCCGTACTCGGCCAGGAATGCACTCATCATTTACAACCGGTCAGGAAACGCAGGCAGCAAAGCCGACGTTATTTTTCTCGAGAACGCGCTCCGCGCGATAACTGGAGCGTACGAGCGGACCCGCGACGACTTCGAGGAAGCCGTTTTCAAGGCCTTCCCTGCGGTACGCGGCGAATTCGTCGGGCGTAACGTAGCGCTCAACCGGCAGGTGATTCGGCGTTGGCCGCAGGTACTGGCCGAGCGTCAGGATGTCGACGCCGATATCCCGCAGATCGTGCATGGTCTGCATGATCTCCTGGTCGGTTTCACCGAGGCCGAGCATCAGGCTGGTCTTGGTCAGGACAGCGGGCCGGTATTTCTTCGCATGTTCCAGCACGCGCAGCGTCTGCTCGTAACCGGCGCGCGGGTCGCGTACCGGGTGCGTAAGACGCTCGACCGTTTCGACGTTCTGCGCGAACACTTCGAGCCCCGAATCGACCACGGTTTCGATGTGCGTCGTGTTGCCACTGAAGTCCGGCGTCAGCGCCTCGACTGCGGTTGCCGGCGTCAGGGTCTTGATCGCCCGCACGCAGGCGGCGTAGTGCGCGGCGCCGCCATCCGCCAGATCGTCGCGATCAACCGAGGTAATAACGACGTACTTGAGGCCCATCAGCTGCACCGCCCGCGCGGTGTTCTGTGGCTCCTCGGCGTCCAGCCAGCCGCGCGGATTGCCAGTGTCGACAGCACAAAAACGGCAGGCACGGGTGCAGACCGAGCCCATGACCATGATCGTCGCGGTCCCGGCGTTCCAGCACTCGCCGATATTCGGGCACATGGATTCTTCGCAGACCGTGCTGAGACGGTGATCGCGCACGGTGCGGCGCACGTCCGAAAACTTCGGTCCGCTGGGCATCGGCGCTTTGAGCCAGCGCGGTTTGCCGCCGGTCAGCCTGGCCGGTGCATCCGGCTGCGACTTGACGCCGTTCTTGATCGCCGTAAAGCCGACCTCGGTCTTGTATTTTTTGCCGGACGGCACGATCGGAATGCCGCGAAAAGTCTTGACGTCGTCGCTCATTATATTTCTGGAGCCCTCAGGCTGCGATAAAACAAGGCCGGGACGGATCCCGGCAAGGCTGGCCATTTTCGCACAACTGCCCAGCCGGCGACAGGCCCGCCAGCCGGCGCGCATCAAGCTACTGCAACGGCGAACAGGATGCCGACAACGTGCCAGTCGGAATGCCGCGGCAAGCCGCTGCCACGATACCAGGGGCCTGACGGGTGATTGACCTTCGCAGGCGAGCCTGGCTGCCTGCATTGGCCGGGTACGAGCGCCTGAGGTGCGCCACACGGCGAGCGGGCGCGGATGTCCCAGCGAGTCAGCCGGCAGGCTCGTCGCCGCAGGACACGGCTTTCTCCGCCAGCAGCCGGCACCAAAAAAAATCCCGGCGTGAGCCGGGATAATCAGGGGGAAAATCTGCCAGAAGAGAGATAACTCAGTGCAATCGAGACCAGCTCAACAGCTTGACCGCAGTCCTTTGCAGGTCGAAGTTCTTCGCGAGAACGGCCTCGATATCAGCAGTCTCACAATCCATGTCCATGGGCCGGCTCAGTTCCACCACACCGCTGAACTCGTTGCCGCCACGGTATTCCGTGTCAGTGAGCAGGAACTGGGTGTAGTACTTTGCGGGCATGGGGCAACATTACCGGGGTCGGCCGGGTCGATCTGTGAGCCATTCCTCAAAACTTCCCAGCCGCTGGGCGGTCGAAGGCGATACAGTGAATTGCGTCACACGGCCACGGCGTCACCCAATCCGCTACGCGGGCAAAAACAGCTAATTTTCCCCAGTATTTCGCCTCAATCACAGGTAATATGCGGCCCGACTCGCGGCACGCTCCGCACTCCAGGGTAAACATGGACACCGTTATGACATCGACAAACAGGATTTTGGCAGTCTTCCTTTGCACGTTTTTGCTGATCGGCACCGCGCTGGGACAAAGTGCGCTGCGCGAAACCTTTTTCAAGGACGCGGACGCTGCGAAAGCACAGGCCGAGGCAGCGAACGCAGAACTGCTGTCGCCGCGTAATTTCGAACGCGCCAAAGCCGCATTCGATGACGCAGAAGAAGGTCTGCGGCGCGGCCGCAATATTGAATACGTCCGCGACAAAACGGCGGAAGCCACTGACAACTATCGCAAGGCAACGGCAGCGGCCAAGCTGGCGCGTACTGCATTGGCGCAGGTTATGAAGAGCCGCCAGGATGCGGCGAATGCAAAGGCACCGCAACTCGCGGCCGAGCAGTGGAACAACGCGCAGCGTGAGTTCGCCGATGCGATCCGCTACCTGGAACGCGGCGACCTGAAGCGCTCGAAGCGGCTCGATATCGAAGCAACGTCGCTGTATCGCGATGCGGAGTTAATCGCGATCAAAGCGCAGTACCTTACTGACACGCGGCAACTGCTGGCCGATGCAGACCGTGCACGCGTGGGTCGCTACGCGCCGGTAACGCTCGCGAAAGCGCAGAAGCTGCTGGCCGACGCTGAGCGCGAACTCAGTGAAAATCGTTACGACACCGACCTGCCGCGCAACCTCGCGCAGCAGGCAAACTACGAAGCACGCCACGCTCTGTACCTGTCAGAAGTCGTGCGCAAGGTCCGCGACAAGGACCTGTCGCCGGAGCAGCTTATTCTCGATTGGGAAGCGCCGCTGCGCGAAGTTGCGGGTGCGGCTGACGTCGTGCCCAACATGGCAACCGGATCGGCAGAACTGCAGGCTGCGCTGGTCGAGTACATCGAAAATATTCGCGCCGACAAGCAGGCCCTGGAGCAGCAGAACGAAGAATATTCGCTGCGCCTTGCCGAAATGGAAGAAGAGATCAGCACGCTGGACGAGCGGCTTGGCGGCGCAACGCAGGAACGTGCGGCGCTGGTGCAGCGTCTCGAAGCGCAGGCTCGTATCAAAGCGCAGTTCGAGGAAGTCGAGAAACTCTTCGATCGCAGCGAAGCACGCGTCTTCCGTGAAGGCGACACCATCATCCTGCGCCTTGTCGGCCTGTCGTTTGACAGCGGTCGTTCCGAGATCAAGCAGGACAGCTTTAACCTGCTGGCCAAAGTCGAACGCGCTATCGACCTGTTCCCGCGCAGTGAACTCGTGATCGAAGGCCACACGGACTCACACGGCGGCGACGAGCTGAATCAGAAACTGTCGCAGGATCGCGCCGAGGCCGTGCGTCAGTACATGGTTAACGCCATGCGCATTCCGGACTATCGCCTGATTGCTACCGGCTTCGGCGAAACCCAGCCGGTTGCGAACAACGAGACCGCTGCCGGTCGCGCGCGCAATCGTCGCATCGACATCGTGATCAAGCCGGACTTTGGCACCGCGGCTCCTTAGGAGTCGCCGGTTCGTTCGCAGGCAAGCCGGGGCGCTCAAAAGCGCCCCGGCTTTTTTATTGCGCGCGGATTGCCTGCGCCCGCCACCAGTCGGCGATGTGCATGGCAACGTCGCGATTCGCCAGGTAGCCGTATTCCGCGTGCACGTTCAGCGCGCCGTGATCCCGGTACCAGTTGAACGTGCTGAAATCCTCGATGCTTGCCAGCAGACCGAGGCGCAACATCTCGCCGAAGTCGTCGGCCAGCGTCATGTCGACGGCGGTCAGCTCACCCACCGCCGCAACGTTGATCCAGCGCTCGATCAGAGTCGGGTAGCGATCGCCCCCCGCATCGCGACTGAGCAGGCGACGCTGCACGAAGCGCTGACCCAGCGGGCTACCGAGGGTCAGCAACATGCTGATCCTGCCAGCCATGTGCTCGTCACGACTGAGTTGCCACAGCGCGTCGAAGGCAATCACGGAACCCATGCTGTGCGCGATCAGCAGTATTGGCCGATGGGCCGCCGCCGCGGCTTTCAGTGGCGTCGTGAGCAGGCGTCGCGTGTGCTCTGCGATATCGTCAACGTTCTGCACGTAGCGACGCAGGTCGCGCAGGTGTAACGACATGTTTTCGTCTGCAAGGCGCGGAATCAGGAACGGCAGGTGATCACCGATGCGATAGAAAAGGCGCAGCATGCGGCGGCGCAAACTTCGCGCGCCCGCGCGGTCGGCATCGTCCGCTGCATCCTTCTGCAGCAGCAGGTCGATGCACGCCGCGTCGAGCGCCAGATCGCGATGCTCGCCGTAGAAATCGTAGGTCCAGCTGACGATATCGAAAGCGGCGCTGTCATGCGCTACCTGCCGCGCAACGTCGGCATCAATTTTTTTCAGGCCGGCAATCAGGCAGCGCTGCAACGCGGGCCGATGCAACTCGGGTGCCGGCTTTGGTTTCAGGCCGGGAATAAACAGGATCAGCGGCTTGCCCGCCTCGCTCTTAACGGCTGGCATCGCGCGGCCGCGCAAAGGGCTGCAGAAAGTCCGCCAGCTGCTGCATGCAGGTCACAGTTGCATCCGGTTGCGGCAATCCGGCCGGCCACTCGTCGCCTCGCCGGTTAACCCAGGCGGTACGCAGACCGGCGGCACGCGCACCTTCGACGTCGAAGTGCGGGTGATCACCCACGTGCAACAGCTCGTCAGCCGCGGCGCCGGTTCGTTCACGCGCGAACTCGAAAATTTGCAGTGCCGGTTTCGCTGCGCCGGCATCGATCGCGGTAATGACGTCGTCGAACAGGTGACGGATTCCGATCCGATCGAGACTGGCATTGCCGTTCGTCAACGCGACGAGACGGTAACTGCCACGCAGCTGCTGCAAGGCCGCCTGCACGTCGGGAAACAGTTCGACGATGTTGCGCTGCTCATCAAACACGGCGAACGCCTCGTCGACCAGGCTCGGCGCGTAATCACAGCTTGCCGCCATACGCGCCAGCACGGTTCGGCGCAAGAAGCGCAGGTCGTGAGCCCGATCCTTGTTTTCGGCGATAACCGATTCCCGCAGGATCGCCGCTGCGCTGCGGTCGAAGCTGGCGGGCACGCGCGGGTAGTTTGCTTGCAGAAATTCCCACAGCATGCGCTCGGCGCGCTGAATCACCGGCAGAATCGGCCACAGGGTGTCGTCGAGATCGAGCGTGATGGTGTGAATTCGCTGCATGAACTTGACCTGTAAGGACGGTGCAACAGGCGCTGCATTGTGGTCTGATTACAGACCTCGTAGCAACTCGCAGCGGAAATAGCATGAAATACCTGCATACCATGGTCCGCGTCAGCGACCTCGACGCGTCACTGGATTTTTACTGTAACAAGCTTGGCCTTGTGGAATTGCGCCGCAAGGAAAGCGACAAAGGCCGGTTCACGCTGGTGTTTCTCGCCGCACCCGGCGACGAGGACGCGCAGCTTGAACTGACCTATAACTGGGACCCGGAAACTTACGGCGAGGCACGCAACTTCGGGCACCTCGCGTATCACGTCGACAATATCTACGAACTCTGCCAGCGACTGCTGGACGGCGGTGTCACGATCAAACGGCCACCGCGCGATGGTCACATGGCGTTCGTGCGCTCGCCCGACAATATTTCTATTGAGCTCCTGCAAAAAGGCGAGGCACTGGCGCCGGCGGAACCGTGGGCATCGATGCCCAACAGCGGACACTGGTAGGGTCAGGTGCGGCCTGCCGGCATCAGCGGCGGCAACACGTCGTGATCCTGCTGTGCCTTGCGACTTGACGTTTGCACGCTAGCAATAGTGCGCAGCGCCTTGTCCAGGGCCGCGCCATCCCAGCGGCCCTCCGCGCCCGGTCCATAGCTGGCAGCTGACAGCGCTTCCAGCTCTTCGCGCGCCGGCGACGCAACGCGCTTCGCAATCAGGCCGATGCTGCGCGGCGGGTTGCCGGGCCATTCCAGCTTCGCCCATTCCAGCAGCGCCTGCCTGGTCGCGTCCTGGCGCCCTTCCCTGGCTGCCTTGCGCACATTCTTGAGCAGTCGTGCCTGCTGCTTGTGCAGCGGCACCTGCGGCGCTTCGCGAACATGGTCGCGCTGCGGCCTGCGTGACGAATACCACCAGCCGCAGACCGTCAGTAGCCACAGCACGGCAAGGCCCTCGCTGATACGACGCCAGAAAGGATCGTCGAGGTAGCGGGTTGCAGCGGGCTCTTCCGCAGGCACGGCTTCCGGCTGCTGCGGCTGCGCGTCAATCGACGGCAGGATCGTCAGCGTGCGCGCCGGCAAGGTCGCAACCTTCCATTCGCTCGCTGTGATATCCCACCACGGCAACTCGACCGGCGGCAGCTCGACCGGGCCGGGCCGCACGCCAATCATCGCGTACTGCTCGCTGCGTTCGGCAAGAATGCCCTGGCTGACCATCGAGTCCTTCAACTCCGGCTTGTCAGGATAGAGTTTCAGGGCATCCGAGTGTGCCGGCTCGATAACCGGAATCTGGGTGGAAATCTGGCCGAGCGCCGTAACGGTAATGTGGCGCGTGATGGGCTCGCCGGCTGGCAGGTCCTCGACCACACGCGACCAGTCTTCCTGCAGCTCGACCTTGCGCGCCGGCAGCCACGCGGCATCCGGATAGTTTGCCGGCGGTGGCGGAATCGGTCGCACGTTGACCGTAACGCTCTCCGATCGAAATACCTTGCGCCCGGTAATGCGGCCGTCGCGCAGCACGCGCGCCTCGAAGCGCACCGGCGCGACGCTGAGCTCGCCGCTCTCCTGCGGAAACAGGGCGTAGACACGTTCAACCACGTTGTAGGCCTTGCCGTTCAGCAGCGCATCGTAACTGCGCTCATCGCCGGCCACTTCGACCAGCACGTCAAGCCCGGAAATTTCGGGGTCGGACAGGCGCGGCTGGCGCGTTGCTACCGCGCGATAGATTTTCAGCGTGTACAGCACCTGCGCCTGCACGTAGCTGTCGCTGTTGTCGACCTCGGCAGTAATGAAAATATCGGCCTCACCCGGCGCGGCGCTCGACACCGGCTTCACAATGATGGGCACCGAATTACTGGTCTCGCTGGCAACGGTCGTCGGCGGAATATCGATCATGCCCTCACGTTTCGCCATCAACACGTAGGTCCAGGTACGACTGCGACTGATCTGCCCGTTGACGATCGTCGTGTTACTGAGCTGGCTGCGCGTACCGATAAAAAAATCTTCTTCGAGCGCGCTGACGTCGGGCTCAACATCGATCGCTGTGTCGACCGTGATCTTGTAGGTAAACGATTCGTTAAGCTCGACCTGGTCGCGATCCACGCTGGCGATCACCGCCGCGAACGAACACTGCGCTGCAAGTATCAGGATGACGCTGGCGCAAAGGCGCGCAACGCTACGGAATGCACGCAAGGGTTGCTGGTGTGCGGTACTTACCATGGTTCTACCTCGTCATCGGGCCACAACGTGTTGCCGTCCTGGTCACGGCCCTGGCGCTGGTACTGGTAACGGAACTTGCGCCGCAGCAGCCCACCCGGATCGTTCGGGATACGCCGCAGCCATTGCTCCATTGCCTGTTGCTGTTCCTGTTCGCGGCGATTGGCGGCCGCATCCGACTGCGCCTCGCCCTGCTGCGGGTCGCTTTGCTCACCTTTCTGCGCGGCCTCCTCGGCGGCGCGCTGCAGCTCTTCCTGCAGTGCCGCGAGATCTTCTTCGCTCAGTTCCTGCTCTTCACGGTTGGCGTCGCCGTCCTGCGATTCGCTGCCCGGATCGCCGGCACTGCCCTCTTCGCCGGACTGATCGGACTGGCTGTCGCCTTCCGATTGCTGCGCGCCGCCGCCGGATTCACCGCCACCTTCCTGGTCCTGCTGACTGTCCGAACTTTGTGCGTCCTGGATCTCCTGCAGCAAATCGCGATTGTAGAGTGCATCTTCGTCGTCCGGATTGAGTGCAAGCGCCGCTTCGTAGGCTTCGATTGCTTCTTTAAACTGACCCTGGCGGGCGAGCGAGTTACCCAGGTTGTATTTGCTGTCGGCGTCGGTGCCGGTCGCGAAGCTTGCGACGCTGTTCGCGTATTTGCCGGCACGATAGTTGGCAACTGCGTTCCATTCGGGATCGCGAAACAGTTCTGCGGCGGCCTGGGCATCGCCTTCCTGCAGCTGTGCCGCGGCACGCTGATCCGGCGTCTTCCACAGGTCAACCCAGTCGAAGGCCTGCGCCTCGCGCGGCAGTGGCAGCAGCAGGAACGCAACCGTCAGGACCCAGCCGCGCCGAAACGCCAGCGATGCCAGCGGGACGAGCAGCAACAGCAAGCCACGGCCCCTCGTCCTGCCACTGATCGGTAGCAAGGTCGTCATCGCTTGCCGCGCTTTCGCCGGGCGCGTTCGACAGCAAGGCATCGATGTCGCTGTTGTCACTGCTGATGACGGCGAAGCGGCCACCGCCAGCCAGCGCGAGCCGCCGCAGGCTGTCGGTTTCGAGACGCGGCACGGCCATCTGCCCGAACCGGTCGGTGACGAAGCCGCCGTCGGCGCGCGGTATCGGCGCGCCCTGTGCCGTACCCACACCGAGCACGGACAGGCGATAGCCGGCGTCGCGCAGCCTGGCCGCGGCCTGCTCCGCCGCGTCGGAGGTACCGCCGTCGGTAATCAGCAGCACTTCGCCGTCGCGAACCCCAGCCTGTTGCAACAGCTGCAGGCCCTTTTCGATCGCGGTAACCGGATAGCTGCCACGACTCGGCATGATGTCGGTACTGAGGCTGTTAACGAGCGCGGTGACGGTGTCGGCATCTTTCGTCAATGGCGTAACCGTAAACGCGTTCGCTGAATAAACAATAAGTGCCGTCTGCCCGCTGGTGCGCCGTTCCAGCATGTCGAGTATTTTCAAGCGCGCGCGGGTCAGCCGGTTGGGTGAAAGATCCTGCGCGTCCATCGAGCGAGACAGGTCGAGTGCAACGACCAGCGCCTGCTCGGAGCGGAACACGGACTGCTCGACGCGCTCCCACGCGGGCCCGGCCAACGCGCACAGTGCAAGTGCGCCAGCAAGGAACGTCAGCCACCAGCGGCCGTTGCCGAAGCGCTTTTGCGAGCTCGACAACACGTACGGCAGCAGCGCCGGATCGATGACGCGCTGCCAGCTGCCGGGCGCGAGACGGCGACTGGCGAGTGCCAGCGTAACGGCGATCAGCACGGGCAGGCCGAGCAGCCATTCCGGGCGCATGAAATGAAACTCAGCCGGCATGGCGCACCGCCTGTTGCATACGCCGGGCATCGCGCGCTGCCTGCCAGCCCGCCAGCAGGTTGAACAAGGCCATCAGTGCAGCCAGCGCCAGCGCACCGCCGAGCGGCCAGTAATAAAGCGCCTTGATCGGACGAAACCCTGCTTCGGGTTCCGCGACCGGTTCGAGTTCGTCCAGCAGCTTGTAAATGTCCTGCAGTCCCGCGGTATCGCGCGCGCGGAAGTACTGGCCGCCGGTTTGCTGCGCGATCGCCGTCAGGGTTGCTTCGTCAAGATCTGCCGAGGGATTCACGCGGCGCGTACCGCCGGTTATCGACGGCACCGACATCACTTCCGCGCCGATGCCGATCGTGTAGATGCGCAGGCCGATCTGTGCGGCGAGTTCGGCGGCCTTCAGCGGGTCGATTTCGCCGGCCGTGTTCGCACCGTCGGTCAGCAGCACCAGCACCTGCTCCCCCGCGTCCGCGCCCTGCTCGTGAATTCGTTTGACGGCCAGCGTGATCGCATCGCCGATCGCGGTTTTCTCGCCGGCCAGGCCGATGAATGCTTCGAGCAGCAGTACGTTGACCGTTTCCCGATCGAGCGTTAGCGGCACCTGCAGGTAGGCGCGCTCGCCGAACAGGATCAGGCCAATGCGATCGCCTTCGCGCCGCCCGATGAAATCGCTGGCGACCGCTTTGGTCGCCGTCAGTCGATCAACGCGCCGCCCGCCGAGTTCGAAATCCTTGGCATCCATACTGCCGGACAGGTCGACCGCCAGCATCAGGTTGCGGCCGGACACGGGCACGTCGAGTTCGTCGCCGATGCGCTCGGGCCTCGCGCCGGCCAGCACCAGCAGCAGCCATGCACAGGTCGCGAGCCAGAAGCGCCAGTTCAGCAGCTTTTCGCTTTGCGGACGGTTCGCCAGCACCGCGAAACCGGCGAAGCTCGGTACCCGCAGCCCGGCTTCCTGCGCGCCGCTCGCCGGCGGCAGCAATTTCCGCACCAGCAGCGGCAGCGGCGCCAGCAGCAACATCCAGGGCCAGGCGAGCGACCACATCAGGCGGTTTCCTCGGGCAGCGGTGTCGCCAGCCGCTGGCGCACGGCGTCGATCAGCGCACTGGCGTCAACAGTCTCGGCAGCGCTGCGCGAGCCGCGGTACGGCAACCAGCCGAGGCTCTGGCCCGGACCGTCGGCGAACAGCGGCTGCGCGAGACCGCGGTCCAGCCAGCGCAGCCACTCGGCGCCGGTGAGTCGCGCGACATCGGTACGCGGCGCGTACGCCAGCATCGCGCGCCGCAGCAGTGCGGAGAGACCCTTTGCCAGGCGTTCGAGATCGCCGTCCTCGGCATGCGCGCTCGACAGCTTCGCAAGTTCCTGCAAGGCAGCACGACGCGCACGCCCGCGCTGCCACACTTTGATTTTCTGCCACGCAAACCAGGCGATGCCGGCCGCCACCAGCGCGATCAGCAGCCACCAGCCTGGCGCCAGCGGCCACCAGCCGACCGGCTCGGGCAGGTGCAGGTCGCGCAGCGGGATGTCTTCAGGATTCATAGCGTGCGCTTCATTCAGTTGGCGCGTCGGCCGAGTGCCTGCTGCAGCGCGGCGACCGGATCGTCGATCGTCGACAGGCCAAGCAGATGCACGCCGTAGCGCTGGCAAAAACGTGCCAGCTCTTCCTGGCGCTGTTCGTAGGCCTGCTGATATTCAACGCGTGCGGCGTGCGAGTAGGTGTCAATCGACATCTCGCGCTCATCGCTGACGAGCCGGTAGTGGCCGGGTGGCGGCAGCTCGCGATCCAGCGGGTCGGTTACGGCGACCGCCAGCACTTCGTTGTGCCGCGCCACGCCGGCAAGGTATGACTGCGTCGCGCGATCGAAGCCCGCGAAGTCGCTGATAATAATGACCAGGCTGCCGGGTCGCGATACGCGACGCAGCGCCGACATCGCCGCCGCAAACGGTTCGGCAGGATCGGCGTCCGCAGCGGCAACCTTGTGGTCCCAGTCGCCGTGGGTAACGAGCTGATGCAGGTAACGCAGTGCAGCCTGGCGCCCAAGCCGCGGCTTCAGCTCGCGGTGCAGCGTGTCGCCAAAAATAATGCCGCCGAGGCGATCGCCACGATGATGCGCAGACCAGGACAGCAATGCCGCCGCACGACTGGCAGACACCGATTTGAAACTGCCGCGCGTCGCGAAGTGCATGGAACTGCGCAGGTCCACCATGATCAGCACCGGGCGTTCACGCTCTTCACGGAACAGCTTGGTGTAGGCCTCGGTGCTGCGCGCGGTGACGCGCCAGTCGATGTTGCGCGGGTCGTCGCCCGGCTGGTAGGGCCGCGACTCGTCGAACTCCATGCCGCGACCTTTAAAGTGCGACACGTAGGCGCCGGCCTGCAGTGAATTGACGCGCAGCACGTCGAGCGCGATGGCGCGCGCCGGCCCGGCCAGCCGTATCAGTCCTTTTTGACTGACGCTGACGGGTGAGGCGTCGCTGGGCAGGTGATCGTGTCGCACGCTGTAATATTCCGGCTAGGGTACGCCGACGCCATCCAGGATCCTTTCGATGATCGAGTCGGCGCCGACCCCGTCGGCCTCTGCTTCGAAACTTAATACGAGACGATGCCGCAACACGTCCGGCGCGACATCCTGGATGTCTTCGGGCCCGACGAAATCGCGGCCGGCAAGCCAGGCACGCGCGCGCGCGGCGCGATCGATGCCCATGCAGGCACGCGGACTCGCGCCGTACTGCACCTGGCCGGTCAGCGAGTCGTCAACGCGACCGGCGTCACGCGTCGATACAACGATATTGACAATGTACTGCTCCAGCTCATCGGACAGGTGCAGGCCGAGAATTTCCTGGCGACCGGCCATGACCGAGGCCTGCGACAGCTGCTCAGGCGGCCGAAAGGCATCGCGCTGGCCGGATTTCGCTTCGTTGCGATTCAGCACCAGGATGCGGCGCTCGTCCTCGACCGACGGGTAGCCGACCTTGACGTGCAGCAGAAAGCGATCGAGCTGGGCTTCCGGCAGCGGGTACGTGCCTTCCTGCTCGATCGGGTTTTGCGTGGCCATCACCATGAACAGCGGCGATAGCGGGTAGCTTTTCTCGCCAACCGTGATCTGCCGCTCTTCCATCGCCTCGAGCAGCGCCGATTGCACTTTGGCCGGCGCGCGATTGATTTCGTCGGCAAGTATCAGGTTGTGAAACAGCGGGCCCTCGCGAAATACGAAGCTGCCATCGGCAGGACGGTAGATCTCGGTACCGGTCAGATCGGCGGGTAGCAAGTCGGGCGTAAACTGCAGTCGGTGGAAATCGCCCTCGATACTTTCAGACAGCACCTTGATAGCGCGGGTCTTGGCCAGGCCCGGGGCGCCCTCGACGAGCAGATGGCCGTCACACAGAAGCGCGATCAGCATGCGGTTGATCAGGTCTTTCTGCCCGATAATCAGGCTGCTGACGTGGCTTTCGAGCTGTTGGAATTGTTCTGCTACGCTCATTCGTTACTCCGACTGAAAAACATGCGCCTCCCCAGGGGCGGGCCATTGTAGGGCCTCTACCGGGCTATTTGAACCGGACTGAAAAAACATATGAAGCTTTACGACCTGCTTTCCGGGCATTGATTGCATAAAGTTCTGCAATTCAGCACAGTCCCGACGCATGCGCCGTCAATTTCTCACTCTCCTTGCTCCGCTGCTGCTGGTCGCCTGTTCGTCACGCGGTGACGCGGTGCCGCCAGCCGCCGCCAGCTGCATCGCCGGTGGCGAATTCCACGCCGAGCTGTACGGCGCGGTGCGCGCGTCACTGGCCTGGCGCGACACGGGCCTCCACTGCGAAGGCATGCGCGCGCCCGCACGACGCCGGCGCCCGGCTGCGTTTTGCCGGCGAGGTACCCGTAGCGGACAGGATGCAGAAGCTGGCGTTTATCGTCGCGCTGCCGGAACTCGAGCCCGGCTCGGTCGGGCGCGAGCTGCGCGCAACGGTCACCCTGATCGAAGAGGACAATGGCCGCTTCTTCAGCAATGCGGATCAGGATACCTGCTGGGCCGATGTGGAATCGCAGGAGGCGCTGCAGACCGACGCCGACAGCTACGCAATCAACGGCATCGTCTATTGCGTCGCGCCGCTGGCGGCGCTGCGCAGCAACGCGAGCGTGGTACTGCGCGATCTGCGTTTTGCCGGCCGTGTCGACTGGCGGGGAGCAACGCCTTGAAGCAGTTCTTTACCCTGTTGTTCGCCTGCCTGCTGCTCGCCGGCCTGCCCGCCTTCGCGAACCCGGAACTCGACGCTGCGTTTGGGCAATCCAGCATTGTTATCCATGCGAGCAGCAATGCCTGCTATCGCTTCGATGTGTACCTCGCGATCGAAAACGCCCAGTGGCGACGCGGCCTGATGAACGTGAAGTCGCTCGACCCCTGGCGCGGCATGCTGTTCGTCTACCCGGAAGAAGCACGCCGCTCGATGTGGATGAAGAACACCTTCCTGCCGCTCGACATGCTGTTTATCAAGGCGAGCGGCCGCATCTCGTCGATCGCAACAGATACGGAGCCGCAGTCGCTGCGCTCGATCGCATCGATCGAAGACGTGCAGTACGTGCTGGAGCTAAATGCGGGTGTGACCGCGAAGCTCGGCATCAAGGCCGGCGATTCGATTTTGTGGGCAGGCGACGTAAACTAGTCGACGGTCGAATAGCGCGACCGGGTGCCTTTTGTCCGAAGACGATTTCCATGGCTACGACGCATCGCTTGGCAATCGCACTACTGGCAACGGCGGACGCCGCTAGCGGAAAGACGAAGCGAAGTACCTTGCGCCTGGATTCCAGCAATACGCAGCAGCTTGGTGCGGAGCATAGGTTTTGGCTGGCGTACGGCAGGCCTCGTTCGGTAAGGATGACGGCTGAACGTCCATTTCATCTCGTCGCTACGTGAGACGCAATACGAGTAGTGAATCAAAGGAATTGGGAATGGCTACCATGAAATATTCACCGGCAATTCGCACGGTAACCGGCCTGCTCGGACTTGGTGGCGTCGCCGCGATAGGGTATGAAGCCGTTCAGGAAGGCGGTTTGCGGTTCGATGCGCTGTTCTTCCTGATGCTCTTCGCGAAGTTATTCGCCGCGTATATTTTCTTTTTCGTCACGTTCTTTGGAACGAGTCCTTTAGCATTTTTGGAAAAAAACGACGACGATCGAGAGAAATAACCCGGCCCGCTGGACACGACTCGGCTATTTTTGAATTCCGACCGACAGGACTTTTGACAATGCGCGTGACCTCACTACACATCCACCCGGTCAAAGGCATGCGCGCGGTGGACCTGACCCGCACGACCGTCGAAATGCGCGGACTGCAGCATGACCGCCGCTGGCTGGCGGTTGACGCCAATGGTGGCTTCCTGACACAACGCGACCATCCGCAGATGGCGACAATAACAGTGACGCTGACGTCGTCCGGCATCGGGCTTTTTGCGGAAAGTTTCGGTGGCTGCGAAATCGAACAACCTCGCGGTGACAAGCGCCGGCAAGTCGTAATCTGGGGTACCGGCGTCAATGCCGCCGCGGCAGACAAATCGGCGGATACCTACCTGTCGCAGGTCATCGGTGCCGAGGCGCACCTGGTATTCATGGACGAACGGGCGCAGCGAGCACAGACAAGCGGGTGGACATCGCAGCCCGTGCCGGTCAGTTTCGCCGACGGTTTCCCGATCCTGGTCACGACCAGCGGATCGCTGGCCGCCGTCAATCGCGACATCAAGCAACACGGCGGAAGCGCCGTGCCGATGGCGCGCTTTCGCCCGAACATCGTTATCGATTGCGACGAAGCGTGGGCGGAAGACCGCTGGACGCAGCTGCAGATCGGCGACGTTTCACTCGACCTCGTCAAACCCTGCGAACGCTGCATCGTAACGACCACCGATCAACGCACCGGCGAAAGATCGGGCAAGGAACCGCTGGCTGCACTCACCCGCATTCATCGCTCACAGGATCCGCGCATAAAAGGCGTTCTTTTCGGTGTCAACGCTGTGCCGCGAACGCTGGGCAGCATTCGGGTGGGAGACGCGGTAAGCGAGGGCAGTTGACTCAGCGGTGTCCGCGCACACTCGCGGTTAGCTAGCCGGCACGGGGCGAGACGCCCGCAGCAGACGACGTGGCAGCGGGTCAACCGCGAAGCAACAGCGAACGGCGCTCGTCAGTTCACGTGGCGCCAGGCAAGCCGCACGCAAATCGTTAACGGTTCGAAATTCGCCCGACTGGCTAGAGCACTGACGCGATCGATTTCGCCAGGTAAGCAACATTGCCCGGTGTGATGCCGGCAACGTTGATGCGGCTCGAGTTCACCATGTAAACACCGCAATCTTTCTTCAGGCGTTCGACCTGCGCTTCCGTGATTCCCAGGAAGCAGAACATGCCGTTGGCGCGTTCGACGTGCGAGAAGTCGTGCTCCGGTGCTTCACGGCGCAGCGCTGCCACGAGACTGCGGCGCATGTCTTTCAGGCGGGCGCGCATGCCGTCGACTTCTGCGACCCACTCCGCACGCAGGGTTGCACTGCCAAGAATTTCGCGGACGATTGCCGCGCCGTGATCGGGCGGCATGGAGTACATCGTGCGCACCAGATTGTGCGCCTGGCTGCGCACTGTCGCCGCCGTCTCGGCGTTGCTGCAGACGAACGACAGCGAACCGACCCGGTCGCGATACAGGCCGAAGTTCTTGGAGCAGGAAGTAACGACAATCATCTCCGGCACCATGCCGGCCAGCAGGCGAACGGCGTAAGCGTCTTGTTCAATGCCGTTCGCGAAGCCCTGGTAAGCCATATCGACGAACGGCAGCAGTTTGCGGGCGGCGACCAGTTCGGCCAGCGCCTGCCATTGGTCGGTCGAGAGGTCCATGCCCGTCGGGTTATGACAGCAGCCGTGCAACAGCACGATGTCGCCTTCCGGAATCGACTTGATGCGCTCGATCATCTGCTCGAACACGAGCGTGCGCGTGGCATCGTCATAGTAGGGGTAGGGCTGCAACTTCAGGCCGGCACCGCCGAGCAGCGGCACGTGATTCGCCCAGGTCGGGTTGCTGTGCCAGACGGTTGCGTCTTTGCGCGCGCGCAGTACTAGCCCTGCCGCCACCCGCAAACCGCCGGAACCGCCTGGCGTTTGCAGGGTCGTGATGCGTTCGGACGCAATGTCATCGCCGAACGTCAACTTTTCGGAAAGCTTGTTGAATTCCGGATCGCCACCGGAGCCAAGGTAGGTTTTGCTTTTCTGCGTCTCGAGAATGTGTCGCTCGGCTTTTTTGACCGATGCGAGCACCGGTGTCTCACCCTGCTCCGTGCGGAACACACCAACACCCAGATCGACTTTCTCTTTGCGCGAATCACTCGCATGTTCCGCAATGAGTTTCAGAATCGCGTCGGACGGCAACGCATCAAGCGCATTAAACAAAGTGATTCTCCGCTAGGGCAAAGTCGCTGGCACGAACGCCAGCGCCGATTGTACACAGAGTGCCAAGGTGTGGATAAGCGAAAACACGGCCGTTCGGAGCTGGCTTAGTTAAAGCGATCCAGCGGAATCTTCAGGTAGGCAATGCCGTTATCTTCTGCGGGCGGCAGCTTGCCCGCGCGAATATTTACCTGGATGGATGGCACGATCAGTTTCGGCAGAGACAGAGTCGCGTCGCGCTTTTCGCGCAGGGCGATGAAGTCTGCCCGCGAGCGACCGCCGCCAACGTGGATATTGCTCGCGACCTGCTCGCGCACCGTCGTCTCGAACCGCAGCGCTCGTCCATCTGGCTGATAGTCATGACATACGAAGATCCGCGTAGCCGGCGGCAAGGCGAACAGGCGTTGTATCGAGTCGTACAGGGTACCGGCATCGCCACCCGGAAAATCGCAGCGCGCCGTGCCGGAATCGGGCATGAACAGGCTGTCACCCACGAACGCGGCGTCGCCGATCAGGTAGGTAATGCTGTCGCTGGTATGACCCGGTGTCGGGATCACACGCACGGGTAAGTTGCCGACCGCGACGGCAGCGTCGTCGGCCAGCAAACGATCGAACTGTTCGCCGCCCGGCGCTGTCGGCGGCAAATTGAAAATATTCGCGAAGTGTTTGCGAACGGCAAGAATGCCCGCGCCAATTGCAACGTCGCCGCCGAGGCTCGCCTTGATGGCCTGCGCGGCGCTCAGGTGATCGGCGTGGGCGTGGGTTTCGAATAGCCACTGCAGGCGCAGTTTGCGCTCCTGCAGATAGCTGACCATCGCCTGCGCGTGGCCGGGATCGGTGCGGCCCGACACGATGTCGAAGCCGAGTACCGGGTCGATGACGGCGGCGGAGTGGGTAGCGGGGTCACTGACCACGTAGGAAAGCGTGCCGCTTTCCTGATGATAGAAATGCTGGACCTGTGTTGATGCCAAGAGTTAACGGCTCCGGTGTTGCACCGGAGCCGTCTCGGTTATCAGCCTTTCGGTGCCCAGACCGAGCACCAGCCTTTCGCATTGACGGACTTGCCCGGGAAAATCGCGCAGGGCCGCCATTCGGCGCCTTCGTCACCCTGAATCAGCGCGCAGTTCGCGCAATTCTGGACTTCGGCCGGGTTGGTGCGTGACGCGGCATCAACGGTGCTGGCGTCGTGCGTGTACTTCATCGCCTTCGCCGTTGGGTCGTCCTCTGACACTTGCGGCAGGCCCTGAGCCTGCGCTTCCCTGCCAGGACGCACAAAACACGCGGCAGCAGCCACCGCCGAAACCTTCATAAACTGTCGTCTCGCAATCTTGCTCAAGGGTCTCTCCTCATAAAAAGCATCGAAAGTATCAATCTGAATTGGGGGTGATTCTAAACCAAACAAGGCGCGAATTGCGCAGCTGTAACGCACTGAAACAAAGCAGTTGCCATGAATGCAAATGAGTCTCATTTGTAGCTCATTTTTAACCGTACCAGTGTGCGCGAACCAAGCTGAATGGCAGCTAAACGGCCGACCCAGGGGGTCCAGTTCTCATGTTGCTGCCGCTATCTGTGACCGTGCTCACAATCGCCGGCGCGAAACCTTCCGTCCTGCGGCCAAGTCGGCATAATGACGCCATTCCACCCGGCATGCCGAAAACGCATGCAACGGATGCGGTGGGTATCGGTCGGAACGCCATGCAGATGGCCCTAATTTCAAACGCAGGCTACAGGGAATTCGGTGGAGCAAAACTGTTTACAGCGATTGATGCCGACAAGCGCCTGCTCTCGCAGCCTGTTTGCACTGCTGCTGATCAGCTGCAGCCTGCTCCCCGCTGCCGCAAACGCTGCGAGCAGGAATCACCAGTACACAGTGTCGGTCGATGCCGAACTCAAACAGCTTCACGTTGAAGCGCGCTTCGCCGCTGCGGTCAACAGCGTGGCGGCGCGCTCGCCACGCGCCAGCGGTTACCTGCAGGACTTTCGCAATTGCGAGGGCGATACGCAGGTGCGCATCCGCAACCGGCGACTGCTGGTGCCGTACGGCGGCATTCGCTGCATGTCCTATACCGTCGACCTGCGCGCCGCGGCGCGCGACCAGCGGCAAAACCGGGCGCTCGATTCCAGCAACCTGATTGTGCCCTCCTCCGAATGGCTGTGGCGACCGGTTATCGACGATGACACGCAGCTCACCGTTGAATTTCGATTGCCGGACGGCGTCGCCGTTGCAGCACCGTGGCGCAAGCTCGATAGCGACGGGCGGCACTTCGTAATAAACAAATCGCCGGAGAGCTCGCACGCGCCGATCGCGTTCGGCAACTTCGACCATCACGAAATCCAGATTCCGGGCGCGACCTTGCGGGTCAGCCTGATGCGCGGCCGCCAGGCGATGGACAATGCAGAAATACTGCACTGGATCGAGGCGGCAGCAACGGATGTCTCGCTCGCGTACGGACATTTCCCGAACCCCTCGCCGCAGGTCTTGGTTATCCCGAGCACTGATCGCAACAGCAGTCGCGGCGGTGCCGTGCCCTATGGGCGGGTCGTGCGCGACGGCGGCGAATCCGTCGAGCTGTTCATCAATCCGAACAAGCCGCTGTCAGCGTTTCTCGATGACTGGACAGCGACGCATGAGTTCAGCCACCTGCTGCTGCCCTACGTGAACCGCCAGCAACGCTGGATTTCAGAAGGCTTCGCGCAGTATTACCAGAACGTGTTGCTGGCACGCGCAGGCGCCTACGACGACCAGCGCGCCTGGCAAAAACTTTATGAAGGACTCGAACGCGGCCGTCTGTCGCGGCCCGATTTGTCACCGAATGATGCGGCCGCCGGCGGTGCCCGCGAAAGCACGATGAAGGTTTACTGGAGCGGCGCGGCGATCGCGCTGATGGCCGATGTCACACTGCGCGAACAAAGCGGCGGCCGGCAGACACTCGATGATGTGCTGCAGCAGTTACAGGCCTGCTGCCTGCCGTCGAATCACACCTGGTCGGGTCCTGAACTGTTCGGCAAGCTGGATGAACTTGCCGGACGCGATGTGTTCATGCCCTTATACCGGCGCTATGCGAATGCCGTCGGCTTTCCCGATACAGCACCGGTATTCGCGCAGCTTGGGCTGCAAACAGACAACGGCCGTGTGCGCTTCGCGCGCAATGCGAAACTGTCGAAAATCCGCAATTCAATTACCGAGCTCGATCCGGCAACGGCCAACTGGCGCCAGCAGCTCGCCTCCATCGGTGACTAGCAATCCTGGCCACCAGACGGTCGAATCATCCTTGTTGTCAGGCCTCGTCTGCGCCATCGCCGGCGCCGCAGGCGCGTCAGTCTCTGCTGCCTCGATGTCCGCAGCGTCAAACAGCCAGCGCGCCAGCTGCTAGCGGCCTTCCTTTTGCTCGGGCGGCGGCAGCAGCTCTGCGGGCAGCGGGGCGCGCCGCTCAATTGCCTGCGGTGCGTAGTTGGTCGCGAGGTAGTCGAGAATTTGCTGCTCAGTCGCTGGCTCGAACTGCCACAGGTTTTGCGTCGCCTGCATCCAGCGAATCATCGCCAGCCAGGTGTCGCGGTCCGCTCGCTGACTGGTAACGAGTTTGTGCGAATGACAGCCACCGCAGTGAATGCGTACCTGCTGCCAGCCGTCCGCCTTGATAAGACCGCTGGCCTCGTCAATGTCCGCTGCCAGCGCCGGTGCGGCACTTAAAACGCCAAGCAGGATCAGCCGTAACATCACGCGCTGATCCGCACCGCGATGCGATGACAGGCGTTGTTCAGGTAGCCACGCGGATTCCAGCCCGGCAATACCATCGGCTGTGATACACCGTTGTCATCGGTCGCACGGGCCCAGACCTCGAAATAACCGCTCGCCGGAAAGTTGATCTCCGCTGCAAAATGCTGCCAGGCAAGCCGATTGGCAGGCTTTGCCAGTTTTGCACGCTGCCAGGTCGCGCCGAAGTCGATCGAAGTGTGCAGCTGCCTGACGCGCGCATCGCCGGCCCAGGCATGGCCCCTGATCGCCAGCGGTTTGGCGCGCTCTGCCACGATGCCCGATTGCGGATAGGTAATCAGCGACTTCACCGGCATCGATTCGATGATGCACATTGCCTCATCCGCGACTTCGGTACCGGGGGCAACCGGTTTGCAGGGCACCCGGTAGGACTGCCCAAGCATCTTCTCGCCATCGTGCACCTGGTTGCGAATCATCAGGCGACTGAGCCACTTGCCGCTGACGGATGCCGGCCAGCCGGCACACACCAGGCGCAGCGGATAGCCGTGCAGCAGCGGCAGCGGCTCGCCGTTGATCTGCCAGACCAGCAGGGATTCCTGCTCCAGGGCTTTCGCAAGCGGCACACCGCGCGAGATCGATTGTTTGGCCGGATCGCCGGACAGGTGCACATCGGCGCCTTCGTACGCGACATAGACCGCGTCATCAGCAACGCCGACGTGTTCGAGCACGTCGCGCAAACGCACGCCGGTCCACTCCGGGCAACCGACGGCACCGATCGACCACTGGTTGCCGGAGGTTGGCGGATTGAATTCCGCACGACCATTGCCGCCGCATTCCAGCTGCAGCTGCAGCGTGTGGTGCCTGAATCCGGTTTTTAGTTCGCCAAGCGACATCGTCATCGGCTGCTTGCAGGACTCACCGTCGATCCTGAACGTCCAGTCATCGGCACTGGCATCCGCGAGCCTTGGCGGTACACCGTTGTTGCGCACGAACAGGCGATTCGTTGGCGTGATCCTGTCGTCGAGCAGGTGCGCCGGCGTCTCGGCATTGACCGGTCGATCGTTCAGCACTATCAGCCCGTCTTTGCCAGGCAAGGCGAACGGTTCAACGCTGTCCGCCAGTGCGGCCGGTATCAGGCCACCCGGCATCATGTGCGCAAACGGAATAGAGGCGCCGAGCGCCGCCGACATCGCGGCGAGCCCGCTGCCGCGCAGGAAGCCGCGGCGCGACAGGGATTCGGTCTCCCGTCCCCACAGCATCTTGTCGGCGGCCTGTGGATCGACCCGGTACAGTTCGTGAATGCCCTTCTTGCTGCTCATTATTCCCCCCCGGGACCGACAGCCGCGCCGTCAGGCGTGGATTTGTTGTGCAGTGGCGCTGAACGTCTGCAACAGCTTGCGAAGCACTGCCTGCAGTTGCTCGCCAGCCAGCGAATCATAACGCAAAGTCTTTTCGTCCATGTAACTGCGCTGCGCCAGCTCCAGCTGAACAGCGTGAAGCTGCTCGCCAGGACGACCGAAATGGCGCGTGATGTAGCCGCCGGTGAAGCGCCCGTTGCAAACTGCGGAATAGGGACTGGCGTGCGCATCGTGCGCGAGCGCAGATTCAATCGCGCTCGCGCAGCTCAGGCCTTTGTTGGTACCGAGATTCAGCACCGGCAGTTCGCCGTCGAACAAGCCCGGCACCTCGCTCGCAATCGAATGCGCATCCCACAGCAATGCATAGCCGTGTGCCTTGCGGCGTTCGTCGAGCAGCTTTGCGATGCCTTCGTGGTACGGGCGCCAGTAGCGATCGATGCGTGCGCGCTGCTCTGCCGGCGCTACGTCGCTGCCATCGAGATACAGGCGCGCGCCGTCAAAGGATTGCGCCGGACAAATGCCGGTCGTGAGTTGCCGCGGGTACAGCGCACGATCATCCGGTGGCCGGTTCAGGTCGACAACGTAACGCGAGTAGCGCGCGGTGATGATGCTGGCGCCCAGTTCACGCGCAAAGTCGTACAGCCTGGCGACGTGCCAGTCGGTATCCGGCAGGGTTTGCGCAGCAGTCGTCATGCGTTGCGCAATATCCGGCGGCAGCGCGCGGCCGTCATGCGGCACGCTGATCAGCAGTGGCGAATCGCCCTGACTGCAGCTCGAAGATATCGTCACTCATGTCTTGCTCAGCTGGCAAAGCTCGGCAGCACCGCCGCGCAGGGCTCGCAGAAGGATCCGCCATCGATCAGGCCCGCGAGTTGTTCGATATCCGGCGCCAGCGAGCGGTCGCTGTCGTATGGCGGCGAGAACAGCCGGACCTGTTCGATAATCGTCTCGATGACCGCCGAACTTTTGTGCGGATGATGGAATTCGATGCCCTGTATCGACGCCAGCACCTCGATCGCGACGATATTCGCGACGTTATCGATCATGCCGTGCAGACGCTGCGCCGCGAAGGTTGCCATGCTGACGTGATCCTCCTGATTGGCGGAGGTTGGCAGACTGTCGACGCTGGCAGGATGGGCCAGCGACTTGTTCTCGGAAGCCAGCGCAGCAGCGGTCACCTGCGCCATCATGAAACCGGAGTTCAGGCCGCCGTCCCTGACCAGGAACGCCGGCAGTCCGCTCAGGTGCGAGTCAATCAGCAGTGCCGTGCGTCGCTCCGAAATCGAGCCCATTTCAGCGATGGCCAGCGCGAGGTAATCCGCCGCCATCGCAACGGGTTCAGCGTGAAAATTTCCGCCGGACAGCACGTCACCGCTGGCGGCGAACACGAGCGGGTTATCGCTCACAGCGTTCGCCTCGGTTTGCAATACCAGCGCGACGTGACGCATGACGTCGACGCAGGCACCGATAACCTGCGGCTGGCAGCGAATGGAGTACGGATCCTGCACGCGCGTGCATTCGAGATGCGACGCACGAATTTCACTGCCGTGCATCAGCGTCTTGAGCAAGCGCGCGACGGCAATCTGGCCTGGCTGCCCGCGCACCTGCTGGATGCGCTCGTCGAACGGCGTATCACTGCCCTGCACCGCGTCCGCTGACATCGCACCGGCCGTCACCGTCGCGGCCAGCAGGTGTTCAGCACGAAACAGCGCGGCGAGCGCCAGCGCGGTCGACACCTGGGTGCCGTTCAGCAAGGCCAGGCCTTCCTTTGGTGCGAGCGTGATGGGCTGCAGCCCGGCCGCGGCAAGCGCGTCGCCGGCATCCATGACCTGGCCGTCGACGCTGACTTCACCGATGCCCAGCAGGGCGCCGGCCATGTGGGCGAGCGGCGCGAGATCGCCGCTGGCGCCGACCGAGCCTTTCGCCGGTATCGACGGGTAGATTTCATGATTCAGCAACGCGCACAGGGCATCGATCAGCTCATTGCGAACGCCCGAATAGCCCTGCGACAGCGCGATGATTTTCATCGCCATGATGAGTCGCACGATCGCGTCGGGTAGCAGCGGACCGACACCGACGGCATGCGAGCGAACGAGGTTTTCCTGCAAGCGGGCGAGATCGTCGTTCGAGATGCGCACCTGCGCGAGCTGGCCGAAGCCGGTGTTAACGCCGTACACACTCTTGCCGCGCGCGACGACTTTCTGCACCAGCGCAGCCGACTCGTCGATCCTGCAGCGAGCGTCATCGCCGATGGTCACGCGCGTCGGTTCTATCCAGACCGTGCGCAACTCGGCAAGCGTGACCGGCTGGCCATTGAGGTGCAACTTCATGATGCGGACCTCGCCATCGGCAGCTTGAGATGGTGTTCACGGGCGCAGCTCAGCGCTTCTTCGTAGCCGGCGTCAGCGTGCCGCATGACGCCGGTTGCCGGATCGTTCCACAGCACCCGGGCAATTCGTTTGTCTGCCGCCTCTGTGCCATCACAAACGATCACCAGCCCGGCGTGCTGCGAATACCCCATGCCGACACCGCCACCGTGATGGATGGACACCCAGGTCGCGCCGCCGGCCGTGCTCAGCAGCGCGTTCAGCAGCGGCCAGTCAGACACCGCGTCGCTGCCATCGAGCATTGCCTCGGTCTCGCGGTTGGGACTGGCAACGGAACCGCTGTCTAAGTGATCGCGACCGATCACGACCGGCGCCTTCAGCTCACCGTTCCTGACCATCTCATTGAAGGCGAGCCCCAGCCGGTCTCGCTGTCCGAGGCCGACCCAGCAAATGCGCGCGGGCAAACCCTGGAACTGGATGCGTTCGCGTGCCGCATCCAGCCAGCGATGCAAATGCTCGTCGTCGGGAATCAGCTCCTTGACCTTGGCATCCGTCTTGTAGATGTCTTCCGGGTCGCCCGACAGCGCAGCCCAGCGAAACGGCCCGACGCCGCGGCAGAACAGCGGCCGCACGTAAGCCGGTACGAATCCCGGAAAATCGAAGGCATCGAGCACACCTTCGTCGAACGCGACCTGGCGAATGTTGTTGCCGTAGTCAAAAGTCGGCACGCCCTGCCGTTTGAAATCGAGCATGGCCCTGACGTGAACGGCCATCGATTTCGCCGCTTCGGTGGCAACGAGGTCGGGATCGCTGATGCGTTTGTCGAGCCAGTCACTGACGCTCCAGCCGAGCGGCAGGTAACCGTTGGCCGGATCATGCGCCGACGTCTGGTCGGTTACGGCGTCAGGCCGAATGCGCCGCGCCAGCATGTCCGGCAGCACCTCCGCCGCATTGCCGAGCAGTCCTACCGACACCGGCTGGCCGCTGGCCACTGCTTTCCTGAGGATGTCCATCGCCTCGTCGAGCGTGTCTGCTCGCCTGTCGAGGTAGCCGGTTTTCAGGCGCATGTCGATGCGGTCAGACTGGCACTCGATCGCCAGCATCGACGCCCCGGCCATCGTCGCAGCAAGCGGCTGTGCGCCGCCCATGCCGCCGAGGCCCGCGGTCAGAATCCATTTGCCGGTCAGATCGCCGCCGTAATGCTGGCGACCCATTTCGACAAAGGTTTCGTAAGTGCCCTGCACGATGCCCTGGCTGCCGATGTAGATCCACGAGCCCGCCGTCATCTGCCCGTACATCATCAGTCCCAGCCGATCGAGCTCGCGAAAATGCTCCCAGTTTGCCCATGCCGGCACCAGGTTCGAGTTGGCAATCAGCACGCGCGGCGCGTCTTCGTGAGTGCGGAATACGCCAACCGGCTTGCCCGATTGCACCAGCAGGGTTTCATCGTTCTCCAGTTCGCGCAACGCCTTGACGATAGCCTCGTAACATTCCCAGTTACGGGCAGCGCGACCGATGCCGCCGTACACGACAAGATCGGACGGCCGCTCCGCGACCATCGGGTCGAGGTTGTTCATCAGCATGCGCAGCGGCGCTTCCGTCAGCCAGCTTTTGGCGCTCAGCGTCGTGCCAGTAGGCGATTTGATTACTCTGGACTCAGTCATGGTTCACACTCGCTTGGGATTGATGCCGCCGGCACAGCGCGCCGTGCCGACGGTGTTGTCTGGATGAAACCTGCAATGTTGGGGATGCTCTGCCGCTCATAATTCCGTTACCGTTGCCGGGCTGCCGCCCAGCGCGCGCCGCGTGCCGGGCGGCGTGTAGTGACCGGCCAGTTCGAAGCGACTGCCGGGATGGTGCAGCCTGCCGAAACTGACCGGGCGGCCGTGCGCCCAGGTGCGGCGAACCACGACCAGACACGGTTCGCCGTCCGGCATCTGCAGGTGGCCGCGCACCGCCTTGTTCGGCATCGCCGCACGCACGACCTGCTCGGCCTCCTGCAGCGGCGCAATTGCACTCAGGTAGGCGCTCGGCGTCAGCGCAGTGAAATCCTGCTCAAGAAATTCCGGCGCAAAATCCGCAACAACGTGGCGATCCTCGAGCTGCACCGCGTGCTCGTTCTCGCGGTGCACAACCAGCACATGAAACACATCGCTGCCGGGCGCGATTTGCAGACTCTTCGCGATAGCGCCGCGCGCATGCTGGCGTGACAGGCGTTTGACTTCGGCTGTGTGACGATGGCCGCGGTGTGCAATCTCGTCAGCAATGTTGCGCACTTCAAGGACGTGCGATGCCGCGCGCAGATCGGCGACGAACGTGCCTCTCCCCGCAACGCGTTCGACGTAACCCTCGTCATTCAGTTCGCGCAGTGCGCGATTGGCCGTCATGCGCGACACGCCGCAGGTCTCGACGAGTTCGTTTTCACTCGGCACGCGATCGCGTGGCTTCAGCTCACCTTGCGAGATGCGCGCAATGATCTGCTGCTTGAGCTGGCGATAGCGTGGCGTGCGGATCGTGGCCATTGTCAGCCAAGCTCCGCGAAGGATCGTGTTACGTCGGAAACGACGCGACGGTATTCGCTGCGCGCGGTATCACGGTTCAGGTGACGGCCGTTCTCGACCTGCCACACGCCGTTCACCATCACGCGCTCCAGCGGCAGGGAAAACCCGGAGAACACCAGCGCATCAAGCATCGTCTGCGCATCGTGCCCGGCCAGCATCGGATCATCGTCATCGAGCAGCAGCAGGTCAGCCGCGTGACCGGCCTTCAGCAGGCCGGAAGCCACGCCGCTCGCGGCGGCGCCGCCGGCAGCGGCCCGTTCGAACAGGCTGCGGCCGGTATTGCGCATGCCGATCGCGGCGATATTGCGCTGCTCCGCGACCAGCCGCTGGCCGTACTCGAGCCAGCGCAGTTCCTCGAAAGGGTTGATCGAGATGTGACTGTCCGAGCCAATCGCAATGCGGCCGCGCTGCTCGAGGAACGGCGCCAGTGGAAACAGTCCATCGCCGAGATTCGCTTCGGTACTCGGGCACAGGCACACAACGGCACGGCTGTCTGCCATTGCCGTGACTTCATCGGCATCGACGTGAGTCGCATGCACGAGGCACCAGCGCTCCGTTACCTTGAAGTTTTCGAAGAGCCAGCGCACCGGGCGCCGGCCGTGCACACCGAGGCATTGCTCCACTTCGCGCTGCTGCTCGGCGATGTGCAGGTGCAGCGGCACGCCGTCGCGCGCCGCGACCTTGGCAATTTCGGTCAGCGAATCCTTGCTGACGGCGCGCAGGCTGTGCGCGCCGATGCCGACGGTGGCCGCGGTACCCGCAAGCGCCCGGCAGCGTTCGTAGTGCGCCAGGAATTGCGGCAGGTCGTGCTGAAAACGCTGCTGCTCTGCTGACAGACCTTCGTCGTCGAAGCCACCGCGTTCGTACAGCACCGGCACGTAGGTGAGACGGATGCCGCTGTCGCGGGCGGCCTGCTGCAGCGCCTCGAACATCGTTTCGGACGCGCCCTTGCCCGGCTCCGAATGCAGGTAGTGAAACTCGGCAACCGAGGTAAAGCCGCTCGTCACCATTTCGCAATAGGCCTGGCGCGCGATCGCCGTCAGCCGCGGCGCGTCTATCAATCCGGCGAGCCGGTACATGCGCTCGCGCCAGCTCCAGAAATTGTCGCGATGCTCGGGGCCGCGCTGTTCGGTATGTCCGGCCAGCGCACGCTGGAAAGCGTGGCTGTGCGCGTTGCACAGGCCCGGTATCACGACACCGGCCTCGACATCACCTGCCTGCAGGCGACTGTCGGCTGCGGTCGACTCAACGCGGCCGTCGCGAACCTGGATGCGCACGTCACTCCGCCAGCCAACCGGCAATAAGGCCTTGCGCGCAAAAATCGACGACACTGCCAAGCTCCCCTCCAGGTTGTATATACAAGTTGCGCCATGCTACCGTTTGCTACCTCCGAAATGCAACCGGGACAACGCCCGCATGACCCACTGGGACCTGCTGATACGCGACGTACAACTGGCCACGATGCGTGCCGACAGCGCCGCGTTCGGCATCATTGAGGACGCCGCCATTGCGGTCTGCGATGGCCGCATCGCGTGGCTCGGGCCTGCCAGCGAGCTGCCGGCCGGCACGGCCCGGGAAACCCACCCGGCAAACGGCCAGTGGCTGACGCCGGGCCTGATCGACTGCCATACCCATCTGGTGTTCGGCGGTAATCGCGCCGCCGAGTTCGAGCAGCGCCTGGCGGGTGCGAGCTACGAAGACATCGCACGCGCCGGCGGCGGCATCATGTCGACGGTGCGCGCAACCCGCGCAGCGAGCGACGCAGAGCTGCTCGCGGCAGCGGGTCAGCGCGTGCGCGCCCTGCAGCGTGACGGTGTAACGACGATCGAGATCAAATCCGGTTACGGCCTCGACCTTGAAACGGAGCTGCGCCTGCTGCGGCTCGCGCGGCGCCTCGGCAAACTGCACGACGTTAGCGTGCGCACGACCTTCCTTGGCGCGCACGCCGTGCCAAAAGACTTCGCAGGCGATGCGGACGCCTACATCGACTTCGTGTGCAACGAGGTCATGCCTGCCGTGCACGCGGAGCAGCTCGCGGACGCGGTCGATGCCTACTGCGAGTCGATCGCGTTTTCGACCGAGCAGGTTGCGCGCGTGTTTACCGCGGCAAAAGCGCTCGGGCTCGACGTCAAGCTGCATGCCGACCAGCTCAGTGCCTGCGGCGGTGCCGAACTCGCCGCGCAGTTTGCGGCGCTGTCGGCCGATCATCTGGAGTACAGCGGCGTGGCCGGTATCAGGGCGCTGGCCAAAGCGGGCAGCGTCGCAGTGCTGTTGCCTGGCGCATACCTGACGCTGCGCGAGACCCAGGCACCGCCGGTTGCCGCGCTGCGTCAGCACAAGGTACCGATGGCGCTTGCGACCGACTGCAATCCGGGCACCTCGCCGATCGCATCACTGCGCGCCATCATGGCGCTCGCCACCAGCCAGTTTCGCCTGACGCCGGCGGAATGCCTGGCCGGCGTGACCCGCCACGCAGCTCAGGCACTGGGCCTGCTGGACGACCGCGGCACGCTCGAGGTCGGCAAGCGGGCCGACTTTGCTTTGTGGGATATCGGCCATCCGCGCGAACTGAGCTACTGGCTCGGCCTGGATGAATTAAGCTGCGTGTACCGCGCCGGCCGGCGCAGTAACGATAGCGCAAACCATCTCGCAAACGATTGCGCAAACAAGCGCGCATAAAGCAGTTTTCAGATTCAGCAGGTTGCGGATTAACAATGTATAGCCGTCTTGCGGGCAGTCGCCGCTTCGTGCTCGTGCTCGGCTTCCTGACCGGTCTCGCCGCGGTCACGATCGACATGAGCCTGCCGGCTATCCCGGCCATGGTCGCCGAACTCGGTACCACGATGTCGCTCGGCCAGCAGATCGTTGGCTGGTTCATGGCCGGCATGGCGCTCGGCCAGCTGCCGGCGGGCCTCGTCTCTGACCGCATCGGCCGCATGCCGGTTTTATACGCCGGTGTCCTGCTGTTCACGATCGCCGGCATAGTCTGCGCGTTCAGCACGTCAATAGAACTGATGCTGGCAGCGCGCCTGTTGCAGGGCGTCGGCGCGTCCGTTGGCGTTGTCGTGTCACGCGCCATCGTGCGCGATATCGCGAGCGGCAAGGACGCGGCGCGGCTGCTGACCATCATGGTCATGGTGTTTACTGCGGCGCCAATACTGGCGCCAATCGCCGGTTCGTTCCTGGTCACAGTATCCGGCTGGCGCATGCCATTTATTGCGATTGCCGTGTTCGGCGCACTGATGATCTACGGCGTCAGCCTGGGATTGCAGGAAACCCGGCTACCGTCCCGCGAACATCACATCCTGCGCCAGCTCGTTTTGAGCGTCAGCGAATTCTTCCGGCACCGGCGCAGTATTCTCGGGGTATTGCTGGTCATGCTGACGGCCGCGGGTTTCATGGCCGTGATTACCGGCTCATCGGCGCTGATCATCGGCATCTATGGCTACCCGACTTCGGTGTTCGGGTTTATTTTCGCGGTAGCCGCAATCGGCCTGTTAATCGGCTCAACCGTCAATCGTCGACTGCTGCTGCGCTTCAGCTCACAGCAGATCATGACGGTCGGTGCATCCGTAATCGGCGTGGCTGCCGTGCAGATGCTGATTATCGGCTGGCTGGGCGATGCACCGTTCTGGTGGCTGTGGGGCAATGTGTCACTTTACCTGGCGGGTACCGGAATGGTGCTGCCGAACGCCACCGCGCTCGCGCTGGATCCGGTACCGGCGATTGCCGGCGTTGCCGCGTCGATTATCGGCACGATGCAAAACCTTGCGGCGGCGACCAGCTCTATCGTCAGCAGCCTGCTGTACGACGGCACTATTCGTAATGTCGTTGTCACGATGGGGCTATGCGGTATCGGCGTACTGCTGGCGCAGCTGCTTGGTAACCGCATCCTTGCAGCGCCGCGCGTCGCAACCGGCTGAGCATGTCAGGCACGGCTGGCAGCAGCGCAACCGTCACGCTAGCGAAGCGGCTTACGGCAACTCGGTCGTGATGTCGTCAACTTCAAGTCGCTTTTGCTGCGGCGTGATTTTCGGATAGCCGTAAAACACCAGTCCGACGATGAACACCTGCTTCGGGTCGATGTCCAGCGCCGCGTAGAAGCGTGCATCGCGGGTAATCGCACCGGTCGACCATTTGGACCCGACGCCGGCTTCGGACAGGTACAGCATCAGGTTCTGGATAGCGCAGCAACAACTCGCGTAATCCTCCTGCTGGCGCAGCCCGCCATCCGATTTTCGGCAGGTCACCACGAGCCAGCCGGGTCGCTCCGAGGCGGCCCCGGCTTTGAAATCGCCGCGTTTGGCATCGGTACGTTCGGTCACGATCTGCCGCGTCAGTTCCACCCCCTCGGCAATGGCTTGCTTGCCCAGCAGGTAAAAATGCCAGGGTTCGGTCACGTGATGATTCGGCGCCCAGCGCGCGACTTCGATCGCGTCGAGAATCAGCTTGCGACTGACCGGCTGCCGCAGAAACAGGTTCACCGTGCGGCGTGCCCGAATGCGTTCGGCCAGCAGGCGCAGCGACCGTCGCGATTCGTCAGGCGTAACTTTCACGCGGCGCGCTCGATGATCATGGCGATACCCTGGCCCACGCCGATACACATCGTGCAAAGGGCGTAGCGACCGCCGCTACGCCGCAGCTGGTACGCGGCGGTGGTCACGAGGCGCGCACCCGACATGCCGAGCGGATGGCCAAGCGCGATTGCACCGCCAAGCGGATTCACGTGGTCCGCCTGCTCGTCGATTCCGAGCTCGCGCAACACGGCAAGGCCCTGTGCGGCAAACGCCTCGTTCAATTCGATAACGTCCATCTGCCCGATCGTGAGGCCCGCAAGGGCCAGCACCTTGCGGCTTGCCGGCACCGGGCCGATACCCATTACCCGCGGTGCCACGCCGGCTGAGGCCCAGGCCACGACCCGCGCAAGCGGCGTCAGCCGGTGTTCGCGCAGCGCCTCGGTGGATGCCAGCAACAGGGCGCAGGCGCCGTCGTTGATACCGGAGGCATTGCCGGCGGTGACGGTACCGTCGGGACGGACAATGGGCTTGAGTTTTTGCAGGCCTTCGATGCTCGAATCGGCACGCGGATGCTCGTCGGTAACAACCTCCACGGCGGCTCCGCGACGCGACGCGACGCTGACCGGCACGATTTCCTCGGCCAGCTGCCCGGCTGCGGCAGCCGCCTGCGCCTTTTGCTGGCTCGCGAGTGCGAAGCGATCCTGGTCCGCGCGCGAGATGCCGAATTCTGCGGCGACATTCTCCGCGGTCTCGGCCATAGAATCGATGCCATACTGCGCCTCCAGCTGCCGGTTGACGAAGCGCCAGCCGAGCGTTGTGTCGTACATCTCCGCGTTGCGACTGAACGCATCCGTCGCTTTCGCCACCACGAACGGGGCGCGCGACATCGACTCGACGCCGCCCGCCATCGCGAGCTTTATCGAGCCTGCGCGAATCCCATCAGCAACGTTGCCGACGGCGTTCATCCCTGAACCGCACAAGCGATTCACCGTAGCGGCCGGCACCGTGACGGGCAGCCCCGCCAGCAGCAGCGCCATGCGCGCAACGTTGCGATTGTCTTCGCCCGCCTGGTTGGCACAACCGTAAACAAGGTCATCGATAGCGCCCGCGTCGAGCGAGGGATTTCGCTGCAGCAATGCGCGCAGCGGAACCGCTGCGAGGTCGTCGCTGCGTACGCTCGACAGTGCGCCGCCGTAGCGGCCGATCGGCGTGCGCACAGCATCGCAAATCCATGCATCGGTCATTGGGGCATCAGTCCTTGTTCGGGTTCGCGGGGGCGCGATCGTAGGACCTGCCCAGGTAGTAAGCAACCAGCGCCCACACGCCGGCGATGGCCGCGGCGATTATAGCAGCGCCCGTCAGGCCGATACCGAGCGCCGCGGAAATACCGGTAAAAATCCATGCCGTCAGCATGTCACCACCGCGATAAACCGCAACATCGATTACCGGCTTGGCCTTGTAGCGGGTATCTTCGTCGACCAGCGTGAACAACATCTCGCGGCCCGGGCGCGTGATCGCATAATTGCCCGCGCGGCGCGCGATCTGCAGTCCGACGAGCACGACGAGGATGGGCGATGCGGCAACCAGCAGCCAGCCGCCGACGAGCAATACCGGCACCAGCGCGAGCGTCGTACTCATGCCAAAGCGCGTTGCCAGGCGACTCGTGCCGAACACGGCGGTCAGGATGGACAGCGTGTTGATGACAAGGTCGATGCCGCCCCAGATTTGCGCCCGGGTTGCTCGTTCGAAGTCGCGCAATAAATCGCGCAGCTCGAAATAGAACACCGTGTTCATCGCCACGTACAGCAGGATGAAGACGGCGATGCCGAGCATGTAGCGATCGCGAAACAGCGACATGAAGCCGGAGAACGGATTGCGACCGAGCCGCACCTGTTTGCTGAGGTCTGCTTCGAGCGTCGCGTTGCCGAGTTCGGTCGCTTTCAGGCGCTGCAGGATGCCGATGATGGGTATCGGCAGCAGCAGCATGCCCGCAGCGATCAGCAGCAGATTCATGGTACCGAGATCGTCGGCGAAGAACGTCGGCAGCAGCGGCCCTGCGACAGCGCCGGCGCTGGCCCCGGTTGCAATAAACGCGAACACCCGCGGCGCCTGTTCCTTGTTGAACAGCCCGGACATGAAGCTCCAGAACACCGAGACGTGAAACAGGCTGAATACGCTGAGCCAGACGTAGAAGAGCTTGTCGACAAAGGCGGGATCGGGCAGCGACGAGGAGCCGAAATAGAATGCGACAAACGTCGCCGAGAAAAACGCGTAAACGCTCGGCACGAGTTTGCGAAACTGCACGTGCGGAATAATCGCGCCGTAGGCAATGACGGCAAGCGTGCTGAAAGTAAACGTTTGCGTCCACAGCCAGCTGAGCTCGACGTCGCTCCAGTCGCTGGACATCGCGTCGCGCACCGGGCGCAGGATGAAATAGGCCGCCATCAGCAGGAACACGAACAGGAAAGACCATAGCGCGGCCTTCAGTTCATTGGGCTTTATGCGGGTCGCTTTCTCAATGATCCCCATGCCGGCACCGCCCTGCGAAACTGCCATTACTCTTCCTCTACCGTAGAGTGTGCCGGTGATCCGGACACCCTGCCACAGCGGGATACCTGCCCGGCATCAGAATATCCACCAGCCGTCATCGAGCGACGCTTCGCAACGTTTCAGCTGCGCGTTCCATTCCTTCGCGCGGTACTCAACCTTGCGGGCTGTCTGCATCAGCCAGCGTTTCTTGCGGTAGGTGCCGCGCTTCCAGCCGTTCTGCCCCTCGTGATAGGCGAGATACTGGTTGTAAGGATCCCACTTCGAAATACCGACAGTGCGATTCGAGGTATCGGTATACCAGCCGACGAAATCGATCGCATCGGCGAAGTCATCGCGTTGCGAAAAAAACGAGCCCGCTTCTTCCCGGTACAGTCTCCAGGTGCTGTCGAGAACCTGGGCGTAACCGTAAGCATCCGACGGCCGCGTCCAGGGAATCAAGCCCAGCAGCTTGCGGCGTGGCGGGCGCGCATTGAACTTGAACGACGACTCCTGGCGAATGATTGCCATTTGAATGCTGATCGGTGTACCCCATTTCTTGCGGGACTTTTTCGCCGCTTTGTACCAGCCCCCTTTTTCCTCAAAGATTGCACACAGGTTTTCTACGTTGGTCGGCGGCGCGGTTGCGCAGGCGCTCAGCAACAGCAGCAGGACGCCGGCAGCGGGAAGCAACCGGGTGCGCGTCAGCGCGTCAGGCGGCAGCAATGCCGGGCCAGCCGGGATTTTCTTGTCAGTGCGAGATCCTGTCATGGTTCGTAAAAAATCCCTGGTCGCGGCGCCATGGTCATCGATGACCACAAGGATCAGCGCCGCCCCGCACTGTAGCAAGTTGCCGCCGGGCCAGCCGCGCGCAGCTGAAATATTTATTGCTTAGATGGTAAATCTTTCTTAGTTTGCGGTATCGAACAATACTGATAATAAGAGTTCATTCCATGGAAAGAAGGCAAGCGCCGGTCGCCAGCCTGCCGCCAGCGCGCGGCTTCACTCTCATTGAGTTGATGATCGTGGTCGCCATCATCGGCATCCTTGCAGCGATCGCAATCCCCGCCTACCAGAGTTACACGGTGCGGGCAGAGGTCGCTGAGGGCCTGACCCTGTCAGGACCCGCGAAGCGCGCCGTCGTCGAGTTCTTCAGCGAATCCGGCGGCTGGCCAGCTGACAACGCTGCCGCCCATTTGCCGGCCGCGAATTCGATCAGCGGGACCTATGTGCAGACTGTCGCGGTTGCCGACAACGTCGTCGCGATCACCTTTGGCAATGATGCCCACAGCGTTATTCAGAACGGGGTTGTCAAGCTGGTGGCCGCGGTCGTTGACAACGTGATCCACTGGCAGTGCACCAGCACTACGGTCGAGGATCGCTATTTGCCGACAAGCTGCCGCTGACCCGGACTGTCTGCAGCAGCGGCTGCTCCGATTGGCATGAGTCACTGTCAGGCCGCTGGCGACCAGGCGCTGGCGGCCCGTTTGCGCATGGTTATTCGGCGGGGGTGCAGCTGCACGACTCGACCGCGGTGAAGCGACGTGCAAGCCAGGCTAGCTGGCTTTCTCCAGCCGGTTGCGATCCCGTATATCGGTAACGTCACGACCGCGCGCCTTCGCGCGGTACATCGCCTGGTCCGCGGCGCGCAGCAAACCGGTCAGCGTGTTGGCATGCTCAGGATACAGCGCAAGCCCGATGCTCGCGGAACACTTCAGGCTGGCCTCACCGACCTGGTAGGGCTCGCCGAGCGCCTGCGACAGGCGCGCCGCCAGCTTCTCCGCCCGCGCGGGCGCAAGGTCAGGCACCAGCGCGACGAACTCGTCACCGCCCGGGCGGCCGATAATGTCGCAGCTGCGCAGCGTCTGCAGCAGGCGTTCCGCCGCGATCGTGAGCAGCCGGTCGCCCGCTTCATGCCCGCAGGTGTCGTTTATTTTCTTGAAGCCGTTCAGGTCGATGAACAGCAACGCGCCGGTGGCGCAGTCATCACTTTCGGACAAGCGCTTCGCGGCGTCACGTTCGAAACCGCGTCGATTCAATACGCCGGTCAGAGGATCCGACCAGGCGATCGACTCCATCTGCAATTCCTTGGTCTTGTGCTCGGTGACATCGACAAACGTAACGGCAACGTTGTCGCCCACCGGCTCGCCAATGACGCGCAGCCACTTCACCTCGCCGTTGGATTCGACGCGGGTTTCGATATCGACCACATCGCCGTGGACCGTATCGGCAATGAACTTGTCGACCACCGCACGCGCATCGTCCTCGCGCATGCCGCTGCAGGCAAGCTGGATTATTTCTTCGGCAGAGCACTTCACCAGCACATCGGGATTGGCCTGCACCAGGCGACCCGCCGCGGCGTTCGCAAATACGCAGCGCAGGCGCCGCGAGCCGCTTTCCGAGGTCCAGCGCAACCGCACGGCGCCGTTAACGGAGTGATCGATCAGCGTACGCAGTAATTTCTCGCTGCTACGCACCTCCTGCTGGGCTTTCTCGACATCGCTGACGTCACGAAACATCAGCACCTGGCCACCCGCCTTGCGCTGATGACCTTTCAAAGGCGACGCCTGCAGGTGCAGGAACCGGCCGCTGTTGGTCAGCATTTTCTGCGGCTTGCCGGTATGCAGGGCACTGTAGACCTCTGGAACATCCGGGCCGAACAGGGACGCAAGCGTATGCCGCAGGACCTGCGTTTCGCTGACCTTGAGCATTTTCTCGGCGCAATGATTCATGCCGATAATTCGCTGATCTTCATCGACGACCAGCACCGGGTCGCTCATGTTCTGGAATACCGTCTCGTAGGCCAGCGGTGCGAACTCGATTACCTGCTCACGCAAAATTAGCATTGCGAATACCGGCAGCAGCGCGGCAAACGCGACCGGCACCGCAAGTACCGTAGCAGGCCCGATGCCAACGTCATGCATGATCAGCGCGGCGGTTGGCAGCAGGATCGCCGTTGCAACCCGACGTACGCGCCGACGGTTTACCGGGGCGACTGCGTTGCTGTGCATGAACAGCGTCATGACCGAACTGACCAGCAGTGCATAGCTGTTCGGCGCGTGCGCGAAAATAAACCAGGGACCCCAGGTGACGGCACCAATATCGGCAACCGACCCGGTAACCGCCTGCTCCGTCCACATCAGCTGATGCAAAGGATTCGTCGCGGCCAGCACGATCGATGCCAGCGGGATGACTGACAGCGCAGCGACCACGGGGCGCGAGAGGCTGTCACCCACGTAGGCACGGAATGCAATCAGCACGAGCAAAGGCAGCAGCGCGGCGCCGAAGAAATGAGCGACACGACCTGCCGCGACCAGGGTTGGCGAGCCGGCCTGCAGTTGCAGGATACCGCTGCCGACCCAGACGACCACCAGCAACAGCGCGATGGCGACGCGCTTGTTCACGTAGCCGGGCGTTGACCACAGGCGCAGCGCCAGCGCAGCGTAGCCAAAGGCACTTGCCGCGAGTACTGCCGTCAAAATCGAATAGAGCGTCACGTTTGACTGCCAGAGGGTCAGTAGCGAAGGCAAAAGGGTACGGTTCGGGGCAAAAGATTTCCGGGAACCAGCGCACATCCTCAACAGCTGCGCAGCGGCCCTTGCGTAAGGGGGCTTGCTTAATACCCTGTTCTATATAACTTTTTAGTCAAAGCGGGCGCTGGCCAGGGTTGCTGTCAACGGCCCTGCAGACCGTACGCAGGCGCTGGCTGACCTGCGCCCGTGACCACTCGCGCAGACGCTGCAGGAACGGCGCCGCGCTGCTCTCGCTGGCAGCGGCCTTGTCGAGGTAGGCATCACCGCCTGCACGAGCGCCGCTGCGCCAGGCCAGGATAGCGACGGTCGCGGCAAGCCGGGCGTTGATCAGGTCATAGAGCAGGTCGATTTCATCCGGCAACAGGGGCGTTGTGCGGTGATAGCCTGCAACGAACTCAGCGATGTGTTCAAGGGGATCGCCGCACTCGTTGCGCAGGTAGGACGCCGCTATTGCGACGTCAACGACGAGCGGCGCGCGCTGGATGTCACCGAAATCAATCACACCCGCAACCTGTTCGGGATCCTGCGGATCGAGCAGGATATTGTCGGGATTGAAGTCACTGTGAATGACCTGCGTGCGCAGTTCGGCAAAGCGCGGCAGTGCACGACTGGCGAAATCGTCGAGACAGGCGGCCAACTCAGCGCGCAGCGGCGTATCGGCTATGAATGGCAGCAGTTCCCGCAGCGCGGGCGCCTGCCGCATGTCCCAAAGCAGGGCTTGCCTCCCACCCGCGTGGCGGAAATCGCGCAGACTGATGCCAAGGCCGGCGAGGAACTCGCCGAGGTTGCGGCACAGCGCCGGCCGCAATTCACGCACCTCGAGCGGCCTGCCCGGCAGCCAGCGCACCATCCGTACCACGTGCGTATGCCCGTTCGCCGCAATTTGCAGCTGATCGGCGCCGTCCAGCGTGGCGCGCAGCGCCGGAACGGGCGGCGCAGCGGGTCCCGCGGCAATGTGCCTGAGCGCCTGGATCTGGAAATCCGTGAACTGCGGGTCCTCCGCTGCGTTCGCTATTTTCAGCACCCAGCGCGACCCGTCGACATCCTGCAGCAGGAAATTCTGGTCGCGCTCGCTGACAAGCGGCTCGGGCTCGCCGCCGAGGCCGTAGTGCTCGAGGGCAATGCGGCCCGCCGCCGCCGCGCTGAACTGCGGTGGCAGGCTCTCGATAACGCTCAAGGGGCTGGAACTCATTCGATTATCGTGCAGTCCTATCGCCGTCCGAGCACGAGTATGGTGTTCCACCTTCGGGCCAGCAAGCCGGCCAGCGTGGTTCGACCCGGCCGATACGTATACAATCCGTCGCAGCGCGCGACACCAGCGAGCAACAGCGCCGCAACACCCGTAAACTAACCCTGCCAGGCAGCCGTCGCTGCCAGCCACTCTTTGAATTGACTCTTTTTACAACGGTTCCTCATGCCTCTCGATATTACTTTTACGCTCACCGACAAAGATCTCGACCACTTCCAGGCCGCGGTCGATCAGGCGAAAGCGCTAACTGCCAGCAAGGCCACACCTGAGCAAATCGTGGCGGCCGCCTGCAGGTTAATCGATGGAGCACATACCTCGGACCTGCCGGAATACATCACGTCTCGCCTCGACCGGCTGCAGGTCGTGATCGACATGCTGAAAGACGAGGAATGGAAACTTGGCGCCGAAGACCGTGTCCGCGTCATTGGCGCGCTGACGTATTTCTGCGCGCCGGACGATGTCATTCCCGATTCGATTCCAGGCGTCGGCTTTCTGGACGACGCGATCTACGTGGAACTCGTGATGCGCGAACTGAAGGCAGAGATCACGTCCTACGAAGAGTTCTGCGAATACCGCAGCAGCGAAGAAGCGCGCCGTCGCGAGAAAGGTCAGGACCCGCGCGTCGATCGCGAATCCTGGCTTGCCGACAAGCGTGCCACGCTGCAAAACAGGAAACCGAAAAGCCGCAGCGCCACCGGACGCTGGCGGCTGCGCTGGTAAGGCGTCGCACGGTATTTGCCGGCCCGGTCAGGGCCAGGATGGGCGGGCTACCTTGTTCGCTAACGCATTTTTCGATCGCGAATGGATCCTGCCGGCGAGCCCTGCTACCAGCCCGTTAGTGCCGGACGCTGATTTAGCCGTCTTGAAAAACCTGCGCGCTTTTGCGAGCAGCGCCAGGCGCCACCTGGCAGGTCAATCGCGCCATTTGCGGGTCACGGGCGCCCGGTAGGCTGCGAATTTTTCCAACAGCGCGTCGGCTGAATCCGCTACCTGCAGAATGTCGCGGTGCTCAGGGCGGATGAACTGCTGTTCGACGGCGAAGCCGATAAACTGCAGCAACGCATCGAAGTAACCGTTCACGTTCAGCAGACCGCAGGGCTTCGCATGAAAGCCGAGCTGGGCCCAGGTGATCGTCTCGATGATTTCTTCCAGTGTGCCGAAGCCGCCGGGCAAGGCGATGAAGCCATCGGCAAGTTCCGACATCATGGCTTTGCGTTCGTGCATCGACGCAACGATATGCAGTTCGTGCAGGCCGTCGTGACCCACCTCTTTCGCAATCAGCGAGCGCGGTAACACGCCGACCACTCGACCACCTGCAGCAAGCGCCGCATCGGCGAGTCGCCCCATGATGCCTTTCGACGAACCGCCGTAAATAATGGTGATGTCACGCGCCGCCAGCTCGCGGGCTAGCTGTTCGGCGGCGGCGGCGTACCCGGGACGAGCGCCGGGCGATGAACCGCAATAAACACAGACCGATTTCATCGCGCGAGCTTGCCGGCTCCGTAGACGATTTCGTGCAGCACCGGGCGCCGCTCCTTCATTTCCTGCGGTGTCAGCGCGTCCAGTTCGTGGGGAAACACCAGCCACTCGCTGGTCTCGTGCAGGTAGTAATCGGGCACCAGATCGGTTTCGTTGCGCAGCGGCTTATACCATGGCACTGCCATGCGAATATCTTCCGGCGTATTGTCGCGCGCCCGCAGGCGCAGCTCTTCAATCACGGCTTTGAACGTGTTGCCGGTATCGAACACATCATCGACGATAAGCACACGGTCGTCGTGGCAGACTTTCTTGATGATGTAGTTAAGACCATGAACGGCAACCGTTGAACGCTCGTCGACGCCGGTATACGACGAGGTACGGATGGCAATGTGATCGGACTCAACGCCGCAGTAAGACAGTATTTCCTGCACGGCCATGCCGACCGGCGTGCCACCGCGCCACACCGCGATGATGAGTGTGGGCTCAAAGCCGCTTTCCAGGATCTTTACGCCAAGGCGAAACGAATCCTGCAGCAACTGCTGGGCGGTGAGCACTGTCTTTTTCATCGGGGTCTCCGTCGCTGCCGCGGGTTGATCGACTCAGCGGCATTCGCGCGGTGCTGGCCGGGGTTTGTCGTTATAATGGCGAGCGTCAATACTACAGCACCTGCCACGCGAGCAGAAACCAATGAAAAAAACCTACATCGCCGCTGATGACCTGTTGCTCGATTCCTTTCGGCTTGCCCGGCAGATCGTCGAGGCGAAATTTCGGCCGGATTTTCTCGTTGGGCTGTGGCGTGGCGGCAGCGCGGTGGGTATCGCAGTCCAGGAAGGTCTCGACCATTTCGGCGTTCCGACCGATCATATCGCCATCCGCACCTCGTATTCCGGCCAGGCCAGTTACTCGCAGATGGTCGACAAGGCTGATGCGATACGCGTGCACGGGCTGCAATACCTGCTCGAGAACCTGTCAGCAAAGCATTCACTGCTGATCGTCGACGACGTGTACAGCACCGGCAACAGCGTGCGCGCCGTGATCGACCAGCTGACCCGCAAGACCCGCCGCAACCTGCCGCACGACATACGCATCGCCTGCGTGTGGTATCGGCCGAGCGAAAAGACTGTCCGCACGCCGGACTATTTTGTGCATGAAACGCAGGAATGGCTGGTGCTGCCCTACGAGCTGTCCGGCATGACGGTCGATGAGCTCGAAGCGCACAAGCCGGAACTGCAGCCGGTTATCGGCCGGCTGCGCGAACTGGTACCGCCCGAGCGCGCCTGAGCGGGATCCGCGCTACGTAACGCGCGCGTAGACCGGTTCGCCCATCGCGTAGCTCGCCTCGATTGCACGGTCATCACCCAGCATCAGCAGCGCAAACAGGCGCTCTTCGATGCTGTCGGCCGCTGCGCTGCGGCGCGCTGTCAGCGGCGTCGCGCGATCATCGACAACGATAAAGTCTGCCTCGCGCCCTGCGGCGAAGTTGCCAATGCGGTCGTCGAGATACAGCGCCCGCGCCGCGCCAAGCGTGGCGAGGTAGAGCGCCTCATAGGCCGGCAGGGATTGTTGCTGCAACTGCATGACCTGGTAGCCAGCCGCAACCGTGCGCAGCATGTTAAGCGACGTGCCGCCACCGACGTCGCTGCCAAGGCCGACACGAATACCCTGCGAGCGGGCGGCCGCGAAATCGAACAGGCCGCTGCCGAGGAACAGGTTGGAGCTGGGGCAGAATGCAATCGCGGCACCGCGGTCCGCAAGCTCTGCCCGATCGGCCTGATCGAGATGCAGGCAATGGGCAAACACGGATCGCTCGCGCACCAGTCCGTGCTGCCGGTAAACATCCAGGTAACTGCGACACTCGGGAAAACGGCTGGCAACCAGCTCGACTTCGGCGTGATTTTCAGCGAGGTGCGTGTGCACGTGGACATCGGGAAAGGTTTCGGCGAGGCGCCCGGCGGCGGCGAGCTGCTCCGCACTTGAAGTTACCGCGAAACGCGGCGTAATCGCGTAACCCAAACGCCCCTGACCGTGCCATTTCTCGATCAGGCGGCGGCTGTCAGCGGCGCCGCCGGCCGCGGTGTCGCGCAGATCTTCAGGACAGGCGCGATCCATCAGCGTCTTGCCGGACAGCAAGCGCAGATTGCGTTTTTCGGCCGCGGCGAATATGGCATCGACGGAATGTGCATGCACGGTTGCGAATACCAGCGCGGTCGTCGTGCCGTTCGCCAACAGCTGCTGCACAAAGAACTCGGCGGCTTCCGCTGCGACGGCCGCATCGACCAAACGCTGCTCGGCCGGATACGCGTACTGCTCCAGCCACGCCATGAGCTGCGCGCCGTAAGAGGCAATCATGTCGACCTGCGGATAATGCACGTGGCAGTCGATCAGCCCGGGCAGGATCAGCCGGCCGCGGTAATCGTGCACCGGCACCTCGGGCGCGAGGCGCTGCAAGACAGCCTGTACCGGGCCCGCCTCAACCACCAGGCCGTTCTCGACGACGAGCAGGCCGTCGTCGAAATACTCGATGCTATCGGCGCTGCCGGGTGCGCCGACGCAGTGCAGCAGCGCTGCGCGGTAGGCCGTCACTTTTTTTCTGCGACTCATCTGCCGATGCTCAAGTGCCGATGCTCAAGTGCCGATACTCACACGCCGCTGCTTTTGTTCCATTACTCACGCGTCGCGACTCACATGCCGTTGCACAGCTGCGGCTACGCCTGTGCCGCTACTCATTTTGTACACAGTGTGGACAGTAGCTCATCGCCTGCAACTCAGGGCGCCTCGAGTACGACCGCATCCGCGAGCACCAGCGTTTCGCAGTTCGCGGCGCTGCCACAGCGATCGATAATCAGGAATTCATGGCCGGCCTGCAGGGCGATCAGCGGCATGTGCCAGGTGCCGCGGTGATAGTTGATGCCCTGGCTGCCGTTCGTCACGAAGGCTTCAAGCCCGGTCGCTTCGATGCTCGCACCGCGCGGCCCGACCACGACGATGAACGCGAAAGGCGTGCGCGGGATGAACGCCTGGCTGCCGAGCGGATGCCGCTCGACCATGTCGAAGCGGTACGGCAGCACGGTCGCGACGCGGCTTTTCGCAATACTGATCGCCACGTGGCCGTCGCCTGACAGGTCGACATCAATGCCGGCCAGGTCATCAAAGCGCTCGAAGCGCGCCTCGTTCATCGCAGCACGCTTCTCAGGCAACGTCGCTATAACGTCGCCATAGGGCGCAAAGCGTTCCGCCGTAATCGGCAGGGGTTTCAGTTTGCGATCAGCCATGGTCAGTCCCTGCTAATGCGGCCATGCAGCCGCAGGCGACTTACGCCGCCATCCGGAAAAATGGACAGGCGCACGTGCGTCACCGGTCCCGTTGACTGCAGTTCGTCTGCAAAATAGTGCTGTCGATTCGCAGCGAGTTTCTGCTCGGGCAACAGCAGCGGCCAGTCTTTGCTGGCCGCAACGAGTCCGGTCACTGACTGGCCGCTGGCATCGGCTGCCTGGATGCAGGCTCGGTCCGGGTAGTTACCCTTGAAGTGTGCCGTGTCGATTTCAATCTTTTCGATAGTGCCGCGATGCCCGAGCGCCAGCACGCACCAGTCGTTGCCGGGCCCGCGGCGCCGCGCCGTTTCCCAGCCGTCGCCCATATTGATACCGCGACCTGCGACGTTCATGTTGTGCATCGAGCCGAAATGCTCGTCGCTGGCAGCCAGCGCGCGGCCGCCATTCTCGACGGCCAGCAGATCGAGCAACGCGTTGTCGGCGAGCTTCGACCAATCCGGTCGCACTTCGCCAAAGATGCGCAATCTCGCGACACCGCCATCGGGGAAAATATTCAGCCGCAGGTGCGTTACCGGATCGTCGTGATGAATCTCATGCGGGTGATGCGAATTGCCCTGCAGCGCGGTCTCTGCAAGCAGCGGCTGCCAGTCTGCGTCATCCGGCGGGATGTCGTCGTCACTCACACAGCCGTCGATCGACGCCGCGGGCGGATAGTTGCCGGTAAAATGCGCCGTGTCGATATCAACGCCGCGCACGATACCGGGAATGCCGAGCCGGATGATGCAATAATCGTGACCAGGTCCGCGCTTGCGGCGCGACTCCCAGCCATCCATCCACTTGCCGTTATCGTCGTATTTGTCAGGAATGAATCGCGGCGGCGCAGGATCGATCAGCCGCTCCTTGGCCGCGAAAAACTCATCGTTCGCAAACACGACGCGGGTGCCCAGTCGCGGGTTCTCCAGCGGCAGCCACTGGTGAAACAGTTTGTCAGACATCCTGCTCATGCGGGATCTTCTTCCAGCGCGGCGAGTCGCAACTTTGCGATCTTGTGAATTTCGGCGATCGCGCGCGCAAACTCCGTCTCGACATCGTTTTGCAGGCGCTCGCCAAATGCTGCCAGTATTGCGCGGCGATTGCTGTTACGCACCGCCATCACGAACGGAAAGCCGAATTTCGCGCGGTACCGGGCGTTGTATTCCTGAAAGCTCGCGAACTCGGCGGGCGTGCACTGATCGATGCCGGCGCTCGCCTGCTCGCCGGTCGAATCCTGCGTCAGTTCGCCCTGCACGGCAGCGCGGCCGGCCAGGTCCGGATGTGCGCGGATCAGCGCCAGTTTTTGCGCGTCGTCGGCATCGTCGACGACCTCGGCCAGCACGTCGGCCGTGCTTGCCGTATTGCCTTCCTCGCACAGCCGCTCCCAGGCTGCCTCGGCGACCCAGGCGGAGTGCTCGTAGATGCCGCCGTAGCGCTTCACGAAGCTGTCTTTTCTGACGATACTCATGCGCTGCTCGCCCGGTGCGCGGGATGCCGCGCGCGCCAGTGCTCGGCAATATCGATGCGCCGACACACCCAGACATCCTTGTGCTTGCCGACGTAATCAAGAAAACGCCCGAGCGCCGCGGCGCGACCCGGTCGGCCAGCCAGGCGACAGTGCAGTCCCACCGACATCATGCGCGGCTGGTCGGCGCCTTCCGCGTACAGCACGTCGAACGTGTCCTGCAGGTACTCGTAGAATTGCCGCCCCGAATTGAAGCCCTGCGGTGTCGCAAACCGCATGTCGTTCGCGTCGAGCGTGTACGGCACCATCAGCTGCGGCTCGGCAAACTGGTAATCCCAGTACGGCAGGTCATCCGCGTAGCTGTCGGCGTTATAGGCGAAGCCGCCCTCTTCCGCGACCAGCCGGTGGCTGTTCGGACTGCAGCGACCGAGGTACCAGCCGCGCGGTCGCTCGCCCGTCGCCGCACGATGCAGGTCAATTGCCTGTGCCAGGTGCGCGCGCTCGGTCGCTTCATCAACGTGCTGGTAGTCGATCCAGCGCAGGCCGTGGCTGGCGATTTCCCAGTCGGCCGCCCACATCGCGTCGACCACGTGCGGATTGCGCTGCAGCGCCATCGCAACGCCGAACACCGTAACCGGCCAGCCGCGCTCGCTGAACAGCCGGTGCAGGCGCCAGAAGCCGGCGCGCGCGCCGTATTCGTAAATCGATTCCATGTTCATGTGGCGCATGCCTGGGACGGGCTGTGCGCCGACAATCTCGGAGAGGAATGCCTCGGAGGCGGCGTCACCGTGCAGTACGCAGTTCTCGCCGCCCTCTTCGTAGTTGACGACAAACTGCAGGGCCAGCTTTGCGCCGCCTGGCCAGTCGGCATCCGGCAGCGAATCGCCGTAACCGCACAGGTCGCGCGGGTAGTGTTCGTCAGTCATTCGCAGTGCTCCGGTACCAGGCCGCAATCAGCGCCCGCTCTTCATCCGTGATCGCCGTCAGGTTGCCGATCGGCATTGCTTTCGTGACGACCGTCTGCTGATAGATGCGTTCGCGCTCGGCGCTGATCTGCGCAGCGGTTTCCAGCAACACGCCGGCGGGTGCGGCCGCGAACGCCGGGTGCGTTGGCGCGGCAGCGTGACACACCGTGCAGCGCGATTCCAGCACTGGCCGCACGTCGGCAAGCGTGACGTTCTGCGGGCCGACCGCGCCACCGCGCGGGGCAATAGCGCCAGCCACCAGCACCAGCAGCAAGGTTGCGCCGACCAGCGGCCACGGCGACGCCTTTCCCTTGTGGCGCGCCACGAACCAAACCCGCACCAGCGCGCCCACTGCCGAGATGGCAACCAGGATCAGCCAGTTCCATGCATGGTTATAGGTCATCGCGTAGTGGTTGCTCGTCATGACGAACAACACGGGCAGCGTAAAGTAGGTGTTGTGCACCGAGCGTTGTTTCGCGCGCAGGCCATCGGCCGGATCCGGCGCGGCCCCGCTCGCGGCGGCGCGCACCATGCGTTGCTGGCCCGGAATGATCACAAAGAAAACGTTGGCGACCATGATCGAGCCCAGCACGGCACCGTAGTGAATGTACGCACCGCGGCCGCTGAACACCTGGCACAAACCCCAGGCCAGCAGTGTGACAAGCGCAAACAGGATAAGCCCCAGCAACGAGTCGTTGCGGCCCAGTGGTGAACGACACAATGCATCGTAAACGAGCCAGCCACCGACCAGCACGCCGGCACCGATGCCAACGGCGGCAGGAACCGACAGCGGCATGACGGCTGGATCGACCAGGTAAACACTGGCGCCGTACCAGTAAACCAGCGCGAGCAGGAACATGCCTGAAATCCAGGTCGTGTAGGCCTCCCACTTGAACCAGTGCAAGGTCTGCGGCAGAACTGCGGGCGCGACTTTGTATTTTTGCGCGTGATAAAAACCACCGCCGTGCACGGACCACAGCTCGCCGCCGACGCCTTTCGTATCATCCGCGGGGTTGCCCGGCGCCTGCAGGTGGTTATCGAGCCAGATGAAATAAAACGACGATCCAATCCACGCGACGCCGGTGACGAAATGCGCCCAGCGGCCGAGCAGGTTCAGCCATTCGAGAATGTATGCTTCCATGTGTCGCGCTTTTTCTTATTGAGCGTTCAGTGTGTGAACCGTGCCGTCGGACTCCTGCCGCATGGCGAGTTCGCGTTCGCGGCGGCGCAGCACGTCGGCGGCAGCGGCGATAGCAATTTCCTGCGGCTTCTTGCCGGAGATTCCGCTGATTCCGATCGGGCAGACCAGTCGCCGCAGCGTGCTTGCGCTGACCCCAAGCCCGGCGAGCCGTGCCTCGAAGCGCCGGCGCTTGGTCAGCGAGCCTATCAGCCCGCAATATTGAAAATCGCCGCGACGCAATATCGCCGCAATAATATCGAGATCGAGTGCGTGACTGTGGGTCATCACGAGGTAGTAGCTGCCGGCGGGCATGGCGTCGACCTCGCGCGCGGGTTCGGCACTTTCGATGCACTGCAGGTTGGCAGCAACGGCGTCCGGGAAAACCGCGCGGCGCGAATCCACCCAGCGCAGCCTGCAATCGCAGCCTGCCAGCAGGTTCGCGAGCGCGCTGCCCACGTGACCGGCACCGAAAACGGCGATATCGAAACCGGGCTCCCTGATGGACTCCAGCAGCAGGAACGGTTCTGCGCGACCGGGCGTATCCAGCCGCAGCGACACCGTGTCGCCGTTCAGCATGCCGTGTGCCTGTGCCTGCATCTCCGTTGAAATGGCGATGTCGCCATGCCAGTTGCCGTGTGCATCCAGCAGGCATTTCGCGGGAGCGCCGTTCGTGTCGATGACCGTCACCAATACGGCATCCAGGCGATTCGACCAGCACTCGAGCAGCGCGTCGCTACAGGCGATGCCGGCCAGCGGCTCGAACAGTACGTCAACGACCCCGCCGCAACACTGGCCGCAGTTGCTGCCAAGTGGAAAACGACGCAACGAAGCGCGGCCCCTATCCGCCTGCAGCCGCTCTGCCGCGATGCGGATGCACTGGTACTCCAGCTCACCGCCACCGATCGTGCCGAAACTTTCCCGCGCGCTAACGAGCATTTTTGCACCAACCTCGCGCGGCGCCGAACCGCGTACACCGGCGACAGTCACGAGCACGGCAGGCTCACCGGCGCTGCGCAGTCTTGCCAGTTCCTGCAGCCACTCAGTCATCCGCTTGCTCACTGACGGCGAGCACGGCTTCGAGCACCGCCTCAGGCGTCGCGGGGGCGCGCAGCGGTGGCCGGCAGTCTGCCGAACCGGTGGCTGCTATGGCATCGCGCAATGCATGAAACACCGAGAGCGCCAGCATCAGCGGTGGCTCACCCACCGCCTTCGAACGAAAGATTGTGTCCTCACGATTGCCGCCGGACTCGTAGATCTCGACGTTGAACTGCTCCGGCACGTCGGAACACACCGGGATCTTGTAGGTTGATGGCGCGTGCGTTTTCAGTTCGCCGCGCTCGTTCCACCACAGCTCTTCCGTCGTCAGCCAGCCGACGCCCTGGATGAAGCCGCCTTCGATTTGCCCCATGTCGATCGCCGGATTCAGTGACTTGCCGCAATCGTGCAGGATGTCGACGCGCAACATGCGGTATTCGCCGGTCAGCGTGTCGATCAGGACTTCCGTGATCGCAGCGCCGTACGCGTAATAAAAGAACGGTCGCCCGCTGAAGGTGCTGCGATCGTAGTTGATCTTCGGCGTGCGGTAGAAGCCGGTCGACGACAGCGACACGCGTGCAAACCAGGCAAGGTGCGCCAGCTCGGCGAACGACAGCACATTATCGCCGGCCCGCACTTCGTTGTTGGCGAACTCAACCTGCGCTTCGCCTACCTTGAAATGCTCTGCGGCGAAGCGCGTCATGCGCGCCTTGATCTTGCGCGCTGCCGCCTGCGCCGCTTTGCCGTTAAGATCCGAGCCACTCGATGCGGCTGTCGCCGAAGCATTTGGCACCTTGCTGGTGTCCGAAGCGGTAATCTTTATGTTGCCGATATCGATCTGCAGCTCTTCGGCAACGACCTGCGCCACCTTCGTGAACAGACCCTGCCCCATCTCGGTGCCACCGTGATTCAGGTGCACGGTGCCATCGGCATACACATGCAGCAGCGCGCCGGCCTGGTTGAGATGCGTTGCGGTAAACGAAATACCAAACTTGACGGGGGTCAGTGCGATGCCTTTCTTCAGGTAACGGTGCTCGTCATTGAAGCGCTGAACCAGCGCCCGACGTGCGCGGTAATCGGCGCCGTTCTCGAGCAACGTCGTGATCTCCGGCAGAATATTGTCTTCTACCTTTTGCAGGTACGGCGTCACGTCGCGTTCGCCGATCCCGTAGTAGTTGCTGCGCCGCACGTCGAGCGGGTCCATGCCGAGGTAGCGCGCGATGTCGTCAATGACATACTCGATCGCGAACATGCCCTGCGGTCCGCCGAAGCCGCGGAACGCGGTGTTCGACACCGTGTGCGTCTTGCAGCGATGCGACACGATCCTGATATTCTGCAGGTAGTAGGCATTGTCGCAGTGAAACATGGTGCGGTCGTTGATCGCGCCGGATAAATCCGCCGACATGCCGCAGCGCGACGCGAACATAAAATCGATACCTTCGATCCGCCCGTCGTCGCTGAAACCGACGTCATAGTCGATAAGGAAGTCATGCCGCTTGCCGGTCATGATCATGTCGGTATCACGGTCGAGGCGCAGCTTGCAGGCGCGGCCGGTGCGATTGGCCATCAGCCCGGCGATGCAGGCGATCAGCGCGGGCTGACTCTCCTTGCCACCGAACGCGCCACCCATGCGTCGGCATTCGACCACTACATCCTTCGACTTCCTGCCAATCGCTTCCGCGACGAGGTGCTGTACCTCACCCGGATGCTGGGTGGAGCTGTACACAAACAGGTCGCCATCTTCGCGCGGCAGCGCCAGCGCAATCTGGCCCTCGAGATAGAACTGATCCTGCCCGCCAAGCTCGACGCGCCCCTGCAGGCGATGCGCGGCCCCGCCGATCGCGGCCGCCGGCTCGCCGCGTTCCAGCGTTTCTGACGGCAGTACGAAGGACGCTTTCTCGACGGCGGTTTGCGGATCAAGAATGGCTTCGAGATCTTCGTAGTCAATTTCAGCAAGCGCCACCGCTTTGCGGGCCTGTTCGACGCTGTGCGCGGCAACCGCAAATATGGCCTGGCCAACGTACTGCACGAGGCCGGGCGCCAGGATGGGGTCGTCCTTCTTGACCGGACCGCAGTTGTTGTCGCCGGGAATATCGCGCGCGACCATGACGTCGACCACCCCCGGAGCGGCTCTCACGGCGTCGAGGTCGACGCGTTTCAGGCGCGCATGCGCCCGCGCACTCATGCCAACGGCGAGGTGCAGCACGCCACGCGGTTCCGGAATGTCGTCGGTGTAAGTGGCCGCTCCGCTGACATGCAGATGCGCGCTGTCGTGCGGCACCGCGCTACCGGCCGCGCCCGCGATACCTGCGCTGACTTTGTCAGGCCTGCTCATGGCGCCCATACGCGTAGACCCGCTCGATCGCCGCACCGCTGCGCAGGGCGAGGGCATCGCCATACGCACGCAGCAGCAGGTTCATCATGATGCGGCGCCGATACCCGTCACTCGCTCGCATGTCGCTGATCGGCTCAAAATCGTCTGCCAGCGCCTCGCCGGCAGCGATGAACGACGCTTCGGTAAAGGTACTTCCGGTCAGCAGGTCTTCGCAGCCAGTTGCGCGCTTTGGAATCGCCGCCAGCCCGCCGTAAGCAACGCGTGCAGCGGTAATTCGTTCACCTTCTATTCGCAGCCAGTACGCCGCGCACACGGCAGAGATATCCTGGTCGAATCGCTTTGACACCTTGTAACTGAACAGCAGTTCGTTGGCAGCAAGCTTCGGGACCCTGATGCTTTCGACGAACTCGCCGGCACGCAGCGCATTCTTTTGATAGTCGATATAAAACGCAGCCAGCGGCAGCTCACGCGATGCATTTGCCGAACTTAGCCGCAGCGTGCAGTCAAGTGCGAGCAGCGCCGGCATCGAATCACCGATTGGCGAGCCGTTGGCAACGTTGCCGCCGAGCGTGGCGGCATTGCGGATAGGCGGTGATGCGAAACGCAGCAGCAGCTCTTCAAGTGTGGGGAAATGTTCGACCAGAGTTGGCAGCACGTCGCTGAAGGTCAGTGCCGAACCGATTACGAGATGCCCGTCGTCCTCCTCAAGGCGCTTCAGTTCGGCCACCTGGCCGAGGTAAATGACGGTCGCAAGTTCTCGCTGTTGCTTGGTCACCCACAGCCCGACATCGGTGCCGCCGGCGAGCAGGGTCGCATCCGGGTGTAGCTGCAACAGCTCGGCAAGCTGTGCGCTCGTGCGTGGTGCATAGTAGCGGCGCTCGCCCTGCGCCAGCGCGACGACCTTGTCGTGCGCGATCGATTGCAGCTGATCCAGCCGCCGCTGTTCGTCAGGCGTTTTCACGGCCTGCCCGGCGAGTCGCCAGTCATCGCTCTCCGGCGGGTCCGTCGCGAACACTGCACGCGCCGCCGCGACGATCGGCCGATAGCCGGTGCAACGACAAAGATTGCCGGCAAGCGCGTCATCGATCGCAACGCGATCCGGCTTGAACGCATTCTTATATAAGCCAAACAGCGACATGACGAAGCCCGGCGTGCAAAAACCGCATTGCGAAGCGTGACAGTCAACCAGCGCCTGCTGCACCGGGTGCAAAGAGCCGTCCACGTTGCGCAGGCTCTCGACGGTCAGCAACTCCTTGCCGTCGAGCGTCGGCAGAAACTGGATGCAGGCGTTGATCGCGCGTGCCTGCAGGCGCCCATGCGGTCCGGCCTCCGCCACGACGACCGTGCAGGCGCCGCAGTCGCCTTCCGCGCAACCTTCCTTGCTGCCGGTACGATGCAGGTCCTCGCGCAGGAACTGCAGCACGGTGCGGGTCGGGTCGAGATCACGCAACTCGATGATTTCGCCATCGAGCAGGAAGCGCACTGTGTCGGTCGTTGGAATAGCCATCACCATCGCTGCGTCGCCTAGCTGCCGCGGTAGGTCGAATAGCTCCACGGCGATACCAGCAACGGCACGTGATAGTGCTCGTCTGCCGCCATTGCAAAACGAATGACGACGTCATCGAGGAACGGCGGCTGCGGCAAGTCCTGCAGCTGCCCGGCGAAGTAGTCGCCAATCGCAAAGGTAAGCTCGTAGCGCCCGGGCCGCCAATCGGCGTCGCCCAGCAGCGGCGCGTCGGCCCGGCCGTCGGCGTTGGTGACGGTGCGGGTGATCAGCCGGCGCTCGGTTCCCAACCTGAACAGCTCGATGGCGATGCCCGCGCCAGGGCGGCCATTGGCTGTATCGAGCACGTGTGTCGTCAGTCTTCCCATGAATCCTGTTCCTGCAGCCACTGGCAGCCAAGTCTGCGGGTCATACTAGGTGATCTGCCGCCGGGCCGGTAGTCAGGCGGCAGTCCGCCGCGCCAACAGCCCGGCTCTGTGCTAGTTTGCGGAGAGCCGATCAATTCCGGGGGGAACCATGAACGACAACGATTTTTCGCGCCGCCATTTCCTGAAACTGTCCGGCTCCGTGTCCGGCGCAACGGCCTTGCGCGCCGGCATCCCCGGCCTTGCCGCACTGGTGCAGGCAGCCTGCTCGGCCCGCGATGCGGGTGCGGCCTTCGAAACTCTGACCGCCGCTGAAGGCCGCGAGTTCGATGCGATCGTCGCGCGCATTATCCCCACCACCGATACGCCGGGAGCCCGCGAGGCGGGCGTCATCTGGTTCATCGACAAGGCACTGGGCGGCTTCATGGCCGGGAACCTCGACTTCCTGAGGAGCGGCCTGGCCGCTTTCCAGGCGCCGATAGCCGCCGCGTTTTCCGGGGCACAGCGTTTCGCGGATCTCGACGAGGCGGCGCAGGACCAGCACCTTGCCACGCAGGATGCGACGCCGTTTTTCGGCCTGCTGCACATGCTGACGATGATGGGCATGTTCGGCATGCCCAGTTACGGCGGCAATCGCGATTACGTTGGCTGGCAACTGCTGGGCCTCGATCCGCACGCGCATGCCTACCTGCCGCCGTTCGGCTATTACGACGCGCAGTATCGCGAGGAGAACGGCAATGGCGATTGAATCCCAGAAGACCTACGCAAACGATACGCCGGTCGACTTTGTAATCGTTGGCTCCGGCTCTGCCGGCGGCATCATCGCGCGCGAACTGTCCGGCAAGGGCTTCGACGTGGTGGTGCTCGAGCAAGGTCCGTTCCGCCAGGCCGGCGAGTTCACGCACGACGAAATCGCTGTCACGTTCAATGGCGGCCTGACGGGTGGCCCGGCCCAGCGGGCCGGCCAGACCTTCCGTGATGACGCAAGCAAGAAAGCGGAGCCCTCACCGTTTCGCCAGCCGGCCGAATACGCAAAAACGGTCGGCGGTAGCAGCGTCCACTTCACCGGCAACTACTGGCGTTTTCATGAATCGGATTTCAAGGAGCGCAGCCTGCTTGGCCCGATCAGCGGCACCAATTTCGCTGACTGGCCGATAAGCTACGACGAGCTCGAACCCTATTACACGCGCGTGGACTGGGAGATCGGCGTGTCCGGCACCCCGGGTCCGTTCGATGCACATCGCTCGAAGCCCTACCCCGTGCCGCCGATGCCGATCAAGTCCTCGGGCGCATTGCTGGAAAAAGGCGCGAAAAAACTGGGCATGCACCCGCAGCCGGCACCAATGGCGATCCTGTCGCAACCGCATAACGGGCGACCGGGCTGCATCCACTGCGGTTACTGCATGGGCTTCGGTTGCGAGGTCGGCGCAAAGTCTTCAACGCTGGTGTCGATGATTCCGCAGGCGATGGCGAGCGGCCATTGCGAGATTCGACCGCTGAGCACGGTGTTTCGCGTGCAGACGACTGCGGACGGCAGGGTCGACCAGGTCCTGTACTACGATGCCGACGGTAACGAGCGTTCGCAAAAGGCGAAGGCCGTTATCCTCTCTGCGAACGGCGCAGAAACCTCGCGACTGCTGCTGGATTCGGCCTCCGCGCAGCATCCGGACGGCCTGTGCAATTCCAGTGGATTCGTCGGCCGCAACCTGATGTTCAACTGCCACTCGCTGGCCAACGGCGTGTTCGAAGAGCAACTGAACGACTACAAGAGCGTGCAGGTCACGCGCATCGTGCATGACTTTTACGAGTCAGACCCGGCCCGCGGCTTTTACGGCGGTGGCGGCATTGACGCGCGGCCGCTGTTTTCCGCAACGCCGATCCTGTACACGATGGCGGGTGTCGCGCCGGATACGCCAAACTGGGGCAAGGCCTTCAAGGATGCGCTGGCCAATAACTACACGCGGCAGATGTGCATCCTCGGCAACACGACCTCGCTGGCGCAGGACAGCAACAACATCACGCTCGATCCGAACTACAAGGACCAGTGGGGCCGTGCCGCGCTGCGCATGACCTATCGCGATCACGACGATGACCTTGCCATTGCGAAATTCCTGCAGGACCGCGCGATGGAGATCTTCGACGCTGCCGGTGCCAAAAAAGCCTGGGCCTACCCGGTCGAACACCAGACCGGCGGCGCGCACCTGCTCGGCACCTGCCGCATGGGCAATGATCCGCAGACGTCGGTGGTCGACCGCTATCACCGCAGTCACGATGTCAGTAACCTGTTCATCTGTGACGGCTCGAGTTTCGTGACGTCGGGTCGCGGTCAGCCGACCATGACCATCATGGCGCTGGCGTTTCGTGCGGCAGAACACATCGCGGCGGCAGCAAGCGCCAACGAGATCTAGCGCTCGAGCAGGGTATCGCGGCGTTTTAACAGCGCGCGCAGCTGGCGGCTGTCGAGCACATCTTCCAGCTGCTGCAAGCGCTGTTCATCGAGACTTTGCAGGGCCGCGCGCCACGCGTCGTTGACGTCAAGCGGCACGTCTTTCAGGTAGCGCGGCAGATTGCGGCCGGTGCCGAAGGCGTCGTAGTGATTCGTCAGGAACATCTGCCACGAGTCCCGGCTGTACTGGATATCCTTCTGCGCGCGCACTTCGTTCTGGATCAGTGCGTCAAACACGAACATCGCATCCCATTGTGCCTGCAGCGGACACCAGGCCCCGCCGCCGAGCTGCTTGGCGATCCGCTGATCCTCGCTGATGTTATTTTCCGGGCGCAATTGCAGCGCGCCGTCCCTGCCGTTCAGCTCGCGCCTGACGGTTGGCGGCACCGCCTGCAGCTCCAGCATGCGGTCGAGCCGGTACGCCGCAACATCGGGCGACGCCTTTTTCGATTTCGCCGGAATGAATACTGCATCGAGCGTCGTATCAGCCCGCTTGACCTGCGCCGGGTAGCTGCCGTCACTGCGCTTCTCACCGAGCAACACTTCGCCTGTTTGCAGCAGGTCTTCGATGTCGGCAAGGCGCATTGCGCCGTGTCCGTTCGGCCGCGGGTCAGGCAGGATTTGGCTGCGCCCGCCCTGCTCGTCAACGACGGCGAGATCGCTGCCCTCGAGGACCAGCGCGTGTCCGCTGCCGTTGTAATAGGCATTCAGCATGCCGGTGTCGATTTCTATGACCTTACCGCCGAGGCGGGTTACGACATCGCGCGACACGGTCGGCGTATGGCCGACAACGACGCGCCTTGCACCCAGCGCATCAAGCACCGGCTGGATACGCGCCTGCTCGGTGAGCGGCGAGCAGATGATGTTGCCGCGGTACCAGAGCGGCCCGTCCTGGTCGTGTATTGAAAATTCGGCTTCAGCGAGCACCGTTTTGATGGCATCCGCCGCCGCTTGCGGCAAGCTGCCGCTGTCACCGGCCGCGTCGAGAATTTTGCGATGCGCGTAAAAGCTGTCGCCGGGGTGCAGCAAGCCGGCGTCATTCAGCACCGCCACTGCCGCCACGTAATCGGTCAGCTCTTTTTTCATTGCTGCATTGACGCCGTCCAGACCGAATTCGGCAATGCGCGGCGCCAGGCCGCCGTGCACAAACGCCGTGTCATTGAGGACGATCAGCAGCGGCTTCGACAGCAACCACTTGCCGTAAGCACCGTCCGCAGCAAACGCGCGGCGATGTGCGAAAAAACCAGGGGGATGAGCGCGCGCAAACTGCTCACTCAGTACGTCCTCACTGCTGAACGCGGTCGCGCGCTTGATGAATGCCTGCCGCCAGCGCTCACGTTCCGCTGGCAATTCCTCGTCGGCGAACGCCGCGTACTCGGCGCTCGACACGTAACGCAGATCGCCGACCAGGTTCATTACTTCGTGATTACCGAGCAACACATGCACCTGCCCGCCGGCCGCCGCTGCCGCCGGCTCCAGGCGCATCAGCAGGTCCATCGCAGCGCGTGACTCCGGCCCGCGGTCCACGATATCGCCAGTAACCACGAGGTGGGTCTTGCCGCCCGTCCATTGGCCGCCAGTATCAATGACGCCGGCCTGCTGCAAAGCGCGCTGCATTGCGTCGAATGCACCGTGCACATCGCTGATCGCTACGACGCGTTCAACGCCCGTGGCCCGAACTTCGGCTGAGTTCGCGCAGGCCCCCTGCAGCAGCAGACTGGCGAGCAACATGAATTGCACGAACGGCGACGAATGAATCACTCGACCGATGGGGCTTTTCGACACGGGCACGTCTCCTGACTGTGAATCGGCAGTCTAGCAGCCTCAGGAAAGGGCCTTCCACGGCTTTCTCGATTCGTCCGATGTGACGCGCAGCCCGCAGAGACGCCTGCGTGCACCAACAGGCGAATTTCCCCGGGCTGAACCTGCGGCAAGGCCGCTATTGCAGCCGTTGCCGGCACGCGCCTCGTCGCGCAGGTCGCATGTTAAACTCCCGTCAAACTCCCTGGCTCGACCTGGAGGATTGTCATGCGCCCGTCATTCCATTACCTGTCCGCATTTATCGTCGCGGTGCTTGTTTCCGCGGCAGCCACTGCAAGCGCCGCGCAGCCCTTGTTCGACAAGCACGATACCCTTGTCGTCAGCATCCATGCGCCGCTCGACAGAATTTCGCAGGAGCGCGAGAGTGACAAGTACCACGACGGCACCTTGCGCTACACGGACTCGGCCGGTGCGGCTCAAGAGCTTGATGTCAGCCTGCGCGCGCGCGGCCGTTATCGCCGCCAGGACAAGACCTGCAACTTTCCGCCCATCCGCCTCAACTTCAAGAAGACGCAGGTAAAGGAATCGCTTTTTGCGGGCCAGGACAAGCTCAAGCTCGTTACGCATTGCCAGAACCGCAGCGAATACTACGAGCAGCTGTTGCTCAAGGAGTACCTCGCGTACCGCATGTTGCAGGTGATGACCGACCAGAGCTTTCGGGTCCGCCTGCTGCGCATCACCTGGACGGATAGCGAGCAGGGCGGCGAACCGCAGGAGCAATACGGCTTCCTGCTGGAGGACGAAGAACTGCTCGGCAAGCGCCTTGGCCTGAAACCGGCGGAGGTACGCTCGACGTTACCGAATGCACTGGTCGCCGACCATGCCGCGATGATCGGCGTTTACGAGTACATGATCGCGAACACCGATTTCTCGATGCTGCTCGGCCCGAACGACGAGATTTGCTGTCACAACATCGTGCTTTATCGCAGCGACTCAGGACACCTGCCGATCCCCTACGATTTCGATTTTTCCGGGTTTGTGAACGCGCCCTACGCGGAACCGAACCCGCAGCTGAAACTGCGCTCGGTCACGACCCGCCTGTACCGCGGTCGCTGCGAACACAATGACAGTCTGGAAGCGGCGCTACAGCAATTTCGCGACAAGCGTGCAGAGCTGCTGGCCCTGATCGAGCAGCAGCCTGGCCTGTCAGACCGGACGCGCAAGTCCGCGAGCGGCTATATCGGCGATTTCTTCAAGATCATTGATGACCCGAAGCGGGTCCGCAGCCGCATCGTCAAAAGATGTGTTTAGGGGGCGGCTCAAGTTCCGCACGGGTCAGCCAGTCAACGATAAGCTGCGACGTGCGCGGATGTATAAGGTAGCCAAGCGCGCAATGCGGATCCGACTTCCCATAGCGCACCGATAAATTATAAATACGGTAGTCGCGTATCGCGCTGACCTGTTTTTGTCGCAGCATGCCCTTGTAATCGTCGGCCAGCGTGTTGTCGTGACACAGCCAGTCATCCTCGGCCGAAACGTTGTGCCAGCTGACGATGTTGTTCGGAAACTTGCGGCGCGCCTTTTCCCGTGCGCCCAGCAAGCGACGCCGCACGGTTGTATCGCCCAGCGGCGAACCCAGCGTAATCCAGGTATCGATCTTGGACGACGCAAATTCCGCAAACCGCGGATCGTGTGAAAGCTGCCACAGCACGTCCCAGGCGATAATACTGCCGGTGCCGTGCGTGACCAGCAGCAGCTGCTCGTCACCCTGCAGCGCGTCGCAAATTGCGGCGCGCACCGCGCCACGAACGGCCGGCGCAAAATCACTTTTCTTGTCCCAGTACGCGACGACATCCGGCGCCACCTTGGCGATCAGTTTGCCGCCAAGGCCGATAGAACTCAGTAAGGGACCGGCCACCCCGGCCGCCAGTTCGGGAACGGCCGACTTGCCCGGCAACTTGTCATAATTGGCCAGGCTGAATTTCTTGCGCTTGTCGAGACTCCGCAGCTGCTGCAGGGCATTGCGGCAGTCGCCGAGGTCCAGCTGTTCGTCGTAGTGCTCGCCGCGCTCGCGCAGCAAGGCGTTCGTGCGATCGCCGTAATAGGCCAGGCGTTTGCTGATCGCGCGAAAGTCGGAAAGGTTTTCCGGGTAGTCGCGCTCGATACCGGCGGCCAGCGCCGACAGCATCAGGTCCAGCATGGCCTCCGGCCCGGGCTGGCACTGCCTGCCATGCACGTACACCAGGGTACGCTTGCTGTCAGCTGCGATATTCAGACTCATTGCTCCACTACTACCCGTTTGCTTCTTGCGGCGTATACCGCGAGCCGCGCCTTGTGATTTCCACCCTCATCCGCGATCAGTAATCTACCATCTCTCATGATCTCGATACCTTCCGGTTGCCGATGGCGGTGAGCGAGCGGCAAGCTGACGACGCTTAGCAGTCTGCCCTCGGACGTCAGCTCCACGATCGCGCGCTGCCGCGCAGCGACCAGCAGCAGGTTGCCGGTCTGCGGGTCGATCGCGATGCCGGACGGATTGAGGCGTCTTTCCCTGATCGCCTTGCTGATCGGGCCGAGCGGCAGGTCGATGGTTCTCTCTTCGATCAGCGCAGCGTTCGGCAGTGACCAGACGAATATCGGCACACGCTGCATGCCGTTGCGCGGCTGTTTGCAGGCAATCAGCAATTCCTGCCGCGCTGCGTGGGCGGCCAGCCCCTCGATCTCGCAGCGTTTGCCGAGCCCGGTCTCTGTCAGCGTGTATTCGACCTGCTCGCCATCGTCGCCCTCGCGTGACCGGTACAGGTCGCCATCGCTGGTGATCAGAATGACCTCGTCATCAACAATCGCAATGCCTTCGAAGTCGCCGCGCAGCACCGGATCGCCCAGCGCGAAGGCCTTGACGAGCCGGCGCTTGTCGACATCGATCTCGAACACCACGGCTTTCTCATCGGCCACCGCGAGCAGGCGTTCGTCGCTCGTCAGCGCAAGACCCGAGACTTCCTGCAGCCTCTCCGGCAGGCGCCATTGCTCCATGTGATCAGCGTCGAGCACATGCAGCGCGAGCAGGCTGTCGTCATCCGCAGCACAGGCCAGCGGCAGCAGGCAGCAAGTAAGCACGAGCCGCCGGATACTAATAATCATCCTCGCTGCGGTCGCGGCGGGTCAGCAGGGAAAAGAACGGGCCGGACATGATTTTTCCGTACTGCAGTTTCCAGATGATCAGCATCGAGTAGACGAAGGCCATCGAGATCACCATGGCCACACCGAGGGCGCCGATGCCCGCGCCCAGGCCGATGCTGATGGCCGCAAATATGTACATCGCGTGCGACGGCTGATCGAGCGAAAAACGAAAGCGTACGGCGGCAACGATACCGGCAAGGCTGAACGCAAGCGCGAGGCTGTTCATCACGATCGATGAGATGCCGGTAACCACGATCGGCATGATGACAATGGTCTGCACAAACGAAGGGTCCACTTCCTTCGAACGGCTGGTTATAAAGTACACCCAGGAAACCGGCACGATCAGGATGGCAGCGCCCAGGCTCGCGATCGCAAGGCGCAGCGGGCCGTAGGGGGCGAGCACCGTTTCCTCAACCTGCGAGTAGACCGGTTCGAAGCTGTCGGTTTCGGCGCCGACCAGGTCGCCCAGGCCGCCGACCGGGAAAAACTCCCGCGCGGCCGGGTAGCGGCTCAGGACGAAGGCGAGCAATCCCATCCAGAACAGGTAGTACAGCGTGATAACCGCTGCTGGAATCAGAAAGCTGGCAACCTTTCTCATGCATCCCCCAAACGCGGACGTTCTCGATCCGCAAGCGGACTGACGTCCGTCTGAAGGCAGACGATACCGCCGCTCCGCGCCGAGCGCCACCGGCAATGGGGCCAATTCGCGCGTGCTACCTCGACGCAAGCCGGCGATGGTACCCTAGGCGCCTTTTTGAACAGGGAACCGCCCGCGCATGAGCGTACAGCTACTTGGAATATCGAACGCAATCGTTGACATCCTCGCCAACGTGGAGCCTGACTTCCTCGGGAAGATTGACGCGGCGGCGGGTTCAATGACCCTGATCGACCAGCAGCGCGCGCGTGAGATCTACGACATGATGGGGCCGGCAACGGAAATGTCGGGCGGCTCGGTTGCCAATACGGTTGCAGGCTTCGCCAACCTTGGTGGCAATGCGGCCTACATCGGCAACGTCCACGCCGATCAGCTCGGCGATATTTTCGTGCACGACATGCGCTCGCTCGGCGTCGACGTGCGCCTCGAGCCGGCGGCGACAGGTTCGCCTACGGCGCGCAGCCACATTCTGATAACGCCGGACGGCCAGCGCACGATGCAGACCTACCTTGGCGCCTGCACCGAGCTGCAGCTCGAGCACATCACGGCGGCAACGGTGGGAGAACCTGCGATAGTTCTGCTCGAGGGCTATGTCTGGGATATCGCGGAAGGCCCGGCATTATGTACGGCTGCGGCGGAGATCGTGCGCAAGGCCGGCGGCAAGGTAGCCATATCGCTGTCGGATTCCTTCTGCGTGCAGCGCCACCGCGCGGCGTTTGCCGAATTCGTCGACAACCACGCAGACATCGTGTTCGCAGACGAAGACGAAGCCATGGCGCTCTATGAACTGGAAGACTTCGACGAGCTGGCAGCCGTGCTGAAAGATCGCAAACCGCTCTACGCCGTAACCCGCTCGGAAAAAGGCTCTGTCATCTTTTTTAAGGGCGATGCCGTGCAGCAGGGTGCACTCGCCGTCGAGAAGATCGTCGACACAACGGGCGCGGGCGATGCCTATACGGCCGGATTCCTGTACGCGTATGTCGATGAACGACCGCTCGACGTTTGCGCTCGTGCCGGCACGCTGTGCGCAACGCAGGTTATCCAGCAGGTTGGAGCACGCATTGAGAAGAACGCAATGAGCGGCCTGGACGTCGCTGAATGAGTTGACAGCGTGACACTCGCCGCTGATCAGGAGTCGTGATGAAAGGTAAACCCTGGCTACTGCTATGCATGCTGCTGAGCCTGAATCCGGCAGCGGCGCACGACACCGACAGCGAGGCGCGCTATCTCGCCAATGAAGGTTTGATGGTGACGCACGGCGCGACCAAAATCCTGTTCGATCCGCTGTTTAACGAAAGTTACGGCCAGTACCGCCTGCTGCCGGACGCGATGCGCACGGCGCTGATGAAGGGCGCTGCCCCTTGGGATGGCATTGATGCCGTTTTTATCAGCCATTACCACGACGACCACTTTGCGCCGCAGGATATTCTCGACTACCTGCGCAGGAACAGCACGGTACTGCTGTTTGCGCCGGCCCAGGCCGTTGCCGCTTTGCAGGACATCGCGGCCAGCGACGATCAGGTATTCGATCGCGTTACGGCGGTCTACCTTGATGCCGGCGAGGCCCCGCAGCGTTTCGAACGCGCCGGCCTGCTGATCGAGGTTGTGCGCATACCGCATTCGGGCTGGCCTGACCGGCGCCTCGACGTCGAGAACCTTGCCTGGCGCGTGACGCTCGACGATGGCCCCACCGTGTTGCACCTGGGCGACGCGGACACGCGGGACCTGCACTTTGCGAGCGCTGCTAGCTACTGGCAACAGCGCAAACCCGACATCGCGTTCCCGCCCTACTGGTATTTCCTGTCGACCAGCGGTCGCGAGGTGCTGACGAAGCGCCTGCAGGCCGCGCAGGCTGTCGGCATCCACGTGCCGGCGGCGGTTCCTGCCGATGCCGCGGCGCGCGACGACGGGCTTCGCGATGTTGACCTGTTCACGACGCCGGGTGAAACACGCGGCATCTCCCACCGTCACGCCGACGCGGAACGCGTGGCGCAGCCGGCACCGTCAGGCCCAAACCATTAACGGAACCCGGCAAGCGAGCCTCGGCGAAAGCCCGCACGCTCACCAGCTGCTCAGGCGTGCCGGCGCTGCGGTACGTCTTTCAGCATGTCCTCGTAGTGCGCCTTGACGGCATCGAGATTCACGCGATTCAGAAACGACGAATAGGTCAGGTAGCACAGCAGGAAACGCAGGTCGTCCGCCCAGGGCGGCAGATAAGCCGGCGGCCGGCACAGGCCCAGCTGGGTCAGTTCGTACAGCGCCGGAATGTCGTCAAGATCGAGCTTGCCGCAAAACAGCAGGCGCAGGCAGTCGGCGCGCCCGGTCGTCGCGATGACGCGCAGAAAGTTGTGCACGCGTAACAGGCCGTCGAGGTAAACGACGTCCTTGGTGAACGGTATGCCGCCTGCCACATCGCCGCCGCGAAACACGCGCCGCGCGTTCTCAAACGCCTGCTCCTCGTTGCCGATCCGGTCGAAGAAGAAGCGATAGATATCGATAAAGCTCGCGCCTTCTATTGCCATCTGGATCGCCAGGACGCGATCCGCGAGGCGCCGCATCCGGTCGAGATCCATTGAGCCCGTGATGAACTCCGCGAACACGGCAAGCCCCTCCTGCGTGCGGGTCGTGCCGGGATGACCGGCCGCAAGAATCTTCAGATCGCTTTGCGCCATGCCGTTGAGCGACGTGGCGACATGAATGTGTGCCTCGTGATTTACGAGCTGCCGGACATCTTTGTCCGTAAAGCAGGCAGCGCGACGAATGCGAATGCGCTTCGGGCCTGCCAGCGCGTTGGCCGACAGCTCATCGACGATCTCGACCTTGGGCGCCGCAGCGCCAAACATTTTCTGCACCGCCGCCTGCATGTCTTCAGCGACGGCCGTCGCGAGGTGACAGGCCGCGGCCGGTGCGCCCATATCGATGTGCGAGAACGAGTCGATCATCGTGTCGAAACGGATCGCCAGGTCGTGCGGCGTGTTTGACTGATCGCGCAAGGTCGTCGTGGGCGTGCCGTACAGTTCGCCGGACAGTTTGAGGAACGCCGGCGTGCCGCAGGCAGCGAGCAGCCGCGCGCCGGTTTCAATCGCGGTCGCCTGCCTAGCCAGCCACGCATCGATCACGGACTCGCCGATGTCGCGGCGCGCCTCGGCGACCAGCGCCAGCGGCTCCGCGGTATCGAATTTCGGATAGCTGACCTGCGGCAGCCGCTGCGCTTTTGCCGCGAAAAAGTCTTCCCGGACCCGCGACGACCAGCCGATGCCCGTTAGAATCCGCACGCTGCGGGAGGCCTGGTAGAGCGCGCTCGCACAGCGCCGAATCCGGTCCTTGTCCTGCTCGCTCGTCATGGTGGCGGGTGTCCGCATCGGTAGCACAGGAACGGCACGATACGGAGCCGCCGGCTACTTCTGCAAGCGCTGTTCAGGCGCCGTGGCCGAACAGGCTGCCAGCGACGATTTTTTCCGCGACCGCGGCCGGCACGTAGTCCGTCCACGCGGAGTCTCCGGCGGCAATCATGCGCAGCACGTTCGGCGAGTGAATATCGAGGTGCTGGTAGGCAACTTCGAGCAGGGGCACGAGCGCACCGCGTTCACACAGGTAGCTGAACAGGTGCTGCAGGGACGCGTCGAGGCGAACGCTGTCGAGGTGTTCGATCACCGCGTTTTCTTCGTTCTTGCAGGGATACACAAAACATCTGAGCTGCTGCCGGAACAGGCGACCGAGCCCTTCCAGGATGCCGCCGTCGAGATCGTCGTAGTAGGACTCATCGAACAGGCTGCGCAAGGTCGTCAGGCCCATCGGCAAACCGATCGGTGCCTGCGTGTAACGGGCGAGGTAAGTCGCGAGCCGGTGGTACTGGCGAAAGTCCGAAATCATGACCGTGCAACCCGTTGCCGCAGCCACCTCCGCACGACTGACGAAATCCTGCAGACACACGTTGCTGTCTTCCTTCAGGTTCTGCATCGAGATCTCGAGGATCGGCAGCACGTCAGCCACCGGCACGCCGTTGACCTCCGAAAACTTATGCAGCGATGCCTGCAGCATGTCGATGTTGACGTGCGTCACGGGCCGGAAGCGGCCTCGTTGTACGAGCAGCGCTCGTTTGCGTAATGCTTCCGACGGCTGCAGCACGCTGCCGTCCGCCGCGAACATCGCCGCATCGGTAAGCCCGAGCTGCACGAGGCGCAAGGTCAGCACGCGGCTGTCGATACCGGCAAACGCCGGCCCGGCGACATCGACCATGTCGATCTCGATACGCGCGGCAGACAGGTTGTCGGCCAGCGTTGCGAGCATCGCTTCCGGTTCCCGGTGCTTGGAGAAAGCCCCGTGAATCAGGTTGACGCCCACGATACCGATCGCTTCCTGCTGTTCTGCATTGCTGTTGTCCAGCATGCGCACGTGAATGATCACCGTGCTGTCAGCGGCGTTCGGCTCTGCCTGGAAACGCATGCCCATCCAGGCATGGCATTCGTTGGTACCACGGTAGTTGCGCGCCGCAACGGTATCCGCGAACGTGAAGAAGCAGGCGTCTTCGCCGCGACTGTCGCGCAGCCGCTCGCAGGTCAGGGCCTGCTCGTAGTCGAGCATTGCCTCCAGCCGCTGGCGGCTGACGTAGCGCTCGCCGACACCGTAGATCGCGTCGCTGACCTGCATGTCATAGGCGGAGATACTCTTGGAGATCGTGCCCGCCGCGCCGCCGGCCTGGAAGAACCAGCGAACCACCTCCTGGCCCGCGCCGATCTCGGCAAAGGTGCCGTAGCGGCCGGTGTCGAGATTGATCTCGAGGGCCTTTTCCAGAGTCGAAAGCGGCTGTGTCGGTGTTGTTTGCATGTACGGATCACTGTGCGATTGGCGAGGTATCACGCAGTGTGTCGGCGGGGCGCCGGGAAACTTGAGAGCCCGGAAGGTGGATCGAATAAATTGACCCGTTTGTTTTTCGCAGCGTAAACGGCTGATCTACCGTCTTCACCTGGACGCCCGTCCGGAAATTAAGTCCATCACTCAGACAGACAAACGCCAGCTCAAGGGCGGAAACAAAGGGTCAGGAGTTGCCCCTCGTCTTTACTGAGGCCTTCGTACCAGCCGCGTCGTTATTACGTTGCGGCCTACCTGTTGGCCCAGGTCAAATCCGGCAATCGAATCGTAGCGAAAGTGGATGCCGAGATACACGCGGGAAATCGCGCACTCCATCGCGGCATCGGAGAAGCTATCGAAGCTGCGGGTAGCCGGCAACATCTGGATCTTGCCTGAGAATGGGCCCGCAATATCGACCTGCTCCGTGCGCATCGTGAACGAGTATTCCTTTCCGAATACTTCGGCAAATGCGCTCTGCGCTGCGGCGCAGGCTGCTCCGTGGGCGGACGGGTAGGATGGAAATGCATAGGTATGTTGATGTGTGTTGGTCCAGGACTCTTCGGGGACTGTGTTCGGGTTGCCGTCGTTCGCCGCCCATCTAATAGCGGTGTACGGCCGCCAGTGATTGTAGAAAAATTTGTTTTCGAAAACGCTCACGTAGGCGTCAAAGATAGCCATATTCAAAAGCGCGAAGAGTCTGGCAGACTCAACCAGCTCAAGATCTTCTTGCGCAACAAGGTCTCGGGCAAGACGATTGTGTGAATTCTCCGCAAAGTCTTTCCACCAAAGCGCGAGATGCGTTTGGTCCGGGGTTCGGCTCATACTTTGAAACCGACCAACCGCTTTTACTTCATCGAAGGCCTCCGTGTAAGCATCGCTGTCTATATCGGGAGGTGGCAGTGCGCGAAACTGGTCAGCACTATCCAGGGCGAAACCATTCGCTTTTCCCCAGCCTGCGCCGAATATGAACCCTTGTGGTGTGCTGCTGTGTTCGGAAAATTCCGCGTAGACTCCTGGCCCCATCGGGTGCCAGGAATACTCCGCCGCCGTATCCCAACCATCGCCAACCCGATTTTTCAGGATCGCCGCCGCCGACTCTTTGCCGACTAGAATGCCCGCCTCCTTCTCGTGTCCCTCCGCTGTCGCAGATAGCCACTGGTCCTTCAGCGAGGCCAGTTGATCATAATGTGCGGGATACTGATCTGTTGCCACGGTGAATGCGGCTTGCGTCGCAGCAACAATGGGATCTGCGTCATCTATGTGCTCGCCGTAAATGTACGGTGCGTAGCTCCCATCAATGGCCGCAATCGCATCGTGAATCGCAATGTGCATCATTGTCGCTGTTCGCAGTCCCTTCAGCGTAAGAAATCCATCTTCGTCTTCGGCAATGGCCAGAACCACTTCATTCCAGCTGCTAATAGGATTTGACGATTGCGTGGGGTTTCCGTTGACGGGCGATGACGCGAATGCAATGCAAAAGCAGGCAAGAATTCCGGCAAGAGCCATTTTCATTGGTCGGTCTCCACGTGTCTTTGAGCCAATCTAGCGATCGGGCCCGAACACGACTACTATTATTTCTGTAGTGAATATTGGGAGTCTGGCTATGCTGACGAAACCCGCCTCCGCAAAGGGCTACGGCCAATATTGTCCGCTAGCGCTCGCCACCGAGTTGCTATGCCGTCGTTGGACCATATTGGTCATTAGTCGCCTGATGGATGGCTGTGCAACATTTGGAGAGGTTCAACGAGGCATTCCGCGAATATCACCATCGCTTCTGTCCACAAGACTGTCGGAACTGGAGCATGCGAGCCTTGTTAGACGTAGCAAGATGTCTGGTAATAATCGTTTCAAGTACGAGCTTACTGAAGCAGGAAACGGACTGACGGGCATAGTTGATCAACTGGCGATATGGGGTCAGCAGTGGGCACGTGACAACGAAATGGATGATCTGGACGTGGCGTTCCTGGCGTGGAGCATGCATCTTCGAATCGATAGTGACTCAATGCCGCCAGGCAGAACTGTCATGCAGTTTGAGTTTTCCGGGGTGCCCACAGACTTTCGGCGGTTCTGGCTTGTGAACACAGATCGGAAGGTCGACATGTGCCTGAAAGATCCGGGGTTTGAAACCGACCTGGTGATCAAGTCGGACTTGCGGAGATTCGTCGAGACATGGCGGGGGTTTCGCGACTTGAGTGAGGAAATAAGGTGTCGTCGAATTTGCCTGAGTGGGCCGAAGGATCTCAAGAGAGCCTTCCCGAGCTGGCTCATGCTTAGTAGTTTGGCACAGTACCAGCGCAAGAAAGTGGGAAGCGAAAAGCGTCTGTGTGAGAGTAAGACCGCCCGTCGAAATTGATTATGAGCCGAACGACAAGTCCTGACCCTTACTTGCCGCCCGGGTTCACCGTCCGCTCTCACCGAAACCAGGCGTTCGTCGCGGAACAAGACGGCCACAGTTCTTAAAGGGACTCTATTTGCCGAACCTGTCCCGCCAATCACGCACTTTCCGCGCATGACCGCGAACCTCGGAGCACCGTGCATAGGCAAATGACATGGTTAGTAACCATGCTGTCGAAGTATCGAGCGCGATGCTCAGCTAACTTCCTACTCGAGCCATTTCAATTTGGCCAAAGGATAACCAAGGTACCACTTCGAACGTTCAAGAATTACTCGAGTAACTATTCGCGAAACACCAAGATCGGTGATATTGGTGATCTTGTCGCAAATCCTATTCAGCTCCTGGATATTTCGGGCGCATGTAAACGAAATGTAGTCGACGTCGCCTGATAATCGCAGGCAGTCCATGAACTCAGGGTACTTTTCGATCTCCATCTCGAAAGCGCGCCGGCAATGGGCAGAATTATTGCTCAGTGTGAACTCGACGTACGCCAACACATGTTCAAATGTCTTGTCGAGGTCGATATCGGAGGTAAATGTTTTGAAATACCCAGATTCCTTCAGTGCTGTCACACGTTGCGAGCAGGCAGCCGGCGATAACCCGATCTTGTCCGCAAGCCTTTGATTGGTAATGTCGGATTCTAGGTGGATCGTTTCAATAATCTTGCGATTAAAGGAATCCAGCTTGATGGGCGACTTTCGCTGAGTCATGGCATCAACTTTACGGCATTCCGAACAGAATTCGGAGTTTACCTTCAATTGTCGAATTGTCTATTTCCAGGAGCCCCGATTCCCGTAGGTCATTTTTGAGCTATGGGCCAATAATGACTCCCTGCTAAGAGTCTCTGAACTGAGACAGTCAGGCGGCCAAGAGTGCATAACTGGCAACTGCCAAAAAAGGGGTAATCCGATGAATTTACTGAAGGCCTTCGTTACAACGATTTGCCTGCTGATCGTTAGCGCAAGCTTTATTTCGACGAATGTTGCGATCGCGCAAGAGGCAGCCGATAGCGCCATGGAGGAAATCGTCGTTACGTCGAGGAAGCGCTCGGAGAATCTCCAGGAGATCCCGGACTCTATTACTGTATTTAACGCTGCAGCGATTGAGCGCGCGGGAATCAGTACGATTACAGACGTTGCCGCGTTGACACCCAACCTTACGGCCTACGGCAACTTTCGGCCAAACCTGACGAATATCACGATTCGCGGTTTCACGTCGACACAGCTGGGCGAGCCTCCAGTGGCTTTTGTTGTCGATGGCATAACAGTGCCTAATATTGAGTTCATGAATCAGGGGCTGGTTGATGTCGAACAGATCGAAGTAATCCGCGGGCCGCAAGGAGCATTGTACGGTAAGAATGCGATTGGCGGCGCGATCAATATCACAACCAAGGCGCCGTCCGAAGATACGGAGTTTGTCGTCCGAGGGGCGATCGGTGAAGGTAGTGACCTTCGACTTAACGCCGCGGTATCTGGAGCGATGGGCGATGCGGCGGTGTTCCGTTTAGCCGGATTTTACCGCGACTTCGGTGGCTTGATAAAAGACACATTCAACGGCCAGGAATCCGATTTTGTTGAAGAGGCCGGCATGCAGGGGCTACTCGGATTCAATTTGTCGGATCGAACTTACATTGATTTTCGTGCGCGCTACTCATCAGGAGACTACGGTGTCGGTTGGTACGAAAACGTCGATGTGGACACGATCAGTGATGAGTCCGTTACTCCGGCGCACAATGTGCTACCGAACGACGAAAACACACTGTTTAACTTCTCTGCGAAACTCGAGCACGAAGCAGATGCCGGTTCCTTTGTATTCGTGGCTGGGTACAACAAGTCAGAAGATGAGAATTTTCTGGACAGCGATTTTTCGGCATTCCCGCCGGATTTTCCGAATTTCTTTTTCCCTGGCGGACAGTTGAGCGTCATAGAAGACAGCGCCTTTACGCTTGAGAGTCGCTTTACGTCACCATCTGACGGCCCACTTCGTTGGCTCGTCGGTGCGTACTACCAGGACCGTACGCGAGATAATGACTTTGATATCTTTGATGACCCGATCGGTACAGTCGTTCGAGATCGCGCATCGTTCGCAAACGAATTTGTCTTGGAAATCGTTCGCGATCGTCAGGAAAGCAATGCTTTCGCCGTGTTCGGTCAGACAAACTACGATATGACAGATGCTCTCGAGCTTACTCTGGCAGTGCGCTACGACGAAGAAGAGCGTGAAGGCATAGACCCGCGCGACCCAAGCTCGTTTGAGAAGCGCACTTTCAACGAGTGGCAACCCAAGGCTTCGTTAGCCTGGCAGGCGAACGAGAGGGTTCTCGGCTACGTAACCTATGGCCGGGGGTTTCGCTCCGGCGGGTTCAATGAGTTTGCACCGGGCGTCACGCGCGTATTCGATGCTGAAGTCTCAGATACGTTCGAGATCGGGTTCAAATCGACCCTCGCCGAGGGCGTGTTCACACTCAATGGCGCGTATTTTACGACGCGCCAGGACAATGCGCAGTTCACCCGATTCAACCCTGTAACGTTCTCGCTCGAACAGTTGACTGTCGCCGAAGTCGATATCAGTGGTTTTGAGTTTGAGGGCTGGTGGACGCCAACCGATTCAATAGACGTGCAATTTGGGTTGGGAATTCTCGACAATGAAATCAAGGATTTCGACCCGTCAGCATACGACGTGCCGCCGGTGGGTATCATTGGTAACTCTATGCCCAGAGTGGCAGATTGGAACGGCAGCCTGACCGTAACCCACACAGCGGATTTGAGTAATGGTATGAGCTTTGTCTCTCGAATCTCCGGAAGTTGGTTGGGAGATAGGAGTTTCGATCTGGAAGCAGTCATGGTTGACAAGAGTGCTCAATACCTTAATGCGTCATTTGGGCTCGAGGCCGATTCCTGGACCCTGCAGATTCGAGGTAACAACCTTTTGGATGATCTGGAGCCCGAAGACGCCTTCTTCGGTATCGCTTCTCCGGTTGCCAGATTCCGCAACAAACCACGGCAGATTATCGGCGAATTTACTTACCGCTTCTGATCAACCGAATAGACTGGGCACACAACGAGCAACTTGGTGACGCCATGAATGTTGAATCAGAAGAGTTCGCCACTGAGCCGGTGCCGCAAGAGCACACGGTGAGCTGGGTGCGCGTTGGCCTGATCAGTGCCATGGTGGCATTTTCGCTGCCAACGTTTATCACCGGCGCAGAGATTTTCCTCGCCGTCAACAATGCAATCGCTGTCCCTGCGGTTCTCTTCGGCTGCGGCATATTGACCGTGATTGCATCGATAAGCGGCGCAATCGGTACACGCACACATCTCAGTTCTTACATGCTGGCGCGCGTTGCATTCGGCACCAGGGGCGCTGCTCTGGTCAATATCGCCTTTGCTGTTTCCTTGCTCGGCTGGTTCGGCGTAAATATTGACCTTTTCAGTGGTGCAATTCTTCGACTCCTGGATGAAGTATTCGGGATCTCTGTTGTTCCATGGATGATCGAATTATTTGCCGGTGTCGTCATGACGGTTACGACAATCTACGGATTCAAAGCGATCAATATACTCTCGACGGTGTTAGTGCCTGTCATGATGGTCGTAACGCTGATGTTGATATCGAAAGCGTTGGGAATTCGGACATTTGAAGAGACGCTGGCGGTGCAGCAAGTAGCCGATATCTCGTTTGGTCGCGCTGTGTCGTCGGTGGTTGGCGGTGTCATTATCGGGGCTGTCATTCTTCCCGACATCACGCGATTCATTAGGCACTGGCGCGGCGCGCTGTATACCGCGCTGCTGTCCTACCTGGTGGTGCAGTCGACAGTCATGATCGCCGGAGGGCTCGCCGCAGACGTGTTGTCGAATAACGACTTGTTGGATGTTCTCATCGTAATGGGCCTGAGCTGGGCGGCGTTCGTAATAATCATCGCCGGTAGCTGGGTACTCAACTCGCTCAATTTGTACAGCACGACATTAAGCGTCGAAGCGACGTTTCCGAAGATGGAGAATCGACTGCTGATTGTGGCGCTTGGGGCCTTAGGGACGATTGCGGCATTCTTCAATATTCTCGATCATTTCCTGACGTTTCTCTTTTACCTCGCGATCGTATTTGTACCGGTGGCTGGGATCATTGCCGTCGATCATTTTTTTGCCCGGCCCACGGCCTACTTTGAAAACTTGCGGACGGCTGAACGCCGCGTATCGCCGATGGCACTAATCGCCTGGGCTGCGGGAAGCGTTGTGGCGCTACTCGGATCGGAGTCGCTGATAGAACTGACAGGCATTGCCGCACTGGATGCAATGATTGTGTCGGCACTGAGTTACGCCATTTTGAGTCGATTCGATCCGGCCCGAACAGAAACCACAAATAATATGGAAGCGCCGACATGTTGAGAATCGGTATCGATGTTGGAGGAACGCACACTGACGCAGTGTTGTTGGATGGCGATGCGGTAATAGCGTCAACAAAGGCCCTGACAACGGTTGACGTCACGACCGGTATTCTCGATGCGCTTGAAACGATCCTGAAAGACCATGCTGGCAAAGAAGGCTCGATTGAAGCAGTAATGCTCGGCACAACGCAGTTTACGAATGCCGTGATCGAGCGTCGCGAACTCGCCGAAGTTGCAGCGGTACGGATCGGCATGCCATCCGGCGCCGGCATTCCTCCCAAGATTGGCTGGCCCAGCGACATATCAAACTGTCTCGGCGACAACGTCTACATGATTCGTGGTGGGTACCTCTATGATGGTTGGCCGCTCGCGGAGATGGACGAGCGGGAAATCAAATCCGTTGTCGACGACCTTAAAGTAAAAAACGTTGAGGCAGTTGCTATTTCCTCGGCGTTTTCACCAATGAATGCGGAGCCCGAACGAATTCTGGCCGATCGCATCCGAGCCGCACTCCCTAATGTGCGAATCACGGAGTCGAGTAGCATTGGTCGGCTTGGCATCCTTGAGCGCGAGAACGCTGCGCTGCTTAACGCCAGCCTGCTTGGTTTTGCCGACCGCGTTGTAACATCCTTTCTTGACGCCATGCGAAATCGCGGTTTGACCTGCCGTTTCTTTGTCAGCCAAAACGATGGCACATTGATGGATGCAGAATTCGCTCGCCGTTTTCCAGCGCTAACATTCGCTTCGGGCCCTACTAACTCACTTCGTGGGGCGTGCAAGCTTACGGGGCTGGACGACGCCATTGTTGTCGATATCGGTGGAACAACCTCGGATATCGGTATTCTGCAGGACGGTTTTCCACGCGAATCGAACATTGTTATCGAAGTTGGTGGCGTGCGAACGAATTTCCGCATGCCCGACATTCTTGCAATTGGCCTTGGTGGCGGCAGCCTGGTCACGGAGGAAGGTCGGACGATTGGACCTCGGTCCGTTGGCCATCAGCTTGTAAATGAGGGGCTGGTATTTGGCGGGAGTACTTTGACCGCCACCGATATAGTCGTCGCGACCGGGCATACCGATATCGGCGATCGCAAGCGTGTTGCAGATCTTTCGCCCGATGTCGTCGCAGCAGCGACCCGCGAAATGTCGAGAATTCTGAACACCGGCATCGAGAAGATGAAACCCAGCAGCGATCCTCTGCCGGTTGTGCTGGTAGGCGGCGGCGCCGTATTAGTCACTGACAAATTGGAGGCGGCATCCGAAATGCTGCGCCCTGAACACGCCGGAGTTGCAAACGCAATTGGTGCCGCGATAGCACAAATCGGTGGCGAAGCGGAACGCATGGTCTCCTATGAGAAGACATCAAGAAAAGAGGCGATAGAGCAGGTAACTGCGGAGGCGATAGAAATCGCATTGTCAGCCGGTGCGGATGCGGCAACTATGCGAACGGCCGATATAGAGGAAACCAGTATTTCCTATATGGCAGGTAACACGACGCGCCTGCGGGTGAAGGTCGTAGGCGACATCGCCGCCATGCAAAAAAATGCATCGATGGAGAAAGCATCATGAAATTGACCGCCGATGCGCTACAGGACTTGTCCGCCGGTGCAGTGTTTCTTGCAACAGGCGGCGGCGGTGACCCTTACGTCACTTTTCTGGCGGCGCAGAAGGTATTGCAGGAGTACGGGTCCGCCGAGCTCATTTCGGTCGACGATCTTGATGACGACGCGTACATAGTGGCGATTGGAGGCGTTGGCGCGCCAACGGTTAGCCTGGAATTATTGCCCTCTATAGACGATGCAGTACGGGCGCTCGAAGCATTCGAACGCCATGTTGGTCGGAAAGTGGACGCCGTTGTGTCCTTCGAAATTGGCGGCGGCAATTCGCTGATTCCCATTATCGCTGCCGCACGCCGTGGAATACCGGTGGTTGATGGTGATGGCATGGGACGCGCCCTACCGGAAGCTCAAATGATGACGTATCCCATCGCCGGAGTTGCCCCGACGCCCGCTATTGGAATGGACTACGCAGGCAATGTCGTGACATTCTCAACCGACTCAACGGCAACTTACGAGCGTCACGTCCGCGGCATGGCGCAAGCGATGGGCGGCATGATTACAACAGTCGAACACCCGATGACCGGCGAGCAACTAAAGTCGTCCATCGTGCCCGATACAATCACATTCTCAACGGAAATCGGACGAATACTGCGCGAGTATCGCGGCAACGCGCATCGCATTTTCGAACCGCTGGCCAAGGCGTTCGACCGCTCGATCTACGGCGAGCTATGCCACATCTACACTGGGAAAGTGGTCGATCACACAAGCTCTATCGTTGGTGGATTCGATATTGGCGAAGCTGTCATCGAGTCGTTTGACAGCTCTGAGCCGCAGTTGAAACTCAACATCAAGAACGAGTTTCTATTGGCTCGTATCGACGATCAGGTCGTCGCTTCGGTGCCGGACCTGATCACAGTCCTCGACTACGAAACATCTACGCCGATCAATGCCGAGCGGCTCCGCTACGGACAACGCGTGACCGTAGTCGGCGTCGGTTGCCCGGCATACTACCGGTCGGCCGCAGCTCTGGACGTTGTTGCGCCACGTTGTTTCGGGTTCGACTACGAATATGTTCAGCTGGAGGACCTAAAAAAATACCATCAGCCGATGTCTTGACGCTGATCTCGCAGCTATTGAATTCAGGTCGAGCCTGCGTGATTTCTGCGTAAATCAGTGCTGTGTCGTTGTGCGTAGTAGGGCAATTCATGCAACGAGCGCCCCAACGTCTTATTAATGATTACAGATACTTACGGTCCAGCGAGCTAACTACGAACTAGGTGGTTGGCATTGCGCCTGAAATCTCGCCCTTGGGTCATTTCCAGACGCCCAACGTACACGAAAAATAGTAGTTTGAGCGGCAGGATTCAGCAGCAATCCAACCGTTCGTGAGCGGCAAGTATTGGCCGGGAATTGTCTCTCCCCCTACTTCGTTAAGTAGCAAGCACGCCGCTCAATTCGTGGGTACCCAACTTTTGTGGAAAAGTTGGGAGGCCTCACGCGCCCTACTTTTATGGACAGTACGTTGTATCCGATGACCGCTTCCCGCAATAAGCAAACGCCTGCATTGGCGACCCCGGGAATTCCCAGTCGCCAACCGTCGCCGTAGGGGCACGATTGCCTACCCTATCGGGAGTCAGCGTCAGTGTGGTTAACGACGTGAATTTGCACGGCTTCGCTTATGGTTTGTTGCTCCACACCTATCAGGAAGTGGCCACCTCTTTCGAAACGAATCAGGCTCGCATTCGGGATAGTCGCGGCAGCGGACTCTGCATTGTGGTACAGCTGTAGCGTGTCGTCCGTGGCGTGAAAGATCAAGGTCGGAGCCACGATTGCTGCAATCCTCTCACCGGGCAGCGTTGCCTGGTTGTCGAAAGCGGCACCGGCGGACCGCAACGACACCGGGTTCATATAGTCGATGAAGTGTTCAAACAATTCTCGTTGTTCGGGAGTAAGTTTGGCAATGACGGCATCGTCAGCCCCCATCAGTCCCATGAGCTGTCTTCTGAACACCTTGGAGATGACCCAGTAGTAAGGGTCATGCTTGAAGATCTCGGTCAGCATGTCACCCTTCTCGTTGGCATGTGCCTGATCTTGCGTGGATGACGCGGCCACACCACAAGAGATGAGCGTCAGTGAAGAGACTTTTTCAGAGTGCAATACCGAAAATAGCAGAGCGGATGGCCCGCCCTGAGACATTGCAACGACCGCGACTTTGTCGATACCCATAGAGTCGAGCAAATATGCATAGGCATGTGCCTGGTCGTCCCACGTGGCACCTTCGTGGACACCCGAGCGTAAGTAGCCAAACCGCGACGGCGCGATCCAGTGGAACTCGTCGCTCAGCACCGCCTGCGCAATGAGTTCACCCTGATCGTAACCACCACCGCTCCCATGAATCACCAGAACAGCAGGGCCTGCTCCGCCCTCGGAGTATTCGATATCCCCGTATGGTGACGCTATGACGGTTCCCTTTCCGCTGACCCGCTCATGAGCACGATTCATATCCGCCATATAGGTCGCCGAAACCAGAGCGACCGCGACGATCAAGCCCGCCATAGCCCATTGT